>JBBCGJ010000001.1:2400000-3600000 GCA_037200985.1 Rhizomicrobium sp.
TCGGAATGGGCCTCGGGGATGCGGTATTTCACCGTGCCGGCGCCGGGGCCGACGCCGGTGAGCCCGCCATGCGCGAAGGCCTTGAGCGCGAGGCCGGTCTGGTAGCCCTGCTCCGTCGGATCGAAATACTGGTCGATACGGTGATGCACATGCGGGAAGAGCAGATAGGCCATGAGGCCGAGCACCACGCCACCGCCGGCCAGGCCGCCCATCCATTTCAGCGGCGCGCCCGAGAAGAACAGCAGCGCCGCCCACAGCGCGATCAGGAGCGTGGTCTGGCCGACATCGGGCTGCTTCAGGAGAAGGCCGATGGCGGGCAGGATCAGCAGCAGGGTGATGAGCGGCTTGGGCAGCGGCATGGGCTGGCGGTCGGCGATGATCGCGGCGGCGAGCACCGCGAAGCCGGGCTTGAGGAATTCCGAAGGCTGGAGCGAGAAGAAGCCGAACTCGATGGAACGTTTGGCGCCCAGCACGTCGGAGCCGATGACGAGGACGAGCGCGGTGGCGATCAGCGCGCCGGCGAAGACGATGGCGGCGACGACCTTGACCTGCTGCAGCGACAAGAGCGAGGCGCCGGCCAGGATGCCGAAGGCGATGGCGGCGAACAGGATCTGCTTGGCGGTGTAGCGGAAATCGCCGGCGGTCAGCGGCCCGCCGGTCGCGGCGGGGCTGGCGGCGAAGGCCAGCATCAGGCCGATGGTGATGAGCATCAGCATGAGGATCAGCGCGGGGCGGTCGATGGTCCACCACCAGGTCGCGTAGGAGCTGCGGTCGGCGCGGGAGTTCATGACGCCTCCCGGACGGGATGGGTGCGAAGATCCGCGACCAGGGCGCGGAAGGCATCGCCGCGCTGCTCGAAGTCCCGGAACTGGTCGAAGGAGGCGCAGGCGGGCGAGAGCAGAACCACCGGCGACGGCACGCCCGATTGCGCGGCGGCGGAGGCGGCGGCGCGGGTCGCGGCGTCCAGCGTGCCACACATTTCATAAGCGACCTTACCGTCCAGCGTGGCGGCGAAGGTGGGCGCGGCGTCGCCGATCAGGAAGGCCTTGCGGATGCGCGGGAAGAAGGCGCCGAGACTTTCGATGCCGCCGTCCTTCGCCTTGCCGCCGGCGATCCAGAAGATGTCGGGATAGCAGGCGAGCGCGCGGGCGGCGGCGTCGGCATTGGTCGCCTTGGAATCGTTGACGAAGCGAACGGCGCCGATGCGGCCGACGTCTTCCATGCGATGGCTGAGGCCGGGGAAGTCGGCGATGGCCTGCGCAATGGCGCGGCTGTCCTTCGCATAGGGCTTGGCCGCGGCATAGGCGAGCGCCGCGTTCTGCCAATTGTGCGCGCCGGGAAGATGCGCCGCGGAGGCGAGGTCCATCACTTTCGTCGCGCGCTGGCCCTGGGCGTCGTAGAGCGCGCCGTCGACCACGAAGACGCCGCGGCCGAGCACCTTGCCGACCGAGACCGGCACGGCCGGCGGGCCGCCATTCGAGGCATGGCGCGTGAAGATCGCGGAGGCGTAGGGGTCGTCGACGCCGATCACGATCTGGCCGGCCTTGGAGGTCTGCTTCAAGAGGCGCGCCTTTACTGCGGCGTAGTGCTCGAAACTGCCATGGCGGTCGATGTGGTCCGGCGTGATGTTGGAGAGGACGCTGACGTCCGGCACCAGGCCGGGCGCGAGATCGATCTGGTAGGACGAGAGCTCCAGCACATAGATCGTCTTCGCGGCCGGCGGGTCGAGGTCGAGCACCGCCTTGCCGATATTGCCGCCGACCTGCGCGTCGTAACCCGACGCCGCGAGGATGTGGCCGATCAGGGCGGTGGTGGTGGACTTGCCGTTGGTGCCGGTGATCGCGATCACGGGGGCGCGGCCGGGCACGGCGGGATCGGCCGCCATCTCGCGCGCGAACAGCTCCATGTCGCCGATCACTTCGACATCGGCGGCGCGGGCGCGTTCGACGACGGCGTGGGGCTTGGGATGGGTCAGCGGCACGCCGGGCGACAGCACCAGCGCCTTCAGCCTGTCCCACGGCCAGTCGGCGAAGGGCACGATGACGGCGCCGAGGCGGGCGGCTTCGCGGCGGGTCTCGTCCCTGTCGTCCCAGGCATAGACCTGCGCGCCGCCGGCCTTGAGCGAGGCGATCGACGCCATGCCGCTGCGCGCCAGCCCGAAGACGCCGACATCCTGCTTTGCGAAGGAGCGCGCCGCGATCATCGCTACCGCAGCTTCAGGGTTGCGAGGCCGACCAGGGCGAGAACCACCGCGACGATCCAGAAGCGGATGACGATGGTGGGCTCCTTCCAGCCGAGCTGTTCGTAGTGATGGTGGATCGGCGCCATGCGGAAGACGCGCTTGCCGGTCAGCTTGAACGAGGCGACCTGGACCATCACCGAGATGGTCTCGAACACGAAGAGCCCGCCGACGATGGCGAGCACGATTTCGTGCTTGACGGCGACCGCCACCGCGCCGAGCGCGCCGCCCAGCGGCAGCGAGCCGGTGTCGCCCATGAACACCATGGCGGGCGGGGCGTTGTACCAGAGGAAGCCGAGCCCGGCGCCGACCAGGGCGGCGAGGAACACCGCGAGCTCGCCGGTGCCGGCGACGTAGATCAGCTCGAGATATTTGGCGAAATTCACATTGCCGACGAGATAGGCGATCAGGATGAAGGTCGACGCGGCGATCATCACCGGCACGATGGCGAGGCCGTCGAGACCGTCGGTGAAGTTCACCGCATTGGCGGCGCCGGCGATCACGATGCCGCCGACCACGACGAAGCCGATGCCGAACGGGATGACGAAGGATTTGAAGAACGGCACCGCCAGCGTGCCCTGCAGCGGCGCCTCCTCGAGCTGCATCAGCGCCCAGGTGGCGATGAAGGCGACGCCGAACTCGACGCCGAGCCGGACATAGCCGCTGACGCCGCCGGAGCTGCGCTTGGTGACCTTCTGGTAGTCGTCGGCGAAGCCGAGCGCGCCATAGGCGACCGTGACGAAGAGGACGATCCAGACATATTCGTTGGCGAGATTGGCCCAGAGCAGCGTGGCGATCACCCAGGGCAGCAGGATCAGAAGCCCGCCCATGGTCGGCGTGCCGGCCTTCTCGACGATATGGCGCTGCGGCCCGTCGCTGCGGATCGGCTGGCCCTTGCCCTGTTTCAGCTTCAGCCAGCGGATCAGCGAGCCGTTGACGATGAAGGCGAAGATCAGCGCCGTGATCACCGCGCCGCCGGAGCGGAAGGTGAGATATTTGAACAGCCGGAAGAAGGCGAGCTGGTCGGTGTGGGTGAGGAGCGAGAGATAATAGAGCATCGTTACGCAACCCTCGCTTTCAACGCATCGATGACGACGGACATCTTGCTGCCGTTCGAGCCTTTGACCAGGACCGTGTCACCGGCCTGGAGCGCGGCGGTCAGCGGCGCGACGAGCTCGGCGGAAGTTTCGGCCCAGGCGCCGCGGCGCGCGGCCGGCAGGACGTCCCACAGCGCCTTCATCTGCGGCCCGCAGAGGAAGACGAGATCGGTGCGCGCGGTCTCGATGGGCGCGGCGAGGCCGGCGTGATGCGCGGCGCCGTCCGGACCCATCTCCAGCATGTCGCCGAGCACGGCGATGCGGCGGCCCCCGGCGCCGGCGAGCAGCGCGAGCGCGGCGGCCATCGAGGCGGTGTTGGCGTTGTAGCTCTCGTCGATGACGTCGATGCCGGCGGCGGCGAAGCGGGCGCCCCTGCCCTTCAGCGCGACGAAGCCCTTCAGCGCGGCAGCGGCGTTGAGCACGTCGCCGTCGAGCAGCGCGACGGCGAGGAGCGCCGCGACCGCGTTGCCGGCGATATGCCGGCCCGGCGCGCCGAGGCGGAATTCGACCGGCGTGCCGAAGATGTCGGCCTTCACGCTCGCGCCCTCGGCGGTTTCGGCATAGGCGAGAAGGCGCGCGTCGCTGCCGGCTTTCTCGCCGAAGGAGAGAATGCGCGCGACATGGGCCTGCCGGGCGCGGGCCTTGAGGCGGTCGGCATAAGGGCTGTCGGCGGGGAGGATCGCGGCGCCGCCGGGCGCTAGGCCTTCGAAGATCTCCGACTTGGCGTCGGCGATGGCGTCGCAATTGCCGAAGAATTCCAGATGCGCCGGCGCGATGGTGGTGACCAGCGCGACATGCGGCTGCACGAAGCTGACGAGGTTCCGAATCTCGCCGAAATGGTTCATGCCGATCTCGAACACGCCATATTGCGCGTCGCGCGGCAGCGAGGCGAGGCTGAGCGGCACGCCCCAATGGTTGTTGTAGGACGCGGCCGAGCAATGCGTGCTTCCGAGGGCGCCGAGCGCCAAGCGCAGCAATTCCTTCGTCGTGGTCTTGCCGGCGCTGCCGGTGACGCCGAGGATTTTCGCGGACGACCGCGCGCGCGCGGCACGGGCGAGGTCTTCGAGGCCGCGCTGGGTGTGGGCGACGGTGAGCAGCGCCGAGCCGGGCGCAAGGCCGGGCGGCTCGCGACTGACCAGCGCGGCGCCGGCTTTCGCCTCGAACGCCGCCTGCACGAAATCATGGCCGTCGCGGCTGTCGCCTTTCAGCGCGACGAAGAGATCGCCGGGCTTCAACGTGCGGGTGTCGATGGAAAGACCGTTGACCTCGAACGGGCGGCCGGGGATGGCAAGGGTCGCACCTTGCGCTTCCTCGGAGGTCCAGAGCGGCATGGTCATGCGGCGCACCCTCCGAGCGAGAGGGCGGCGGCGATGGCGACGGCGCGGTCGGAGAAGGGCAGTGTCTGGGTACCGACGATCTGGCCGGTCTCGTGGCCCTTGCCGGCGATGACGAGGATGTCGCCGGAGCCGAGCGCGGCGATGCCTTCGCGGATGGCGGTGGCGCGGTCGCCGATCTCGCGCGCGCCCGGCGCGCCGGCGAGGGCTTGCCTGCGGATCGTGGCGGCGTCTTCGGTGCGGGGGTTGTCGTCGGTGACGATGACGGCATCGGCGTTGCGGGTCGCGGCTTCGCCCATCAGCGGGCGCTTGCCCTTGTCGCGGTCGCCGCCGCAGCCGAACACGACATGCAGCCGGCCGGCGACGTGCGGGCGGATTGCGGCCAGGACCTTCTCCAGCGAATCCGGGGTGTGGGCGTAATCGACATAGATCAGCGCGCCGGAGGCGGCGATAGCGACCTTCTCCAGGCGCCCGGGTGCGCCCTTCAGATGTTCGAGCGCGGCGAAGACCTTCGCGGGATCGTCGCCCAGGCCGATCACCAGCGCGGCGGCGACGAGGGCGTTGGACGCCTGGAAGCTGCCGGCGAGCGGGAGCGAGACCGTGTAATCGCGCCCGTCATAGCGGAGCGTCAGCGTCTGGCCGTCGAGACGGCCTTCGCGCGACAGCAGCCGGATCGCTTCGCCATGTTCGCCGACCGCCATGATGGCGAGGCCGCGCTTGCGCGCGGCGGCGATGAAACGGTCGGCGTATTCGGCGTCGGCATTGACCACGGCGAGGGCGTCGTCGCGCGCGACTTCGGTGAAGAGGCGCAGCTTGGCGTGGAGATAGTTCTCGACCGAGCCGTGATAGTCGAAATGGTCGCGGCTGAGATTGGTGAAGGCGCAGGCGGCGATCTCGACTCCATCCAGGCGGAATTGATCGAGCCCGTGGCTGGAAGCTTCCAGCGCGAGATGGTCGATGCCATCCGTCTTCAGCTGCGCCAGCAGGCGGTGGATCTCGATCGGGTCGGGCGTGGTGTGCTTGAGCGGAAATTCGCCCTTGGGCGTGACGACGCCGACGGTACCGAGGCTGGCGGCCGGCTTGCCCAGCGCGGTCCAGATCTCGCGCACGAAGGCGACGATGGAGGATTTGCCCTTGGTGCCGGTGACGGCGGCGACGGTCTTCGGCTGGGCGCCGAAGAAGCGCGCGGCGAGACGCGCGAGGCCGAGGCGGGGATTGTCGTCGGAAATGAAACGCACGCCGAGCGCCGCGGCGGCGGGCGCGATCTCGGGGCGGCCGAGCACGGCTATGGCGCCGCGTGCCACGGCATCCTTCACGAATTCCGCGCCGTCGGCCTTGGTGCCGGGCAGCGCCGCGAACAGATAGCCGGGCTTGACCGCGCGGCTGTCGCTCGCGAGCCCGGTGAAATCTCCGGCGATGGAATCCGGGGGCGCCTTCATGGCGTCCATACCCACTCTACCCGACGTGATACTGGCTCCCCATTGTGGTCCCATTATGTGTTCCCACGCGGGGCGGGCCTCTGCGGCACGCCCAGGATCGGCGCGATGCGCGAGATCACGCGGCCCGCGAGCGGCGCCGCCGTCGCACCGGCGAGCGCGATGCCGCCCGTTTCCTTGGTCCCGTGCGGCGTGTCCAGGAGAACGAAGACAATGTAGCGCGGATTGTCGACCGGGAAAACGGCGAGGAAGGAGGTCACCAGCACATGGGACTGGTAACCATGGCCGTTCGGGATCGGCTTTTCCGCCGAGCCGGTCTTGCCGCCGACGTCATAGCCCGGGATATCGGCCTTGCGGCCGGTGCCGCTGGTGACGACATAGCGCAGCAATTCGCGCATTTTCAGGCTGGTTTCGGGCTTGAGCACCTGCTCGCCGCGCCCATCGGCTGCATGCTTCAGGAAGGTCGGGGTCACCTTGCGCCCGCCGTTCACGACGATCGCCGCGGCGGCGACATAGGACAGCGGCGCCACCGAGATGCCGTGGCCGAAGCCGATGGTCGCGGTCTCGATCGTTCCCCAGTTATTCGCCGCGGGATAGAGCGGGCGGGCGAACTCCGACAGTTCCGTGTGAAGGATGTGCAACATCCCCATGCTGTCGAGGAACTGGCGCTGGCGCACGCCGCCGGAGCGCAGCGCGATCTGGGCCGTGCCGATATTGGAGGAGTGGGCGAGAATGTCGCGCGCCGCATAGGTGGCCGGCATGTGCTCGGCCTCGTGGATCGTGTACTTGCCGATCTTCAGGCCGTTGCCGATGGGGAAGACCTCGTCGGGCGTGGTGGTGTGATCCTCCATCGCCAGCGCGAAGGACAGCACCTTGAACACCGAGCCGAGCTCGTAGCGGTCGGCGGCCATGATGTTGTGGTCGGAATCGCCGCCGGCGAGATGGCGCCAGTTCGGATCGAAATCCGGCATCGAGACCATGGCGAGCACCTCGCCGGTGTTCACGTCCATCACCACGCCGCCGGCGGCCAGCGCCCGGAAGGTCTTGCGCGCCGCCTCGACCTCGTTGGCGAGGATGTATTGCACGCGCATGTCGACGGAGAGCTGGACGGGAATGGTGGGCGCGGTGCGGAGCTGGACGTCGAGCCCGCCTTCCAGGCCCGACTGGCCGTTGCCGTCGGGATCGGTGACGCCCAGGAGCTGCGCCGTGGCGCGGCCGTCGGGATAGTAGCGCTTGGTGTTGGGCTCGAATTCCAGGCCCGGAAGGCCGAGCCGCATCGCCTTGTCCTGGAGATCGGGCGTGAGCTGGCGGGCGACGAGGACGTAAGGGCTCCTGGTCTTGTCGAAGGCGAGGCGGAGCCGGCGGGCATCGGTGCCGGCGATCGCGGCGAGATCGCGCGCCGCCTGGTCCTTGTCGTAGAGCGCGTGCGGGCGGACATAGAGGTCCATCACGGGAAGATCGCGCGCCAGGAGCTCGCCATTGCGGTCGACGATGTCGGCGCGGGCGAACAGGCCGTCGCCGGCGGCCGTCGCGGCCTGGCCGTGGCGGAACAGGGTGACGTCGACCAGCCGCACGCCGACCAGCACGAAGGCCGCGACGCACAGGGCCGCGCCGATCACGATGCGCCGCTGATAGATCGTGGGGCCCTGGTTTTTCATCGGTCGCAATACGACCAAATTGTCATTCCCGCGAAAGCGGGAATCCAGGGCAAGCGGCACAGCGCCCAGTCCTCTGGATGCCCGCCTTCGCGGGCATGACAATTGTATTTTTGGAAAAGAGAACGCATCGCCTGTCCCTATTCCGCCGGCCGCTGGACGCTGGCCTGGCGGATCGGCGTGTCGCTGAGCGGGGCTTCCTCGCCGCGGCGCGGCAGGGCCTCGAAGGAGGAGAGCTGCACCGTCGGCGCGCCGCTGAGGCCGAGACTGGTCTGCGCCAGCGCCTGGATCTTGGCGGGACCGGCGACGCGCTCCCATTCGGTTTCGAGCACGCTCATGCTCGCCTGCTCGCGGGCGATCTCGCGGTTGACGTTCGAAAGCTCGACGCCGGCGACACGGGTCTTCTCCGACACGTGGTAGAGCGCGAGGATGGCGAGGCCCATCAGGGCGACGCAGAAGGTGTTGAAGACGCGCACCATGGTTTGCTCCTAAGCCGCCAAACGTTCAGCCGCGCGCAGGCGGGCGGAGCGCGCGCGAGGGTTGCCTTCGACTTCGGTCGCGCCCGGCATGAGCGGGCGGTGGGTGAGGAGCCGGAACGCGGCCGGCTGGGCGCGGCGCGCCACGGGCGCGTGGCGCGAGCCGAGCGGCGCGATGGTCGCGCGCGCGGTCAGGAAGCGCTTCACGATGCGGTCCTCAAGCGAATGGAAGGAGACGACGACCAGGCGCCCGAGCGGCGCCAGCGCGCCGGCGGCGGCTTCGAGGCCGCGTTCCAGCTCGCCGAGCTCGTCGTTCACATGGATGCGCAGCGCCTGGAAGGTGCGCGTCGCGGGATGGATGGCGAGGCGCGCGGCGGCGGGGCCCTGCGCGTCCTTCACGATCTGCGCGAGTTCGCCCGTGGTCGCGACCGGACGGCGGGCGACGATGGCGCGGGCGATGCGGTGGGCATTGTGCTCCTCGCCGAGCTGGGCGATGACGCGGGCGATATCGCGCGCGTCGGCGCTGTTCACGAAATCGGCGGCGGAGGGACCTTGCCGGCTCATGCGCATGTCGAGCGGGCCGCTGTCGCGGAACGAGAAGCCGCGCGCCGGCTCGTCGAATTGGAAAGACGATGCGCCAAGATCGAGCACGACGCCGTCGGTCTGCGCGCCGTCGAGATAGGTCTCGAGATTGGAGAACTCGCCATGGACCAGGGTGAGGCGGCCGGCGAAATGGCGGACCAGCTCCTGGCCGCGCGCGATGGCGTCGGGATCGCGGTCGATGCCGAGGACGCGGCAGTCGGCGGCCTCCAGGATGGCGCGGGTGTAGCCGCCGCCGCCGAACGTGCCGTCGACATAGTGCTCGCCGTCCTTAGGGCTGAGCATCCGCAGCACTTCGGCGAGCATCACGGGAAGATGGCCGCTCATGCGCCGCCCTCCTTCGCCGCTTCGAACTTCTTGGCGTCGAATTGGGCCTTCATGCGCGCGACGCTTTCGGCCTCGACAGCGGCATAAGCGGTCGCGTCCCAGATCTTGAACTTCTGGCCCATGCCGACGAAGGCGACTTTGTCCTTGAGGCCGGCATGCGCGATCATCGCGTCGGGCAGGCGCACGCGGCCGCCATCGTCGGCGGGCAGGAGCTGGATGCGCGCCATGATCGCGGTGGCCATGTCGTCATGGGCGGGCGAGAGAAACGGATCGAGCGCGGCGAGACGCGCGGTCAGCCCGTCGACCGCCTCCTGGCCGAAGCCTTCGAGCGAAGCGTCGACGAAGGAGGGATAGACGTAGACGCCGGCCGTGTTCTGGGCGGCGAGGACCTGCCGGAAGCTCGCGGGGATGCAGACGCGCCCCTTGCTATCGAGCGACCCCGTCACCGTCGAAAGGAACGGCAGGCTGGTCATCGGTCGGCGGTTCCCCCTCGGGTCCGAGGGGCTGGCCTGCCGCGGGAGGGCTCTGGATCAAAGTCCCTGGGACAGTCTGGGATAGCATGGGACAGAGCTTAAGGTCAATCAAAAAGCCAGTGTTTTGAGGGGCTTGGTACATCTACCTATGGAATCGACTCATCTACCCGTGGTGGTCGCGGAACAAACACGAAACACATAAATATTGCAGTTACCCAGGTAAACGCCAGGTTAACCGAGGTTCCGCGGTTTTCAGTCCTATTGGCGAAAATAGGATTATCCACCCATGCGATTCGGGCATGGCCGGCGATGAAGGGCGACGCCGATATGGCGAAGTCGCCCGCGACAGGGCATGAGCGGCGCGCAATCCCGACGCGGCGTCCCCATGCGCGACGCAATCGTCCTCACACCCATCGGCTTGGTGCGCGGCGGGCGGAGCGAACCGATCGACGACGCCTGGGACGCGGTCGAGGCAACCGTCGAACTCGACGCCGCGCAGTTCACGCCGGACGCCGCCGCGAGCCTGGGCGATTTTTCGCATATCGAGGTCGTGTTCCACTTCAACCGCGTGCCGGACGACGAGGTGAGCGCCGGCGCGCGCCATCCGCGCGGGCGCAGGGACTGGCCGCTGGTCGGCATCTTCGCGCGAGCCACGGCAAGGGGCGGCCGAACCGCATCGGCGTGACGGCGTGCCGGCTGCTGTCCGTCGACGGCTTGACGCTTCGTGTGCGCGGGCTCGACGCCATCGACGGAACGCCGGTGCTCGACATCAAGCCGGTCATGACCGGCTTCCTGCCGCGCGGCGCGGTCAGGGAACCGGACTGGGCGCGCGCGCTGATGGCCGGATATTGGTGAGGACCCGCCTCGGCGTCGGCGGAAATCTGCGACGCGCGAACGCGCGCGGGATTGCCGCAGAATCCTGGCGTCCCGCCCGCGCGTTTCTATGTCTCCCGTGGAACTCTCCGGAGAAGCGGACATGGATCGCGCGACGTCATCGGATGCGGCGATGGAATTCGCCGAGATCGAGGGCACCGGCATCGCGATGTCGCGCATCGGCCTGGGCACCTGGGCCATCGGCGGCTGGATGTGGGGCGGCAGCGACGAGGCGGAGGCGATCCGCACCATCCGCGGCGCCTTCGAGCGCGGCATCGACCTGATCGACACGGCGCCGGTCTATGGCTTCGGGCGCTCCGAGGAGATCGTCGGCAAGGCGCTGCTGGGCCTGCGGCCGCGCGCGGTGATCGCGACCAAGGTCGGGCTCGACTGGAAGGACGGCAAGCCGTTCCGTCATGCGAGCCGCGCGCGCATCCGCCAGGAGTGCGAGGATTCGCTGCGCCGGCTCCAGACCGACCATATCGACATCTACCAAGTGCACTGGCCGGATCCGAAGACGCCGATCGCGGAAACCGCTGAGGCGATGCGTTCGCTTTACGAGGACGGAAAGATCGCCGCCATCGGCGTCTCCAACTTTTCCGTGGCGCAGATGGAGGAATTCCGCCGCCACGCGCCGCTGCATGTGCTGCAGCCGCCCTACAATCTGTTCGAGCGCGCGATCGAGGACGAGATCCTGCCCTATGCGCGGGCGAACGGCATCGCGACGCTGGGCTATGGCGTGCTGTGCCGCGGTCTGCTGTCGGGCACGATGCGCGCGGACGCGAAATTCGAAGGCGACGACCTGCGCCGCACCGATCCGAAATTCCGCCAGCCGCGCCTTGGGCAATATCTCGCGGCGGTGGCGCGGCTCGACAAGCTCGCCCGCGCGCGGTTCGGCCGCACGGTGATCGACCTGGCGGTGCGCTTCAGCCTCGACAGGGGCATAAGCGCGGCGCTGTGGGGGGCGCGGCGGCCGGACCAGCTTGCGCCCGTCGCCGGCGCGACCGGCTGGACGCTGGACGACGCGGCGATGGCCGAGATCGGGACCATCCTGCGCGACGAGGTGACCGATCCGGTCGGGCCGGACTTCATGGCGCCGCCGGCGGGCGTGAAGTGGTCCGCCCGGGCGCTGGATGCCCGCCTTCGCGGGCATGACAAATGGGTTTACATCTGAGCGGCCGCGCGCATCGGAGAGAGACCATGAAGATCGGATTCATCGGATTGGGCGCGATGGGATCGGGCATCGCGGCAAGCCTGCTGCGCGCCGGGCACGACGTGACCGTGTGGAACCGCTCGCCCGAGCCGGTGGCGGCGCTCGTCGCGCAGGGCGCGCACGCCGCGAAGACGCCGGCCGAGACGCTGACGGGCGAGGTGCTGTTCTCGATGCTCGCCAACGACGCGGCGCTGCACGATGTCGGGCTCGACGGGCACGCGCTCGACGGCGCGGCCAAGGGCCTCGTCCACTGCAACATGGCGACGGTGTCGCTCGATACGGCGCGCGCGCTGGCGGCGGCGCATGCGGCGCGCGGGCTCGGCTATGTCGCGGCGCCGGTGTTCGGGCGGCCGAATGTGGCGGCCGAGGGCCATCTGCTCGTCGTCGCCGCCGGCGCGGCGGATGCCCTGGACAAGATCAAGCCGCTGCTGGGCGCAGTGGGGCGGCGCGTCGAGATCGTCGGCGACAGGCCGGAGCAGGCCAACCTGTTCAAGATCGCCGGCAATTTCATGATCGTGTCGGTGGTGGAGACGCTGGGCGAGGCCTTCGCGCTTCTGCGCAAGGGCGGCGTCGATCACGGGCGCTTCCAGGAGATCATGGCCTCCACCCTGTTCGCAGCCCCGCTCTATCAGGGCTACGGCAAGCTGATCGTGGAGGAGGCGTTCGATCCGCCGGGGTTCCGGCTGGTGCTGGGCCTGAAGGACGTGAACCTGGCGCGCGGCGCGGCGGCGGGGCTCGGCAGCTTCCTGCCGCTCGGCGATCTGATGCGGGACACGCTCGAAGCCGCGATCGCGGGCGGACTGGGCGAGAAGGACCTGACGGCGGCAACCGCGCTGATCGCCCGGAAATCGGGGCTTTAGCGCCGGGCTTGCGGAATCTACCTAGGCAGGAACTTCGTCGGCGTAAACCCGCGGTTAGCCTGTGTTGCCTAGAACGGTCGCGTTGCGAGGATCAACGTGAACGGCTTCGACAGGCAGGCGGCGGAACGGACGATCGGGGCGCTGCATCTCGCGCGCTCGAACGACGGATTGGCCGCGCGCTGGCTGGCGCTGTGGCAGGGCGATGCGCTGCCGCCGCGCGCGGCGTTCCGGCCGGCGCATTTCAAATCCTTTCTTCCGACCATCGTCCTCTTCAACGTCGTTGCGGGGGAGAGCGTGACCGTCCGGCTCGCCGGCACGCGCTATGCGCACATCCTGGGCCAGGAGATGACCGGCATGGACTGGGTCGCGGCGGCGCCGCCGGGCCATCGCGCCACGCGGCTGGGCCTTTATTCGCAGATCGCGCGCGGCGCGATCCTGGTGGGCCATCGCCGCCTCGCCACCACGGACGGCGAGGATTATGTCTGCGAGGAGATCGTGCTGCCCTTCGCGCCCGACGCGAACGGCGTGACGCCGGTCCTGGCGCATGCGCATCTGCCGGTCGACCGCTATCTGAAGATCAAATCGGTCGCCCAGACGCTGGGCGAGCCGCTCGACTATGCGGTGATCGCGCTGGAGCGGGTGGAAAACCTGGACGCGTCCGAAGACGTCAAAGTGGCTTGAGCGGCAGCAGCGGGACGCTCGCACCGCCTGGGTCCCGGCTCTGCGCTCGCTGTGCTCGCTTGGCCGGGATGACAGAGTTTACGGTGCGTCAGATGGCCTGTAAGCCGGGTTCTGTCTCTCGTTGCCGAGAGGATGGCCATTCCTCTGGGATGCGCATTGCTGCACACCTCGCGCGACCTACCCGGACGGCGATCCGGAAACGGATCAGGTGCCGTCCCTATTTGGTCTTGCTCCCGGTGGGGCTTGCCTTGCCGCTCCTGTCGCCAGGACCGCGGTGCGCTCTTACCGCACCATTTCAACCTTGCGGCTCCCTACGCGGGAGGTTCGCGGTGTCATTTCTGTGGCGCTGTCCCTGGGGTCGCCCCCGCCGGCCGTTAGCCGGCACCGTGTCTCCGTGGAGCCCGGACTTTCCTCTCCTCTCCTTGCGGAGAAGAGCGGCCATCCGGCCATCTGACGCGGGCGGAACCTACGCCGTCGCGCGCGCGCGGTCGAGTCGGCGGCCACCGAAGGCGATTGCCGGCGCGGCGGGCGGCGGCGATACTCGCCGCCATGACGCTGACAATCCGCCCTGCCCGGCCGGACGAAGCCGAGGCGCTGAGCGCCTTGTGCAAGCGCGCCAAGGCGCATTGGGGCTATGACGCGCAGTTCATGCGCCTGTCGGACGCCGCGCTGACCATCGCGCCGGCGCTGATCGAGACCGGGCGCGTGCTGGTGGCGGAAGACGACGGCGGCGGGCTGGCGGGCATGACCTCGCTCGCGCCGCTGCACGGCGATGTGTGGGACCTGCTGCACATGTTCGTGGAACCGGCGGCGATCGGGACCGGCGCGGGACGGCTCCTGTTCGGCGCGATCGCCAAGAAGGCGCGCGGTTTCGGCGGAACCGTGCTGTCGATCCAATCCGATCCGCATGCGGAGGGTTTCTACCTGCGCCTCGGCGCGCGGCGCTGCGGCGAGGCGCCGTCCGAGTCCGTTCCGGGACGCATGCTGCCGATGCTGGAATACGACCTGCGGCGCGACTAGCGCAGTTTTACGGGAACGCTTTGCCGTCCGTTAACGCAGTATCGCGAGGACGCGGAGTTCCACGGAACGTGTCGGGTAGTTCCGCACTCTCAGAAACAAGAAACTGGGAGCAACAGAACATGGCATCCATCCACCGCATCGCCGACAAGAGCCACCCCTCGCCCGTGACGATGGCGGCGTTCGAGCTGCCGGAACCCAGAACCAAGCGCTGGGTGCCGCGGCGCAAGGCGCAGGTCGTGGCCGCGGTGCAGGGCGGCGCGCTCAGCCTCGACGAAGCATGCAGCCGCTACGCCCTGACGGTGGAGGAATTCCTGTCCTGGCAGCGCGCGATCGACAAATTCGGCCTCGCCGGCCTGCGCGCGACGCATGCGCAGGATTACCGCTCCGGCGGGCGCTAGGCGAGCGCGCGGTCGACCGCCGCCATGGCGTGCAGCGTCGTGGTGTCGAACAGCGGAACGGCGGAATCCTCCGGCAGGACGAGCATCGGCAGCTCGGTGCAGCCCAGGATCACGCCTTCCGCGCCCCGCGCCACCAGCCGCGCGATGATTTCACGGTATGTCGCGCGCGATGCTTCCAGAAAACGGCCGCGTACGAGCTCGTCATAGATCACGCGGCTGACTTCGGCGGCGTCTTCGCCTTCGGGCACGATGACGTCGAGGCCGTAGCGGCCCTTCAGGCGCCCGAGCAGGATGCCGTCCTGCTCCATCGTATGGCTGGAACCCAGAAGCGCGACGCGGCGCATGCGGGCGCGGTCGATCGCGGCGCCGAGCGGATCGGCGATGTGCAGGAAGGGAACGCGGACCACCCGTTCGATGGCGTCCGTGGCACAGTGCATGGTGTTGCAGCACATGATGACGAAGTCGGCGCCGGCGCGCTCGAGCCCCTGCGCGGCCTCCGCCATGCGCCGGTTGGCGTCGTCCCAGGCGCCGGTCCGCTGCAGGACGGCGATCTCGCCGAAATCGAAGGAGTGCAGGATGGTCTTCGCGGAGGCGACGCCGCCGACGCGGGCCTGCACTTCGCGGTTGAGGAGCCGGTAGTAGACGGCGGAGGACTCCCAGCTCATCCCGCCGAGCATGCCGATGGTTTTCATGGGGCAAGGCTAGCAGGCGCAGGAGCGCGGGGAAGCGCCGCTTTTTGCATGGCAGTTAACCTCTCCCGCTTGCGGGAGAGGTCGCGAGCGAAGCGAGGGCCCACGCGTGGCCCTACCCCTCACCTAGCAAAATCCAAGCACTTAGCTCCGCTGATGGGGTGGACGGCCCCTCCTTACGACATCGATGTGCCAAGGTGTGGCCGTTTCAGGACCCACACGGGAAGGAGCCGCCCCATGCAAGTTAGCACGATCGGATTGGATATTGCGAAGTCGGTGTTTCAGGTACACGGCGTTGATGGCGCCGGCGCCGTGGTCGTTCGTCAGCGCCTGGCGCGCAGCCGGGTTCTCGCGTTCTTCGAGCGGCTCCCGCCCTGCCTGATAGGGATCGAAGCGTGCGGCACGGCCCACCATTGGGCACGGCAGCTCACGGCGCTGGGCCACGAGGTGCGGCTGATGCCGGCGCACTATGTGAAGCCTTATGTGAAGCGGCAGAAGAACGACGCCGCCGATGCCGAGGCGATCTGCGAGGCGGTGACGCGGCCGACCATGCGGTTCGTGCCGATCAAGACGCCGCAGGCCCAGGCTTTGGCATTGGTCCATCGGGTCCGCACCCAGCTGGTGGGCCAGCGTACCGCCATGCTCAATGCCCTTCGAGCCGGTCTGGCCGAGTTCGGCATCGTGTCCGCGCAAGGGCAACGCGGCGCCAACGAGATCCTCAAGATCGCCCAGGCCGGCGACGCCCGCATTCCGGAGCTTGCGCGCGATGTCTACGCCATGATGGCCGCTGCCATCCGAGCCGTCGAGGCGCGCCTCGTCGGCCTCGACCGCAAGATCGCCGCCGACACCGAGACGAACGAAGCCTGCAAACGCTTGCGCACGATCCCGGGCGTCGGACCGATCACCGCCAGCACGGTCACGGCGTTGGCAGGCGATGTCTCGCGCTTCGCCTCGGGCCGCGATTTCGCCGCCTGGGTCGGGTTGACGCCCAAACAGGACTCCTCCGGCGGAAAGACCAGGCTCGGCCGCATCACCAAGGCCGGCGACCGGACCTTGAGGACCCTCTTCGTGATGGGTGCCTTTGCCATGATCCGGCGCGCACGGACCGATCCCGAAAAGGCCTCGCCCTGGCTGCTCTCGCTGCTCGGCCGCAGGCCGGCACTCGTCGCCGCCGTCGCCCTCGCCAACAAAATGGCCCGTATCGTCTGGGCGATCCTGGTCAAAGGCGGAACCTACCGCAGGCCCCTCACCGCATAGGGCACACGCAATTCCCGGGGCGCAAACCGCTCCGGGAAGGCAGGGAAATGCTTGAGCCATGACGACGAACCGGTCGAGCCGGGGACCGCTCAATTCGCAAAGCGCAAGGAGCCTTCGAGCCCGCTTCGCTGATGGAATGGCGCGTCCGCGGATTTCATCAGGGCCAGCGGTCCGCGTACCGCACCAAAAGGCCGTACACATGACCGCATCCACCGCTCCCGTCACAGCCCAAAATCTCCTTGCCAAACCGGGGCCGTCCACACATGCGCTACGGCGTGCCACCTCCCCCGCAAATGCGGGGGAGGAAAGGACTTTCGAAAAATTCGAAAACCGGTTTGTGGTGTCGGATGCGGACTGATAATCTGTCAGTGAGAGCCTGAACGGCCGCGTGGAGGGACCATGGATCGCCTGAAAGACAAGATCGCCATCGTCACCGGCGCCGCCTCCGGCATCGGGCGCGGGACCGTCGAGCTGTTCGTCGCCGAAGGCGCCCGCGTGCTCGCCGCCGACATTTCGGACGAGCAGGGCCGCGAACTGGAGCGCCGCTTCAACGGCCAAGTGAAGTTCCACCATTGCGACGTCACCAGCGAGGACGACATCAAGTCGACCATGCAGGCGGCCAAGGACCATTTCGGCGGCATCGACATCCTGTTCAACAATGCCGGCGCGGGCGGCAGTCCCAACACCATCGAGGACATGACGGGCGAGGCCTGGGACCGCTCGATGAACCTTCTGCTGCGCTCGGTCGCGCTCGGCACCCGCTATGCCATCCCGTTCCTCAAAGCGCGCGGCGGCGGATCGGTCATCAACACCGCCTCGGTCGCGGCGCTCCAGGCCGGATACGGGCCGCTGGCCTATTCCGTCGCCAAGGCGGGCGTCATCCATCTCACCACGGTGAGCGCGGCGCAGCTCGGGCGCGCCAAGATCCGCGTCAACGCGATCTGTCCGGGGCTGATCCTGACCGGCATCTTCAGCGCCGGTGCCCGTGCGATGGGCGCCGACGAGCAGGCGGTCGCGGCGATCAACGAAGGCCTGAAGGCACAGGCACCCGACACGCAGCCAATCCCGAAGGCCGGCCTTCCCGCCGACATCGCGAGGGCCTGCCTCTATTTCGCGTCGGACGATTCCGAATTCGTCACCGGCACGCATATCGTGGTCGATGGCGGGCTGACGACCGGGCCGCGCCAGGCCTGGGACCCGGAGGAACAGGCGCGGCGGATGGCGCAGCGCGCCGCGTCGCAGAAGGCGAATTAGAACGAGACTGTCCTTCCCGCGAAAGCGGGAAGCCAGGTCTGGCAATACGCCCAGTCCGCCGGATGCCCGCCTTCGCGCGCATGACAGGGCCTTTTTTTTGCAGATGACGTTTGGTTTGCAAGGAGGCCACCATGCGGTTCGGCATCTTCTACGAACATCAATTGCCGCGGCCCTGAAAGGACGGCGACGAGTTGAAGCTGTTCCAGGACGCGCTCGACCAGGTCGAACTCGCGGGCAGGCTCGGCATCACGCTGATGCCGCCGAATGGGCCAAGGAGCAGGCCAAGATCGAGGCGGGGGGAGACGCGGTAGCGCGGCGCCATCTCCGGGGGCCACGGCGGTGCCGACGTTTTGCGGCGCGCCCCGCCATTGATTTACCACGTCCGCAGGCGCCTATGGGCGCTCGCGGCGGACTTGTACTATCGACCGTCGGGATTTGGGAGGGCCGCGATGCTCTGGATATTGCTGGTCTATGTCGTCGCCTCGAACGGCTATTCCGGCGCCCCGGCGCTGGCGTCGAGCTATCGCGGCGCGACCTTCGCGACCAAGGAAGAATGCGTCGCCGCGGCGCGCCAGGTCGTATCTTTCGTGTCGCCGGGCACCGACGACGTCGCCAAGACCGGCCTGGTCATGGTCTGCGCCCCGACGCAGCCGCCGCCGCCCGAGCCCCCGCCACCTGTCGAGGTGATCGCGCCGGTGCCGCCGCCGGCGCCGCAGCCGGCCTTTCCGCCCTATCCGCCGCCGCCCAAGCGCCCCCGTCACTGAGGCCTCGCACCAGGATTGTCGCGGCGGGGGCAATGCTGCGACAATCGCCGGCTTGGGGATACAGCGCATCGGCACCCGAAGATGATGTCGTTTGGAGACCTGCGAGCGTTCGGCAGCGGCGCCGCCCCCCGCCTTGCGGCGGTCGTGCTGGCGGCCGCCGCCTCGTCGTCGTCGATCGGCGGCGACGGACGATCACCGCCGCGCGCGCCCGTCGCGCCCCTTCGCGTCGTGCTCCAGGCCAAGCCTGCCGGACCCGCCAAGCCCGTCGCGCCGGCACGCCCGCCCTCGGCTTTCGCGCGAGAATCCGCGCTGAGCTACAAGGAGCTGATGGACCGCTGGGATCCGGACATCCGGCGCGCTTCGCGGCGCTTTGCCGTTCCCGACCTCTGGATCCGGGCCGTGATGACGATCGAGAGCGGCGGCCGCACCATGATGGCCGAGAATGCCCCGATCACGTCGAGCGCCGGCGCCATGGGCCTGATGCAGATCATGCCCAAGACCTGGCATCGGATGCGGCGCCAATACGGCCTGGGCAACGATCCCTACGACCCGCACGACAACATCATGGCCGGCGCGGCCTATCTGCACGAGCTCGACGAGATCTACGGCTATCCGGGGCTGTTCGCGGCCTATAATGACGGGCCGGGCATGCTGGAGGCGCATCGCCGGCTGCGCCAGATGATGCCGGAGGAAACGACGGCCTATGTCTGGAACATCGCGAGCATCCTCAGCACGGGCGCGCGGTTGCCGCCGCGCAGGGCGGAGGACGCGGTCGATCCTGCGCCCGCCGACCCCGCGCCCGGCCCGGTCGCCTCGATCCGGATAAAGCGGCAGCGCCCCCCGGCGGACGAGAACGACGAGGATTATGACGAGCATTAGGCTCTAGCGGTCGCCGCGCCAATCGGCGCGCTGCTGCTTGGTCCGGCCGCGGTGCTTCTTCGATTCGATGCGGCGTTCCTTGGCGGCGCGGCTGGGCTTGGTGGGCTTGCGCTTCTTCGGCACGACGGTGGCGCGGCGGATCAGTTCGGCGAGGCGCTGCCGCGCGATCTCGCGGTTGCGGATTTGGTCGCGGGATTCGCGCGCGGTGACGATCAGCACGCCGTCCTTGGTCAGCCGATGGCCGGCGAGCTTCAAGAGGCGCACGCGCACATCGTCGGGCAGGCTCGGGCTGTGGAGCGCGTCGAAGCGGAGCTGCACGGCGCTCGCCACCTTGTTGACGTTCTGCCCGCCCGCGCCGGAGGACAGGATGAATTGCTCCTCCAGTTCGGATTCGGGGATCGCGATCGCGCCGGTGACTTTGAGTTCGGTGGCCATGGGTTCACGCGGAGCCGCGGAGACGCGGAGGAAAAGTTCGGCAGCGATCTTTACATCAAAAAAGCTGTCATGGCCCGCGAATGCTCGTCGCGAACCCGCTAGCAAGGCGCAGAACCCAACTGGATGGCCCGCAGTCGCGGGCCATGACAGCAGATGGGTTTGGTAGAGCGAGAAGAGAACTCCGCGTTCTCCGCGGCTCCGCGTGAGACCTATTTCCTCGCCATGCGCACCCTATTGCGGGTTGGCGAAGATCTTCTTGAGCTCGGTCTTCAGGATTTTGCCGTTGGCGTTGCGCGGCAGGGTTTCGGGCCAGAACACCACCTTCACCGGCACCTTGAACGCCGCGAGCTTGCCGGCGACGAACTGGCGAAGCTCCTCCTCCGTCGTGTGCATGCCGGGCTTCAGATGCACCACCGCGCCGGGCTCCTCGCCGAGCTGCTTGTGCGGCACCGGCACCAGCGCCGCGTCCATCACGGCGGGATGGTCGTAGAGCACGTTCTCGACCTCGATGCAGTAGATGTTCTCGCCGCCGCGGATCAGCATGTCCTTGGCGCGGTCGATGATGTAGCAGAAGCCTTCCTCGTCGAGGCGCGCCAGATCGCCGGTCTTTACCCAGCCGTCGACGAAGGTCGCCGCCGTCGCTTCCGGCTTGTTCCAGTAGCACTTCACGATGTTGGGGCCGCGCGCCCACAATTCGCCGACCTCGCCGGCCGGCAGGTCCTCGGTGCCTTCGACGTTCATGATCTTGAGATCGCACACCGCGACCGGCGGGCCGCAGGAGGTCGGGCGGTTCTCGTAATCCTCGCCCGAATGGGTGGTGCAGGTGGCCGAGGTCTCGGTCATGCCCCAGCCATTGCCGGCCGCCGATTTCGGCCAGTTCTGCTTGATCTGTTTCACCAACTCGGGCGCCGAGGGCGCGCCGCCATAGGCCATCGCCTCCAGCGAGGAGAGATCGTATTTGTGCCGGTTGGGGTGTTCGAGAATCTGCCAGGCGATGGTCGGCACGCCGCCGGCGCTGTTGATCTTCTCCTTCTCGATCAGCGCCATCGCCTTCTCGGCGTCGAAGCGGCGCATCAGCACGATCTTGCCGCCGCTGACCACCGTCGGTCCGAGCACGGCGAAGCAGCCCGTCGCGTGGAAGAACGGCACGGAGAGCAGCGTGGCGCGCTGCGGCGCGTCAAGCGGGTTGGCGAACACCGGCGGCGCCTCGCCCCGGCGCAGGAAGCTGCGCGCGGCGGCGAAGCCGGCCGCCATGATGTTGGAGCACATGTTGCGATGGGTGCCGAGCGCGCCCTTCGGGCGCCCCGTGGTGCCCGAAGTGTAGAGGATCGTCGCGTCGTCGTCGGGATGAAGCTCGACCTTGGGCATTTCGCCGGGCGGCAGGCTGCCCCAGTCGTTGACGCGGCCGATCGTGTCTTCCAGGCGCACGACGATGGTGTGCGGCAGGTCGTCGGCATAGCGGCTGACATAGATCTTCTTGAGGTCCGGGCAGTTCACCAGATGCTCGGAGATGCGCTCGAGGCGCTCGGCGTCGACGAAGGCGATCTTCGTTCCGGAATCGACCAGGCCGTATTCCAGCTCGGGTCCGGTCCACCACGCGTTGAGCGGCGTGACGATCGCGCCGACCAGCTCGGCGGCGTAGAACGCGACCGTCCATTCGGGCAGGTTGCGCATGATGATGGCGACGCGGTCGCCCTTCTTGACGCCGTCCTTCTCGAGCTGCGCCGCCAGCGCCAGCGCGGCGCGCGCGAAGGTCTCGTAGGTGCAGCGGTCGTCTTCGTAAATGAGGAATTCGCGGTCGCCATACATCCGGCCGGCGAGGAAGACCTCCTTGTTGGTCGGCGGGCAGTTCTTCCATACGCGGGTGGGAATGCCGCGGATGGTGACGGTGTCCATCTCGAAGCGGGCGCCCGGCGCGGTGAGCGCGGCGGTGGCGTCCTTGAGGGACATGGCGGGCCAGTTGGGCGGAAGGGTCATGAAAGGATTCCCGGGCTATCGAGCCATGGGCGGGTTTCCCGTCTCCATGGCGTGTTCAACGTCGACCGCACTGACAACATGTCAGTCGCGGCGCCCGACCTTATATAAAGCCCGGCGGCGACGGCAAGCGGCGTTCGCGTCGCTAACGCGGCAGGCGGCGGGCTTCGCGGAAGGTGATCAGCCGCTGCTGGCAATCGTCCCACAGCGCAAGCCGGGCGCAGCGCACGCTCTCCAGGAGCGAGACCCGGCTGACCTCGGCCAGCCTTATCTGGTCGCGCAGCACCTGCGGCAACCGGTAGAACGGGATGCGCGCGTAGAGATGGTGCACGTGGTGGATGCCGATATTCGCCGTGAACCAGTTCAGCACACGCGGCAGCACATAGTAGGAACTGCCGCGCAGCGCCGCCTCGTGCACGTTCCACCGGCCGTTTTCGGCCCACACCGTGTCGTCGAACTGGTGCTGGATGAAAAACAGCCAGATGCCGATGGAGCCGGCGATCAGGGTGATGGGGACCTGGGTCAGGAGGAAGGTCTTCCAGCCGACCAGCCACATCGCGCCGACCACCACCGCGGCGATGCCGAGATTGGTCGCCATCGGGCTGATCCAGCCGCGCCAATTGGCGAGCTTGGTGCCGATCGGGAAACGATGGCGCCAGCCGAACATGTAGATCGGGCCGAAGCCGAACAGGATGACGGGGTTGCGGTAGAGCCGGTAGCCGAGCCGGCGGAACGGCGTCAGGGCGCGGTATTCGCCGACCGTCAGCGTCTGCAGGTCGCCGATGCCGCGCTTGTCGAGATTGCCCGAGGTGCCGTGATGGATCGAATGCGAGCGCTTCCAGGCGTCGTAGGGCGTCAGCGTGAGCACGCCGATGACGCGCCCGACCCAATCATTGGCGAGCCGGTGACGGAAGAAAGCGCCATGGCCGCAATCGTGCTGGATCATGAACAGCCGCACCAGGAAGGCGGCGGTCGGCACGGCGAGCAGGAGCGAAACGAAGCCGAAACCGTATTCCCAGGCGGCCCAGGCCAGCGCCCACAACGCCACGAAGGGCACGGCGGTGACGATCAATTCGAAGGTGCTGCGCAGGCCGTTGGGCTCGCGATAGCGCGCGAGGATGCAAATCCATTCCGCCGCGGCCGGCTCGGCAGCGGGATTTTCGGTGTCTGACAAGAAGCAGCGCCCTTACGCAAGGTTATGATCGCGGGACCTATACCCCAATTCGGGCGAAAAAGGGATGGGACGGCGAAATCGCGGTTGCCGCCGACAACCCGCATCGTCCCGTCTAGGCCGCGCGCGCGGCCTCTGACATGCTGGGACCAGCCAGAAACGGGAGAAGCACATGGCCAAACCGGAAAGCGTGGGACTGTCGTCGAAGCGGCTCGAGACGCTGCACAGCCGCATGAAGGAAATCTATGTCGACACCGGCCTCTTGTCCGGTTTCCAGACGCAGATCTGGCGGCGCGGCACGCTGGCGCATGAAAGCGTGGCCGGATCGATGGATCTGGAGCGGAACAAGCCGTGGCGCGAGGACGCCATCGTGCGCATCTATTCCATGACCAAGCCGATCACCGCCGTGGCGCTGATGATGCTGGTCGAGGAGGGGCGCATCGGCCTGGACGACGCGGTGCACACGCACATCCCGTCCTGGAAGAACCTGCGCGTCTATGCGAGCGGCATTCCGAGCCTGGTCGCCGACACTTCGGGCCAGTTCATCACCCTGCCCTGCGAGCGGCCGATGAAGGTGGTGGACCTCGTCACCCACACCTCGGGGCTGACCTACGGCTTCATGTCGCGCACCGCGGTGGACGCGGAATACCGCCGCCAGAGGATCGGCGATCCGAAGACGCCGGGCGGGCTCGACGGCTTCATCGAGCAGCTTTCCAAGATCCCGCTCGATTTCTCGCCCGGCAAGGCCTGGAACTATTCCGTGGCGATCGACGTCATGGGCTATCTGGTCCAGAAGCTGTCGGGCGTGACGTTCGGGGAATTTCTCCGTACACGGATTTTTGAGCCGCTCGGGATGCACGACACCGCGTTCTCGGTGCCGGGCGCCAAGATCGACCGCTTCGCGTCCTGCTACATGCCCAAACAGGGCGGCGGCCTGCGCCTGCAGGACGATGCCGGCAAATCGACCTATGCCGAGCCGCCCAAATTCGAAGGCGGCGGCGGCGGCCTCGTCTCCACGGCGCACGACTACATGCGTTTCTGCCGCATGATGCTGGGCGGCGGCACGCTGGACGGCGTGCAGATTCTTTCCCCAAAGACGGTCGAGATGTTCTCGCTCAATCTTCTGCCGGGCGGCAAGCAGCTGACCGACCTCGCGGCGGGCGAAGGCCTCTTCACCGAGGCCGGCTATAACGGCATCGGCTTCTCCATCGGCTGCGGCGTGACGCTGAACCCGGCGCTGACCCGCATCCCCGGCTCGGTCGGCGAATATTTCTGGGGCGGCGCCGCCTCGACCGCGTTCTGGATCGATCCCAAGGAGGACCTTGCGGTTGTGTTCATGACCCAGGTGATGGGCACCGACGCGCGGCTGACGCTCAGGCGGGACCTTCGGACGCTGGCCTATTCGGCGATGACGGAGCGCAGTGCCTAGCCGTCCTTGACCGGACCGGGCCGTCTGCTATGACCGGGCGGACGCCATAAAATGGCGCGCCTGGAAGAGGAAACGGCCGAAAGATGCCCGCGAAAAAGCCGCTCGTCATCGTCACGCGCAAGCTGCCCGACGCGATCGAGACGCGCATGCGCGAGCTGTTCGACGCGCGGCTGAACCTCGACGACAAGCCGATGGGCCAGGCCGAGCTGATCGAGGCGGTGCAGAAGGCCGACGTGCTGGTGCCGACCGTCACCGACCGGATCGATTCCAAGGTCATCGTGCGGGCCGGCCCCAATCTGAAGCTGATCGCCAATTTCGGCACCGGCGTCGACAATATCGACGTCAAGACCGCGCTCGACAAAGGCATCGTCGTCACCAACACGCCGGGCGTGCTGACCGAAGATACCGCCGACATGACCATGGCGCTGATCCTCGCCGTGCCGCGCCGGCTGGTGGAGGGCGTCAAGGAGCTGGAGGACGACCACTTCAAGGGCTGGTCGCCGAACTGGATGCTCGGCCACCGCATCTACGGCAAAAGGCTGGGCATCGTCGGCATGGGGCGGATCGGCCAGGCGGTGGCGCGGCGGGCGCGCGCCTTCGGGCTGCAGATCCATTATCACAACCGCAAGCCCGTTCATCCCGACATCGAGCACGAGCTGGAGGCGACCTATTGGGAGAGCCTCGACCAGATGCTGGCGCGGATGGACATCGTGTCGATCAACTGCCCGCACACGCCGGCGACCTATCACCTCCTGAGCGCGCGGCGGCTGAAGCTGATGAAGCCGCAGGCCTATATCGTCAACACCGCGCGCGGCGAGGTGATCGACGAGAACACGCTGGCGCGGATGCTGGAGGCGGGGCAGCTCTCCGGCGCCGGCCTCGACGTGTTCGAGCACGAGCCGGCGGTGAACCCGAAGCTGCTCAAGCTGAAGAACGTGGTGCTCCTGCCGCATATGGGCTCGGCGACGATGGAGGGCCGCATCGACATGGGCGAGAAGGTCATCATCAACATCAAGACCTTCGTCGACGGGCACAAGCCGCCGGACCGCGTGATCCCGGCGATGCTGTAGCGCCGTTCGGCCCGGCGGAGATCGTTCCGGTCGGGAACCTTTCCTTTCGATTGTAAAAGCCGCGCCGCGCGTCAAGATGACGGCGGGGGCGTGGCTTATGAATTTGGCGACCGGGATGTTCGCGGGCAAGTCGCTGCCGCGCAATGCGCGCGCGGTGCTGCGCGCCGACGACGACTTCCTGAGCCGCAAGATGGACTTCGTCTGCGGCCGCATCATGGGCGGCGATTTCCGGCGCGCCTTCATCTGGAACACGATCTGCGTGCTGAACGTCCGCCACCTGACGCAGGGCGCCGACACCGCCCGATACGCCGCGCTGTTCGATTTTCCGCCCGACGAGGAGCGCATTCCCGTCAATATCCGCAAGCTCGCACAGGCGCTGCTCCTGCCCTACGAGACGGTGCGCCGCCAGGTCCTGCTGCTGGAGCGCGACGGGCTCTGCGTCCGCGTCCCCGGCAAGGGGATTTTCGTCCCGACCCGAATCTTCCGCCATCCGGACCATGTCGAGGGCACCAAGCTGGTCATCGCGGCCGTGCAGCGGCTGATCGCCGACCTGAAGCGCGCCGGCTTCGATTTCTCGCAGATCGCGCGCTCGCCCCGCGCCGGACTGGCCGATCCGACGCCCATCGCGCGCGCCGTGGTGCGGCTGGACGCCGGCTATACGCTCGACGTGATCGCGATCATCCGCGCGCCGCATGACGACGATCCCGTCGAAGCCGTCATCTTCACGGCCATCGCGACCGAGAACACGCGCCATCTGTCGCCCGCCGATCACGCCGCGGCCGACGCGCCGGCGCCCGATGCGTTGCGCCGGCCAGTCTCGGTGCTCGCCGTCGCGACATCGCTCAACATCCCCTATGAAACGCTGCGGCGCATGTTCGCCCGCATGGTCCGCTCCGGGCGGCTGGCGCGGGTCAAGGACGGCTTCATCGTCCCGCAGGCGGCACAGCGGCGCATCGAGACCGACGACGTCCTGCGGCGGCGCCATGCGCGGCTGGTGCGCTTCCTCGCCGACCTGCAATATACCGGCATGGCGATGCCGGCGTGACGTCCCAACCGTCCTCTAATCGCTGCGCCGAAGGCGATAGGTCAGTGCCATGGCGATGCAATCCGCCAGAGGCGCTCGCGGCAATCTGCCGGAGACAGGAAGGACGATAGCCCTGTTCTTCTCGAACGCGAACGCATCGGGAAACCGCGCGCGAAACGTCTCGACCAGACTGGTCCGGCAATGGAAGAGAACGGCGCAAGATTCGTCCGACGATCCGAACCGTCCCAGCCTGACGGTGCTTCCGCTTGCCGTGGCCAGCGTGAGATAGGCGGGCTCGCCCCATTTCAGGGTTTCCGTCAGCGGAACGACACCGTCGAGACCCGCGGCCGTTTCGAAGATCAGCCGCCGCACGGCCAGCAGCCGCCGACGGACCGCCCCGGGAAATGCATCGAAGGCGCGGGCGACGTCCGCGGGCATCGCGGGCGGTCCGGGCCGGCGGCGCTTCGCGGCCGTCAAGGCAGCTCGTAGGTCACCGCGTTCCAGTATTTCACGCGGTGGGCGCCCGAGCGGCGGAAGCCGCGATGGCGCAGTTCGCGGCCGATCATCAGGTTGAAATAGCCGTGCGCCACCAGCGCCGTCCGGCCCTCGGCCCCGGCGCGCTTCATCAGGATATCGGCGGCCTCGGCGGCGCGGTGCTTGGCCTTGCGGTAGTTCTCGATCTCCGGGTGATAGCCGGCATGCCACAGGATGCGCGCCATCACCGCCCAGGTCGGCACCCGCATGCGCAGGAGCGGGATGCGCGGGCTGGCCAGCGGCGCCTCGGCGAAGAGCGGGTCGGCGATCAACTCGGCGTTCGGCGCCAGCGCCTTGGCGCTGCCGGTCGAGCGCGGCCGGTCGGAGGTGAAGATCGCGCCGATCTCCTTCAAGAGGTCCTGCAATTCCTCCGGCGGCGCGCTGGCGGGATCCAGGCCCGCCGCCTCGTAGTCGTCGATATAGGAACGGAATTCGGCGTGGGAGGCGCGCGGGTTGGTCGCGATGGCGGGCCGGCCGTGGCGGATGAGCACGATGCGCATCGGCGTGGCGACATGGGCGTGACGGCGCGCGCGGCGCGGCAGGGCTGGCGCGATCTCGGGCATCACGTCGGCGGAGGTGGTAATGGCAGCTCCTTGGCGCGATAGCGGCGCCAGCTTACGATCCGGCGCAGTTCAGCACCACAACATGACGGGGAAATGGCACATGGAACAAGGCGATCTTCTGGGCAAAGTCGCAATTGTCACAGGTTCCGCGACCGGAATCGGGGCCGCGGCGGCGGAAGGCCTGGCCCGGCGGGGCGCCAATGTGGTGGTCAACTACACCAAGAGCGAGGCGGAGGCCCGCCAGACGGCCGCCGCGGTGGAGAAGGCCGGCGCCCAGGTCCGGCTCGTCCAGGGCGACGTGGCGCAGGACGAGGATTGCCGGAAGCTCGCCCAGGCCGCGACCGAGGCCTGGGGCCGCATCGACATCCTGGTCAACAATGCCGGGACGACGAAATTCGTCATCAACCACGCCGATCTCGATTCGCTGAGCGCCGAGGATTTCCAGCGCCTCTATGCAGTCAACGTCATCGGCCCGTTCCAGATGATCCGCGCCTGCCTGCCCGGCTTGCGCGCCCATGGCTCGGGTTCGGTGGTCAACATCTCGTCCATCGCCGGCGTCGCGGGAATCGGCTCCTCCGTCGCCTATGCCGCGTCGAAGGGCGCGCTCAACACGATGACGATCTCGCTGGCGCGCGCGCTGGCGCCGCAGGTCCGCGTCAATGCGGTGTGTCCGGGCCATGTCGACACCAACTGGTTCGTCAAGCAGTTCGGCAAGGAAACCGCGGATCGGATCGCGGAAGCCGAAGGCAAGCGCAATCCCCTCCAGCGCGTCGCGGACGGGGCGGAAATCGCCAAGACGGTGCTGTTCTTCGCCGGCCCCGAGTCGGGGAACATCACCGGCGAGACGCTGCTCACCGATGGCGGCCTCCATCTGGCGATGGCGGGTGCCCGCCGATAGCGTGAAAGCCCAATTGGGCGGCTTTCTGCTTAGCTTTCGTGCACTTATGTGTTGCGCCGCAACAACGGGCCCCCGAAACCGGCGATTCAACGCACGAAACGTGCGTAGATGTCCTCACTTCGTATTGAGTTTTTACGCGCCGGTCACAAAAGTCGGTTTCGGCGCGGCGTGTGGCGTTGCGTGCGCGGGATTTGCCGTAAACGAGAGGGCTGACTATGAAAAATCTTTCCACGAAACTGATGCTGGGCGCCGTGAGCCTGGCGGGCCTTGCCGCGACGACCGCGCCGGCCTTCGCCGACGACACGGACTGGGGCACGGTGTCGGCCTATGTCGACGTGCAGAGCGACTACCGCTTCCGCGGCATCAGCCAGAACAACCGCGATTTCGCGCCGCAGGCCTCGATCAATTGGAGCGGCCCGGACGGTTTCTATGCCGGCGTCTGGGCATCGAAGATCGACTGGCTGGGCGCATCGCCCTTCGGCGGCACGCCCTCGCTAGAGACAGACTTTTACGGCGGCAAGCATTTCGATCTCGGCGGCACCGACCTGAACGTCGAGGCTTATTATTACGGCTATCCGGAGTTCAACAAGGCCAAGTTCGGCGCCCTCACGGGCGTCTTCGGCGAGGCGAGCTTCCTGGAAGGCATCGTCCAGCTCTCGCACAGCTTCGGCGACCTGGCGGTCACGGCCACCGGCGCGTTTTCGCCGCAATTCACCCTGAGCGGCGGCGTCAGCGAATATGTCGAGGGCTCGGCGTCCTATCCGCTTCTCGACTGGCTGTCGATCAGCGCCAATGTCGGCCACCAATGGGTCGACGCGGCGACGAGCGACTACACCCATTTCGACATCGGCCTTACCGCGACCTGGCATAGCTGGGCCCTCGACGTCCGCGCCAACGGCACCGACCTGAACACGGCCAATTGCGGCTTCTACATGGTGACGAAGAACGCCTGCACGACCGGCGTGGTCGCGACGCTGACCTACAACATCGCCGACGTTCTCAAGTAAGCGTTCGGATTTTTCGAAACGAAAGAAGCCCGCGGGGGAAACCCTGCGGGCTTCTTCTTTGCCCCGACGGCGAAGCGATCGGCCGCTCAGCCGGCGTCGGGCTTCTTCGCGAACACCGCGCGCAGCTTGTTGTCCTGGATCAGGCTGGAGAAGCCGGAAATCGTGTCGAAGCCCAGGCCGCGCGGCAGGCCGGTTTCGGGATCGGGCTCGACGGCGCCATAGGCGACGCTCTTGATCTTCTCCCATTTGCCGGCGGGCTTCTTGATCTCGAGCTGGACCACCGTGCCCTTGAGCACCAGCCGCACGATCGCCTCCGACGGCCGGGAGGGCTTGGTCAGGCTGAGATGGCCGGCGAGCGTCTGCCAGCCATTGGCGAGCGCCCAGGCGCTCAATTCGTCCTTGGTCATGGGGCCTTGTCCTCGGCTGCCGGCCGGTTCTACACGCTTTCCAGCGCACGCTTGAGGGCGCCGAGGTCGAAGGGCTTGGTGAGGATGACGGCGCCGGCGGGATTACCCTCGGTCTCGGTTTCGGTCGAATAGCCGCTGGCGATGACGATCCTGAGGTCGGGGCGCAGGCGCCGGGCCGTCGCCATCAACTCGTGGCCGCTCATGCCGGGAAGGCCGAGATCGGTCAGCAGGATTTCGATCGACGGGTCGCTGCGCAGCACCTCCAGCGCCTGGGGACCGTCGCCGGCCTCGGCGGTGTCGAAGCCGAGCTCCTGCGCCATGTCGACCGTCGTCATCCGGATCAGGCCGACATCCTCGACCACGAGCACACGGCGCCGTTGCGGGGACGCAGCGGCGGCGGGATCGGCGGCGGGCGGCGACGCCTCGTCGAGCAGGCTGCGGACCTTCCGGGCCAGATCGTCCTTGCGGTAGGGCTTGGACAAAAGGTGCGCGTCGTCGTCGAGGCGGCCGTTATGGACGATGGCGTTCTGCGTGTAGCCGGAAGTATAGAGCACTTTGAGGCCGGGGCGCAGCTCCTGCGCGCGGCGGGCGAATTCGCGGGTATTGAGCGGGCCGGGCATCACCACATCGGTGAAGAGCAGGTCGACGCGAGCACCGCTCGAGATCACCGCCAGACCCTGCTCGGCGCTTTCGGCCTTGAGCACCGCGTAACCGAGATCGCTCAGGATATCGACGACGGCGGCGCGCACGCCGGCATCGTCCTCCACCACAAGGATGGTCTCGTCGCCGCCCGCGGTCTGCGCGGTCGATACCGGATCGAGGCCTTCCTGCGGCTTTCGCGTGCGCGGCAGGTAGATCTTGACCGTCGTGCCCTGCCCCGGCTCGCTGTAGATCTTCACATGGCCGCCGGACTGCTTGACGAAGCCGTAGACCTGGCTGAGGCCGAGGCCCGTGCCCTTGCCTTCCGGCTTGGTGGTGAAGAAGGGGTCGAACACCCGCGCCACGACCTCCGGCGGCATGCCGGTGCCGGTGTCGCTGACGCCGAGCATGACGTATTGGCCGGCCGTGACCTCGGCGTGCTGGGCGGCATAGCTGTCGTCGAGATAGGCGTTGGCGAGCTCGATGGTGAGCTTGCCGCCGTCGGGCATCGCGTCGCGCGCGTTGATCGAGAGGTTGAGGATCGCGTTCTCCACCTGGCTGGGATCGACCAGGGTGTTCCAGAGGCCGCCCGAGACGATCGACTCGATCTCGACGCGCTCGCCCAGCGTGCGGCGGAGCAGGTCCGTCATGTCGTTGAGCAGCCGCCCCAGATTGGTCGAGCGCGGATCGAGCGCCTGGCGCCGCGCGAAGGCGAGGAGCTGGGCGGTCAGGCGCGAGCCGCGCTCGACGGCGGAGATCGCGTTCTGCAGCCGCTCGGCGGTCTTGGGATTGGCGCGCGCGTCGGCCGCGGCGAGGTCGAGATTGGCGCTGATGATCTGCAGGAGATTGTTGAAATCGTGCGCCACACCGCCGGTGAGCTGGCCCACGGCCTCCATCTTCTGCGATTGGCGCACGGCGGCTTCAGCGCGGACGCGGGCGGTGACGTCGGCCGCAGCGACCAGGAAGCCGGCGCCCGGAACGACGGCGCGATAGACGTCGAGCTCGCGCTCGGCGCGCGCAAAGCGCTCATAGCGGCTCTCGCCGCCGCCGGTGACCGCGACATCGGAGAAGGCGCGCCGCGATTGGCCGGCATCGAACTGCTTGAAGGTGTCGAGCGTGGCGCCGATGGCGGCGAGGCGCTCGGGAAAGTCCATCAGGCGGAAGAACACGTTGTTGAAGGCGGCGACCCGGTCGGCCTCGTCGAACACCAGGATGCCGTCGCGGATGTTGTCGAGGGTCGCCTGCAGGATGCTGGCCTGGCGGCGACGGATCGCCTCGCTGACCGCCAGCCGCGCATTGTTGCGCACGAGCATCCCGGCGGCCGCCAGGAGCCCGACGAGCGCCAGGATGCCCGCGAGAACGGCGCTCGCGATCTCGGCCCGCTCGACGTCGCGCCGCGTCTGGATGCGCTGGGCGAGCAGGCGGTCTTCCTCGGCAAGGCCGGCGGAAATGACGAGGCGCACCGCATCCATCGTGGCTTTGCCCCGGTCCATCAGCGCCATCAGGGCGGGCGACACCGCCTCGGTGGCATTGAGGGCGATCACGCGGTCGAGCAGGCGCAGCCGCCCCAGGACAAGGCCGCGCAGGGTGCGGGCGCGCGCCTGCTGATCGGGATTGTCGCGCGTCAGCGCCTCGAAGCGGTCCAGGTCGCGCGCGGTCCGCAATTTGGCGGCGCGGAACGGCAGGAGATAACTCGCTTTGTGGGTCAGCAGATAGCCGCGCTCGCCAGTCTCGGCATCGGCGGCGTCGGCGAGGACGGCGCGCAGCGAATCGATCGCCTGATAGGTGTGGACGATCCAGCCCTGCTCCTGCCGCTCGTTTTCGGCAAAGGCGGCGGTCAGATAGACGACGCCGGCGAGCACCAGAAACAATGGCACTGCCGCCAACAAAACCCACCGATTGGCGGCCACACCTTCCCCCAAGCCCATCACGCCGCTAGCACAACGCCGGTGAACTTAATCGGTTCCAAGATCGCTTCTCCGGTCTTGCTCGGCCACAATCCTACGAATTGGGGTGGCTTGCCAACCGGAGCCGCGCGGGACTGTACAGGCCCTCCTTCGCGAACGCTTCGGAGGGCAACCAACCTCCGCTGCGCGGCGAAGGCGGATGGTCGGAGAGAGAGGATTCGAACCTCCGGCCCCTAGCTCCCGAAGCTAGTGCTCTACCAGGCTGAGCTACTCTCCGATGCCGAACAGGCGCCGGGCAGCGCCTCTATCGTCCGCCGGCCCCAGGGGGCCCGGCGCGGGAGGCGACCTTATATAGAGGGCATTTGGGCGCCGCAACCGGCCTTCCAATCCGGCCGGAAGGTCTATTTGCCGGTCACCCGCCAGATCGTGTCGCCGACATCGTCGGCCACCAGAAGCGCGCCGGATTTGTCGATGACGACGCCGACCGGCCGCCCCTGGGCCTCGCCGCCCGGCGACAGGAAGCCGGTCAGGACCTCCTTCGGCTCGCCGCTCGGCTTGTCGCCCGCGAAGGGCACGAAGATCACGCGGTAGCCGGCGCGGGGGTTCCTGTTCCACGAGCCGTGCTGGCCGATGAAGATGCCGTGGGCGTAGTCCGGCCCGAGCTTCGCCGGATCGGAGAAGACCAGGCCCAGCGACGCCGTGTGGGCGCCCAGCGCGTAGTCGGGCGCGGTCGCCTTCGCCACCAGGTCGGGGCGCTGGGGCTGCATCCGCACGTCGACATGCTGGCCGTAATAGCTGTAGGGCCAGCCATAGAAGCCGCCGTCCTTCACGCTCGTCATGTAGTCGGGGACGAGGTCACTGCCGATCTCGTCGCGCTCATTGACCGTCACCCACAGCGTGTCGGTGCCGGGCAGCCAGTCCATGCCGTTGGGATTGCGGATGCCGGAGGCGAAGATGCGGTGCCGGCCGGTCTTGAGGTCGATCTCCCAGATCGCGGCGCGGCCGGCCTCGGCTGCGATGCCGTTTTCTCCGACATTGGAGTTCGAGCCGACCGTGACATAGAGCCTGGTGCCGTCGCGGCCGGCGATGACGTTCTTGGTCCAGTGATGGTTGATCGTGCCGGCCGGCAAATCGACGATCCTGGTGCCCGCGCCGGAAATCGACGTCTCGCCGTCGTGATAGGCAAAGCGCAGCACGGCATCGGTGTCGGCGACATAGAAATCGTTGCCGACCAGCGTCATTCCGAAGGGCGAGTTGAGGCCGGAGAGGAAGACGAAGCGCTTGTCGGCGACGCCGTCGCCGTCGGTGTCGCGCAGCAGGAGGATGCGGTTGGGGCTATCGGTGGACGCGCCGGCGCCGCCCATGATGATGCCGGCGACAAAGCCGCGGATGCCTTTCATGTCGTCCGGCTTGGGCGGGGAATTGGTCTCGGCCACCAGCACGTCGCCGTTCGGCAGCACATAGAGCCAGCGCGGATGGGTGAGCTTGTCGGCGAAGGCGGCGACGGCAAGGCCTGTGGCGGGTGTGGGCTTGGTGCCCGCCGGCCAGCCGACGCCCTTGGCCTGGTTGATGGTGGGGATGAGCGTCGGGTTGGGCGCGGGAAGCTCGGGCCGGGGGCCGTAGCCGGCCAGGGCGGGCAGCTTCGCCGTGTCGCCGGCCGTCCACAGCAGCGCGGCGCCGGCCGCGACGGCGACGACCGCGAGAATTCCGATCCATTTCAGGATGCGCATGTCTTCACCGTTCGTTGCGCCGCTCCGGGCGGGAACGTGAGCCTATACCTTTCGTTCCGGCTCAGACACGGGCGCGCCGGGCCGCGGCGTCGATCGCATCGACGATGGCCGGGAAGAGCGGCGCCGGCAGGTCGTGGCCCATGCCCGGAATCTCGCGCAGCTCCGCGCCCGCGATACTGGCGGCGGTGTCGCGGCCGCCCTCCACCGGCACCAGCGGATCGTCGGTGCCGTGCACGACGACGGTCGGCGCCGCGATGTTCTTCAGCGCGGCGCGGCGATCGCCGCAGGCGACCACCGCCGCCATCTGGCGCGTGATGCCGACGGGATAGATCGCGCGGTTGAGATCGGCCTTGATCTGGTGCTTCAGCATGCCCTCGTCCGGCGGATAGCCGGGGCTGGCGATCAGCGTCTGGGTCTTGAGCGTGTGTTCGAGCAGCGTCTTGAAATCATCGCCCTGCGGCACCGACATCAGCGCGGCCAGGATCTCGGGCTTGGCGGGCGGCAGGCCGGGATTGCCGGTCGAGGACATGATCGAGGTCAGCGACAGAACGCGGTCCGGATGATTGGCGGCGACGAGCTGCGCTATCATGCCGCCCATCGAGGCGCCGACGATATGGGCGCGTTGGACCTTCAGCGCGTCGAGCAGGCCGACGGCATCGTCCGCCATGTCGTCCAGCGTGTAGGCGGCGTCCGGCTTCCTGCCGGCCATCATGGCGGCGACGATGGCCTGGAGATCGGCGGGCCCGGCCGCGTCGAATTTCTCGCTGAGGCCGACGTCGCGATTGTCGAACGTCACCACGCGATAGCCCTTGGCGACCAGCAGCTGGATGAAGGCGAGCGGCCAACGCGTCATCTGCGCGCCCAGCCCCATGATCAGAAGGACGGTCTGCGCACTTTCCGGCCCGTAGGAGAGATATTCGATCCGGATACCGTTGGCGGTGGTCTGCGGCATGGCGATCCTCGCGCTGGGACGGGCAATTCGAACCAAGCCCGCGCCCTAGGTCAAGCAAGGGCGCGAAAACGGTTGGGTTTGCGCGGACCTTGGGGCAAAAGGGGCCCGGCAACCAGAACCGGGTCCGTCATGCGCGAACTCTTCGTCATCTTCTCGACCGTCTTCCTGGCGGAGCTCGGCGACAAGACGCAGCTCGCGACGCTGCTGTTCGCCAGCGACGAGAAGAACTCCGCCTGGCCGGTGTTCTTCGCGGCGGCGGCGGCGCTGGTGCTCTCAACCGCCATCGCGGTGGTGCTGGGCACGATGGCGGAGCGCTATCTGACGTTCGTTCCCTTAAAGCTGATCGCCGGCCTCGGCTTCATCGCCATCGGCGTGTGGACGGTGGCGTCGCACTTCCGCGGGGCGTGATCACTCCGCCGCAGCCGGCAGGCGGCGCAGCGGCCTGATCCGCGCCACATCGGCGGCGATCCGCCGCTTGGCCTCCATCGTGTCGTAGGCATTCTGGAGGCGGAGGAAAAAACCCTCCGAAAGGCCGAAGAACCGAGAGAGCCTGAGATCGGTGTCGGCGGTGACGGCGCGCGATCCCTTGACGATGGCGTGGATGCGGTTCGCCGGTACGCGGATGGACGACGCCAGCGCGTTCTGGCTGAGGCCGGTTTCGTCGAGGAATTCGGTCTTCAAAATCTCGCCGGGATGCGGATTGCGCAGCAATTTCATCTTCGCCTCAATGATAGTCCACGATCTCGACGTCATGCGCGTCGCCGTCCTGCCAGCGAAAGCAGATGCGCCATTGGTCGTTGATCCGCACGCTGTACTGGCCTCGCCGGTCGCCGCGTAACGCCTCCAGCCGGTTGCCCGGCGGATTGCGCAGGTCAGTCACCGTGGCGGCCGCGTCGATCAGGCGGAGCTTGACCAGCGCCCGCTGCTGAATGTCGGGCGGAAACCGTCCCGCCGGCCGACCCGACCAAATCCGCTCGGTATGCCTGCAGCGGAAAGACCGGATCATGCCGGCATGCTATCCCGGTACGCGGTACGTATCAAGGATAAGCGGGGGCTATTTGTAGATCAGGCTGATCGTCTCGGCGATGCAGGCGGGGCGGGTCTGGCCTTCGATCTCGATCGTCACCTCGTTCGTGAGCTGCATGCCGCCGGCCTTGGGCTCGGCACCGAGCAGCTTCTGGCGGGCGCGGACCTTCGAGCCCACCGGCACCATGTTGGTGAAGCGCACCTTGTTGGAGCCGTAATTGATGCCGCGCGTCACCCCGTCGATGCGCAGCATGCCGCCGGTCAGCCACGGGATCAGCGACAGCGTCAGATAGCCGTGCGCGATGGTCTTGCCGCCGGGCATGAACTGCTTGGCGCGCTCGACATCGACATGGATCCATTGATGGTCGCCGGTCGCGTCGGCGAAGGCGTTGATGCGCTCCTGGGTGATCTCCACCCAGTCGGACACGCCGATCTCCCGGCCGGCGAGCGCGGCGACGGTTTCGAAGGTTGCGGTTTGCATGGTTCTGTCTCCTATGGAAATTGAATTTTCCCGACTGTCATTCCCGCGTAGGCGGGAATCCAGTCTTGGCCATCCGCCCAGTCGCTGGATGCCCGCCTTCGCGGGCATGACAAACCCGGATCATGGATCGAGCTCTCCGGCGATTTCGCGCACGCGGGCTTCGAGGCTCCTGATCGGGCCGTCTTCGATCCCGCGTTCGGCCAGGTGCCGCGCCGTGCGGTAGAGATAGGCGCGGTTGGTGCCGAGCGGACCTTGCGCCTTCGCGATGCGCCACGCCGCGACGTCCTGCGCCAGCGCGCCCTCATAGCGCGGATGATAGCGGTTGACGACGAAGGTCAAGGCGCGCGTGCGGCCCTCGCCCTCGATGTCGGCACCGACCCAGCGCGGCTCGTAGACGCCGGACAGCATCTCGCGCATCCACAGGATCGACAGCTCGCTCTCGACGTCGGAAGCGGCGATGCGATGGGCGATGCCGGTCACCGAGCCGCCGCGGTCGATGCCGAGCAGCAGGCCGGGCCGCTCCATCGTGCCGCGCCCGACGCGCTGGGCGATGCAGAACAGACGGTGATAGCCGCGCACATGCGCCTTGGCGCTTTGCGCGACCTTGATCGCCGGATTCCACATCAGCGAGCCATAGCCGAACACCCAGGCGTCGCCGCCTTCCGGCACGCTGCGGCGGATGAGGCTCAGCGAGGCGCGGCGCGCCTCCTCCGACATCAGGGGAATGCCGCCGCGCGCGATGGCGGCGTCGGCGATGCGGCGCACGCGCTCGGGCGTGAAGTCCTCGCGCCTGAGTTCGCGGCCGAGCGGCTGGAACGGGTCTTCGGGTTTCTGCTCTTCGTCAGACAATGCGCGACTCGCGTTTTCCCCAATAGCGGTCCCGGATCAGCCTCTTGTAGAGCTTGCCGGTCGGATGGCGCGGCAGCTCCGGGTCGAAATCGACGGACCTCGGACATTTGATCGGGGAAAGCCGCTCGCGGCAATAGGCGATGAGCTCCTGCGCGAATTCCGGCGTCGCGTCCTTCCAGTCGAGCGGCTGGACCACGGCCTTAACCTCCTCGCCGAAATCCTCGTTCGGCACGCCGATCACCGCGACGTCGGCGACCCTGGGATGGGTGATCAGGAGATTCTCCGCTTCCTGCGGATAGATGTTGACGCCGCCGGAAATGATCATGAACGCCTTGCGGTCGGTCAGATAGAGATAGCCGTCGGCGTCGAGCTTGCCGACATCGCCCAGCGTCGACCAGTCGGGATGCAGCGGATGGCGGCTCTCGGCCGTCTTCTTCGGATCGTTGTGATAGCTGAACTGCGCGGCGGAGGCGAAATAGATCGTGCCTTCCTCGCCGGCGGCAAGCTCGTTGCCGTCCTCGTCGCAGATATGGACCGGCGCGAGCAACGGCTTGCCGACGGTGCCGGGATGGGTGAGCCAGTCGGCGGAGTTGACGTAGCACATGCCGTTGCCCTCGGTACCGGCATAGTATTCGTGCAGCACCGGTCCCCACCAGTCGATCATCCTGCGCTTGACCTCGATCGGGATGGGAGCCGCGGCATGGATCGCCGACTTCATCGAGGAGACGTCGTATTTGAGGCGCTGCTCGTCGGGCATCTTCAGCATACGGACGAACATGGTCGGCACCCACTGGCTGGCGGAGGCCTTGTAGCGCGCGATGGCGGCGAGCGCGGCCTCGGCGTCGAAATGCTCCATCACCACGACGGTGGCGCCGAGGCGCTGCACCGCCATCGAATAGTGCAAGGGGGCGGCGTGATAGAGCGGCGCGGGCGACAGATAGATCGAATTCTCGTCGATGCCGTAGAGCATCGTGACGAGGCCGACCAGCGGCGCCGGCGTATCGATGGGAAGACCCGACAGCGGCTGGCGCACGCCCTTCGGCCGTCCCGTGGTGCCGGAGGAGTAGAGCATCGCGGCGCCGGCGGTCTCGTCGGCGATGCGCGCGGCCGGCATCTTCGCGGTCTCGTCCTCATACGAGGCGTAGCCGTGGATCGTGCCGCCGACCATCAGCAGCGTCACGCCGGGGATCAGCGGGGCGACTTCGGCGGCGACCTTGGCGAGGCTGTGGCCGGCGATGAGGACCGTCGCATTCGCGTCCTTGACGATGTACTCGACCTCGCCGGCGGTGAGGCGCGAGGATATCGCGGTGAAATAGAGGCCGGCGCGCTGGGCGGCCCAGCAGAGCTCGTGATAGCGGGCATTGTTCTCCATGAAGATGCAGACGCCGTCGCCGGCTTTCAGGCCGAGGGCGCGGAAAAGCTGCGCGCCGCGGTTGGAGCGCTCCTCGAGCTCGCGATAGGTAACGGTCTCGCCCGTCGCGGCCATGATGACGGCGGGCTTGTCGGGCGTCTTCTGGGCGGCAATCGTCGGATGCATGCGCGTTTCCCGGTGATTTCTGAATATCGTTGCGAGATTTGTAGGGCGCGGCGGGCGGGCGCGTAAAGGACACTGACGCAGCCGTCAGGTTGACAGGCGCCGCCGCGCCCGCCACATCGGGGCATGTCCGAATTCGTGCGCAAGAAAATGGCGCTCGCCGATGGCGAGGTCTCGTATCTGGACGGCGCGGCCGACGCGCCGCTGCTGCACTTCGCGCATGCGACGGGGTTCAATGCCGAGACCTGTCGAGGCTTGTTGACGCCGCTGCAGGGCCGCTTTCGCGTCGCCGCCGCCGATCTGCGCGGACATGGATTTACGACGTTGCCGGCGCCACCGGGGCCGCTGGCCGGCTGGTTCACCTTCGGGAACGATCTGGCCGCCATCCTCGATGTGCTCGCGGCCGGTCCGGCGGTGCTCGCCGGTCATTCCATGGGCGCGATCACCAGCCTGATGGTCGCTGCGGCGCGGCCGGACCTGGTGCGCGGTCTTGTCCTCGTGGAGCCGGTGCTGGTGCCGCGCTTCAGCCGGCAGATCGCCGCCGCGATGCGCCTGCTCGGGCGGACGCCGCCCGCCAACACGAACCTCGCGGCGCTGGCGGCGAAGCGGCGCGCGATCTTTCCGTCGTTCGAAGCGGCGCTGTCGGCCTATCGCAGCCGGGGGGCGTTCAAGACCTGGCCGGACGAGACGCTCGCCGATTATCTGCGCGGGGGGCTTCTCCCGACCGGCAACGGGACGGAGATGCGGCTCGCCTGCGAGCCGGCATGGGAGTCGTCGGTGTTCCAGCACGCGCCGCCGGGCATCGCGCGGCTGGCGCGACAGGTGCGCTGTCCGCTGACGCTGCTCTATGCGGGAGACGGCACGGCGCGCGAGCACGAGGTGCGGATGGTGGCGCGGCTTCACGGCGATGCGCGGACGATCAAGGTGCCGGGCACGACGCATTTCCTGCCGATGGAACGGCCCGACGTGGTGCAGGACGAGATCGCGCGCATGGGGCGGATAACGGGATAGATCGCGCGAAGCGCAAACAAAGAGGATTCACGCGGAGCCGCGGAGTCGCGGAGGTCTTCATGAGCCTCCGCGACTCCGCGGCTCCGCGTGAATCTTTATATTGGCGCGCAAGCGCGCCGAGCAGTCTCGTGCGCCCGCAGATGCGGGCGCGATGGGTCCCGGGCCTCGCTACGCTCGCCCGGGATGACATTTCTTTCTTATGGATCGACGAGGGTTCAACCCGCCACGTCGCTCATCGTCGGCGCAACGTTTGCTTTCGGATCGAGAGGCTGCGGGCGGAAGGCCTCGGCGGCCTTCTGCGCCGCCGCCTTGTCGTCCGGCGAAAGCTGCGAACCCAGCGCGTCGATGCGCGAACGGGACTCGGCGTCGCCGCTCGCCGCCGCGATCGCGTACCACTTGTAGGCGTCGAGCAGGCTCTGCGGCACGCCCATGCCGCGCTCGTAGAGGACAGCGAGGTTGAACTCCGAATCGGCGAGGCCGAGCGCCGCGGCCTTGGAGAACCAGCGCGCCGCCTCGGCGAGGTTCTTCGCCGTGCCCGTGCCGGAGGAATAGGCGACGGCGAGGTTGTGCATCGCCTTGCGGTTGCCCGCCTGCGCGGCAAGCTGATACCAGTGCACCGCGCGCGCCGGATCGGCCTTCACGCCGCGGCCGCGCTCATACATCGTGCCCAGGCGATATTGCGCGACCGCCAGGCCCTGTTCGGCGGCGCGCTCCAGCCATTTGGCGGCGTCGGGCTCGCTCACCGCGACGCCGTCGCCGTCGAGATATTTGAGGCCGACGATCAATTCCGCCCGGCCGTTGCCGGCATTCGCCTGCGCGGTCAGATTGTCGAGCGGCGTCAGGGCAGCGGCTTGTGCCGGCTTGGGCAAGGTCGCGGCGGGAGCGGGCGCCGGGGCGGCCGGGGCCGGCGCGGCGGGAACGGCCCGGACCGGCGCCGGCTTGACCGTCTGGGGCGGGGCAAGCGGCTTGACCGTCGCGGCCGCGACATCACCGCCATCGGCCAGGGGAGTCGTATCGCTGGTGGCACGGATCGGCGCGTCGGCCTTCGGGAAGAGCATGCTGACGCTGTGCGAGGAATTCGAGGACAGTTTCTGGCTGAGGAGCGCGCCGGCGGCGATGGCGATCACCGCCAGCAACACGATGAGCGCGATCCAGACGAGGGTCTTGCGCGAGCCGGCCTTGGCCGGCGCGGGCGACGCGGCCGCAGCCCCCCAGGAGAAGCCGCTCATGCGGCCGCCGCGTTCGGTCTCGGCCTGGGCGGCGGCGGCGCGCGCCGAGCGGCGCGCGGCGGACAGATAGTTCGCGGGATCCTCGGCCACCGGCGGAGGCGGCGCGGCGGAGAACGGATCGGCGCCGAAGCCGCCGCCGAAGCTCGCATCGGCCGTGCCGAAGGCGGCGGCCGTGGCGGTCTGCTCGAAGCCCTGCGGCGCGAAGGGGTCGGCGCCGGCCTGGAAGGGATGGGCGGCGTCGGCGAAGGGCGGCGCCTCGAAGTTCTGCTGCGGGGCGAAGGCCGGCGGCGGCGCGAAAGCGGGCTGCGGTGCCGCGAAGGGATGCGCCGTCTCGGCCGGGGCGAAGGGGCTGGGCTTGTCGATCGCAGCGCGCAGTTCGGCGACCTGGTCGCGCTGACGGGCCTCGGTCGCATCGATGCGCTGGGCGAGGCGCTTGAGATTGTCCTCGAGCGCGTCGTTGTGCGACGGCGATTCGAAGCGGCTGACGATGTCGGACAGGCTGCGCTCGATGCTCGACAGCCGGCGGTCGATCGCGGGATCCGGTCCGCGCGCTTCGACGCGCGCGAAATTGTCTTCGAGGCGGGCAATGGCGCTCGCGGTCTCGCTGTCGCGGCGCAGCGCGGCGGCTTCCTCGTCCTTGCGCGCCTCGATGCTCTGCACGGCATGGGCGAGGACGTCGTTGCTGGCCTGGGCGGCGCGTTCGACCGCGCGCAGGCGCTCGTCGATCGCCGACACATGGGACACGCGCTGGTCGATCTGCGCGACCTTGTAGTCGATCTGCCCGACGCGTTCGTCGATGCCGCGCGTCGCCTGCTCGCTCTCCTGGCGGGCCTGGGCGAGGCGGGCGGCGAGCGCTTCGAGATTGGTCGCGAGCGCGCCGATCTGCGTGGCGGACTGGTTGGCGGTGGCGGAGATCTGGTCGGCGAGGCGGGAGAGGCCCTGGTGCAGGCCCTTGATCGCGTCGCGGGTGCCTTCGCTGGCATTGGCGCGCTCGACGCGTTCCATGCGGTCGGCCAGGCCCATGACGCTGCCGCCGAGCTGGTCGAAGGCCTGGGCCTGCTCGCGCGCGGCGACGTTGATCTCGGCCGCGGCCTTGCTCATGGCGCGGTTGTTTTCGGTCTGGTTGCGCTCGGCGGATTCGAGGCGGCGCGCGACGCTGCGCAACTGCTCCTCGATGCGGCGATAGACGTCGTTGCTCTCGGTCTCGCTGCGCGCGACGCGAGCCAGCATGTCCTCGGTATCGCGGCGCTGCGCGCTGACGCGCGGCTCCGGCGCGATGGCGTAGCCGCCATTGCTCGGCGGGGCGACATAGCAGCCGCCATTGGAGGACCATTGTTCGCGGGCTGGGGTCATATCGTCCGGTGTGTCGGAAAAGCTGCGGAGGATTCTCCGGGTCATCCATTCGCCGACGGACAGGCCTTCCCGGCGCGCTGCGGCTCTCGCGGCTTCGCGGGCCTCGGACGGTATGCCCGCCACGTTCCAGGGTATGTCAGGCCGCATGTCGACTCACTTAGCACCGCACCCACGACAATAAGTACCGGTGTCAAGATGTGGTGTAAAGAATGGTTAGTCACCCGATTTGCAGAGGTCACTCCGATGGACCGATGCAAAACGGACAATCCGCTATCAGCGTTAATGTGAAGTTAGCGACCTACGCCCGCCCGGTGCAGCTCATCCTCGAGATGACCGGTGGCCCAGAGCCAGGCCATGCGGAAATCCGAGACCAGCGACCACAAGGGATAGGTGAAGGTCGCGGGGCGGTTCTTCTCCACGAAGAAATGGGCGACCCATGCCGGGCCGTAGCCGGCCAGGAGCGCGACGAGGCCGAGCCAGGACTTGCCGGACGCCAGCGCCGCAAAGAGGCAAGCCAGCGCGAGGCCGGTGCCGAGGAAATGCAGGTTGCGGGTCGCGGGCCTGGCGTGTTCCTGAAGATAGTAGGGCCAGAAATCGCGATAGGTCGAGATCGGACGGTTGGTGATGGCCGACATCAATGTCCTCCTTCGCTGCCGCGCAAGGCGGCCGCCGGCGGCTTGGGCGGCGCCAAGGAGTCCTTGCCGGCCTTCGCGTCCGGCATCGGCGTCACGACGGGCGGCGGCGCGCCGTCCTCGTGCGGGCCGAGGCCGAGATCGGTCGAGAAGAGCTGCGTAACATAGATCGTGTCGCCGTTCACCGCCGCGCCGACGCCGGTGCGGTTGTAGTCGGCGAAGGAGAGGTTCTCCTTGTGCGGCTTGCTGGCGAGCCAGCTATCGACGAAGCGCTGCGCCATCGCGTTCACGTCGATCGCGACCGCCGGCGTGTAGTGCTGCGCCGCCATGTTTTCCCCGAGAAGCCCCTGGAAACGCGCATCTTCCGCCATCAGCAGGCTGGCCGAGGTGTCGCCGTTGGGCGCGGTGTGCGCGAAATAATTCTTCGTCGCCATATCGGCGGCGCGCTTGCGCGCGATGTCCGACAATTCGGGATCGATCATCAGCGAGCGGGCGTTGGGATCGATGCGCGAGCGCTGATCGGCGACGAGAATGGCGATGCGCTCCTCGAGCGCCGGCATCAGCGTCTTGGGATCGGGCGGCGGCGGCACCACCGCGGTCTCGAAGGTCGAACATCCCGCGAGCAACAGCAGCAGGAACGCGGGAGCAAGCCGGCGCATGCCTATTGCAGGATCTCGAACAGCCCGGCCGCGCCCATGCCGCCGCCGATGCACATGGTGACGACGCCGAGCTTGGCCTTGCGTCGCCGCCCTTCGAGCAGAAGATGGCCCGTCATGCGCGCGCCCGACATGCCGTAGGGATGGCCGATGGAGATCGCGCCGCCGTCGACATTGCACTTCTCGTGCGGAATGCCGAGCACGTCCATGCAGTAGACGGTCTGGCTGGCGAAGGCCTCGTTGAGCTCCCACAGGTCGATGTCCGCGACGGTGAGGCCGTGGCGCTTGAGCAGGCGCGGCACGGCATAGATCGGGCCGACGCCCATCTCGTCCGGCTCGCAGCCGGCGATCGCGAACCCCCGGAAAATACCTAGCGGTGCGATGCCGCGCCTGGACGCCTCGGCGCCGTCCATCACGACCACGGCGGCCGCGCCGTCGGCGAACTGGGAGGCGTTGCCGGCGGTGATGTATTTGCCCTGGGCGACCTGCCGGCCGCCGCTGAACACCGGCTTGAGGGCTTTCAGGCCTTCGAGCGTGGTATCGGGGCGGTTGCCCTCGTCGCGGTCGACGGTGACGTCGACGATGCTTTCCGTGCCGGTCGCCCGGTCGACCTTCTTCATCTTGGTCTTCAGGGGGACGATCTCGTCCTTGAACTTGCCGGCCTGCTGGGCGGCGGCGGTGCGGCGCTGGCTTTCCAGGGAATATTCGTCCTGGCGGTCGCGGGAAATCTTATAGCGCTCGGCGACGATCTCGGCGGTCTCGATCATCGACATCCACAGCGCCGGCTTCACCTGCATCAGGTGTTCCTCGGTGAAATGGTTGAGGTTCATGCTGCCGCCCATCTGGACCAGCGAGATCGATTCGACGCCCGAGCCGATGGCGACCGCCGTGCCCTCGGTCATGATCTGCTGCGCCGCCATGGCGATGGCGTTGAGGCCGGAAGAACAGAAGCGGTTGATCGTGACGCCCGCCGTGGTGACCGGGCAGCCGGCCCAGATCGCGCTGGCGCGGGCGATGTTGTTGCCGGTGGCGCCCTCGGGCAGGGCGCAGCCCATATAGACGTCCTCGACCTCCGCCGGGTCGATCTTCGCGTTGGCGATGGCGCTCTTGATCGCGTGGCCGCCCATGGTGGCGCCATGGGTGATGTTGAAGCCGCCGCGCACGGATTTGGCGAGACCGGTGCGCGCGGTCGAAACGATGACGGCGTCTTTCATGGGAGGCTCCGAAGGGGGCGGGCGGAAACTAGCCCACCGCGCCGCCCGGAGCAAAGATACTAAGGCGTCGCCTGCCGGTCCGGGTCCCGCCGCCAATAGACATAGGACATCGCGACCGCGACCACGCTGCTTCCCAAGATCGAGCCGATCAGAACGAAGAACGCCAGTCGCGCCGGGAGCGCTAAGAGCGCCGCGAGCGAGGCCGCGCCGCTCGCCATGAAGAGGCGGCCGGCGAGGCGGTTGGCGTGCTCCCAGGCATATTCGCTCGACAGCGTCCAAGGGGTGCGGATGCCGGCGAAGAAGTTCGAACGGCTCTTGCCGATGAAGTTGCCCAGCACGATGAAAAGGATCGCGACCGCGGCGAGAATGACCGCCCCGACATCGAAGACCGCGTGCAAAGCCGTGGCCACGATGGCGCCATGCGCCACGGCCAGGACGGCAATCCCGCCGGTCCAGGCCACGGCGAAGAACTTCGCGCTGGCCGCAAGGTTGGACAGGCGCGGCTCGATCAGCGTGACGACCGCGAGCACAAGGCTCAGCCCGATCGCGAAGACGGGCCCCCACAGGAGCGCGAAGGGCTTGTGCGCGAAGCCGTCGGCATGGCCGTCCACGCCCCAATGCACGGCGATCCGCGCGTCGGCCGGGAGCACCGTCCAGGCATAGGCGCTGGCGGCCAGCATCGCGAGAACAAGCAGAAGCGAAATGAAGAGCGGTGTGCGGACGGTCATGGCTTCGGCTCCTTTGCGCCCTTGATTCCGGCGAGGTCCATGAGCGCGGCGGTGGCCTCTTCCAGCACGCTCATATTGACACGGTAGATGATGGTGGTGCCCCGGCGCTCGGTGGTGACGAGATCGGCGGCCTTCAGCACGGCGAAATGGCCCGACAGCGTGGGCTTGGCGAGATCGAAATGGTCGGCCAGTTCGCCCGCACTGGTGGCGCGGCGCCGCAGCAATTTGAGGATTTTCCGTCGCACGGGATGGGCCAGCGCATCGAACACATCTCCCATATTCGGTATTTAGGAAAATACCGAAATATAGTCAAGCGTTGCGTGGGGCCGCGGGCGCGGCGACTCAGCCGGCCGAGGAAAGCCCCGGCGCCGCGGCCATCTTGGCCCGGATGTTGCGGCCGATCAGGATGCGGAAGACGGCGTATTGCACGGCGAAGGCGCCGATCTGCACCACGGCCGGCACCACCGCGGTATAGGCGGTCCATACCGCGAGGCTGAACATCAGTGCGACGACGGCGTTGACGACGGCCAGGCCCAGGACCAGCACGCCCCAGCCGAGGCTGGCCCAGCGGATGACTTTCGCGTCGAGGTTTTCGGTGACGATGGGCGGCAGGTAGGGCGCCATCCAGTTGGTCGTCAGCATCACGGCCGCGACCGCCGCGGCGACCAGCGAGGACTTGATCTGCATGAAATGCGGATCGCTGGTATAGATCGTGGCGGCGCCGCTGACGATCACGAGGACGACGCTGACATATTGCAGCGGCCCGACGGGTTGGCCCTTCAGCTTCATCCAGGCGAACCGCGCCAGGCCCGCGACGACGCCGACGACGGTCGCCAGGACGATATCGTTCGCGGCCCACAGGATGGCGACGAAGACGATGGTGGCGAGAAGATCGAGCGCGATCGGCCTGAAAGCCCGGAAGAATCCCATCGTCCCGCCCTCCTACTCCGCCGCCGCGCCGCCCTCGCCGCGCAGATAGGCCGGATATCTGAGGCTGAACGTAAGCGCCAAAGCGAGCGCTACAAGGCCCGCCACCGCGGCGTCCGCCAGCGAAACCGTTGGGACCAGCAGCGCCGCCGCGTCGGCCGCGGTCATGATCAGGAGCGCCGCCGTCCACACCGCGCTGACGACATAATTGGCGCGCAGGAAGGAAGGCGCCTCCCACTGCTCGGGCGCCACCTGTTCACGGGCATATTGCAGGGTGAACGGCTCATGCAGCACGAGCGAGAGCACCACGATGGCGAGCAGGCCGCCGTCGACGACGACGAGCACCGTGCCGTAGGCGAGACCCGGCTGGATGAAGCCCTTGTAGAGCGCGAGCACGCCGAACAGCGCGGTGTTGCCGGCGTCCAGCGTCTTGAGCACGCGGGTGTCGAGGAAGGAGCGCATGCCCAGCGTGAAGGCGACCGCGAAGGCCGCCCACAGCGCCAGATCGGCCGACAGACGCATCAGCACGTCGAACAGGATGAACGGCAGGAAGCCGAGCACCAGATTCATGCCGTCCTCCGGCGGCCGGGCCGGCGCGAGGCCGCCCCGGCCGGTCGCATTACGGCGTGGCCGTCGAAGCCGTCGCGTATTTGCTGTTGGCGTAGAGCAGCCACAGATGCTGCGCCTTGGCATAGCCCGGCGAGGGGTTCGACACGGCGTTGAACGCCGCGACCGCGTCGGCGACCTTGCCCTGCTTGATCAGCGATTCGCCGATCAGCATGTTCGCCTCGGCGACGTCCAGCTTGGGGCCGCCCTTGGCGAGCGCGGCCCGCGCCGTGGCCTCGGCATCGGCGTAGCGGCCATAGCCGTAATAGGTCTCGGCCAGCTTGAGCAGGATGTCCGCGCCGCTCTTCTTGGCCAAGGTCTCGAAGGCGGGAAGCACGGCGCGGTCGCGCGCCGCCGCGGCCTGGGCCTTCGCGAGATCCGCGCCGCCGACATGGCCGGCGTCGAGGAACGCGACCGCTTCGGCCGGCATGCTCACGCTCGGCGCCAGGCACAGATTGGCGGGCAGCGTGTAGTCGGAGGGCTGGCCGCTCGCATGCACGACCAGACGCAGGCGATAGATATGGAGGGCCTCCATGTCCTTGATGCCCTTCACGGCGAAGCTGGTGTCGATGATCTGGCCCCAGTCGTCGGGATCGTTGTAGTAGGTGACGACGGTCTCCAGCGTCGCGACCGCCTCGGCCTCTCTCTTGGCCTTGATCAGCGCGCCGAGCTTGATCTCCAACGCGCCGCGGTTCGGCGGTTGGCCGGGGGGCGTCGCGTCGAGCGACTTCTGCGCGAAGGCCGCCGCGTTGGTGAAATCGTTGGCGAAGTAATAGGCCTGGGCCAGCGTGCCGATGACGGTCGGATCCGGCGCGCCGCCGAGCGCCAGATAAGCGGTGCCGTATTTGATCGCCTTGTCGTAGTGCTTGGCCTGGGTCGCGAGCAGCATCGCATTGTGAAGCGTGGCCTGCTTCTCGGCATCGGGCATCGCCGGCGAATCCGCCATCGCTTCATAGGCGGTGTCGGCGGTGTCGTAGTCGGCGGCGCCGATCGCGGCGCTGGCGAGGAAATTGTTGACCGTGTACTTGTCGAATTCGGTCAGGTCGGGCAGCGCCTGAGCCTGCTTGATCAGCTCCATCGCGCCCTTGTAGTCCTTGGCCTCGAGCAGCTTCTGCGCCGGCTGGAGCAGCTTGGCGACGGGCGCGCTGACGGACGGGCCGCTGGCCTTCGCGGCGAAGGCGGGCGCGGTCGATGCAGTCAGCACGAAGGCCGAGGCCGTTCCCATCAGGCAGGCGAACAAGGCGGCGCGGGCGAAACGCATGGTCATCAAATATCCTCACTTGGGCTGGAGCGACGTGCGCTTTAGCGACCCCTCGCATCGCGCATCTTGATTGGGTTTGCAACTTTAGTGTGGCGGGCGGATGAATCCAATGTGGCGACGGCAGTAATATTGCGGTGCAGCGAAAAACCGCCTATCCCGGTCGCCCCATGAGCCAGGTTCCAGACGGATTGCCGGCGACGGCTGAAAACATTTCGCGCGGCGGCTTCAACCTGCACGCGGGACCGATCTGGCGCCTGCCCGCGGAGGGCGAGGCGCGGCGTTTCGCTTTGCCGGTGGCCGACAAGCACATGAACAGCGCGGGCAGCGTGCATGGCGGGCTGCTGATGACCTTTGCCGATATCGCGATGAGCCAGACCGCGCGCGCCGTGTCGGGCGCGCCGGCGTGCAGCACCGTATCGCTGACCTGCGATTTCGTCGGGCCGGGCAAGCCGGGCGACATTCTGGAAGCGCGCGTGCGGGTGACGCGCCAGACGCGGACCATGGTGTTCCTGTCCGCCGATATCGTGGCCGGCGACCGCACCGTCGCGGTCGCCACCGGTCTGTGGAAGATCGCGTGAGCGCGCCGCCGGGGTTCACGGAGACGCGGCTGATCGATCCGTTCGAACTCCATATCGGGCCGGTCTATGAGCAGGGCGAGAAGGGCGCCAAGCGCTTCGGCTTCCGCGTCGACAAGCACCACGTCAACATGAACGGCGTCGTCCATGGCGGCATGCTGATGACCTTCGCCGATGCCGCGTTCGGCCAGGCGGCGTGGGATGCCACCGATCGCGCCTCTTGCGTGACGCTGAACATGCAGAGCCAGTTCCTCGGCCCGGCGCGGGAAGGCGACTGGATCGAGGTCGCGCCGGTGCTGACGCGGCGGACGCGCTCGCTGCTCTTCCTGCGCGGCGATTTCACGGTCGACGGCGCGGCGGTCTATTCGGTGTCGAGCGTGTGGAAGATATTGGGCATCGACTGACATCCACCGGGAGAGGCGTTCGGGCACTTGAACCACCCATTAACGCTCTGTTCACGCTAACGCCACGTTTACCCATCTAGCCTAGGTTCCCTGCATCTGGGGACGGAGGCTTTGCATGGGCCGGCATGACGCCGCCCTTTCTTCGACGTTCGACGGGCCGCGCCTCGACGGACGCGTCGCGTTCTTATCGGCGGCGCCGGGACATCTCGGCAGCGCGATGGCGCGCGCGCTTTGCTGCGCCGGCGCGCATGTGATCATCAATGCGCGCGACGATGCGAAGCTCGCCGACTTCGAAGCCGCGCTTCTGGGCGAAGGCCATTCGGTCGAACGCGCCGCATTCGACGTCGCCGATATCGCCCGCGTGAAGGATTTCTTCGCGTCGCTGCCCAGGCTCGACATCCTCGTCAACAATGCCATCGCGATGACGCCGAAACCCTTCGCCGCACTCGATGCGTCCGACTTCGCGTCGACCTATGCCTCGAGCGTGACCGCCAGCTTCGAGGCGGTGCGCGCCGCCCTCCCCGCCCTGCGCGGCGCCGCGTCGGCGTGCGGCGGGGCGAGCGTGATCAATGTCGCCTCGATGTACGGAATTGTCGCGCCGGATGCGCGGCTCTACGACGAGCCTGGCCAGCAGAGCCCGTTCCACTACGGTCCCGCCAAGGCCGCGCTGCTCCAGCTTACCCGCCACCTTGCTGCCGGGCTGGGCCCCGAAAACATTCGCGTGAACGCGCTGGTCCCCGGCCCCTTCCCGCGCGAGGCCGTCCAGGCCGTGAACCCCGCTTTCGCCGCCCGGCTGGCCGCCAAGACCATGCTGGGCCGCCTCGGCAAGGCCGGGGAGATCGCCGGACCCCTGCTCTTCCTGGCTTCCCCGGCGTCGTCCTTCATGACCGGCCAGGCGCTGACCGTCGATGGCGGTTGGACCGCCTGGTGAGATAGAAGGAAGGAGCAACCCAAGCCGATGAATATGGCGTTCCTCTCCTCCTTCAAATCCGGGCCGGACACGGTGTATCCCGAGGCGCTGCGCCAGCGCCTCAGGAATTTCCCGCTGCTGGAGGATGTGAGCGACGCGGCGCTGAAGAAGCTTCTGTCGGAGGCCAACTGGTTCGGCTTGCCGGGCGGCATGCTGCTCAAGCGCGACGGCGAGAACGACCACGCCGTGTTCCTCGTCATCACCGGCAGCCTCGGCGTCTTCGCCGAGGACGAGCACGGCAAACGCCGCTTCGTGGCGCATGTCCCGGCCGGCGAGACGGTCGGCGAGATGTCGCTGATCTCGGGCAGCACGGAGCACTCCGCCCAGCTCGTGGCGATGCGCGACAGCGAGCTCCTGCGCGTGCCGCCGGCCGCCTTCGACGCGCTGATCGGGCGCCATCCGCGCGTCATGCTCAACATGATGCGCATCCTGGTGAAGCGGCTTCAGGACACCACGAAGAGTTCGAGCGACACGGCGCGGCCCAAGACCTTCGCCATCGTGCCGCTGCAGCCGGGCCTCGACCAGTCGCCGATCGCCCATCGCATCGCCGGCGCGCTGGTGAACATGGGCTCGAAGGCGGCGGTGCTCGATTCGTCCTGCGCCGACCAGTCGGGCGAGTGGTTCGCCAATTTCGAGGCCGGGCACGACATCGTGTTCTATCGCGGCGACGCGCCGGACAGCGCCTGGACGCATCAATGCCTGCGCCAGGCCGACCGCATCTTCCTCCTGGCGCGCATCGACCAGCCCTTGCCGGATCACGCGATGGACGTGCCGGCGTTCAAGGAACGCGCCGCCGGACTGCCGCAGCTCCTGCTGCTGCATCCTACCGACAAGAACGAAAACATGCCCGAGCACCTGGCGGTGCGCGCCGGGCTGTTCGAGTCGCACCATCACGTGCGCACCGGCCGGCCCGACGACATCAAGCGGCTGGCGCGGTTCATCTCCGGCCGCGCGGTCGGCATCGTGCTGGCCGGCGGCGGGGCGCGCGGCTTCGCCCATATCGGGGTGGTGAAGGCGCTGGTCGAAGCGGGCGTCCCGTTCGACAATATCGGCGGCACCTCGATGGGGGCGCTGATCGCGGCGGGGCTGGCCTGCGAATGGGGCATCGAGGAACTGACCGACCGGATGCGCGCGGCCTTCGTCGACGGCAATCCGCTCAACGACTACACGATACCGCTGATCGCGCTGGTGCGCGGGCGCAAGGTTTCCGACCTGCTCAAGCGCAACTACGGCGATCTGCGGATCGAGGAACTGGCCAAGCCGTTCTTCTGCGTCTCCTCCGACCTGACGACGGGGCGGGTGCACATCCACCGCGCCGGCACGCTGTGGCGGGCGCTGCGCGCCAGCGTCGCGCTGCCGGGCATCCTGCCGCCGGTGACGCATAACGGGCACCTCCTGGTCGACGGCGGGCTGATGAACAACCTGCCGGTCGACGTGATGGCGGAGCGCGCGAGCGGGCCGATCATCGCCTCCGACGTCACCGGCGAGATCGACCTCAAGGCGCGCGACAGCCAGTACGGCGAGCGGCCCTGGTGGTGGCTGATCGCCCAGCGCATGGCGGGGACGCCGTCCATCGTGTCGATCCTGATGCGCTCGGGCACGGTGGGCTCGGAGGCGCAGCGAAGGCTGGCGCGCGAGCAGGCGAACTACATGTTCGAGCCGCCGCTGAACGGCGTGGGCCTGCGCGACTGGCGCGCCTTCGACCGCTGCATCGCGGAAGGCTATGAGCACGCGCTGCGCATGATCGAGATGCACGGCGTGCCGCTGACCGAGGTGTGGAGCGAGGGACCGGCGGTCGCCATCGAGCACCACGTGCACGCGGCGGAGTGATGGATTTTCCTCCCCCGCTGTCGCGGGGAGGGAAAGCGGGGCAGCTATTCCCCGCTCAGCGCCCGCCGCCGGATCGGCAGCAGATCGTCGAACTTGCCGGCGCGCTTCTCGTTCCTGGCTTGGAACGCCTCCATCATGTCGGCCTCGGGGTGGTACATGCCGGCCTGCCAGGTCGCGATGTAGTCCAGCCCGTCGGCGATCGTGTGGTCGCGCGCGTAGTTGATCATCACCTTGGAGCCGTAGACCGCCAGCGGCGATTTCTCCGCGATGTCCTTGGCGATGCCCATGACATGCTCCAGCATCGCCTCCTGCGTCGGGAAGACCGCGTTGACGAGGCCGAGCTCCGCCGCCTTCTTCGCCGGCAGGCGGCGACCCGCATAAGCGAGCTCGCGCACCATGCCCTCGGGCATCAGCTTGCACAGGCGCGGGAAGGTGCCGACATCGGCGGTCATGCCGATATTGATCTCCTGGATGACGAAGAACGCGTCCTCGGTCGCGTAGCGGCAGTCGCACGCGCTCGCCATGTCGACCGCGCCGCCGACGCAGCCGCCCTGGATCGCGATCAGGATCGGCATGCGCGCCTTTTCGAGGCAGTTGAACGTCTCCTGGATGTCGAGCACGGAGAGGCGCAGGCTCGCGCGGGTGCGGCCGCGCTCGGTCTGCGCCCGCGCCGCCGCGGTGCCGGCGGAGCCGCCGCCGGTAAACACCGCCAGGTCCATGCCGCCGGAAAAATGCTTGCCTGTCGACGAGATCACGATGACGCGCGCTTTCGCCTGGTCGTCGATGTCCTTCACGATGGACGGCAGCTCGGTCCAGAACTCGGGCACCATGGTGTTGAGCTCGGCGGGGCGCTTGAGCTGGATATGCGCGATGCCGTTCGCGATTTCGACGGCGAAGCAACGATAGGTCATGCGCGGTTTCCTCTAGATCGAATTGTTCGGCGTTTGCGGCGGTCCGTTCAGGTCGTAGCGCCGGCCGCTCGGCCCGGTGAGGACCAGCGACGTCACATGGCTCACATTGTCGTGCGTGACGACGCTGGCTTCCAGCGTGCCTTCGGCCCTGCTGCCCTTCAGATGCACGATGTAGCTCGCCGTGGTGCCGGAGCCCGCGACGGTCGAGACGGTCGTGCTTGACACGCCCGTGACCTCGATATTGTCGCCGAGCATGGAACGGGCGAACTGATTCTCGTTCACCGCGGCGACCACGACTTTGAGCGTCGCGTCGTTCTTGAAGCCGTTGGTGAGATACCAGCCGAAATAGCTGAACGTGCCGACGAGCGCGACGACGGCGATGAGCGCCGCGGTCAGGCAGCCCCAGAGGCAACCATGGCCCGAGCGGGCCGGCGGCGGCGGGAGCGGTCCTGGTGTCGCAACGTCGGTCAAACTGCCCTCAAGGCAACATTGCAGAGGCGGCAAGCAAATCACACGCGCGCTGTTGGCGCAAAGCGGCCGGCTAACCTATTGTCGCCGTCGGGAAGAACGGACGAGGAAACGGCCATGCCGATCGACTATGACGAGATGATGCAATCCAAATCGGTCGGGCTCGAGGCGAGCTATGGCGACCGCGAGGTGATGCTCTATGCGCTCGGCGTCGGCTTCCAGCGCGATCCGATGAACGAGGCGGAGCTGCCCTTCACCTATGAGAACGACCTGCAGGTCGTGCCGACCTTCGCCACCGTCATCCCGCGCGGCCGGCCACGCCCCGGCGGCAGCGAAGGCACGATGCTGTCCGGCATCAATTACCTGATGGTGGTGCATGGCGAGCAGCGCCTGACCATCCACAAGCCCTTGCCGCCGGCCGCCCAGGTGACGAGCGACGAGCGCATCCTCGGCGTCTATGACAAGGGCAAGGACAAGGGCGCCATCATCCTGGTCGAGCGGGTCGTGTCGAACAAGGAAAACGGCGACAAGCTGGCGACGCTGGTCTCCACCATTTTCGCGCGCGGCGACGGCGGGTTCGGCGGACCGAAGGAGGGCGCGCCCGAGCCGCATGCGCTGCCGACGCGCGCGCCCGATCTCGTGCAGGAATGCGACACGCGGCCGGACCAGGCGTTCCTCTATGCGCTGTCGGGCGACCGCAATCCGCTGCACCGCGACCCCAAGGTCGCGAAGATGGCGGGCTTCCCGCGCCCCATCCTGCACGGGCTGTGCTCCTACGGCACGGCGTGCCGCGCGGTGATCACGACGCTGGCGAAATACGATCCCAAGCGGATCGCGAGCTTCGACGTGCGGTTCTCCGCCCCGGTGTTCCCAGGCGAGACCATCGTCACCGAGATGTGGGTCGACGGCGGCACGGTCTCCTTCCGCTCCAAGCTGAAGGAGCGCGACGTCGTGGTGCTCAACAACGGCAAATGCACGCTTGCAGCCTGACGGCGACCCGCTCGAATACGCCGAGGGCCTGATCCGCGGCGGACGGGCAGGCGAGGCCGCCCGGTTCCTGCGCGACCGCATCGCTTCGGGGCGCGGCGGCGTCTTGGCTCGCACGCTGCTGGTCGAGGCCGCATTGGCCTACGGCGACACCGAGGCCGCGCTGGCGGCGGCGCGCGAAGCGGCGGCGCTCAATCCCAACGTGCCGCAGACGCTGATCGCGCTCGGCGACGCGCTGCGCGCGGCGGGGCATCTGCCGGCGGCGATTTCGGAATTGCACCGGGCGCTGCGCCTCGATCCCGCTTCGGTCGCGGCGCGGTTCAAGCTCGGCCTGGCCTGGCTCGAAGCCGGCGAGGCGGAGAAGGCGCTGGAGCAGTTCGGCGCACTCGAAGCCGCGGACGTTCCCGAACTCGCCGCGCAGATCGCCCGCGCCGAGGCGATCCGCGCGCAGCCGCGCTCGGACGCCGGCTATGTGCGCCACCTGTTCGACCAGTTCTCGTCCGACTACGACGCGCGGATGCGCGGGCAGCTTTCCTATCAGGCACCGGAGATCCTGCGGGCGCTGGCGGACCTCGTGATGCCGGGCGCACACGATCTCGAGATTCTCGATCTGGGTTGCGGCACAGGTCTCGCGGGCGCGGCCTTCGCCGATCTCGCCGCGGCGCTGGACGGCATCGACCTCAGCCCGGCGATGATCGCCAAGGCGGGCGCGCGCAAGCTCTACCGCGCGCTCGCCGTCGGCGACATCGAGACGGCGCCGGGCGGCGAAGTCTACGATCTGGTGCTGGCCGCCGACACGCTGGTCTATCTCGGCGATCTTCGTGCCGTGTTTCGCGCCACGGCAGAGCGCCTAAAGCCGGGCGGCTTCTTTCTGTTCACCGTCGAGCGTACGGAAAGAGACGGTTTCGACCTCGGTCCCAAGCGCCGCTGGCGGCATTCCGAAACGTACTTAAGAGAAGCCGCGTCCGAATCGGGCTTCGACGTGGCGGGACTTGTGGCCGCTTCGCCACGCGCCGAAGCAAACGTGCCGGTCGAGGGCCTTGCGGTGGCGCTGACGAAGCCTGCCTAGGCACGATTTGTACATTCCTGCGTTCTCTTGGTGCACCGCAACCGGCTCTCCCATGATCGCCCTCGAAAATACGCTCGCCGCTCCGCAGCTCCGGGACGACGCCATTCCCCATGCCGGGCAGATCGTCCTGTTCTCCGTTCTGATCTCGGCGCTGATCGCCGCTGCGTCCCTGACCCTGGGCGCGGGCGACGGCAATCTCTGGCCGCTGGCAGCCGAAATGGTTGCGCGCTTCTCCCTGCTGATCTTCGTCGCCGCGATGATCGTCGAGCCGATGGCGCGGCTGATCCCGAGCGGCGCGACGCGGGCGGCGGGGCGCGAGCGCACCAGCCTGATCCTCGGCTTCGTCGCGGCGTCGGCGATCTCGCTGGCCTGCGTCGCGGCGCCGTCGCAGCTCGGCGGCGAGCCCATGACGCTTCCGGCCATCGCCTATTGCCTGCTGACCGGCGCGATCCTGGTGGTGATGCTGTTCAGCGCCCATCCGGCCACCATCCGCTTCCTCGGCGCCCCGGCCTGGCGCTCGCTCCAGCGCATCGCCACCGCCTATTTCTGGCTCTCCTTCGCGCTCATCGGCATCAGCCATCTCATCGGGCCGCATCGCCCGGACAATTGGCACGGCTTTTCGCTGCTGCTGCTGCTGGCCGCGCTGATGATCCGCTTCGCCGACACCCTGGTGGCGCATTATCGCGGCACGCCAATGGCGGAAAAAGTGGGCTGATTGTCGTTTCCGCCAGGCCCCGCCCGCGGCTAGTCTCGCGGGCATGGCCCGGACTTCTCCCCGACGGATCGTGATGCTGGCGTTCGAGGACGCGCAGATCCTCGACATCACCGGACCGTTGCAAATTCTCGGCGCCGCCAATCGCGGGCCGCGCCGCGTCTACGACATCGCGCTGGGGGCGAAACGGCCCGGCCCGTTCCGCACCAGCGAGGGTCTCAGCCTCGTCGCCGATGCCCGCTTCGACGCGGCGCTGCTGAAAGACGTGGACACGCTGATGATCGCCGGCGGCGAAGGCATCGACCGGGTGCGGCACGACAAGGCGCTCGTCCGCCTCGTCGCGGAGGGCGCAAGGCGGGCGCGGCGTGTCGTATCGGTGTGCTCCGGCGCGTTCCTTTTGGGCGAGGCCGGGCTGCTGGACGGCCGGCGCGCCACGACGCATTGGAGCCGCGCGGGGCAATTGGCGCGCGAATTCCCCAAGGTGACGCTGGAGCCCGACGCGATCTTCGTGCGCGACGGGCGCGTCTGGACCTCGGCCGGCGTCACCGCCGGCATGGACCTGGCCCTGGCCCTGGTGCGCGAGGATTTGGGCGACGAGGCCGCGCTCGCCATCGCGCGCCAGCATGTGATCTTCCTGATGCGCCCCGGCGGGCAATCGCAGTTCAGCGCCCATCTGGCGCCCGAGGCCTATCCGAAGGGCAAGCTTGCGGGATTGTTGCGCTGGATTCCGGAGCACGCCGGCGAGGACCTCGACGTCGCGGGCCTGGCGGCGAAGGCCAACATGTCCGAGCGCAGCTTCGCGCGGAATTTCCGGCGCGAGACCGGCGAGACGCCGGCCCGCTATCTCGAACGCGCGCGCATCGACGCGGCGCGGCGGCTGCTGACGGCGTCCGACCTGCCGGTCGGCAGCGTCGCCATGCGCGCCGGCTTCGGCTCGGAGGAGCGCATGCGGCGCGCCTTCCAGCGCCGGCTCAAGACCAGCCCCGGCGCCTTCCGCGCCCGCTTCCAAGCCCAAGGAGACGCGTCATGAAGCTTCGCATCGGGATCCTCATCTTCGACGACGCGGAGGAACTGGATTTCGTCGGACCCTATGAGGTCTTCACCATGGCGAAGTCGATAAAGCCCGACGAGATCGAGGTGCTTCTGGTGGCCGAGCGCGACGCGCCCATCCGCTGCGCCAAGGCGATGCGCGTGCTGCCCGATGCGACGATCGCGACCTGCGGGGTGCTCGACGTGCTGCTGGTGCCGGGCGGCCAGGGAACCCGCCGCGAGGTCGACAACAAGCCCCTGCTGGACTGGATCGCGGGCGTCGCCGGGACCGCGCGCTGGACGACCAGCGTTTGTACCGGCGCGATGCTGCTGACGGCGGCGGGACCGGCGCGCGGCAAGCGCGTCACCACGCACTGGGCCTTCATCGAGGCGTTGCGCGCGCGCGGCGAGGCGCCGGAAGTCCTCGAAAATTATCGTTATGTCCAGGACGGCAATGTTGTCACCTCGGCCGGCGTTTCGGCCGGGATCGACATGGCGCTCTGGCTGGTCGGACAATTATACGGCGTTCCGTTCGCGCGCGAGGTGCAGAAGCGCATGGAATACGATCCCGCGCCGCCCTATGCCGCGCTTGTCGGATGACCCTACGCCCTTCCGTCCGCCCCGGTTGATGTGCTTGTATCGCCCCGGTTTTGCGAGGGGTCGCAACCGCAAGGGGAGTAGGAATTCCATGATGTTGAAGACTTTGGTACTGGCCGCGGCTCTGGCCATCGGCACGGCGGCGCCGGCGCTGGCCGAGAGCGCCTGCCAGGAACCGATCGCCCCCGCGGCGGTGGACGGCAACACGGCGACCTCGGCGCAATTGCACGCCGCGGTGGTCGACGTGAAGACCTTCATCAAGCAGTCCGACGATTATCAGGAATGCCTCTATCGCGACCTGAAGGCCCAGGCGGACCAGGCCAAGAAGGACAAGAAGGACCTCGACCCGTCGGTCGCGGCGGATGTCGACGCCAAGGTCAAGGCGAACCAGGCGCTCAAGGAGCGCGTCGGCGCGGAATACAACGCCGCCGCCCTCGCCTATAAGGCCAAGCATCCCGGCGAGTGACGGGCAGCGCCGAAACGGAAGACGGGGGCCGCGCGCGTCGCGGCCCTTTTTCGTTGCGCGAATCGCGTATCCTGCCGTCATGATTCGAGCGGCCCTTGCCGAACAACGGACGCTGCGGCGGGCGCAGGCGCATGCCGCGACGCGCGGCGCGATCCTGGACGCGGCGCGGCGCGTGGCGGTGCGCGACGGCGAGCTTTCGCTGCGCGGCGTCGCGGCCGAGGCGGGCTTCGCGCCGGCCGCGCTCTACGGCTATTTCTCGGGCAAGGACGACCTTCTGCTGGCGCTGGCGGCGGAAGACCTCGCGCAACTGGCGCGCGCCATGCGCGAGGCGGCGGCGCATGAGACCGGACCCGGACGGCTGGCGGCGGCGGCGAAGGCCGCGCTGTCGCAACTGAGCGAGACCGACTCGCTCGGCGCCGCGCTGACGGCCTTGCCCGCGCAACCCGGCGCGCGCGACGCGGAGCGGCTGTTCAACGGACGGCTGATCGCGGCGCTGAAAGTGCTGTCCGAGGCCTCGGGCAAGCCGGCCGCGACGCGTGACGATCAATGCGACATCGTCCTTCTGGCCGCGGCGGTCGGCGGGCTCGCGCTGCTCGCGCGCTCGGGGCGTCTCGATGCCCTGGGCTTCTCGCACGACGAAGTCCTCGCGCGGCTCGCGGCGCATTTCGCGGCGTAGGACAAGCATAAAGTCTCACGAAGGTTGACCCCACCGCTTCGCGCGAGCACATTCGCCCGCAGTTCGGGGCTGGCCGATTCGCGAGTCCCTTCGCCTCCTTTCTGCGATCAAACGCGTTCGATGGAAATCTATCTCCCCATCGCCGAGATGTCGGTCCATTGGCTGATCGTGCTCGGCATGGGAGGGGCGATCGGTTTCCTCTCGGGCCTGTTCGGCGTCGGCGGCGGCTTCCTGCTCACGCCGCTCCTCATCTTCTACGGCATCCCGGCCGAGGTCGCGGTGGCGACGACGTCGAGCCACATCACGGCCTCGTCGATCTCGGGCGCGCTGGCGCAATGGCGCCGCCGCGCCGTCGACCTGAAAATGGGCGCGGTGATGGCGGCGGGCGGCCTGGTCGGCACGAGCTTCGGCGTCTGGCTGTTCACCGTGATGCGCCGCTACGGCCAGATGGATCTGCTGGTCTCGGCGAGCTATGTGATCCTGCTCGGCACGGTCGGCGCGCTCATGCTGAACGAGAGCCTGGGCGCGCTGCGCGCGTCGCGCGGCGGGGCGCCTCCGGCGCGGCGGGCGCCGCATCTGTGGATGCACGGCCTGCCGTTCAAGATGCGCTTCCGCGAGTCGCGGCTCTATATCAGTGTCATCCCGCCCGTGGTGATCGGCTTCTTCGTCGGCGTGCTGTCGGCGATCATGGGCGTCGGCGGCGGCTTCGTCATCGTGCCGGCGATGATCTATCTCCTGCGCATGCCGACCAACGTCGTGATGGGCACGTCTCTGTTCCAGATCATCATCGTCACGGCGGCGACCACGATCCTGCAATCCACCTCCAACTACTCGGTCGACATCGTGCTCGCCCTGTTCCTGATCCTGGGCGGGGTGATCGGCGCGCAGCTCGGCGTGCGGGCGGGCGAGCGGCTGCGCGGCGAGCAGCTTCGGCTTCTCCTCGCGCTGCTGGTGCTGGCGGTGGCGCTCCGGCTGTTTATCGGCCTCGTCGTCAAGCCGGACGATCTGTTCTCCGTCTCGATCGGCGCGCCATGAGAGGCCGGGCGCTCGCCGTTTGCCTGCTGCTCGCCGCGACGCCCGCGGGGGCGAGCGAGGACCTCGTCTCGGGCCTGTCGCAGGACACGGTCGAGATCACCTCCAACTACACCGGCACCGACATCGTGGTGTTCGGCGCGATCGAGCATCCGGAGGAAACGGGCGTCAACGACGTGGTCGTGGTGGTGCGCGGACCGGGCGCCAACATGACGGTGCGCGAGAAGCAATGGGTGGGCGGCATCTGGATCAACCGCGACCAGGCGAAGCTGCTCGCCATGCCGACCTATTACTTCCTCGCGAGCACGCGGCCGGTCGACCGGATCGCGCCGGCCTTCACGCTGGAGCGCTATGCCATCGGGCTCGCCAATGTCGTGCCGGCGCGGATCGTCAGCCATCACGATCCCGAACCGTTCCGCCAGGCGCTGATCCGCCACCGCCAGGCGGACGGGCTCTATGGCGAGGAGCCGAGCGGCGTGATCTTCAACAGCCCGACGCTGTTTCATGCCCGCGTCCCGATTCCGGCGACGGTCACGCGCGGGCTTTTCAACGTCGAGGTCTATCTGTTCCGCGACGGTACGGTGATAGCCGCGCAATCGACGCCGCTGTTCATCGACCAGACGGGGCTGGAGCGGCGGCTGTTCAACTTCGCCCATGACGAGCCGTTCTCCTACGGCGTGGTGACGGTGGTGATGGCGAGCCTGCTGGGATGGCTGAGCTCGGTGCTGTTCCGGCGGAACGAATGACACCCTCTTACCCTTCCCTTGAGGGAGGGTAAATACGGAACTTATATAGATGAGTCCCTTTAACCTTTGGAAGGTGATCCTCCACCAAAAGCTCAACAAAAACCACCGCTGGCGAGCAGCCAAGATGGCGATTTGGCTGCTGTGGGAAGCTATTTGCCCATGGTCTTTAGAAATGTCTGAATCTGAGATGAAAGCTCGACGACAGATTCCATGGTCAAATGAATCTCCAATATGGCTTCAGATGGAGGTTTTGCGAGGGCGCGTTCTAAGTCTGGCGGACTTGCAAAGACTAAAGAGAGCTTGGCAGGTGATGTGCTGCCGGGAATGCAGGAAACCTCCGGACGTACCCCCAACATAGAATACACGTCATGAAATACATCGTTTGTCATTTTCGTCTCCGGTTAGAGAATTAGTCAGTGTACTGATTATTCAATGAACCTCGTGATAGTTGGGATCGGCACATTTCGCCCATAGCTGCCAAGCGAAATCTTCTCCTATTCCTCGCGCAACGGCGCGGCCGACGCAACGCTGCACGCGAACGGTTTTCAAGTCTGGCGTGAAGAGCGGCGTCGGTACGCGGCGATCATTGTCGGCGAGATTGGACGCGATCTCGGCGTCCGATATCCATTGCACTTGAATCGGCGCGTAGTCGCCGGGGTTAGAAACACTCAGGACTCCGGCGTCAGCGGTATTGTCCTCAAAGACGACCGTCGCTTGGCAAGAAACGGAACCGGCATCTGACGGCAGTCGAATGCTGACGCTGGAAAGCGCGACCGGATCAGCGGAGGACAGATCGTAGATAGCGCGTGCTCTTTTAGGAATGCCATTGGTCTTTCCAACAGACGCGTTCAACCATTGAAGCGCGCCGGCACTCGTCATTTCTACTCGTTGGCATGGATCATTCGGCGTCGTTGAAAAGAACTGCCCGGGTTCGTAATGGCGACCAGGGCCGGCGCACGCCATCAAAAGAAAATAGACTGCGACTAACAAGACCGAGCGCATTCAACCCCTCCATTGATCGGGGAGTTGATAAGGCCTCGTCTAAAAGGTCCGCACCGGCCTTTAGGCTTTCGCCCTGAACATGCGCCGGTGCCTCCTCGACCATAAGGTGAGGAGTGCGGATCACGGACGCACAACGCCGTTAGACGAAGGAGTTATCAAGCTCCGGGAGCGACTGCGCCGCTCTTGCCGAAGTTATAGCAAAGACCATTGATTCGCGCGAGATGTTCACGTACACATTCGATCCGCCTTCGCTTCGGAAACGGAGCATGCAGGCGAGATAACCGGAGACGATAAAAAGCAAACAGGCCCCAGCGCAAACTGGAGCCTGTCTTTCGTCAACCTGTTCCGGCTAGACCCGGAGACTGGAGGTGCTCAATGCGTTTCGTCGAACGCGTGATAATACTACTAAGTCTTTGTTCGGATGGGAAGTTTTTTCTTCTTGGGTTTTCGCCCGGGTTTTTCCTTCGCGACGGCCTTCTTCGAGCGGCCGTATGCAAGAACCTTGTCGAGGATGCCTTCTATCGCCTTCAAAAGATCAGCTCCTCGTAAGTCAGGCGCTTGCCGACCGCCGCGTCGAACAGGCTGTCGAGGCGATCCATCGTGTGGCGCTTAACGTCGCCATCGTTGAGCCTGAACGCGAACTCGTCGACGTAGCGATGCAAATGCTTTGCGCTGGTGTGATGGTAAACCCCGTAAATACCGCGCTTCAAGACCGCCCATGCGCTCTCGACGCCATTGGTCGTCACGCCGTCGCGAACGTATTCGTTCGCGCTGTGGTTGACCGTCTCGTGCTTGTAGTCGGGACGAAGCCCGATGTAGCTGCTGAATTCGTCCGTGTGGATCGTCGAGCCGACCTCGATGTTGTTTCGGATAGCGCGCTGGAGCGCGAACGCCGTCGTCTTGCCGACGGGAAGCGCTTTCATCCTTCCGCCGCGTTCCCTTATTCCGATCACGGCGACCTTGCCGCCGGCGCCGTTCGCACCAAGCTTCTTGTGCTGGTGACGGTTCTTTTCCTTGCCGCCGACGTAGGTCTCGTCGACCTCGACGATCCCGCGAAGCATCGTCAGATCGTTGCCACAGGCTTCGCGCAAGCGACCGAGAACGAACCAGGCGGTCTTCTGCGTCACGCCGATCTGCTTAGCGAGTTGGACGCTGGAGATGCCCTTGCGCGCGGTCACGAGCATGTACATCGCGTACAGCCACTTATGCAGGGGGACGTGGCTGCGCTCGAAGACAGTGCCGGTCCGAACCGTGAAGTCCGTCTTGCAGGCGTTGCAGCGGTAAAAGCCGTTCTTGCGCGCGGTGATCCGGCTCGCCTCCCGGCACTCTGGGCACTTCGCGCCGCTAGGCCAGCGCCGGGCCTCTATGTAAGCTCGGGCGGCGGCTTCGTCGGGGAACCGTTGGAAAAGCTCGAAGGTCGAAATGGTCGAACGGGACATCGGTCTTATCTCGAAATGACTTCTATCCTATAGCGGACAAGATCGAGGGAGTCAAGTATATAAGTCCCGTAAATACACGCCCGCGTGCTAAGCCCGCAGCGCCACTCTCGGCTTGCCGCGTGCCGCCACCGCGTACACCCGCCGTCCGCCCAGCATGTAGGCCGCGAAGGCGCCTTCGAAGAGCGTCGCGATCGCCGCGTCCCGCACATCGAGTCCGCCGGCATAGGCGCCGAAGGCCGGCATTACGAGACGCGTGCCGTCCGACGCGAAGCAGCGGCGGCGCAGGCTCTTGCCGCGCAACGTGACGGTGGCGCAGGGATGCAGATGGCCGGCGATCTCGCCCGGCTGCGGCTCGGCCGAGGGCTCATGGCGGAAGACGAGGCCGCCGATGGCGATCTCTTCGGCGATCGCGCCGCCGAGCCAGGCGGGCGGCTCGGGATCGTGGTTGCCCTCGATCCAGATCCAGTCGCGGCCGCCGACGAAGGCGGCGAGGAGGGCGCGCTCTTCCGCGTCGAGACGGTCGGCGGCGTCGCGGTCGTGGAAGGAATCGCCCAGCGCGATCACCCGCAGCGGCGCATAGCGCGCGATCAGCGCCGCCATGCGCTTCAAGGCCGTGCGCGTGTCATAGGGCGGCAGGAACTGGCCGCGCCGCGCGAAGGACGAGCCTTTTTCGAGATGGATGTCGGAGAAGACCAGCGTGCGCTCCGCCGGCCACCAGGCCGCGCCGGCGCAATCGAGCACCAGGTGCTCGCCGTTCACTTCGGCGTAGAGTTCGTCGGACATGTCTCTCACGTATAACCCTCCCGTTCACGGGAGGGTCGAAAAATTCGAAGCGCAGCGAAGAATTTTTCGGGGGAGGCTACGCAGTCCGTTCTCCATCTGAGAGACTTTCCCCTCCCCGAAATCTGCTTCGCAGATTTCGACCCTCCCGTGAACGGGAGGATAGTTTCACATTCGCATCGCATCCTCGATCAGGCGTTCCTCGGCTTCGTGCAGGATGTCCTCGTGCGCTTCGCCGGCCACCATCTCCTTGGATATCTCCAGGAGCGCCGGCACAGCCAGCGGTGAGACGCGTTCGAGGCGCCGCACGATTATTCGATTCCGGATGCGCTTCAGCATATCGGCCAGACGCGCGATGTCGAGCAGGCCGCTGCCGGCATCCTCATATGTCGCACGCAGCAGGACATGATCGGGCTCGTGCTCGCGCAGCACGTCGTAGATCAGGTCGGAAGAGAAGGTCACCTGCCGGCCCGTCTTCTCGCCGCGCGGATGGCGCCGCTCGATCAGGCCAGAGATGATCGCGCAGTTGCGGAAGGTACGCTTGTAGAGGCTCGATTCCGCCAGCCAGGCGTCGAGATCGTCGCCCAGCATGTCTTCGCTGAACAGCGCGTCCATGTCGGCGCCCCCCATATCGCGCAAGGCCCAGACGGCAAGTGCGTATTCGTTGGCGACGAAACCCAGCGGGCGCAGACGCAGGCGTTCGAGCCGGCGCGTGAGCAGCATGCCGAGCGTTTGATGCGCCAGGCGCCCCTCGAACGGATAGCAGACAAGGTACTCTTTCGAACCGCGCGGGAAGGTTTCCACGAGAAGCTGGCCGGGCTGCGGCACGACGGAACGGAACTCCTGCATGCGAAGCCACTCGCCGACCGGATCGGGCAGATGCGCCCAGCTCTCGGGCCGCGACACCATCTCGCGCACGCGTTGCGCGAGGAACGTCGAGAGCGGGAACTTGCCGCCGTTGTAGGAGGGGATCTGCGCCTCGGCTTCCTGGGTGCGGCTGACATAGGCGCCGTCCTCGCGCATGCCTTCGAAGCGCAGGACATGGCCCGAGAAGATGAAGGTGTCGCCGGAGGTGAGCTGCTCGACGAAATATTCCTCGAGCTGGCCGAGCACGCGGCCGCCGGCGCCGGTCGGCTTGCCGCGCGCCTGGAGGCGGATGTCGACCATCGGCTCCTCCACGATGACGCCGGCATTCATCCGGTAATGCTGGGCGAGACGCGGATGGGAGAGCCGCCACAAGCCTTCCGGCGTTCGGCGGAGCCGGGCATAACGGTCGTAGCGCTTGAGGGCGTAGCCGCCGGTGGCGACGAAATCGACCACCTTGTCGAAATCCTCGCGGGTCAGATGCGCATAGGGCGAGGCGGAACGGACTTCGGCATAGAGCGCCCCGGCATCGAACGGTTTCGAACAGGCGATACAGAGCACGTGCTGCGCGAGCACGTCGAGGCCGCCGCGCTTGAGGCGCTCGCCGTCGAGCTCGCCCGCCAGCACTGCGTCGCGCGCCGCGTTGCATTCGAGCACTTCGAAACGGTTGGCGGGCACGAGCAGCGCCTGGCTCGGCTCGTCCAGCCGGTGATTGGCGCGGCCGATGCGCTGCACCAGCCGCGCGGCGCCTTTCGGTGCGCCGATGCAGATCACCTTGTCCACCGCGCCCCAGTCGATGCCGAGATCCAGCGTCGAGGTGCAGACCACGGCGCGCAAGTCGCCGCGCATCATTGCGGCCTCTACCTTGCGGCGCTGCTGCGGCGCGAGGCTGCCGTGATGCAGCGCGATGGCGAGGTTGTCGGCGTTGATGCGCCACAGTTCCTGGAACGTCCGCTCCGCCTGGCTGCGGGTGTTGACGAAGACGAGCGCGGTCTTCGCCTCCTTGATCGCCGTCATCACGTCGGCCATGGCGTGGCGCGCCAGATGGCCGGCCCAGGGGACATAGGAATCCGAGGCGCTGATCGAAATCTCAGGCTTCGCGCCTGGCCGGCCCAGCACCAGTGCCGATCTCGCCTCGCCTTCGGCGGGCTGCGGCATCAGATAGCGCTGCAGAGGCGCGGGGTCCGCGACGGTCGCGGAGAGCCCGACGCGGCGATGGCCCGGCGCCAGCGTGCGCAGCCGCGCGAGGCCGAGCGCGAGCAGATCGCCGCGCTTGGAATTGTGCATGGCGTGAAGCTCATCGAGCACCACGGCCTTCAGGTCCGCGAACATCAGGCCGGCGCCGGGATTGGACAGCAGCAGCGCGAGCTGCTCCGGCGTGGTGAGCAGGATGTCGGGCGGACGATGGCGCTGGCGCTGGCGCTTGGAGACCGAGGTGTCGCCGGTGCGGGTTTCGACCCGGATGGGCAGGCCCATCTCGGCGACCGGCGCTTCGAGATTGCGCGCCACGTCGACGGCGAGGGCCTTCAGCGGCGAGATATAGAGCGTGTGCAGGCGAGCGGCGCGCCGGGCAGGGAGTTTCGCGAGGTCGATCAGGCTGGGCAGGAAGCCGGCCAGCGTCTTGCCGCCACCGGTCGGCGCGACCAGCAGCACGGATTCGCCGCGCGACGCGTGCGCGATCAGCGCGGACTGGTGCGGACGGATCGACCAGCCGCGCGACGCGAACCAGGCGGAAAAGGTGGCGGGGAGTGCGAGAGCGTTTTCCTCCCCCGCGTTTGCGGGGGAGGGGGACCGCGAAGCGGTGGAGGGGGCCGACTGGGCGGGCCCCCTCCGGCTCGCTACGCTCGCCACCTCCCCCGCAACAGCGGGGGAGGAAACTAATGTGCCGTCATTTTTGCCTGTCGCCGTCATCGCTCCTACTGTGCCCCAAAGAGCCGCGGAGGAACAGATCATGTACAACTTGATGCTCAAGGATGGCATTCTCAAGGGCAAGCGCATCCTGGTGACGGGCGGCGGTACGGGCCTCGGCGAGGTCATGACCGAGGCCTATGCCCAGCTCGGCGCCACGGTCTACATCTGCGGCCGGCGCAAGCCCGTCCTCGACGAGACGGCCAAGAAGATTTCCGACGACACCGGTTCCACGGTCAAAGGCATCGCCTGCGACATCCGTGTGGCCGAAGCGGTCGACGACATGATCGCGCAGATCTGGGCCGATGGCGGGGCACTCACCGGTCTGGTCAACAATGCGGCGGGCAATTTCATCTCGCGGACCAAGGACCTCAGCCCGCGCGGCTTCAACGCCATCGCCGACATCGTGTTCCGCGGCTCGTTCTACGTCACCCTGGCCTGCGGCAAGCGCTGGATCGAAGAGGAAAAGAAGGCGAGCGTGATCTCCATCCTCACGACCTGGATCTGGAACGGCGGGCCATTCACCGTGCCGAGCGCGATGAGCAAGGCCGGCCTCAACATCATGACCAAATCGCTGGCGCAGGAATGGGGGCCGAACGGCATCCGCCTCAACGCCATCGCGCCGGGTCCCTTCCCGACCAAGGGCGCGTGGGAGCGGCTGAACCCGGCGGCGAGCGGCAACACCGAAGCCTCGGCGCGGCAGACCGCCGGCATGGCGCGCAACGGCGAGATGGTGGAACTGGCGAACCTCGCCTCGTTCCTGATGGCGGACGGCTGCGAATATCTCACGGGCCAGACGCTGGCGATCGACGGTGCGCTGCACCTGGCGAGCGGCGGGAACTTCGCGCGGCTGGCGGCGCTGGGCGACGCGGAATGGGAGGCGATCCGCGGCCAGATCCGCTCGGCCAACGACAAGGACAAGGCGCAACGCAGCGTCTAGCGAAGCGTTCCGGTTTCCATCCGTATACGGACCGATTCTTCGCTGTTGACACGCAATCGTCACGGGCGGAGGATTTCGCGTGGCCTCCGAGACGGGCGTCACCGCGCGCAAGGGCGCAGAGATTGCGGTCAGGACCGGCAATCCAGCGGAACCCGCCGAGAGAGACCGTGGAACCGCTGCCAAAGGGAGATTCCGCATGGAAGAAACTCCACCGGGCATAGAACCGGGGCTCCGCCCAGCGCGGAGCCACGACCGGCCGAGGCGAAACGCCGGTCGCCGCCCAAAATCGACGTGGACGTCGCGAGCTTAGGCTCGCCTGCAAAGGCCGCTTTTGCGGCAATGGGAAAGCTCCGGACACGCTCCGGAGCTTTTCGTTTTTCCTCTACCGCGGTTGCGGGAAGGTGCCGAACGGAGTGAGGCGGAAGGGGGGCAGCGCCGAAACGATCGGCCCAGTCCGGCCCCCTCCGTCACGGCTACGCTACGCTTCGCCATGCCGCCTCCCCCGCAACAGCGGGGGCGGAAATTAGGTGCGCCATGCCACACGCTTGCCCGGTTCATACGCCGGCAGATCAAATTTCGGTTCGGCCGGGTCGTTCTTGAACTTGATCGCCGGGCCGATATGCGGATTGCCGGCCGCGTCGCGCAGCAGCAGGCCGCGCGCCGCCGCGTTCGCGTCGCCGAACGCGTCCTTCAGCGTGCGCACCGGCGCCCAGCAAAGATCGATCGGTTCCAGGAACGCTTCCCATTCGGCGCGCGTCTTCGTCGCGAAGAGCGCGGTGAAGAAATCGGTCAGCGGCTTCTGCGACGGCCCGGGCTCGCCCTTCGCGATATCGAGGAAATCGAGACGGCCGAGCGCCCGCAGCAGGTTCTCGCAGAATTTCGGCTCCGAGCCCGCGAGCACGATGAAGCCGCCGTCCTTCGTCTCGTAAATCCGGTTCATCGCCTGGCCGCCGTAATTGCGCATGGCGAGCGGCTGCGGCGCCCTGCCCTCGCCAAGCACCGTGCCGGTGATGTTCGGCGTCCAGGCGAGCAGCGCGTCGTACATCGCGATGTCGATATGGTCGCCCAGGCCCGTCTTCTCGCGCGCCAGGAGCGCCATCAGGATTGCCGACAGCGCGGTCAGCGACGAGGCCATGTCGGCCGCGACCAGGTTCGGCATGTTGGGCTTGCCGTCCGAAAATCCGCGCGACAGTTCCAGCGTGCCCGCCAGCGCCTGGACGCCGAGATCGTGCGACGGCTTCTGCGCCCAAGGCCCCGCCTGCCCGAAGGCGCTGATCGAGCAATAGACGATGCGCGGATTGCGCGCCGCGACCGCGCCGTAGCCGATGCCGAGCCGCTGCACGACGCCGGGGCGGAACGCCTCGACGATCACATCGGCATCGGCGGCCAGATCGAGGAACGCCGCGCGGTCGGACGCGTCCTTGAGGTCGAGCGCCAGCGCGCGTTTGCCGCGCGCGATGTTGCGGAACCACGCCGCCATGCCGTCGGGCGCCCGCGTGCCCATCGCCCGCACCGGCTCGCCGACGCCGTTCTTCGGCTCGACCATGATCACGTCGGCGCCGTGATCGGCCATGGTCATGGTCAGGTGCGGCCCGGGAAGATATTGGGACAGATCCAGGACGCGCACGCCGCCAAGCTTCATTGCCGTATCCGTTCGAAAAGTGCTTCTATCGGCGCCCGCCGCCCACTCCCCGAGGATATCCCATGTCCAGCGAAAATCTTCACGCCCCCCGCGAACGCCTGTCCAAGGAGACGCTCGCGATGCATCAGGCCATCGTTTCGCTGATGGAGGAGCTCGAGGCCGCGGACTGGTATCGCCAGCGGGCCGACGATTGCGACGCGCCCTCGCTCAAGGAGATCCTGCTGCACAACATGCGCGAGGAGATCGAGCATGCCGCGATGATCATCGAATGGCTCAGGCGCAACAATCCGCATTTCGCCAAGGAGCTGAAGGAATATCTCTTCACCGAGAAGGACATCATCGAGGTCGAGCACGAGGCGGAGAAGCCGTAGGGCTTTCCTCCCCGCTGTTGCGGGGCTTTGTAGCGACAGCGAACCCGGCAGGGTGGCATGCCGCAGCGAAGCGGAGGCATGACGGAGGGGGACCGCCCCGCGCCGCCGTTCAAACACTTCCCCCTCCGCCGCGCTCGCTTCGCGCGTGCGGCACCTCCCCCGCTTTGCGGGGGAGAAAAATTCAACTGAACGCCTGAATCCCGGTCTGCGCCCGTCCCAGGATCAGGGCGTGGACGTCGTGCGTGCCTTCATAGGTGTTCACCGCTTCCAGATTCAGCACATGGCGGATCACCGGATATTCGTCGGACACGCCGTTGCCGCCGTGCATGTCGCGGGCCTCGCGCGCGATGGCGAGCGCCTTGCCGCAATTGTTGCGCTTCATCAGCGAGACCGCCGGCGCCGCCGCGTCGCCTGAATCGATCAGCCGGCCCAGGCGCAGCGCGCCCAGAAGGCCGAGCGTGATCTCGGTCTGCATGTCGGCGAGCTTCTTCTGAACGAGCTGCGTCGCGGCCAGCGGGCGGCCGAACTGTTTGCGGTCGAGCGTATACTGCCGCGCCGCGTGCCAGCAGGCTTCCGCAGCGCCCATCGCGCCCCAGGCGATGCCGTAACGCGCGCGGTTGAGGCAGCCGAACGGCCCGCCCAGTCCCTTCGCGTTCGGCAGCAGATTGGCTTCGGGCACCAGCACGTCCTCCAGCACGATCTCGCCGGTCACGCTGGCGCGCAGCGAGAACTTGCCTTCGATCTTCGGCGTCGAGAACCCCTTCATGCCGCGCTCGACCACGAAGCCGCGGATAACGTCGTCGAGCTTGGCCCACACCACCGCGACGTCGGCGATCGGCGCATTGGTGATCCACATCTTGGCGCCGTTGAGGCGATAGCCGTTCGCTTCCTTTACCGCGCGGGTCGTCATGCCGCCGGGATCGGAGCCGTGATCGGGCTCGGTCAGGCCGAAGCAGCCGACGAACTCCCCGCTCGCGAGCTTGGGCAGGTATTTGCGCCGCGTCTCTTCCGAGCCATAGGCGTAGATCGGATGCATGACGAGCGAGGATTGCACGCTCATCGCCGAGCGATAGCCGCTGTCGACCCGCTCGACCTCGCGCGCCACGAGGCCGTAGCAGACATAGTTGAGGCCGGCGCAGCCATACTCTTCGGGAAGGGTGCTGCCGAGCAGGCCGAGCGCGCCCATCTCGGTCATGATGGCGCGGTCGAAGGTCTCGTTGCGGAAGGCGAGCTTCACGCGGCTCGCCAGCCTGTCCTGGCAGTAGGCGCGCGCGCTGTCGCGCACCATGCGCTCTTCGGACGACAAGTCCTGCTCGATCAGCAGCGGATCGGCCCAGTCGAACGCATTGCGGTCGAGCCGGGCGGACGGCTTGTGGGATTTGTCTTCCGGAATGGCCATGCGAAGGCGCTCCGTCGTTGCGGGCGCCTTCTACTCCGGCATGCGCGTGCCTGTCACGAGGCCGGGTGCGGGGCGTTGGCCGGCGCCGGCGAAGGCGATCCGGCCGTGATGTAGATCTTCTTTTCGGCGTAGGCGATGTAGACGTGCAGGTGGCGCAGGATATCCATGCCGATCCGCAGGGCCTGATCGGTCTCGTCGATCCGCTTGTCGGAGAGGCGCGTCCCGAGCGGCGGCGCCCCGGCCTTGGCGCGCATGTTGCGCGTAACGTCGGGGACGATGAGCAGGCCGGGATTGGCGATGACGACGCCGCCGATGTCCAGCGTCTTGAAGACATGCCGGTACTGCGGCGGGTTGCCCGCGGCGGGCGTGGCGGCGTCGCCGACCTCGACGCTGAAATCGCGCGACGCGACCCCGCGTGTCAGGGTGGTGGCGCGGGCGCCGGTATCCAGGTCGGCGACGACCGCCTTGCCGTCCAACTGGACCGGGAATTGGATATGTCCGGTCGGCATTTTCTCGAACGGCACGATCGCGACCGCATCGGCGTTCCAATAGACGACCTTGCCTTCGCAATGGTCCTGCGACAGCAGGTTGAGCTTGCGGGCGCCGAAATCCATCTCGACATCGTAATTGCCGAGGACGTCCGGCGCGATCAGGCCCGCGACGGTTGCGTCGTCGGCCGGCAGGTCGTCGTCCGACGTGACGCGGAATTCCATGTTCCGGGCGACGAGATTGCCGAGCTTCATCGATGCGTGCACGAGCACGGTCGGCGCATCGTGCACGATATTGGCGGCCTCGTACGTCCTCCACCTGACGCTATGCGCGTCCGCCCCATGGCCCGGCTTCAGGCCGAGCGCGTCGGCAACCGAGGGGAGCATTTCGGTCAGGGTGCCGCCGGTATCGACCAGCATCGTCTTGCGCGTATCGCCGAAGGTCACGGGAACGAAGGGCCGGATGTCCGCCGTCGGCGCCAGATCGACGGACGCGACGATCGAGAGCGGCTTGCAGTCGGCAAAGGCCGGACCGGCCAGCAGGCAGGATGCGGCGAGCAAGGCGGCGCTGGTAAGCTTCGACGACATGTTCCCCCCGGTCGGTGTATCTCGAAATGTCGGGCTGCAACTTATCATATTGGCGCCGGTCCCGGAATGGGGACCTGCACCCGTCGGTCACGGCGTCGCGTGCGGAGACGGGGCGGCCGGCGGCGGTCCGGCCGCCGTGATGTAGATTTTCTGTTCGTTGTAGGCGATGTAAATATGAAGGTGGCGCAGGATATTCATGCCGAGCAGCATGGCCTGGTCGGCTTCGTCGCCGCGCTTGTCCGAAAGACGATATCCGACCGGAGGCGCCGCCGCCCTGCGGCGCACGGTGCGCGTCATATCGGGAATGATGACGACATTGAGATTGGAGACGGCGACGCCGCCGAGGTCCAGGCTCTTGAACACATGCGTGTAGACGGCCGCGTCGGCGCTGTCGGTGAGACTGCCGACCCGGGGCGTGTCAGCGCCGCCGACCGTGATCCCTAAATCGTCCACCGCGACGGACCGGGTCAAGGTCGTGACGTAGGCGCCGGTGTCGAAATCGGCGACGACGTCCTTGCCGTCCAGCATCACCTTGAACTGGATGTGCCCCGAATTCATCTTCAGGAAGGGTATGATCGCCACGAACTCGGTCGGCCAATAGACCACCTTGCCCTCGCAATGGTCCTGCGAAAGCAGATTGAACTTGCGGCTGCCGAAATCGATCTCGACGTCGTAGTTGCTGAGAACGTCCGGCGCGATGATGCCCGCGGTGTTCGGTTCGTCGATGGCGTGATCGTCCGGCAGGACGTAGAAGGACATGTTCTGCGCGCTGAGCCGGCCCAGCGTCAGAGGGCTGTGCACCAGCTTGCTCGTTTTCCTGCCGGCGATGTCCGACAGTTCGAGCATTCCCTGCGTCGGCTTGAGGCCGAGTTCGTCGGCCGCCTGCTGAGTCAACACGGTCGCGACGCCGCCGGTATCGATCAGCATCAGTTTCGGCCTGCCGGACAGCGTCACGGGCACGAAGGGGCGCAGGTCGTCCGTCGGCGCCAGGTCCACGGACGCGACCAGCGACAGCGGCTTGCAATCGGCGACGGCCGGACCGGCCGCAAGCCACAACGCGGCGAACGCAAAAACGCCCAGCAATTTCGACGACATGTTTCCCCCGTATTCGTCGGCCCATCCCCGGCCCGATGCGACCCGCTACGCGGTCAGAAACGCGATGACGGCATCCTTGTAGACTTTATCGCCCACCGCCGTCATGTGGTCGCGGTTGGGAACGACCGCGGCGCGGCCGTCGGCGAAGGCCTGCGCGAGCGGCCCGGGCGATCCGGCCTGGATGTCCTTGGCGCCGTCGACCACCAGCACCGGCACGGTGCAGGTCCCAAGCTGCTCGCGCGTGTACAGCGTCCGGTCGGCCCCCATGCAGGCGGCGAGCGCCTCCCTGTCCTTGCCGGGCTGCGAGGCGAAGGCGCGGAACGCCTTCTGGATCGGATCGGCGATCGTGGAGGGATCGGCGGCGCGCAGCGCCTTCGCGATGCCCGGACGGTGGGAATCGCGGTTGAAATAGGTCTCGCCGACGCCGGCGCAGACCGCGCGCCGGATCCGCTCCGGCCGCGTCATCAGGAGGCCGATGGTCAGGAAGGCGCCCATCGAATAGCCCATCACATCGGCGCGCGGCACCTCGGCGGCATCCATCACCGTCAGGATGTCGCCCACCATCTTGTCGCCATACGAGATCTCGTCATGCGGCTTGTCGCTCAGGCCGTGGCCGCGGCAGTCCATCGCCACGATGCGGCGGCCGGCGCCGGTCAGCGTTTCGTACCAGCCGACATTCTTCCAGTTCTGCGCCCGGTCCGACGCGAAGCCATGGACCAGGACGATGGGCTCGCCCTCGCCGACGGTTTCATAGGCGAGCCGGATACCGTCCGGCGCGGTTGCAAAGCGTGTCATGCGGCGACCTTCGCAAAGCGGCGCGGGACTGTCTATGATGACCCTGTCGTTGCGAAAGCCTGCGCTATGTCTTTGGAAAAGTTGAAGAAAGATGTCTGCGCGGCGGTCGACGGGCTGGCCGGGGAACTGCTCGCGCTGAGCCATGCGATCCATGGCGAGCCGGAGCTCGCGCTGGAGGAATTCAAGGCGGCGAAGCGGCTGACCGACGCGGTCGAGAGCCACGGCATCCCGGTCCAGCGCGAGGCCTTCGGCCTCGCGACCGGCTATGCCGCGCAGTTCGGCCGGGACGGCGGACCGAACATCGCGATCCTGTCGGAATACGACGCGCTGCCGGGCATCGGCCATGCCTGCGGCCACAACATCATCGCGGCCAGCGGCTATGGCGCGGCGATCGCGCTGTCGAAGCTGAACGGGCGGCTGCCCGGGCGCGTGCGCTATCTGGGCACGCCGGCGGAGGAACGGTTCGGCGGCAAGGAGATCATGGCGCGCGAGGGCGCCTTCGACGGCACCGACGCGGCGATGATGATCCATCCCTCCAACCAGAACCTCGTCACCATGCCCTGCATCGCCATCTCGGAGGTCGAGGCGATCTTCCACGGCCGCTCGGCGCACGCCTCGGCCATACCCTATCGCGGGCTGAACGCGCTCGACGCCGTGGTGACCGCCTATCAGGCCATCGCGCAGCTTCGCCAGCACATCCGCAACACCGACCGCATCCACGGCATCATCACCGAGGGGGGCCTCGCGCCCAACATCGTGCCGGAGCGGGCGGCATGCTGCTTTTATGTCCGCGCGGCCGACGTGCATGAGCTCGTGCCGCTGAAAGCCCGTGTGCAGAAATGCTTCGAGGCCGGCGCGCTCGCCACCGGCTGCACGCTGGAGGCGCATTGGGGCGACACCGACTATCTCGACCTCAAGACCAACTGGCCGATGGCGGAGATGTACGAGAAGAACGCGATCCGGCTGGGGCGCGAATTCTCCCCCGTGAAGGACCTGCCGCCGGGCTATGCCGGCTCGACCGACATGGGCAATGTCAGCCATCGCGTGCCCTCGATCCATCCGATGCTGGGCGTCGCGCCCGGCAACGTCATCATCCACAACCAGGAATTCGCCCGCTATGCCGCGTCGCCGGCGGGCGACGCGGCGGTGATCGACGGCGCCAAATCGCTCGCCATGACGGCGCTCGACCTGATGGCGGATGCCGGACAGCTCGCGGCGGCGCGCGCGGATTTCGCGGCGACGGCGGAGCTTTCGCATGCCGCAATCGCCAGGTCGCGCGAGCCCATGACGCACAGCCATCACGGCGGCTGCGGCTGCGCATGAGCGGCTGGCTTGTCGTCGCGGCAATCAACGGGGCGCTTGCCGTAGCGTTCGGCGCTTTCGCGGCGCATGGGCTGCAGGGCCGGCTGGACGCGCATGCGATGCAGATCTTCGAGACGGCGGCGCGCTATCACATGTATCACGCGCTGGCGATCGGGCTGGCGGCCTTCGCGATACGTGACGCAGCGGCAGGCGCGTCTGCAACAGCCTGCGCATTTTTCCTCGGCGGGATATTGCTCTTCAGCGGTTCGCTCTATCTTCTGGCCCTGACGGGCGCGCGGCTTTTCGCGTTCGTTACGCCGTTCGGCGGCCTTGGTTTCATCATCGGATGGTGCGCGCTGGCACTCGCCGCCACGCGGTTGCCAAAGTGATCGAAAGAGTGTGATGGGTAAGGACGAGCATATCCTGGTCGCCGGCAGCGGCATCGCCGGGCTCGGCGCCGCGCTGGCCTTCGGCGGCGGCGCGCGCCGCATCACCATCCTCGACCGCGATCCGCCGCCGCCCGCCGGCTCGGCGGAGGAGGCATTCTACGAATGGGAGCGGCGCGGCGCGACGCAGCTTCGTCATAGCCATGCCTTCCTCGGACGGCTGACCTCGCTGATCCGCGACCGCTATCCCGAGCTGATGGCCGAACTGCTGGCCGAAGGCACCCGCCTGTTCGGCTTCGAGGACGGACTGCCGCCCGCGCTCGCGAAGGATTACCGCCCGGCGAAGGGCGACGAGGACCTGAAGCTGCTGTTCAGCCGGCGCACGACGCTGGAACTGATCCTGCGGCGCTATGCGGCCAGGCTGCCCGGCGTGTCGTTCATTCCCGATGCCGGCGTGCGCGGCCTCCTCACGCGGCGCGAGAACGGGCGCGTCGTGGTCGAGGGCCTGAAGGTCGAGCGCAACGGCGCCGTGGAGGAGATGCGCGCCGCCATCGTGGTCGATGCGTCGGGCCGCAACACGCTGTTTCCCGAATGGCTGCGCGCCGAAGGCGCGACGGTGCGCGAGGAATCGAGCCCCTGCGGCATCCTCTATTACACGCGGCATTACAAGCTGCGCGACGGCCAGGACGAGCCGCCGCGCGATCCCAAGGCCGCTGCCGGCGGCGCCGATCTCGGCTACATCAAGTTCGGCGTGTTCATCGCCGACAATCGCCACTTCTCCGTCACGCTGGCGGTGCCGGAAATCGAAAGCCATCTGCGCACCGCGGTGATGAAGCCGGAGACCTTCGACGCCGCCTGCCTGGCGATGCCGGGCGCGGCGCGCTGGATCGATCCGGCGCGGGCCGAACCGGTCAGCCGGGTGTTCTCGATGGGCGAACTGCACAATGTCTGGCGCCACTACATGAAGGACGGCGAGCCGCAGGTGCTGAACTTCTTCGCGCTGGGCGACGCGGCGATCCGCACCAATCCGCTCTACGGGCGCGGCTGTTCCTCCGGCGTGGTCGAGGCGCATCTGTTGCGCGCGGCGCTGGACGCCGGCACCGATCCGGTGGAGCGCGCCAGGAAATACGAGCGCGACCTCGTGACCGCCATCCGGCCGTTCTTCGATTCCATGGTCGACCTCGACCTCAACGCGATCCGCCGCGCCCAGCATGAGCGCGATCCCGACTATCGCCCGGGCTATCGCGCGCGGCTCGCCAAGAGCTTCACCGAGGACGGGTTGATGCCGGCCCAGCGCGGCGACGTGGAGGTGAGCCGCGCGCTCTCCCGCGTCTTCCACATGCTCGACGAGCCGACCGCGTTCATGAAACGCCCGGCGATCATGGCGCGCATCCTGAGCCATTGGGCGATGTCGAAGGCGGAGAAGGAACGGCGCGGTCTCTATCCGCCCAAGGCCGGACCGGATCGCGCGGGGATGCTGAAGCTGTTGAACATCGCGGCGTAACAACAATTGTCATGCCCGCGCAGGCGGGCATCCAGCACGGTGACGGCAGACCTGGATGCCCGCCTGCGCGGGCATCACAAAAAAAGAATGGAGGAACGCATGGCATCCTTTCCCGAGCCCACCATGGTCAAGACCAACGGCATCGACATGGCGGTCTACGAGGCCGGGCCGAAGGACGGCGTGCCGGTCGTGCTGTGCCACGGCTTTCCCGAACTCGCCTATTCCTGGCGGCATCAATTGCCGGCGCTCGCGGCGGCGGGCTTTCGCGCCATCGCGCCCGACCAGCGCGGCTATGGCCGCACCTCCCGCCCCGAGGCCGTCGCCGACTACGACATGGAGCACCTGACCGGCGATCTGGCCGGCATGCTCGATGCGCTCGGCCTGAAGGACGCGGTGTTCTGCGGCCATGACTGGGGCGGGATGGTGGTGTGGAACATGCCGTTGCTGCACCCCAGCCGCGTGCGCGGCGTCATCGGCGTGAACACGCCGTTCCTGCCGCGCGGGCCGATGGACCCGATCGCGATGATGCGCGCGGTGTTCGGCGAGGACATGTACATCGTCTATTTCCAGAAGCCGGGCCTCGCCGACGCGGCACTGGCCAAGGATGTCGGCAAGTCGATGCGCTTCTTCATGCGCAAATCGGGGATGAAGGCGGCGGACTACGCCAAGCTGCCGGCCGGGCAGCGCAACCTCGCCCTCGTCAAGGCGCTGGAGGCCGACGAGACGAGCTGGGCGGGCGCCGGCACGCAGCTCCTCAACCCGGAGGAGCTGAAATATTTCGTCGACACCTTCACCCGGACCGGCTTCACCGGCGGCATCAACTGGTACCGCAATTTCACCCGCAACTGGGAGCGCAGCGCGGACCTCGTGCAGAAGGTGCCGATGCCGAGCCTGATGATCATGGCGGAGGACGACATCGTGCTCTCGCCGGCCATGGCCGAGGGCATGGAGCAGTTCGTGCCGGACCTCGAGAAGGCGCTGATCAAGGATTGCGGCCACTGGACCCAGCAGGAACACCCCGACCAGGTGAACGCGATCATGGTGGACTGGTTGAAGCGGCGGTTCGGGTAGGGCCGCTTCCGGCATATGGCTCGCCGCGGTGCGGCGAAACCGTGGCGCCGCCGCCCCAAATCCGCCCGTTTGAGGCTGTGGCTTGCGTCCGCCGCCCGTGACAAAATCCCGCCATGGCTGAATCGACCGCCGACATCGATACCTTCTCCTATGCCGATCCGGCCGACCCGCGGCTGAAGCGCTTCTTCATCCGGCTGGTGGAGCGCATCACCGGCCAGCCCTATCTGAAATGGCTCTATGAGGAGAACCGCGCCCATCCGGTGCCGGGCGAGGATTTCTGGGACGCGGCGATCCGCAAGCTGGAGCTCAAGGTCCGGATCAACGAGGAGGCGCTGGCGCAATGGCCGCGCACCGGGCCGCTGGTGGTGGTCGCCAACCATCCCTTCGGGGTGCTGGACGGGCTCATCATCTGCCACATCATCTCGAAGGTGCGGAAGGATTTCCGCGTGCTGACCAATGCGGTGCTGCTGCGCGCGGAAGAGGTGAAGACCTTCCTGCTGCCGGTCGATTTCGCGGAGACCGAGGAGGCGCTGAAGACCAATCTGCGCACCCGTGCCGAGGCCAAGAACCATCTGATGAAGGGCGGCTGCCTGGTGGTGTTCCCGGCCGGCGGCGTCTCCACCACGCCGACCATCTGGCACAAGCGGGCCGTCGACACCGAATGGAAGAACCTGACGGCGCGGCTGATCGCGCAGTCCAAGGCGGCGGTAGCGCCGGTCTATTTCGCGGGCCAGAACAGCCGGCTGTTCCAGGTGGCGAGCCATATCAGCGTGACGCTGCGCCTGTCGCTGCTGTTCAAGGAGGTGCACGACCGCATCGGCAGCGAGGTCTATGTGCGGCTCGGCGACGTGCTGCCTTATGAGCGCATCGCCGGCATCAACGACCGGCAATCGGTAATGGATCGGCTGAAGGAGATCACCTATTCGCTGGGCGAGACGATGCCGCAGAAACTGCCGCGGACGCGCGTGAAACGCCCCAAGCGGGCGCCCGGTGCATGAGCACGGCAGCGCGGCCCCGGGTCGGGCTTTTCGTCACCTGCCTCGTCGACCTGGTGCGGCCGCAAATCGGCTTCGCGGCGGTCAAGCTCTTGGAGCAGGCCGGGTGCGACGTCGAGGTGCCGGCGGCGCAGACCTGCTGCGGCCAGCCGGCCTGGAACGCCGGCGCCGACCGCGACGCCAAGGACATCGCGCGAAACGTCATAATGGCGTTCGAGGGCTTCGACCATGTCGTGGCGCCGTCCGGCTCCTGCGGCGGGATGATCAAGCGGCACTATCCCGAAATATTCGAGAAGGATGCCGAATGGCTGCCGCGCGCCCGGGCGCTGGCGGCGAAGACGCATGAGCTGCTGTCGTTCCTGGCCAGGGTGCGCGGGATGACGGGCGTGACGGCGGCCTTCGCCAAGCGCGTCTGCTATCACGATTCCTGTTCCTCGCTGCGCGAGATGGGCGTGAAGGCGGAGCCGCGCGCGCTGCTGTCGACGGTGACGGGCCTTTCGATAAACGAATTGACCGATCCGCAGGTGTGCTGCGGCTTCGGCGGATTGTTCAGCGTGAAATATCCCGACATCTCCGAGCGCATGGCGGACGACAAGATCGCCGATGCCTGCGCTACCGGCGCCGACGCGCTTCTGGGCGGCGATCTCGGCTGCCTCTTGCATCTGAAGGGCCGCATGGCGCGGCAGGGCAAGAGAATCGACGTGCGCCACGTCGCCGAAGTGCTGGCCGGCATGGGCGGCGGCAAGGCGCTGGGCGAGCCGTGAACGCCGATCCCAAAGAGTTCATCGCGAATGCGCGGGCGGCGCTGGGCGATCCCAAGCTGCGGCCGGCGCTCGGCCGCCTCAAGACGCATTTCGGTGCCGGCCGCGCCATTGCCGTGCAGCGCTATGGCGATTTCGAGGGCCTGCGCGAAGCCGGCAAGGCGATCCGCAACCATGCGGTGACGCATCTGGACGAATTGCTCGTGCAATTCGAGGCCAGCGTCGCGGCGCGCGGCGGCACGGTGCGTTGGGCGCGCGATGCGGGCGAGGCGCGGCGCGTTATCCTCTCCATCCTGCAGGATGTGGGCGCCAAGACCGTCACCAAGGGCAAGTCCATGGTGACGGAGGAGATCCTGCTCAACCCGTTCCTCGAAGCCAACGGCATCGAGCCGGTCGAGACCGATCTGGGCGAATACATCATCCAGCTTCGCCATGAGCCGCCGAGCCATATCATCGCGCCGGCCTTCCATCTCTCCAAGGAACAGGTGGCCGAGACGTTCTTTGCCGCGCACACGGAGCTCGATCCTAAGCGCTCGCTGGAAGAGCGCAATTCCCTGGTGCAGGAGGCGCGCGCCATCCTGCGCCGCCGGTTCGAGGCCGCCGACGCCGGCATCACCGGCGCCAATTTCCTGAGCGCCAAGGACGGCGCGGCGGTGATCGTCACCAATGAGGGCAATGGCGATCTCACGCGGCTTCTGCCCAGGACCCATATCGTCGTCACCGGCATCGAGAAGGTCGTCGCCGATATGAACGACGTGGCGGTGCTGCTGCGCCTTTTGACGCGCTCGGCGACTGGCCAGCCGATCTCGACCTATGTCAGCGTCATGGCGGGGCCGCGCGGGCCGGACGAGACCGACGGGCCCGAGAATTTCCATGTCGTGCTGATCGACAACGGACGCTCCAGGCTGATCGGCACCGAGGCGCAGGACGTGCTGCGCTGCATCCGCTGCAGCGCCTGCATCAATCATTGCCCGATCTATGGCGCGGTCGGCGGCCATGCCTATGGCGCGACCTATATGGGGCCGATCGGCGCGGCGCTGAACCCCGCCACGATGGGGGTGGAGAACGCGGCCCATCACGCCAACGCCTCGACCTTTTGCGGCCGCTGTGCGGAGGTCTGCCCGGTGATGATCCCGCTGCCCAAGATCATGCGGCATTGGCGCGCCATCGAATACGGCCAGGGCCTGGCGCCGAAAGCGATCACGCGCGGGCTGACGCTGTGGGCCTTCGCGGCGAAGCGGCCGGCGCTCTATCGGCTGGGGGCGAGCATCGCGGCGCGGGTGCTGAAGATGCTTGGCCGCCGCGGCACTATTCACGCGGTGCCATTCAAGAATGGCTGGTTCGCGGTGCGCGATTTTCCGGTGCCGGAAGGGCAGACGTTCCAGCAGCAATGGCGGGCACGCAAATGAACGACGCGGCCGAGCGAATTGGGTTGGCGGGCGGCAATTCGCGAGGCCGCCATCAAAAATGAGCGCGCGGGACGAAATCCTTGAGTCGATCCGCGCACGGCAGCTCACGCGGACGCCGAAGCCTGCCGTCTATCGCGCGCCGGCGAGCGAGGGCGATCTCATCGAGGCCTTCGCGAAAAAGCTTTCGGCGCAATACGCGGACGTTCGCATGCTGGACGGCATGGCCGACGTGCCGGCCGCCATCGCCGACATTCTGCGCGGCCGCAACATGGCGCCGATGGTGCACATCGCGCCGGACAGCGAATTGACGCTCGACCTGCCGAATGTCGAGATCCTGCGCGAGCCGCCCGGCCAGTTCGACGCCGCGGTGACCGTGGCACCGTTCGCCATCGCGGAGACCGGCACGCTGGCTTATCCCTCCGCGAAGGGGGCGCCGGCCTCGTGGCATTTCCGTCCCGTGCTGGAGATCGCCATCGTGCGCGCGGCGTCGGTGGTCGCCGGACTGGAGGACGTATTGGCGGCGCTGCCGGACGGGTTGCCGTCGACGCTCAATCTCGTCAGCGGTCCCTCGCGCACCGGCGACATCGAGCAGACCATGGAGCTGGGCGCGCACGGCCCGAAAGCTCTGGCGGTGCTGGTAATACCAACGGCCTCAGTGGTTGACACATTTGGCCCATGATCTTTGGGTTATCGAGGCGATATTGTCTGGGTTTCTGAGGAAGCTTCGCCAAGCGTCGCAACAAGCATCGAGGATGGCGTCGTAGTCTTTGAAGACGCGGTTTGCGAGATGGTTCTGGCGCAGGAACTGCCAGACATTCTCGACCGGGTTGAGTTCGGGGGCGTATGCCGGCAACGTCAGCAGCGAGATGTTGGACGGCAGGTGGGTGATGGCTTTCTCGTGATAGCCAGCGCCGTCCATGACCAGGACAGCATGGGCGCCTGGCCTGACGGCCCGGCTGATCTCCTTGAGGTGCGCCGTCATCGCCCTGGTATTGGCGCAAGGAAGAACCAGACCGGCGGCACAGGCGCGCTCGGGACAGACCGCGCCGAAGAGGTAGGCCCACTTGTAGCGCTGATCGCGCGGCGCGGTGGGGCGTGTCCCGCGCCGCGCCCACATTCTGGTCAAGCTTCCCTTCTGGCCGATCCGGGCTTCATCCTGGAACCAGATCTCGACCGGCTTGGTTTTGGCGGCATCCGGCAAGGCGCGATCGACAAGCTGCGCGAAGTTTTTTTGAACGCCTCTTGGGCATCGGCGTCTGCTTTGGGATGGCGCGGGCGAACCGACATATGGCTGAAGTTGAGACGATCCAGCACCTTGCCCACGGTGCGCTCGTGAAGCGCAACGCCAAAGCGCGCGGCGATCACGTCGCGAAGATCGACGCGGCGCCAGCGCACCATACCGTCGTTCGCAAGATCGGGACCTTGCTCCACAATCTGGACAAGTTCAGCCTCCTGCTGCTCCGTCAGCCGGGGCGTTGGGCCTGGAGCCTTGCGGTCGACAAGACCATCGATGCCTGACGCATTATAGCGATGCACCCAGTCGCGCAGCGTCTGGCGATCCATGCCGCACGCCGTTGCCGCGTCCGTGCGAGACGTGCCTTCCAGCACCAGTGCCAGCGCCAGCAACCGGCGAGCCTGATCGGCGTGCCGCGTCTTGGCCGCCTCCCGCCGCAAATCCGAAGCACTGTGTTCCGAACGCAAAATCTTGATCGCCATCGCCGATCCCCTTCGCGAATCACCTCGCAAAGCGAATCACAGACAGCGGCCGCGTTGAATCCTCACGAGTCAGAAACTAAGGCCGTTGGTATAATAAGGACATGATTTCTTCCCCCGCTGTTGCGGGGGAGGAAAACTAAGATGCGATCCCCAATTCCCGCCGTGCGAACTCGGCCGCGCTCTTGTAATCCGCCTTGCCGTTCGGCGCGCGGAGCGGCACGCCGGCGAGGATCACGCGCTTGGGCGTCTTGTAGCCGGCGAGCGAGGCGCGGACATGGGCGCGCAGGCCCGCCTCGTCGAAATCCCCGCCCGGCGCGAGCTTCACCAGACCGGTTACCGCTTGGCCCCATTGCTCGTCGGGCACGCCCAGCACCAGCGCGTCCTCGATGGACGGATGGGTCTTCAGCGTCTCCTCGACTTCCTCGGGAAACACCTTCTCGCCGGCCGTGTTGATGCAGTTGCTGCCGCGGCCGAGCAGTGTGATGCGGCCATCGGCCTCCACGATCGCGTAGTCGCCGGGGATCGAGAAGCGGCGGCCGTCGATGACCTTGAACAGCCGGTCGGTTTTCTCCGCGTCCTTGTAATAGCCGACGGGCAGCACGCCGCCGACGGCGAGGCGGCCCGTCCTGCCGCTGCCCGGCACGATGGGGCGGTCCTCGTCGTCCAGCACCATGGCGTTCGGGCCCATCAGGAAGCCGGCGGTGCGCGTCTCCCCGCCGCGCTGCGCCACCGACACGCCCATGCCGAGCGCCTCGGTCGAGGAGAAGGCATCCGTCAGCGCGGCCTGTAGCGGCAGGTGCTCCAGCAGGCCCTGCTTCACCTCGGCGCTCCACATCGCGCCGGACGAGCCGATCCCGACGATGGACGACAGATCGTATCTCGCCGGATTCTCGTCGAGGGCGCGCAGCAGCGGCTTGGCGAAGGGATCGCCGACGATCGCCATGTTGGTGACGCGGTGCGTCTCCACCGCGCCCCAGATCGCGTGCGGATCGAGCGAGGCATTGTCCACCGTCACGACGCAGCCCCCGGTCAGGAGCGAGGTCATCGTGCCGAAGAAGCCTGTGCCGTGCATCTGCGGACAGGCCGGAAGGTAGCGGGTATTCGCCGCGCCCAGCGGCTTCACGAACGCCACGACCTCCTCCACGGTTTCCGGCAGCTTGCCGGTGGCGATCAGGACGCGCGCGAGGAGCGTGTTGGCAAGATCGCCCTGCGCGTACATCACGCCCTTGGGCATGCCGGTGGTGCCGCCGGTGTAGACCATGACGAGGTCCGTGGGCGAACGGTCGATGCCGAGCCTGGCGCCGCTGCCGCGCGTCGCCAGCGCCTCGTAGGGCGTGGCGAAGGATGCGACGTCGGACGGGCCGACCTCGACGAACACCTTCACCTTGTCGAGCTGGTTGTGGATTTGCGCCACCGCGTCGCGGAACTCGCGGGCGTAGCACACGACTGCCGCGTCGGAATTGTCGACGATGTAGCGTACCTCGTCGGGCTTGTAGCGGTAGTTGACGTTCACATGGGTGAGGCGTCCGACGAAGCAGGCGCCGGTCAGCTCGCCGTATTCGATGCCGTTGCGCATGTAGAAGGCGACCTTGTCGCCGGGCGCCACGCCGTTGGCGTGGAGGTTGCGCGCGATGTTGTTCATGCGCCGCGCCGCCTCGCTCCAGGGGATCGTGCGTTCGCCGTGCACGAAGGCGGGCGAATCCGGCGGAACGACCGCGCTCACCGCGTCGATGATGTCGCCGAAATTCAGCGCCGTGCTCGGCGGAGGCGGTTCTGTCGTCAGCATGTCCCACCCTTGATGGATTTCAATTCGTTCTTTCGACCGCCGGGATACGGCTGACCGAGATGTTGTCCGCCCAGTGCGAATGCTCGCGACGGCGGAAATGGCCGGGCCGGTCCGTCAGATGGCGCGTCGCCAGCCACAGCCGCTTCAGATGGCGCCTGAAGCCGTTCGCCGGATCGTCGCGATATTCCTGGCGGCCGTGCAGCACATGGTAGTTGTTGATGAACTGCATCTCGCCCGGCGCCAGGTCCATATAGACGTTGTAGCGCGGGTCGCGCGCCATCTCGGTGACGGTCTTGAGCGCCTCCTGCGCGATGGGCGACAGGCGCGGCGCCTCGGCGTGCTTCTGCGAGGCCAGCACATATTGCGGGATGAAGCGGGTGAAGAGCCGCCCGCCATGCTCGGTGAAAACCGGCATCAGGTAATAGGGCTTCTGCCCTTTGGCCTGCTCCTGCCGCGCGTCGAAGGGCAAGGGTTCGTGGAGCGCGGCGACGAGGTCGGGCCGCGTCTTCACCAATTCGTTGTAGATCGCCACGACGTTCGCGACGCAGGAGAGCCCGCCCTCCCGCGCCTTGCGCAGGCACATCAGGCCGATGATGTCGGCGCCGTCGGTGTGGTAGTCGAGCCCGACCTGGCCGATCTCGTTGCCGCGCAGGGTCGGATCGTCGAGCCGCTTGCCCTGGTCGGTCACGTCGCCCATCACATGGCCGTAATGGTTCTGCGGCCAGGGATCGCCCAGATGGATGCCGATGCCCCAATATAGCATGGTCAGGTCGTCGTCAGAGTATTTCGCCGTGTCGAGGGTGCGGATGCGCACGAAGCCGCGGGGACCGTCGATCAGGTCGCGCGCGATGGCTTCGAGCTTGCGACCGAGACCGTCGAGCGGAAATTGCGCAAGGCCGATATCGAGCAGGCTGTCCGAATGGGCCTTGGCGACGCCGAGCGCGGCATCGAGTTCGCGGCGGTCGGTCTCGCTCAGCTCGACCGTCCAGGCGGCTTCGTCGGCGACGTCTTCGTGCCGCCAGTCGACATGGGTCTCGAGCGGTCGCGGGAATGGACTCATGCTCATGACAAACCTGCCACTCTTCTTGCGGTGATTTGGTCAAAGAAAAGATTGTCACCCCCGGCCGAGCGCCCGAAGGGCGCGAGGGAAAGGGGACCCAGGCGGTTCCGTGCCGCACCTGTTGCCGAATGCAAAGAATGTCGGCGAGACCGTCCGAACGGCAGCGCCTGGGTCCCCTTACCCTCGCTTCGCTCGGCCGGGGATGACAATCGTGTTTGGTTCGTCGGCATCGCGCGCGTCTAGTTGCGCGCGGCTTGCGGGCCGCGGACGAGCCTGCCGGGCAGGGCTCCGGTGGGTTCGCCGTGACGGTAGATCACCCGGCCGGAGACGATGGTCGCGTCATAGCCGCGCGCGCCCTGCAGCAGGCGCTTGCCGCCGGCCGGCAGGTCGTAGGCCATGCTGGGCGCCTCGACCGCCAGCCTATCCATGTCGATGACGTTGAGATCGGCCTTCAGGCCCGGCGCGATCGCGCCGCGATCGTTCAGCCCCACGGCGCGCGCGGTGTCGAGGGTCTGGCGCTTGACCAGATAGCCGAGATCGAACCGGCCCTTGGCGCGGTCGCGGCCCCAATGGGTGAGCAGATAGGTCGCGAAGCTCGCGTCGGAGATGATGCCGACATGGGCGCCGCCGTCGCCCAGGCCCATGACGCAATCCTTGTGCGCGATCATCTCGCCGCAGCAATCCAGATTGTAGTCGGCGTAGTTGGCGAAGGGCGAGAACAGGAAGGCGCGGCCTTCGTCCTCCAGCAGAAGATCGTAGGCGATGTCGGCGGCCGCGCGATTGGAGCGGTCCGCCATGGCCTGGATCGAGGTCTCTCGCGGCGGCTCGTAGTCCGGCGGATCGCCGAGCAGGAACATACGCTCGAATGCCATGATGCCGCGCGCCAGCGGATGGGCCTTTTCGCGCGCGGCGCTCTCTTCGATCACCCTGGCGCGGAAGGACGGATCGCGCATCGCGGCGACGCGCTCGGCGAGCGGCCTGTCCTTGATCGCCTGATAGGCCGCATGGCCGATGAACGGGTTGATCGTGCCTTGCAGGCCGAGCAGCACGCCGATGGGGCGCGGCGCCACCTGCGCCTTGACCGGCAGGCCGGCGTCGGAGGCGCTTTCGATCAGCTCCAATATCCGCCGCCAGCCTTCGGCATGGGAATGGCCCTGGGCGAGCGACAGCGTCAGCGGGCGGCCCGACGTCTCCACAACGCGCCGGATCATGGCGAATTCGGTCGCGAGATCGGGCTGGTTGAAGTCCGAGATCATCTCGATGACGCCGCTGCCGGCATCCTTCAGGCCGAGCGCGATACCGGTGAGCTCGGCTTCGGTGGCGCGCAGGCTGGGCGTCGGATCGCCTTTCACCGTCTTGTGGTTCAGCGTGCGCGAGGTGGAAAAGCCGAGCGCGCCCGCACGCATCGCCTCCGCCGCGAGACGGCGCATCCGCGCGATGTCGTCATCCGTCGCCGCATCGAGATTGGCGCCGCGCGCGCCCATCACATAGACCCGGAGCGCGCCGTGCGGGAGCTGGGCGCCGATGTCGATATCGTGCGGCGTGCTTTCCACCGCGTTGAGATATTCGGCAAAACTTTCCCAATTCCATTTGAGCCCTTCGTGCAGGGCGACGCCGGGGATATCCTCGACGCCCTCCATCAGCTCGATCAGCCGGTCGTGGTCGGCGGCGCGCACCGGGGCGAAGCCGACGCCGCAATTTCCCATCACCACCGTGGTCACGCCATGCCAGCTCGACGGCGCGAGTCGCGCGTCCCAGGTCGCCTGGCCGTCGTAATGGGTGTGGATGTCGACGAATCCGGGCGTGACGAGCCGGGATTTCGCATCGATTTCCGTGATGCCGCGTCCCAGACCCGGCGCCGCCGCCGCGATGGTACCGTTTCGTACACCGACATCGGCATCGCGCAAGGCGCCGCCGAATCCGTCCGCGACCGTGCCGCCCCTGATGACAAGATCGTATTCGGCTTCCATGGCGTTCCCCGGATCGATTGTCTGTTTTGCCAAACGGTTTGCCTCCACTGACATAAAGTCAAGTTGGGGAACCCGCCTGCTCCTAAGTTTCCAAGGCTTGCTTAAGGACGCCGGGATTACGCTATCATCCGACCTCCGGGGGCGGCATCGTGCGCTCTCGCGGTGCGTGGCGCGTCGCCAGTTCCAAGAACGCAGTTGGGCCGGGGATTTTTGCGCGTGCAAACGATGCTTCGACGAGCCTGGACAGGGCTGCGCGATCGCTTTTCCGCGAACGTGCTGGGGACGACGTCGTCCTCGGTTCCGCGCCTCGACGGCGGGTTGTCGCGCCAAGTGCGCCTCCTGATCACCGCGGTCTTCCTGGCGCTCGCGATGCTCGCGGCCTGGCTCGCAGGCGGGCCCTGGGGCGCGCAGTTCTTCTTCCCGGCGCTGATGATCGCCGGCATTTTCGGCGGCGTGGAGCTGGCGGCCCTCGCCTATGCTGCCAGCCTGCTCGCCGCCGCGCGACTCGATTCCGGGACCGATCTGTGGCTGTTCGCCGGCGCTGCCGCGGTGCAAACGGCGGTCGCGCTGATCCTGCGGCAGTTCTTCCGCGAAAGCCGGCGCTGGGGCGTGCGCTATCGCCGGCTGCTTTCGGCTACATCCGCGGCGGTCACGGTGTCGGACGATCGCGGGCGCATCGAGCGGCCGCACCCCGATCTCGAAAGGCTGATCGGCATGACATGGCCGAGCTATGCGGGCACCAGCTGGCTCGCCTCGGTCCATCCGGACGATCACGCCAAGCTGTGGCCGGCGGGACCCTACAAGGACGTGACGGCGCACCGCGCCGAGATACGGCTCAAGGATCCGGCCAGCGGCGACTGGCGCTGGCATGCGATGCGCGCCGTGCCGCTGCCGGGCGAGAGCGGCGAGGTCGAGGAATGGATTTCCACCCTCACCGACGTGCATGAGCGCAAGCTGAGCGGCGAGCAGCAGGACATGATGGTGGGCGAGGCGCGCCACCGGCTGAAGAACCTGATGACGATCATCGATTCGCTGGTGAAGAGCTCGCGGCCGCGCGGCGCCGACGCCAATGTCGACGCCTACCAGAAGAAGCTGGTCGGCCGGCTGCATGCCTTGAGCGCGGCCGGAGACCTGGCGCTGGCGGGCAACTACACGACGATGAACGCCAAGGAGATCGTCGCGGCCACACTGGCGCCGTTCCTGGAGACCGAGTCCGACCGGCTGTTCTTCGAGGGGCCCGATCTCGAACTCAGCCAGGCGACGGGCGGAAGCCTTGCGCTCGGGGTGCACGAGCTCACCACCAATGCGATCAAGCACGGCGCGCTGTCCGTGCCGGAGGGACGCGTCGAATTCCACTGGTGGGTGGCGCCGAACGGCAATGGCAGCCGGGTCGAGATGCTGTGGAAGGAATCCGGCGGCCCGCCGCCCAAAAAGCCTGAACGCGACGGTTACGGGGCGCGGGTGATCGCGTTTATTCCGTCGCGCGAGAAGAACGGCCAGGTGACGATGGACTATCCGCCGGACGGCTATGTCTGCCGCATCGCGTTCACGCTTGCGGCCGAGACGCGCGTGGCGGAGGAGATCACGTAGAGCCTGAGGCGATCCGGCCGATTGCCTGCACGACCCGATCGGTCTTTTCCAGCGTCACCATGTGGCCGGCCTCCGGGATCGAAACCAACTCCGCGCCCGCGATGCCCTTCTTGAAGCCGTGCGCATAGGCCGGCGGGATCAGCCTGTCGCTGTCGCCCCAGATCAGCACCGTCTTCGCCTTGATGCGGTAGAGGCGCGTCGAGAGCCCGCGCTCCGGAATCGGAAACAGGATCTTGCCCGCCATGCCGAGCTGGCGCGCATTGGTGACGAGATAGGTCTGCAGGAATTTCGGATCGCCGAAGGAAAGGCCCGCCGTCAGCAGCTTGGTCCCCGCCTCCACATCGTGGAACAGGAGCGCGGGCATCTCGAAGGGCAGCGTCGCGAAGATGTCGGGGATCGGATAGGCGTCGAGCCACAGGCCCGCCGGACAGATCAGCGCCAGCCGCGTCACGTCGTGCGGCGCCACCGCCGCCATCTCGGCGGCGATCATGCCGCCCATCGAATGGCCGACCAGGATCGGGTCTTTGAGGCCGAGTGCTTCGACCACGTCCCAGCTGTGGAGGGTGAAGTCGAGCATGTCGCGCAGCTCGGGACATTCCTCGCTGTCGCCATAGCCGGGCAGCAGCGGCGCGTAGACGTGGTACTTCTCCGCGAGCCGGTTCAGGAACGCGTCGTTCGCCAGCGCGCCGCCGGCGCCGTGCAGGAAGACGAGCGGCGCGCCGGAGCCGCCTTCGAGATAGCGGACGGGAACGTGCGGCGTGGCGACGGTTTTGAGGTCCAGAGGCATATTGATCGTTCCTTTCGTCTACCCTCCCTCAAGGGAAGGGTGGAGTCTCACCTTGCGGCGCCCACGGCCTCCATCGCTTTCGCTTCGCTCGGCAGGCTGCCGGGCTTCACCTGTTTGATCGGGTGGCACCAGAAGCGGTCGTCGTCCGCGTATTCCGGGAAGACGTTGCGCAGTTTGGGCATCACCTTCTCGGCGAACAGCTTGGTCGAGTACATGCACTTCTCCTTCGGCATGTTTCCGACATGGAGCAGGCAGAACAGATTGCCGACATGGAGCGACTTGGCGAGCTCCTCCAGCCGCTGGCGCACCGTCTCGGGCGAGCCGGCGATGACATGGCCCTGCTCGGTCAGATCCTTCCAGGTCAGCTTCGAGAAGCCGACCGGCGGAGCGTATTGCGACAGGGCGCCGGTCTGGATCGTCCGAATCGTGCGGTAGCCCGGCGCGTCGGCAAAGCCGCCATAGACATGCAGGCAGCGATTGTAGAAATAGTCGATATGCTCCTTGTACAGACGTTCCGCCTCGGCGTCGGTGTCGGCGACGCAGATGGTCTGGGCGAAGCCGGCGCGGTAGGGCGATTTGTCGGGCGCGCCGCGCTCCTCCACCCGGCGCCAATAGCCGTCGAGCAGCGCCTTGCCGCGGATATAGCCGCTGAACGACAGGTAGGAATAGGAGTAGGTGTTGTCGATGCAGAAATCATAGGTCTCGACGCTGCCGCCGCCCGGGATGTGGATCGGCGGATGCGGCTGCTGGATCGGGCGCGGCCAGATGTTGACGTGCCGCAGCTTGTTGTAGCGGCCGTTGAAGGCGAAGGGATCGCGCGTCGTCCAGGCCTTGATGATGAGGTCGTGCGCCTCCTGGTATTTCTCGCGGGTCAGCGCCGGGATCTGGCCATAGCAGAAATTCGTGTCCATCGAGGTGCCGACCGGGAAACCCGCGATGAGGCGGCCGCCCGAGATGCAGTCGAGCATCGCGAATTCCTCCGCGACCCGGACCGGCGGATTGTAGAGCGCGATGGAATTGCCCAGCACGACGAGCGCGACGTCCTTCGTGCGCCGCGCCAGCGCCGCGGCGATGATGTTCGGCGACGGCATGATGCCGTAGCCGTTCTGGTGATGCTCGTTGCAGCCGATCGCGTCGAAGCCGCAATCGGCGGCGTATTCGAGCAGGTCGAGATAGGTATTGTAGACCTCGTGGCTCTTCACCGGGTCGAACAGGCGCTGGTCGATGTCGACCCAGACCGAGCGGTTCTTCTCCCGGAAATCGTCCGGCAGGTACGGCCACGGCATGAGGTTGAACCAGGTGAATTTCATGAGCGTCTCCCGGTTTATCGTTGTTGCCGGCAATCCTGACGAAATGTCAGGAGCTTGGCAATTCGGGCTGAGACCCGGTCTGGCACGGGCGCGGACGCGCTCTACCGGGCCGCCTGCCAAACCTGCCGCCGACCGTAATCGATCGCGAATGGCCGAGTCCCGATCCAATCCATTCCGACGATCGCAAGGGCCTCGTTTGCGCCACCCAGCCGTCCGAACACGGGGAGGTTCGCGACATTCGCCGTCGGATGCACGAAGCGCCATCTGCCGATCGTCGCCTCGGGCAAGACGAATGCGGATAGCGCGGTCTCGCGGCCATCGACGCCGGTAACGGTTCCGCCGCCGCCGCCATCGCGAAGCCCTGCCAGGCGCGCGAAGGCCGGAGACAGTATCGTCCGCTGCGAACCCGTATCCAGAAGTCCCCAGCCCGCCGCCCGTCCGATGCGGACGGGGACCAGGATTTTCCATGGCTTGAGCCATCGGGATTCGATGCGCCGCCAACCCCGGCCGCCGGGGCGGGCGCCGCTCGGCCGTACCTGCACACAACCCCGCTCCAAGCGCCATACCGCCAACCGGCTGCCGAACAGATCGACACCGCCAAGGCCGGCGATGTCGCGACCCTCGATCTGCGGCGCGGCGACGCCCGGCACATCGAGATCGCGGACGACCAGCGATCCGGTGGCGACGCTGTGCAAGCGAAAGACGCGAACGTCTACGGCGCCGCCCATACCCTGGCCCTGCTCCGGCGCCGGGTTGGGCACGAGCCCGAGTTGCTTTGTCCGAAGCTCGTCGAGGGTCGTGCTGCTCGATCCGGTGTCGAGGACAAACCCAAACGGACCCCGGCCGTTTACCCGGGCCGCGATGATGGGGCTGCCGCCCTCGGCGGCCTCGACCACAATGCAAGCAGACGGCAACCGACCTTCGGCGGATGCCGCGTACGGCAAAACGGATATGCCGACCATCGCCGCGAACAGCGGCGGAAGGCGACGACGGAGAATGGATGGAGACATGCACGTTTGCCTAGCACACGACGCCGTCGCGGCATCGGCAAAATACACGGCATCGCGCACGACCGTGTAACGACAGGGTTCCTTTCCGTGCAACCGAGGGGCCGGTCGCCCAAACCGTCAGCCGATCTTAAAGCCGTGCGCCGGCGCCGGCGGGAGCGGTGCGGACAACGTCAGCAGCAGACCGCCTTCGACGCGGCGTGCCGTAGCGGCAACGCCGGTCGCCAGATGGACGGCGACGGTCGCGTCCGGCAGATCGTCGCCCGCGATCAGGACGTCGGTTCCCGGCGGCGTGCCGAGAAGATGGACGAAGAGGTTCCCGTCCGCCTGCGCGAAGCGGACCTGCGTGCCGTCCGCCGTCCGGCCGTCGAAGCGCGTCCAGGGGCGCGTGCCGTAGATGCCTTCGCCATTGGCGCGCAGCCAGGCGCCGAAGCCTTTCAGGCGCGCAAGCTGCTCGCGCGGAATCTGCGCGTCCACGCCGCGCGGCCCGACATTGAGCAGCAAGTTTCCGTTCTTCGCCACCGCGTCGATGAAGCTCGTCACCAGCGACTCGATGCTTTCATAGTCCGCATCCGTGTCGTTGCGGTTGTAGCCGAAGGAATGGCTCATGCCGCGCGTCGCTTCCCATTTCTTTTCGGAGATCGCGTCGAAGGCGGCGTATTCCGGCGTGCGGAAATCGCAATGCGGCGGCAATTGGGGGATGACGCCCTTGGTCGTTTCCCTGGCCATGCGCTCCTTAAGCATCGCATCGAGCCCGCGGCGAACCTGCGGATCGCGCAGGGCCGCGCGTTCCGGCGTCATGGGCAGCCAGCGGTCGTTTACCACGCCCTCCGGAACGGCGTTGTAATAGTCGGCGAACAGCTTCAGCTCATCGTCGAGCGGCGTCGGCCAGGAAATGTCGTTCCACAGGATGGACGGCCGATAGCGCTCGATCAGTTCGCGGGTCTGCGCATCGGCATAGGCGGGATAGTCGCCGCCCGGCGTCGAGCCGACGAAATCGCCCAGCGTGCGCAAGGGCTCGCGGTTGAACGTCCAGTCGATGCCACCGGAATAGTAGACGCCGAAGCGAAGGCCTTTGGCGCGGACCGCATCCGCCAGCACGCCGACGATATCGCGCGGGCTGGTCCAGTCCTTCTGGTGCGGATTGGCGACCGAAGACGGCCACAGGCAGAAGCCGTCGTGATGCTTTGTGACGAGGACGACATAGCGGGCGCCCGCATCGGCAAACGCGCCGGCCCAATCGGCCGGGTCCCATTTTTCGAGCCCCTCCAGGAACGCGGCGCGGAAGTTTTCGTAAGGCGCGTTGTTGTAGGTCGCGGCGTGGAATTTCGCGCTGTCGCTCTCCGGCACCTTGATCGCGTTCCAGTACCATTCGCAGTACGGCGTCTGGGCGACGGCGATGTCGTATTGGTTGCGGAAGGATTCCGCGATCGATCCGGATTTCGCCGCGAAGGCGGGGATCGAGAACAGCCCCCAATGGATGAAGATGCCGAATTTGGCGTCCTCGAACCATTGCGGCACGGCGTGGGCATTGAGCGAGTCGAGCGTCGGTTCGTAGGTCATGCCCGACCTTACCAGCCGGGCCGCGCCGCTCAACGGTGCCGCACGGGAACGTTCAGCGGGCGACCGCCGCGATCACCTGCACCAGGATCAGCCCCGCGGCCATGACGGCCGGAAAGACGCCGAAGAACACGATGGTACTGGCGAGCGCCATGTCGGTGCCGGCGCGGTGCGCGGCGGGCCGTGCGGCGCGCTTGGCGTTCAGTCTCTGTTGGCGAAGCATGAAAGTCCTCCCTCATTCGATGAGAGGAGCTTGCGCCCGCGCCCTTCAACCGGCCCTGAAGGGCGCGTTCATCCGCCGTTCACCCGTGCGGCGCCGCGCATGCTTGACCGAAAACGCGCGGACCCGCGATAACTGCCGCGGAGGGTCCCATGCGCCTGCCGTTGTCCCGCTCGGCCGCCATCAGCCTCGCGCTCTGCGCGATGGTGCTGCGCGCGCTTCTGCCGGACGGTTGGATGCCGGCCGCGGCCGGTTCGCCCTTCGTCATCTGCTCGGTGGACGGCACCCATACCGGCGGCAAGGCACCCGCCGCGCCGGCGCGCGAGCACAGCCACGCGCCCTGCGCCTTCGCCGCCGCGGCCCCGCTGGCGCCGCCGCAAATCACGGCTTTCGCCGGGCCGATCGTCTCAAAGGCCCCAACCCTCGCCTTTGCCGGGCGTGCCGAACCCTTCGATTCGCGCGCCTTCCATCGACCCAATGCGCCCCGCGCACCGCCGTCCTTCTCCTGAGTGATGCGTAAGCCGCGTCCGCGCTGCCGCGCGGGCGTCCCTTTCCGTTCATTCGAGAGACATTCCATGACAATCGCATCCGCGAGACTTCGCGCCGCTGGCTTCGCCGCCGGCTTTCTGCTCTTCCCGCAACTCGTCCACGCCCATGGCGTGGTCGGAGACCGCTTCTTTCCCGCCAGCATCGCGAGCGACGATCCCTTCGCTGCCGACGAGCTGGCCTTGCCAACGATCTCGCTCGGCAATCACGAGGAGGACTACGATTTCGAATACACCAAGACGATCCTGCCGCATGTCTCGCTGTCGCTGGAAGGCGGCTATGTCGACGCGCATCCCCCCGGCGGCGGCGCATCGGGCTGGGACAATTTCGAGATCACGCCGACCTGGCAGTTCCTGACCGATCCGAAAGCCGAGTTCGTGATGTCGGCCGCAATGAGCTTCGAGATCGGCGGCAGCGGATCGAAATCGGTGGCCGACACCTTCACGACCTACACGCCGAAACTCCTGTTCGGCAAGGGCTTCGGCGACCTGCCGGACTCGATGGCGCTGCTGAGGCCCCTCGCGGTGACGGGAGTGGTGGGCTATGCGATCCCCGGCACCAGCGGCGAGTCGAAGGCGATCGAATGGAGCGGCGCGGTGGAATACAGCCTGCTCTATCTGCAGAACGACGTCCGCGACCAGGGGTTCTCGAAATTCGTCGCGCATCTGACGCCGCTGGTCGAGTTCGCGATGACCTCGTCGACCGATGCGGGCGGCGGCGGCACGACGGGGACGATCAATCCGGGTATCCTGTGGTCCGGCCAGTACACCCAGCTCGGCATCGAGGCGGTGATCCCGGTCAACCATGCGTCGGGCGACACGGTCGGGGCGCTCTTGCAGCTTCACTTCTATGTGGACGATATCTTCCCCCACTCCCTGGGCACACCGATCTTCGGAGGCAACAAGTGAGACATGTGATCCTCGTCGCGTTCGCCGTCGCCGGGCTTTGCGGTCCGGCGATGGCGCACGCCTTTCTCGATGCGGCGGCCCCGGCCGCCGGCGAAAACCTCAAATCGCCGCCGCGCGCGGTCGATCTGCATTTCACCGAAGCGCTCGAACCGGCCTTCAGCGGAATCGGCGTCACCGACGAAGCGGGCCGGGATGTCACGGCGGGGGCCGTCGCGGCCGACGGCGCGGAAATGAAGGTCGCGCTCAAGCCTCTCGCGCCCGGCCGCTATCGCGTAAGCTGGCATGCCGTGTCGGTCGACACCCACCGGACCGACGGCCGCTACAATTTCCTGGTGCTGCCATGACGAAACCCTTTCTCGCGGCCCTGGCGCTGGTTCTCGCCGCCGGCACCGCCGAGGCCGAGCCGCTGACGGTCACGGACGCCTGGATCCGGGCGCTGCCGGGCGGGCTTCCGGCCGCCGGTTATTTCACGCTGCACAATGCGACGGCGAAGACCGTGGTCCTGACCGGCGCCGGCGCGGCCGATTGCGCGGAGTTCATGCTGCATCGTTCGGACACATCGAACGGCATGGCGATGATGGAGGATACGACCGCCATTCCGGTGCCGCCGGGAAAAGGCATTGCCTTCGCGCCGGGCGGCTACCACCTCATGTGCCTGACGCCGTCGGCGCGGGTGAAGGCCGGGGGACACATTCCGGTCACGCTGTATTTCGCCGGCGGCGCCAGGCTGGAGACCGTCTTCGCGGTGCGCGGGGCGACCGGGCGGTGACGGCGCTGTTCGCGATCGTGCGGGCGCTCCACTTCGCCTGCCTGATGAGCGTGTTCGGCGCGAGCGCGCTGCAGGCACAAGCCGCGCGGCTTGGCCTGTCGCGCGCGCCGTTGCGGCAGCCGCTCGCTTTCGCGGCGTTCGGCGCGCTCGCGACCGCGATCCTGTCGGTGGGCTTCGTCGGCGGCGAGATGGCCGGCGATCCCGTCCAGGGCTTTCGCCCCGACGTGTTCGCCGCCGTCGCCGCCGATACGCAATACGGCCACGTCTTCCTCGTTCGCCTCATCCTGCTGCTAGGTCTAAGCCTGCTCTGCGCCGCCGGCGGCGAGGCGCGGTTCGTCGCCCTGACCGCCGGCGCGGCGCTGGCGCTGGTCTCGCTCACCAGTCATGCCGCGGCGGCCCGCACGCCGTCCCTCGCCGGCGCGGCGAGCGACGCGCTGCACCTGCTCACGGCGGGATTTTGGCTGGGTGGTCTGGTCGCCCTGCTGCCCGAGATCGTGCCGCGCATCCGCGACACGGCGCGGCTCGTGGCGCTGCTCACGCTGTTCTCCCGCTGGGGCGCGATCTCGGTCGCGGTGCTGATCGCGGCGGGAACGGCCAATGCCGTCTTCATCCTCGACATGCCGGGCATGGCGTGGTCGACGGCCTATGCGACATGGCTCGCGGTCAAGATCGTGCTGGCGGGGCTGATGGTGGCGCTGGCGCTGACCAACCGCTTCGGCGTGCTGCCGGCGCTGGCGCGCGGCGACAAGGAGGCGCAGGACACGATCCCGCTCACCGTGCTCGCGGAACTGGGCGCCGGCTTGGCGATCCTGCTGATCGTAGGCATTCTCGGCCTGACGGCACCGATGCGGATGTGAGGACTCGCAATTAGTTTCATTTGAAACTATATTCCGCTCGCACCCTTTGGATCGTGGAGACGGCCATGCCCGCGCTATGGGACAACCCGATGGGGACCGACGGCTTCGAGTTCGTCGAATACACCGCGCCCGATGTGAGCCAGCTTTACGCCCTGTTCGCATGCATGGGCTTTCGCGCCGTGGCGCGGCATCGTTCCAAGGACGTCACGCTGTTCCGCCAGGGCAATGTGAACTTCGTCGTCAATGCCGAGCCGGGCAGCCACGGCGCGCGTTTCGCGCTGGAGCACGGGCCGTCGGCCTGCGCCATGGCGTTCCGCGTGCACGACGCGGCCAAGGCCTATGCGAAGCTGATCGCGCTGGGCGCCACGCCGTTCCACAACCCGGTGGGGCCGATGGAGCTGAACATCCCGGCGATCGAGGGGATCGGCGGCAGCGTGATCTATCTCGTCGACCGCTACGGCGACCGCACGATCTACGACGTCGATTTCATACCGACCGACGCGAAACTGGGCTGGGAACATGCCGGCGCCGGCCTGACCGAGATCGACCACGTCACCCATAACGTCTTCCGCGGCAACATGGACAAATGGGCCGGCTTCTATGAGCGCTTCTTCAACTTCCGCGAGGTGCGCTATTTCGACATCGAGGGCAAGCTGACGGGGCTGAAAAGCCGCGCGATGACGAGCCCGGACGGGCAGATCCGCATCCCGATCAACGAATCCTCCGACGACAAATCGCAGATCGAGGAATATCTCCACGCCTATCACGGCGAGGGCATCCAGCACATCGCGCTCGGCACCGACGACATCTATGCGAGCGTCGAGACGCTGAAGGCGCGGGGCGCCGCGTTCCAGGAGACGCCCGAGACCTATTACGAGCGGCTCGACAACCGTATCAAGGGCCATGGCGAGGACGTGCCGCGGCTGAAGAAGAACAGCATCCTGATGGACGGCGAGCGCAACTCCGAGGTCGGCCTGCTGCTGCAGATCTTCACCCAGAACGCCATCGGCCCGATCTTCTTCGAACTTATCCAGCGCAAGGGCAATCAGGGCTTCGGCGAGGGCAATTTCCGCGCCCTGTTCGAATCCATCGAGGCCGACCAGGTCCGCCGCGGCGTCCTCAAGGACACGACCGCATGAGCAGCCGCAACTGGATCGAATTCCCGCGCATCGAGGGAGAGACCTCGAAACAGGCGCATGCCGACCTGCCCGCCGGCACCTATGAGCGCGAGATCGGGCGGGACGGCTTCTTCGGGCCGGCGACGCACATCTATCACCGGCACCCGCCGACCGGTTGGTCGTCGTTCGAGGGACCGCTGCGGCCCCGCGCCTTCGATGCGGTGAAGGCCGCGGCGAAGCCCGCTGCCGAACCTTACAAGGGCGCCCTGCTGCTGTCGAACGCCCATTGTCGGATCGCGCTGTGGCGCGTGGCCGAGCCGATGCCGCGCCTGCAGCGCAATGCCGATGGCGACGTGCTGCTGTTCATCCACCAGGGCGCGGGCGATCTGTTCTGCGATTTCGGCCATCTCGCCTATGGCGAAGGCGATTATCTTCTCCTGCCGCGCGGCACGATGTGGCGGCTGGAGCCGCTCGCGCCCACCGCCGCCCTGCTGATCGAGGCGACAAACGGCAGCTACAGGCTGCCGGATCGCGGCATCCTCGGGCCGCATGCGATCTTCGATCCCGCCGCGCTCGACACGCCCAAGCTCGACGCGGCGTTCAAGGCGCAGCGCGACGGCGAATGGACGGTCGAGGTCAAGCGCCGCGCCGCCATCTCCACCATCACCTATCCGTTCAACCCGCTGGACGCGGTGGGCTGGAAGGGCAACCTGTCGGTCGTGAAGCTGAACTGGCGCGACATCCGCCCGGTGGTGAGCCACCGCTATCATATCCCGCCATCCGTGCATTCGACCTTCGTCGCCGACCGTTTCGTGGTCTGCACCTTCGTGCCGCGCCCGATCGAGAGCGATCCCGGCGCGCTCAAAGTCCCGTTCTTCCACTCCAACGACGATTTCGACGAGGTGATCTTCTATCACGCCGGCGAGTTCTTCAGCCGCGACAACATCCATCCCGGCATGGTGACCTGGCATCCCAACGGCTTCACCCATGGGCCGCATCCCAAGGCCTTCGCGGCGGGCGCCAAGGCGGCCAAGACGATGACCGACGAGGTCGCGGTGATGATCGACGCACGCGATCCCTTGGATATGGCGCCGGCCGCGGAGGCAACCGAAGACCGCGGCTATGCCGATAGCTGGAAGACCGGATGAAGCTCGCCTCGCTCCGCCACGGCCGCGACGGCCGCCTCGCCGTCGTCTCGCGCGACCTGAAGACCTGCGTCGCCGTTCCCGGCATCGCGCCGACGCTGCAAGCGGCGCTGGATGGCTGGAGCGAGATCGCGCCGCAGCTCGAAGAGGTCTATGCGCTGCTGAACAGCCGCGAAGCGGACGGCAGTCATCCGTTCGAGGCAAAGAACTGCGTGTCGCCCCTGCCGCGGGCCTATCAATGGGCCGACGGCTCGGCCTATGTCACCCATGTCGAGCTGGTGCGAAAGGCGCGCGGCGCGCAGATGCCGCCCTCTTTCTGGACCGATCCCCTGATGTATCAGGGCGGCTCGGATTCTTTCATCGCGCCGACCGATCCGATCCTCGCCGCCGACGAGGCCTGGGGCATCGATTTCGAGGCCGAGGTCGCGGTCGTCACGGACGACGTGCCCTACGGCACCGGCGCGGCGGAGGCGGCGGGACACATCAAGCTCCTGATGCTGGTGAATGACGTTTCGCTGCGCAATCTCATCCCCGGCGAGCTCGCGAAGAATTTCGGTTTCTTCCAGTCCAAGCCGGCCAGCGCGTTCTCGCCCGTGGCGGTGACGCCGGACGAGATCGGCGCGGCGTGGAAGGACGCCAAGGTCCATCTGCCGCTGCATGTGTGGCTCAATGGCGAGACGTTCGGTGCGCCCAATGCCGGCATCGACATGACGTTCAGCTTCGTCGATCTCATCGCCCATGCCGCCAGGACGCGGGCGCTTGGCGCCGGCTCCATCGTCGGCTCGGGCACGGTGTCGAACAAATCCGGCGATGCCGGTTCCTGCTGCATCGCGGAGCGCCGCACGCTGGAGACCCTCGCCGGCGGCGAGCCCGTCACGCCCTTCCTGAAATTCGGCGACCGCGTCCGCATCGAGATGTTCGGCGCCGACGGACATTCCCTTTTCGGAGCGATCGACCAGCATGTCGTCCCACACGCAAAGTGACTTCGCGCTCTACGGCTATTTCCGCTCCTCCGCCGCGTTCCGCGCGCGCATCGCGCTGAACCTGAAAGGCATCGTGCCGGAGCTGCGCTTCGTCCACCTGCTGCGCAATGGCGGCGAGCAGCACACGCCCGAATACAAGGCGGTCAACCCGCAGGCGCTGATCCCGGCGCTGGCGCATGACGGGCATCTGATCACCCAGTCGCTGGCGATCATCGAATATCTCGACGAACTGGTGCCGGAGCCGCCGCTGCTGCCGAAGGATCCGTACGGCCGCGCCCGCGCCCGCGAGATCGCCTATGTCGTCGCCTGCGACATCCATCCGGTGAACAATCTGCGCGTCGGGCGCCATCTGAAGCACAAGCTGAACATCTCCGACGACGACATCGTGCGCTGGCAGCGCCACTGGATCCGCGTCGGGTTCGACGCGCTGGAGATCATGCTGGCGACCAGCGGCGACACCGGTGCCTATTGTCACGGCGATGCGCCGACCATCGCCGATATCTGCCTGATCCCGCAGGTCGCCAATGCGCGGCGCGTCAAGCTCGAGCTCGATCCGTGGCCGACGATCGCGCGGATCGAGGCGCAGGCGCTGACGCATCCGGCCTTCGACGCGGCGCTGCCCAAGAACCAGCCCGATGCCGAGTAGCGACGCCGCCAAGATCCGGCTCGATCTCGAGCGTTTCCTGCCCTACCGGCTGTCGGTCCTGTCGAACCGCGTGTCGGACGCGATCGCGCGGCAATATTCCGACCGCTTCGGGCTTTCGATTCCGGAATGGCGCGCCATGGCGGTGCTGGGCGGAGCGCCGGGACTCTCGGCGCGCGAGGTCGCCGAGCGCACCGCGATGGACAAGGTCCAGGTCTCCCGCGCCATCGAGAGCCTGGTACGGGCGCGCCGCGTCGCCCGCGTAGCCGACGCCGAAGACGGCCGCATCCTGCGCCTGTCGCTGACGCCAAAGGGGCGCGCGATCTATGACGAGGTCGTGCCGCTGGCGCTGCACCTGGAAGAAATCTTTCTCTCCGCGCTCGATCCGCAAGAGCGCCGCCAGTTCGACATGCTGATGGCGAAGCTGGCGCGCCAGGCGCATCTGTTGGGCGGCGGCGGCAAATAGGGCAGACTGCGTCTCGCAATTCTCGGGGCACGGCATGGCCATTCGCATCGGCATTCTGGGCGCGGCGCGGATCGCGCCGCCCGTCGTCATCCTTCCCTCGCGCGACAATCCCGATTTCGAAGTGGTCGCGGTGGCGGCGCGCGACGGCGACCGCGCCCGGGCTTACGCCGCGGAACACAAGATCCCGCTCGTGCTGAAGGACTACGATGCTCTGGTGCGCCACGCGGATGTCGATCTCGTCTACAACGCCCTGCCGCCGTCGGGGCATGCGCACTGGACCATCGCCGCGCTGGAAGCCGGCAAGGACGTGCTGTGCGAGAAGCCCTTCGCGATGAACGCGACCCAGGTGCGCCGGATGAACGACGCCGCGGTGCGGACGGGCAAGCGCCTGGTGGAGGCCTTCCATTATCGCCACCATGTCGTCATGCAGCGCGCCGTCGCCATCGCGCGCGCGGGCGAGCTCGGCGGGCTTGTCCGCGCGGAAGCGTTCTTCGAGGTGCCGATTCCATACCGCGAAGGCGAATTGCGCTGGACCCGCGGACAGGGCGGCGGCGCGCTGATGGATCTGGGCTGCTATCCGGTGCATGCGCTGCGTTCGGTTTTGGGGAGCGAGCCTGAAGTCCTTTCGGCAAGCTGCGTCCTGGAACATGAGGTCGATGTCTCGACCAGGACATCGCTCGAATTCGCCGGCGTGCCGGCGACGTTCTCCTGCTCGATGAAGCCGGATCGGTTCGGCGCGACGCTGCGCCTGGCCGGCGACAAGGGCTCGCTCGAAATCCTGAATTTCGTCGCGCCGCAACTCGGCTGCCGCTTCACCATGACGGTCGGCGGCACGACGCGAGAGGAACCGACGGCGGGACCCGCGACCTATGTCGCCCAGCTCGCCGAACTCGGCGATGTGCTGCTCCGGGGCAAGGCGCCGCTGATCACGAATGCGGATTCGCTCGCGAACATGGCGGCAATCGACGCGATCTACGCCAAGGCGGGCGTCGACCGGACGTTTGCGTGAACGGTCAGATCAGCGCCGTCGCCAGGATCGTGCCGACGCAGATCGCCGCCGCGTAGCCGCTGAGCTCTCCCCACGGACGAATCGGCTTCAGCCGGCGCCCCCAAGGCGTATCGCGCATTGTGTGGGATTGGGTGCGCGCAAAAACGAAATCCGTCCTGCGGTAGTCCGCGTGCGCGCTGATAATGTGTCTCTGTGCCGCAAATTTGGGCCCTTGGGCCAGTCCTGCTGCCGACATTGGTTTGCTTCCGTTCTTAACCACCCTCCAGACGAGCGCAAACGCGCGAAGAATTCCGCCGGTTCCTTTGCCCGTTGACGCAGGGCCACAGCTGTTGCGCCAAAGCCGCGCGCGCGGCGAACAAGTCGGCAGCCAGGGTTAACGGCGTGTTGTTGGCGCTTCGTCCGCCATCGTCCTAAAGTGGCACGTGACGGATCACAGAAGGTGAACCCATGCGCAGAACGCGCTTCGTTGTCTTGGCACTCCTCGCACTCTGCGGAGCCGCATCAGCGCATGAGCGCTGCGACTGCGATCGGCCGCTCGTTCTCAACGGCAGACTGAGCACCGGCGATTTCGACGGCGGAGTGGGCGATCGGTTCGGCGACGGCGGAACGGCGTATGGCGGTGGATACGCTATCGCCTATGGCGGTGCAGGCGCCTTCGCCGGCGGCGCGGCGAGCGCCGGCGCGTCGGCACGGGCCTCGGCATCGGTGTCGATCTCGACGCATTTCGGCGGGTCGTTCCACGGCGGCGGCCATGGCATGCATGGCGGTGGAATGCACGGCGGCTTTGGCGGTCATCACTGACCGCCTGCCGCGTCCGATGCGAAGTTTGGATGGTAGGCCGGGAGGGGATCGAACCCACGACCATTCGATTAAGAGTCGAACGCTCTACCAACTGAGCTACCGGCCCATCCAGGAAGGGGCGGGGCTATAGCAGAGCGGTTTTGGCCTGTCCAGCAGGCGTGCCCAACCGCGACCCTCACGCGAAAAGCGCGGCAATTCGGCGGTCTTTCACCAGCGCGAATAGCGGTGCCCGTTGCGATAATAATAGCGGCTGCGCTCATAGCGGGCCCGATGATAGCGATGATCGCAATCGGCGCCGCGCGACACCGCGTTGCCGGCCAAGCCGCCGAGCACCGCGCCGCCAAGCACGCCGACGATGCTGCCGTGACTGACCGCGCTGCCGATCGCCCCGCCGCCGACGGCGCCCAGCACCGTCCCGGTGGTGTGGCGATGGCCGCTGCAGGCGTCGGCCAGCGCGCCGGTGGTTCCCGCGCCCAGCGCGAGCGCCGCGGCGGCGAATATGCGTGTGGTGCGCGTGAGCATCGTCGTCTCCGTTTGAAATCCCTCGGCCGCGCGTCGCGGCATGAGAAGAAAACGGAGGCGCGGACGGATCGTTCCGGCGGGTTCCCGATGCTCAGATGATGCCGCCGGAGTGGCGCGGGATTTCGACCTGGCGATGGACATGCACGCTCATCAGAAGGCCGAAGCCGAACATCACCGAGAACATCGCCGAACCGCCATAGGAGATCAGCGGCATCGGAATGCCGACCACCGGGATGAGGCCCATGACCATCGAGGCGTTGATCATGATGTAGAAGAAGAAGTTGAGCGTCAGGCCCATGGCGAGGAGGCGGCCGAACTGGCTGCGCGCGCTGCCGGCGATCTGCACGCCATAGCCGATGATCACCGCGAAGAGGATCAGCAGCGCCACCGAGCCGACGAAGCCGAACTCCTCCGCGAAATTCGTGAAGATGAAATCGGTGTGCTTCTCGGGCAGGAAGTTCAGCTTGCTCTGCGTGCCGCCGAGGAAGCCCTTGCCGGTGGCGCCGCCCGAGCCGATCGCGATCTTGGCCTGGGTGATGTTCCAGCCGGCGCCCAGCGCGTCGGATGCCGGATCGAGGAAGGTCAGCACGCGGCGCTTCTGGTAATCGTGCAGCACGAACTGCCAGGCGGTCGGCACCGCGACCGCGACCGCGGAGAGCGCCGGCAGGATCCACCACCAGGACAGCCCCGCCAGGAACAGCAGCGACGCGCCGTCGGCTAGGATGATCAGCGTGGTGCCGAGATTGGGCTGCAGCACCACGAACACCGCCGGGATGCCGATCATCGCCAGCGCCAGGGCGAGATTGGCGGGCTTGGAGATATCCTCCACGCTCTTGCCGTGCAGGAAACGCGCCAGCGCCAGCACCAGCGAGATCTTCATGAGCTCCGACGGCTGCAATCCCAGGGGGCCAAGCGTGATCCAGCGTTCGGCGCCCTTGCCGACATGGCCCGCGATCACGACGCCGATCAAAAGCACGAGGGAGACGCCATAGGCCGGATAGGCGAGGCTCAGCCAGGTGCGGATGTCGACCACCGACACCGCGACCAGGATCGCGAAGCCGGCGAGGAAGCGGATGATCTGCGTCGTCGCCCAGGGAGAGAAATTGCCGCCCGCCACCGAATAGAGCATAGCGAAGCCGATGCAGGCGACGATGGTGATCAGGAGCACCATGCCCCAGTTCACTTCGTAGAGCTTGTCGACGACGCTGAGCGTGCGCCGCATCGCGGCATAGGGGCGGGTGGTCATCCGTGCCCTCCCAGCGGCACCGGCGGCGTCGCCAGCGCGGCATTGGTCGGATAGGCGGTGCGCATCCCGAGCGGATTGCGCTTCTGCGCGAACAGCAGCACGTCGTGCGCGATCTGCACCTGGGGATGGCCGAGCGCGCCGTGCTCCACGATGCAGGCCAGCGCATAGCGCGGCGCCGCGACGGGCGCGAAGGCGATGAACAGGCCGTGGTCGCGCATCTTCCAGGGCAGCGCGGTGTCGTTGAGCACGCCGGTGGAGCGCTCCTGCTTGGTGATGACGCGGACCTGCGCGGTGCCGGTCTTGCCCGCCATCTCCATGCCCGGCTCGGCGATGCGCCAGCGGCTGGCCGTGCCCCCCTCATTGCACACCGCGTTCATGCCGTCGCGGATCGCGGCGAACGCCTCGTCGGTGAAGGGCAGCGGATCGGCCAGCGGCCTGGGCTGCGCGATGGTGCCCACGGTATGGGCGATGCGCGGCACCACGGCGCGGCCGCTCGCGATGCGCGCGGCGAGCGTCGCGAGCTGGAGCGGCGTCGCCAGCACATAGCCCTGGCCGATGCCGGTGTTCAGCGTCTCGCCCATCTGCCAGGGGATGCCGAAGCGGGCTTCCTTCCAGGCGGCGCTGGGGATGAAGCCGGAATTCTCGCCGGGGATCTCGATGCCGCTGGTGGCGCCCATCCCCATGGCGCGGGCGGCGGCCTCCATCTTGTCGATGCCGAGGCGGCGGGCGACTTCGTAGAAGAACACATCGCAGGATTGCGCGATGCCGCGCTTGAGGTCGACGCCGCCATGGCCGCCGCGCTTCCAGCAATGGAATTGGTGGTTGCCCAGCGTGACCGCGCCGGTGCAGTTGACGTGCAGGTCCTTCAGACCGTTCTGCACCGCCGCCAGCGCCATCGCCGGCTTGAAGGTGGAACCGGGCGGATAGGCGCCGCTGAGCGCCTTGTTGACCAGCGGCTTGTGATCGTCGGTGATGAGGCCTTTCCACTGGTCGGGCGTGATGCCCACATTGAAGAGGTTCGGGTCGTAGCCGGGCGTCGAGGCCAGCGCGAGCACGTCGCCGGTCTGGCAATCGAGCACGACGCAGGCGGCGCTCTCCGCGCCCATGCGTTGGGCGGTGAAGGTCTGCAGCTCCTTGTCGATGGTGAGCCAGATGTCCTGGCCGGGCACGCCGGGATCGCGACTGAGCTCGCGGATGACGCGGCCATAGGCGTTGACCTCCACCCGGCTGGCGCCGGCGGTGCCGCGCACCTCCGAATCGAACGCCTTCTCGATGCCACGCTTGCCGATGCGGAAGCCCGGCAGGGAAAGCAGCGGATCGTCGGCGTCCTTCTTGTCGTCCGGGCTGACCGAGGCGACATAGCCCAGCACGGGCGACAGCTCGACACCGAAAGGATAGTCGCGGGTCTGCCCGACATCGGGCTGCACGCCCGCCAGATAGGGCAAATGCATGTTGATGCGCGCGAACTCTTCCCAGGTGAGATTCTCCGCCACCGGCACGGGGACGAATTTCTTGTTCATCTGGATGTCGTGCAGCACGCGCTTCTTCTGCGCATCGGTGAGCTCGATGACCTTGCCGATCGTGTCGAGCGCCGCCTCGACGCCCTCGGTCGCCTGTTCGGAGACCAGGAGGACGCGGTAGTTGCGCCGGTTGTTGGCGAGCTCGACGCCGAAGCGGTCGAGGACGCGTCCGCGCGGCGGCGCCAGGAGGCGCTGGTTGACGCGGTTCTCCTCGGCTTCCGTCATGTACTGGTTGCCGTTGCGGATCTGCAATTGGTAGAGCCGCCCGCCCAGCACCGCGAACACCGCCGCCATGCCGGCGCTCATGCCCAGCGAGCGGCGGGTGAAGCTGGCGTAACGGCTCTTGTCCTTGCGGTCGAACAGCGGCATCAGAACTCGCTCCGGAGCGGTCCGACGACGCGGCGATGGATGGCGCCGAGCACGAAGACGGCGGCGGTGTATTCGATGACGGTGATGGCGAGCTCCGCCATCGAGGGCGCCAGCGGCTGAAGCCGCCAATGATAGATATCGACGATCACATAGGCGCTGGCGCAGGCCGTCAGCGCCGCCACGCCGAAACCGACCAGGGCGCCGACGCCGGAAAGCCCCGCCAGCATATCGCGCTGGTTGTCCACGAAGGCATAAGCCGCAAGATAGGACGCCGCCCACACGCCGGGCGGTCCGCCCGACAGGAAATCCTCCAGCAGCCCCAGCATGAAGGCCCAGAAGGGCGTCATCAGGTCGGGCCGCACGATCGCCCAGAAATAGAGCGGCATGAAGGAGAGCAGCGGTGGCGGCACGAGGTTGCCGAGGAACGAGACCGGGAAATTCGCGATCAGCGCGCCCAGGATTCCGAGCACGACCGGGATCGTCGAGGAGAATATCCGTCCGCTCATCAGGCTGCCCATGCGCTCCATGGGGTCACTCGTTCCCGCTGTCGGCCGCGGCCGGCGGCACGATATCGGGTTTGGCGGCGGAAGGTTTGGCGACAGCGGGCGCAGCCTGCGTCAAGGCCGGCGCGGTCGCGGGTGTCGGTCCCGGCGTCGCGCCGGGGACGGGCAGCGGCGGGGGCGGCGGCGCGGGCGGCAGGCCGGCGGCGGTGGCCGGCAGGTCGGACGGCGAGACGGAGGGCGGAAGCTCCGCCTTCTGCTTGAAGTCGACGATATTCACGTCCTCGCTGGACGACGGATCGGCCAGGAGCACGACGCGCGAGCCGCCGGCCGGGTCGGCGATCACGGAGCCGATGGCGAGGCCCGGCGGCAGCAAGCCGCCGTCGCCGGAGCTGACGACCTGCATGCCGGGGCGCAGGACCACGTTCTGCGACAGAAGGTCGATCTGCGGCGCGGCGGAATTGTCGCCGGCCATGATCGCCTGGATGTTGCCCGGCTCGATCACCACCGGGATGCGGCTGTTCAGGTCGGTGAGCAGGATGACCCAGGAAGTATGGTCGCCGGCCAGGAAGATGCGGCCGATCATGCCGCGGGCGTCGATCACGCCCTGCCCCGGCTTGACGCCCTGGGCCTTGCCGGCGTCGAGGATCATGGTCTGCAGGAACGGCCGGTTGGCGCGACCGATGACGCGCGCCATCACCGAGGACAGGCTCGGATCGGGCACCGCGTGGAGCAGCAGCTGGTAGCGTTTGACGCGGGTGTCGAGCACCACCGCCGCGTTCTGCCATTGGCGCAGCCGCGCGTTCTCTTCCTTGAGCTTGAGGTTTTCCCTGTAGACCTGGAAGACCTCGCCGATGGAACCGATCCAGCGGTCGATCCCGCTCAACGGCGTCTGCACGACCTGGATCGCCGGGGCGGCCCAGTCCGTCACATTGGCGCGCGCCCGGTCGAACAGGTTCGACTGCGCCTTGCCGATCAGGATGAGGGCGATGGCGAGAGCGGCGAGCAGCGCCAGAGGGAGCTGTGCCCCGCTCCTGCTACGCGCAATCTTCCACCCGCCGTTCGCCATGACCTGTCGTTCCGGCTCCTAGCGCCGGTCCACGTTAGAACGCCGTCGAAAGAACGTGCCGCATGCCCTTCGTGTTCTCCAGGACCCGCCCGGTGCCGAGCGCGACGCAGGAGAGCGGATCGTCGGCGATCGAGACCGGCAGGCCGGTTTCCTCGCGCAGCACCTGGTCGAGATTGGCGAGCAGCGAGCCGCCGCCCGTCAGCACGATGCCCTTGTCCACGATGTCGGCCGCGAGTTCCGGCGGCGTCGCTTCCAGCGCGACCTTGACCGCCTCGACGATGGCGCCGACCGGTTCGGCCAGGGCTTCGGCGATGTGGCGCTGGGTGATCGTGATCTCCTTGGGCACGCCGTTCAAAAGGTCGCGGCCCTTGATGTCCATCGTGACGCCGTTCCCGTCCGAGGGCGGTGCCGCCGACCCGATCTCCTTCTTGATGCGTTCCGAGCTGGCTTCACCGATCAGCAGGTTCTGGTGACGGCGGATGAAGGCGATGATCGCCTCGTCCATCTTGTCGCCGCCGACCCGCACCGAGCGCGAATAGACGATGCCGCCCAGGCTGAGCACGGCCACCTCGGTCGTGCCGCCGCCGATATCGACCACCATGGAGCCGGTCGGCTCGGAGACCGGAAGGCCGGCGCCGATCGCCGCCGCCATGGGTTCCTCGATCAGGTAGACCCGGCGGGCGCCGGCGGAGAGCGCCGATTCCTGGATGGCGCGCCGCTCGACCGCGGTGGAGCCCGAGGGCACGCAGACGATGATCATCGGATTGGCGAAGGAACGGCGGTTATGCACCTTGCGGATGAAATGCTTGATCATCTCCTCCGCGATCTCGAAATCGGCGATGACGCCATCGCGCATCGGGCGGATCGCCTCGATGTTGCCGGGGGTCCGGCCCAGCATCATCTTGGCGTCGTTGCCGACGGCCCGGACCTGCTTCTTGCCGCCGCGATTGATCGTGGCCACGACCGACGGCTCGTTCAGCACGATGCCGCGACCCTTCACGTACACAAGGGTATTGGCCGTGCCGAGGTCGATCGCCATGTCGCTGGAAAGGGCGCCGAGAAGACTGCCGAACATACTAAACCTGTCCCATTCCTGGTTATGGGCAGACCTCCCTTGCAACCTTTATTCCCGAGAAGGACCGCCCCGGCGGGGTTAAACGCCGGGGCTATTGTCTCATCGCGCGACGGTCAAGGCCTCTGGCGCCTGCTTTTTGCGTTTCACCAACAGCTTGTTGAGCGCATTGACATAGGCATAGGCCGCGGCCACCAGCGTATCGGTGTCCGAACCCTTGCCCGTGACGGTGCGCCCGTTTTCCTCGAGCCGCACGCTGACCGTGGCCTGCGCATCCGTGCCTTCCGTGACCGCGTTGATCTGGAAGAGCTGCAGGGTGGCCGTGTGCGGATAAAGCTCATGAATGGCCTTGAAGATGGCGTCGACGGCGCCGTCGCCGCCGGTGCTCGCCGTCTTCTCCTCGCCGTCGATGACGAGCGTCAGTCGGCAGGCGGGCGGAACACCAAGACCGGTCTCGACGCGAAGGGCCCGCACCGCGACACTGTCATGGCCGCGCACGATCTCGTCGTCCACCAGGGCGACGATGTCCTCGTCGAAGACGTGCTTCTTCTTGTCGGCCAGTTCCTTGAAGCGCTTGAAGGCCTCGGCGAAGGCGTCCGCCTCCAGCTGATAGCCCATGGCCTCCAGCTTGTCGCGGAAGGCGTGGCGGCCGGACAGCTTGCCCAGGACGAGCGAAGTCTCCTTCACCCCGACATCCTCGGGCCGCATGATCTCGTAGGTTTCCACGTTCTTCAGCATGCCGTCCTGGTGGATGCCCGATTCATGGCTGAAGGCATTCTTGCCGACGATCGCCTTGTTGTACTGGACCGGGAAACCCGTGACGTTGGAGACGAGCTTGGAGGCGCGGGCCAGCATCGGGGTCTTCACCCGCGTCTCATAGGGCATCAGGTCCTTACGAACCTTGAGCGCCATGACGATTTCTTCCAGCGCGGCGTTGCCCGCCCGCTCGCCGATGCCGTTGACGGTGCATTCGACCTGCCGCGCCCCCGCCAGCACGCCGGCCAGCGAGTTGGCCACCGCCAGGCCGAGATCGTTGTGGCAGTGGGTGGAGAAGACGACCTTGTCCGCATTGGGCACGCGGTCGCGCAGCATCTTGATGATCTCGAAATATTCCTGGGGCGTCGAGTATCCCACAGTATCGGGCACATTTATGACCGTGGCGCCGGAATGAATCGCGACTTCGACGGTTTTGCACAGGAAGTCGGGCACGGTGCGCGTCGCGTCTTCCGCCGACCACTGAACGTCGTCGGTGAAGTTGCGCGCCCGCGTGACCGAGGCGCCGACGGCCTCCAGGACCGCGTTCTCGCCCATCTGGAGCTTGTGCTTCATGTGGACGGGGCTGGTGGAGATGAAGGTGTGGATGCGCGGCCGTTTGGCGCCCTTGAGCGCCTCGCCCGCCGCGTCGATGTCCTTGATGCCGGCGCGCGCCAGGCCGCAAACGGCCGCATTCTTGACGATCTTGGTGATCTCTTTCACGGCCTCGAAGTCGCCGGGCGAGGAGATCGGGAAGCCGGCCTCGATGATGTCGACGCCCATCTCGTCGAGGAACTCGGCGATCTGGATCTTTTCTTCCAGGGTCATGGCGGCACCGGGCGACTGCTCGCCGTCGCGCAGCGTGGTGTCGAAGATGTTGATCTTCGCAGGCTTGGCCGTCTGGGATTGGGTACTCATGGCAGTATAGTCCTTCCGTTCGCCGCAACAGCGGCTTCTGATTTCTCCTTTCGCTTTCATCCCCTAAGAGCCGCGCGCGAGATGACCTCGCGCCGTCAGCGCCTAGGGGCAGCTAAGAAGAAGCAGAAGCGCCTGCGACGAACCGAGGGAAGGACGGGGCTTGCGCAGGGTGCACGCACGGACGCCGGCGGAGAATCCGCCCTTCGCGTCGTTGTGCGCCACCTTTGTCATCGCCTGTTCGCCGTTCCGCCCGCCGTGTTTACGGTTCGATAACTTTGCCCGAATCGTGGTTAAGCGCTGGTAAAAGCTCTATTTTCGACACCGGACGAGCCGTTTTACGCTGAATGTTGCCGCGCACGCAAGGGTCGGTGTGCAATCGCAGGGGAACCCCCGTTGATAGAATTGCAAGAGATTTCAAAAGCTTACGGAGCAACCTCGGCGCCGTCGGTTCGCGCGCTGAGCTTTGCCGTCGCGAGCGGAGAATTTCTCGTCCTGATCGGCGAATCCGGCTCGGGCAAGACCACGACCCTCAACATGATCAACCGGCTGATCGAGCCCACGGGGGGCCGCATCCTGGTCGACGGCGAAGACGTCCTGGCGCTCGACGCCGTGACCCTGCGCCGGCGCATGGGTTATGTCTTTCAAGGCGCGGGGCTCTTTCCCCACCTGACGGTGGCGGAGAACATCGCCGTGACGCCCCGCCTTTTGGGCTGGCCGCGCGAGGCGATGGCCGCGCGCGTCGACGAACTGCTCCAACTCATGCGGCTGGCGCCGGGCGAATATCGGGACCGCTTCCCGAGCGAACTCTCCGGCGGACAGCGGCAGCGCATCGCGCTGGCGCGCGCGCTTGCCGCCAAGCCGAAGATCATGCTGATGGACGAGCCGTTCGGCGCCCTCGATCCCCTGATCCGCGACGATCTCGCCGAGGATTATCGCCAGATCCATGCGGCGCTCGGCCTGACCACGATCTTCGTGACCCACGACATGACCGAGGCGATGATGCTGGGCGACCGCATCGCGGTGATGCGCGAGGGCGCGCTGGTGCAGATCGGCACGCCGAACGAATTGCTCTCCGCCCCGGCGGACGATTTCGTCCGCTCGCTGGTCGAGACGCCAAAGAAGCGGGCGCGGCGCCTCGCCGACGTGCTGAAGGCCGCGTCGTGAGCGAAATGGCCGAGGCCTGGTCGTATCTCCCGGGCTATCTGAGCGCCCATGTCCTGCTCAGCATGAGCGCGCTCCTGCTCGGACTTGCGATCAGCCTGCCGCTGGCGGTGCTGGCGGCACGGTCGCGCTGGCTGGGCGGCGTCCTGCTCGGCTTCGCCGGCATCGTGCAGACGATCCCGAGCCTGGCGCTGCTGGCGCTGTTCTATCCGCTGCTTCTGGCGCTGTCGCATTTCACCAGTGAGACGTTCGGATTCGGATTTCGCGCCCTCGGCTTCCTCCCGGCGCTGCTGGCGCTGACGCTGTATTCGATGCTGCCGGTGCTCCGGAACACCGTCACCGCGCTCGCCACCATGGACGCCGGCGTCAAGATGGCGGCGCGGGGCGTGGGCATGACGCCGTGGCAGTCGCTCACCCTGGTCGAACTGCCTTTGGCGGCGCCCGTCATCATGGCCGGCATCCGTACCGCCGCGGTATGGGTGATCGGCACCGCGACGCTGGCGACGCCCGTGGGCCAGACCAGCCTCGGCAACTACATCTTCACCGGCCTGCAGATCGAGAACTGGGTGTTCGTCACCTTCGGCGTGGTCGCCGCGGCCGGACTGGCGTTCGCCGTCGACCGCCTGCTGGCGCTGGCGGAGAGTGGGCTGGCGCTGCGGTCGCGCCCGCGCATCGTCGCGGCGGCGATCGGGCTGGCGCTCGTGGTGGGCGCGAGCGTCTATCCCGCGGTCGCCAGCGGTGGCGGCGGCAAGATCGTCATCGGCGCCAAGAATTTCGACGAACAGTACATCCTGGGGGCGCTGATCTCCGACAAGCTCGCTTCCGCCGGCATCGCCTCGACCGAGCGCGACGATCTGGGCTCCAGCGTGATCTTCCGCGCGCTCGCGGCCGGCGACGTCGACGTCTATGTCGATTATTCCGGCACGATCTGGACCGGCGCGATGAAGCGCACCGACATGCCTGGCCGCCAGGCCGTGCTCGACGGCATCGCGTCCTGGGCGGGCAAGACCCATGGCATCAAATATCTGGGACCGCTCGGCTTCGAGAACGCCTATGCGCTGGCGATGCGGCGGGACAAGGCCGAGGCCCTGCACATCAAGACCCTGGCCGATCTCGCCGCCCATGCGCGCGAGATGAAGATCGGCGGCGACTTCGAGATCTTCTCGCGGCCAGAATGGCGCGCGGTCGTGCAGGCCTATGGCATGAAATTCGCGGCACGGCGCCAGTACCAGCCCAATCTGATGTTCCGCGCCCTGGTCTCCGGCGATGTCGACGTGATCACGGCCTTTTCGACCGACGGCCGCATCGCGCAATACGGTCTCACCGTGCTTCGCGATCCCAAGGGCGCGCTGCCGCCCTATGATGCGATCCTGCTGGTCTCGCCGGCGCATGCCAATGACACGGCGCTGCTGGACGCGCTGAAGCCGCTGGTCGGCGCGATTGACCTGACGACCATGCAGCAGGCCAATTTGATGGTCGATCGCCCCGACGACAAGCGATCGCCGCAGCAGGCGGCGCGCTGGCTGGAGGGGCGGCTGCGGCGCTGACCGCTACGGCGATACCCTCCGGTCCGGGCCGAGGTCGTTCTCCGCCTTCACCTGCGTCCGCCGCGCCGGCGTGACGCAGACGACGTCGCCGCCGAACGCCTCGCGCCAGACGAAGCCCGGCACGCAGGTGTTGGGACCGTAGGCCCCGCCGGCCGCGCGGCGCGAATCCGCCAGCGCATTCTCGTTCGCCGCCATGGCGCGGTGCGACGGCGGCACGCAGACATGGTCATTGGGCGCCGCATCGCGCCAGACGAAGCCGGACTTGCAGGTGTCGGGTCCATAGGCGAGCGCGCGATGGCTCGGCCCCGCCGCGTTCTGCACCTTGGCCTCGGTGCGCTCCGCCGGCGTCACGCAGACGACGTCGCCGCCGAAGGCTTCGCGCCAGACAAAGCCCGGCAGGCAGGTGTTGGGGCCGTAGGCGCCGCCGGTCGGGCTCAGATGGCTCGGCCCCGCCGCGTTCTCCGCCGCCGCATGTTCGCGGCCGGCCGGCGAGACGCAGACATGATCGTTGGGCGCGGCGTCGCGCCAAACATAGCCGGAGGCGCAGGTATCGGGTCCATAGGGCAGCGGATCGGCTTTCGCCAAGCCGCCAAGCATCAGGCCGGCCGCGAGCATCGCGGCGGCCGCAAGAATCGATTTCATGGCAATCCCCCCAAGAGATCGCGGAAAGTTTACTCTCGTATCTGGGGACCCGCAATCGGCGTGGACCGTCCAGGCCACGAATCCCGCAACCATCGCTGCGTCATTCGCTCCGCCGAAGCCGCCACTTTCCGCTTTCCCGCGCGCGGGCAAAGTGGTTGTGTGCCGCCGTGCCCCGCCTGGCGGAGCGCTCGCCCGCGTTACCGACGCTCAACCAGCTTCGAGGCCTGCCGGATATGAAAATCCTGCCGCCCGTCTCGATCGAGGCACGCCGCCTCGTGCCCAGCAAATGGGATGTGCTGGCGGCGATCCTCGTGCTCGGCTTTATCGTCCTCTTCGCCGATGCGAGCCGCGCCCTGGTCGAACCGCTGGCTTCGCTGGGCAGCAAGCCCTTGTCGCTCGATCCGTGGAATCTGCCCGGATACGCGCTGCGAACGGCGCTGCGCATGCTGATCGCGCTCGCCGTGTCGCTCGTCTTCACGCTGACCTATGCGACCTGGGCGGCGAAAAGCCCGCGCGCCGGCAGTCTTCTGGTGCCGCTGCTCGACATCCTGCAATCGGTGCCGATCCTGGGTTTCATTTCGGTGACGGTGGTGTTCTTCCTGAGTCTCGCGCCCGGCCGCATCTTCGGCGCCGAGCTGGCGGCGGTGTTCGCGATCTTCACCAGCCAAGCCTGGAACATGGCGTTCAGCTTCTATCAATCGCTGCGCACCGTGCCGGAGGAGATGACCGAGGCGGGCCGCATGTTCGGGCTCAACGGCTGGGCCCGGTTCTGGCGTATCGAAGTGCCGTTCGGCCTGCCGCCGCTGATCTGGAACATGATGATGTCGATGTCGGGCGGCTGGTTCTTCGTCGTCGCGGCGGAGGCGATCAGCGTCGGCCACACCACCTTCATCCTGCCCGGCATCGGCTCCTATATCGCCAGCGCCATCGCGCAGCAGAACCTGACGGCGATCGCCTGGGCGATCGGCGCGATGCTGGTGGTGATCCTGATCTACGATCAGCTCCTGTTCCGCCCGCTGGTCGCCTGGGCCGACAAATTCCGCATCGACAACGAGGACAGCGAGGACTTCCCGGAATCCTGGGTGCTCGACGTCATCCGCCGCTCCGATTTCATGGACTGGGTCGCGGCGCCGTTTCACGCCTTCATGGCCTGGACCTACCGGCTGACGCCGCCCGCGCGCGGCCGCGCCGGCATCCTGCGCGACGCGGTGCCGTCGCGCGCCGGCGACATCGTGTGGTGGGTGTTCCTGTCCCTGCTGGCCGCCTATGCGCTGTGGCACATCTGGCGTCTCCTCGGCGGCGGGCTGAGCTGGGGCGACGTCGCCCTCTCTTTCGAGCTCGGCGCCATCACCATGGTGCGCGTCGTCGTCCTGATCGCGCTGGCGAGCGCGATCTGGACGCCGATCGGGGTCTATGTCGGGCTTCGGCCGCATCTGGCACGCGTCATCCAGCCGGTGGCGCAATTCCTCGCCGCGTTCCCGGCGAACCTGGTCTTTCCGGTCGCGGTGTTCGTCATCGTGCGCTATTCGCTCAACCCGGACATCGCGCTGTCGCCGCTGATGGTGCTGGGCACGCAGTGGTACATCCTGTTCAACGTCATCGCCGGCGCCTCGGCCATTCCGCGCGAGCTGCGCGATGCCGGCACGAACCTGCAGGTGAAGGGCTGGTTGTGGTGGCGCAAGGTCGCTCTGCCCGGCGTGTTCCCCTACTACGTGACCGGCGCGATCACCGCCTCGGGCGGTTCGTGGAACGCGGCCATCGTCGCGGAGGTCGCGAGCTGGGGCAGCCACACGGTGCGCGCCCACGGGCTCGGCACCTATATCGCCGACGCGACCCAGGCGGGGGATTTCCATCGCATCGTTCTGGGCATCGCGACGATGAGCTTCTATGTCGTGGTGGTGAACCGGCTGTTCTGGCGCCCGCTCTACTGGTTCGCCGAGCGCCGCTATCGCATGACGTGAGGTGGTTGCAGTGCCCCATCGTTTGACCACGTCCTATTGTCATGCCCGCGCAGGCGGGCATCCAGAGTCGCTTGCGAAATGGATGCCCGCCTGCGCGGGCATGACATTCGTGGGCTTGAAAGATCGCGCACAAGGATGACTGCGATGACCGACGAACTTCTCCTCGACGTGCATGCCGTGCGCCGCTCCTTTCCCAAGCCGGGCGGCGGCGAGTTGCTGGTGCTCGACGGCGTCGAGCTTTCGCTCAAGCAGGGCGAGATCGTCGGCCTGCTCGGCCGTTCCGGCTCGGGCAAATCGACCTTCCTGCGCCTCATCGCGGGGCTGGCGCAGCCGCAGGGCGGCACGCTGACCTATCTCGGCCATCCGATCGACGGGCCGGCGAACGGCATCGCCATGGTGTTCCAAAGCTTCGCGCTGTTTCCCTGGCTGACGGTGCTCGAGAACGTGCAGCTCGGCCTCGAGGCGCTGCGCCTGCCGGCGGGCGAAATCCGCACCCGCGCGCTGGCCGCCATCGACCTGATCGGCCTCGACGGCTACGAGAACGCCTATCCGCGCGAGCTCAGCGGCGGGATGCGCCAGCGCGTCGGCTTCGCCCGCGCCATGGTCGTGCATCCCAACATCCTCCTGCTGGACGAGCCGTTCAGCGCCCTCGACGTGCTGACCGCGGAGAACCTGCGCACCGACCTTTTGGAGCTGTGGGGCGAGGGCCGCCTGCCGATCAAGGGCATGATCCTCGTCACCCATAATATCGAGGAGGCGGTCCTGATGTGCGACCGCGTGCTCCTGTTCTCGACCAATCCGGGGCGCATCGCCGGCGAGATCAAGATCGACATCCCGCGGCCGCGCGACCGCACCGATACGCGCTTCGAGAACTACGTCGACCAGATCTACACCGAGATGACGGCGCGGCAGCGCAGCTCCCGCTCCGGCGCGGGGCTGGCCACGCTGATGACGCATGTCTCGCCGAACCTAATATCGGGCCTGATCGAGGCGGTGGCGGCGGCGCCCTATAACGGCAAGGCCGACCTGCCCGAGATCGCCTCCGACCTCCAATTGGAGATCGACGAGCTGTTCCCCATCGCCGAGGCGCTGCAATTGCTGCGGCTGGGCGAGATGGAGGGCGGCGAATTGAAGCTCACCCATATGGGCAAGCGCTTCGCGGATGCCGGCCTCAACGAGCGCAAGGAGATCTTCGCGCGCGCGCTGATGAGCCAGGTACCGCTCGCGTCCCTGATCCGCCGGGTGCTGGACGAGCGCGCCAGCCACACCGCGCCCCGGCGCCGCTTCGTCGACGAGCTGGAAGACCACATGACGGAAGAGGCGGCGGAGGAGACGCTGCGCACCGTGGTGAGCTGGGCCCGTTTCGGCGAGCTCTTCTCCTATGACGACGAAAGCGAAATGTTCGGCTTGGAGAACCCGACATAGGGGCTAGAGCGGGATGACATCAGGCTGAGTCGGATTTGGGATTCCCACGGGGTCGCGAGTCTGATTCAAGATGCTGGCTGGGAAGGAGGCCGGCATGGATGGGCAAGCCTTATTCGATGGATCTTCGCGAACGGGTTGTTGCGGCGGTTGAGCGCGAGGGACTTTCGCGGCGCCAGGCCGCGGCGCGCTTTGGCGTCAGCTACAGTGCCGTGATCGCCTGGCTGAAGCGGGTTGATGCCACGGGCAGCTTCGCTCCCGGTCAGATGGGCGGCCACAAGCCAAAGACGCTTTCCGGTGCTTGGCGGGACTGGCTTGTACAGCGCTGCCGGTCTGGCGACTTCACGCTGCGCGGGCTGGTGGCGGAACTGGGCGAGCGCGGCCTGAAGGTGGACTATCGCTCGGTGTGGGCGTTCGTCCACGCCGAGAAGCTCAGTCACAAAAAAAGACGCTGATCGCCGCCGAGCAGGATCGCCCGGACGTGGCGCGCCGGCGTACCCAGTGGGCGAAGTACCGCGGCTGGGTCGATCCCTCCCGTCTGGTGTTCATCGACGAGACTTGGACCAAGACCAATATGGCGCCGTTGCGGGGCTGGGCGCCGGTCGGCGAAAGGCTGCGCGCCAAGGTTCCGCACAAGCGCTGGAAGACCATGACCTTCCTCGCCGCCTTGCGCCAGGATCGCCTCGATGCGCCCTGGCTCATCGACGGGCCGATCAACGGCGTGCGCTTCCTGCTTTATGTCGAGAAGGTGCTCGTCCCCACTCTCAAGCCCGGCGATATCGTCGTCATGGACAATCTCGGATCACACCGAAGCAAAGCCGTACGCGCCGCCATCCGAGCGGCAGGCGCAAAGCTCTTCTTCCTGCCCAAATACTCCCCCGATCTGAACCCCATCGAGCAGTTCTTCTCAAAGCTCAAGCACTGGTTGCGAAAGGCCGCGCGCCGTTCTCAAGATGCCGTCTGCAACGCCATCGGCCACGTCCTCGACACCGTCACGCCGACAGAATGCAAAAACTACTTCGAGAACTCGGGGTATGAGTAACCTAACTTCATCACGCTCTAGAGCCTTCCGACAGCCGCCAGCCGGATGCCGATCAGGGTGAAGACCAGCGAGCCGCCGGCGATTCCGGCGCCGAGAAGGTGCGGAGGGATGCCGACGCCGCACAGGCCCAACGCCCCGTCAAGCAGGGCGACCGCGCCCGCCGCGACGGCAAGGAGCGCGAGAAGGCGGCCGAGGCCATGCGTCCGGCTTGTCGCCAGGGCGAGCACCGCCCCCAACCCGAAGGTCGCCGTGCCGAGCAGGAACAGCGCGTCGAACAGGTTTTTGGTCGCCGGAAAGGCTGCGGGCGCCTGACGCGCCGACTGCGAGAGCGCATATCCGACAATGGAGTCCACGACCGCGAAGAGCACGGTCGAAATCGCGATCAGGAACCAGCCCATTGCGGCGATGCCCCTGCCGCGCGCGACTTCGTGCTGGCCGAACAGCAATGCCGCGGCCGCGACCAGGACGTCGCCGAAGACGCCGATAAGGCCGGCCAAATGCATCGTCGTGGCGCCGCGGATCGCGCCGGCGAGCGCGGCGGCTAGATCGGCGGGGACAAGCGGCATGGCCGCCGCGGGCGGCGAGACGCCGTAGAGCACACTGGTGGCAACAACGCCGGCGGCCCCCAGCGCCAGCACGACGCCACCGGCACGGATCGCGCCGCGCTGGTCCGATACGAGGCCGGCTTGCGGCTGGTCCATGACGGTCATCCTGGCCTCCCTCTTGCGCAACGCTGCATATGGTTGCAGAGTGCAACTATAATGCGATAGTTTCGGAATGCAACCATGGCCGGAAAGACCGATCTCTCGAAGCTGAATTGCTCGCTTGCGCGCGCGTTGGCCGCCGCGGGCGACTGGTGGACGCTGCTGATCGTGCGCGACGCCTTCGCCGGACTCTCGCGCTTCGGCGAATTCCAGACGAGCCTCGGCATAGCGCGCAACATCCTGGCCGACCGCCTGGCGGCGCTGACCGCGGAAGGAATCCTCGCGCGCGAAGGCACCGCCGCGCGTCCGCGCTACGTCTTGACCAGGAAGGGCCGCGAATTGATGCCGGCGCTTGTCGCGCTGATGCAATGGGGCGACAAGTGGCAAAGCGCGAACCGCCCGCCCGTGCTGCTTTCCACCGACGGAGGCGAAGCGCTGGCCCCGGTGCAGGTGGTCACGCGCGCCGGCAAAGCGGTAAATGACGTTCGCTTCAGCCCCGGCCCCGGCGCCAACGGAAGAACCCGCCGCTTCTTCGAAGGGCGGGCCAAAGGCGATCAGTCGAGGCTTTCATAGGCCCGAAGCGTCCGCAGCGCGTCGATGGTTCGGATGCCCCGCCACTCGAGTTCGACGCCCGGGCTGATCGGGTCCCAGGAGATCGGCCAGCCGCCGTCGTCCTTCTGCTTCGCCGCCAGGGCCTTCAAATGCCTGTCGATCACGGCATCGGAGAACAGCTTACGGCACGGGCTTTGCGGAGACGGCGCCCATTCGAGCGGCAAGTGCACATAGCCGACCGCGTCGGGATCGTGCTCGACCACGCCCGGCGCCGCGACGCGATCCAAGACGTCGCGCATCGCGGTATCCGCCCGCGCGCGATCCGGCACGTGCTCGAGGAAGGCCAGCACCGGCATCAATTCGTGGAATTCGGTTCGGTGGATTTTCGCGATCGACTTCCAGCAGAAGGCGCTCGCCGGCACGATCCAGTGATGCTCGACGCGATGCTTGAGCAGAACGCCGAGAATGGCGGCCGTCGGATTCACATTCGCCGGCGGATCGGCTTCGCACTCCCACCAGGGCGCGTGCGGAAATTCGTTCACCGAGGGCAGCACGAAGGGCACGCCGCCTTCATGCGTCGATATCTTCGCCAGAAAATCGCACGCGCCGAGCGCCAGTTGCCGGTCGAACGCGCCGACCGCATCCATCGTTTCGAGCGCGAATTGCACGTCGACCGGCTGGCTCGCGGGATCGCGCTTGTCCGGCTCCAGCGCCTGACCGAAGCCGCCATCCGTGTTGCGATAGGCGGCCAGCGCGGTGACGACCGCCGATGCCGGCCCGCCATCGAATTCCGCTTCGAAGCGCCGCCGCTCCAACAGCCGCGCGTTGCGCAGGACGAAATCCCGGGCCTTCGCGAGCACATTTGCCTCCATCGCCAAAAGAACGAATAGAGAACAAATGCCGCCGAGTCAAGCCGGCCGATAAGGCGACAGGTCCATCTCGGGATAACGCGCCTGCACGTCGGCGAGCGTCTGCGCGTTCCAGTAGTCGCTGCCGGCGGGCGGCCAGCCGAACAGGTCGCGCTGGCGCGGCGTCATTCTGGTCATCGCCTCGTCCCACGCCTTCTTCTCCGAATGGTCCGGCCAAGCGAGCTTGCCCTGCCAGCGCCATTCGCGCGTCTTGAAATCGGTGAGGATCGCGAAGCGCGCACGGTTCTCCGCCGTGAAGTTCGAGCCGCGATGGAAGACGTCGGTCTTGTAGACCATCAGGCTGCCGGCCGGCCCCTCGATCGAGACCTCCTTGTCGAAATATTCCCCGAACGTCGTCCGCGCCTTGCCGATCGGCACGTCGCGGGTTTCGGACAGCGGCACGACCTTGGTCGGGCCGTCCTTCGACGTCACGTCCGACAGGAGGATGAACGTCGTCATCTGCGCGTTGCGGCCGTCGGCGCGCGGCACGACGATGGTGTGGTTGCGATAGTCGCGGTGGTGAAACTGGTCGTAGTTCACCGCGCCGGAATATTTCGCCCACAATTCGCTCTTGTAGAGATCGATCTCCTTGATGCCGTGAAAACGCTCCGCCGCGTCGATCAGGTCGGGATAGACCGCGAGCCGGCTCAGTTCCCAGCGGTCGAAGGGAAAGAGCTGGATGCCGGAGAATTGCGACTTGCCGTATTTCGGATATTTCGACGGATCGGCGAAATAGTCCTCGGGCTTGGGATGGATGGTCCACAGCGCCTCGCGCGCCTCCGCGAGCGCGTCCTTGTCGATGAAATTCTCCACCACGGTGAAGCCGCGATCCCAGATCTCGGCGAGCTTTGCGTCCGATACGCGCATGATCCTAGCCTTCGTGCAGGTTCCACATCGCTGTGGCGTTCCGGTTCCCAAGAAATATATCAATCATATCCGCCCGATTTTGAACACATCAAGTTCCGCTTCGCGCCGCAAACGATGCGTTGTCATGGGGTCGAACGGGGCATCCACCAATACAGCACGGAGGATGCCAATGCCCGACTATGAGATTCGCCTGTTTCATTCCGACGGCTCGCTTGCCCTCGTCCATGTCTGCCATCACGACGGCGACGACGCCGCCCACGAGCATGCCAGGCGGCTGTTGCACGACCTGTCGCGCTATGAAATTCGCCGCGCCGGCGAGCCGGCCGTCGACAGATGACGGCACACGCACGCGCCAGGCGGCGAAGACGGATATTCGCCGGCCTCACGGCCAAGATGCGATCACGCCGCTTCGCCGTGGCGGAATTTATCCAGGCGGTGCTCCTGCGCGATATAGGCCTGCGCCGCGTCGGTGTGGAACAGCTCGCGCTCTTCCTCCTCGTCGGTCACGGGCGTCAGCGCGAGGTCGGTGTATTCGAGCTTTTTGGGGTCGTGCTTGACCTTGAGATATTCGCGCCGCAGCCGCAGATAGAGCGAGCCCCATTTGAACAGCTTGGCGAGGGTCTCGGCGTAGTAGGCCGGATAGAAGGCGAGCGGCGATACGATGGGAAAGCCCGGCCGGCGCGCGGTGCGGAATTTGCGGCGCAGGAAGCCGCTTTCCAGCGGATGGATATGCTCGATTCTGATGCTCCCTGAGAACCAGGTGGCGAGGAACAGCGCGTTGCTGGCATTGGCCTTCATCGCCGCGGCGCGCCTGATCACCGTCACGATGTGCTCGTCGGTGTAATAGTTCTCCCAGGCCTGGTCGTAGGCCGCCTTCCAGTCCGCCTGGCTCATCCGGGAATGCGCCGTGGTCAGGTGATTGAGGTCGTATTTGTTGAGGTCGGGGTCCATCGCCACGCCGGCGCGGGACAGCTTCTGGTGATCCTCCGAGCCCGGCAGCGGCGTCAGGAAGAAGAACTCCAGCAGATCGACGGGAAGCTCGCGCTTTATCACCTCGATGTCGTTCATCACCGATTCCAGCGTGTCGTTGGGAAAGCCGATGATATAGCCGGCATAGGTGAGGACGCGCGCGTTCTTCCAGGCGAGCAGCATCTTCCTGTATTCGGTGATCTTGTTCTGCCGCTTCTTGGCCCCCATCAGGTTCGCGGGATTGATGTTCTCCAGCCCGATGAAGACGCGCTTGACGCCGGCGCGCGCCGCCTTCTCCACGAAGTTCGGCAGCTTGTGGCACAGCGTATCGACCTGGATGATGATGCCGATCGGCATCTTCTCCACCTCACGCAGATGGATCAGCCGGTCGAGGATCGGCTCCCAGTCCTTGTTGCGCGCGAAATTGTCGTCGGTGATGAAGAAGCTGCGCGCGCCCTGGGCGACGTTGGCGCGCACGATGCGCTCGACGTCGTCGGGCGAGCGCCGCCGCGACTTGCGACCCTGCACGTTGATGATGGTGCAGAACGAGCATTGATAGGGGCAGCCGCGCCCGGCGTCGAAGCTGGTGACGCCGCCGGCGGTGCGCACGACCTTGTCGGAATGCAGGAAAGGGATCGGTGTGCCCTCGATCGCGGGCAGGTCGTCCATGAAATTGTAAAGCGGCTTCAGCGCGTGGGCGGCCGCGTCGCGCAGCACCATCTCCATCCGTCCCTCGGACTCGCCGGCGAACAGCGACAGGCCCATGGCGCGCGCCGCGTCGAGATGGGCGTCCTTGCCGGCCAGCATGCTGAGCACGCCGGAAACGTGGAAGCCGCCGATCGCGACCTGGATGCCGCGCGCCTTGAGGGGGCGGGCGATATCGAGCGCGCGGGGAAACTGGTTCGACTGCACGCCCACCAGCATCACCATGCCGTCGCCGGCCCGTTCGATGCGCCGGGCGATCTCGTCCGGCTTGATCAGCGTGTTGCATTCGTCATGCGCGTGGATTTCGATCCCGACACCGTCGCCCAGCACATGCCGCTCGGCGCAGTCCATCGCGAGGCCGTGCAGCGACGCCAGCGTGTTCGAGGGGATGGCGGAGCGGTACCACTGGATGACGTAACCGTCATCGTCGTAATGCGACGGCTTGACCAGGACCAGGCAGAATTTGCGCGAAACCATGCCGTAAGCCCCCCAAGGAAGATTACGTATAGTTCATGTTGCTAGGCAGGCAAAGGCACCCACCCACACGTTCATCGGCCGATGAATTCGCTTTGGCGGTCTATTGCGGCGGCACGATCGCGGCCAGCGCCAATACGACCGCATTGAACCGCCACACATAGCGGAAGAACCGGTTGTCGTCCTGCACGGGCCGCGCCCCGCCCGACGCGGCCCAGTCTCGCGCCGAAGCGCGCTCGGTCAATTCTTCGCCTGGTCCACCAGCTTGTTCTTGGCGATCCAGGGCATCATGGCGCGCAGCTTGGCGCCGACGTCCTCGATCGGATGCGCCGCGCCGCGGGCGCGGGTCGCCTTGAAGCTCGCCTGGCCGGCCTTGTTCTCGAGCACCCAGTCGCGGGCGAATTTGCCGGTCTGGATGTCGTCCAGTACGCGCTTCATCTCCTTCTTGGTCTCCGCCGTGATGATGCGCGGCCCTGTGACGTATTCGCCGTACTCGGCGGTGTTGGAGATCGAATAGTTCATGTTGGCGATGCCGCCCTCATAGATCAGGTCGACGATCAGCTTCACCTCGTGCAGGCATTCGAAATAGGCCATCTCCGGCGCATAGCCCGCCTCGACCAGCGTCTCGAAGCCGGCGCGGATCAGCTCGACCAGGCCGCCGCACAGCACCGACTGCTCGCCGAACAGGTCGGTCTCGCATTCCTCGCGGAAGCTGGTCTCGATCACGCCGGCGCGGCCGCCGCCGATGGCGCTGGCATAGGCGAGGCCGAGATCGTGCGCGTTGCCGGATGCATCCTGGTGGATCGCGATCAGGCAGGGCACGCCGCCGCCCTTCTGGTATTCGCTGCGCACCGTGTGGCCCGGGCCCTTGGGCGCCACCATCAGCACGTCGAGATCGGCGCGCGGCTCGATCAGGCGGAAATGGACGTTGAAGCCGTGCGCGAACAGCAGCGCCGCGCCGTGCTTCATGTTCTTTTCGAGGTCGTGCTTGTAGATGTCGGCCTGAAGCTCGTCGGGCGTGACCATCATCATCACATCGGCCCATTTGGCGGCGTCGGCAACGGTCATCGTCTTGAAGCCGGCGGCTTCCGCCTTCTTCGCGCTGGCGCCGGGGCGCGCGGCGATCACGACATCCTTGACGCCCGAGTCGCGCATGTTGAGCGCATGGGCATGGCCCTGGCTGCCGAAGCCGATGACGGCGACCTTCTTGTTCTTGATGAAGTTCAGATCGGCATCCCGATCGTAATAGACGCGCATGACGTGTTCCTCTGGTTCAATCGAGTGATTGTTCGAGCCCTTGCTTCAGTTCGGGCACTTTTTCGCCGGCGATGTTCAGGTAGGCGTCGGCGAGATCGCGCAGCGGCTTCAGCGCCACGCAATGCGAGACGGCGAATTTGACCACCGTGTTCAGATTGGTCTCGGCGACGATGTAATTCGGCGTGCGGCAGGCCGCGAAGGTCGGCGCGTCGGCGTTCGGCCCGAGACTTCCCCACACGGCCGCGCCGGCGTCGCGCAGCGTGGCGCGTTCGGCGTCGGAGAGATCGACGACACGGTCGATATCGATCTTGCCGTTCGTCAGGCGGCGCACGGTCAGCTTGCCGCCGATGGCGCGGAGCGACAGCGCCGGCTGGCCCGCCGGGATCAGGATCACCCGCGCCACCGGCCCGCCGGTGCTGCCCCAGGCGTCCGGAAGCTCGCTTTCGTTCAGCGCGGCGCGCGTGTCGCAAATCGCCTTGCGATCGGATATCGGCGAATCCGTGCCGCACAGCGTGACCACTTTCGGCTGCGGCGCCGGTAGCGGTGCAGGCGGCGACGTGTGCGAACAGGCGGCGAGCGCCGCAAGGAGCCCTAGGGCCGCGATGCGTCTCACATCGCCTCCGGGCCGCGGCTGATGGCGGCGACGCCGGTGCGGCTGACGTCGATCAGGCCCAGGGGCCGCATCAGGTCGATGAACTGGTCGATCTTGAACGGCGCGCCGGTGATCTCGAACACGAAGCTCGAATGCGTCGTGTCCACGACATGGGCGCGGAAGATCTCGCCGATGCGCATCGCCTCGACCCGGCGCTCGCCCGTTCCCGCGACCTTCACCAGCGCCATCTCGCGCTCGATCCCCGGCGCCGAGGTCGTCCAGTTGACGACGCGGTGCACCGGAACGAGACGGCGCAGTTGCGCCTCGATCTGCTCGATCACCTCGGGCGTGCCGGAGGTCACGACCGTGATGCGCGAGGTATGCGCGGCGTGATCGACCTCGGCGACGGTCAGCGATTCGATGTTGTAGCCGCGGCCGGAGAACAGCCCGACCACGCGCGCGAGCACGCCCGCTTCGTTGTCGACAAGCACGGCGATGGTGTGGCGCTCGATCTTCGGCACTTTCACGGCAACGCTCACACCAGCATCTTTCCTTCGTCGGAGACCTTGGTCCCCTCCTCTTCCGAGTCGCACAGGATCATCGCGTTGTGCGCGGCGCCGGATGGGATCATCGGATAGCAGTTCTCCTTCGGGTCCACCCGAACGTCGAACAGCACCGGCCGGCGCACGTCGATCATCTCCAGGATCTTGGCGTCGAGTTCGGCCGGCGTGTCGGCGCGCAGGCCGACGCCGCCATAAGCCTCCGCCAGCTTCACGAAATCGGGCAGCGCCTCGGAATAGGAATGCGAATAGCGCCCGCCATGCAGCAATTGCTGCCACTGGCGCACCATGCCCATGTATTCGTTGTTCAGGATGAATATCTTGATCGGCAGGTCGTACTGCACCGCCGTCGACATCTCCTGCATCGTCATCTGCACGCTGGCCTCGCCGGCGATGTCGATCACGAGCGCGTCCGGATGGGCCATCTGCACGCCGACCGCGGCGGGAAGGCCATAGCCCATCGTGCCGAGGCCGCCGGACGTCATCCAGCGGTTCGGCTCCTCGAACTTGAAGCGCTGCGCCGCCCACATCTGGTGCTGACCGACCTCGGTCGTGACATAGACGTCGCGCCCGCGCGTCAGCGCATAGAGCCGGTCGATGGCGTATTGCGGCTTGATCAGCGTATCGGAGTTCTTGAAGTCGAGCGATTTCGTCTCGCGCCAGTGGTCGATCTCGGCCCACCACGCCTTGAGCGCGGCGCGGTCCACCTTCTTCTTCTGCGTCTTCCAGAAATGCAGCATCTCGCGCAGCGCCTTGGTGGCATCGGCCACGATGGGCACGTCAACGCGGACGTTCTTGTTGATCTGCGCCGCGTCGATATCGAGATGGATCTTCTTGGACTCCGGCGAGAACAGGTCGATCTTGCCGGTGACGCGGTCGTCGAAGCGCGCGCCCAGGCAGATCATCACGTCGCAATCGTGCATCGCGTTGTTGGACTCGTAGGTCCCGTGCATGCCGACGAGGCCCAGCCATTGCGGATCGGTCGCGGGAAAGGCGCCCAGCCCCATCAGCGTCGAGGTGATCGGAAAGCCCGTGAGCCTGACCAGCTCGCGCAGCAGCTTCGAAGCCTCGGGCCCGGAATTGACGATGCCGCCGCCGGTGTAGAACAAGGGCTTCTTCGCATTCGCCATCAGCTCGATCGCTTTCACGATCGCCGACAATTCGGGCTCGGTGCGCGGCTTGTAGGTGCGGTGGCGCACCGACTCCGGCGAGAGATAAGGCCCCTTCCTGAATTGCACGTCCTTGGGGATGTCGACCACGACCGGCCCGGGCCGCCCCGTGGTGGCGATCTGGAAGGCCTCGTGCATGACGCGGGAGAGATCGTTCACGTCCTTCACCAGCCAATTGTGCTTGGTGCAGGCCCGGGTGATGCCGACCGTGTCGGCCTCCTGGAAGGCGTCGGTGCCGATGAGATGCGTCGCGACCTGGCCGGTCAGGACGACGAGCGGGATGGAATCCATCAGCGCGTCGGTCAGGCCCGTCACCGCGTTGGTCGCGCCCGGACCGCTGGTCACCAGCACCACGCCGGGCTTGCCGGTGGAGCGGGCATAGCCTTCCGCCGCATGCACCGCACCCTGCTCGTGCCGCACCAGGACATGGGTGACGCCTTCCGCCGCGAACAGCGCGTCGTAGATCGGCAGCACCGCGCCGCCGGGATAGCCGAAGATGTGCTTGACGCCCTGATCCTTCAGCGCGCGGATCACCATCTCGGCGCCCGAAAGCTCGATCGCGCCCGTGGGGGCTCCCGAGTATTTTTCCAACCCGCTGGCGGGGGCGTTTGCGTCTTTGTCCATCGTCGTCGTCTTCAAGGTGAGGTGGGCCACAAAAGATTAAGGGGCGTTTCCGCCCCTTCGAACACAGCCGCGTACCGGAGAAACGGGGCTATCCCCGTCCGGTCGGCGGCTGTCCAATAAGTACGAGCGTCTGCGTCACGGGCTGTCCCATTTGGTGCGGCGCAAACTACGGAAAGCCCGACTCGGCGTCAAGCAATTTCCTCATAGGGATTTTTGCATTTCAGTAACAATATTGCTGCATCCGTCGATCCGAATCCAGTCCGGAAGCTGATTGCGGAACCAGGTGTCCTGCCGTTTGGCGTATTGGCGGGTGGCGATCACCGCCCGCTCGACGGCCGCGTCCTCGCCCAGCGCGCCGTCATGCAGCGCCAGCAATTCGCGCCGGCCGATGATCCGCGCCGCGGGCAGCGTCGGGTCGAGATCCTCCAGCGCCAGCGCCTCCTCCATGGCGCCCGCGGCCAGCATGGCGCGGAAGCGGCCTTCGATCCGCGCGCGCAAAATCTCGCGCGGCACCTCGATGACGAAGCGCGCCAGCGTCAGGCCGTCGAGCACCGCCTGCCGCTCGTTCTTCTGCCAGAAGGCAAGGCTCCTGCCGGTCGCTTCGAGCACTTCATGGGCGCGCAGCATGCGCTGTCCGTCGCCGGGGTTGAGCTGCGCCGCCATCTGCGGATCGCGCGCCGCGAGTTCGGCATGGAAGGCGTCGTTGCCGATCTCTTGCAGCCGCGCACGCGCGGCCGCGCGCACGCCGGCCGGAACGGTCGGCATGTCTGCCAGGCCGTTGGTCAGCGCGCGGAAATAAAGCCCCGTGCCGCCGACGAAGATCGGCGTGCGATGCGCCTTGCGCACTTCGGCCAGCGCATGGCCCGCGTCGCTCTGATAGCGCCCGGTGGAATAGGGCTCGCGCGCCGGAACATGGCCGTAGAGCAGATGCGGCACGCGCGCCATGTCGGAATCCGACGGACGCGCGGTGAGGATGCGCGGCTCGCGATAGACCTGCATGGAATCGGCGTTCACGATCACCCCGCCGAGGATGCGACCGAGTTCCAACGCCGCTTGCGACTTGCCGCTCGCGGTGGGGCCTGCGATAAGGATGGCATCGGCGGACAAGGCGGGACTCGCGTGAGCGACACCTCGGAGATAACGCGCTTCGTGGCGCTGGCGGAAGAGGCGATGAGCGCCATCTATGACGCACGCGACACCGATGTGCGCGCCGCGCTGGAAGACGCCCGCTACAATCTCGACCGCGCCATGGACATCGCCCATATGCGGGGCATGGCCAAGGAGGTCGAGCGCCTGACCAAGCGGATCGCGCGCGTCCAGGCCGTCTACGACGCCCGCTTCAAGAAGAAGCGCCCGACCGCCACGTGAGCACCCTTCCCTACGTCCTCAACATCGTCGGCGCCTCCGGCTTTGCCGTGAAGATGCCGCTGTTTCCGGACGTGGCGCATGCGCGCTGGCTGTCGCCGGGGCGCGCGCTGGACATCTATTTCGATCATCAGCCGGCGCAGGTGCTGGAACGGGCGCGGCATCATTTCGGCAACCAGCCGGTCGACGTGAACGTCGTGCCGACCGCGAACCGGCGCAAGAAACTGCTCATCGCCGACATGGATTCGACGATCATCGACGTCGAATGCCTGGACGAACTCGCGGACATGGCGGGGCTGAAGCCGGTGATCGCGGCGATCACCGAGCGCGCCATGCGCGGCGAACTCGATTTCGAGAGCGCGCTGCGCGAGCGTGTCGCGATGCTGAAAGGGCTTGAAATCGCGGCCCTGTCGCGGGTCTATGACGAGCGCATCAAGCTGAACCCCGGCGCCAAGACGCTGCTCGCCACCATGCGCGGCCATGGCGCGCACACGCTTCTGGTGTCGGGCGGCTTCCGCTATTTCACGTCCCGCGTCGCCGAGGCGGCGGGCTTCCACCGCGAGCAGGCGAACGAGTTGCTGCATGACGGCGCCGTGCTGACCGGCGAGGTCGCCGATCCGATCCTGGGCCGCGAGGCCAAGCTGGCGGCGCTGGAGGCGGCGGTCGCCGATCTGGGCATCACCGCGGCGGACGCGCTGGCGGTCGGCGACGGCGCCAACGATCTGGCGATGATCCAGCGGGCGGGCTTGGGCGTGGCGTATTACGCCAAGCCGGTGGTCGCGGCCGCCGCCGCGGCCAGCATCGCGCATGGCGATCTGACGGGGCTGCTGTACCTGCAGGGCTACAGCGACGAGGAGTTTGTGCGGGCGGAATAATTTTCCTCCCCCGCGTTTGCGGGGGAGGTGGCGCGGAGCGAAGCGACGCGACGGAGGGGGGAAGCGTTTGAACCGTTGAGCGGGGCGGCTGCCCCCTCCGCCTCGCTGCGCTCGGCACCTCCCCCATAACAATGGGAATTATATACTTGACTCCCTCGATTTTCCGGGGTACTTTTTCCCCATGAAGTGAGGGTTCTGGCATGTCGAAAAGCACGATTTCCACCTTTGAACTGTTCGCGATGTTCCCAGACCAAGAGACGGCGCGGACCTATCTGGAAGGCCGCCTTTGGCCGAACGGCCCCAAGTGTCCTTGCTGTGGGATGGGCGAGCGCATCACGGCTCGCGCTGGTGGGTACTACCGATGCAACCAGTGCAAAGAGGACTTCACAGTCCGTACCGGCACGATTTTCGAGCGGTCGCACGTTCCGCTGCACAAGTGGCTGTACGCGATGTACCTGCTGGTCACGGCGCGGAAGGGCATTTCCTCCATGCAACTCGCCAAGGAAATCGGAATCACACAGAAGTCGGCCTGGTTCGTCCTTGGCAGACTTCGCGAAGCATGCGGTGACGATCTCGCCAAGCTTCAAGGCATCGTCGAGATTGACGAGACTTACTTCGGTGGAAAAGAGAAGAACAAGCACGAGTCCAAGAAGCTCAAGGCCGGTCGCGGTACGGTCGGGAAGATCGCGGTCCTTGGAATGCGTGAGCGCGGCGGACGCACGAAAGCGCGGCCGGTCGCACATACTGACGGCCTCAGTCTGCAACCCGAAATCCGCGAAAGTGTCGCGCTCGGTTCCATGATCCACACGGACGAGCATGGCGCATATCGCGGACTGAGCCCTGACTACGGCCATGAGACGGTCGATCATGGAGCAAAGGAATACGTTCGCGATGGCGTGACCACGAACAGTATCGAAAGCGTTTGGGCCGTCATGAAGCGCGGGATGCACGGCGTCTACCATCACGCCAGCGAAAAGCACCTTCACCGCTACGTCGATGAATTCACTTTCCGCCTCAACGAAGGTGACGTGAAGCGCCACACCATGGATCGGCTGGACAGCTTGGTCGGAAAGACCTCCGGCAAGCGCCCCACCTACAAGGGGCTTATCCAATGAGTGACACAAAACCCCCGCCGATATTGGACGCAATTGTTGACGTTGTGCTGGCATATAAGCCGAGCGCGAAAACCGATAGCGCGAAGAAACGGAAGCGCAAAATAAAAAAGCTGATAAAGAAGGCGAGCAAACTCCCATCTGTTGAGCCGGAGCGGCATTAATTCTCGATTCGGTTGAAGTTTTCATTTGCGAAAGATCACATAAAGAAACGCGATAAGCGCGAGGACTAATATGATTTCGCAAATCATCGCGACAATAGGCACGTTCTTTTCTGATCCATTATCCGCCTCGTTGCTGCTTGGTGACGTTATTGCGACGTTGGCGGTCGGCATAGGGATCGTTCTGGAAACACCAGAAAATCCTACGTTTCGCCAAAAGTCCGCAATGGCACTTGTCGTTATCGGCGTGATCGCAGAAACCATTTGCAGCGTCTGGCTGTTTGGGCATGACGCTGCAATAATTTCTAAACAGCAAACGACAATCATCGAGTTAGAAACTCGATTGGCGGGAAGAGTGCTTACCAAGCCAGAATATGATGCCATCCAGACGCTTCGTGGTAAAATTCCTGGCGTACTGTTGGTCGTGGAGCCGCACTGTCCCGAGTGTCTAAATTTTTCGAGCCAAATAGCTACCGCGTTCGACCATGCAGGAATAAAGGTGTTCGCCAATTTTCCAGAGACAATGGAAGGCGGTGGCGGCGGTTGCGTGTATAAATCGCCGTACTCCGATCTTACGTATGCGACCCTTAGTAGGGGTGGATTCTCGTTCCATTCGTGCGGAGACGAAGCGCTCAAAATATGGCGGATAAACTCCCCCCTTCCAGTCATTGGAGTAGCGGGAGATGATGCGCTCCCATACCCTGTTAAGCCGTATCTCGGGCCATCGGGGCAAACCGTCCCTTGAGCAGCGGCGCTAAAGATTAAGAGAATAAATGCGGCATGCCCCATTCGCTTTAGCCATCGACGGACTAATCCGGTAAGGGAGTCATATATATAATTCCCATAACAATGGGGGAGGAAATCTACTTCACCCTCACCGCCACATAGGTCATCTCGCCCGCGCGGCTCAGCAGCATCGCGACCACGGCCTTGCCCGCCTTGCGCACCGCGTCGATCTGCTTGGTCACGTCGGCCGGCGCGCGCACGGGCACGTCCTGCACCTGCACGATGACATCGCCGGGACGGATGTTCTTGTCGCCCGCCGGACTGTCGGCCGCGACGCCGGTGACGAGCACGCCCTGCACGCTTGCCGCGATGTGGAACTGGCCGCGCGCATTGCCGTCGAGCACGCCCAGCGAGAGGCCGAGTGTCGTCGCCTTGGCCGGCGGCGGACCTTGCGGCGGCTTGGGCGGCGGACCCGGCGTGCGTTCGGCCAGCCGCAGCACCGTCACGCGCACATACATCTTCTTGCCCTTGCGCCACAGCTCCACCGGGACCGTCTTGTTGATCGGCGTGTCGGCGACGAGGCGGCTCAGCGAGCGGCTGTCGGTCACCGGCTTGCTGTCGAAGCCCGTGATGAAATCGCCGAACTGCACGCCGCCCTTGGCGGCCGGGCCGCCCGGCGTCACGTCGGCGATCAGGGCGCCGGCGACGGAGGGAAGCCCGCGCGCCTCGGCGATGTCTTCGGTGGGCTGCTGGATGCGCACGCCGATCCAGCCGCGCCGCGCCTGGCCGAACTGGCGCAGCTGGTCGGTGACCGCGCGCGCCAGGTTCGAGGGGATCGAGAAGGCGATGCCGACCGAGCCGCCGCTCGGCGAATAGATCGCCGAGTTCACGCCGACGACGTTGCCGTTCATGTCGAACAAGGGGCCGCCGGAATTGCCGCGGTTGATCGGCGCGTCGGTCTGGATGAAATCGTCGTAAGGCCCCGCCTCGATGTCGCGATTGCGCGCCGAGACGATGCCGGCCGTGACCGTCGAACCGAGGCCGAAGGGATTGCCGATCGCGATCACCCAGTCGCCGATGCGCGCGCCGTCGGAATCGCCGAAATGCGCCGAGGGCAGCGGCTTGCGCGGCGTGACCTTGAGCAGCGCGAGATCGGTCTTCTCGTCGCGGCCGATCAGCTTGGCGAGCAGCGTCGTGCCGTCGTTGAGCGTGACGGAGATCTGGTCGGCGCCCTCGATCACATGGTTGTTGGTCACGATGTAGCCGGAAGGATCGATGATGAAGCCCGAGCCGAGCGAGGTCACGTGGCGCGGCAGGCTGGGACCCTGGCCGAGGAAGTTCTTGAACAGGTCGGCGAGCGGCGAGCCCGGCGCGATGTTCGGCAGGCCCGGCTCCGACGCCAGCGGCTTCAGCGTCTGGGTCGTCGCGATATTGACCACCATGGGAAGGAGCCGCGCCGCGAGGTCGGCGAAACTCGCCGGCGCGCCGCGGACGGGCACGATGACCGGCGCCGGCTTGGCAGGTCCGGGTTTCGACGGCGGCGCGGCATCTGTACCGGCGACCAGGAGCAGCGACAGGCAAAGGACGGGGAACCAGCGGATACGCATCGAAAGGAGAACCTCGGCACGCGGGTGGTTTGCCTAATCCTATGCGAACGGAATGTGAAGCGAATAAGGCGCGGATACATGCGGGATTGTTCCGGTGTCCTCTCCCACGAGCGGGAGAGGTTTATCCACGCGCTATTTCCCGCCCGGGCCCTTGCCGAAATATTTGAGGAAATCGCTGTCGGGCGACAGCACCACCGTCGTTTTCCCGTCGCCCAGCGAGTCCTGATAGGCCTGCATGGTGCGCCAGAAGGCGAAGAAATCCGGGTCCTGGCTGAACGCCTGGCCGAGGATGCGGGTCTTTTCGGCGTCGCCCTCGCCGCGCAGGATTTCCGATTCGCGGGTGGCCTCGGCGGTCAGCACGGTCACTTCGCGCTGGGCCCGCGCCTTGATGCGCTGGGCGGTCTCGCTGCCCTCGGCGCGGTATTCCGCCGCCTCGCGCTCGCGTTCCTTCTGCATGCGCTGATAGATCGCCAGGCTGTTGGCCTGGGGCAGGTCGGCATGGCGGATGCGCACGTCGACGATCTCGATGCCGAAGCTGGAGACCGCGCGGTTCATCTCGTTCTTGATGTCGATCATGAGCTGGGCGCGTTTGCCCGAAAGCATCGCGGCGAAGCTTTCCTTGCCGAGCACCCCGCGCACATTCGAAGACAGCACCGGCGAAAGCTGGCTGAGCGCGTTCTCCTTGTCGCTCAGCGTCTGGTAGAATTTCAACGGATCGGTGATGCGCCAGCGCGCGAAGGCGTCCACCATCATGCGCTTCTTGTCGGAGGCGATGACTTCCTCGGTCGGCGCGTCGAGCAGCAGCACGCGCTTGTCGAAGAACACCACGCTCTGGGTCAGCGGCGTCTTGAAATGGATGCCGGGCTCGGTGATCACCGCCTGCGGCGCGCCGAACTGGAGCACCAGCGCCTCTTCGGTCTGGTTCACGAAATAGAAGCTCGAGAACAGCGCGATCAGGAGCGTGAGGCCGAGCAGGCCGGCGATGACGAGGACGGCGCGCGTCATTGCGATCCCCCGCTCTGCGTGCCGCTCTGGCCGGCCGGCGGCGTCGCGCCCGCGCCGACCATGTTCGGCAGCTGGAAATAGGGCACGACGCCCTTTGCCGAATTGTCGACGATCACCTTGTTCATGTTGCCCAGGATGCCGCTCATCGTCTCGATATAGATGCGCCGGCGCGTGACGTCGGGCGCGGTGCGGTATTGCGCGAGCACCGAGAGGAAGCGCTTGGCCTGGCCGGACGCCTCCGCGATCGCCTTCTGGCGATAGGCCTCGGCGTCCTGGACGATACGGGCCGCGTTGCCGCGCGCCTCGGGGATCACCTTGTTGGCGAAGCCTTCGGCCTCGTTGCGCGCCCGCTCCTGGTCGGCACGGGCGGCCTGAACATCGCGGTAAGCGTCGATCACCTCGCTCGGCGGATCGACCTTCTGCATCGTGACGTTCACGATGTTGACGCCCGCGCCGTACATGTCGAGCGTCTTCTGCATCAGCTCGCGGACCTGGATCTGGATCGATTCGCGATCCTGGGTGAGGATGTTCTCGAACTGGCTGCGGCCCACCACCTCGCGCATCGCGCTTTCGGCCACCGCCTTGATGGTCTGGTTGGACGAATCGGCCGGATCGGACGGGCTCTCGACGTTGAACAGGAAGGCGCCCGCGTCCTTCACCACCCAATAGACGGTGAAATTGATGTCGATGATGTTCTCGTCGCCGGTCAGCATCTCGGCCTCGGCCGCGATGTCCTCGGAGGAGCCGCCGTTTTCGTCGTCGGTCGCCTTGTAGCCGATGTTGATCTGGCGCTGATGCGTCACGTCGAGCGTATAGGCGGTCTCGATCGGCCAGGGCAGGTGATAGTTCATGCCCGGCGGCGTGCGCGCGACATAGCGCCCGAAGCGCAGCACGATGCCCTGCTCATAGGCGCCGACGAAATAGATTCCGGTGGCGAACCACACGATGATCACGGCGAGCAGCACCACGATCAGGCCGCCGGTGGTGAACCCGCCGCCCGGCAGGAAGCGCCGGATGCTGTCCTGGCCGCGCCGGAGCATGTCCTCGAAATCGGGGGGACGCATCCCGCCGCCGCTGCCGCCGGGCGACGCGGGCCCGCGACCCCAAGGGCCCTTGGGCCCTCCGGTTCCGTTGCCGTCCGACGAATTGGTCCAAGGCATGAGGCCCCTCTTCCTTGGTTTCCCAAGGTTCGGCGGTTATATGTGCATCGCCGCCGGGGCGCAAACGCCCTTCCTCTAGATGGCAGCGCGGCGCAAGGGTTCAAGGACATCGTTTCGACATGGCGCACGCGACACGCGACGAGGTGCTGAGAGCGCTCGACCAGGTGATCGACCCGGTCAGCGGACGCAGCGTCGTGCAGGAAGACATCATCCAGGGACTTGTGGTGCGCGACGGCAATGTCGGCTTCGCGGTCGAGGTCGATCCGGCGCGCGGGCGCGGCGCGGAGCCGCTGCGCAAAACCTGCGAGGATGCGGTCGCCAAGCTTCCCGGCGTGCATTCCGTCACCGCCGTGCTCACCGCGCATCAGGGCGCGCCCGCCCGCCAGGCGCCGCCGCGTGCCGCACCGCACCGGGCCGAACCGCCGGCGCCGGCCGGCATTCCGGGCGTCGCGGCCATCGTCGCGGTGGCGAGCGGCAAGGGCGGCGTCGGCAAATCCACCGTCGCGGCCAATCTCGCCATCGCGCTCGGCCGGCAGGGCCTCAAGGTGGGACTGATGGACGCCGATATCTACGGGCCTTCGGTGCCGCGCCTGTTCGACATCCGCGAGAAGCCGCGCGCCGAAGGCAAGAAGATCGTGCCGATCGAGAAATACGGCATCAAGATCATGTCGCTGGGCCTGCTCATCCGCGAGGACGAGGCGGTGGTGTGGCGCGGCCCGATGGTGCAGAGCGCGCTGACCCAGATGCTGAACGACACGCTATGGGCGCCGCTCGACATCCTGATCCTCGACATGCCGCCGGGCACCGGCGATGCGCAGCTCACCATCTCGCAGCGCGCGCCCTTGCGCGGCGCTGTGATCGTGTCGACGCCGCAGGACATCGCGCTGATCGACGCGCGCAAGGGCATCGCGATGTTCGAGAAGACCAAGGTGCCGGTGCTCGGCATCGTGGAGAACATGTCGACTTTCATATGCCCCAATTGCGGCCATGAGAGCCATATCTTCGGCCATGGCGGGGCGCGCGCCGAGGCCAGGCGCATGGGCGTGCCGTTCCTGGGCGAGATCCCGCTGGTGCCGGTCATCCGCGAGACCTCGGATTCGGGGCGGCCCATCGTCGCGACCGCGCCGGACTCAGCAGAGGCGGCGGCTTTCCTCGCCGTCGCCAAAGAAGTCGCGGCGGGTGTTGCGGGCGCGCAACGCGCCGCGCCGCGAATTGTGCTGGAATAGGGCATGGCCGCCAGCAAGCCGCAGATTCGAAGCCTCTTCGCGACACCCGTCTCGATCCACTTCCTTCCCGTGGCGCATGACGTCAACGCCGCCTTGCGTCCGGCGATCGTCGAGCGCGCGGCGCCGGGCGCGCATGGCCAGGGCTGGCGCTCCGAACCCGATTTCGTGAGCTGGGCGGGCGATTCCGCGCAGACGCTGTTCCGCGTGGTGCGCGACATGGCGGACGGGCTGACCGCGACGCGCACCGGCGGCCGCGTCACGCTCGACTGGAAGATCGAAGCCAGCGCGTGTCTGCGCCAGAAAGGCGAGTACCGCGAATCGGCGGCGCGGCCGGGCGCGGTGTGGTCCGGCGTCTATTACGTCGATGACGGCTACGCCAAATCCGACGATGCGGGCCTGGGCGGCGAGTGCGAGCTGGCCGATCCGCGCGGGCCGCTGCCCGCGATGGTGGCGCCGCAATTCGCCTTTCGCATCCCCGGCGGACTGACCGCGGGTGCGAGCGAGATCATCCGGCCGCAGACCGGGATGATCGTGCTGCACCCGTCCTGGCTGGCCCGCGCCGAGCGCCGCTATGACGGCGAACATCAGCGCGTCGCGGTGGAATTCGATCTGACGGCTTAATTTCCTCCCCCGCTGTTGCGGGGGAGGTGCCGAGCAAAGCGAGGCGGAGGGGGCCAGTGCGGAAAGCGTCCGCCCGTCGGCCCCCTCCACCGCTTCGCGGTCCCCCTCCCCCGCAACAGCGGGGGAGGAAATCTGTTTACGACCGGCCCGGCGTGATGGTCATGGTGATCGTCGTCTTACCGTCGCGCGAGGTCTCGGTCCAGGTGTCGCCGACCTTGTGATCGCCCTTGATCTCGTTGCAGAACGTCGCCTGGGACGGATCGGCCGGGGCGGGATCGGTCACGGTGAAGCAGACATTCGTGGCGTCCTTCCAGGCATAGGTGCCCTTCGTGGTCTTGCCGCCCGCCGTCTGCTGCCAGGTCTTGTCGGGGTTGACGTAGATGACCAGTTTCGTGCCGTCCGGCAGCGTCTGCGTGACCGTGTTGCCATAGGCGACGGCGAACGGATCGTCGGCCAGCGCGGCCGTCGAGAACAGGGCCGTGGCGGCCGCCGCAAGAATGATGCGCTTGATCATGGTGGATTCCCCTCTTTGGACGTCAACCATATTGGAATGCGATGACAATCGTGCAAGCGGTGCACGCCGGTTTTGCGCACGGCGCCGCGCCTCCGGCCGCTTACTGAACGCCCGCCTTCAGCGTCATATTGCGGGTCTGGCTGCCCATGGTCATGGTCCAGCTGTCGCCGACCTTGTGCGCTTCCCACGGCGTGCAGAACGGATTGCCCGGCAGGCCGGGCGGTTGTTCGCCGACATAGGTGCGGCAGAGCTGGCCGTCCTTGATCTCCCAGGTACCGGAGAAGGTCTTGCTCATGCCCATCATCGAGCCAACGAGGTCGAAGGTGTGATCGGCCTTGTAGTGGGTATGCGATTCGGTCATCCCGCCGGTCGAGACGACCGTGTTGCCCAGATAATTGGTCATCAGGTCGTCTGCGGCCAGGGCCGGCGACGCGGCGAGCAGCATTGCGGCCGTCGCGGCCAGAAAAATCGGCTTCATGATGGTCTCCCGGGTTTGAAGTTCACAGAATGCCTTGGACGAGAGCTCCGCTGCTGCCGTCCATTCCCGTCCAGCTCTGGCCCACGGTCAGCGGCCCGACGGGGTTGCATTTCGGATTGGAGATGCCGGGCAGCGGCGGATCGAAGGTGTGGCAGAGCTGCCCGCCCTTGATCTCCCATGTGCCCTTGTAGTGATAGTCGCCGGCGATCGCGACGCCGTCGAAGGTGTGATCGGCATTGTAGTGCGTGTGCGTGACCGCGCCCTTGGCATCGACCACGATCACCGTATTGCCGTAGTAGTTCGTCATCGGATCGGCGGCGAAGGCCGGTACGCTCGCGGCGAACGCCAGTGCCGCGCCCAAGACGATTGCCCGCATGACGTCGCTCCGTTTTCGGCAGATTAGCGCAAATCCTCACGCGTTATAAGCCAGCCTAAGGCCGGGCGAGCGCCATCGGCACTTCGCCAGCCTTCCGGTCGACGACAGCGTGATGTAGGCCGTCTTCATGTCCTTGCCGCCCCAGCAGATATTGGTGCAGATCAGGTCGGGCAGCGGCGTATGACCGAAGGTCGGCGGCGTGGTGTCGGGCCAGAAGGTCGAGATGCCGCCGGCAAGGATCGTAGCGACGCAGATGCCGCCGTCTTCCTGCACGCCGAGGCTGTCGAAATAGGCGAGGCCCGGATAGGCGCCGACGAAATTGGCCGGCGTGAAGCCGCCGGGGACCGCGGCCACGCCCGGCGCGGTCAGCGGCAAGTCCCACAGCCGGCCCGGAAAGGTTTCGGCGTAGTAGACATGGCGGCCGTCCGGCGACAGACCGACGCCGTTGGGCGAGGTCAGCTCGCGCAGCACGCGCGTGATCTTCGAACCGTCGGCCCGCGCATAGTAGAGCGCGCCGGTCAGCCGGCGCTCGCCGTCATGGCTGGCATAGTCGGTGAACCAGAAGCCGCCGGTCGCGTCGAACACGAGATCGTTCGGCGCCATCAGCCGCTTGCCGTCGCATTCCGTGTAGAGCACCTCGACCTTGCCGGTCGCGATGTCGATGCGCTCGATGCGGCCCCCCTGGTGACCGGGCGGCGTGTGGCCCGGGATCACCAGATCGTTGACCGTGCTGTATTCGAAATTGCCGCCATTGTTGCAGCAATAGAGATGCCCGTCGGGACCGATGGCGAGGCCGTTGGGGCCGCCGCCCGGCGTGGCGATGTTTTGGAGCGTGCCGTCCGGCTTGACCCGCGTGACGCTGCCGGCGGCGATCTCCACCACAATGACCGAGCCGTCGTCCATCGCGACGGGGCCTTCGGGAAATTTCAGACCGCTCGCGAGTTCCTGGAATTCCATGCCCGTCTCCCCGATGTCGTTTTGCCGCGAGGCTAGCGCGCGGCCGGCACCGGCGCAAAGCGCCCGCAGGGGAAGTTACCGGCCGGCGGAAGGCCGCAAGAGCGTCACATAGGAATAGCGCAAGCCCTCTGCCGTCGCGTGTTCCTCGCGCGCGGTTTCGCGCCAGCCTTCGCCGAAGGACGGCAGATGCGCGTCGCCCGGCACCTGCATGTGCACTTCGGTGAGCTCGATGCGCGTGGCGAGCGGCAGCGCAGCGCGATAGATCTCGGTGCCGCCGCCGATGACGATTTCGCTCGGATTCTCGGCACGCGCCCGCGCCAATGCCTCGTCGAGCCCATGCACGACCACGGCGCCGTCGGCGCGATAGGCCCCGTCGCGAGTGATCACGATGTTCGTCCGGCCGGGCAGCGGCCGTTTCGGAAAACTCTCCCAGGTCTTGCGGCCGACGATCATCGGCTTGCCGATCGTCAGCGCCTTGAAGCGTTTCATGTCTTCGGGGATGCGCCACGGAATGCGCCCGGAATCGCCGATCACGCCGTTGTCGGCGCGCGCCAGCACGAAGACGACCGGAATGCTCATCCGCCGCCCAGCTTCGCCAGCGCTTCGCCTTCCAGGCGATAGACCAGCCAGCCGTCGTTGGGCTTCGCGCCGAGGCTGTCGTAGAAGTCGATCGACGGCTTGTTCCAGTCGAGCACCGACCAGTCGACGCGCACCGCGCCGGCCGCCACCGCGGTCCTGGCGAGATGGGCGAGCAGCGCCTTGCCGTGGCCGCGGCCACGATGGGACGGGCGCACATAGATATCTTCGAGATAGATCGCGCGCCTGGCCACGAAGCTCGAATAAATCCAGTACCAGGTGGCGAGCCCCGCCGGCTCGCCGCCATCGAACAGCAGATCGCAATGCAGCAGCGGCGAGTCGCAGAGATAATCGCGCCGGATCACGTCCGGCGTGACGTGGAAGACGTGCATCAGCTTTTCGTATTCGGCGAGCTCGCGCAGCAGCGTGAAGACGATGTCCTCCTCGCCTGCCCGCGCGCGCCTGATCTTGAAGCCCGTCATCCGCCATCCCGCCGAATTTCTGTCACGACACGTTACCACGGGAACCAATGGTGGTATTAAAGGTTTGCAACAAAGGCGGCGCATACCATGCGCGGGCGCGAAGCTTGCGCCGCATCAACGACACTTCCGGCCCGCATCCTAGATTTGAATCGCCCAACGAAGGGATCAATCGATATGAAAAAACTACTTCTCGCCTCGGTCGCGGCGTTCGCCCTGGCCGCAACGCCGGTCCTGGCGCAACGTCATGAAGGTGGCGGCGGTCATCCTGGAGGCGGTGGCGCCGGTGGCGGCGGCGGTGGTCAGCATGGCGGCGGGGGCGGCGGCGGTCAGCATGGCGGCGGAGCAGGCGGCGCCCATGGCGGCAGCGGCGCAAATCCCCTGATCGGCGGCGGCGGCAATCCTGGCGGTGGTGGCAACCCAGGCGGCGGCAACCCAGGCGGCGGCAATGGCGGCGGCGGCCAGCATGGCGGCGGCAATCCGGGTGGCGGCCAGCACGGCGGCGGTCAGCATGGCGGCGGTCGCGGCGGCGGCCACGGCGCAAACCCGGCGAATATCTTTGGTAATGGCGGTCACGGTTTCCGAAACGGCAACAATTTCGGGCACGGCCACAACAACGCATTCAATTCGCTGCGCCGCGCCTTCAACGCGCCGCGCCGTTTCCGGGCCGGCAGCTATCACCGCCCGAGCGGCTATTACTATCGCCGGTGGAATTACGGCGACTACCTGCCGGCGCTGTTCTTCGCGCAGAGCTTTTGGCTGCAGGACTACGACGACTACGACCTGTCCTATCCGCCGCCCGGCACGGTGTGGGTGCGCTATGGCAACGACGCGCTGCTGGTCGACCAGGACAGCGGCGAAGTCATCCAGGTGGTCTACGGGATCTTCTACTGAACCAGTGCCGCCCTCTCCCCTTTCCGGGGAGAGGGCCCTTGGCTACACGGCGATCTCGGCCTTGATCGTCGGATGCGCCCGATAGTTCTCGAGCGTGAAATTTTCGTATTTGAAATCGAACAGATCCGTCACCGCCGGATTGAGGCGCATCGTCGGCAGCGGATAGGGCTTGCGCGTGAGCTGCTCGCGCGCCTGGTCGATGTGGTTCAGATAAAGATGCGCATCGCCCAGCGTGTGCACGAATTCGCCGGGCTTCAGCCCCGTCACCTGCGCGATCATCATCGTCAACAGCGCATAGGATGCGATGTTGAACGGCACGCCCAGGAAAATGTCCGCGGAACGCTGATAGAGCTGGCACGACAGCCTGCCGTTCGCGACATAGAACTGGAACAGGCAATGGCACGGCGGCAAGGCCATCTTCGGCACATCCGCCGGATTCCACGCCGAGACGATGAGCCGGCGCGAGTCCGGATTGGCCTTGATGTCGCGCACGACATTGGCGATCTGGTCGATCGTACCGCCGTCCGGCCCATCCTCGTTATTGTTAGATGGCCAGCTTCGCCACTGATGGCCGTAGACCGGGCCGAGTTCGCCATCCGCGTCCGCCCATTCGTCCCAGATCGTGACCCCGCGTTCCTGCAACCAGCGCACATTGGTGTCGCCGCGCAGGAACCAGAGGAGTTCGAGCACGATGGCTTTCGTGAACAGCTTCTTGGTCGTCAGCAGCGGGAAGCCGGCGCCGAGGTCATAGCGGGCCTGGTGGCCGAACACGGACAGCGTGCCGGTGCCGGTACGGTCGTGCTTCTCCACGCCCGTCTTGAGGACCAGTTCCAGGAGGTCGTGATATTGGCGCATGACGGGTCCGGGCGATTCCGAGACGCCAGTCTAGCGGTCGGCGCACCGACCCGCAGGGTTTTTTCGCTCTCCATAACCGCCTGGAAAATATATGCTTTTCATGCCTTCAATTCTTAACCTGCACTCCCTATATTGAGCGTGCTGGCTTGCCAGCTATGGCGATAAACGGCTTCGTAATAAGCGGCCCGGACCCGGGGGCGGTACCCGGCGCCTCCACCATAAGCCCACTTTTCCAAGTGGTCTTCTGCTGGGGGCGAAACAGGATCGACGGACGTGTAAAGGCAGTTCTTTCGCTCGGTATGGTATCCGCCGTTATCGGGCTACTCGTACAGGTGCCAACGATAATGAAATGGCCCTCGCTGCCTAACTTCGGTTAGCCAAGCGCGGTTCAGGGGGGCACCGGGCAACAGAAGCCCCCCACTTTTACAAATTTCCCTCTTCGTCCTCGCGGGTCGCGAGCGATGTGGTCATCGTTTCGGCCTGCGCGGCCGCTTTTTCCGCTTCGAGCTGCAGGCGCTTCTTGCGCGGCTCCTCGACCAGCGCGACGAGCAGCACCAGCGCGATGGCCTCGCACGCGATCGCCACCCAGAACACCGCGAAATAGCCGAAGCTCGCCGCGATCACGCCGCCGAGCAAGGGGCCGGCGGCGCTCATCACGCTCTCGGCCGTGTTGGAGAAGGCGAGCCGCATCGCCATGTCGTCGCGGTGGCCGAACTCGAAGACGATGTTCTGCGCGCTCATCTGATAGCCGGAATTGCCGGCGCCCAGCCCGAAGAAGGCGATGAAAAGCCACAGGGGCGAACTCACACACATCAGGAGGACGGTCGAGCCGATCCAGAACACCAGCGCGATGATGAAATTGGAGCGAAAGCCGAAACGGTCGGCGAGATAGCCCCAGCCCAGGCTCATCACCGTGTCGGCGCCGAGGAAGGCGAGCGACATCGCGCCGATGGTCTCGCCCGAAAGCCCGATCTTATGCGCGACATAGATGATATAGAAGGGCTGCGCCACGCGGCTGGCGATCGCGAATGTCCGCGCGATCATGAAATAGAGAAAGCCCGGATCGGACCGCAGCATCGGGATCAACTCTCGCATGCGATCAGCCATCGCGGTGCGCGGGCGCACGGTCGGCGGCTCGGGCTCGCGCACCAGGAAGCGGAAGGCGGTGAGGCCGAGGCTGGTCAGGATGAAGGCGAGCGCGAAGGTGGTGGAATAGCCGTTGCCGAGCACATTGCCGCCGACGAGATATTTGCCGGCGAAATAGCTGAGCGCCGCCGCCACGATGCCGCCGGAGAGATTGCGCCAGCCCTGCAGCCGCCCGCGCCGCTCGATCGGGATCATCTTGGCGAGCAGGAACTGGAATGCGACGCCCTGCGGCCCGCTGAACAGGCCCAGCAGGAAGAGGAACACCAGCACGCTCACCAGGAGCGGCGTGCCGCCGAGGAACCATCCCGCCAGCGCAATGCCGAGAATCTGCACCCGCATCATGGTGCCGAGGAACATCGAGACGGGAAGGATCTTCTTGCGGTGCTCGATCTGAGCCGCGCCCACGATGGGCGAGACCACGCCGCCGAGCTGCTGCAGGCTGGCCCCGAGGCTCACGATCAGATCCGAGCCGGAGAGAAAATGCAGATAGGCCGGGATGAAGGTCGGCGCGTTGACGAGCCGAAAGCCCGTCATCCCCAGCATGCCGTGGATGTAGTGGCCGGCATAGTTGCGGCGCAGGTTCCGCCAAACGAACCCTTCGTAGGCGGCTTCGCGCTCCTGCTCGCTCTCGATGCCGGCGTAGATGTCGCTCATTCGGCCGGCGTGTGCTGGATGACGAAGCCGCCGGTCCGCCGGTCCGCATAGGCCACGACCGAGCCGGCGATCACCACGGCGCCGCCGATGCTGATCGCCTCCGTCACGCCGAGGCTGTGCGCCAGGGCGCCGAGCAGGAGCGCGCCCCAGGGGATCATGCCCATGAAGCTCTGCGTGTAGTGCGAGATCACCCGGCCGCGGAAATGCTCATGCGCCACGATCTGGACGATCGTGTTCGTCGTGCCGCCGAGCAGCATCAGGCTGGCCGAGGTCGGCAGCAGAAGCGCGACGGAGAGCCACAGCGAATGCGAATGGGAGAAGCCGATCAGGCCGATCCCGAAGGCGAGCCCCGACAGGATCGGCGCATAGACGAGCTGTTTCTCGGTGATCCGCGACAGCGCGAAGGCGCCGACCAGCGCGCCGGCGCCCACGGCCGACAGCAGCGTACCCTGGGTCGTCGAATCGCCGTGGATCAGGTCGCGCGCCACCGCCGGCATCATCGTCACGAAGGCGGCGCCGAACAGCGACGACACCGCCACCAGCATCAGCGAGACGCGGATTTGCGGGTTCGAGAAACTGTAGCGATAGCCCTCGAACACCTCGCGCAGCGCGTTCTGGTTGATGCGCGGCGGCCGCTCGGCCAGCCGCATCAGCAGAAGGCTCACCAGCACGGCGCCGAACGAGACGGCGTTGAGCGCGAAGCAGATGCCTTCCCCCACGGCGGCGATCAGCAGGCCTGCGACCGTCGGCCCGACGATGCGCGCGCCGTTGAACATCATCGAATTGAGCGAGATGGCGTGGCGCAGATCCTCCCGCCCCACCATGTCGAGCGTCATCGACTGCCGCGACGGGATGTCGAAGGAATTGATCAGCCCCATGGTCAGCGCCAGGCAGATGATCTCCCACACCCGGACATAGCCGCTCAGCGTCAGCACGGCGAGAACCGCCGCCTGGAGCATCGCCGCGCTCTGGGTGATCAGCAGGAATTTCCGCCGGTCGACCCGGTCGGCGACCATGCCGCCGAAGGGCGTCAGGAAGAACACCGGAACGGTCGAGCAGAACGAGGTGACGCCGAGCAGGAGCGGCGAATGCGTCAGGCTGTAGACCAGCCAGGGCTGCGCGGTGTTCTGCATCCACGAGCCCATCAGCGAGACGAACTGGCCGGCGAAGAACAGGCGGTAATTGCGGTGGCGGAAGACGGCGAGCAGGCCGGCGGGCTTTCGGATGTCGGGCGCGATTTCCTGCTCGGCGGGCGGCTCTTCCGGCGGGGTCCCGAGGTTGACATCGGGGTCGCCGCCCGAAGCGGCCTCGTCCCCTTCGGCCGCGCCCTGCGCGCCCCCTGTCCCGATACCCGTCATGGCCGCACGGGAGTTACTCCGCAGAGCCGTCAGGCTCAAGGCTTTATTGGCCAACGCGGCGCCATGGCCCGACGGTCGCTCGTCCAAGGTTCCGTCGACGTAATGATCGCGGGCCGCCGCGCCTTGTCAGGGCGCCGCCCGCCGTGCTGACCTTCGGGCAACCGCTATCCCGAAGGAATATCCATGTCCGGCACCGACGTACTGTTCCGCCCGTTCCAGCTCAAATCGCTGTCGCTTCCCAACCGCATCGTCATGGCGCCGATGACGCGCTCCAAATCGCCGGAGCAGATCCCGAACGATACCGTCGCCGCCTATTACAAGGCCCGCGCTGCCGGCGGCACCGGCCTGATCCTGACCGAGGGCACCGCGCCCGAGCACAAATCGGCCACCAACGACGTGAACGTCCCGCATTTCCACGGCGCCGCGTCCCTCGAAGGCTGGGGCAAGGTGGTCAAAGCGGTGAAATCCGTCGGTGGCCATATCATGCCGCAGCTTTGGCACCTCGGCGTCGTGCGCCATCCCGGCACCGGCCCCTATCCCGAGCAGCCCAGCATGAGTCCCTCCGGCCTCGCCAAGAAGGACAAGAAGGTCGCCGAGCCGATGAGCGACGGCGACGTCGCCGACGTGATCGCCGGCTTCGCCAAATCCGCCACCTACGCCAAGGACCTCGGCTTCGACGGCGTCGAGCTGCACGGCGCGCACGGCTATCTGATCGACCAGTTCTTCTGGGAGGGCACCAACCAGCGCGGCGACAAATACGGCGGCAGCCTCGAGGCCCGCTCCCATTTCGCCGCCGACATCGCGCGCGCCGTGCGCGCCGCGGTGGGACCGGATTTCCCGATCCTGCTGCGCTTCTCGCAATGGAAGCAGCAGGACTTCGCCGCCCGCCTGGCGCACACGCCGGGCGAACTCGAAACCTTCCTCAAGCCGCTGATCGACGCCGGCGTCGACATCTTCCATTGCTCGACGCGCCGCTTCTGGGAGCCGGAATTCGAAGGCTCCGACCTGAACCTCGCCGGCTGGACCAAGAAGCTTTCGGGCAAGCCCACGATCTCGGTCGGTTCGGTCAGCCTCAGCAACGACTTCATCACCGCCTTCCGCCAGGCGGGCGCGGAGATCTCCGGCATCGACCGGCTGATCGAGATGATGGAGCGCGGCGACTTCGACCTCATCGCGGTCGGCCGCGCCCTGATCGTCAACCCCGACTGGGCGAACAAGGTGCGCGTCGGCAAGCTGGACGCGCTCGTGCCCTACAGCCCGGAGGCCCTGGCGACGCTGGTCTAGGCATTCGGCGCGCCGCCGCGATAGACAGCGCATTCGCGAAGCCGTCAAAATTTGCGGCAGGTCGGAGCAGCGGGAGAATTGGGCGTAGGGCATTTCACCTTGACCGCGACGGACATCGCCGTGATCGGCTACGGCTCGGCCGCGCTCGGCGTGCTCATGCTGATCATGCACACGATGATCCCGTTGCGGATCACCGGCGTCGCCCACAATGTGGCGCAGATCTGTTTCGGCCTGCTCACCGGCATCTATCCGATCGTCGTCCAGCACGCGATCCTGCTGCCGATCAATGTGCGCCGGCTCAGCCAGATGACCGGCCTCATCAATCAGGTGAAGCATGCCGCGAACAGCGGCTCGCAGTCCCTGGAATGGCTCAAGCCGTTCATGGATCGCGTCTCGGTGCGCAAAGGGGACGTCCTGTTCCGCAAGGGTGACAAGGCCGACCGCATGTATTATGTCCTGAGCGGACGGCTCGGCGTCGCCGATGTCGGGGTCGAGATCGCGGAAGGCGGGGTCGTGGGCGAGCTCGGCATGCTGTCGCCCGGTCAGACGCGCACGCACACGGTCTCCTGCACCGAGGACGCGAACCTCCTGGTCATGCCGTACAGACGGATCGAGCAGCTCTATTACCAGAACCCGACCTTCGGATTCTATTTTCTCAAACTGTCGAGCGCGCGCCTGTTCGAGAACATCGCCCAGCTCGAACGCCATCTCGCCGAGAGCAACCGGGAAATCGACCGGCTCCGCGCGCAGCGGGCGGCCTGAATCGGGCCGGCGTCAGCCTTCCGCCGCAAGCCGCGCCTCGGCGGCGGCGATCATGGCCTGGAAGCGGGGATCGTCGCGCAGCGAATCGAAGTCCGGATCGGCCTTGGCGTGGTTCAGGAAATCGATCGACATCGTCGCCAGTACCGGTCCGAGAAGCTCCAGCGCGCGATCCTTGTCCCCCATCTGGGCCGCCATGTCGCAGGCGAAGTTGTAGCGCATGTTCATGTTGTCGGGATCGATGAGAAGGCCGCGGGCCATCCATTCCTTGGCGCGCTCGGCCTCGCCCAGCACCATCAGCGCCGAGACGCCGAGCCCGATCGCGGCGCCGTTGTTGCGGTCGAGCGCGATGACCTTTTCGACCCGGGCCAGGGTCATCTCCGCGGCGCGGCGCTGGCCCTTGGCGTCGCCGGTCGCGGTGTAGCAGGTGATCAGCATGGCCGACGAACTGAAATCCGCTTCCAAAATGGCGGCGGACTTCTCGAAATGGGCGATAGCGTCGACGATCCGGCGCCGGCGGAAATGCGAATAGGCCGCCGCGCGGTTGACCTCGTGCGAGTCCGGATCCATGCGCAGCGCGGTCGCCAGCTCGGCCAGCGCCTCGTCATGGCGCCCGCTCTCGTGCAGCAGCAGGGCCAGGACGGCGTGCGCCTCGGCCAGGTTGGCGTCGAGCGCCAGCGCTCGTTCGACCGAGGCCTGGCCGCCATCGCCGTCCCTGGCGAACTGGTAGCGCAGCGAGTTCTGCGCCATGGCCAGCAGCGCCCAGGCGCGCGCATAGGACGGATCGATCTCGGTCGCGCGCGTGCAGAGGCGGATGACCGTCTCGTCCCGCCGCACGTCGCCGAAATTGCCGGTGGTGAAGTTCTGCCGTGCCATCAGATAGAGATTGTAGGCCTCGACATTCTCGGTGCCGCGGCGCTCGATCGCCTTCTTCTCCTCGGGCAGCAGCACGAGCCTGAGGGCACCGACGATGGCTTGGCTGATCTCGTCCTGCAGCGCGAAGATGTCGTCGAGATTGCGGTCGTAGCGTTCCGCCCAGACATGGTCGCCCGCGGCCCCGTCGATGAGCTGCGCGGTGATGCGCACCCGCCCGCCCGATTTGCGGACGCTGCCTTCCAGCACATGGCTGACGGAGAGCTCGCGCGCGACCTGCGGGATCTTCAGGCTCTTGCCCTTGAAGGTGAAGGCGGTGTTGCGCGCCACCACCGACAAGGCCGAGACCTTGGAGAGATCGGTGATGATGTCTTCGCTGATGCCGTCGCTGAAATACTCCTGCTCCGTGTCGCCGCTCATGTTCGAGAAGGGCAGGACGCAGATGGAGAGCTTGTGCGCCGGTTCGGGCTTCGGCCGCTCCGCCTCGTCCGTCGCGCGCGCCGGGCGGACCGAGAACACGTGCACCGGCGTCTCGATGTTCTTGACCGTGTGCTCCCCAAGGTCGTCGAACGTGCAGGAGATCTTGCCCCTGGCGTTGTCGTGCACGGTGCGCGAGACGGCGACGCCGCCGACGGGCGCCAGCGCCTGGAGCCGGGCCGCGACATTGACCCCGTCGCCATAGATATCGTCGTCCTCGACGATCACCTCGCCCAGATTGATGCCGATGCGGTAGCGGATGCGGCTGGCGCCGGCGGCCTTCTCGGTCGCGGCCTGGATCGCGAGCGCGCATTCGACGGCCGAGATGACGCTGGGAAATTCCGCCAGCGCGCCGTCGCCGATCAGCTTGAAGATGCGGCCGCCATGGATCGCGACCTGGGGATCGAAAATCCGCGTCCGGTTGGCCTTCAGCCGCTCCAGCGTCCCGGTCTCGTCGGCTTCCATCAATCCGCTATAGCCGACCACGTCGGCGGACAGGATGGCGGTGAGCTTGCGCTGCATCAGCCGGATCCCGTTTCGCCGTCCGCCGCCACCCGCGCTTCCGCCGCCGCCAGCATGGCCTTGAAACGCGGATCGTCCCGGATGCGGTCGAGGTCCGGATCGACTTTGGCGTGCTTGAGGAAGCCGACGTTCCACCGGGCGAAGACGGGTCCCAGCATGTCGAGCGCGGCGTCGAAATCCTGCAATTGCGTCACCAGCGTGCAGGCAAAATTATAGCGCATGTTCATGTTGTCGGGATCGATCAGCAGCGCGCGGGTGATCCAGTCGCTCGCCCGTTCCTTCTCGCCCAGGGCCGCGAGCGCGTCGGCGCCGCTGGCCACGGCCGCGCCGTTGTTCTGGTCCTGCGTCAGGGTCTTTTCCGCGCGCGCCAGCGCAACCCGCGCGACGCGCACCATGTCGCCGGTATTCCCCAGTGCCCGATAACAGGTCATCAGCATCAGCGGCGAATTGAAGTCCGTTTCCATCAGCGCCGTGGCTTTCTCGAAATAGCGGGCGGCGTCCTCGACGGCGCGCTGCCGGAAGCTCAATCGCGCCGCCGATTTGTTGACCTCGTAGGACTCCGGGTCCAGCTTCAGGGCCACGGCGATTTCGGCGCAGGCCTCGTCCGTGCGGCCCTGGTCGGACAGGATTCGCGCCTTGATCGCGTGGGCTTCCGCCAGATTGGCGTCCAGCGCCAGCGCGCGTTCCACCGCGGTCAGGCCGTCGTCGGTTTTGACGCCATGGGTGAAGTACAAAATCATCTGCCCCAGCGCCATCAGCGCCCAGCCTTGCGCGTAGTTCGGATCGATTTCGGTGGCCCGCCGGCACAGCCGCACGATGGCCTCCGCGCGGTTCGAATAGCCCTCGTTTCCGATCACGTAATTCTGCCGCGCCATCAGATAGAGATTATAGGCCTCGGCATTGGTGGTGCCGCGCCGCTCGATGGCCTTCTTCTCCTCCGGAAGAAGCTTCAGCCTGAGCGCCTTGACGATGGCCTCGGAGATCTCGTCCTGCAGCGCGAAGATGTCGCTGAGATCGCGGTCGTAGCGCTCGGCCCAGACATGCTCGCCGGTGGCGCCGTCGATCAGCTGCGCGGTGATGCGCAGGCGGCTGCCCGCCTTGCGCACGCTGCCTTCGAGGATGTGGCTGACCTTCAGCTGTCGCGCGATCTGCGGAATGTCGACGCTCTTGCCCTTGAACTGGAACGCGGTGTTGCGGGCGATGACGCCCAGCGCCGAGACCTTGCTCAGATCGGTGATGATGTCTTCGCTGATGCCGTCGCTGAAATATTCCTGCTGCGGATCGTCGCTCATATTGGCGAACGGCAGCACGCAGATCGACAGCTTTTGCGACGCCTCGGCGGCCGGCGGAACGGCCTCTGGCGGCGCGGCGGCGCGAACCGAGAATGCCTGGACCGGGCGCTCGTGATTCTTCACCTGGTGTTCGCCCATGTCCTCGAAGGCGCAGGCGAGCTTGCCTTCGATATTGTCGCGCACGGTCCTCGACACGGCGATGCCGCCGACCGGCGCCAGCGCCTGCAACCGCGCGGCGACATTGACGCCCTCGCCATAGATGTCGTCCCCCTCGACGATCACCTCGCCCAGATTGATCCCGATGCGATAGCGGATGCGGCTGGCGCCGGCGGCCTTCTCGGTCGCGGCCTGGATCGCGAGCGCGCATTCGGCCGCGGCGATGACGCTGGGGAATTCCGCCAGAGCCCCGTCGCCGATCAGCTTGAAGACCCGCCCGCCATGGATGGCGACCTGAGGGTCGAAGATGCGGGCCCGGTTGGCCTTCAGCCGTTCCAGCGTGCCGGCCTCGTCGGCCTGCATCAGGCCGCTATAGCCGACCACGTCGGCGGACAGAATCGCGGTCAATTTTCGTTGCATCGAAAACGGGCGGCCGTGGTGAACCCGGAGATACCCTAACGGCTCGGCCGGGCGCCGTCAGCCCCGCACGATGTCACCGTCTCGACAGCACCATCTTCAGCCCGAATTGCGGCCGGAGCGTCAGCCGCGCCAGCGGCACCACGGGATGGCCGGGCACGAGGTCCAGCTTGAACCGCTTGAGGATCTGGCCCAGCACGATCATCGCCTCCTGCATCGCGAAGCCCATGCCGATGCAGATGCGCGGCCCGGCGCCGAACGGGATATAGGCGAAGCGGGGAATGACCTCGCGCCGGCCCGGCGCGAAACGGTCGGGATCGAAATAATCGGGCGCCTCCCACAGCGTGCGATGGCGCTGGATCAGCCAGGGCGAGATCAGGACCGAGGTGCCGCCGCGGATATCGATCGGCCCGATCCGGTCCGGCCCGATGGAATCGCGGCTGATGAAGGGCGCCGGCGGATAGAGGCGGAGCGACTCCTCCAGCACCTGGCGCGTATAGGGCATGCGGGCCGGATCGCCGTCCGCCGCGCGCACCTCCGCCGCCACCCGCGCCTCGATGCCGGGAAATTGCGACAGCAGATAGAGCGTCCAGGCAAGCGCGTTGGCGGTCGTCTCATGGCCCGCGAAAATGAAGGTCATCGCATTGTCGTAGACCTCGGCCTCGCCGAACAGCGCGCCGCCTTCGGGATCGCGGGTGGTCAGCAGCAGGGTGAGCAGGTCCTTCGGCGCGGCGGCCGGATCGCGCGCGATCTGTTCCTTGCGCCGGGCGATCAGGGCGCCGATCTCGCGGCGGAAGAAGCGCACCGCGGCGCGGGCCTTCAGCCTTTTGGGCGTCGGCGCCCAGGCCGGCACGCCCAGCGTGGTCAGAAGGTCGATCCGTCCCAGCGTGTCGATATAGGTGACGAAGTGCCCGGCCAGCGCCGCATAGTCGATCCGCACGTCGTCGGAGAACATCGTGTGGGTGATAATGGCGTAGGTGATCCGCATCATCTCCTCGGCCGCGTCGATCGTGGCGCCGGGCGCCAGATCGTCCCAGCGCTTCAGCGCCGCCTCGGTCACTGTCGCCATGGGCGCCGCGAAATCGGCGACATGGCGCATGGAAAAGGTCGGCGCGGTGGTTCGGCGCTGGAATTTCCAGCTTTCGCCATCGGCGTTGAACAGGCCGTTGCCCAGCGCCGGCCCCGTCGTGCGCTGCACCTGCCGGCTCTTTTTGTAATTCGCGACATTGTCGAGCAGGACATGCTTCACGCCGTCCGGATCGTTGAGCAGCAGGAAGTCCTGGATCCAGTTTCGGTCATAGACGTAAGGCACGCGATAGGCGCGTTCGCCCCAGGCCGCCACCGCGTTGCGCCCGATCTCCCGCACCGCCTGGATGCGGCTGATCACGCGATCCTTGGGAATCGGCGCCGCCGGCCTCAATGCTGATTCTCGCGGTTCCGCCAGCGCCTCGCTCATGGCGGGACACTAGCATCGCCTTCTACGCCTTACACCTTCGCTCTTCGCATTGACTTAGGAATGGGCGCGCTTAGTCTCCCGTCTTCAGCACCGGACCCGCGCATGGCAAAGGACTTCATCGGCTATCAGGCATTGACCGACGCGGCGCTGCGCGGCGTCGTGCGCGATGCCTTGCGCCGGATCGAGAAGCAGGGGCTGATTGGCTCGCACCATTTCTACCTGACCTTCAAGACGAAATTTCCCGGCGTCGACATTCCCGATTTCCTGCGCGAGCAATATCCCGACGAGATGACCATCATCCTCCAGCACCAGTTCTGGGGCCTGAAGGTCACCGAGGACCGCTTCGAGGTCACGCTCACCTTCAAGAAGCTGCCGGCGACGCTCGTCATCCCGTTTCCTGCGCTTACCGCCTTCTTCGATCCGGGCGTGCAGTTCGGCCTGCAGTTCCGCGGCCAGGAGGGCGACGCCAAGGGCGCGTCCTCGCCCACCATGCTGCCGCAGCCCGCCGTGGAGCAGAACCGCGAGAAAACCTCCGAGCCCGCGAAAGCCGCCGAGCCGGCCGACAAACCCGCCGCGCCCGGCGAAGTGGTGAGTTTGGATTCGTTTCGGAAGAAGTAACTCCGCCCTGCGCACGGAAAAATTGGATTGCAATCATTGCAATCAATGAGTACATTGCTTGCATGGCAAGCATCACCGTCCGGAATCTCGACGACCGCGTGAAACAGCGGCTGCGCATGCGCGCTGCCGGCAATGGTCACTCACTCGAAGCCGAAGTTCGCGACATCCTTACCAGAAGTGTGCAAGCACCCTCCGCGCCTCATCCGACGAGAGGGCTCGATCTCTTCAAGCCTATCCGAGACGTCGTCGAAGAATATGGCGGTGTTGATCTGGATATCCCGCCGAGAACCGCCATGAGAGAAATCGAATTGGACGGCGTCTCGTCCCCGAAGCGGGCGCACCGCTCGAAGAACACGGACACCGCGAAGAAGAGTGATACGAGTGTTGACGCCTTGCGCAACACCTACGGCGATGCGGTTGCGGCAGGCGTGCGCGGGGACACGAAATTCGAGAACCTGGTGCGCGACGTCGCGTCGGATTTCCGTCGGACACCCGACGCGGAGCGGTCCACGCGTCGAAGAAAATGATCATTCTGGACACCAATGTGATTTCGGAATTCGCAAAGCCGTTGACGTCCGAGCGCGTCGCCGGGTGGCTACGAGCGCAAAGCTCCATGGAGCTTTCGACGACGACAATCACCGAAGCGGAGCTTTTTGCCGGCGTTGCCGCCCTGCCCGAGGGCAAGCGTCGGACCAGCATGGCGCGGGCCTATGGTGAAATTTTAGATTCGCTCGGCAATCGGATATTTTTGTTCGATCGACAAGCGGCAAGAGAGTTTTCGCTGGTTGTTACGCTGCGGCGCCAGGCGGGCTTGAAGACCGCCACTGCCGACGGCCAGATTGCGGCCATTGCACGCCTGCATGGGGCTGCCGTGGCAACGAGGAACGTCGACGACTTCGGGGCCTGCGGCGTACAAGTCATCAACCCTTGGATCGACGGACCATGACCAAACCCACCCGCACCGAAACCGACACTTTCGGACCCGTCGAGGTCGATGCCTCGAAATACTGGGGCGCGCAGGCCGAGCGCTCGCTGCACAATTTCAAGATCGGCTGGGAGAAGCAGCCCGCCGCCATCGTGCGCGCGCTGGGCGTCGTCAAGCGCGCCGCGGCGGAGACCAACATGGCGCTCGGCCATCTCGACCCCAAGCTCGGCGAGACCATCGTCAAGGCGGCGCAGGAGGTGATCGAGGGCAAGCTCGACGCGCATTTCCCGCTCTCCGTCTGGCAGACCGGCTCGGGCACCCAGTCCAACATGAACGCCAACGAGGTGATCTCCAACCGCGCGATCCAGATGCTGGGCGGCGAGATGGGCTCCAAGAAGCCGGTCCATCCCAACGACCACGTCAATATGAGCCAGTCGTCGAACGACACCTATCCGACGGCCATGCACATCGCCTGCGCGGAGGAGATCCACCACGCCCTGCTGCCCGCCCTGCGCACGCTGCGCAACGCGCTGAACGACAAGGCGCAGGCCTGGAAAGCGATCATCAAGATCGGCCGCACGCACACGCAGGACGCTACGCCGCTCACCCTGGGCCAGGAATTCTCCGGCTACACCCAGCAGGTCGAGAACGGCATCGCGCGCATCGAATCGACGCTGCCGCTGCTGATGCAGCTCGCCCAGGGCGGCACCGCCGTCGGCACCGGCCTCAACGCGCCCGTGGGTTTCGACACGATGGTGGCCGACCGCATCGCCGCCATCACCGGGCTTGCCTTCACCTCCGCGCCCAACAAGTTCGAGGCGCTGGCGGCGCATGACGCCATGGTGTTCAGCCATGGCGCGATCAACACGGTCGCGGCGTCGCTGTTCAAGATCGCCAACGACATCCGCCTTTTGGGAAGCGGCCCGCGCTCCGGCCTCGGCGAGCTGGCGCTGCCGGAGAACGAGCCCGGCTCCTCCATCATGCCCGGCAAGGTCAACCCGACGCAGTGCGAGGCGTTGACCCAGGTCTGCACCCGCATCTTCGGCAACCACGCGACCATCACCTTCGCCGACAGCCAGGGCCATTTCGAGCTCAACGTCTACAACCCCGTCATGGCCTACAGCTTCCTGCAGAGCGTGCGGCTGATGGCCGACGCGGCGAACTCCTTCACCAAGCACTGCGTCGTCGGCATCGAGCCCAGGCTCGACAATATCCGCCACGGGCTGGAGCGCTCGCTGATGCTGGTGACGGCGCTGGCGCCCAAGATCGGCTACGACGCGGCGGCCAAGATCGCCAAGACCGCGCACAAGAACGGCACGACGCTGAAGGAAGAGGCCCTCAAGACCGGCCTCGTCACGGCCGAGGAATTCGATGCGATCGTGCGGCCGGAAGACATGATCGGGCCGAAATAGACTTGACCTCCCCCTTGTGGCAGGGGAATCGCATATGGGTGCCATGCCACGTCCCTCTTTCGTCCTCGAACAGAACAACGCCACGGGCACCGTCTCCTATTGGGAGGCCGGGGAGAACCAGAGCGTCGCGGACGCCGCCGGCGTCAGCCTCGCCGACTACGTCCACGCGATGTACTTCTTCATCCGCAAGGCCGGGGCGCGGCGGGTGCTGATGATCGGCTGCGGCGGCGGCACGCTCGCCACCATGCTCCATCGCACCGGCGCGGAGGTGACCGTGGTCGATGTCAGCGCCCGCGCCTTCGAGATCGCGCGGCGCTATTTCGCGCTGCCCGCCGCCATCGCCTGCCATGTCGCCGACGGCCGCGCTTTCCTCGCGCGCAGCCCGGTCCGCTACGATGCCATCGCGCTCGACGCCTATGACGGCGACACGATCCCGCGGCAGTTCCTTAAGCCCGATTTCTTCGCGCTGGCCAGATCGCGGCTGCGCCCGCGCGGCATCTTCGCGATGAACATCATCGTCGCGGACGACCGCGACCGCACGCCAGACCGCATCGGCCGCGCCGCGCAGCGAAGCTTCCGCCATGTCCGCCTGCTCGACAGCGACGGCTGGATCGACCGCAACGCGGTGCTGATCGCCGGCGCGGTTGCGGGCCTGACGCGGCCGCGCCTTCTGCTGAAGCCGAAGCGCCGCGCCCGCCGGCTTGCCCGCGAGATTCGGGACCTGGACTTCCGGCCCCTGCGGGACTAGAGGCCGCGATGCCTTTGAAAAAACGCTCCTTCTCGCTCGCCGGCCACCGCACTTCGGTGGCGCTGGAGGCCGAGTTCTGGGCGGTGCTGGAGGTTGAGGCGAAGCGGACCGGCCCGAGCCTCGCGGCCCTCGTCGCCCGCATCGATGCGGCAAGGGGCGGGCGGCCCCTCGCAAGCGCCCTGCGACTGCACGCGCTTGCCGCGGTCCGGGACGGTGGCTAGCGTTCGCTGCTGACAGGCCCGTGCCGGCCGAAGGATTATAGAGAGCGCTGTCATGCGCTTGTCGCAAATTGGCAATCATTCTAGCCTCCGCAGACGAAAGGCTCCTCTTCGATGATCACTCTGTTTCATGCTCCGCGCTCGCGTTCCTCGCGCATCATCTGGCTGCTGGAGGAACTGGGGGTCGACTACAAGATCGAGCTGGTGCCGATCGCGCGCGCCGACGGCTCGGGCGCGCCGGCGCCGGACACCTATCGCGAGGTGAATCCGTTCAAGAAGGTGCCGACACTCAAGATCTTCGGCGAAGTGGTCTACGAATCCGGCGCCATCTGCCTGTACATGACCGACAGCCATCAGAAGCATAAGATCGGCCCCTTGCCGGGCGAGAACACCCGCGCGGAATATGTCCGCTGGCTGTTCCTCTATGCCGGCGTGCTGGAGCCCGCCGCCACGGCGCGCTTCCAGGGCTGGGACAAGGAAAAGCCCACCGGCTTCGGCGCGTTGGAGGACCTCGAGGCGCTGGTCTCCGCGCAGCTCGAAACCACGCCCTATCTGCTGGGCGACGAGTTCTCCGCCGCCGACATCCTGTACGGCTCTGCTCTCCAATATTTCAAAGGCACGCTGTTTCCGGCGCGCAAGCATTACGACGACTATGTCGCCCGCGTCACGGCGCGTCCCGCCTATCTGCGCGCCCAGGCGAAGGACAACGGATAGCGGCAATGGCGGCGGAAATCGTCAATCTCCGCCGCGCCCGCAAGGCCAAGGCGCGCGACGCCAAGGCCGCCGAGGCCGACGCCAACCGGACGAAGCACGGCATCGCCAAGCCGGTCCGCGACCTCGCCAAGGCCCGCGCAGAGAAGGACAAGCGCGCGGCGGACGCGCACAAGCTGGACAAGGAATAGCAAAACTGTCATCCCCGGCCGAGCATCGCGCAAGCGATGCGAGGGGAAGGGGACCCAGGCGGATAGACCGGGCCCGATCCATCCACCTGGGTCCCCTTCCCTCGCGCTCACTTCGTTCGCACTCGCCGGGGATGACAATTGGAATGACACTTTCCACCGGCCCCCTCTCCGGCATCCTCGTCATCGACCTCACCCGCGTGCTCGCCGGCCCCTTCGCCGCGCTCATGCTCAACGAGTTCGGGGCCCGCGTCATCAAAGTCGAACCGCCGAAGACCGGCGACGACAGCCGCCATATCGGCCCCTTCGTGACGACGCCGTCGGGCAAGGTGAAGTCCGGCTATTTCATGAGCGTCAACCGCGCCAAGGAATCCATCGCGCTCGACCTCAAGGCGCAAGGCGACCGCGCCATCTTCGAGGCCCTGCTCGCCCGCGCCGATGTGCTGATCGAGAACTACCGCGGCGGCACGATGGAGAAGCTCGGCTATGGCTATGAAGCGCTGAAGGACAAATATCCGAAGCTGATCTATTGCGGCGTCTCCGGCTTCGGCCACACCGGGCCTTACGCCGGGCGCCCCGCCTACGACATGGTCGTGCAGGCGATGGGCGGGGTGATGAGCCTGACCGGCCATCCGGACAGCCCGCCGACCCGCGTCGGTACCTCGACCGGCGATCTTTCCGCCGGGCTGTTCGCGACCATCGGCATCGTCACCGCGCTCTACGACCGCCGGAACACCGGCAAGGGTCAGAAGGTCGACATCTCCATGCTCGACAGCCAGGTCGCGCTTCTGGAGAACGCGATCTCGCGCTATGTCGCGACCGGCGAGCCGCCGGGCCGGCTCGGCAGCCGCCATCCCTCCATCGCGCCCTTCGCCGCCTTCGCGACGCGCGACGGCCACATCGCCATCGCCGCCGGCAATGACGAGCTGTTCGCCCGCGTCGCCCGCGTGCTCGGCCGCGACGACCTCGCCGCCGACGAACGCTTCGTGTCGAATCCCAAGCGGGTGCAGAACCACGAGGCGCTGCACGAGGCGATGGAGATCGCGCTCTCCGCCCATCCCTCGCAGCATTGGCTGGACGCGCTCGACGCGGCCGGCGTGCCTTGCGGCCCGCTCAACAATGTGGCGCAGGTCATGGCCGATCCCCAAGTGCTGTCGCGCAACATGATCGTCGAGACGCTCGACCCCGACCTCGGGCCGATCCGCATGCAGGGCAATCCGGTGAAGCTTTCCGGCCACGCGGATCCGAAAACGCGCGCCCATGCCCCCGAACTGGACGAGCACCGGCTGGCAATCCTGAAGGAGCTTGGGCTGGAGTGATCTCTCAGGCGCTGGGCTCGCCCCATCGGGTCTGCTTTGCATCGTCGGGATCCGGCGCCGGACAACTCTCCGTCGGCAGCGCCGTTTTGTGGTCGACAGCACAGCTGCATAGCCCGCATACATGACCCTCCCGGCCGGCCGAGAGCGCCAAAAGAAGATGCGAGCCGGGCTGCGTAAGATGCGGACAGCGCCGACAGGCGGCGCGCCGCCGTTCTCGTGAGGCGGCGTCGACCTCTCCAAACCCGGCCGCGGCCCAACGCGCGAGCGCCGTGGCTGCGCGAGCGATTAGCGTCGCGTTCGCCGGCGGTGCCCATTTCGGAAGCGGTCCTCGGCCTGCGGCGATCAGGTCGGTCAATCCCTCGGCATCGTCGCGCCGCCCAACGAGCGTGTGCAGGTAGAGCGAATCGGCGGCCGCGCGTTCGACGACCTGGGCCGGCAGCGGCGTCACGCCGAGCGCCCGCGAAATGTCCGCGGCCAGCTCGGCGAGCGCCGCGTCGCGCCTCGCCGTCAGGCCGTCACCATGTCGGTCATCGTGATCTGATATTGTTTGAGGCACCCTTCGACGAGGTCGTTGATCCGATTGTTGATCGCCGAGCACGGCACATACCAGGGGCTCTTGGTGCACTGGATGGACAAGGTCTGAGCGGCAGGAACGTAGTTCCACTTGATGGCGAAGCCGTCCTTCGACGCCGTCCCCGAATTGCTGTCGATGACGATGCCGTACTGCCGCTTCACCTCTTCCGTGCCGCACTCCCAGGCCTGCTGGGTCACGCCGTTAAACTTAAGCATCGCGCATGCAGACATGTGATCCTCCCCTTTCGCCTACCATGAATAGTACTGTAGATATTGAATTATATACTTCGGCTATCTTTAGTCAACTTTCTATTTTGAATCTATACTTGGAGGCGATGCCTATCGGGCGACGATTGCGCGGCCAGCGTTCGGCGCTATCTTGGCGCGGCAATCGACCGGAGCGATGCATGCTCGAACTGCGCCCCAATTGCGAATGCTGCGACAAGGATTTGCCGCCCGACGCGATGGACGCCCGCATCTGCACCTTCGAGTGCCGCGATGCTGGCAAAATATCCGCCTCGACCCGGCGCGTGCTGAAGCCGGAAGGCTGCACAAGGGCGGCGTGAGCGTTCAGCCTTTCATATCGGCGCCGACCGCGTCGGCGATCGTCGCCAGGCCGTCGCGTTCCAGGCACGCCAGCAATTCGCGCTTGATGCGCGCCACGAGTCCCGGCCCCCGATAGGCGAGCGCGGTGTAAAGCTGCACCAGGCTCGCGCCGGCGCGGATCTTGGCATAGGCCTCGGCGCCGCTCGAAACCCCGCCGGCACCGATCAGGGCGATCTTCGTCCGCCGCCGCATCTCGCGCAGGATGCGCGTCGAGGGCTCGAACAGCGGCGCGCCGGAAAGGCCGCCCTGCTCCTTCGCATGCGCGCTCTTCAGCGTCGCCGGCCGCGCGATGGTGGTGTTGGAGACGATCAGGCCTTCGATCGCCGCCTCGCCGATCACGGCCGCGATGTCGTCGAGCGCGGGATCGTCGAGGTCGGGCGCGATCTTGAGCAGGATCGGCTTGCGCAGCGACAGGCGCGTGCGCTCGCCGGTCAGGATGCCCAGCAGCCTTCCGAGCTCCTCGCGGTTCTGCAGGCCGCGCAGGCCCGGCGTGTTGGGCGAGGAGACGTTGACGGTGACGTAGTCCGCGAGCGGCGCCAGCGTCTCGAACGCGGCGCGATAATCCGCGATGCGGTCCGCCGAATCCTTGTTGGCGCCGATATTGATGCCGACGACGCCGCGCCCTGCCCGCGCGCCGAGCCGCGCCGCCGCCGCTTCCATGCCGGCATTGTTGAAACCCATGCGGTTGATGACGGCGCGATCCTCGGCCAGGCGAAACAGGCGCGGCCGCGGATTGCCCGTCTGCGGCCGGGGCGTGACGGTGCCGCATTCGACGAAGCCGAAACCGAACGTCGCCATCGCGTCGGGAACTTCGGCATCCTTGTCGAAGCCGGCCGCCAGGCCGATGGGATTGGCGAAGGCCAGGCCCAGCGCGGTCACGCGCAGACGCGGATCGTCGGGCGGCGCCGGCGGCAGCAGGGGAGCGAAAATTTTTGCCGCCGCGACGGTGGCGCGGTGCGCGGATTCCGGCGGGAAAGCCCGCAAAATCGCTGCCGCGGCGTCGAAGATCATCGTCCTTGCCCTCTAGACCGGACCGTGCTGGGAGTGGTAATTCCTACCATTAACTTATTTCTAGGAACAATTACCCGGTTTGCGGGACCAGCTTCTTACGGACGACCCCGATGCTGACCCATCATCAAATCTGGCACGCGATCGATGCGCTCGCCGCGCGCCACGGACTTTCGGCGTCGGGGCTGGCGAAGCTCGCCGGTCTCGATCCCACGACATTTAACAAGAGCAAGCGCGGCGGCGCCAACGGAAAGCTGCGCTGGCCGTCGACCGAGAGCGTGTCCAAGATTTTGAACGCGACCAGCGCCTCGCTCGAGGAGTTCGTGTCGCTGGTCAGCCAGGACGGCGCCTTGCGCCGCTCCTTCAGCCGCGCGGTCCCCCTGATCGGCCTCGCCCAGGCGGGCGCGCAGGGCTATTTCGACGACGCCGGGTTCCCGGTCGGCGCCGGCTGGGACGAGATCCCCTTTCCCGAGGTCGCCGACGAGCATGCCTATGCGCTGGAGATCACCGGCGAGTCGATGCAGCCCGTCTATCGCGACGGCGACCGCATCATCGTCTCGCCGGCGGCGAACGTCCGGCGCGGCGACCGCGTGGTGGTGCGCACCCATGCGGGCGAGGTGATGGCCAAGCAGCTCGCGCGGCATACCGCGCAGCGGATCGAGCTGCGCTCCTTCAACGCGGCGTTCGAGGATCGCAGCTTCGCGATCTCCGAGATCGCGTTCATGCACCGGATCATCTGGGCGAGCCAGTAACGGTTCAAAGCTGTCATGGCCGCTATAGCAGGCCATGCGGGCGATACGAGCGCGATGTCGAAATCCGAGGCTGGACGCTTTCCGCCCACCCGTCACGGATATCCCTGATACAGCCTTACTTTCGCGTTGAAGGTGCCGCGGTCGCCCTTGGCGAGGAGCCCGGCCAGTTCGGCGGCGCGGGCGCGGGCGAGGGTCTCGTAGGCCGTCGCGGGCTTCGTCTTCGCGACCCGCGCCAGGGCATCCTTGACCTCGCGGCTGAAGCGGTCGGCATCGTAGCCGGCGAGCGACAGCGCATATTGATAGCGCACCGAGAGATTGTCCGGCGCCGCCTTGAATGCCGCGGCGAAAGCGGCCAGCCCGTTGTCGATCGTCGCGCCATAGAGCCAGTTCGCGAGATAGTCGCCGCCGGTGCGCACGATCTCCACATTCCAGCCGCCGAGCGCCCCGAGCGCCCAGGGATTTTTCGCATCCAGAGCCAACGCCGCGTCGAGCTCCTCCTTGGCATGGCCGGGGTAGTTGTGCGCGCGCGCCCAGACCGGGCCGACGACCCGCGCTTCATAGCCCATCGCCACGGCGAGATAGACATGGGCGTCGGCGAGCTTGGGATCGGCGGCGGTCGCCTTGCGCGCCAGCGCTTCGGCGCGGCGCAGGCAATCGATGCAGGGCGCCGGCCGCGTCGTCGCGTCGGCGAGCGCGGCGCGGGCGGCCGCGAGAAAACCCTGCGCGGTGGCGGCGGCGGTACCGGTCTTTATCGCCTCGGCATAGTGCCCGGCGACGTAGAGGTCCCAAGGCGTCGGCGCCGCGTTGGCCGCCCGAGCCGGCAGCGCGACAAGCAGAAGCAGCGCGAATGCCAGCCTCTTCATGCCGCCTTCGAGAACTCCCCCGCCAATGCGCGGCGGATCAGGCCCGCGGTCTCGGCGCAGCCGAACAAGGCGGCAAAGGAGCCGAAGCGGGGGCCGGCGGACTGGCCGAACAAGACCTCGTAAAGCGCCTTGAACCAGTCGCGCAGCGGCTCGAACCGGTGCGCCTTGCCGATCTCGTAGACCACGTCCTGCACCTTGGCGCCGTCACGCTCGCCCGCCATCGCGTCGAAGCGCGCGGCGAGTTCGGTCATCGCGGCGCGCTCCTTGTCGGTCGGGGCGCGGTACTGCTTGGTCGGCTTGACGAAATCCTCGTAATAGCGGATCGCGAAATCGGCGAGATGGGCAAGGCCCGGATTGGCCTCGGGCGAGGCGTGCGGCGCATAGGCGCGGATGAAGCCCCACAGCACCTCGTGATTGTGGGCGTTCGACGCCGTCACCAGGGTGAGCAGAAGCGCGAAGGACACCGGATAGCGCTCCGCCGGCGGATGGCCGTTGTGGATGTGCCAGACGGGATTCTCCAGGCGCTCGGCCTCGCTGGTCTCGTTGGAGTGATATTTCTCCAGGAGGTCGATGTAATCGTCGACCGCCCTGGGGATCACGTCGAACGAGAGCCGCTTGGCGACGCGCGGCTTCTGGAACATGTAGAGCGCCAGGCTCTCGCGCGGCGCATAGGTCAGCCATTCGTCGATGGTCAGGCCGTTGCCTTTCGATTTGGCGATCTTCTGGCCTTTCTCGTCCAGGAACAGCTCGAACACGAAATGCTCGGGCGGGCGCGCGCCGGCGATGCGGCATATTTCGTCATAGAGCGGCTGCGACGGCAGGTGGTCCTTGCCGTACATCTCGTAATCGACATGCAGCGCGGCCCAGCGCATGCCGAAATCCGGCTTCCATTGCAGCTTGCAATGCCCGCCGGTGACCGGGACGGTCATTTCCGATCCGTCTTCCTCGATATAGGTGATGGTGCCCTTCGGCACGTCGCGCGCCACGACCTTGGCCAGGAGCACCTTGCCGGAGACCGGCGAAATGGGGAGGAACGGCGAATAGGTCTGCTGGCGCTCCTCGCCCAGCGTCGGCAGCATGACCTCCATCACGCGGTCGTAGTTCGCCAGCACGCGCAGCAGCGCGGCGTCATAGATGCCGGACTTGTACATCTCGGTGGCGCTGCGGAAATCGTAGTCGAAGCCGAAAGTGTCGAGGAACGCGCGCAACCGCGCGTTCATGTTGTGGCCATAGCTGTCATGCGTGCCGAACGGGTCGGGGATCGCGGTCAGCGGCTTGCCCAGATTGGCGGCCAGCATTTCGCGGTTCGGCAGATTGTCGGGAACCTTGCGCAGCCCGTCCATGTCGTCCGAGATCGCGATTAACCGGGTCTTAAGATCGCTCATCGTGTTGAAGGCATGGCGCACCCAGGTGGTGCGCGCGACCTCGCCGAAGGTTCCGATATGCGGCAGTCCGCTCGGGCCGTAGCCGGTCTCGAAGACGATCTCGTCGACCTTTTCCCCCGCGGCGCGGCGCTTTTCCACCCGCGCCACGAGCTTGCGCGCCTCTTCGAACGGCCAGGCGCGCGCGGCGGCGCCCAAATCGGGTCGAAATGGCACGGAGAGGCCGGAAGGCATTGAAATCGCTCACGCTTAATCGTTGGGAAAGGCCGAGGAAGCTAGGCTCCCCCCGGGAAGGCGTCAATGACCGGGGAACCACAGCCGGTGCGAGACAAGGGCGCGGTCTTCGCGGGCCGCATCGATATTCTCTTCGCACTCGGCCGACATTATCTGTCGCTGCCTTTCGCGGCGCTCTGCATACCCGCGACGCTGTTCGCGGGGCGCGAGCCCGGCTGGCTGCCGCTGATGCCGCTGGTGCTGCAGATCACCGTCGCGATCGCCGCCGAACAGCTCACCACCGCCTATCAGAAACGCGACCGGGGCGACGATCCGCATTTCTGGGCCTGGCGCTACACCTTCGTGTCGGCGATCGCCGGCGCGACCTGGGGCGTGGGCGTGCTGTTCTGGTTCGTGCCCAATTCGTTTCCGGCCGAGGCCTATCTCAGCCTCGCCTTCCTCGGCATGACGGCGACCGAATTCATCGCCCGTTCCGCCTATCGCCCCGCCTATTTCGCGCACGCGCTGTTCTCGCTCGGGCCGCTGGTCGTGGTGCTGTTCCTGGCGGGCGGGCTCTACCAGATCATGACCGGCGTGCTGGTGACGCTGTTCGGCGCGGTGCTGTTCACCTATTGCAACGGCATGGCGCGGCTGCTCGACGAGAGCATCTTCCTCAAGCTGGAAAACCTCGGCCTGGTAACGACTCTCTCCAACGAGAAGCAGGCGGCGGAGGCCGCGCGCGACGCGGCGCAGGCGAGCGGCCGGGTGAAGACCTCGTTCATCGCCAATATCAGCCACGAATTGCGCACGCCGCTGAACGCGCTGCTCGGCATGGCGCAGCTTCTCGACCGCGCCGAGCTCGACCGGCCGCATCGCGACCATGTGAAGGTCATGCTGGAGGCCGGCAAGGGGCTCCAGATGCTGCTCGACGACGTCATCGCCCTGTCGCGCGACGACAGCGAGGAGATGCCGGAGGAGGACAGCGATCCGGTGCAGGCGGCGCGCACCGTCGGACGGCTGCTCCAGCCGCGCGCCTGGGAGAAGCGGCTGCGGCTTACCGTTACCGCTCCTTCGAGTCTGCCGCATGTCGCGATCGACGGGCGGCGGCTGCGCCAGGCGCTGCTCAAGCTGGTCGACAATGCGCTGAAATTCACCGAGCGCGGCGGCGTCGAGATCCGCGCCGAGGCCGACGGCGAGGCAGTGCGCTTCTCAGTCATGGACACCGGCCAGGGCATCCCGCGAGAGGTGGGGCTGTCGCTGTTCAAGCCGTTCTCGCCCGGTGACGTCTCTTATGCACGGCGCCAGCAGGGCATGGGGCTGGGGCTCGCGGTGGTCAAGCGCGTGGTCGAATCCGCGCATGGCACGGTCGGCTTCGACAGCGTGCCGGGCGAAGGCGCGACCTTCTGGTTCTCGATTCCGGTCTCCGGCTCGGGCGGCTATGCCCATGACGGACGCTATGGCGACAATGCGGTGGCGCCGTCCAAGCATTCCTTTCTGGTCTTCACGCGCGACGCGGCGGTCGACACCAGGATCGCGCGCCAGCTCGAGCCCTTCGGCAACCAGGTGCAGTTCGCCGACAGCCTCGCCGACGCCATCGCGCAATCGGGGCGCGGCACGTTCGACGCGATCATCGTGAGCGCCACCGATGCCGACAATTGGGCCGCCGCGCCCGGCGTCAGCGCGCCGGTTCTGGCGCTTCTGTCGCGCGGCGAGCGCGCGCCTGCGACGGCGGCCGAGGTCCTGCGCTGGCCGGCGAGCCCGCAGGAGCTGTTCGCCGTGCTGGCGGCGCTCGACGAGCGCAGCCGGAAGGACAGCGACGCGAAGGCCGAGCCGGAGCCCGAGGAATTGGCACCGATCGACGCCGACGCCTTCGCCGCGCTGGAAAAATCGGTCGGCGTGAAATCGCTTCTGGAAATCCTGCAATCCTATATCGAGAATGCCGAGCTTCTGTGCAACGGCCTGTCCGAGGCGTGTGCCGCGGAGCGCTGGGAGGATGCCGGCCGGCTGGCGCAGGACATCGCGGGCGCGGCCGGCGGGCTCGGACTGATCGCGGTGACCGCGGCGGCGCGCGGCTTCACCCAGAAGAGCCGCAATGGCGAGAACGCTCCCGAACTGTTGAGCGCCGCGCAGGCGGTCGTCGGCGAGCAGATGCGCGCCAAGCAGGCGCTGAGCAGCCTCTATCCGGATCTGGTGGCCTGAATAACCTGCCCCTCTGTGGGGAGGTCGAAAAACATCGAGCGAAGCGATGATGTTTTTCGGATGGGGGACGGTGCTGGGTGCCCCGCACCGTCCCCCGCCCGAAAAATCGCTACGCGATTTTTCGACCTCCCCGCAGAGGGGAGGTTAGAGTGCGTTCATGTCGACCTCCCCGATTCCCGCGCGCGAATGGCGCCGCCTCCCCGCGCTTGTGCCCGCGCCGGGCGGGGCGGTCGTCTGCGACGCCGACGGCGACTGCAAGCGCGTCTCGCTGGACGAAGCGCGGCGGCTGTTCCGCTCGGGCAATGCGCTGATCGCACACGCCGCCTTCGTGTCCGGACGGCTGAAGACCCCGCCGGCGGCGGCGCTCTACGACGTGCTGGAACTGTTCGCCTTCGTACGGCCGGGCGCGCCTTTCATTCCGAGCGCGCTGGGGCTGGCGCGCGCCATGGGCCTTCTCATCCCGCACGGGCCTGACGAACAGGCGAGCGCGCTGCGCGAGACCGCGACCGGCCTGATCGATCTCTTGCATCACGCGCCGGAGCCGGCGCGCGTGAACATGCGCGCCCTCGCCGGAACGATGGAGCGCGCCGGCTGGCGCTGGGCGCGGCCGATCCTCGACGTGCTGGGCGAGCCGGAGGGCAAGCCGGCACCCATCGCGGGCATGGAGACGTGGCGCGGCCTTCCCGAATGGGAAGACAGCGCTGCGCCCGACAAGCCGGGCTCCCTGCCGGTGACGCCGGACGAGGCGCGCCATCGCCTCGCGCAACTCGTGGGCCGCATGGGCGAGCTCCGCCCCGAACAGGAGGCCTATACCGACGCCGCGTCCTACGCCTTCGGGCCGCGCGAGACGGCTGGGTCGCCCAAGATCGCTCTCGTCGAGGCGGGCACGGGAATCGGCAAGACGCTGGGCTATCTCGCGCCGGCCAGCGTGTGGTCGGAGAAGAACGGGCCTGGCCTTTGGATCTCGACCTATACCCGCAACCTCCAGCGCCAGATCGTGCAGGAGATCGGCCATCTCTATCCCGATCCCGAGGAGCGCGCCGAGAAGGCCGTGGTGCGCAAGGGCCGGGAGAATTATCTCTGCCTCCTGAACTTCGAGGAAGCGGCCAAGCGGACCGCGCTGGCGCCGGGACAGCGCAGCGTGGCGCTCGGGCTGATCGCCCGCTGGGTCGGCGTGACGCCGGACGGCGACGTGTCGGGCGCGGGGTTTCCCGCCTTCCTCGGCGCGTCCTTGCCGCTCAGCGAAGTCACCGACCGGCGCGGCGAATGCGTCTATGCCGCCTGCCCGCATTACCGCACCTGCTTCATCGAGCGCGCCATCCGCCGCGCGCGCCACGCGCCGATCGTGGTCGCGAACCATGCGCTCGTCATCGCGCAGGCCTCGCAGGACTGGCTCGCGACCGACGAGACGACCGATACGCCACCCGAGCGCCGCGTGCGCTATGTGTTCGACGAGGGCCATCACCTGTTCGACGCGGCCGACAGCGGCTTCGCGCCGCTGGTCTCCGGCATGGAGATGCAGGACTTGAGGCGCTGGATCCGCGGCCCGGAGGGCCGCGCGCGATCGCGCATGCGCGGCCTTCAGGAACGCCTGCGCGATCTCACCCAGGACGATCCCGCGGCGCAGAGCGCGCTCGACGAGTGCATCAGCGCCTCCGGCGTGCTGGCGGGCGAAGGCTGGATGTCGCGGCTGCATGGCGGCGGGCCGCGCGGCCCGGGCGAGACGTTCCTCGCCGCCGCCTATCAGCATGTGCGGGCGCGCAGCGCCGACGCCGACAGCTTCTACACGCTGGAGGCCGATACGCAGCCGCTCGGTGACGAGCTCATCGCCGCGGCGCGCGAGCTGTCGCGCGGGCTCAAGCGGCTGGCGGCGCCCTTGATCCGCCTGGCGGCGCTCCTGAAAAAGCAGATAGACGCGCTGAGCGAGGATCTGGAGACCTATTCGCGCGCCCGCATCGAGGCGGCGGCGCGCGGGCTGGTGTGGCGCGGCAAGTTCGTCGTGCCGACATGGATCGCGATGCTCGACGCGCTCGAGGGCGAGCGCGGCGCCGAATTCGTCGACTGGTTCGAGATCGCGCGCGAGGACGGGCGCGACTTCGACGTCGGGCTGGAACGGCACTGGATCGACCCGACCATTCCGCTCGCGAACCATGTGCTGGCGCCGGCGCATGGCGCGCTGATCACCTCGGCCACCTTGCGCGACATCGGCGAAGGCGTGGACGATTGGCAGAGCGCCGAAGTGCGCACCGGCGCCGGCCATCTGCCCGAGCCGCCCAGGCGCGCCAGCTTCGGCTCGCCGTTCAAATACGCGCAGCAGGCGCGCATCTTCGTGGTGAAGGACGTCAACCGGCGCGACGCCGACCAGGTCGCGGCCGCGTTCCGCGAGCTGTTCCTGGCCGCCGGCGGCGGGGCGCTCGGCCTCTTCACCGCGGTTCGTACGCTGCGCGCGGTGGAGCAGCGGATCGCCGCGCCGCTGGCGGATGCGGGCGTGACGCTCTATGCCCAGCATGTCGACAAGCTCGACACCGGTGCGCTGGTCGATCTGTTCCGTGCCGAGGAGAACGCCTGCCTGCTCGGCACCGATGCGTTGCGCGACGGCGTCGACGTGCCGGGGCGCTCGCTGCGCCTGGCGGTGTTCGACAAGGTGCCGTGGCCCAAGCCGACCATCCTGCACAAGGCGCGGCGGGCGCGCTTCGGCAAGGGCTATGACGACCTTCTGACCCGCTTCCGGCTGAAGCAGGCCTTCGGCCGGCTGATCCGCGGCGAGGGCGACAAGGGCTGTTTCGTGATCCTGGAAGGCGCGACGCCGACGCGGCTCCTGAGCGCCTTCCCGCCCGACGCGCCGGTCAAGCGCTGCGGTCTGGCCGAAGCGATTGGGGATATAAGGGCGTTTCTGGGCGAGGAGAAGTGATTGCCGGCGATTGTCCGCTATAGTTCGCATATGTCGAACCAAGCACATTCGTTTCCTCCCCCGCTGTTGCGGGGGAGGTGGCACGCCGTAGCGCAGCGGAGGCGTGACGGAGGGGGCCCCCTCCGCCTCGCTCCGCTCGGCACCTCCCCCGCAACGGCGGGGGAGGAAAGGACGTCTCCATGACCCAGCCCGACGACAGCCTGTTCGGCGATACCGAAACCGACTCCTATGGCCGCCACTCCACCGGCATCCTGCCGAGCCATGTGCTGCGCCGGCTGATCCGGGCGCGCCGCGAGATCATCGCGACCGAGGACATCGAAGAAAGCCAGATCCAGCCGGCCAGCATCGACCTGCGGCTCGGGCCGGTGGCGTGGCGGGTCCGCGCCAGCTTCCTGCCCGGCCCGCACGCGACGGTGCAGGACAAGCTCGCCTCGGTCTTCATGCACGAGATCGACCTCAGCAGGGGCGCGGTGCTGGAGACCGGCTGCGTCTACATCGTGCCGCTGCTCGAAGTCGCCGATTTTTCCGCCCGCGTCTCGGGCACCGCCAATCCGAAGAGCTCGACCGGCCGCATCGACGTCTTCACGCGGCTGATCACCGACCGCGCCCAGGCCTTCGACCGCATCGAGCCGGGCTATCGCGGCCCGCTCTTCGCCGAGATCAGCCCGCGCACCTTCCCCGTCCTGGTGCGCAAGGGATCGAAGCTGAACCAGCTGCGCATCCGCCGCGGTACGCCGCAATTCACCGACACGCAGCTGCGCCGTCTCAACGCCGAGAGCCCGCTGGTCAGCGGCGCGGCCGACATCGACAACGGGCTGGCGCTCTCCATCGATCTGAAGGGCGAAGCCGGCCCGCGCATCGGCTGGCGGGCCAAGCGGCATACCGGCGTGATCGACGTCGACAAGCGCGCCGCGCTCGCCGCCCACGAGTTCTGGGATTCGATCGAGGCCAACGAGGCCGGCAACCTCGTCCTCGATCCCGACGAGTTCTACATCCTGGTCAGCCGCGAGGCGGTCGCCATCCCGCCGGACTACGCCGCCGAGATGGTGCCGTTCAATCCGCTGGTGGGCGAGTTCCGCGTCCACTATGCCGGCTTCTTCGATCCCGGCTTCGGCTATGAGCCCGGGCGGCCGCCCTCGGCGCGCGGCGTGCTGGAGGTGCGCTCGCGCGAGGTTCCGTTCATCCTGGAGCACGGGCAGGTCATCGGCAGGCTGGTGTTCGAGCGGCTGACCGACCCGCCGCCCGAAATGTACGGTGCCGGACTGGGCTCGCACTACCAGGGCCAAGGCCTCAAGTTGTCGAAGCATTTCCGCCAACCGTGAGCGGAACTTTGTGACTGCTCCGTCACCGAGATTGTTGCTGCAAATCAACAGCCGGACTTTATGCGCATGACAGCCATGCGCGCCCGTTGCGTCGGACACCGCTCCCGGCACAGTTAGCACGCCGCGGGTCCGAACGGCTTGGGGGTCAAGCCTCGCGGTTGACTAGGGTCCGCATTGAAGGGGGCAGCGTGAGGCGGTTACGGCGCGGAAGTGCCGGCCGCCTCATGATTTTCCAGGCCCACGCATTCCCGCCACGATCCCGGCTAGAATGGGCGCGAGACCCGCTCGAGATCCATCCGTATGCGCATCGTCCTGACAGCCTTGTTCCTGTGCCTGGCGTGGCCGGCGCTGGCCGAGACAGCCCCGCTTAACCCATATTGGGGCGTGATCTTCCCTGCGGAGCAGGCGCCGGCGCTGGCGCGGCAATGCTCGCGCGCCACGCCGCGGGCGGAAGGCGCCTGGCAGCCCCTGCCGTCCGACATTGCCAAGCTGGAGCCCGGGCTGACGCGCATCCTGGTGGACGCGAAGGTCCAGCCGGGCGCCTATTATCGCCAATATGGCGGGCTGACCGTAGGCGGGCGCCACATCGTCTATGTGAACGGCGCCCGCAACGCGATCGTGCATGGCGACTGGCGGACGAACGCGATCTCGATCTGCGACGGCGGGGCGCTGGCCTTCGGCGTGGAATACGATCCGGCGACGGGCGCCTTCTCGCATTTCGCGTTCAACGGCCAGCTATAGCCGGCCGCCTAGTCGTCGCTGTCGTCGTCGCCGTTGCGATCGTCCTGGTGCAGCGGCCGGGGCGGGCCGTTTTGGTTGTCATAGGCGCCGGAGCGATCGTCGTTCCGATAGCCGTCGCGGTCGCGATAGGAATCGTCCCGGTCGCGATAATAGTCGTCGCGGTCGCGGTGGTTGTCGCTCGTCGCGGCGATGATGCCGAGCGCGAGGAAGCCGAGCCCCACGCCAAGCGCGACGTCGCCGCCGCCGCCATGGTGATGGTATCCGCGGCCGTGCCAGCTGCCGCCGCCATGCCAGCCGCGCGCCTCGGCCGCGGTCGAGCCCAGAAGAGTGAGCGCCAGGGCGGCGCAGATGATCCGTTTCATGGTTTTCCAGCCCGTCTATGGCGCGTCATTGCGCCTTCGGAGCGGACCATGACGCGCGACGGATGAACCCAAGCTGAACCGAATGTGCGGCGATTGCGGCCGGTCATCCGCCGGGAAAACGCCAAAGAAAAAGGCCCGGCAGCGGCCCGAGGCCGCCGCCGGCGCCCATCAATCTTCTTCCCACGTCAGTCGGACGGATTGAGGTTCCAGACATAGACGGGGCTGCCGTCGGACCTGAAGGTCGTGAAGTCCGCCGGCTCGCCTTCCGGGCACGTCGTGTCCTTCGAGCCGGTGAAGAAATCATAGGGACCGGGATATTCGACGCACTGCTTGATGTCGCTGCCCCAATAGGATTCCGAATCGCCCTTCACCTCGGCGCGCGCATAGAAGGTGTAATTGTTGGTCCGGAAGATATCCTCGCACTGGCCGGCACGGACCTGGGTCCATCCCTTGTTGCGCCAGTCGGCGCCGCCGATCGGAATGAAGCTGGAAGCGACCATCACGGTCGTGTCGGTATGGTTGCAGGCGCGAAGCGTGACGGTGCGGGCCGCGGCGGGCGAGGCCATCGCCATAGCGGCCAGTCCGGCGATCACGAGCGCGATCGCCATGCCAAATTTCCTTGCGAACATCGATTACCCCTTACTGTGGCGGTCCCGGAGGTCGATTCCCGGGACATGACAAAAAGTTTAGAACATCGACGCCAGTCAGGCTAGATGGGTTTTGCGGCTGGAATTTGACTGACATGGCCGACGTCGCGTTGACGGTGCGTGCGACGACGCCTTCGCAACTGCAGCGCATGCAAGACCGTCTATGGCGACGTCAGATCAGTCCGCCATGGCTGCGCAGGACGGCCGTGGCGCGGGCCGCGGTCTCGCGCACGCCCTGGCGCAGGCGGCCGATCGTAATCACCGATTGTACGGTCGGGGCGTACTCGCCCGGAAGCGCGGCGCGGATCGCGACCACCGCGCCGGCGTCGATCATCACGGTCGAGCCGTCCGGCCGCGTCAGCGGCGCGAGCGCGTGGCGCGAGCCGGCGCGATAGCGCACGCCGGTGCCCAGAATGCTGGCGATGTCGCGGACGTAATTCGCGGTCTCGTCCGGTACGGGCTCGTGCAGGGCCGCGTGCGCGGCGAGCATGCCGGGCCCGTCATTGTAAGCCGCGAACATGGTGGGATAGCCGTACTGGCGATAGAGCGCGCTCAGATAGGCGGCGCCGGCGAGCACATTGTCGCGCGGATCGAACGGATCCTTGCCCAGGCGGTTCGCGGCGCGCATCTCGGTCCAGGTCTGCGGCATCAGCTGCATCAGCCCCATAGCGCCGGCGCTGGAGACGATCGGCTTGTTCTCGCCGAGCATGGTGCGCCCGCCGCTCTCGATCAGCATCACGGCGCGGATCCATTGCCCGTTGACGTCGAAGCGGCGCGAGGCTTCGCGGATATAGGGCGTCCAGCGGTCCATGAGCTGGCGCGACGACATCGCCTGTTCGAGCGCAAAGGCCGATGGCGGCGCCGGCTTGGCAGGCATGGGCTTGGCAGGCATGGGCTTGGCAGGCATGGGCCCGGCGGCGGATGACGGGCGCGCGGCGAGGCGCTTGACCGGCGCGGCGCGGTGCAGGGCGGGCTTCGCAGCGATGTGCGGCGCGGCTGCCCGGTGGTCGAGAATCAATCCGGCGGCAAGAGCGGCGGCGAGGACGGCAACCGCAAGGAGGGTCGGCGGGACGGCGGCCGCGCGTTCGCTCCAGCTCCGCAGGCTCGCATCGCGAAATGCCATGGCGCTTTCAATCCGAGATGCCGCGCGAACGCCCGGGCGCAAAGGTAGTCATGCGGGCCCGCCGGTTCAAGCAAGCCGGATGAGCGTCAGAAATTGGTTTCCGCGATCAGCCGGTTCAGGTCGTCGGTCTCGAAATCGATCGGGACAGCGCCGTAGCGGCCCTTGATGTTGTTGACGAGATAGTCGGTGAGATGCGGATTGACGTAGTTCGCCGTGGTGGAGGGCGCGCTGCCAGCGCCGTTGCCGCTGCCGTAATTGGCGTAGAAATAGCGCGTGTTCTTCTTCTTGGCCTCGTCGAGCAGCGCCTTCATGGCGTTCCACTTGTTGCCGCGAGCGAATACCGTCGCGACCTTCCACTGGTCCTGGATCTTGAGCGGCACGGTCGCGTCGATGGTGAAGGTCTTGTCGTCCTCGTAGGGATGCGCCTTGAGGCCCGGCACCGCGCCCTTGGTATCGGTGTCGAAGCGGCGATAGAGGACGATCTTGCCCCGCACGTCCTTCATCTTCGGCATCGTGTCGTTCAGCCACCAGCGCGCCCGGCAATCGTAGCGGTCGAGGGTCGGCGAGAGGAAACTGGCCGCCCCTTGCCCAGGGGCCGGCGTTCCGAAGATATTCACTCACTCGCTAGTAAATATTGACGGGCCCGCCGGTTCGGCCTCATATTGCGGAAAAATCGACGTCCACGCCGACGTCGAAGGGAGGTATCCGGTGGCAGGCAAGACCGTCGCGCTCGCACTCAGGCGGGCTTCGCTTCGCGCCGCCGCCGCAGACCGAGCCTCTGAGTGGTGACCACAGACAAATCCCCGACCTTGGCGGCCAGCCAGGCCGACATCGCGCCGGCGCCGGCCGCCATCCCCGGCGCCCGCGCCTGGGTCGTGCTCGGCATGCTGTGCTTCGTCTATGTCCTGAACTTCCTGGACCGGTCGCTGCTGTCGATCCTCGCCAAGCCCATCCAGGACACGCTGCATGTCTCCGACGGACAGCTCGGCCTGATCGGCGGCCTCTATTTCGCGCTGTTCTACTGCTTCATCTCGATTCCCGTCGGCTGGATCGCCGACCGGACCAACCGGGTCTGGATCCTCGCGCTGGCCTGCGCGCTGTGGAGCGCGGCGACGATGGCCTGCGGCCTCGCCGCGAACTACGCGCAGCTCGTGGCGGCGCGGATGACGGTCGGCATCGGCGAAGCCGGCGGCGTGCCGCCCTCCTACGCCGTCGTCTCGGACTATTTCCCGCCGGGCCGCCGCGGCACGGCGCTCGCCATCTACAATCTCGGCCCGCCCATCGGCGCTGCCCTGGGCGTCGCCTTCGGCGCGTCCATCGCCGCGGCCTATAGCTGGCGCGACGCCTTCATCGTGCTGGGATCGGTCGGCCTCTTCGCCGCGCTGCTCGTCCTGCTGATCGTGCGCGAGCCGCCGCGCGGCGGCCTCGACAAGCCCGCCGTCGCCGGCGAGCCGGGTTTCGGCGCCGCGGCGTCCACCTTCCGGCAGACGATCGCGATGTTCTTCTCGAAGAAGGCGCTGGTGCTGGCCGCGCTCGGCAGCGGCGCCACGCAGATCATCACCTACGGCTCGGGCAATTTCTCGACGCTCCTGCTCATGCGCGAAAAGGGGATGACGCTCGCCGAAGTCGCCCTCTATTCCGCGCTGGTCGTGGGCATCGCGATGAGCGCCGGCATATTCGTCTCGGGCCGCGTCATCGACCGCTTCACGGGGCGCTCGAAGCAGGCCTATGCCCTGGTTCCCGCGGCGTCGCTGGCACTGGCCGTGCCGTTCTATCTCGGCTTCGTATGGGCGCCCACCTGGCAGGTGGCGCTTCTCTTCCAGATCGGCCCGACCTTCTTCAACTTCTTCTATCTCTCCTCCTCGGTCACGCTCGTGCAGGAAGAGGTGCGTCCGGATCAGCGCGTTCTTTCCGGCGCTCTGCTGCTCCTGATCATGAACCTGATCGGCATGGGCGTCGGCCCGGCCTATGTCGGCGCGATGAGCGATTTCCTCCATGCCGGTCATCCGCAGCATTCGCTGCAGCTCGCCTTCTATACGCTGGTGCCGTTCTACGCCCTGGCGATCGGGCTGTTCCTGTGGCTGGCGCAGGTGCTTCGCCAAGAGGCCCGGACAAGCGGAACGGAGCGCCCATGATCGGCTTGCGTCGTATCGTCCTTTGCGTCGCCGCGATGGCCGGCCTTGCCGCATCTTCTCCCTCGCGCGCCGAGGATGCGCTGGTCGTCGACGCACCCGCCGGTCAATTGCAGGGCCGGATCGAAGGCGCGCTGCACGTGTTCAAAGGCATACCCTTTGCGCTGCCGCCGGTGGGATCGCTGCGCTGGAAACCGCCGGCGCCGATGGAACGCTGGAACGGCGTACGGAGCGCGACGGCCTATGGTCCCGAATGCGTCCAGCCGCAATCCGCGCTTTCGACCATCTACACCGAAGACCCCGCGCCGATGAGCGAGGATTGCCTGACGCTCAATATCTGGGCGCCCGCCGACGCGCGCAACGCGCCGGTCTTCTTCTGGATCTATGGCGGCGCCCTCTGGGGCGGGGCGAGCCGCCAGGTGATGTATGACGGCGCCCGGCTGGCGGCGCGCGGCGTCGTCGTGGTCACGATCAACTACCGGCTCGGAGTTCTGGGCTGGCTGGCGCATCCGGAGCTGAGCGCCGAATCGCCTCTCGGCCTGTCGGGCAATTACGGCCTCTTAGACCAGATCGCGGCGCTGCGCTGGGTCAAAACCAATATCGGCGCCTTCGGCGGCGATCCTTTGAACGTGACCATCGCCGGCGAGTCGGCCGGCGGCCTCAGCGTCATGTACCTCATGGCTTCGACCGAAGCGCGCGGCCTCTTCGCGAAGGCGATCGCGCAGAGCGCGTATATGGTCTCCACGCCCGAGCTGCGACAGAGCCGGTATGGCTGGCCGGCCGCCGAACAGAGCGGTTTGGCTCTCGCATCCGCGGTCCACGCGCCGAACATCGCCGCGCTGCGTGCGATGAGCGCGGAGGCGCTGACCGCGGGCGCCGCGGCGGCCGGGTTCGCGCCGTTCGGCGCGGTCGACGGACATGTCCTGCCGGCGCAGCTCGTCGATGTCTTCGACAGGGGCGAGCAGGCCCATGTGCCGATCCTGGCGGGATTCAATGCCGGCGAAATCCGCTCCCTGACCGTCCTGGCGCCGCCGACGCCCGCGAGCCCGGCGGACTACGAGAAGACCATTCGGGAGCGCTATGGCGACCTGGCGGACGCCTTCCTGAAGCTCTATCCGAGCTCCGACATGCATGAGAGCATCCTGGCGACGACCCGCGACGCCCTCTATGGCTGGACCGCCGAGCGGCTTGTCCGCAAGCAGGCCGCGCTCGGCCTGCCCTCCTATCTCTACTTCTTCGACCACGGCTATCCGGCGGCCGATAACGCCGGCCTGCACGCGTTCCACGCCAGCGAACTGCCCTATATGTTCGGCGCGCTCGACCGCACGCCGGCGCGCTGGCCGAAGATGCCGGCGACGGCGGCGGAGGCCGGCCTCTCCGACGCGATGGTCGGCTATTGGACGAGCTTCGCCCGCGCCGCAAAGCCCGAGGCCGCGGGCGCGCCGGCCTGGCGGCCTTACGACTCGGCGGGCGCCTATATGGATTTCACCGACGCCCCGCACCCGTCGGATCGTCTGCTGCCCGGAATGTACGCGCTGAACGAAGAGGTCGTCTGCCGGCGCCACGCCGCCGGCAATCTCGGGTGGCACTGGAACGTCGGTCTGGCCGCGCCACCGCTCCCCGAACCGAAGGCCGGCTGCCGGGAGTAGCCCCATGAATATCTCCGAATTCAAACTGGCCGCCGCAGACTTCGGAATATTCGGCCGGGGATTGCAGCGCCCGGAATGCGTCTGGGTCGGCGCCGACGGCGTCTGGGCGTCCGACGCGCGCGGCGGCGTATCCCGCGCGAGAGACCATGGCGATCCCGAACTGCTCGGCTCGGGAATCGCCGAGCCCAACGGCTTCAGCCGCAGGGCCGACGGCAGCTTCGTCGTCGCGGGGCTGGGCGACGGCGGGCTGCACCGGATCGCGCCCGGCGGCGAGACGCGCAAATTGCTCGACGGCTTCGACGGCAAGCCGCTCGGCACCGTCAACTATGCCTGGGCGGACGGGCCGGACCGTATCTGGCTTTCGATGATGACGCGCGCCCCGCGATGGGATGCCGCGCTCACCACGCCGGTTCGCGACGGCTATATCCTGCGCGTCGAGGGCGACGGCGCGCGCTGCGAGATCGTCGCCGACGGGCTGGATCTCACCAACGAGGTCAAGGTCTCGCCCGACGGACGCCATCTGTATGCGGCCGAAACGCTCGGATGCCGGATCGCGCGCTTCCCGATTCGTTCCGACGGCACGCTGGGCGACAAGGAGATCGTGGGCCCGCCGAGCCTCGGCCGCGGCGCGTTCCCGGACGGCTTTGCCTTCGATCCCTTCGGCAATGTCTGGGTGACGCTGATCGGCCAGAACGGGTTGTGCGCGATCGACCGTCGGGGCGACCTGCATCTCGTCTTTCGCGACATGAACGCGGCGGCGGTCGAGGCCATGGCCGCCGGCGTCGAGCAGCGCAACGGCACCGTCGATCATCTCGTGGCCTGCGCGCCGGAAAGCGGCCCCTTGCGGCTGCCGACCAGCCTGGCCTTCGGCGGACACGACGGCCGCACGGCCTATGTCGGCTCGCTGCTCATGCCGCATCTGGCGACGTTCCGGCTGCCCGAGAGCCTCGAATAGCGGGCCTATCGGTCCTTCAGCGCCAGAAAGCCGGCGGCCATGAAATCCGCCATGCGTGCCTTCACCGCTTCGAAATCGTCGGAGCGGCACACGCCGTTCGAGAGGCGGTCGAGCCGGCCGCTGCGCGCCAGGGAATGCATCAGGCTGCCGGTCACGAAGTGATAGCCCCAGAAGATGTCCTTCTTGGACACGCCGGGCAGCGCCTTCTTGAGGATTTCGATCAGGCGGAGCACGACGGGATCGAAATGCTCGTCGAACAGGCTGGCGCCTTCCGGCGTGTTGGCGAGCTGGGCGCAGAACGCGGCGTAATTCCGCCAGCCTTCGCCGCCCTCGATATACAAGTCGAAATCGGTATCCAGGAACACGTGGAGCGCGCCTTCCACTGTCGGCTTGCCCGCCGCGCGCTTTTCGTATTCGTCCAGCGCCTTCATGCGGCGGTCGCTCGTGATCCCGGCGCGCCGGGCGAAGACGGCCTTGAACAGCGCCAGCTTGTCCTCGAAATAATAGTGCATCAGCGAGGTGTGGACGCCGACCTTCAGGGCCACGTCGCGCAGCGTCACGACGTGCAGGCCATGCTTCGAGAACAGAAGCTCGGCCGCATCCATGATCTGCTCCAGCGTCTCGGCGCGCTGCTCGGCCTTCGTCCGGGGCGCCTTCCTGGACGTTCTTTCTCGCGGAAGCTTCGCCAAGGGTTTCGTCATCGCTCCGGCCATCATTGCGTGCGTCGGACGACACATGCCAGCCCGGCCGGATGGCCCATACCGCCCGCCTAGGCCCTAGCGTATTCCGCGCGAAGACGATTCTTGTCAATTTTTCCGGTGGCCGCCAGTGGCATATGCGCCACCTGAATCACCCGATCGGGTATCCACCAGTCGGCGACGTTGCCGCGAAGCGCGTCGAGCAGCGATGTGTCGTCGATGGTCTGGTTCTGCTGGAGTTCGACCACCAGGACCGGACGCTCGCCCCATTTCGGGTCGGCCTCGCCGATGACGGCGACGAGGCCCACGCCGGGCAGCCGCCCGACGATGGTCTCGATCTCCGCCGGATTGATCCACTCGCCGCCCGACTTGATCAGGTCCTTGGAGCGGCCCGAGATCGTCAGATTGCCGGCATCGTCGATGCTGGCGAGGTCGCCGGTGTCGAAATAGCCCTCGGCGTCGAGCGCGTCCGCCTCGGCCTCGAAGTAGCGGTCGACGACGCTGGCGCCCTTCGCCTTCAGATGTCCGGTGACGTTCCGCTGCCGCGGCAGGGTCGCGCCGGCGGCATCGGTAAGCTTCAGGTCGAGCCCGACCGGCGGGCGGCCGGCGCCCACGGCCCGCGTTTTCGCGCGCGCGGGCGCGATCGTGCCGAGCGGCGACAGCTCCGTCATGCCCCAGCTGGTCTGCACGCGCGCGCCGAGCCGTTCCTCCATCCGCCGGATCAACGCGTCCGGACAGGCGGAGCCGCCGATCAGCACGCGCTCCAGCGTGGGAACGTCGCCGCCGGTCGCGTCGAGATGGTCCAGCAGGCCCTGCCACACCGTCTGCACGCCGGCCGCGACCGTCACCCCTTCGTCGCGGATAAGCTTCGCCAGATGCGCCCCGTCGGCCTGGCGGCCGGGCAGGACGAGCTTGGCGCCGGCCGCCGGCGCGGCGAAGGGAAAGCCCCAGGCATTCGCATGGAACATCGGCACGGCGACGAGAACGGAGTCGGCCGCGGTCAGCGCGAAGGCGTCGGCCTGCAAGGCGCGCAGCGTATGCAGGTAGTTGGAGCGATGCGTATAGAGCACGCCCTTGGGCGCGCCCGTCGTTCCGGAGGTGTAACAAAGCCCCGCGGCCGTCTCTTCGCCGAAATCGCCCCAGCGCGCCTCCGCGCCCAGCTCGGCAAGCAACGTCTCGAACGCAAAGGTGCGGCGGCCCGCGATGGCGCGCGGTCCGGCCGGCGCGCCGTCCAGATACACGACGGCCTCGATGCCCGGACAATGGAATGCCAGTTCGAGCGCCAGATCCGTGAGCCCGGCGCCGACGGCGAGCACGCGGTCCTGCGCCTCGTTCGCCATCGCGGCCAGATGCGCGACGGTCAAACGCGGGTTGAGCGTGTGGCACACCAGCCCCGCGCCCATGACGGCATAATAGGTTTCGAGATGGTGCTGGGTGTTCCAGGCAAGCGTCGCGACCCGGTCGCCGGCCCGCAACCCAAGGGCGGCCAACGCGCCCGACAAGCGGTTGCTGCGGGCTCTCAGCGCGGCATAGCCGATCCGGCCGGTTCCGGCGGTGACGACCTGCGCGTCTCCCGACCACTTGGCGGCGTGGTCGAGGAATTTGTCCAGCGTGAGCGCGTAAGCTTGCATGAGCCTGAATGGGACCGAAAAAGCGCGGCCGCCGGCTGGCCCCAACAGCCGGCGGCCGCCGCGAATGCCGCGTCAGAACACCTTCATGACGCGAATGCCGAACTGGCGCGGCGAGCCGGCGAAGCGCAGCGGATAGAGAAGCGCCGCTTCGTAATGCTGGTCGGTCAGGTTGGTGCCGTAGAGCGTCACGACGTAGTCGTTGTGCGCCCATTCGAGCTGGGCGCCCAGAAGATCGCGCGGCGAAAGCTTGTCGCCCAGCGAGGCCACGTCGAAGATCGTCGCCCACTGTCCGGACACGTGTCCGAAATTGGCCCGCGGCGTCAGCTTGTCGCCGTTCTCGAGGTCGAACTGGTACTGGAGGTTGACGTCGAACGAGACGCTGGGCGCGTAGCTCAGCGGCTTGTCCTTCAGGTTGACGCAATTGGGCGTCGCGGGGCCGGTCGCCGGATCGCACACCGCGCCGCTGCCGCCGGGCCGCGAGTCCACGGCATAGAAAGTGCCGAGCGATGAGTGGTTCAGGCCGAGGCCCAGGCCGAACGACAATTTGTCGAACACCGCCTCGATCTCGCCTTCCAGGCCGTAGACCTTGGTCGTGTTCGGATCGTTGACCTCGGTCAGGAAGCCGGAGACCGGCAAGGTGAGGGCCGGATAGGAGACCGTCACGATGAAGTCCTTGTAGTCGTTGTAATAGGCGTCGAGCGTCGAGCGCACATGGCCGCCGAACAGGGTGGCCTTCCAGCCGCCCTCGTACTCCGTCACCTTCTCGGGCCCGAACGGTTCGGGCTGGGCGACGGTGTAGATCGGCGGGTTCAGGCCGCCGGGCTTGTAGCCGGTCGCGACGAAGGCATAGAGGAAGTTGTTGTCGTTGACCTGCCAGTTGATCGAGCCCTTGTAGGTGAAGGCATAGGACTTGGCGAAGGCGTGCTGGTTGATGACCGTGCCGTACTGGTTCCACGTCACGTCGTTGGTGGTGCGGTTATAGGAATAGCGCGCGCCGAACTGGATCTGCAGGTTGTCCAGGATCTTGTAGCCGACCTGTCCGAAGCCGGCGAAGGACATCTGCGGGTTCTTGCCGAACAGCGTCGAATCCAGCACGCCGTGCGGCACGCCGGTATAGAACTTGCCCGGCGGGAAATTGTAGATGTCGGACTGCCCGAACGCACCCAGGATCCAGTTGAAGCGTCCCTCGTCGGGCGAGATCAGGTTGATCTCTTCGGAATAGATCGTCTCGTCGACATGGTCGAAGAACGTCCAGTTGTTCGGGAACGGCGGGGCGTAGTTGATCGCGCCGTAATCCGTGCCGTCGAGATCGGTCAGCCAGTTGGTGTTGCCGAACTGGTAGCCGGACACCGAGCGCAGCGTGATGCCGCCCGGCAGGACGTAATCGACTTTCAGGATCGCGCGGCTGAACCGGTCGGTCGCCGACATCGGCGCGTTGGCCGAGATGTGATAGATGTCGGAATAGAGCGGGTTGGGCGTCGCGCTGCCGAAGGGAAGCGTCTTGAACCCCTCGTAGAACGGGCTCGCCGGATAGGCGCCGTTGTCGAGATAATCCGCGTCGTATTTGAACGACACCGTCAGCGCGTCGCTGGGCTTCCACAGCACGCTGACGCGCCCGGCGCCCCAGCGCTCGTCGCCCGGATTGTAGCCCGCCTTGCAGCCCGCGTATTTCTGGCCCGGGCAGTTGTCGGCCGGATCGGCATCGCGGATGCTGAAGAAGCTGCCCCGCGCCTCGCCGAAGGCGGCGACGCGGACCGCAAGCGTATCGTCGATCGGGATGTTGACCGCGCCCTGAAGCTGGCCGTCGGAATAGTTGCCGAAGCTGCCCATGACATAGCCGTCATAGCCGCCGCCGATGACGGGATCGTTCGAAGTGACGAACACCGCGCCGCCGGTCGCGTTCTGGCCCACGAAGGTGCCCTGCGGGCCGCGCAGCACCTGGACGCTGGAGATATCGTAATAGGGTTCTTCCTGCATGTAGCCGGGGAAGGTCGGCACCGCGTCGCGATAGGTGATCACGCCGGTCAGGGTCTGGGTGTTGTGCTCGCCCTTGCCGATGCCGCGGATGTTGAAGTCGATGCCCTGGCCGAAATTGTTGATCACCACGCTGGGCGAAACGAATTGCAGGTCGTCGACCTTCAGGACGCCCTTGTTCGCGATGTCGCTCCCGGTCAGCACGTCGGCCGAGATCGGCGTCGTCATCAGGTTTTCCGACCGGCGCTCCGCCGTCACGACCACCGTCTCGATGGTGCCGCTCGACGCGCTGTCGGACGAGTCGGCCGCCGCCGCCGGCGCGTGGACCGCACCGCAGCAAACAAGCGCCAGAATGGACGTGGAAAGGCTTAACGCGCGCCTCATGGTGTTGTCTCCCCTTGCGCCCGCAGGCGGTCACACGTGCTCTTCGGCACGTCGCGGCAAGCTGTCAGGAACCTGCCGACCCGTCAATATTCATTCACATGTGAATGAATATCTTGGCGGCGGTGATGCTTTTGCGTCACGGGTGCCGCGCCGCCCCGTCCCCTCTTCAAGCCATCCGGGGATGTGCTATCCCTTCCGGATCGCGGGCGTAGTTCAATGGTAGAACGGAAGCTTCCCAAGCTTCATACGAGGGTTCGATTCCCTTCGCCCGCTCCATCTCCCGGCGCAGCCGACGGCCTGCTTCGAACGACGCGCCGTCGCGATCAGCCGTCGCGGCGAAACATCCGCGTCGCGACGAGACCGACGACAAATCCGATCGCCGCCGCGATCAGCGCGACCTTGAGCACCAGGCCCAGGATCTTCAGCACGACGAAGATGAGGACGGCCACGACGAGCGCGGCAATGAGTTCGAGGGCCCGCATGTCGAGTCCGCTCCCGAAGGTTGCGTGTCGGAAACCCATTCGCCGCCGCTTCGATCCCAGAACTATGCGTCCCGGAGCGCCGGCACGCGCATCCGGTCGGCGATGTACCAGGGACTATACAGCACCAGCGTGGCGAGGATGCCGATCGCGATCGCTTCGGGGATGTACCAGGGCCAGGCCGGCATGAGGTCGAACACGGTTGCGTGGCCGGGCTTGGCGCGGAAGAAGCCGTAGTTCACGCCGAGAATCCAGTCGGTCGTCGCGGCGGCGGCGGCATAGGCGAAGATCCAGGCCACGACGCGCGGGATCGAGGCGGGCACCGGGCGCAGGCCGGTGCCGAGCACGAGATAAAGCACCGCGGCGACGATCGCGCCGTGGCCGAGCAGGAAAACGACGAATTGCGCCTCGGGAAAGGCGTAGTTCACATCCGGCGTGACCAGCCCCTGCGTGGTGCCGGCGAGCGCCCAGAAATAGGCGAGTTCGAACGTCTTCTGCCCCGGCGCAAGCAGCGCCGCGATCAGCGCGATGGATGCCCAGTCGCACAAATTCATCGGAAGTTCGTTACCGGGGCCGAGCCAGCCGCGGGCGATGAAGAGTCCGTACCAGGCGATCCAGGTGCCGATCAAAAGAGCGGCGAGCCCCTTGCGGACGATGGCGTCGGCGCGCGGCCCGCGCCGGCGGGCGATGCCGGCGAGGATCGTGGGGACCGCGAGCGTGAGCGCGATCGCCACGAGATGCTGGGTCCCGAACAGGACGAATGGCTGGTGCAAGAGTGCCCCTCTTCGCCGACGCGCAGCCGAGGGAACCGCGCGAGCATGGCGGATTGTGGGCGCAATGACGGCCGGTTCGCGCCGTGTCCGCATTGCCCCTCGCGCGAAGGACGGCACACCCCGGCCGGCAGACCCGAATACCGCGCCGGCGGGACCCGGTTCCGGCGCGGAATGGCCGAACGTCGCAGCGCCGCAATTGGGTTCGCGCGCCGCGGCCGGCGCGCTATAAGTGGTCACCGTGCCCGGCGAATCCCTTGCCGGGAGACTCGTTTCATCCGGGTACGGTTCATGTCCAATGTCGCGGTGATCGGCGCCCAATGGGGCGACGAGGGAAAAGGCAAGATCATCGACTGGCTCGCGAACCGGGCCGAGATGGTGGTGCGCTTCCAGGGCGGCAACAACGCCGGCCATACGATCGTGGTCGGCACCAAGACCTACAAGCTCTCCCTGCTGCCGTCCGGCGTGATCCAGGGCAAGCGCTCGATCATCGGCAACGGCGTGGTGGTCGATCCGTGGTCGCTGTTGGAGGAGATCGCGCGCGTCGGCGCGGCCGGCGTGGCGGTGACGCCGCAGACGCTGGTGCTCGCCGAGAACGCGGTTCTGGTGCTGCCGATCCACAAGGAGCTGGACGCGGTGCGCGAGTCGTCCAATTCGCTGCAGCGGCTGGGCACCACCAAGCGCGGCATCGGCCCTGCCTATGAGGACAAGGTCGGCCGCCGCGCCATCCGCGTCATCGACCTGAAGGACCTCGCGGGCCTGCCCGCCAAGATCGACCGGCTGCTGGCGCATCACAACGCGCTGCGCCGGGGCGCCGGCGCCGAAGAGATCGATGCCGGCGCGCTGCTGGCCGCGCTGACCGAGATCGCGCCGAAGATCCTGCCCTTCGTCGGGTCGAGCTGGCGCGAGCTCGACGCCGCGCGCCGCGCCGGCAAGCGCGTGCTGTTCGAGGGCGCGCAGGCCGTGCTGCTCGACATCGACCACGGCACCTATCCCTATGTGACGTCGTCCAACACGGTGGCGGGCCAGGCGGCGGCCGGCGCGGGGATCGGACCGCGCCAGATCGGCTATGTGCTGGGCATCACCAAGAGCTACACGACGCGGGTCGGCGAGGGGCCGTTCCCCACCGAGCAGCAGAACGCCGTCGGCGACATGCTGGGCGAGCGCGGCAACGAGTTCGGCACGGTGACGGGGCGCAAGCGCCGCTGCGGCTGGTTCGATTCGGTGCTGGTGCGCCAGACCGCGATCACCGGCGGGATCGACGGCATCGCGCTGACCAAGCTCGACATCCTGGATACGTTCGAGACCATCGAAGTCTGCACCGGCTATCGCCTGGGCGACCAGCTGCTCGACTATCTGCCGGCCGACGCCAACGAGCAGGCCCGGCTCGTGCCGGTCTACGAGACGATGGAAGGCTGGCGAAGCTCGACGCGCGGGGCGCGGAGCTGGGCGGAGCTGCCCGCCAACGCGATCAAATATGTCCGGCGGATCGAGGAGCTGATCGGCGCGCCGGTCGCGCTCCTCTCCACCAGCCCGGACCGGGACGACACGATCATGGTCAAGGACCCGTTCCTCGGTTGATCACCCTCCCCTTGAGGAAGGGTCGAGATCTGCGAAGCAGATTTCGGGGAGGGGTCCGGCGGCAGGGCTCCACCCCTCTCCGAAAATCTCGCGCGCGCGCTGTCGCTACGCGCCGCTTCGATTTTTCGGCCCTCTCTCAAGGGGAGGGCGGGCTTCCCTAACGGCACCGCCTCTTTCGCGGCGTCACAAAACGCGGCACCCTTCGCGGCAGAGATAACGCGAAGGGAAACGCTCCATGATCAAGACCCGGTTCACCGAGATGTTCGGCGTCGAAACGCCGATCACGATGGGCGGCATGACGCGCGTCGGCAAGGCCGGGCTCGTCGCCGCCGTCGCCAATGCCGGCGCCCTGCCCTTCCTCACCGCCCTGACGCCGGGCTCGCCGGACCTGCTGGCGAAGGAGATCAAGAACACCTTCCAGATGACGAACAAGCCGTTCGGCATCAACCTCACCATCCTGCCGACGATCAATCCGGTGCCGTACGACGAATACCGCCAGGTGATCGTCGAGAGCGGCGTCAAGGTGGTGGAGACCGCGGGCAACAATCCGCAGCCGCACCTGCCGGCCTTCCGCGCCGCCGGCATCAAGGTGATCCACAAATGCACCAGCGTGCGCCATGCGGTGAAGGCGCAGTCGGTCGGCGTCGACTGCGTCTCCATCGACGGCCTGGAATGCGCCGGCCATCCCGGCGAGGACGATGTCGGCGGCCTGATCCTCTTTCCGGCGACGGCCGACAAGCTCACCATCCCGATCATCGCGAGCGGCGGCATCGCGGATGCGCGCGGGCTGATCGCGGCGCTGGCGCTCGGCTGCGACGGCGTGAACATGGGCACGCGCTTCATGGCGACGGTCGAGGCCGACATTCACGAGAACGTCAAGAAGCAGATCGTGGCGAATGACGAGCGCGGCACCAACCTGATCTTCCGCACCATGCACAACACCGCGCGCGTCGCGAAGAACGCGATTTCCGACCAGGTCGTCGCCATCGAAAAGAAAGGCGGCGCCAAGTTCGAGGATGTGCGCGATCTCGTCGCCGGCACGCGCGGCGCCGGCGTGCTCGACAGGGGCGAGATGGATGCCGGCATCTGGTCGGCCGGCCAGACGCAAGGCCTCATCCACGACATCCCGACCTGCAAAGACCTGGTCGGGCGCATCATGCATGAAGCGCACGCCATCGTGCGCGAGCGGCTGGACCGGATGGTGGCGTAGCGCCGTCCGCCGCTTCGCGGGGCCAAATCACGGGGCAATGCGCCGGAGTTAGCTCTGGCCTGCCCCTTGATTTGCCGTTACTTTACGGCGTCTGTCGGGCTGTGGGGGCCGTTTGCACCGTTTACTTGCGGCGCTGTTCGTTCTGGTCGCCGCTGTGCTGGAAGCGTCGGCTGCCTTCGCCGCGCCCGTGACCCCGCCCTTCGAAGTCGTCAAGAACCATGTCGAGATCGAGGTCCAGCCCGACGGCGCCTATGTCGAATCGCGCGAAGTGGTGTACCGCCTTCTGACCGAGCAGGGCGCGCGGGCGCTGCGCGAAATGCAGCTCGGCTTCACCCGCAGCTATCAGTCCTACATGATACCGGCGGCCTATACGCTGAAGAAGGACGGGACGCGCATCGACGTGCCGCGCGACAGCATGCTGCTCGGCTACGGCGCATCGAACTCGCCGGGCTTCCAGGACACCCAGACCCTGACGGTCGTCTTTCCCAATGCCGAGGTCGGCGACGAGGTCGCGATCACGACCCTGTTCCGCCAGATCAGGCCGTGGTTCGGCCAGTCCTACACCGAGGAATTTCTCTACAGCAGCGAGATCCCCGCGCATGACGTCGTGGTCGCCCTGACGGCGCCGGCCGACATGACGTTCCAGATCGACGCGGCGGGGCTGACCGCCCTGCCCGACGAGACTCTGGGCGGCAAGACCCGCCGCGTCTGGCATTTCCGGAACGACACGCCGACCGCGCCGGAAAGCGAGGCGGTGGACGCCTATGACCGCAGCACCAAGCTCGTCATCAGCACGTTCAAGGACTACCGCGCCTTCGCCGGAACCTATTCCGAGATGCTCAAGGACCGCGCCGAGGTCACGCCGGAAATCCGGACGCTGGCCGACACGCTGACGCAAGGCCTCAAGGGGGATCGCGAACAGGCGCGCGCGCTTTACGAATGGGTGGCGCTGCACATCGCCTATGTGAACATCGTGCTCGGGGCGGGCGGCTTCGTTCCGCACCGGGCCGCCGACGTCCTCGAAAACAAATACGGCGACTGCAAGGACCACGTCATCCTGCTGGAGGCCCTGCTGGCCGCCAAGGGGATCGACAGCACGCCGGTGCTGATCAGCGCCGAGGACCGTTTCACGCTGTCGCCCTCGCCGTCGCCCTATGTCTTCAATCACATGATCACCTATGTGCCGGAGCTCCATCTCTACCTGGACTCGACCGCGCGCTATGCGCCGTTCGGCGTGCTGCCCTTCTCGGACGCGGGAAAGCCGGTGATCCACGTCGACGGCGGCGAGACCGCGCGCACGCCGCCGGCCGGCGCCGCCAACGCATCGATCCGCTCGGTCGAGACCATCGCCATTGCCTCCGACGGCAGCGTGAGCGGCGAGACGCGGGTCACCGCGACGGGCGCGCCGGCGGTCGACCTGCGCGGGCTGGTGGACTCGATCAAGACCACCGGCGAGGTCAATTATTTCCGCCAGATTATGGGACCGGGCGTCGACGCCACGCTCGACGCCGGCAATGTCGGCGGTCTCGACCCGGTCTACAGGTTCTCGGCGCATTACCAGGAGGCCGGCGCGCTGAATATTCCCGGCCCCGGCACGATCCCGTACCACGTCGTCTACAAGCCCTTCGCCTTCACCAGCCTGATCGCCGGCGGGCTGCCGCCGACCCGAACCCAGCCCTATATCTGCATGTCGATGGCGGCGGAGGAGGACCTCACCATCCGGCTTCCGCCGGAAGTCCATATCCTGGCGCTGCCGCATAGCGAGACGCTGTCGGCCGAGGGCGTCGACCTGGCGATGACCTTCTCCCATCCGGACCCGGCGACCATCCGTGCCGAATTGCGGGCGCGCATCGACCATCCGACGAGCAGCTGCACGCCTGCCTATTACGCGCGGGTGCGCGGCGCGCTGGCCCGGATGACATCGGCGCTGCGCTCAGAAATCCTCTACAACTAGGCCCGCGATGCAGCGCCCGATCCTCGCCGCCCTGTTCGCCCTCGCGATGCCGGCGACGGCGCACGCGCAGGCGCCCGTCCTGTGCGACCGGCTCGGCGCGAACGCGCCGGTGGCGCTGACCTCGCACCTGCCGCCGCCCGAACTCTATCCGCCGCTGTCGGCGATGATGGGCGAAACCGGCATGACGATGGTGCGCTATTCGGTCGAAGCGAGCGGCGATGTCGGCGAGGCCGGCGTCGCGCGCTCGAGCGGCTCGCTGCGCCTGGACGATGCGGCGATCGCCTTCGTGAAAGGCTTCAAGTTCAAGCCCGCGACGGTCGACGGCAAACCCGCGGCCTGCGTCCGGCAGATCGGCGTGCAATGGGCGCTCCACGAGGATACCTCGCAGACGGCGGCGCATATCGGCGGACCGGCCCTCTATCCCGCGGCCGGGGACTTCCCGTCCGGCGCGTTGGCCGCGCACGAGGAGGGGACCGTCGACTTGATAGTCATGGTCGACGAGAAAGGCACCATCAACCTCATTCTGCCGATGACAAAGACGCGGTTCCCCGACCTCAACGCCGCCACGGTCGCCTATCTGGGCCGGCAGAAGATCGTTGGACCGACCATCGACGGCAGCCCGGTTCGCGCGGCGATCATCGTGCGGGTGGTGTGGTCGCCGACCGGAAAGCCGCCGGAGGCCACAGCCTCCGCCCCGCCCGCGCCGCCGCCAGCCGGCGAGGATGCCCGGGCACAGCATCCTTGAGCGCCGTCAGGCGTCCCTGATCCCAAACCGCAACAGATCGAGCGGGCCGCGGCCCGCGCCGAAGCCGGGTGCATTCGCGATGGCGGCCTGCACGAAGGCGTGCCCGCGCGCGACGGCGCCGGCGAGCGCCAGGCCCTGCCCCAACCCGCACGCGATGGCGGTCGACAGCGCGCAGCCGGTGCCGTGCGTGTGCCGGGTCTCGATGCGCGCGGCGGTGAAGGCGCGCGGCGGATCGTCGGGCGTGAACAGCATGTCCGTCAGCACGCCGCCTTCGCCATGGCCGCCCTTGATCAGCACCGCTTCGGGGCCGAGCGACAGCAGCGTCTCGCCGGCGCGCGCGATATCGCCGGACATCGCCGGCGCAAAGCCGCACAGGCGCCGGGCCTCCGGCAGGTTGGGCGTGATCAGCGCGGCGCGGGGAAAGAGTTCGGCCTTCAGCACCTCGACCACGGCCTGGTCCGCCAATGCGGTGCCGCTCGTCGCCGCCATGACCGGATCGACCACCAGCGGAATGCCCCTGGCATGGGCGGCGAGGCTCGCGGCGACCGCGCGCGCGATCTCGGCCGAGCCCAGCATGCCGATCTTGATCGCGTCGGCGCCGATGTCGGACAGGCAACGCTCGATCTGCTCGCGCACCATGGCGGGCGCCATGAGCTGGATCGCGCCGATGCCGGTCGTGTCCTGCGCCGTCACCGCGGTGACCGCGGTCATCGCATAGACGCCGAGGGCGGACGCCGTCTTGATGTCCGCCTGGATGCCCGCCCCGCCGGAGGAATCCGAGCCGGCGACGGCGAGAAGCCGCGCGGGCTTCGTCAAGCCGCGACTTCCTGGATCGCGCTCACGATGTCGTTCACCACCGAACGAACCAACGCCTCGTCGTCGCCTTCGGCCATCACGCGGATCACCGGCTCGGTGCCCGACTTGCGCACCAGCAGGCGCCCGGTGCCGTTGAGCCGCGCCTCGCCGTCCTTGATGCACTCGGCGACGCGGGCATTGCCGAGCGGCGAGCCCTTCTGATAGCGCACGCTTTCGAGCACCTGGGGCAGCGCATCGTAGAGATGCGCCGCCTGGCTCGCCGGCTTTCCGTCCGTCGCGAGCACCGCCAGCACCTGAAGGGCCGCTATCAGCCCGTCGCCGGTGGGCCCGATGTCGTTGAGCACGATATGGCCGGACTGCTCGCCGCCGACATTGTAGCCGCCCTTCTGCATCTGCTCGATCACATAGCGGTCGCCGACCGGGGCGCGCGCCAGGTTGAGATTCATGCCTTTCAGGTAGCGCTCGAGCCCGGCATTCGACATCACCGTGCCGACCACGCCGCCCCCCTTGAGCCTTCCCTTCGCCGACCAGGATGTCGCCAGCAGGGCGAGCACCTGGTCGCCGTCGATGATGCGGCCGCGCTCGTCGCACATCACGACGCGGTCGGCGTCGCCGTCCAGAGCGATGCCGAAATTGGCGCGCATCTCGCGCACCTTGGCCGACATGGCCTCCGGCGAGGTCGAGCCGCAATCCGAATTGATGTTGAAGCCGTTGGGCGCAACGCCGATGGCGACCACCTCGGCGCCGAGTTCCCACAGCACCTCGGGCGCGACCTTGTAGGCGGCGCCGTTGGCGCAATCGATCACGATGCGCAGGCCCTCCAGAGTGAGGTCGGTGGGGAAGGTGCGCTTGGCGAATTCGATGTAGCGCGCCTGGGAATCGTCGATGCGCTTGGCGCGGCCGAGCTTGGGCGCGGTGGCGAGGCCGGATTCGAGTCCGTTGTCCATCAGCGATTCGATCGCCGCTTCGTGCTCGTCGGACAGCTTGCAGCCGTCCGGGCCGAAGAACTTGATGCCGTTGTCCTGGTACTGGTTGTGCGAGGCGGTGATCATCACGCCCATGTCGGCGCGCAGGCTGCGCGTCAGCATGGAGACGGCCGGCGTCGGCAGGGGCCCGAACAGGAAGACGTCCATGCCGACCGCGGTGAAACCGGCGGTCAGCGCGTTCTCCAGCATATAGCCCGACAGGCGGGTGTCCTTGCCGATCACGACGCGATGGCGATGTTCGCCGCGCGTGAAGATGCGGCCGGCCGCCATGCCGGCGCGCATCGCGACGGCCGGCGTCATGGAACCTGAATTGGCGCGGCCACGGATGCCGTCGGTGCCGAAGTACTTCCGGCTCATGCGCTGTCGATCCCCTGGGTGCGGTGCGGATTTAACAGCATTTTGACAGCGAGAGGCGCAACAATTGTTAACGGATGCGACAGCGCCTAGCCGCCGTCCAGGGCTTTTTCCAGCAAAAGCGCGTCCTTCAGTTGCCCCGGCGCGTGGGTCCGGATGAAATCCGCCCCCCGGCGAACGGCGTGGAGCTCGGCCGCCAGGCTCGCCGGTCCGGCCTCGGCGGCGTTCTTGCCGGTGATCCGGCGCAGGAAGGATTTCCGGGAGACCGAGACCAGAAGGGGAAGGCCGTAGCGCGCCTTGAGATCGGGAAGTTGCCGCAGGACGGTGAAGGAGGCTTGCGGGTCGGAGCCCAGGAAGAAGCCCATGCCGGGATCGAGGATCAGCCGCTCGCGCGCGACGCCGGCCTTTTCAAGCACCGCGAGCCGCGTGTCGAAGAAGCGGATGACGCGGTCCATGATCTCGCCCGCGGGAATGTGCACGCGCGTGGCCGGGCCGCGCTGCTGCACCGAATGCATGACGATGAGCTTCGACCGCGCGGCCGCGAGATCGGGGTAGAGCGCCGGATCGGCGAAGCCTTCGATGTCGTTGAGATAGGCGACGCCCTCAGCCAGGGCCCAGCGCTGCACCGGCGGCGAAAACGTGTCGATGGAGAGCGGCACGCCGGCGAGTGCCGGCAGCACCGAAGCCAGCCGCGCGATCTCGACCTCCGGCGCGACGCCGCGCGAATTGGGATTGGAAGAGGCCGCCCCGATATCGAGTACATCCGCGCCCTGCGCCGCCAGCGCCTTGCCTTGCGCAATCGCCGCCTCCGGATCGAGATACTTGCCCCCGTCCGAGAAGGAATCGTCGGTGATGTTGAGGATGCCGAGGATGACCGTCATGGCCTGCGGCGGCCGAAAGGCGTGAAACGCGACGGCGCCGCGCCGTCCGGACTCCAGCCGATCCACACCGGTCGCGCGGTATCGCCGCCCTCGAACAGGACCCACACCGTCGCGCCGGGCGGCGGCGATGCGGTCGCCCGCGGATCGGCCGTGAAGGGCACGCTGGCGCTTGCCCATTCGGTGAGGCCGTCGAGATCGGGGATGCGCACAAGCAGGCGAAAGGCGCGCTGCGGATCGGCCGACGATTCGACGGTGGCGCGGTGAAGCGCGAAATCGGCGGCCTGTGCCGGCGCCGCGGCAATCAGAGCGGCGACCGCCGCCGGAACCGTCAGACGCATTCCTTCCCCCGTCGGATTGACGGAGGAAGGATAGCATCGATTGGACGAAATGAGAGGTTCAGCGTCCCGGCGAAGGCTCGGGCGCGATGGGCCCGATGCCGCCGCGCGGGCGGCCGGCGGCGGGGACGGACGGTCCCGGACCGCGCTCGGGCGTCGGCTCTTCGTACGGCGTGCGGACCGGCTTGACGCCCTTCATCAGGCCGACGATCTCGTCGCCCGTCAGGGTCTCGTATTCCAGCAGGCCCTTGGCGACCGTGTGCAGGTCGGCGAGCTGCTTGGTCAGGATGCCATAGGCGCGCTGATAGCATTCGTCGATGATGCGGCGGATTTCGCTGTCGATCTTCTGCGCCGTCGACTCGGAGATGTTCTGCGTCCGCGACACGGAATGGCCGAGGAAGACCTCTTCCTGGTTCTCCGCGTAAGCGAGCGGGCCCAGCGCGTCGGACATGCCGTAGCGCGTGACCATGGCGCGCGCCATGCGGGTCGCGACCTCGATGTCGTTGGAGGCGCCGGTCGTCACCTTCTCATGGCCGAAGATCAGCTCCTCGGCGATGCGGCCGCCGAAGAAGATCGTGATGTCGGCCAGCATCTTCTGCCGCGTCAGCGACAGCCGGTCGCGTTCCGGCAATTGCATCACCATGCCGAGCGCGCGGCCGCGCGGGATGATGGTCGCCTTGTGGATCGGATCGGAGCCTTCGACCGCGATGGCGACGATGGCGTGGCCGGCCTCGTGATAGGCGGTGAGCTTCTTCTCGTCCTCCGACATGACCATGGAGCGGCGTTCGGCGCCCATCATGACCTTGTCCTTGGCGTCTTCGAGCTCGGCCATGGTCACGACACGCTTGCCGCGGCGTGCCGCAAGCAGGGCCGCCTCGTTGACGAGGTTGGCGAGATCGGCGCCGGAGAAGCCCGGCGTGCCGCGCGCGATGGTGCGCGGCTCGACATCGGGCGCCAGCGGGACTTTGCGCAGGTGGACGCGCAGGATTTTTTCCCGTCCGCCGAGGTCGGGATTGGCGACGACGACATGGCGGTCGAAGCGGCCCGGACGCAGCAGAGCCGGGTCGAGCACGTCGGGACGGTTGGTGGCGGCGATCAGGATCACGCCTTCGGTGGATTCGAAGCCGTCCATCTCGACCAGGAGCTGGTTCAGCGTCTGCTCGCGCTCGTCGTTTCCGCCGCCGAGGCCGGCGCCGCGATGGCGGCCGACCGCGTCGATTTCATCGATGAACACGATGCAGGGCGCGTTCTTCTTCGCCTGCTCGAACATGTCGCGGACGCGCGACGCGCCGACGCCGACGAACATCTCGACGAAGTCCGAACCCGAGATCGTGAAGAACGGCACATTCGCCTCGCCGGCGATGGCGCGGGCGAGCAAGGTCTTGCCGGTGCCCGGCGGGCCGACCAGGAGCACGCCCTTGGGGATGCGGCCGCCCAGGCGCTGGAATTTCTGCGGATCCTTGAGGAAGTCGACGATCTCTTTCAGGTCGTCCTTGGCCTCGTCCACGCCGGCGACGTCCTCGAAGGTCACGCGGCCCGTCCGCTCGGTCAGCATCTTGGCGCGGGACTTTCCGAAGCCCATCGCTTTGCCGCCGCCGGCCTGGAGCTGGCGCATGAAGAAGATCCACACCGCGATCAGGAGCAGCATGGGCAGCGCGTTGAGCAGCACCGCCATCAGATTGAACCCGTCATCCGGCGGCGACACGGTCACGTCGACATTGTGCTGGTTCATCAGCGGAATGATCGAGGTGTCGCTGGCGGGAACGACGGTGGTGAAGGGCTGGTTGTTGCCGAAGACGCCCTTGATGCTGTCGCCGGACACGGTGACCGACTTCACGTCATTGGTGAGGACTTCCTGGCGGAATTTCGTGTAGTTGATGGCGGTTGAGTTGGCCTGCTTGGCGGTTCCCTGGAACAGGTTGAACAGGAACACCAGCAGCAGGGCGACGACGATCCAGAGCGCCAGATTGCGAAGATTGTTCAAAGGGCCGTCCTTTCGAGCGGGGGCCAGGGCCTAAGGCACGACATGCGACCTGACAGATAGGTCGCTTTTAGCCGATTGCCAGCCTGCAAAACGTTAAGAGTTTTGCACCGGCACCGCAATGACAATGCCGAAAGCCGATTAACACAGTCTGATCGAGATCAGCCTACGGCGCCGGCCCCGAAACGGATCATTTGCCGCGGGAGCGGGCAGTTTCCCTGGCGATCGTCACGGTTTCCGCGCCAAAAGCCCCACTGCGGCCGGGGGCAAAGAACACACGGCAGCCATGCAGCGTCGCGCCGCCGCCCAGCGTGCCGTCGCGGAGCCGGTCGAACAGGCGCTCCAGCCGCTCGAACCGCGGGCGATAGGCTTGGCCCGAAACGGCCATCAGGAGTTGCGCCAGGGCGCGCAAGCCCACTTCGCGCGGCGCCGCGGCCAGGCCGGACGCATCGACATCGAGGCCGTCCTCGCATGGGCGGACCACGCGCGCCAGCACCGCGGCGGTGACGGCATCGAGCGCCTCGCGGGCCCGCGACAGATGCGCCGCCGCGGCCGCGATGCGCTGGCGCGACAGCCCCGCCTCCTCCAGTGCCGGAATGAGCTTGCGCAGGCGGACGCGGGCGAAGCGGTCTTCGTCGTTCATCGGATCGTCGAGCCAGGGAAGCTTCTTCGCCGTCAGATGGGCGCGGACCGCATCGCGCTCCAGCGCGAGCAGCGGCCGAACGATGCCGAGTTCGCGAAAGCCCGGCAGGGGAAAGGGCGCGATGGCGCGCATCGCGGCCAGCCCGTCGATGCCGCTGCCGCGCATCAGCCGCAGCAGGAAGGTCTCGGCCTGGTCGTCGCGCGTATGCGCGACATAGAGCGCGGCGATGCCGTTCCGCTTCGCCCAATCGCCCATCAGCCGATAGCGCGCCTCGCGCGCCTTCGCCTCGATATCCGCCGTCGGGCGCGGCCCGGTCCAGCGCAGCGTCTTGGGCTTCAAGCCCGCTTCGCGCGCCCAGCGCATGACCTTGCGGGCGTCGGCACCGGAGTCCGCTCTGAGGTCATGATCCACCGTGACCACGATGGGCGGCGGGCGGCGCTTTTTTTTCGCCCAGCCCGCGAGCAGATGCATCAGCGCAATCGAATCGCCGCCGCCCGAAACGGCCACGGCACCCGGCCAGGGCGCGCCGGCGGCGAGAAGCTCCGCCATCGCGGCGGCGAAACGGTCCTCAAGCCTCGGCGCGGCAGGCGGCGGCTTTGCGCGCGTCGGAGCCTTGGGCGAGGAGGCTCTTGCTGGCCTTGGGGTATTTGGCCGGGAGCGCGGCAAGGGCGGTGCAACCTTCCTTCTTCTGCCCGGCGGCGATCAGCGCCTGGCCGAGCTTGAGCATGCTATCGGGCGCGCGGACCGAGGTGGGATATTTCTTGATCACCTCGGCGAAGGCGCGCGTCGCATTGTCGTAGTCCTTCTGCACATAGGCGATGTCGCCGACCCAATAGACGGCCTGCGGCGTCAGATCGCTCTGCGGATTGGCGTCGGCGAAGGCGCGGAAGGCGGCGCGCGCGTCGTCGTAGCGCGCTTTCGCCAGGAGGTTCATCGCCGACGAGAACTGATCGCGGGCCGCATCGTCGCCCGGACCGGGCCCCGGCGCCGCGGCCGCGCTGCCGGCCGGCAAGGTTCCGAGCACGCCCGGCGGTGGCGCAAGGTGGCTGTCGCCGCGCGGCGCCACGGTCATCGGGGCGGACATCGCCGGGGCCGGCGCGCCGGGTGCCATGCTCAGGGCGGGACCGGCCGCGGGACCCGAGCCCGGGCAGGGAATGGCGTTGGGATCGCCCTGGCCCGTCGCGGTGCCGAGCTGCTGCGCGGCCAGGGCGCAGAGGCGGTATTCGAAATCCTTCTGCTGGCGGTCGATCTTGTCGTTCAGCTCGGTGACGCGGTGCGACAATTCCTCGTTCTGTCCGGTCAGGGTGCGCACGCTGTCTTCCAGGTCGCGCACCTTGTCGCTCAGCGAACGGATCTGGCTGTCCTGGCCGTCCTCGTGCTGCTGGCGCGCCGCCTTCTCCTCGTCGCTTTCGCCGAACAGGTCGGCGACGCGGACATAGCCGGCCGGGCTAGGGGCGGGCGCGGCATAGTGCGGAACCGGCGGCGCGACGTTGGAGGCGCCCACCGTGATCGCCAGAAGCAGCGCGACGACGGAACTCGCGCCGACGATCCCCAGTCTCGATCCGGTCATGGTCGCCTCCTTCTGCGAAGCTCGCCGAACACTTAGCCGAAAATGGGGCTTGGCGGAATTTGTGCCGAATTTACCCTCCCCTTGAGGGAGGGTCGAAATCTGCGAAGCAGATTTCGGGGAGGGGTCGGGCCGCGTGGCTGAACCCCTCCCCGAAAAATTCTTCGCTCCGCTTCGAATTTTTCGACCCTCCCTCGAGGGGAGGGTCAAACGAAAAAGGCGCCCGACGTATCGAGCGCCTCTTCCAATCGGTGGAACTACGCTTACGAGTTCGCGCCGGAGGTCACCGACGTCACGCCGCGGCGGTTCTGCGCCCAGCAATCTTCCGTCGATTCCGAGCAGATCGGATGTTCCTTGCCGTAGGAGATCGTGTCGACCCGCGACGACGAAACGCCGAGGCTGACCAGATATTCCTTCACCGCATTGGCGCGCCGGGCGCCGAGCGCGAGATTGTATTCGCGCGTGCCGCGCTCGTCGCAATCGCCTTCGACCGTGACGCGCACGCTGGGGTATTTCTGCAGCCAGGTCGCCTGGCGCTGCAGCGTCGCCCTGTCGTTGTCCTCGATATTGTACTGGTTGTAGGCGAAGTGGACCGTGTCGCCGACATTGACGCGCAGATCCTCGGCGCTGCCGGGAACGATCGTCGAGGTCGGGGCTGAATTGCTCGGCGCGCTCGCCATCGGCGGCGGCGCGTCATTCGTGGGCTTCGGCGTCGAGCACCCGGCCAACAACAGTGCAACCGACAGCACGGCCAAACCTGCGGAAATCTTCGTCATCGAATTCGGACTCCTCCAAATGTTGGCCAGGACGTCTCGCCATCGTGCGATGGCCGGCCACGGAACTTACGATCTAACGCATTCGTGGCCAAAAAGAGCCAAAAAACGCTAGCGGGGATAAGTTTACGGACGTAACTCCTATTGGATCAAGGGCGACCAGGCCGGATCGGAGGCGTCGCCGGGCGTCGGCACGCGCCTTTCGTTGCGTCCCGAGACGTCGATCGACCAGATTTGCGAGCCGCGCCCGCCCTGGACCGTGCGGCCGAACATGATGACACGGCCGTTCGGCGCCCAGGTCGGACCTTCATCCTCCCAGCCATTTGTGATGATTCGCGCACCCGAGCCGTCGGTTTTCATCACGCCGACATGGAATCCGCCGCTTTGATTGGTAAATGCGATCAGGTCGCCGCGCGGACTCCACACCGGCGTGCCGTTACGGCCCGACGAGAACGAGATGCGGCGCGGGCTCGAACCGTCGGCGTTCATAACATAAATCTGTTGGCTGCCGCCGCGGTCGGATTCGAAGGCAATCTGGGTTCCGTCCGGCGAAAAGGACGGCGAGGTGTCGATGCCCGGATCGGTCGTTAACCGCGTTATCGCCCGAGTTCGCAGATCCATCACATAAATGTCGGAATTGCCGCCGGATTCCAGCGACATGGCGACCTTGTTGCCGTCCGGCGAGAAGCGTGGCGAAAAGGTCATATTCGGGAAATTTCCGAGCATCTCCTGCCGGCCGCTCTCCAGATCGAACAGATAGACCCGCGGCTTGGTGCCGATATACGACATATACGCGATCATCTGCGCCGTCGGATTGAAGCGCGGCGTCAGCACCAGATAGTCGCCGCGGGTGAGGAAGATCGGATTGGCGCCGTCCTGGTCCATCACCGCCAGCCGCTTCTTGCGGGCGAGGGCCGGCCCGGACTCGGAGATGAACACGACGCGGGTGTCGAAATAGCCCTTTTCACCGGTGATGCGCTGGTAGATCGCATCCGCGATGATGTGCGCGATGCGGCGCCAATTGTCGGGGGTGGTGAAATATTGCTGCCCGATCATCTGGCTTTCGCCATAGACGTCCCACAGCCGGAAATCGACGCGCAGTCTGCCGTCGGGCTGGCTCTGCACCTGGCCGGCGACGAGGGCCTGGGCGCTCAGCGCGCGCCAGCTCGCGAATTGCGGCGCGGTGTTGATGTTGGTGATCTTCTCGATGAAGGCCTTGGGGTCCAGCTGACGGAACAGGCCCGAGCGGTCGAGATCGGCGCGGATCACCTTGGCGATGTTCTGGCCCGCGACCGTGTCGCCGGCGGTCGGCGCCGCGAAATCGGGAATGGCGATCGGCATGGGCTGCACGTTCGCCTGGTCGACGGTCACATGCAGTTCGGCGCGCGCGGGCGCGGCCAGAATCGTCAGCGCGAGGCCCAAGGCTGCGGCCAGTCGGATCAGGCGGCTGTCGGTCATTCTTAGGTCTCCCGTCACTGGCTCAATTGGCGCGGATCGAAGTTGATCGTGATGTCGTGCCAGGTGCTGTACTTGTCGGCCGGCAGTTTATAGGGCGCGCAGGTGTAGATCGCACGCCGCGCCGCTTCGGCGGCCGCGCGCATGAACGGATCGGACGCCGCGACCGCCGCCGAGTCTGCCGACAATTGTGGCGGCTGTGCGACGCTGCCGTCGGGATTGAGGAAAAGCTGGAACACCGGGATCAGCCGCTCGGGATGCGGCGCGCCGACCGGCGGGTTCCAGCATTGCGCGATCTGGTTCTTCAAGGCATCGACCAGGTCCATGGTCATCGCGTTCATCGCGCCGATGCCCTTCACCGTGCGGTCGGCGACATGCGCATTGCGCGGCGTCGCGGCCGGCTTGGTGAGCTTGTTGAGCAGATCGGCGAAGTCGTCCGCTTTGGGCTTCGGCGGCGCCGGAGTCGGGGCCGGCGCGGCCGGCACGGGCTTCACCTGCGGCTTGGGCGGCGGCGGCGAAGGCTTGGGGACCGGCGGCGCAGGCGCCGGCTCGGGCGCGGCTTCGGCCACCGGCGGCGGCTCGGGCGTCGGCGTCGGCGGCGGCGGCACCGGTTGCGGCGGCGGCTGCGGTTCTTCCTCCGCCGGCTTGGGCTGCACGCGCTGCACCGTCGGCGCGATGTTCGTCTTGTCGGCGACCGTCACCAGATCGACCGGGATCGGCGGCGGCGATTCGTCGGCGATCTCGAGCTTGTGCTGCCAGCTGAACAGCGTCGCCGCCACGATGGCGGCGTGCAGAAGCAGCGCCACCACGATACCGACGCGCGGTCCGCGCGCGGTGGTCGGGACCCGCCTAGTGGTCTTGAGGGTTAGGCTTTGCGACATCGGTCACCAGCCCAATGTGGGTGAAGCCTGCGGCGGAAAGAAGGCCCATAACTTCCATGATGCGGCCGTAGTCGACCGCCTTGTCGCCGCGCACGAAGATGCGCTGGTCGTAGCCGTTGGCGGCGATGGCCGTGAGCTTTGCGACCAGTTCCTCCTCCGCGATCGGCGTGTTCTGCAGATAGATGCCGCCGTCGCGCTTGACCGTGACCGAGAGCGGCTCGTTGTCCTGGCCGAGCGTCTGGGCGCGGGTCTTGGGCAGGTCGACCGGCACGCCGACGGTGAGCAGCGGCGCCGTCACCATGAAGACGATGAGCAGCACCAGCATCACGTCGACGAAGGGCGTGACGTTGATCTCCGCCATCGCGCGTCGCCGCGCGCCGCGCCTTCCCTGGCTGCGAGACTGGAGCGCGCCCGCCATCAGGGCCGCGCCTTCTCGTCGAGCTGGCGCGACAGGATGGCGGAGAACTCGTCGGCGAAGGCGTCGAGCCGCGTGGAATAGCGGCCGATCTCGTTGATGAAGCGGTTGTAGAAGATGACCGCCGGAATCGCGGCCAGAAGGCCCATGGCGGTGGCGAACAGCGCCTCGGCGATGCCGGGCGCCACCACGGCGAGCGTCGTATTGTGTTGCGCGGCGATCGCGGTGAAGGAATTCATGATGCCCCACACCGTGCCGAACAGGCCGATGAACGGCGCGGTGGAGCCGACCGTGGCGAGGAAGCCGAGCTGGCGCTCCAGCCCGTCGGTCTCGCGCATGATGGTGACGCTCATCGCCTTCTCGATGCGGTCGCGGATGCCGGGCACCAGCGCCTCGCGCGGGGCGCCGCCCTCGAAGGCGCGGCGCCATTCGCGCAGCGCGGAGACGAAAGTCACCGCCAGCGGATGATCGGCCTTGGGCGCGAATTGCTGGTAGAGCTCGTCGAGCGATTGGCCGGACCAGAAGCTTTTCTCGAACTTCGCGGCGCGGCGCTTCAGCGTGCCGAAGGCGAGCCATTTGTTGATGATGATCGTCCACGACCACAGCGAGGCGATCAGAAGGATCACCATCACCGTCTTGACGATGGGATCGGCGCGCAGGAAGACCGAAACCACCGACAGCCCGCCCGGGGTATCGAAACCGGTGCCGCCCGAAGGCGCGATGTCGACATTGGTCGGCGCGGCAAGATCGTGCGTTTCGGCCGGGGCGCCGGTCGGCGCCGCGTCCGGCGCACGCTGCGCGAAAGCGGGCGCCGCGAACATCAGCGTAAGGGCCGCGAGCGCCGCGACGATGGTGCGGTGAAAGCTCATTCCGAATCCTTTTCCTTCCGGGCGCGATCCCGCTTTCATCCTCGCAAATTCGCAGAGGTCATTCAAAGGTGGCCGAATTTGGGCGCCAAAGGTTAAACGCCTGTTTCCAAAAGGTAAGGAAGCAGTTTCTCGCGAACGGTTTGCGGAATGCGACGCGGCTTTCCGCTCAGCGTCATCATACAGGCCTCGACCCTTCCATGCACCAGCAGCGTATCGCCACACATGATCTTCTGATCCGCCCGCATGCGCGCGCCGGTGAGGCCCGAACAGACGCTCCGCACTTCGATCTGATCTTCGAGCCGCGCGGGACGATGGAATTCCAGGCTGGCATGGCGCAGCGTCCAGGCCGTCGGCTGCTCGTCTGCGAGGGCGGCCAGTGCGATGCCGGCGAGGCGGAAGAATTCGGTGCGGCCGCGCTCCATGAAGCGCAGGTAATTGGCGTGATAGACGACGCCGGAGAGGTCGGTGTCCTCGTAATAGACCCGGAGCGGCAGGATGTGGGTCTTGCCCACGAAGCGGCCCAGGCCGGCAGGCCCGTCAGACATCGTCGTCGTCGCTTATCGGCAGCGTCATCTGCTGAGGATCGCGCGGCGGGGCGGGCAAGCCAAGATGCCCATACGCCGCGCTGCTCAGCACCCGGCCGCGCGGCGTCCGCTGCACGAAACCCTGCTGCAGCAGGAAGGGCTCGACCACGTCCTCCAGCGCGTCGCGGGATTCGCCCAGCGCCGCGGCGATGGTCTCGATCCCGACCGGCCCGCCGCCGAAGGCCTCGGCGAGCAGCTTCAGATAGCGGCGGTCGAAGGCGTCCAGACCGCGCTTATCGACTTCCAGGCGATTGAGCGCCGCATCGGCGATCGCGGCATCGACCGTCTTGTGACCCGCCACGGCGGCGACGTCGCGCACGCGCTTGAGCAGGCGGCCGGCGATGCGCGGCGTGCCGCGGGCGCGGCCCGCGATCTCGCGCGCGCCGTCGGAGGTAAGGGAAAGGCCGAGCACCCGGGCGCCGCGTTCGACGATGGCGAAGAGTTCCGCCGCGGAATAGAAATTGAGCCGCACCGGAATGCCGAAGCGGTCGCGCAAGGGCGTGGTGATGAGGCCCGAGCGCGTCGTCGCGCCGACCAGCGTGAAGGGATTGAGCGTGATCTTGACCGAGCGCGCCGACGGCCCCTCGCCGATCACAAGGTCGAGCTCGTAATCCTCCATCGCCGGGTAAAGGATTTCCTCGACCGCCGGCGACAGACGATGGATCTCGTCGATGAAGAGCACGTCGCGCGGCTCCAGATTGGTCAGGATCGCGGCAAGATCGCCGGCCTTCGCCAGCACCGGCCCCGAGGTCGAGCGGAAATTCACCCCGAGCTCGCGCGCCACGATCTGGGCCAGCGTGGTCTTGCCGAGCCCCGGCGGGCCGGAGAACAGGACATGATCCAGCGCCTCGCCGCGATCCTTCGCCGCCTGGATGAAGATCGACAGATTCTCCCGCGCCTGCGCCTGGCCGACGAATTCGGCCAGCCGCTTGGGACGCAGGGAGGATTCGAGCGTGTCTTCCTCGGAACGCTCGGGCGTCACGAGGCGGTCGGTGTCGGGTTTTGGTTTCCCAGCCATCAGGCTTCCCATGGGTTGACGACGGCGAGGCCATTGAACCGGAAATGCCGCACGTGGCGCGTCGCGAAAGTGAAGCCATGCGCCAACGCAGTCGCGGCAAGTTGTGCATCGACCGTCTGCGTCTGGGGATAGAATGCGCGAAGATAACCCCACTGTCTCGCGATAACGTCGTCGAGCACGACAATGCGATTTGCAAAAAGCCGCTCGACATCGCCGATCCAAACGTTGTGCTCGCGCTTCCTGGCGACAGCCTTCGACTTTGCGGCACCGCAATGAAGCTCGCCAAGAGAAATGACGCTGATGAAAAGCGACGTAGGATCCTGAAACTTCAACCAGGCAAGATAGGCCGGAGCGGGCTTCGGCTTCACGCTCTCCGACACGACGCAGGTATCGAGCAGGATCATCAGAACACTTTGCGCATTTTTTCGCGCCGGCGCGGCGGCAATTTGAAATCCGGGTCCTTGGGCGCGGAAAGTATCCAGTCGACCAGCGTCTTGGGTTTCGGCTTGCCGGAACGCTTCTCCTTGATGAGCCGAACCTCGAATTTCGGCTTGCCGCGATAGGTGATGATCTGCGGCGTGGTCTCAGCCTCGCGGAGGAATTCCGAAAAGCGCGCCTTGGCGTCCTGCACCGGCCATCCCTTGTCCATGTCCACCTCCTGACTAGTCTGACTAGTCAGATAGTAACTCACCGTCCCATTGCCCGCAAACTCTCGCGGATCAGCGCGTCCACCGGCGCGGCCGGTCCCAGATCGTTCGCGGCGCGCGCCACGGATTCGGCCGCCACGCCCTGGCTGTAGCCGAGCTTCACCAGCGCGGCGACGGCGTCGGCCTCCGGTCCGCGCGGCGCGATGGCGATGGCGGCCGCGCCGTCCTCGCCGTGGCCGCGCAGCATCATCGCGGGCGCCTTGTCCTTCAGCTCGGTCACGATGCGCAGCGCAAGCTTCGGTCCCACGCCCTGCGCCTTGCCGATCATCGACTTGTCCGACAGCGCCAGCGCGCGTTCGAGTTCGCGCGAGGACAGCGCCGAGAGCACGTTCAGCGCCACACGGGCGCCGACATTCTGCACGGTCTGGAGCAGCCGGAACCATTCGCGCTCCTCCGCGGAATGAAATCCGTAGAGACGGATCGCGTCGTCCGACACCTTGGTCTCGATCATCAGCGACGCATGCGCCCCGGCCGACAGCTTCGCCAGCGTCGAGGACGGGCACTGCACCAGATAGCCGACGCCGCCGACATCGAGGATGCAGTGATCCTCCGCGACGCTGTCGACGAGGCCGGTCAGCTTGCCGATCATGCGAGCGCCACCAGCATCCGCGCCCTTGTGCCGGCGAGATGGGCATGCGCGATGGCGCAGGCGAGCGCATCGGCGGCGTCCGCCTGCTCGACGCGGCAGGTGGGCAGCAGCCGCCGCACCATCGCCTGCACCTGCTCCTTCTGCGCATGGCCGACCCCGACCACGGATTTCTTGATGTGGTTGGGGGCGTATTCGGCGATCTCCAGCCCCGCCTGCGCGGCGGCGAGCAGCGCGACGGCGCGGGCATGGCCTATCTTGAGCGCGGCGGAGGGATCCTTGGCGACGAAGGCCTGCTCCACGGCGATGGCCGTCGGCCGCTGCGCCGCGATGATTTCGCCGAGCGCGCCGTGCAGGGCCAGGAGGCGCCGGGCAAGGCCCTCGGCCGTACGGGTGACGATCACGCCATGCGCGACATGGTCGAGGCGCGAGCCCGTCACCGCGATCACGCCCCATCCCATCCGGGCAAGGCCGGGATCGAGTCCGAGAATGCGAATCGGGACGGTCATCGCGACTTTGTACCCTTTCTGTTCGGTTGTTTCCTAGTGCGAGCCCCGGCAACAATCGCGGCGTCGGGGGAAATTCGCATGCGCCATCTCATCCTTGCCGCGATCGCGTTCCTGGCGCTGGCCGCGCCGGCCGCCGCGCTGTCGATCCGCGATTGCGCCGACGATCAGGCGACCGCGAGCGCCTGGAACATCGCCGAGCCGTGGGAAAAGAACACCAAGGTGTTCTCCAATGGCAATGTGCGGGTGGCGCTGATCGATACCGGCGGCGAGCCGGTCTGCTGTTCGATGCATCTTCTGGTCCTGAGCCCCAATACCGACGAACAGGCCGAGGACCGTTCTTGCCATCTGATCAACGATCACGAAGGCCTGGGCTTCGTCGGCATCGACTTCGCCCGCCTCTCCGCGAGCTACGACCCGAAGAAGGGATTGCTGATCAGCTTTCCCTATGCGCTCTACAACGACGAAGGCGGACCGCAGAAACAGGGCCTCGCCAAGCTTCGCATCAACAGCGCGAACGGAACCGTGACGGCGGAGCGGTAGCGCTCAGAACAGCGCGTTGAACGCCTGCACGGCGGCGGCGGGTCCTTGCGCGTGGTCCCACACGCCGCTCGACACGGCTAGGAAATCGGCGCCGGCCTCGACAAGCGGGGCCGCGTTGCCGACCGTGATGCCGCCGATGGCGACGCAAGGCACCACCATCATCTCGGCCCACCAGCGCAGGGTCTCGATCTCGGCGCGGGCCTTCGCCTCCTTGGTCGCGGTCGGGAAGAAGGCGCCGAAGGCGACATAATCCGCGCCGGCCTCCGCCGCCTCCATCGCCAGATGGCGGGAGTCGTGGCAGGTCACGCCGACGATGGCGGTCTTGCCCACGATGAGGCGCGCCTCGGCATAGCCGGCGTCCTCCTGGCCGACATGCACGCCGTCGCAGCCCAGCGCGCGCGCGAGGTCGGGCCGGTCGTTGAGGATGAACGCCACGTCGCGCTTTTGCGCGATCGGCATGAGGATTTCGGCGGCGCGCCGGATCTCGTCGTCGGAAACGGCCTTCAGCCGCAATTGCAGCGACGCGACGTCGCCGGCATCCAGCGTGCGCTTCAAGGTCTCGGCGAAAGCCTTCGCCTCCAGCTTGGGCGGCGTGATGAGATAGAGCCGGCAGCGTTCGCTCATGAGCGAATGTCGAACAAAATGTATGCGAGAAACTTATTCCGTTCTTGGTCGCCAGCCGAGTTCAAATCCGCCATGGCTTTGCTTGCATCATCAATGCATTGCTGCGCCAGCGCCTTGGTCAGTCTATAGTCGGGATCGTAGTCGGACTGGTGTCGCAGTTCTTGGAGCTGGACAAAGGTATTTGCGAAGTCACGCAGCTCTTGGCCAAAGGCTTGTGCTTCGAAGAATATCTTTTCTTTGTTAGGCAGTGGTTTCTGACCCAATTTCTTGCACCGATCCTTCGTCTTGCCATGGTCCAGGGATCGGTAAAACAGCACTCGGGACTTCCAGACTCCCGCCGACACGAACGTCTCGGCAATCGTTCCGCAGGGCACGTGAAAGACCGCGTAATAGGCCGTCGATACCGCGCGCCGTAGAACGACCTGCCGAGGAGCGCCTACGCCTCGGGCATTGACCAGAGTCTGAGCAAGCTCGATTAGGTGGTCGGCATCGAGCATCTAGGCTTGGCTCGACAGTTCTTTCTCGTCTTTTTCTGTCAAGAACGAAAAATAGGGAAAGCGGTCGTCCCCTTCCATGGCCAACCACGTGCGCAGGTCGTCGACAAGCCGATGTCGTTCATATCGCATTTCGTCCTTGGCGGGACCGTTTCGAAACACGATTCTCACGTCGATGCTGGGCTGTCCGTCCGAGTCCGCCCCTTCCACGACCTCGATGTGCGAAAGCCGGGACTTCCGAAATCTCGTTTCCAGAAGTCTCATCACTTCAGCTTTGGTATTTTCGGCCGTGACCACGTTGCAACACCAATAACGACCACCAAAGCTTAGCAGAACTTGGCTTCAATTTCACGCCGCCTTCTTCTCCTCGGCCGGCGACCATTTGCCGAGCGCGGCGAGGCTGTTCATCCGGGCGCGGTGCAGGAAGGCGGCCTGGGCGGCCGCGACATTCTCCTTCTTGCCCGACCACGCCTTCTGCGGCGCCGCCTGCAGCGCGCGTCCGTAGGAGAAGGTCAGGTGCCAGGGCAGCTTGTGCCGCGCGTTCATCGCGGAGAGATGCGCCGTCGCGTCCTCGTCCGACTGGCCGCCGGAGAGAAAGGCGACGCCAGGCACGGCGGTCGGCACGCAGCGCTTGAGCACTTCGACCGTGCGGTCCGCGACCTCGTCCACGCTCGCCTGCCTGGCGCATTTCATGCCCGGCACGACCATGTTCGGCTTCAGCACGATGCCTTCGAGCGCGACATTGGCGTAGTAGAGCTGCTGGAAGACCTCCTTCAGCACCCACTCGGTCACCGCCGCGCAGGTGTCGATATCGTTGTCGTAGTCCATCAGGACTTCCGGCTCCACGATGGGAACGATGCCGTTCTCCTGCGCCAGCGCCGCGTAGCGCGCGAGCGCATGCGCGTTGGCGGCGACGGAATTGTAGGTCACTTTCGCCGGATTGTAGGTCGCGCGCCATTTGGCGAAGCGGGCGCCGAGCTTGTGGTATTCGACGAAGCGCTCGCGCAGTCCGTCGAGACCCTCGGTGATCGTCTGCTCGGGATCGAGCGCCATCGGCTTGGCGCCGGCATCGACCTTGATGCCCGGCACCGCGCCAGACTTCTCGATCAACTCCACCAGCGGCGTGCCGTCGCCGTCGGCGGATTTCTGGCGGATCGTCTCGTCGAACAGGATGACGCCGCCGATATAATTCTTCATCGCGGCGTCGGTGCGGAACAGGAGCTCGCGATAGTCGCGGCGGTTCTCCTCGACATTGGCGACGCCGATCTTGTCGAAACGCTTCTTGATGGTGGACGTGCTCTCGTCCGCCGCCAGGATGCCCTTGCCGCCGGCCGTCATCTTCAAGGCGATCGCGTTCAAATCCGCGAGATTCATGTCAGATCCCCCAAGGCGCGCCTCGCGCGTCGTTCAGCCATTGCTCAGGGCCGCCACGCCGGGCAGCTCCCGTCCTTCGAGCCATTCTAGGAATGCGCCGCCCGCTGTCGAGACATAGGTGAAGTCGTCTGCCGCCCCTGCGGCATTCAGCGCCGCCACCGTGTCGCCGCCGCCCGCGACCGAGAGCAGGTCGCCGGCCTTGGTCGCGTCCGCCACCATCCGCGCCGCGGCCACGGTTCCGACATCGAACGGCCTGGTCTCGAAGGCGCCGAGCGGGCCGTTCCACACCAGCGTGCGGGTTCCCGCCAGACGCTGGCGGAAGGCTTCGAGGCTTTTGGCGCCGACGTCCAGGATCATCTCGGTTTTGCCGACATGGCGGATGTCGACGGTGCGGTGCGGCGCATTCATTTTGAATTCATGGGCGACGACGACATCGACCGGCAGCATCAGCGCGCAGCCGCTGTCGCCCGCGAGGTGCACGACGCGCAGCGCGGTCTCGATATGGTCGCGCTCGACCAGCGATTTGCCGACCTCGAAGCCCTCGGCGGCGAGGAAGGTGTTGGCCATCGCCCCGCCGATCACCAGCGTCTCGACGCGCTGCACGAGGTTTTCCAGCAGCGCGATCTTGGTCGACACCTTGGCACCGCCGATCACCGCCATCACCGGCCGCTCGGGATCGCTGAGCGCCTTGTCCAGATGCTTGAGCTCCTGCTCCATCGAGCGGCCGGCGGCATGCGGCAGCAGATGCGCCAGCGCCTCCGTCGTCGCATGCGCCCGATGGGCGGCGGAGAAGGCGTCGTTGACGTAGATATCGCCGAGGCTCGCGATCTGTCTGGCGAAATCGAGGTCGTTCTTCTCTTCGCCGGCGTGGAAGCGCGTGTTTTCGAGCAGCAGCACGTCGCCGTCTTTCAGCTTCGCCACGGTGGCCTTCGCGGCGTCGCCGATGCAGTCGTCGGCGAAGGCGACCGGCTTGCCGAGCGCTCGCGACAGCGGCCCCGCGACGGGCTTCAACGACATCGCCGGCACGACCTCGCCCTTCGGCCGGTCGAAATGGGAGAGCACGATGACGCGCGCGCCCTTCTCCGCGAGTTCGCGGATCGTCGGCGCCTGCCGCTCGATGCGCGAGGCATCGGTGACATGGCCGTCCTTCATCGGCACGTTCAGGTCGGCGCGGACGAGCACCCGCTTGCCGCGGACATCGAGGTCGTCGAGGGTCTTGAACGCCGGCATTTTCCACCCTTCATGCGGCTGTCATTCCCGCGCAAGCGGGATTCCAGGGCCGCGAGTCTGGATGCCCGCCTTCGCGGGCATGACAATCCGATCTAGATCAGCTTCCCCATCACCACCGCGATGTCGGCCATGCGGTTGGAGAAGCCCCATTCGTTGTCGTACCAGGCCAGGACGCCGGCGAGATTGCCGCCGATCACCTTGGTCTCTGGCAGCGCCACAGAGGCCGACGCCGGATTGTGGTTGAAATCGCTAGAGACCAGCGGCGCCTCGACGATGTCGAGGATGCCCTTGAGCGATCCGGCGGCCGCGGCCTTCATCGCTGCGTTGATTTCCTCCACCGTGGTGTCGCGCTTGGCGACGATCTTGAGATCGACCAGCGAGACGTTGGGCGTGGGCACGCGCACGGAAATGCCGTCGAGCTTGCCCTTGAGCTCCGGCAGCACCAGGCCGATCGCCTTGGCGGCGCCGGTCGAGGTCGGGATCTGCGACAGCGCGGCGGCGCGGGCGCGATAAAGATCCTTGTGCAGCGTGTCCAGCGTCGGCTGGTCGCCGGTGTAGGAATGGATCGTTGTCATGAAACCCTTCTCGATCCCGATCGTGTCGTTCAGGACCTTGGCCACGGGCGCCAGGCAGTTCGTCGTGCACGAGCCGTTCGAGACGACGATGTGATCCTTGGTCAGCTTCTCATGGTTGACGCCATAGACCACCGTCAGGTCGACACCGTCGGCAGGGGCGGAGACCAGCACCCGCTTGGCGCCCGCCTTCAGATGCGCCGACGCCTTGTCCTTGGAGGTGAACAGGCCGGTGCACTCCAGCGCGATGTCGACGTCCAGCGCCTTGTGCGGCAGCTCCGCCGGGTCGCGCACCGCGGTGACCTTCACCTTGTGACCGGCCGCGACGATGTAATCGCCGTCGACCGTCACATTGGCGGGAAAGCGCCCATGCACCGAGTCGTAGCGCAGCAGATGCGCGTTGGTCTCGACGGGCCCGAGATCGTTGGCCGCGACGACCTCGATGTCGCGCCGCCCGCTCTCGACGATGGCGCGGAACACAAGGCGCCCGATGCGGCCGAAGCCGTTGATTGCGACGCGGATAGCCATGCTCTTTTCTCCCAACAGACATCTGCCGCCCCAACCCCGGGGAGGTCGATCAGTGCTTCGCCTTCAGCGCCTCTTTCGCGGCATCCGCCACGGCTTCAGGCGTCAGGCCGAAATGCTTGTACACGTCTTTATACGGCCCGCTTGCGCCAAAACCATGCATTCCGACAAAGCGGCCATGCGGCCCGATATAGCGGTCCCAGCCTTCGCGCACCCCGGCCTCGACGGCGATCCGGACCGTATGCTTGCCGAGAACGGCGTCGCGCTCCGTTTCGGGCTGCTGCTCGAACAGGCTCCAGCTCGGCAGCGACACGACGCGGGCCGCGATCCCATCCTTGCCCAACAAGTCCCGCGCCTGCATCGCCAGGCCCACTTCGGAGCCCGTCGCGAGCAGGGTCACCTTGGCGCCCTCGGCCGCGGCGATCTCGTAACCGCCCTTCGCGGTCAGGTTCTGTCCCACCGTGTCGGCGGTGCGAAGCGTCGGAACGTCCTGGCGGGAGAACACCAGGAGACTGGGGCCGGTTGTGTGATTCAGCGCAATGTCCCAGGCCTCGACCGTTTCCACCGCATCGGCGGGGCGGATGACGGTGAGGTTCGGGATCGCGCGCAGCGCCGCCAGATGCTCGACCGGCTGGTGCGTCGGCCCATCCTCGCCCACGCCGATGGAATCGTGGGTCATCACGAAGACCACGCGGATGCCCATCAGCGCCGCGAGCCGGATCGACGGGCGGCAATAATCGGAGAACACCAGGAAGGTGCCGCCATACGGGATGATGCCGCCATGCAGCGCCATGCCGTTCATCGCCGCCGCCATGCCGTGCTCGCGGATGCCGTAATGGATATAGCGGCCGTCGAAATGGTCCGGCTTGATCTCGGTGATGTTCTTGGTCTTGGTGTTGTTGGACGGCGTCAGGTCGGCCGAGCCGCCGACCGTCGTCGTCAGCGTGCCGTTGACGACTTCGAGCACCTTCTCCGAGGTGCGCCGCGTGCCGGCATTGGGCTTCTCCGCCGCCAGCTTCGCCTTCAATTCGCCCAGCGCCTTGCCGAGTTCCGCCGGGATCGCGCCGCTCATCGTCGCGTCGAAATCCTTCGCCTTGTCGGATTTCGCCTTGCGCCCGTTCCAGGCCTCGCGCGCGGCCGCGCTGCGCGTGCCGATCTTGCGCCACGCCTCGAGCACGCCGTCTTCCAGCGCGAAGGCGTCCCCCGGCAGGCCGAGCGCCTTCTTGGCGCCCGCGATCTCTTCGGCGCCCGGCGCGTCGGAATGGGCCTTCTGCGTGCCGGCGCGGGTGGGAAAGCCGAAGCCGATGACCGTCTTGCAGGCGATCAGGACCGGTTGCTCGCTTTCCTGCGCGTCGTGGAGCGCGCGATAGACTTCCTGCGCCGAATGGCCGTCGCAGACCGTCGTCCGCCACCCCGCCGCCTCGAAGCGCTCGATCATGTTGCCGGTCTCGGACAGCGACAGCGCCCCGTCGATCGTGATGTTGTTGTTGTCCCAGAGGACGACGAGGTTCTTGAGCTTCAGATGGCCCGCGAGATGGATCGCCTCATGGCTGATGCCTTCCATCAGATCGCCGTCGCTGGCGATGACATAGGTCTTGTGGTTGACGAGGTCGTCGCCGAAGCGGGCGTTCAGGATGCGCTCGGCCAGCGCCATGCCGACCGCATTGGCGATGCCCTGCCCCAAGGGACCGGTCGTGGTCTCGATGCCGGGGATGTGGCCGTGCTCGGGATGGCCGGCGCAAGGGCTGTCGACCTGGCGGAAGCGCTTGATGGCGTCGAGGCTGATGCCCGGATAGCCCGTCAGCCAGAGCAGGGAATAAAGCAGCATCGAGCCGTGGCCGGCGGAGAGCACGAAACGGTCGCGGTCCGGCCAGGCCGGATCGGCCGGGTCGTATTTCAAAAAGCGGGAAAAGAGGACGGTAGCCGCATCGGCCATGCCCATGGGAAGGCCCGGATGGCCGGATTTCGCCTGTTCCACCGCGTCCATGGCGAGGCCGCGGATGGCGTTGGCGAGGCGCCTGATTTCGGCCTGCTCCGGCGGAGCCTTGTCCTGATCCATGTAAACTTCTCCGCAACGGGACTTGGCCTTAGCGAGCGCCCTCGGTCCCCGTCAAGGGCGCGCAACGACGCCTGTGAACCGGCGCCTTCCGACAATTTCCGACAGGCACAATCGCTCCCGTGGAACCTGCGGCTTTTGTGCGTTGCCGCACGGCACCCACAAGCCTAAGGTCCGCTCGGCTTGTACAGATGACTCGCGAAGAGGAGGAGCGCGCATGACGAGGCTCGAAACCGCTCGGCAGCGCTTCGATGCGGCGCTCGGCGCCCTGGAAGACAAGGCGGCGCACATCCCCGCCCTCAGGGCCTCCGCTGCCGATCTGCGCGCCAAGGTCGCCGAACTCGGCGAGGAGCGCGAAAGGCTGCTTGCGCGCATTGCCGAGCTCGAAGAAGAAAACCGCGCCCTGGCCGGCATCACCGAGGACGTCGAAGACCGTCTCGACGGCGCGATCGGCGAAATCCGAAGCGCCCTCGGCCGCTGAAGGAGACGCCGATGCCGCTCGTCAATGTCATGGTCAATGCCCGTGCCTACACCATCGCCTGCGACGACGGCGAGGAGGATCATCTGCGCGAGCTCGCGGGCCATGTCGACGCGAAGGTGAAGGAGCTGCTCGCCAGCGTCGGACAGGTGGGCGAGACGCGCCTGCTGCTGATGGCGGCGCTGCTGATCGCCGACGAGCACCACGAAACGGCATCGCAGCTGCATCTGCGCACCGAGGAACTCGCGGGCTTGCGCGACACGCATGACGATGTGAGCGGCAGGCTCGATCGGGCCGAAGCCGCCGCCGCCGACGCGTTCGAGGCGGCCGGCAAGCGCATGGAAGAGCTTTCGGCAAAACTCGGCGTGGCGTAGCGCAGACAGGCCGCTCGGACCGCCGCCGTTTCATTCTCCCCACCGCTGACCTATATAGGAGGCGGACGGACACTGCCCCGCGCGTCAGGTTAGCGATGCCCAGGGGCCTTAATGGTACTCACCGGGAGCTGTCCCTGGCCAGGATCGTGGTCTTGGTCATATGGCGCCCACCTGCACTTGCAGGCCCGTGAGGATCCAAACACCAACGGCGATGGCGGTTCCGTCCGCTATCTCTCGCAGCTTCCCGCGCCTCTACCCTCCCCTTGAGGGGTTCCCACGCTGGCGCTAGGAACCCCTCAAGGGGAGGGTAGGATAGAGTTGATGTCCAAACCCGACCTCCGCGCCGCCGCCCGCCGCCATCGCACCACGCTGACGCGCGCCGACTTCACGGAGACCATCGCGCGCTTCGCCGGCGATATCGCCGTCGCGCCCGGCGCCGTCGTCGCCGGCTATTTTCCGTTCCGCGACGAGGCCGATCCGCGCGCGCTGATGGCGGCGCTGGCCGCGAAGGGCCATCGGCTCGCCCTGCCCTCGGTCGAACCCGGCCGGCCGCTCACCTTCCGCGCCTGGAAAATGGGCGATGCGATGCATGCCTCGGCCTTCGGTATTCCCGAGCCGCTGCCGAGCGCGCCCGAGGCCGTTCCCGACCTCGTCCTCGTGCCGCTGCTGGCCTTCGACACAACCGGCCACAGACTCGGCTATGGCGGCGGCTTCTACGACAGGACGCTGGCCGCGCTGAAGGACGTCACCGCCATCGGCGTCGCCTATGCCGGACAGGAAGTGGCTGCCCTGCCGCGCGAGGCGCACGACCATCCGCTCGACGCCGTGATCACTGAAAACGGCCTGCGCCGCTTTCACCGGACATAGGGCGCCGGCGGCGCGGGCGCAAAAAGTTTCGCCACATGCATGTAGTGGAAACATTACACGGCATGTTGTCTGTGCTAAGCTTCCCCTGGGGGATCGAGACAACCGACAGAGTTGAGCGGGCTCCCATGGCGTAGTTGGGGGGTGACCATGCGTTTTATCGGAGCAGTCTTTGCGGCCGTCCTGGTTCTTTTCACCGCCGCGCCGGCCGCGGCGCAGACCTTTCCGCCGCAGGGCGAGTTCTACCGCGATTTCGAGTCCAACTTCTTCACCCGCTGCGACGGCGGCTTCATGGTCGGCATCCATGCGCGCACCGGCGCGTGGTTCAATTCGATCGGCGCGCTCTGCGCGACCTACGATCCGGCCTCGCATCAATTGGTGCCCAGCGCGCCCGCCCAGATCATGGGCTTCAACGGCGGCGGCGTGGTCCAGGAAAAGCGTTGCCCGCCGGGCCAGGCGATCGAATACATCGCCTTCTCCGAATTCGAGCAGAAGGACACGACGCTCGGCGTGCCGGGCGATCCGTTCACCATGCTCGACGAGATCGTGTTCCGCTGCCGCGGGATCGTCACCCAGGCGGAATCGGTAAACGATCCGGTCATCGGCATGACCAGCGACGATCCGCTGGAAATCGCCGACATGAACACGACCAAGCCCTATCCGTCGGGGCCGGCCGTCAATCCCGGCTTCACCCACAAGGAGCGCTGCGTCGACGGCAGGCTCGCGCAAGGCCTGTCGGTCGGGGTGCCCGGCGCGTTCGAGCAGGCGCCGCGTTTCCAGATCGACGGCGTGCACGGCATCGGCCTGCAATGCGTCGTGCAGCCCCCCGTGCCGCCGCCCTTCGGCGGCGGTTCGCCGCCGCCGCCGCCGCCGCCTCCGCCCCAGCCGATCGACACCGCCGGCGGCGCCTCCTTCCCGCTCGGCCGCCAGGGCGGCGGCCGGCAGATCGACATCGTCTGCCCGACGGGCAAGGCGATGATCGGCCTCTACGGTTCGGGCAAGGCGGGCAACCTGGACCGCCTCGACGTGCAATGCGCGGTCTATGCGGGGCGCACCTGGTCGGGCCTGCCGCAGCAGGGCGGCACGCTCGGCAGCGGCGCGTTCCCGTCCGGTAGGATGCTCAAATGTACGCCGCCCTATGCGGTCACGGCGCTGGACGGCGATGTCTCGTCCTATGGCGGCATCGCGCGGCTGCGCCTGCGCTGCGGGTCGCAGGCCACGGACTATATGGGCCGCGGCGCGCCGAACAATCTCGAGAACTGGACGCACGGCACCATCACCTGCGGGCCGAACAATGTCGCGACGGGAATCTATGGCTGGCTCGATGCGTCGGGCGCGGTGCAGAGCTTCGGCCTGCACTGCCTGCCGGCGAACGCGTTCTCCGGCGGTCCGTCCGGCGGCGGTGGCATGGGCAGTGCGAGCGGCGGCGGTGCGGGCGGCACGCCATCCGGCGGCAGCAGCACGGCCTCGCTCAACGATTTCGCGGGCACCTGGCACGTCATGGTGAACAGCGGCTACAGCTACACGATGACCCTGTTCGTTTCCGGCGGCGCGATCCGCGGCACCTATGACGTCGGCCGCGCCAACGGGCAGGTGAACAACGGCTTGCTGAGCGCCGGCACGCTGACGATGGACCTGTCGCAGACCTCCGTCATCGTCGGCTCCGGCAAGGGGACGTTCAAATTCGTCGATCCCGTGACCTTGAAGGGGACCTGGTCGATCGGCCCGTTCAGCGGAACCTGGACGGCGACGCGCTGATAGGCGCCCTTCGCCTTCGGCCGCTCCTTTGTGATAAGGAGCGGCCATGCGCATCCTGTTCATCGGCGACATCATCGGAAAACCCGGCCGCGACGTCGTGGCGGCGGAGCTGCCGCGGCTCCGCCAATCGCTCGGGCTCGACCTCGTGATCGCGAACGGCGAGAACGCGGCGGGCGGCTTCGGCCTGACCCAGGCCATCGCGCGCGAGTTCTTCGCCACCGGCATCGACGTGATCTCTACCGGCAATCACTGGGCCGACCAGAAGGAGATCCTGTCCTTCATCGGCGACGAGGATCGCATCCTGCGCCCGCTGAACTACCCGAAGGGCACGCCGGGGCGCGGCGCCAATCTCTACCAGACGGCCAAGGGCGAACGCGTGCTGGTGATCAACGCGATGGGCCGGGTGTTCATGGATGCGCTGGACGATCCCTTCGCCGCCGTCGAGGCCGAGCTCTCCGCCTGCCCGCTCGGCGAGGCGGCGGACGCCATCGTCGTCGACATGCACGCCGAGGCGACGTCGGAGAAGATGGCGATGGGCCAGTTCTGCGACGGCCGCGCCAGTCTGGTCGTCGGCAGCCACAGCCATATCCCGACGGCGGACGCGCAGATCTTTCCCGGCGGCACCGCCTACCAGACCGATGCCGGCGCCTGCGCCGATTACGACAGCGTGATCGGCATGGAGAAATACCAGCCGGTGCAGCGCTTCGTGACCAAGATGTCGAGCGGCCGCTTCACGCCCGCGACCGGCCCCGCGACCTTGTGCGCGGTGTTCGCGGAGACGAACGCCAGGGGCCTCGCGACGCGCATCGAACCCGTGCGCCTCGGCGGACGGCTGAAGCCGGCGCTGCCGACAGGCTGACCGCCGCGCCGGATTGTGCTAAAATGCCGCCATGTCGATGACCCTCGAAAAGGCCCTGGATATCTTGCGCGCCAATCAGGCGATGCTGCGCGCCCGCGGCGTCAGGCATGCCGCCATTTTCGGCTCGGTCGCGCGCGGCGACGCGCGGGAGGACAGCGACGTGGACGTCCTGGTCGATCTCGAGCGCGAGAGGCCATCGGGGATATACGAATACGTCCGGCTTCAAACCGACATTGCGGCCTTGATCGGTCGCAGGATCGATCTCGTCGAACGCAAGGCCGTCAAACCGCATATGCAGAGCGCGTTGAAAGACGCCGTGGATGCCTTCTGATTCCGAACGTCGCCGTCTCGAACATATCTGTCAGAACATCGCTTACATTCGCGAGTTCATTGCGGGACGTTCCTTCGACGCGTTCGCCGCCGATCGCCTGACCTTTTACGCGGTCATGCGCGCCCTCGCGATTATTTCGGAAGCCTCCCGTCATCTCGGCGCCGACATCCAGGCCCGCCATAGGCATATCGACTGGATCGCGGTGAGGGACGCCGGAAATGTCTATCGACACGGCTATGACGTCATTACCGAAGAGCGCGTGTGGGACACGGTGACCAAGCATTTGCCGATCTTGGAGCAGGCCGCGGTGAGCGAATTATCAGGCTGATCCGCGTCCGCCGGGCTTTCGGCATTATCCGCACTGTCGTCACGGTTGAAAGACATCTGGCATCGCACGATCTTTTGCCCGACAGCCATCCGCAAAGGAATCCACACATGGAATACCGTCAATTGGGGCGTTCCGGTTTCAACGTCCCCGTTCTCAGCTTCGGCACCGGCACGTTCGGCGGCAAGGGAGAGCTGTTCAAGGCCTGGGGCGGCCTGGACGATAAGGAGGCCACGCGCCTCGTCGACATCTGCCTCGACCACGGCCTGACCATGTTCGACTCGGCCGACATCTATTCCGCCGGCGAATCCGAGAAAGTCCTGGGCGCCGCGATCAAGGGCCGCCGCGACAAGGTCCTGATCTCCACCAAGGCGACGTTCCGCGCCGGCGAGGGCGCCAACGATCTGGGCTCCTCGCGCTTCCACCTGACCCGCGCCGTCGAGGGTTCTCTGAAGCGGCTCGGCACCGATCATATCGATCTCTTCCAGTTGCACGGCTACGACGCCAAGACGCCGCCCGAGGAAGTGCTCTCGACGCTCGACACGCTGATCCGCGCCGGCAAGATCGGCTATATCGGCGTCTCCAATTTCTCCGGCTGGCATCTGATGAAGGCGCTGGCGACGGCCGACAAATACGGCCTGCCGCGCTATGTCGCGAACCAGACCTATTACTCGCTGATCGGCCGCGACTATGAGTGGGAGCTTCTGCCGCTCGGCCTCGACCAGGGCCTGGGCGCGGTGGTGTGGTCGCCGCTCGGCTGGGGCCGTCTCACCGGCAAGATCCGCCGCGGCCAGCCGCTGCCCGAGACCAGCCGCCTGCACAAGACCGCCGAGATGGGCCCGCCGGTGCCCGACGAGCATCTCTACAAGGTGGTCGACGCGCTGGACGTGGTGGCGAAGGAGGTCGGCAAGACCGTGCCGCAGGTCGCGCTCAACTGGCTGCTGCAGCGCCCGACCGTGTCGACCGTGGTGATCGGCGCACGCAACGAGCAGCAGCTCAAGGACAATCTCGGCGCCATCGGCTGGAACCTGACGCCCGAGCAGGTGAAGGTGCTGGATCACGCGAGCGCGGTGACGCCGCCCTATCCCTATTGGCACCAGAAGCAGTTCAAGGAGCGCAACCCCTTCCCGACGCGGGTGTGATGCTGCCGTCCCTCTTCGTCTCCCATGGCGCGCCGACGCTGCCCTTCGATGCGGTGCCGGCGCGCGAATTCCTTTTGGGCCTCGGCGCGTCGCTGCCGCGCCCCAAGGGCATCGTGATCGCGACGGCGCATTGGGAGACGGAGGCACCCGAGGTGAACCGCGCCGCGGTCAACGGCACGATCCACGACTTCTACGGTTTCCCCGAAGCGCTCTATCGCCTCGCCTATCCCGCGCCCGGCGACGCGGCACTCAGCGACCGGGTGGCCGCGCTGCTCGGTGCCGAAATCGAGGACGGCCGGGGCCTGGATCACGGCGCCTGGGTGCCGCTTCTGCTGATGTATCCCGCGCACGATATCCCCGTGGTGCAGATCGCGGTGCAGCCGCATCTGGGCGTGGCGCACCACATCGCGCTCGGCCGCGCCCTGGCGCCGCTGCGCGACGAGGGCGTGCTGGTGATCGGCTCGGGCAGCTTCGTGCACAATCTGCGCCTGCTCGACCGGCGCGGCGTGGACGCGCCGGAGCCCGAATGGTCGAAACTGTTCGCGGCTTGGATGGACGACGCGCTGCGGGCGCGCGACGACGCGGCGCTGATCGACTATCGCGGCCGGGCGCCCTATGCCGTGCAGGCGCATCCGGAGGAGGAGCATCTGCTGCCGCTGTTCGTCGCCTATGGCGCGGGCGGCAAGGCGGAATGCATCCATGCCAGCGCGACCTTCGGCCCGCTGCGCATGGATGCCTATTCCTTCGCTTAAGCCGCCTGCGCCAGCGTCGCGGCGCCGGCATCGACGCCGTCCAGCGTCACCGCTACGGCGTGGACGACGCTGGCGATGCGGACCGCGGCCTGGATCGCCTCGGTGGTCGCACCGTGCTCCCGCAGGACCTTCTCATGGCTGTCGATGCACATGCCGCAGCCATTGATCGCCGACACCGCCAGCGACCACAGCTCGAAATCGGCCTTCTCGACGCCGGGCTTGGCCATCGCGTTCATCCGCAGCCTTGCCGGCATGGTCTTGTAGTCCGGCGCGGAGGCGAGATGCGTGAAGCGGTAATAGATGTTGTTCATCGCCATGATCGCGGCCGAGGCCTGCGCCGCGGCCAGCGCCTCGGGCGAGAGCTTCGGCCCGAATTCGGCGAGGACCGCCGCAGTCGTTTCGGCGTTGCGCGCAGCCAGCGCCGAGACGATGAAGGTGCCGGCCTTCTGCTGTTCCGTGAGCACGCTCTCCGCCGCCAGCGACGACAGGTTGAGCTTCAGGTCCTTGGCGTAGTCGGGAAGACGCGACTTCAGATGTTCGAGGGACATGGGATTTCCTTTGCGGTGTCTACCGCGTTAAAGGCCCGCCTCCCCCGCGCATGCGAAGCACGCCGGCGGGGTGCCCGTAGCACCGTCAGGCGCGAAGGGCGGAGGGGGCCAAGTTAAGCTGCTTTCAGCACCTCATCGCCCTTCTGCCAGTTGCAGGGGCAGAGCTCGTCGGTCTGCAGCGCGTCGAGGACGCGCAGGACCTCCTGCGGATTGCGGCCGACATCCAGATCGGTGACGTAGACGAAGCGGATGATGCCTTCCGGATCGACGATGAAGGTCGCGCGCTGCGCGACACCGGCCTTCTGGTCGATGATCCCGAGCGCGCCGGTCAGCTCGCGCTTGACGTCGGCCAGCATCGGGAACGGCAGCGACTTCAGGTCGGCATGGTTCTGCCGCCAGGCAAGATGCACGAACTCGCTGTCGATCGACGCGCCATAGACCACCGCGTCGCGATCGTTGAACTCGCCGTTCAGCTTGCCGAAGGCGGCGATCTCGGTCGGACACACGAACGTGAAGTCCTTGGGCCAGAAGAACACGACCTTCCATTTGCCGGCGTCGCTCGCCTGCGTGAAGTCTGCGAAGGCAGTCTTCGGGTCGGTGGAAACGACGCCGGTCAAGGCAAAGTCCGGGAATTTATCGCCGATACGCAGCATGAAAGGCTCCTCAAAAGCTCGGGTTTCGTTGCGATTGATACTTAGAACTATTCTAATATTTGTCAAGCGCGTCGTCCTGCGACGTGCTGCCGGAAGGTGCGTCGAATGGTTCGGCTGACACGAGAAACAGAATCTTCGCGCGCGCCGTTCTGCAAGCGACCAACCCAAAGGAGTGTGTCATGTCGTTTTTCTCCCCTTCGTTTTTCACCCGTTCGCTTCTCTTCGGAGCGGCATCGCTCGCCTTGCTCGCCGCCGTGCCGGCGCGCGCGCAGGAAGCGGGCAGCACCAGCTATGTCGAAGACAGCAGCGGCATACCGGAACGCGTCGTCGTCACCATGGTGCCCAACAAGCGCAGCGCGATCGGCGCCCCGATCGAACTTCGCTCGATCTCGCGCGCGGTGCGCTTCGACGATCTCGATCTCACGACGCATGCCGGCCGGCGCGAGCTGCGCATGCGCGTGCGCGAGACGGCGCGGAATCTGTGCGACGATCCCAACCTCTACTTCACGCTGCGGACGGCGGGCAGCCCGCCCTGCTATCGCACGGCCGTCGCCAACGCGATGATGCAGGTCAAGGCGGCGATCACGAAAGCCGACCACGGTTGAATGCGAAAATGGCCGCCGGTGGGGAGCCGGTGGCCGTTTCGCCTTGTCGCCGGACGGTCACGCCGACCGGACACTCCATGCGATCACGAATAGGGCCGACGTCCCACCAGCGTCGCGCCGATCCAGGCGCAAGGCAGGGAGATCGCGGCGAGCGTAAACGGATACCAGTGCGCGCCGGCCTTCCACTCGACAATCGCACCCACGATGTTCAGCACCGCGCCGATGGCGCCGAAGACGAGCGCGTGCGTCATCGGCCGCGACGGCGCCAGCCAGGCGACGGCCGCGCTCGAAACGACCGCCCATGCCGCGCGATGCGCGGTGGCGATCAGGAGCAAGGGCGTCGCGAAGGCCGCGCCGGCGAAGGGCGGGAAGATGCCGAGGGCCTGAAGCGCGACATCCGTCGCCGTCGATCCGATGCCGATGATCAGGATGCCCGCGACCACCGCGCCGATGCTTTTGAGCCAGTACATGCGTCCCCCAAAATCCCGCGCGGTCCGGTTTGCTTGCGGCCCGGGCGAAATCTGATACCATGTTCCCCCTTTGTTCAAGAGATGGATTGTGCGCTTCGACGATCTCTCAAGACCGTGTCCCGCAGCCTCCCGATGGAGGTTGTCCCTGCCGTTTTCCCTGGCGACTCAGTCGCTTAACCCAGTTTCGGCCGATTGGAACGGCAAAATCGTTTCGAAGGGTCCTTTCGCCGGCGTGCCGGAGCCGATCGCGCGCGACATGCCCTTGAATCCTTCGCCCGCCCCCGGCTATCTCACCCGCCGCATCCACGAGACAGCCATGGCCGGTCATTCCCAGTTCAAGAACATCATGTTCCGCAAGGGCAAGCAGGATAAGGAGCGCTCCAAGCTCTTCTCCAAGCTCAGCCGCGAGATCACCGTCGCGTCCAAATCGGGCCTGCCCGATCCCAACCACAATCCGCGCCTGCGCACCGCGATCATCGCCGCCAAGGCGGAGTCGATGCCCAAGGACAATATCGAGCGCGCGATCAAGAAGGGCCAGGGCGGCGACGCGGAGAACTACGACGAGGTCCGCTATGAGGGCCGCGGTCCCGGCGGCGTGGCCCTGATCGTCGAGGCGCTGACCGACAACCGCAACCGCACATCCGCCGATGTGCGCTCGACCTTCTCGAAGTTCGGCGGGGAGATGGTGGCGAACAACTCGGTCGCCTTCCTGTTCAACCATGTCGGCCAGGTCGTCTATCCCAAGGACAAGGGCAGCGACGACGCGATGCTCGAACTCGCCATCGAGACCGGCGCCGACGAGGTGGTCTCCACGGAGGAGGCGCACGAATTCCTGACCGGCCTCGACCAGTTCATCGCGGTGCGGGACGCGCTGGAAGCCAAGCTCGGCGCCCCCTCCTCCGCCGGCTTCGTGTGGCGCCCTCAGAATACGGTCGCGGTCAAGGACGACGCGGGCGAAAGCCTCGTCAAGCTGATCGAGACGCTCGACGACCACGACGACGTGCAGAACGTCTACGGCAATTACGAATTGTCCGACGCGCTGATGGCGAAGCTATCGTCGTAATTTACGGGCCGGGTGACATCGGGGCCTTCGCCTGCTATCACCCGCGCGCTCTTTGTCCGTTTGAACCTGGGAACGCGCCCTAAACCGGCGCCGCATGCGACTATGGCCAAGATCACCGGCAACGAAATCTCGCCCGGCACGCTGATCGAATACGACGGCGGGCTGTGGGTCGCGGTCAAGACCCAGAAGGTCAAGCCCGGCAAGGGCGGCGCCTACAACCAGGTCGAACTCAAGCACATCATCCAGGGCACCAAGCTGAACCAGCGCTTCCGCTCCGACGAGGCGGTGGACGAAATCTATCTCGACAAGAAGGACTTCAGCTTCCTCTACGCCGCGGGCGACATGCTGACCTTCATGGATGTCGAGACCTACGACCAGATCGAGCTCCAGGCCGACTGGGTCGGCGACCAGGCGCAGTTCCTCGTCGACGGCATGAAGGTCATGCTCCAGCTCTACGAAGGCAAGCCGATCTCCATCAAGCTGCCGGCGCAGGTGACGCTGGAAGTGGTCGAGGCCGATCCGGTGATGAAGGGCGGCACCGCCGCGCCGTCCTACAAGGGCGCCAAGCTCGAGAACGGCATGATGGTCCAGGTCCCGCCCTTCATCGATGCCGGCACCCGAATCGTGGTCTCCACCGAGGACGGTTCCTACGTCCGGCGGGCCGAGTAATGCCCTATCTGTCCCCGGCCCTGAACGTCATGGTCGCCGCCGCGCGCAAGGTCGGCCGCGGCCTCATCCGCGACTTCGGCGAGATCGAAAACCTCCAGGTGTCGATGAAGGGACCGGCCGATTTCGTCTCCACCGCCGACAAGCGCACCGAGACCAAGCTGATCGAAGAGCTGACCAAGGCGCGGCCCGGCTACTGCTTCCTCACCGAGGAGACCGGCGTCATCGACGGCCCCGACAAGTCGCACCGCTTCATCATCGATCCGATCGACGGCACCACGAATTTCCTGCACGGCATCCCGCATTTCGCGATCTCCGTCGGGCTGGAGCGCGATGGGGCGCTGGTGTCCGGCGTCATCTTCAATCCCGTGACCGACGAGATGTATGTCGCCGAGAAGGGCCATGGCGCCTATCTCAACGACAAGCGCCTGCGCGTCGCGGCGCGCAAGAAGCTGAACGAGGTCATCCTGGCCACCGGCATCCCGTTCCTCGGCCGCCCGGGACATGAGACGTTCGAGCATGAGCTCGCCGCGGTCATGGCGGTGACGGCCGGCGTGCGGCGCTTCGGCGCGGCGAGCCTGGATCTCGCCTATGTCGCGGCGGGGCGTTTCGACGGCTATTGGGAACGCGGCATCAATGCCTGGGACGTTGCGGCAGGTATCCTGCTGGTCAAGGAAGCGGGCGGCGTGGTCACCGATCTCGCCGGCGGGCCGGACGCCCTGAACGGCGGCCAGATCCTGGCCAGCAACGAGTATCTGCACGCACCCGTCCTGAAACTTTTGAAAGACGCAGGGCGCGCGGCCAAAGGTTGAGGCGCGGAGCATAGGACATTATGGTCCGCACGCGAATAATGGGCTGAACCGGCGAATGAAACGCGCTTTCGCGCTCGGCGCGACGATCTTGCTCTTCTGCACGGCGCCGGCGGCGAGCCAGGTGTATCCGGGCGAAGAGGTGACGGTGAACCCGTCCGCGCTGGGCCATGGCTATCTGCTCTATCCGGGCGGCAAATACGGCCGGCATATCGGCAACCTGCTGCAGCCGGGCGAGCGGCAGGGTCCCATTCGCCTGCACATGCCGGTCAAGCGTCCCCGTGTCGCGCGCCGGGCCGCACGCGCCGCGCCGCCGGTCGCCACGGCGCCGGCCGCCCGCGATGCCGGCCTCGCGACCTCGCCGGACCAGTTCGCCAGCGCGCCGGACATGAACACACCGTCGCCGGCCCCGACGCCTTCCCGGCGCGTCGCGCGCCAGGCGCCGCCGCCGGCCGCCAGACCCGCGCCGCATTCCTCCGATCCCGGATCCATGCCGGAAGACAGCGCCTCGCGCCTTGTCGGACCCATGGCCGACCCCGGCCCGATGCCCGCGCCGCCCAAGCCGCGCGCCGCTGCGGCGACGCCGCCCAAACCCGCGGCGTCCGAGCCCGATACCGTCTTCAGGGTGCGCCAGGTGGCCGGCCCGCCGCCGCGCCGCGTCGCCAGCGCGACGCCGCCGCCCGCCAACACGACACCGCCGCCAAGCGTCGCCGCCGGCCTGCGCAAGCAGAGCTCGATCCCCTTCGCGCCCGGCGCGAGCAGCCCGGCCGGCCCGGACGTGAATGCGGTGCATACCCTGGCGACCGCGCTGAACGCGGCGATCAATTCCGGCGCCCAGCACGTGCAGCTCAACGCCTATGGCGGGCCGCGCGGCGACAAGTCGTCGGACGCGCACAGGCTCGCGCTCAAGCGTGCCCTGGTGATCCGCGAATTGCTCATCGAGGACGGCGTGCCGGCCGAGAAGATCGACGTGCGCGCGCTCGGCGGCGCCGACGACAGCGGACCGGCCGACCGGGTCGACGTCTTCGTCGGGGCCTAAGCCGGCTTCGCGTCCAACCGGATGTCGCGCGCCTCGCGGCCGAACGCGGTCAGGATCGCGATGGCGACGGCGGCCGCCACCGCAACGCCGAACAGCGCCAGCGAATAGTTCTCGCCATGGCTGTCCGCGATCCTGGTCTGAAGCACCAGATTGTAGGACGCGATGAAATTGCCGAGCTGGTAGACCGTTCCCGGGAACGTGCCGCGCGCATCGGCCGGCGACAGCTCGTTCAGATGCGCCGGGATCACGCCCCAGGCGCCCTGCACGAAGAACTGCATCAGGAAAGCGCCCAGGGCGAGCATCGCGGCGGTCTCGGAATAGGCCCACAGCCAGGCGACGGGAATCGACAGAAGCGACGCGACGATGATCGTGCGCCGCCGCCCGAAGCTCTGGCTCCACAGCCCGAATGTCCAGCCGCCGAGGATCGCGCCGATATTGTAGAGGATCGCGATATTGCCGGTCGTGTGGGTATCGAATTTGTGCTGCACCTGGAGGAAGGTCGGGTAGGCGTCCTGCGTGCCGTGACTGTAGAAGTTGAACGCGGTCATCAGGACGATGGCGTAGAGCGCCAGCTTCCAGTGCCGGCTGAGAACGCTGAGCACCGTTCCGGTCCGCGCATGGTCGCGCGACCAGCCCGGCGATTCCGGGACGTGGCGGCGGATGTAAAGGATCAACAGCGCCGGCACGATGCCGATCAGGAACATGCCGCGCCAATGCAGCACGTCGTAGAAGTTGCGATAGACGATGCTGGCCAGCAGGTATCCCGTCGGATAGCCCGATTGCAGCAGGCCCGAGACGAGGCCCCGCGCTTCCGGCTTGACTGTCTCCATGGTGAGCGAGGCGCCGGTACCCCATTCGCCGCCCATCGCGACGCCGAACAGGGCGCGGATGACGAGGAAGACAATGAGGTTCGGCGAGAAGGCGGTCGCGAAGCCGAGCACCGAATAGAGCGCGACGTCCGCCATCAGGACGGGCCGCCGGCCGAAGCGGTCGGCGAGGCGCCCGAAGATGAATGCGCCCAGCGGTCGCAGGGCGAGGGTCAGCGTCGTCGCCCAGGCGATGTCCGCCTTGCCGGCGCCGAACTCATGCGCCACGTCCTTGATGACGAAGACCATGAGGAAGAAATCGAAGGCATCCAGCGTCCAGCCGAGATAGCTGGCCGCGACGACGTGCTTCTGCGTCGAGGTCCAGCCCTTCAGTGCATCCAATGCCATCGGTACGCATCCCGCTTGTTCCCGCCGGGTTCATATTGCACGAGATTGCCGGCGCTCGCGCCTGTTCTGTGAAGCAATATGTCCGTGTCCGCACCGTATTTTTCTGTTGCCGACGACGGGCGGGCTTTCACGGAAACGCGGCGAACCCGGTCACGCACGGGATTGCACCCCCATGTGCGACGACGCGTCAGGTGACCGGCGATTTCGCCGCGTCGGCGAGCCGGTCGATCTTCCGCAGCGGCGGGAAAAGCGCCATCCACGCCCCGACCACGGCCAGCGTGCCGATGCCGCCGATCACGACGGAGAGGATCGTGCCGAACCAGTCGGCGGTGATGCCGGATTCGAACTCGCCGAGCTCGTTGGAGGCGCCGATGAAGAGCATGCTGACGGCGCTGACGCGGCCGCGCATCTCGTCGGGCGTGGCGTATTGGATGAGGGCCGAGCGCACGAAGACGCTGATCATGTCCGAGGCGCCGAGCACGGCCAGCGCCGCGAGCGAGACGAAGAAATTGGTCGACAGGCCGAACACGATGGTGGCGACGCCGAAGATCGCGACGGCGATGAACATGATCATGCCGGTGCGACGCTGGATCGGCCAGCGCGCCAGGCTGAACGCCGTCAGCGCGGCACCGACCGCCGGACCGCTGCGCAGCACGCCCAGCCCGATGGGCCCGACATGCAGGATGTCCTTCGCATAGACCGGCAGCAGCGCGGTGGCGCCGCCGAGCAGCACGGCGAAGAGATCGAGCGAAATCGCCCCCAGCACGACGGGACGACGGCGCACGAAATCGATGCCCTCGCGCACGCGCTCGATCCCCGAGGCGCCCGTATCGACATGGGGCGGGCGCTGCCGCCCCCCGAGCGAAGCGGTGAGCAGCGAGGCGATCACCATCAATACGAGGCTGACCGAGAAGGTCGCCGTCGGACCCAGCGCGAACAGGATACCGCCCAGCGCCGGACCGGCGATGGTCGCGGTGGTGAATACCGAGGACGACAGCGCGATGGCTCGCGGCAGCTTCTCCGGCGGGACGAGAAAGGGCAGCAGCGACTGCGATGCCGGGCCGTAGAAGCCGCGCGTCGCGCCGAACAGGATCAGTACGGCGTAATAGGGCCATGCGACCTGCGGCGCGAACAGGACGAGGATGAGGAACAGGCCGGAACAGATGCTCTGCATCGCCTGCGTCGCGCTCAGCACCTTGCGCTGGTCGAAACGGTCGGCGATGTCGCCGGCCGGCAGCGTGAGGAGAAACATCGGGCCGAACTGGCACAGTCCGACGAGCCCGAGCGCGAAGGTCGAGTGCGTGATGTCGTAGACCTGCCAGCCGATCGCGACCGACTGTATCTGGAAGGCGATCGTCACGATGAACCGGACGGCGGCGAAGACATAGAAGTCGCGGTCGCGATAGACCGTGGGCGGGACGTCCGTCATGCCGGCCATGGAGCGCGATTGGGCGCGCGGGTCAAGCGACGGCGCGTCGCCGCTGCCATTCGCCGCGCGCGATGCTCCAGATGTCGACCTCGAAATCCTTGCCGCCGGTGCGCAGCGTGCGCCGTTCGCCCTTCGTCTCGCCGATGCGCTGCGCGACCGCCTGCGAGCCCTTATTGTCGGGATCGATGCAGGAGATCATGCGGTCGACCGGCTGCGTCAGAAAGGCATAGTCCAACGCCGCGGCGGCCGCCTCGCTGGCATAGCCCTGGCCCCAATGGGGACGCCCCAGCGTCCAGCCCAGTTCCAGCGACGGCCAGCCTTCGGGATTGATGAGCCCGACGCGACCGAGGAGGACGCCGTCCGATTTGCGCTCCACCGCCCAGGTGCCGTAACCGCGCAAAGTCCAATGGCCCATCGTGCCGGCGAGCGCGCGCCAGGCGTCGTTGCGTTCCATCACGCCGCCGAGAAATTTCATCACCTCCGCGTCGGCATAGAACTGCGCGAGTGCGTCGAAGTCCTCGGCCCGCCATTCGCGCAGCGCGAGCCGCCCGGTCTCGAGGCGCGGAATCATGTTCATCCTCCATTCACGGTGTTCGCATTTTCAGCGGCAACATCGGATTGCGCGACAGTCAGCGACAAAGATCGCGGAAACTGTACGCCCTGTCGAGCAGTTCATGCTTGCGCAAGGCGAGGGACAGATACGATTTCTTTGAATGGGCGCTGCCCGTAACCGATGGAGACGACCATGATGATCAAAACCAAATTACTCGCGACCGCCCTTGCGCTGTCGCTTGCCGCGCCGCTGGCGCTGATGCCCGCGGAAGCCGCGCCCCCGCGCGGCGGTGCGATGATGTCCGGCCATCACGATGTCTTCCACGACCGCAACCACCGGCCGCCCAATCGTTTCGAGCGCCGCACGCCCCAGCCGCGCGGCCATTATCGCTGGCGCGCCGGCGCCTGGAACTGGCGCAACGGCGTCTGGGTGTGGGCACCGGGCATCTGGATCCGATTCTGACTTCCGTACCCGCGAATCGCGCAATAGCAGATCGGGCCGCCGCGTCCAGTCGTGCTAATGCGGATAGAAGAACACGGAGCAGAATGAGAGATTCGCACCGTCGCGGGTGATTCCGTGATTTCGGGCCGCCTGCCGAGGCACTGCTTCAGGCATGGCGGCCCATTTCTTTGGGCGGCATCCGCTATCGCAGATGGACGGTGATGGTGTTGGCGCCCGGCCGCAATTCGAACTTGGTGGCGTCGAAAGGCGGCTCGCTGAGGGTGGGCGACGCGTCGTTCGAAAAACCGTATTTCTCGAGCGGCAGGCCGATCCAGTTCATGTCGAACTCGCCGTTGCGGTTGAAGTCCTGGAACAGCTTGACGGCATAGATGCCGGGCTTGACCGGCTTCAGCACGACGATCGTCTCGCCGGGCTTGGCCGGGACGATCGCGTCGATCGTGGCGTCGGCATCGCCCGAATAATTGTCCCTTGTGTAAAGCGCGACACGGACGTCGCCGCCGCGCGGGCTCACCTTTTCGACCTTGATCGTCAGCGTCGCGAGCGGGACGGGGACGGCCGCGAGCGCGAGTACGCCCGCAAGGAGGAGTCGAAGCACCTGTCCGTCCTTTCCCCCGGGCGCTATGCCAGCCTGGGATCCAGCTTCTTGCAGGCGTCGATCAGGCCCTTTACCGAATCGGCGGACTTGGCGAGCTGTTCCTTCTCGGACGCCGTGAGCTCGAGTTCCACGATGCGCTCGATGCCGCCCTCGCCGATCACCGCCGGCACGCCGACATAGAGATCCTTGATGCCGTAAGCACCGTTGACATAGCAGGCGCAGGGCAGCACGCGCTTTTTGTCCTTAAGATAACTCTCCGCCATGGCGATGGCCGAGGTCGCGGGCGCGTAGTAGGCGGAACCGGTCTTCAGGAGGCCCACGATCTCCGCGCCGCCGTCGCGCGTGCGCTGGGTGATGGCGTCGAGCCGGTCCTGCTTGATCCAGCCCATCTTGACGAGCTCGGGCAGGGAAATGCCGGCCACGGTCGAGAAGCGCGGCATCGGCACCATGGTGTCGCCATGGCCGCCGAGCACGAAGGCGCTGACGTCCTCGACGCTGACATCCATCTCCTCGGCCAGGAAGTGGCGGAAGCGCGCCGAGTCGAGCACGCCGGCCATGCCGACGACCTTTTCGTGCGGCAGGCCGGAGAACTGGCGCAGCGCCCACACCATGGCGTCGAGCGGATTGGTGATGCAGACCACGAAGGCGTTCGGGGCGTTGGCCTTGATGCCCTCGCCCACCGCCGACATGACCTTGAGATTGATGCCGAGCAGGTCGTCGCGGCTCATGCCGGGCTTGCGCGGCACGCCGGCGGTGACGATCACGACATCGGCGTCCTTGATGTCGGAATAGGAGTTGGTGCCCTTGAGCTTCGCGTTGAAGCCCTCGACCGGGCCGGCCTGGGCGAGGTCGAGCGACTTGCCCTGCGGCAGGCCTTCCACCACGTCGAACAGCACCACGTCGCCGAGTTCCTTCAGGGCCACGAGATGGGCGAGCGTGCCGCCGATTTGTCCGCCACCGATGAGCGCGATCTTCTTGCGGGCCATGGGAAGTCCTTTCCGGGAGATTTGCCGGGGGGCTAAGTAGCGTGGGCCGGGCCCGGCGGCAAGGAAACAGCGCGCGGCGCCCGATCACGGAATTTGTGCCGCCGTTTCAACGGCTTTCGGCGCGGCCAAGCGGTTGAACAGGCGCTGGCCCGGCCGCTCTATATGGCGCCAGGTGAAGGCGGCCAACGCAACGACCGCGGCAAGCACCGCCAGCATCGCGAAATCGTCGCCCCGGCCCAGCGCCAGGATGGCGTTGCCGTCCGGTGTCTGGACCAGCCAGGTGCGTTGAAAGACAGGCTCCGCCATGTGAACCGCGGAGAACAGGAGCGCGAGCACCAGCGTGTGGACCATATAGATGGAATAAGACCAGCGTCCGAGCGCCGCCGCGGGCGGCGTCGTCAGCGCGCGGGAGACGATCCCGCCCTCGCCGGCGAAGACCAGGACCGCGAGCGCGAAGAGGGGCGTCGCCAGGAATTCGCCGGCGCGGTCGCCGGGCACGAGGGTGAGAAAGCCGATGACGGCGGCAACCGCAACGAGTTCGGCAATCGTCCCCTTCAACCATCTTGCAACGCCTTGCCGCCAGGCCTCGTACGCCAGGACGCCCGTGAAGAAGCCGAAGAGGCAGCGGAAGAAGCCCCAACCGAAGGTCTCGCGCATGCCGTAGCGCGAGAAACGCGCCAGCACGACGGCGCCGCCGGCCGCGAGCAGCAACGAAAGCGCGAAGCGGACCGTTCGTCCGCGCGCCGCGAAGCAGACCGCCGCGAAGACAAGATAGGTGTAGAATTCCGTGCTGATCGACCAGGCCGGACCGTTCCAGGTCTCGTAAGGATACAGGCCGAGCGATTGCACCAGGAACAGGTTCGTCAGGATCGCATAGGGCGAACGATCCGCGGTGAAGGCAGCGCGGTCTCCGGCCAGCGGATGTCCCTGCGCGATCGCGAGATGGCTCAGTTCCAGCGCGACCAGCGCGGCCAGCATCGCAACATGAAGCGGCCAGAGACGGCCGATGCGGCGGATGGCGAAGGTCCTGATCTGCGGTCCCGAGGCCAGCGCGTCGCCATAGGCATGCGCGATCACGAAACCGGACAGCACGAAGAAAAAGTCGACGAACAGCCAGGCGTTGCGGATCAAGGGCTGCCAATAGAGAAAACCCCGCGCCTCGATGTGGTGGGCGGCGACCAGGAGGGCGCAGATCCCGCGCCAGCCGTCCAGCGCGCGGAACCGCGCCGTCACATGAGCAGCCCCCGACATGCCTCCAGGCTATTCCGCAATCGCGCGGAGGAACACCATGGCGCCGTGCGGCGAGCCGCCATAGGACGGCACGCCCGACGGCACGAAGTCGAAGCTGTAGGAACCGCCGATGCCGAGTTTGAAATGATCGGCGACGCGCCAGTCGCGGATGACGCCGAGCGTGGCTTCGCCGGCCGTCCGGATCGCCGGCCCGGCGAACAATTCGCCGCTCTCGATGGATTCGGCGCGGACGAACAGCGTCCACAGATCGGCGGGCTTGTATTCCGCTTCGGCGAGGAAGCCGTTCTCTCCCACCCCGCCGGTCAGTTGCTTGCGCCCGAAGGCCAGCGTCGCGGCGACGGAGGACTCGTCGCCCAGCGGCGTCACATAGGTCGCGCTGGCCGTGTATCGCGTTTCGTTCGCCGTGGGTTCGAGCTGTTCGGGACTCTTGAGGAAACCCCAGGAGACCTGCAGCGACCAGTTCGCCGTCGGGTTCCAGCTCAGCCGCGCCGAGGTGCTGTCGAAGCGCGCGGAATCGAAATTGAAGCGGAACTGGTCCGGCTCGCGGCCGGTGAACTGCGAGACCTCCAGCTTCCAGTCGTCATGGACATAGCCGGCCGTCACCACGCCGAAGGTGATATGCGTGGAGTCGAGCCAGTGATGCGCGATGGGCGCCTGCGGAATGTCCTCGCTCGACGCGCGGTGCATGAAGGCGGCCGGCCCCAGCGCCGGCTCGCCGGGATAGCCGGCATAGACGAAGAGGCTGTCGGCATCGGTCAGCCGGTGGCTGTAGGAAGCCGAAAGCTCCATGAACAGGTCGTGCGGGTGCTGGCGGTCGACCAGCGGCGTCGTGCCGTTCGCCGTCTCTCCGGTTGCGAGCAGGAGGGGATAGCCGCTGCGCCCCAGGAACGGATCGGGGCTCAGCATGGCGCGCAGGTTCAGCGTGTCGCCGCTCGCGAAATCGCGCCGCGCTGCGGCCATGAACATGCCGGTGAGGAACGTCTGGTCGTCGCCCCGCGGCCCGCTCTGGGTGTCGTAGACGCCGATCAGCCGCGCGTGGAGCATGATCGCCCAGTCGTCGGCCATCAGGTGGATGCCGGCATGGCTCGCCGCATCCGGTTGCCAGCTCGTGCCGGAGGCATCGCGCGTCATCGGGTAGTTCCCGAGCGTGCCGGTCATCGCCATCCCGGGCATCTCCATGCCGGGCATCTCCATGCCGGGCATGTCCATTCCGGCCATGGAATTGTCCTGCGCGGCCGCCGGCGTGACGGCGCAGAGGGCTGACGCAAAAACAAAACGGCGCATTTGAAATCTCCAGACCGGGCGGCTTGCGATTGTGAGCGCCGGACCCTATTATACCCCTATGGGGTATGCAAGATGACGACGAAGAAAACCAAGCACGATCCGGCGCTGGCGGCCCGCCTCGCCCGTATCGAGGGCCAGGTGCGCGGCATCGCGCGCATGGTCGAGGAAGAACGCTACTGCATCGACATCCTGACCCAGATGCAGGCGGTCAAGTCGGCGCTGAAGCGCGTCGAGGAGCACATCCTGAAGGAGCATGCGGCGCATTGCGTGGCGCATGCGATCAAAAGCGGCGACGCCGAGGACCAGACGAAGAAGTTCAACGAACTCGTGGAGCTGTTCAGCAGATATGGCGGATAACGAAATGCCTGTGCGCGATCCGGTCTGCGGCATGACCGTCGATCCGAAAACGGCCAAACACCGCGCGGACCATCAGGGCCAGGAATACGTGTTCTGCAGCGCGGGCTGCCGCGACAAATTCGTGGCCGATCCGGAGAAATATCTTGCGCCGAAGAGTACGGCGGCATCGCACGATCATGCCGCGAAGGAAGGCACGATCTACACCTGCCCGATGCATCCGCAGATCAGGCAAGTCGGTCCGGGCTTCTGCCCGATCTGCGGCATGGCGCTGGAGCCGGTCAAGGTCACGGCAGACGACACGTCTCATCCCGAGCTGGACGACATGTGGCGGCGGTTCTGGATCGGCGGCGTGCTGACGGCGCCGGTGTTCGCATTGGCGATGGCCGAGGACCTCACCGATCTCGGCCGGTTCGTGTCGCCGCAGGCTTCGCAATGGATACAGTTCGCGCTGAGCACGCCGGTCGTGCTGTGGGCGGGCTGGCCGTTCTTCGTGCGCGGCTGGGCCTCGCTGGTCAACCGCTCGCTCAACATGTTTACGCTGATCGCGCTGGGCGTCGCCGCGGCCTATGGCTACAGTCTTGTCGGATTTCTGGCGCCCGGCCTCTTCCCCGACGCGGTGAAGATGGACGGCATCGTGCCGGTCTATTTCGAAGCGGCGGCGGTCATCACCGTTCTGGTCCTGCTCGGCCAGGTGCTCGAATTGCGCGCCCGGGCGCAGACCGGCGGCGCCATCCGCGCCCTGCTGAAGCTGACGCCGACCCACGCCAGGCGCCTGACCGCCACCGGCGAAGAGGACATCCCGCTCGCCGATGTGCGCGAGGGCGACCGCCTGCGCGTGCGGCCGGGCGAGCGCGTGCCGGTGGACGGCGCGGTGCTGGACGGCGCGAGCGCGGTCGACGAATCCATGGTCACGGGAGAATCCGTTCCGGTCGAGAAACAGACCGGCGCCAAGCTGATCGGCGGCACGGTCAACGGCACAGGCACGCTCGTCATGCGCGCCGACAAGGTCGGCGCCGACACCGTTCTGGCGCGCATCGTCGCCATGGTGTCCGAGGCACAGCGCAGCCGCGCGCCGATCCAGCGCCTGGCGGACCAGGTCTCGGCGATCTTCGTGCCCGCGGTTCTGGCCGTCGCGGCGGCGGCGTTCGTCATATGGCTCGTCTTCGGACCGCAGCCGGCCTTCGCCCATGCGCTGATCGCGGCCGTGTCCGTTCTGATCATCGCCTGCCCCTGCGCACTCGGCCTGGCGACGCCGATGTCGATCATGGTGGGCGTCGGCAAGGGCGCTGCGGCCGGCGTCCTGATCCGTAACGCCGAGGCGCTGGAACGCTTCGAGCGCGTCGACGTCCTGGTCGTGGACAAGACCGGCACGCTCACGGAAGGACACCCGCGGCTGATCGGCCTCGTGGCGGCCGACGGCTTCGACGAACAGGCGATGCTGGCCATCGCCGCCGCGTTGGAAAAGGCGAGCGAACATCCGCTCGCCGCGGCAATCCTGGCCGGCGCCTCGGCGCGCGGCATCGTTCCCAAGACGGCGGAGAATTTCCGCGCCGTCACCGGCAAGGGCGTGTCCGGCACGCTCGACGGCGCGGATGCCCTGGTCGGCACCGCCGATTTCCTCGCCGAGCGCGGCATCGATTGCGCCGGCCTCGCGGCCAAGGCGGAAGACTTCCGCCGCGACGGCGCCACGGCGATGTTCGTCGCCAGTGGCGGGCACGTCGCGGGACTGCTCGCCATCGCCGATCCGGTGAAGGCAACGACGCCGGCGGCGCTGGCCGCGCTGCGCGACGAGAACATCCGCGTGGTGATGGTCACCGGCGACAACCGCACGACGGCGATGGCGGTGGCGGGCAAGCTCGGCATCGCCGATGTCGAGGCCGGGGTCCTGCCTGAGAAGAAGGGCGAGATCGTGCGCCGCCTGCGCGGCGAGGGCCATGTCGTCGCCATGGCGGGCGACGGCGTCAACGACGCGCCGGCGCTGGCGGCGGCCGATATCGGCGTCGCGATGGGCACCGGCACCGACGTCGCCATGCAGAGCGCCGGGATGACCCTGGTCAAGGGCGATCTCGCGGGCCTGGTGCGGGCGCGGCGGCTGAGCCGGGCGACGCTGCGCAACATCCGCCAGAATCTGGGGCTTGCCTTCGTCTACAACGTCATCGGGGTGCCGGTGGCGGCGGGGGTGCTCTATCCGTCCTATGGACTCCTGCTCAGCCCGATGATCGCGGCGGCGGCGATGAGCCTGAGCTCGGTATCGGTGATCGCCAACGCGCTACGCCTGCGGCGGGTCGTTCTCTAGGATTCAAGCCTCCCGGATCGATTCAATTCCAGACTGTCCCGCGAAAGCGGGAATCCCGTCTTGGCGGACCGCCCGGCCGCTGGATGCCCGCCTGTCCGGGCATGACAGTCGTTTTTGAACGACGCGACGGGCACATTCACTGCACAAAGAAAAAGCCGGCCCATGCCTTGCGCATCGGCCGGCTTGATCTCTTTTTTCCGAAGAAACCGATCAGATCGATTCCTTCAGCTCCTTCGCGGCGCGGAAAGCGACCTTCTTCGAAGCCTTGATCTTGATCGCTTCGCCGGTCGCCGGATTGCGGCCCATGCGGGCGGCGCGCTTGCGCACGACCAGGATACCGAGACCGTTCAGGCGGACGCGGGCGCCCTTCTTCAGGTGCTTGGTGATCAGCGCGATCGAGTCGTCCAGGATCGCGAGCGCGGCCTTGTTCGACATGTCATGCTTCTCGGCCAGCGAGGCGCCAAGCTGGCGGGTGCTCACCGTTTCGACCTTCGCCTTGGCGGCCTTCGGGGCGCCAGTTCCAGCTATTGCCATTGTTTTTGCTCCTTGTTGCGAATCAAACGAATGCCCGATTTTACTGCACTTCCGAGACCAGAAGCACGTGCCGCAAGCGGAAAAGTGCGATAAATCGGGCATTATATGCACTATTGCGGCGGTTCGGACCCGCCGACGCGCGAAAGGCCCGATTTATGGGCCTTTCACGCCGCGTCGATGAAGCCGCCCATCTGGCGGTTCCAGAGCCTGGAATAAGGCCCCTTGTTCGCCAGCAGCACGCGATGCGGCCCGTCTTCCAGGATCCGGCCCCGGTCGAGATAGACCACGCGGTCCATGCCGGCGATGGTCGAGAGCCGGTGCGCGATGGCGATCACCGTGCGGCCCTGGACCAGCGTCCACAGCGCTGACTGGATGAGGTGCTCGCTTTCGGAATCGAGCGATGAGGTCGCCTCGTCCAGCACCAGGATGCGGGCATCCTTGATCAGGGCGCGGGCGATGGCGACGCGCTGCCGCTCGCCGCCGGAGAGCTTGATGCCCTGCTCGCCGACGATCATGTCATAGCCTTCGTCGCGCTCGGCGATGAAGTCGTGCGCATGGGCCTGGCGCGCCGCGCTTTCCACTTCCTCGGCTTCGGCGAGCGGCCGCGCGTAGCGGATATTGTCGCGGACATTGCGGTGGAAGACGCCCGGCATCTGCGGCACCTCGGCGATCGCCTCGTTGAGAGAGTCCCAGGTGACATGCGCGATGTCCTGGCCGTCGATGGTGATGCGGCCCGACTGCGGCTCGAACTGGCGGCGCAGGAGACGCACCAGCGTCGACTTGCCGGCGCCGGAGGGGCCGACGAGCCCGACACGCTCGCCCGGCTGGATGTCGAGGTTCAGATTCTCGAACACCGAAAAGCCGTTGGGGTGGCGGAACGAGACATTCTCGAAGCGGATATGGCCGCGGGCGACCGCGAGCGGACGGGCGCCCGGCGCATCGACGATCTCGTGCGGGGCGCTGACCAAGTCGAGCGCCTCGGCCAGCGTGCCGAGCTGCTCGAAATAGTCGAGCATGCGGAAGGAAAGCTCCTGCACGCCGCGTGCGATCTGGTTGGCGAGCAAGTAGATCATCGTGAAGGCGCCGAGCGAGATCGCGCCGGCGACGATGTCGCGCGCCGTCACGAAGACCAGGGCCACCAGCAGCAGCAGCGTCGCGGACTGCATGAACATGCGCATGGTGATGAGGAACCAGCGCAGCCGGCGCGAGGCGTTCATCTCGTCGGCCAGGAAATAGGAGATGAATTTGCGCTCATAGGCCGCCTTGGCAAAGGCGCGCACGAGATCGGCGTTGGATACCGCATCGATCAGCCGCCCGGTCGAGGTCGAGACCTCGTCGGACAAGGCCTTGGACAAGACGACGCACCGCCGGGCGAGCGCTAAGACGACGCCGAGATAGAGCACCGTCCACACGCCCAGGATGATCGCATAGGCCGGCGCCTGCAGCGCCATCAGCACCGCGCCGATGACCACGAGACCGAACACGCGCACCGCGTCCATGCACACGATGCCGAGGATGCCGATGGCCGCCTGGCCGGCCTGCTTGACCTTCTGGCCGAGCTTGCCGGCGAAATTGTCCTGGAAATAGCGCGGCGAATGGCCGAGCAGGTAGACGAAGAGATATTTCTGCGCCAAGCCGCGCATCCGCGGGCCGGTGTTGACGTCCACCATCTCATAGGCGCGATAGGCCAGCGCGCCGCCGAACCAGATGCCCGCCAGCCATACGATCCACGGCCATACCGTGGCGAAGCCGGCATGGCTCTTCACCGCTGCCGTGATCGCATTGACCAGATGGGAAAAGACGAGCGGCGTGAACGCCTCGATCGAGGTCGCAAGCAGGGCGAAGCCCGCCATCGCCGCCACGCGCCCGGGAAAGTGCGTCGCGATCAGGAACCAGATGAAGGCGAACGGCGTGCCCGGGACATGCGCCAGCTTGACCGTCTCGTCGAGCGGTTCGGCGTCCTTGACGACGGCTTCTGTTGCGATCACGCGCGGCACGACTCGACGCCCGGCTGAAATTGGGGCGCGGAGAATAGTCCCGGCAAATGCGTTGGGAAGAGGGCGAAACGGAATGATTTTGCGTGTGGCGCGAAAGCCGCGTCACCACGGCCAATGGCGCAAGGCGGCCTCGAGCGCCCGCCCCACACGCGCCGCGCCGGCGGGCGACAGATGGTGATCGTCCCAGTAGAGCAACTGGCCGTCGGCGAGCGCATGGCAACCGGCTGCGTCGCACAGCGCCCGGTTGGGCAGATAGGTGCGGACGGCGGGGCGGTGCTCGGCCAGCGCAGCGATCAGCCGGTCCGCGGCGGCCGTCCGGGGCAGGGCCGCGGCGAGCGGCAGATTCATGCAAGGCGACGGGTCGCGTCCGGCGATCCGTTCGCGGCCGTAGCAATGCGCCGGGTTTTCCGGAAACGGCACCACGGCGCCGATCACCAGGACGGCGACTCCGCGCCGGTTCAGCTTGTCGATCAGGGCTTCCAGCGCGGCCGCGATCGCGGCTTGGCCGCCGGCGACATAGCCGCTCCCGTCGTTGACATAAAGTTCCCAACGCGCCTCCAGGATCACCAGCCGCACGGCATGCGACGCGAGCACCAGGTCCGCCGCGGCCTCGGCGAATTCGGCACAGGGCCGGAAATTCCGATCCGGCCGCGTGATCCGGATTCCGGGCAGCGGCAGGCAGCCGGGACGTGTCGTCTCGCGCAGCCGCAAATGCCGCTCGGCGGCGAAACGCTTCAACACAGGCGAGAGGACGCGCGCATGGGAGTCGCCGATCAGGACGGCCTCGCCCACGAAGGCCGCGTTGCCGCTCACGCAATTGTCCTGCGGCCTGCACCAGCGGCCGGGCATCGGGCGCTGGATCACCGCGTCGAGGGCACGGATATCGGGCGGCATGCGCCAAGGCAATCCGTGAAACCACATGAAGACGACGGCCGTCACGGCGAAAAATCCGATTCCGATACCGGCGGCGGCGAAGCTGAACGGACGGCCTCGCCAAACCGCGCGCCGGCGCCGGATCGGCTGCTCGACATAGCGCCACGACAGGATCGAGGCCGCGAACACCGCGGCCAGGATCGCGGCCGCCTCGGCAAAGGTTGGCTCGCGATGGAGATAAAGCCGCGCATAGACGAGCGCCGGCCAATGCCAGAGATAAAGCGAATAGGAGATCCGCCCGACAAAGACGGGCAGGCGCGTGGCGAGCGCATCGCCCACGATATTGCCGCCGCCTTCGGACGCGAAGAGGAGGACCGCCGTGCCCAGCGTCGCGACGAAGCTGTGCAGGAGTTGCGAAGATGCGTCCGCGCCCGGAAGAAGCACGGCGGCGAGGATGAGGGCAAAGCCCGCAGCCGCGGCGCCATGGCGCGCCGCGGCGGAGCGGAGCGGCGCAGCTACGCCGGTCGACAGAAACGCCCCGGCCAGCAATTCCCAGGCGCGCGGCGGCAGAAGATAGAACGCCGCGCGCGGATCGTTCTGCGTGACATGCAGAATGAGCGCGAGCGCCAGAGACGCGGCGGCAGCCACGAGGATGACGGCGGGAAGCGACTTGCGAAAGCGGGCAAGAAGGATCAGCAGAGGCGGCCAGACCAGATAGAACTGTTCTTCCACCGCCAGCGACCAGACGTGCAGCAGCGGATTCTCGCCGGCTTGCGGCGCGAAATATTGCGCGCCGTCCTGCCAGTCGCGAATATTGGCGTAGAACAGCGCGCTGGCCATCAGGTTGCGCCCGAACTCCCGGAGTTCGTCGGGGAGAAGGACGATCAGCGCCACGATCGTCGATGCGAAAAGGACGACGCCGAGCGCCGGCAGGATGCGGCGGATGCGCCGGTCGTAGAAATCGGCAAGCGAAAAGCCGGCGCCATCCTGCTCGCGCAGGATCAGCCCGGTGATGAGATAGCCCGAGATGACGAAGAAGACATCGACGCCGACATAGCCGCTCGCGAACGGCCAGATATTCGCGTGATAGAAGAGGACCGGCAGGATCGCGAGGGCGCGCAGGCCGTCGATATCATTGCGATGTCCGCGAACCATCACGCCCCCCGCTTAGCCCTCCCGTTCACGGGAGGGTCGAAAAATTCGGAGCGGCGCGTAGCGACAGCGTGCGCGAGAATTTTTCGGGGAGGGGACAGCGGCGCAGACGGAACTCTTCCGGAGAGGCTGTCCCCTCCCCGAAATTTGCCTCGCTTCGCGATGCAAATTTCGACCCTCCCGTGAACGGGAGGGTGTCCATTACGACTCGGCGGTCTCGACCGGCGCGGCGACGTCCGCGTCCTGGCGCTCGGCGATGCGGGCGGACTTGCCGCGGCGGCCGCGCAGGTAATAGAGCTTGGCGCGGCGCACCCGGCCCTTGCGCACGACCGTCACGCTGTCGACCAGCGGCGAGTAGATCGGGAACACGCGCTCCACGCCCTCGCCATACGAGATCTTGCGCACGGTGAAGGCCTCATTGAGGCCGGCGCCCTGGCGCGCGATGCAGACGCCTTCGAAGGCCTGGAGGCGCTCGCGGCGCTTCTCCGCCTTGGCCTTCTCGTCATAGGAGACTTCGACGACCTTGACGTTCACCTTCAGCGTGTCGCCGGCGCGGAATTCCGGGAGGGGCTTGGCCCGGACGGCCTTCATCTGCTCGGCTTCGAGCGTCTGCAACAGGTTCATGGCGGTGATCTCCGGGCGGCGATGGTCGGCAAAAGAGCGGGGCGTATAGCCTAGGATTTTTTCTTTTCATAGAGGGTCCAGAGGTCGGGGCGCCGCGCCTTGGTCAATTCCTCCGCCCGGGCCTTGCGCCATTTGGCGATTTCCCTGTGATTTCCGTTGTTTAGGACCTCCGGAATAGGCCGGTCCTCGACCGTCTGCGGCCTGGTATATTGCGGATATTCCAGCAGGCCGGCCGAGAAGCTCTCCTCATCCGGCGATTGGGCGTCGCCCAGCACGCCCGGGATCAGCCGGACGCACGCCTCGATCAGCGCCATGGCGGCGATCTCCCCGCCCGCCAGCACGAAATCGCCGAGGCTGATCTCCTCGATTTCGCGGGCGTCGATGGCGCGCTGGTCCAGTCCCTCGAACCGGCCGCACAACAGGATGGCGCCCGGGCCGGCGGCGAGTTCGCCCACCCGCTTTTGAGTCAGCGGCAGGCCCCGCGGCGAGAGATAGATCAAGGGCCGGTCGCGGCGCTCGACGGCGTCGATGGCCGCCAGTGCCACGTCGGCGCGCATCACCATGCCGGGCCCGCCGCCGGCCGGCGTGTCGTCGACCTTGGCGTGGCGGCCGATGCCGTGATCGCGGATATCGCGCACGTCCAGCGACCAGAGCTCTTTCTGTAGCGCCTTGCCGAGCAGCGAGATGCCGAGCGGCCCCGGAAACATCTCGGGGAACAGCGTCAGGACCGTCGCGGACCAGTTCATTCCACGCCGTGCTCGCGCTCCGCGTCGTCGTCGCGCGGCACCGCGACGACGATGCGGCCCTTGTCGATCTCGATCGAGGGCACCGTCTCTTTGGTGAAGGCGAGCAGCACCGTGTCGCCGCCCGGCTGCTCGATCTCGATCACGTCGCCGGCGCCGTAATTGTGGATCGCCTTGACGATCCCGATGACGCGGTCCCCGACATCCTCGGCGCGCAGGCCGATGAGATCGGCGTGGTAGAACTCGTCATCTGCCGTCGCCGGCAGGACGTCGCGCGAGACATAGAGCTCGGTGCCCTTGAGGCCCTCCGCCGTCGTGCGGTCGGTCACTTCGGCGAGCGTGAGCACCGCCTCGCTGGGCTTGGTGGCGCGCGCCGCCGTCACGGTGAAACGGCGGCCGTCTTGCGCGTGCAGGCCGCGATAGCGCGCCAGCGCCTCGGGATGCTCGGTGAAGGTCTTCACCCTCACCTCGCCCTTCAGGCCCTGCGCGCCGATGACGGCGGCCAGCAGCACGTCGCGGGACGGCCCCGCCATGGCCTTAAGCCTCGGCGGAAGCGGCTTCGGCGGCCTTGGCGTTCGCCGCGGCGCGCTCCTGCGCCTTCTTCTTGGGCTTGGCCTTTTGCGGATTGTTCTTCGCCAGCGGCTTCACGAGGCCGGCATTGGCGAGGAAGCGGTGGACGCGGTCGGACGCGGTGGCGCCCTTCTTGATCCACTCGCCGGCCTTTTCCGTGTCGAGCTTCACGCGATCGGCATGGTCCTTCGGCAGGAGCGGATTATAGAAGCCGATCTTCTCGATGAAGCGGCCGTCGCGCGGGCTACGCGAATCCGCAATGACGATCGCATAATGCGGGCGCTTCTTGGTGCCGCCGCGGGCCAGTCTGATCTTGAGAGACATTTATTTCTTCCTTCCGTTGTTCGTTCGAAACCGTCTGAATCACGCGGAGGCGCGGAGCACGCGGAGTTCTTTCCGCGCCTCCGCGTCTCCGCGCGAGATTTATCTTCGCCCGCCGGGCATTCCCGGCGGCATGCCGCCGCCTCCGCCGAACAGGGCGCTCAGTCCCTGCATGGCGCGGCCGCCCTTGCCCATCTTCTTCATCACATCCGACATCTGCCGGTGCATCTTGAGGAGCTTGTTCACTTCGCTGACCTCGACGCCCGAGCCCTGCGCGATGCGCTTTCTCCGCGAACCGTTGATCACGTCGGGATTGGCGCGCTCCTTCTTGGTCATCGACTGGATGATCGCTTCCTGGCGGGTGAGCACCTTGTCGTCCATGCCGGCCTGGGCGAGCTGGTCCTTCACCTTGCCGACGCCGGGCAGCATGCCGAGCACGCCTTGCATGCCGCCGAGCTTCTTCATCTGATTGAGCTGTTCGGCGAGATCGTTCATGTCGAACTCGCCCTTCTTCATCTTCTTGGCGAGCTTCTCGGCCTTTTCCTTGTCGATGGTCTCGGCCGCCTTCTCGACCAGGGAGACGACGTCGCCCATGTCGAGGATGCGGCTCGCCAGCCGCGCCGGATGGAAGGCCTCGAGCGCATCCATCTTCTCGCCGGTGCCGAGGAACTTGATCGGCGCGCCGGTGACGGCGCGCATCGAGAGCGCCGCGCCGCCGCGCGCGTCGCCGTCGGCGCGGGTCAGGATGATGCCGGAGAGCTTGACGCGTTCGTTGAAGGTCCGGGCGATGTTGACCGCGTCCTGGCCGGTCAGCGAATCCGCGACCAAGAGCGTCTCATGCGGCTTCACCTGGTCGCGGATCGCCGCGACTTCGAGCATCAGCTGCTCGTCGATATGCTGGCGGCCGGCGGTGTCGAGGATCAGCACGTCATAGCCGCCGACCTTCGCCGAGGCCATGGCGCGGCGCGCAATGTCGACCGGGCCCTGACCCAAGACGATCGGCAGCGTCGGCACGCCCGTCTGCTCGCCGAGAATGCGGAGCTGCTCCATGGCGGCCGGACGCGACACGTCGAGCGAGGCCATCAGCACGCGCTTCTTCTCGCGGGTCTGCAGCATCAGGCCGATCTTGGCCGAGGTCGTGGTCTTGCCCGACCCCTGCAGGCCGACCATCAGGATCGGCGCGGGCGGGCTGCCGAGAGACAGCGAGGCGTTTTCCACGCCGAGCGTTTCAACAAGCACGTCATGGACGATCTTGACGACCTGCTGGCCCGGCGTGACCGAGCGGATGACGTCCTCGCCGATGGCGCGGGGGCGGACCTTGTCGATGAAATCCTTGACGACGGGGAGCGCGACATCGGCTTCGATCAGCGCGGTGCGGACCTCGCCCAAGGCCTCGTCCACGTCGCGCTCGGTGAGCGCGCCGCGGCCCCTGAGCCGGTCGAACACGCCGCCGAGGCGGGTTTGCAGACTGTCGAACATTCTTCCCTATTCACCGCTCTTCCGTCATCGCCCGGCTTGTCCGGGCGACCCATTTTCCAGCGGCGGCGCTGGAAGATGGATCACCCGCATATGCGGGTGATGACGGGTAAGTATTACCCAAAGCATTGCGGCCCCAGGGGGCGCGCCTGCGCTGCCTGGGGGCGATCCCAGGCCCAGCCTGGGACCGGAAAGTCCTAAGGGCTTTCCGGAAGCGGGCGGGTTTTAGGCTCAGAAGATCGCGCCGTCAATCGCGGACGCGAGCAAGTCGCGTCGGCTATTCATAAGGGTTTGGCGAGAACTGCAAGGTCCGGAACATCGTCTTCACCGTGGCCTCGGCGGCGGCATCGCGCGCGGTCCCGGAGATCTGCAACGCGTCCCAGTCGCAGCGGATACCTATGATCAACCGCCCGCAATGCACATTCGGAACATAGAGCATAATCCCGATCTCGCCGCTCGCCGTAAGGCCGCTGCGGATCACCGCCGGATGCCGGTCCGCAACAAAGCGCTCCTCGCGGACGCCTGGAGCGGGCGGGCGCTGGTCCGGTCCGCCCGAGAAAAGGCCATAGTCGAAGGTCAGCTTGAAATCCGCGCCGATAATGTCGCCGACATAGGAGTCCGTGCCGCGTTCGGGGTGGTGATACGCGGCCGGCGGTGCGTAGAGGCTGAAGCGGCCATCCATGTCGAGCATTGTCCAGCCCTTCGGTGGCGAAGCCACAGGATGCGGCGGCAATGGCGGGATGATCGGATCGCGGATCATGATCGCTCCTGGCGCATCGACCGATCGGGCAAGCCAATAGCCGAGCACGGCGAAGACGCAAAGCGTGAGCAGGACTGCGACAGCTCGTGATGCCGTGCCGGACATGCGTTCCCTCCCACGCGGAGACTGGAACCGGATTGGGGCAATTGCCGGGCAAATCTCAGGGGAGATGCAATTTCTGCTTCAGATAGACGTAACTCAGCGCCCACATCTCCGCCTGCGCCGCGTTGGTGGCGCCGGGGCCGTGGCCGCCTTCGGCGCTTTCGTTGAACAGCACATCGTGGCCCTGCGCTTCCATCTTGGCCGCCATCATCCGCGCCCAGATCGGCGTAACGCGATCGTCACTGGTCTCGGTGATGAACAGGATCGACGGATAGCGCATACCCGGTTTCACGTTCTGATAGGCCGAATATTTCGCGATATAGGCGCGGTCGGCCGGTTTGTCGGGATCGCCATATTCGCCGATCCAGGAGGCACCGGCGCCGAACCGCGTGTAGCGCAGCATGTCGACCAGCGGGCGCTGGCTGACCACGGCGGCGAGCAGTTCGGGATGCTGGGTCATCGTCACGGTGGTGAGCACACCGCCATTCGAGGCCCCGACGATGCCGAGCTGGCGCGGCGTGGTGAGCCCCCGCCTTTCCAGATCGCGCGCCACCGCGGCGAAATCGTCGAACGCCTTCTGCCGGTTCTGCTTCAGCGCTGCCTGGTGCCAGGCTGGGCCGAACTCCCCGCCGCCGCGGATATTGGCGACCGCGACCGCCCCGCCCTTGGTGAGCCAAACCTGCCCGGCGTCGAGCGGGCGATGGCCGTCATTCCAGTACCAGGGCATCAGCGACAGTTCGAAACCGCCATAGGAATAGAGAATGGTCGGAACCGGACCCTTCTGGTCCTTCGCGTGGATCAAGAAATACGGCACGCGTGTGCCGTCCGTCGACGTCACCCAGAATTGCTCGGCCGTGAGGCCGGAGGCGTCGAATAAGGGCGCCTGCGACTTGATCGCGGCCGGCGGCGCGGTGCCGTCGGTCGCGTAGAGCGTCGGTGGCGTGAGAAAGCTCTCATAGGTGAACTGCGCGTCGCCGGTCCAATCGTCGGTCGAGACCACGTCGGTCGAGCCGCCGGGCGGCAGATCGAGCTTGGCGTCGTCCCAGACCAGGTCGTGGCGGGTGAATTTGTGCACCGCGCCGGTGACGTCGTGGTAGATCGCGGCATAGACCGCGTCGCGGCCGGCCGAGACGGTTTCGACCGTGCTGTGCGCGTCCGGCTGGAACAGGACCGCGAGCGGATGCCGCTCGGGGCGCGCGCCCCTTCGCGGCAGGACGTAGGAGAGCAGCGATCCGCGCGGGACGGTCGCTGTCCGGCCGGCGATGGCAGTCTTCCAAGGCTCGCGCAGCGTGAAAATCAAGCGCCCGTCGGTGACGCCGTGGACGTTCACCGATGTCGGCAGCGGAATCTTGTGCGTCGTCCCGTTCGCATCCAGCAGATGCAATTCGCTCGTGAAGAATGTCAGTTGGCGTTCGATCAAGGCGACGGTGCCGTAAGGGCCCCGGTAGACTTCGGGTCGCGCCGAGATGTCGTTCATGCCGGCTTCGAAAACCGTCTTCGCCGCCGACAACGGCGCGCCGCGCCGCCAGAGCTTGACGACGCGCGGATAGCTCGACGTGGTCATGGTGCCCGGGCCGAAATCGGTGGCGAACAGGATCGTGTCCTTGTCGATATAGCTCGCGCTGAGCTTGGCCAGCGGCAACGCAAAGCCGCCCGTCACGAAGCTCTTCGTCTTCAGGTCGAACTCGCGAACGGTGGCGGCGTCGCCGCCGCCGGGTGACAATCGCACGAGACAAAGATCGCTGTCCGGCGCGCAATCGGCGCCCTGCCAGACCCATTGCGTCTGCTCGTCCGCGTCGAGCTTGTCGAGATCGAGCAGCGTTTCCCAATGCGGCGCGGCGGCGGCGTAGTCGGCGGCGGTGGTGCGCCGCCAAAGCCCGCGCACATGGCCGGCGTCCTGCCAGAAATCGTAGACCAATCCGTGGTCGAGCTCGCCGAGCGGGATGCGGTCCGGCACGTCGAGCGATTTGAGGATCGCCGCATAGTCCGCGGCATAGCGCGGATCGGATTTCAGCGCCGCGTCGCTGCGCACGTTCTGCTCCTTCACCCAGGCGAGCGCCTTCTCGCCGTGAATGTCGGAGAGCCAGAGATTGGGATCGCTGTCGACCGGCGCGGCTGCGGCGAAGGCGGCCGCGAGCATTGCAACGAAAAAGTTCCGCACGCGCAAGAGCGACTCCGTCGATCGAGTTTCCTCCCCCGCGTTTGCGGGGAGGAAAACTACTTCAGCCCCAGCTTCTGTTTTAGGTACACGAAGGACAGCCCCCACATCTCGGCCGCAAGCTTGTGGTTGGCGCCGGCCGAATGGCCGCCATCGGTGTTCTCGAAGAACAGCACGTCGTCGCCGAACGCCTCCATCTTCGCGGCCATCTTGCGCGCATGCACCGGCGTCACGCGGTCGTCGCTGGTCGCGGTGGTGAAGAGGATCGGCGGATATTTCACCCCCGGCTTCACGTTCTGATAGGGCGAGTATTTCTCGATATAGGCGCGCGCCTTGGGGTCCGCCGGATCGCCGTACTCGTCGGCCCAGGACTGGCCGGCGCCGATCTGGGTGTAGCGGAGCATGTCGATCAGCGGCACCTGGCAGATCACCGCGCCGAACAGGTCTGGATGCTCGACCATCGAGGCCGAGACCAGGAGCCCGCCATTCGAGCCGCCGACGATGCCGAGCTGCTTGGGGGTGGTGAAGCCGCGCTTGACCAGATCGCGCGCCACCGCGGCGAAATCGTCGAACGCGTTCTGGTGGTTCTCGAAGCGTGCCGCCTCGTGCCAGGCCGGCCCGAACTCGCCGCCGCCGCGGATGTTCGCCACGACATAGATGCCGCCATGGGTCAGCCACAGCAGGCCGAAATTCGCCGAATAGCCGGGCGTCAGCGAGATCTCGAAACCGCCATAGCCGTAGAGCACGGTCGGCGCCGGTCCGCTCAGCGTCTTCGGCCGCGTCACGAAATAGGGGATCATCGTGCCGTCGGTCGAGGCGACCTGGAACTGCTCGGTGACAAGGTCCGAGGAATCGAACCGTGGCGGCAGCGCCTTGATCTCCACCGGCTTGCCGTCGCCCTTGTCGAGATAGAGCGTCGAGGGCTTCAGATAGCTCTCGAAGGTGAACATCGCCTCGGGTCCGAAATCATTGGCCGCGACGACATGGGTCGAGCCGTTGGCCGGCAGGTCGAGCTTGACATCGTTCCAGGCGCCGCTCGGCAGGCGGCGGAAGGTATGGATCGAGCCCGTCACATTGTCGAAGATCGAGGCGTAGATCGCGTCGCGCCCCGTCGCCACCTCCTCGATCGTGCTGCGCGGGCCGGGCGCATAGAGCACCTCGACGTCGCTGCCGTCGGTCTTCATCGTGAGCAGCGCGCCCTGCGGATAGGTCTTGGCCCGCGTGTTCCAGTCCTTGCGCAGCGTGAAGACGAGGCGATCGCCGACCATGCCCTGGATGACGGCGGAGAGCGGCAGGTCGATCCCGGTCAGCGTGCCGTCGGCCGCGACGTGGTGGTATTCGTTCTCGAAGAAGCTGACGCCGCGCACGACCATGGCATAGGTGCCGCCGGCGCCGTGCAGCGTCTGGGTCTGGACCGCGATGTCCTCGGGCTTGCCCTCCAGCAGGGTCTTCGCCGCATCGACGGCCTCGCCGCGATGCCAGATTTTCACGATGCGCGGATAGCCGGATTTGGTCAGCGTGCCGGGACCGAAATCGGTGGCGAACAAAACCGTGTCGTCGTCCAGCCAGCTCGCGTCCGACTTGGCATGGGGCAGCGCGAAGCCGTCCTTCACGAAGGCCTTGGCGCCGAGATCGTATTCGCGGATCACATGGGCGTCGCCGCCGTCGCGCGACAGGAGCACCAAGCAGCGCTTGAGGTCGTCGGTGCAGTTCGCACCCTCCCAGATCCAGTTCTCATGCTCGTCGGCGGCGAGCTTGTCGACGTCGATGATGGTTTCCCAATGCGGGCTCGGGCTCGCATAGTCTGCAAGCGTGGTGCGGCGCCATACGCCTTTCGGATTGGCGGCGTCCTGCCAGAAGTTGAAGACGGTGTCATGGACGATGCTGCCATAGGGGATGCGATCCGTGGCGTCGAGCACCTTGAGCACCGCATCGTGGTCCTGGGCATAGCGCGGGTCGGCCTGGAGCACGGCGCGGGTGCGCGCGTTCTGCTCCGCCACCCAGGCGAGCGGCTTGGCGCCGTGGATGTCCTCCAGCCAGAGATAGGGGTCTTCCACGCTCACCGCTCCCTTCGCCGCCACCGCCAGCAATAAACCCGCGGCCACCAGCCATGTTCCACGCTTCATAGAGTCGCTCCGCTCGTGCCCGGACTGTATGGAAAGCGCCGGCCGCAAGGTCAATCCGCCACTGGCCCCCGGCGGCGCCCGCGCCTATATACCGCCCCATGACGCCGTTCCTGAAAATGCACGGGCTGGGCAACGATTTCGTGGTCTTCGACGCGCGAAAGCAAGCACTTGCGCTGGACGAGGCGGCTGCCCGCGCGGTCGCCGACCGTCGCCGCGGCATCGGCTGCGATCAGGTGATCGTGATCCGTCCCGGCACGGGCGGCGCCGACGCGACGATGGAGATCCGCAATCCCGACGGCAGCGAGGCGGAACAATGCGGCAATGCCACGCGCTGCGTCGCGCGGCTGTTGATGGCGGAAACCGGGAAGGCGGAGCTGCGGATCGACACGCGCGGCGGGCCGCTCGTCTGCACGGATGCCGGCAGCGGAATGGTGACTGTGGATTTCGGCGCGGCGAAGCACGACTGGGCCGACGTCCCTCTGGCCAAGCCTATGAACACCGAAGCGCTGACCCTCGTCCTGCACGATGCGGAGCATCGCGGCACCGAAGTGTCGGGCATGGCGCTATCGATGGGCAATCCGCACTTCGTGTCGTTCGTTCCGAATGCCGAGGTCGCACCGGTGATCGAGCTTGGTTCGGCCATCGAACGCCATCCCTTCTTCCCGAAGCGGACCAATGTCGAATTCGTGAGCGTTCTGGCGCCCGGCCGGTTGCGCATGCGGGTATGGGAACGCGGCGCCGGGGTCACGCTGGCCTGCGGCAGCGGCGCCTGCGCAGCGGCCGCCGCCGCTTATCGGCGCGGCCTGGTCGGACGCGAGATGGACATCCAGCTGGACGGCGGCGTCCTGCATTTCCAGATACGCGAAGGCGACGAGCACATCCTGATGACCGGCCCTTCCGCCTTCGTGTTCCAGGGCGAGATCGATCTGAAGGCGCTGGCCGCGTGAGCAACGAGATCATCACCTTCGGCTGCCGCCTGAACGCCTATGAGTCCGAGGCGATCCGCGCCCGCGCGGCCGAGGCCGGGCTCGACGGCGCGGTGATCCTGAACACCTGCGCGGTCACGGCCGAAGCCGTGCGCCAGTCGCGCCAGACGATCCGCCGGGTCCGCCGCGAGCGGCCGGACGCGCGGATCATCGTCACCGGCTGCGCGGCGCAGAGCGAGCCGCAGACCTATTCGTCGATGTCCGAAGTCGACCTCGTGCTCGGCAATGCCGAGAAGCTCCAGGCGCGCATCTATCGCGAGCCCGACGCGGAGCGCGTGCGCGTTAACGACATCTTCTCGGTGCGAGAAACCGCCGGCCAGATGATCGACTGCTTCGAGGGCCACACCCGCGCCTTCCTGCAGGTGCAGAACGGCTGCGACCACCGCTGCACCTTCTGCATCATCCCGTTCGGGCGCGGCAATTCCCGCAGCGTGCCGATGGGCGCGCTGATCGCCGAGGCACGGCGGCTGACCGAGGCGGGCTATCCCGAACTGGTGCTGACAGGTGTCGATCTCACCGCCTATGGCGCCGACCTGCCGGGTGCGCCGACGCTGGGCGGCCTCGTGCGCAAGATCCTGAAGCTTGTGCCTGAGGTAAGGCGGCTGCGCCTCTCCTCCATCGACAGCATCGAGGCCGACGAAGAATTGCTGCGCGCCATCGCAGAAGAAGAAAGGCTGATGCCGCATTTCCACCTCTCCGTGCAGTCGGGCGACGACATGATCCTCAAGCGCATGAAGCGCCGCCATGGCCGCGCCGACACGATCGCGTTCTGCGACACCGTGCGGCGGCTACGGCCAGACGCTGCCTTCGGCGCCGATCTCATCGCCGGCTTCCCGACCGAGACCGAAGACATGTTCCGGCGCACGATGGACCTTGTCGACGAGGCCGGCCTGTCGAACCTGCACGTCTTCCGCTTCAGCGCGCGGGCCGGAACGCCCGCCGCGCGTATGCCGCAGCTCGATCGCCAGACGATCAAGGACCGCGCCGCTCTGTTGCGCGCCAAGGGCGAGACGGCCGCCGCGGCGCGCCATCTGACATTGGTCGGCACGACGCGGACCCTTCTGGTCGAGCGCGGCGGCATCGGCCGCACGCCCTGCTTCGCGCCGGTGCGGATCGAGGGCTGCTCCCATGGCAGCTTCGTCTCCGCGCACATCGCCGGCCTGGTCGACGGCAAGCTTTCGGGAGTGCTCGCGGCATGAGGGATTTCGGCGAAGCGCCTCCGCCGCCCACCTTCTTCGAGCGGCTGAAGGCCGGCCTGTCGCGCTCGACGGCCGGGCTGTCGGACAGCATCGCGGGCATCGTGACCAGGCGGAAGCTCGACGCGGTCAGCATCGGCGAGCTGGAAGAGGCGCTGATCAAGGCCGATCTCGGCCCGGCGCTGGCGGCCCGGCTGGCGCAGGCGGTGAGCGACAAGGGCTTCGGCCTCGACGTCAGCGACTATGACATCCGCGAGACCTTGCGCAGCGAATTGCTGAAGGTCCTGCAACCTATCGAGAAGCCGCTGGTTGTAGATGGCGCCATCAAGCCGTTCGTCATCCTGGTCGCGGGCGTGAACGGGACCGGCAAGACCACGACCATCGGCAAGCTCGCCAAGCGCTTCGCCGCCAATGGCGCGAAAGTCGTGCTCGCGGCGGGCGACACCTTCCGCGCCGCCGCCATCGAGCAGCTCGGCATCTGGGCCGTGCGGACGGGCGCGGAGATGGTGGCCAAGGGCGCCGGCGCGGACGCCGCGGGCCTGGCCTTCGAGGCGCTGGAACGGGCACGCGCGAGCGGCGCCGACGTTCTGTTGATCGATACCGCCGGCCGGCTGCAGAACAAGGCCGGTCTGATGGCCGAGTTGGAGAAGATCGTGCGCGTCATCAAGAAGCTCGACCCGACCGCGCCGCATGCGACGCTCCTGGTGCTCGACGCCACCACCGGCCAGAACGCGATCAACCAGGTCGAGGGCTTCAAGAACACGGTACCGCTAACCGGGCTGGTGATGACGCGGCTCGACGGCACGGCGAAGGGCGGCATCCTGGCCGCGCTTGCGCAGAAATATGCCTTGCCCGTCCATTACATAGGGGTCGGCGAGGGCGTGGACGACCTGCAGCCCTTCAACGCCGCCAATTTCGCCAAGGCACTGACGGGGGCAAGATGAGCGTGCAATTGCGGCGGATGCTGCTGGACTTGGGTCCGCTCGTCGCCTTCTTCCTGGCGTTCCAGTTCTTCGGCATCTATGCCGCGACCGGCACATTTATGGTGCTGGTGCTGGTCTCGCTGGCGACGGGCTATTGGCTGGAAAAGAAACTGTCCGTCATCGCGCTGTTCAGTGCCGTGATCGTGCTCGTGTTCGGCGGCCTGACGCTCTGGCTGAAGAACGACACCTTCCTGAAGATCAAGCCGACGATCATCTATGCGACGTTCTGCGCCGTGCTGCTCGGCGGCCTCGCCTTCAATCGGCTTTTCATAAAATACGCGCTGTCCTTCGAGTTCGAGATGCCCGAAAGCGCGTGGCGGACGCTGACCTGGCGCTGGGGCGTGTTCTTCGCCGTCCTCGCCGTGCTGAACGAGATCGTGTGGCGCAATTTTTCCACCGGGCAGTGGGTGACGTTCAAGGTCTGGATCACCATGCCGCTGGTGTTCGCCTTCGGCCTGCTCCAGGCGCCGGTACTCTTGAAGCACATGCCGCAGGACAAGCAGGGCGGCTGAGGTTCAGCGCGCCGGCGGAAAATTTCCGTTCTCTCCCGGCGGATTGGAGAACGGCGCGAAGATGGCCGCATCCTTGCTTTCGCGCCAATGGTGCAGCGCCCAGCGCACGCTGGGGAATGCAATCTCCGTCCACGGAATATCGTCCCACGAGAACAGTTTCACATCGAGACTTTCCGCACCTGCGCCAAATTGCTCCGTATCGAGGCGCGCGCGATACATCAGTTGCACCTGGCTGAGCCTTGTGACGGAATAGACGGCGAGAAGACCTTCCAGCACGATCTCGCACAACGCTTCCTCGCGCGCCTCGCGCCTGGCGCCGTCCTCCGGCGTCTCGTTCTCTTCGAGATAGCCCGCGGGCAAGGTCCAGAACCCTTTGCGCGGTTCGATCGCGCGGCGGCACATCAGGATGCGTTCGCCGAACCTAACGACCGAGCCCACAACGATTTTCGGATTTGTGTAATAGATATGGCCGCAATCGCCGCAGACATAACGTTCCGTTGTGTCTCCCTCCGGCACAACGCGGACGAAGCGCGGATTGGGCGGGAAGGATCGTTCGTCGTCGGCCATGCGTTGGATATTCTGGCTCATGCGCGCGCGAAACAAAATGGCAATTCGAATCTTTGCGTTGCAAACGGCGCATCAAACGCGTTAGAGACTGTTGTGACGGGGCTTGGGGACGTCTAATCTTTTCATCGAGCATGCGACCCGGGTAACGGGTGCCTGACAATCGCGACATGGCGGACAACGTCGGCGGATTGTTCTGCAGGGGTTTTGAATGACGAAAGGCCAGCGCAAGACGAATGGCGGCTTCGCATTGTCGGAGTCGCCCTCTCATCTTCTCAAGCGCTGCGCGCAATTCTTCGGCGATCTTTACGCGCACGAGTCCGGCTCCGCCGAACTCACCAAGCAACAGTTCACGCTGCTCGCCGCGCTCGAGCACAACGAAGGCGTGAGCCAGACCGCGCTCGTCGAGATCACCGGCATCGACCGCTCGACGCTCGCGGAGATGGTGCGCCGCATGCTGGAGAAGGGATTACTCTCGCGCGAACGCACCGAGGAAGACCAGCGCGCGAACTCCGTCGCCATCAGCCAGGTCGGGCGCAAGGCGCTGCGCGCCGCGCGCACCGCATCCGACCGGGCGGAGAAGGCGCTGCTCGATCCGCTGCCGCCGACCGAGCGGCAGAAATTCGTCAAGCTGCTGGCATTGGTCGCCTCGGCCGGCGAGGCCTATGCCGAGAACGGCCATGCCGCGCCCAAGGGCCGCGGCCGCCGCCGCCGGGCGTAAGACTTTCCAATTAAACGCGAATATCGAGGTTGGCGCCTGGCCGGCCCGAGCTGTTGTAGCCGCCCGCAGCCCCCTGGGCGGGCGCGGAGGGCGCCGCCTTGGCGGGCGCCGTCTGCTTGAAGTCCATGGGCGCGAAATCGGCGGCTTCGGCGCCGTTCTCGTGCGCCAGCGCGGAGGCGAATTTCGCCTGCGCCTCGGGCGCCACGCGCTGCGCGCCGCGCGCGATCTGCTGCGAGGCGATGAGAAGATTGGCGGCACTGAGCTGCATCGCCGCACTCTCGCAAATCATGGTTGCCGAAGTCTTAAATCAATACGTGGAGGCGCGGGCGATCGCGGGAAGGATGTCGACCACAAGACCGTCCGGCGACAGCGGCCCGAAGCGGCCGCGCACGATGCCGTGACGGTCGAGCACGAAGGTCTCCGGCACGCCGGAGATGCCCCATTCGATTCCGGCGCGGCCTTCCGCGTCGAGGCCGATGCGCTCGAACGGATTGCCGTACTCGTTCAGAAACGCGCGCGCCGCATCCGGCTTGTCCTTGTAGGCGATGCCGATCAGGCGCACGCCGCGGGCGCGCGCGAGCTGGGCGAGCTGGGCCGCCTCCTCCCGGCAGGGCACGCACCAGGACGCGAAGAGGTTGACCAGCGTGACCCGGCCCTCGGCCGCAAGGTCCTTCGGCCCGAAGCCCTGGGCCTGGGCGTCCAGCGCCGGCAGCGTCAACGCCGGCGCCGGCTTGCCGAGCAGGGCCGACGTCATCGCGGCGGGCGGCGGCGGACGCAGGCTCGCATAGAGGAACCAGCCGAGACCCAGGAACGCGACGACGGGCAGGATGTAGAAGAGGCGCTTCACGGCTTCTCCAAAAGGGCGAGCCTGGCCTTGACGCGGCCATAGGCGCGCAGCGTCAGGACGACGGCGCCGCCCAGCAGCAGCACCGACACCCCATAGGCCGGCCAGACATAGGCGGCATATCCGCCCATCGCGAGGATGCCGTTCATGCCGCGCCCTCCAGCAGCAGGGAGCGCACGCGGCGCTCCAGGATCTCCGTCCGTATGCGGATCGTCCACAGGGTCACGAACAGAAGCGTGTAGCCGAGCCCCATCAGCGCGAGCGGCCAGAGGAAGACCCCCGCGATCTTCGGGCCTCCGGCGCGGAAGATGCTCTCGCCCTGGTGCAGCGTCGTCCACCAGTCGACGGAGAATTCGATGATCGGCAGGTTCACCGCGCCGACCAGCGCCAGGATCGCGGCGGCGCGCGCCGCGCGCACCTCGTCCTCGAACGCGTTCCACAGCGCGATATAGCCGAGATAGAGGAACAGCAGCAGAAGGAACGACGTCAGCCGGCCGTCCCACACCCACCAGGCGCCCCACATCGGCTTGCCCCAGAGCGAGCCGGTGACGAGGCCGAGCAGCGTGAACACCGCGCCCAGCGGCGCCGCCGCCTTCGCCGCGACGTCGGAGAGCGGATGGCGCCACACCAGTCCGAACAGCGAAGCGAGCGCCAGCAGCCCGTAGCCCATCATCGCCGTCCAGGCCGCCGGCACGTGCAGGAACATGAGCTTGACCGTGTCGCCCTGCTGGTAGTCGGGGGGCGCGAGAAAGCCGAGCACCAGCCCCGTGCCCAGCGTCAGGACGGTCGCGCCCGCGAGCCAGGGGAGCAGCGCCGCGCTCGCATCCATGAACCGCTTAGGATTGGCGAAGGTGAAGAGGCTTGCCATGGCTGCGATCTAGGCCGTTGCCGCTGGGGCCGCAAGCATGGCGCTCATCCTGCGAGGTTGAGCCGCACGGCGGCCGCGGCCGCGAAGGGCGACAGCAAGGTGGCGGCGATGGAAAAGGCGGCGAGCAGCAAAAGCGCGCCGCTGGGCAGATGGTCGAGGACCCCTTGCACCGCGCCGGCGCCGAAGATCACGGCGGGCGCCAGCAGCGGCAGCACCAGCAGCGGCAGGATCAATCCGCCGCGGCGGATCGCGAGCGTCAGCCCGGCGCCGATCGCGCCCAGCGCGCTGACCGACGGCGTGCCGATCAGCAGCGACAGCGTCAGCATCGCGATCGCCGGCGCCGGCAGGCCGAACATCAATCCGAGCAGCGGCGACAGCAGCGTCAGCGGCAGTCCCGTGGTCAGCCAGTGCGCCGCGATCTTCGCGACCGCGACGGCTTCCAGCGACAGCGGCGACAGCGCGATGAGGTCGAGGCTGCCGTCCTCGAAATCGGACTGGAACAGCCGATCGAGCGAGAGCAGCGCCGCCAGCACCGCCGCGACCCAGAGCACGCCGGCGGCGACACGCGCCAGCAGCTTCAGATCCGCGCCGACGCCGAGCGGTACCAGCGTCGCCACCGCCGCGAAGAATCCCAGCGCCAGCGCCGCGCTGCCACCCGCCCGCGTCGCAAGGCGCATATCGCGCAACAGAACGGCGGCGAACGGGCTCACGCCGCCGCTCCCAGCGTGAGCCGTTCGCAGGCGATCCCCAGCGGCTCATGCGTCGCCGCGACGGCGATGCCGCCGGCGAGGCAATGCGTCCGGATCAGGCCGGCGGCGCGGCCCTTGCCGTCGGCGTCGAGCGCCGCGAGCGGCTCGTCGAGCAACCAGACGGGACGGCGCGAAAGCCTGAGCCGCGCCAGCGCGAGGCGCTTCTTCTGGCCGGCGGAGAGATACTGGCAGGGTAGATCGGCCAGCGGCGCCAATCCGACTTCGCCCAGCGCGGCGGCGACGTCGCTATCGGTCCGATAGAGTCGCGCGAAGAAGCCGAGCACCTCGCGCGGCGTGAGCTGCGGCTTGGCGGCGTCGTGATGGCCGAGCCAGCCGACCCGCCGGCCCCGCTCCTCCGCATCCGCGACCGCGCCCAGCGCGATCGTGCCCGCGGCCGGCGCGAGGAAGCCCGCGATCATCCGCAGCAGCGAGGTCTTGCCCGCGCCATTGGCGCCTTCGAGGCTGAGCACTTGGCCGGGTTCGACGCGAAAGCTCAAATCGCGGAACAGCAGGCGCTGGCCGCGGATGCCGGTGAGCCTGTCGGCCGTCAGTGCGTCGACCATGACGGGCCCGAACCGCTTTCAGCCCGCAATGTATTGCGCGCCGTTGACCGTCATCGTGGCGCCGGTGATGAAGGCGGCGTCGTCGGACGCCAGGAAGCAGGTCATCTTGGCGATCTCGTCCGCCTTGCCTAGCCGGCCGACGGGAATCGTCGCGATGATGCCGGCGAGCACCTTCTCCGGCACCGCCTGGACCATCTCGGTATCGATATAGCCCGGGCAGATCACGTTGACGGTGATGCCCTTCTTGGCGGTCTCCTGCGCCAGCGCCTTGGTGAAGCCGATGATGCCGGCCTTGGCGGCGGAGTAGTTGGTCTGGCCCATCTGGCCCTTCTGGCCGTTGATCGACGAAATGTTGACGATGCGGCCGAAATTGCGCTCGCGCATGCCGTCGATCAGCGGGCGGCACATGTAGAACATCGAGCCCAGATCGATGCGGATGACGTCGTCCCACTGCTCGGCGGTCATCTTGTGCAGCATGGCGTCCTTGGTGACGCCGGCATTGTTGACGAGGATGTCGATGGGCCCGAGCGCGCCTTCGACATCCTTGATGCCGGCGGCGCAGGCGGCCGCGTTGCCGACGTCCCATTTGAACACCGGAATGCCGGTCTCGGCCTTGAACTTCGCCGCCGCTTCGTCGTTGCCGCAGTAATTCGCCGCGACGCGATGGCCGCAATTCTTCAGGCCGATCGAAATGGCGGCGCCGATTCCGCGCGTCCCGCCCGTCACCAATGCAACCCGAGTCATGTCCTGGTCCCCGTAACCCTGCTGGATTTTCTAGTTGTCTAGCACATAGCCCGGTGGTACGCGCCCGCGCAATATTATTCTCCCGCGACACATCGCCTTGATATTTTCAAGCAGCGTGACGGCGATCACGGACGCATCGCGGCCGGCGCATGCAGGGTCGCGGCGTGGTGATCGGAAGGCGCATCCGTTGCGGAAAAGTGTCGGCTATCTTTGCCTTGCCGCTCTTTCGGTGGTGCTGGGCGCCGGCGCGGGCGCGCTGAACGTGTCCGCCTCGCGGCAGGCGTCGAGCGTCGGCCATGGTCGCGCGAAACCGATCCTGGTCTTCTATTTGACCGATGGAGCGGGCCACGCGCCGGGCCCTGCGGTGAACCTCGGGACAACGCCGGCGCCGATTGCCGAGCGGGTCGCGCCGACGAAGAGAGACGGCGGATCGCGCCGCCTCTTTCCGCTTTCGCGTCGCTAGAAGCCGCGCGCGTTCCTACCGCTCCACGCACATCGCGATGCCCATGCCGCCGCCGATGCAGAGCGTGGCGAGGCCCTTATGCACGTCGCGGCGCTGCATCTCGTGCAGCAGGGTGACGAGGACGCGGGCGCCCGAGGCGCCGATCGGATGGCCGATGGCGATGGCGCCGCCGTTCACGTTCACCTTGGCGGTGTCCCAGCCCATGTCCTTGTTCACCGCGCAGGCCTGTGCCGCGAAGGCTTCGTTCGCCTCGATCAGGTCGAGATCGGAGGCCTTCCAGCCCGCCTTCTCGAGCGCCTTGCGCGAGGCGGGGATAGGCCCGGAGCCCATCACCTTGGGATCCACACCGGCCTGGGCCCAGGACTTGATCGTCGCCAGCGGCTTCAGCCCACGCTTCTTCGCTTCGCTCGCGCTCATCAGAACCAGCGCTGCCGCGCCGTCATTGATGCCCGAGGCGTTGGCGGCCGTGACCGTGCCGTCCTTCTGGAAGGCGGGCCGCAAGGCCGCCATCGCCTCCAGCGTCGCGCCGTCGCGGATATATTCGTCGGTGTCGACGATCTTCTCGCCCTTGCGTTCCTTGATCGTCACCGGCGCGATCTCGTCCTTGAAGCGGCCGGCCTTCTTGGCCGCTTCCGCCTTGTGCTGCGAGGCGACGGCGAACTGGTCCTGCTGCTCGCGCGTGATCTGCCATTCGCGCGCCACGTTCTCCGCCGTGACGCCCATGTGGTAGCCGTTGAAGGCGTCCCACAGCCCGTCCTTGATCATGGTGTCGATGAATTCGAGATTGCCCATCTTCTGGCCGGCGCGCAGATAGGCGCCGTGGACCGACTGGCTCATCGATTCCTGGCCGCCGGCGACGACGATCGCCGAGTCGCCCTGGGCGATGGCCTGGGCCCCGAGCGCGACCGCGCGCAGGCCCGAGCCGCACACCATGTTCACTTCCCAGGCCGGGACTTCGACCGGCACGCCGGCATGGATCGAAGCCTGCCGCGCCGGGTTCTGGCCCTGCGCCGCGGTGAGCACCTGGCCGAGGATGACCTCGGAGACGTCTTCCGGCTTGACGCCGGCGCGCTCCAGCGCCGCCTTGATCGCGACCTTGCCGAGCTCATGGGCGGGAACGCTCGCGAAAGAGCCGTTGAACGCGCCGACGGGCGTGCGCGCGCCCGATACGATGACCACTTCTTCCACCAGAACCTCCCGGAAATCCGCCTTGATGCGGATTCCCTGCAAAATGCCGCGAATGCGAGCAGCGGTAAACTGGGCCAAATCGCCCTATGCTTTCAGATAGTTAGTGCTTGGCCGATCCACAACCCCATGTTGCGCCTGCGCAAGCGGCCCTTTACACGGAGATTTGCGTGTAGTTGTTTTAACCTCCATCGAGCGTCCGGCAGAGGCGCGAAACGCCCACAAATCAACGCAAAACAAAAGAGAAGAGCGCGTGTCGGAAGAAAGCACCAAGGCTCAAGAGCCTGTCGTCATCAAGAAATACGCAAACCGCCGGCTCTACAACACGCAGACGTCGAGCTATGTCACGCTCGATCATCTGGCGTCGATGGTGAAGGAGGGGACCGAGTTCGAGGTGCGCGACGCGCGCACCGGCGAGGACATCACCCGCTCGGTCCTGACTCAGATCATCTTCGAGGAAGAGGCCAAGGGCCAGAGCCTGTTGCCGATCAAGTTCCTGCGCCAGCTCATCCGCTTCTACGGCGATTCCTTGCAGAGCTTCGTGCCGGGCTATCTCGACATGAGCATGGAAGGCTTCGCCAAGAACCAGGAAGCGATGCGCAACCGCCTTGCCGAGGCGTTCGGCGGCTCCGGCCAAGTGATCGAGAACCTGACGCGCCAGAACATGGCGATGTTCGAGCGCGCCATGTCGATGTTCTCGCCCTTCGCCGCGACGCGCCGCGCCGCGACCGAGGAGGAGACCAAGGCGAACGGCTCCGCCGAGCCGAAGCCCAAGCCGTCGGAAGAGATCAGCGAGCTCAAGAGCGAGATCGAGGCGATGCGCCGCCAGCTCGCGGAGCTGAGTCAGCGGAAATGATTCCACCCTCCCCTTGAGGGAGGGTAGGAGTCACGTCTTCAACCACGCCGGTTCGATCTGCGGCTCGCCGAAGAAGAAGCCCTGGAAATAGTCGACGCCCATCGCTTCGAGCAGCTTGGCGTCCTCCTCCGATTCCACCCACTCGGCCACGACCTTCAGGTTGAAGCTCTTGGCCAGGCCGACCAGCGTGCGTACGAAGATCTGGTTCTCCGGCGAGGCCGACAGGCCCTTGATATAGGCGCCGTCGATCTTGACCATGTCGATGTGCAGCATCTGCAGATTGCGGAACGAGGTATAGCCCGCGCCGAAATCGTCGATCGCCACGGTGCAGCCGAGCTCGCGCAGATGGCTGACGAACTGCGCGTTCTCCTCGAAGTGATGCAGCGCCGCCGTCTCGGTGAGCTCGATGTTGAGGCGCGGCGCGACCTCGGCATTGGCGCGGATATAGTCGACGAAGCTGTTCAGCCAGGACGGATTGCCGGCCGCCGTGCCCGACACGTTGACGCCGAGCTGGACGCCGGGATTGGCGCGCAGCGTGGCGATGGCGATCTCCAGCGCGCGGCGGTCGATCAGGCCGACGATGCCGAGCTGCTCGGCCGCCGGCACGAACTGCCCCGCGGTCGCCAGCGAGCCGTCGTTGCGCCGCATGCGCAGCAGGCTTTCATATTTGAAGACGGTGCGGTCCTTGGCGTGGATGATCGGCTGGTAGGCGAGCAGGAGGCGGTTGTCGTTCAGCGCCGCCACGACCTCGTCGGCGATCGCCATCAGGCGCAGCCGCGCGCCCTCGCGCAGCGGCGATTTCTCGTAGGAGTGGAAGCCGTCGCGCCCGGCGCTGCGCGCGCGGTCGAGCGATTCCTCGGCCCGCAGCATCGCCTCCTGGCTCGACGCCGCGCCGCCCGGCAGCCACACCGCGCCGACCGAAGTGGTGGCGGAGACCTGGCCGCAGCGGGTATCGATCACGCGGTTGCGCACCGCGGCCCGCAGCCGTTCCGCCACGACCGCGATCTCGCGCTCGCTGCAATTCTTCAGGATGACGCCGAACTTGTTGCCGGCGGTGCGGCCGATGATGTCGCTCGAGCGCAGCGTGCGCGACAGCCGCTCGCCCACCGCGACGATCACCTCGTCGCCGGCGTCGAAGCCGTAGCCGTCGTTGATCATCGCCAGCCGGTCGATCGAGGCGACGATGAAGGCGCAGTGCCGCTCCTCGGCGCGCGCCTTGTCGATCGCCTGGGTGAGTTCGGCGCGCAGTGAATTGCGGTTCAGATGGCCGGTGAGCTCGTCGCGCGTCGCCAGATAATTCAGACGCTGCATCTCGCGCTGCTTCTCGGTGGTCACGCGCAAGAGGCCGGTCAGTCTTTCGCTGCGCCCGTCGGGCCGCGCGCTGCGCAGGCCCACCATGGTCAGCCAGATCGAGCCCATCGCCGAAGAAGCCTCGAGCGACAGGTCGAATTGCGTGTCCTGCGGCGTGCGCGTGTCGATCAGGGCGGCGAGGCGGCCGCGCGAGTCCGGGCTCAGCCAGCTCATGAAGGCGGTGCCGCGCGCAAGCCGCTGCGGATCGGCGTGATAGGGCACGATGTCCAGCGCACCGTCCCAGACGATGCGGTCGTCGGCGACGGTCCAATCGAACCCCGCGACGCCGGAGCCCAAAAGGGCCAAGCGCAGCCTCTCGATCTGTTCGGCCGCTGTTAGCGCCTCCAAACCGTCGGCTGGCTTCTTCTGAAGCGGCTGACTCACATCCACCATCCCTGGCCGCTTTGCGGCCTTATGGACCCCGATCATGGCGGCAGGGGCTTAAAAAACTGGTAATTGCCGGCGCAATGCCGGGAACGGTCGGGCGCGGCGCGGGGTTTGCCTTAAGGACCGGTTATGAGCCTCTTGCCGACATCAAGCCCGACGATCAGCGCGCCCGTTCTGCGCGCACGATTGGCGTCGCGCGGCTTGGCGGAGTCCAATCATTCCAGCGCCTTGGGCAGCGAAGGTCCGGCCGAAGAGCGGCGCAGCCCCATCCCCGAGCGCCGCCGCGACCCCGGCAGGCTGTCCCAATCCGGCACACCGGCACGCGAGCCGCTTTGGAACGGTCCGCGTCTCAACTCCGCTTTCGTCGCCCAGGTCATGGGCCAGGTTCTGATGGAACGGCGCGAACCTCACTCAATCCGGACGACGGCGGCCTATCGCGAAGCCGCGCAGATCGCGCCCGGTTCGTTCTTCGACCGCGGCACCTGAGCGCGACAGCGCCAGCGCGAGGCCGAGAAGACCCGCGGCACAGAACAGCGTCAGTTCCGGTCCCGCATCCGCCAGCGCGAAAGCCGACGCCGCGCCGAGGAAACAGAACGCCGCCGCCACACCTTGAACGACGGCTAGCCGATCCCCGCTCCTGGCGCCCAGCACGCCGATCGCGACGGCGCCAAGCGCCGACGGCCCGAGCGACAAGGCCGCCATGCCCGTGACCGCCGCCGCCAGCGCGGCGAGACTGACCGCCGCCAGCAGCGACGCGGCCAGCGTCGGCTCCAGCGGCTTTGCCCGCGCCGCGGCGGCGCCCAGCACGAGCACGCTGAGGCCGATCGGCAGGACGAGCAGCGCGATCGCCGGCGCCGCGGGCTGGGCCGCCAGCGACGCGACGCCCAGCGCGGCGAACAGGATCGCCGCGAAGCGGATATGCACCCGCGCGGGCGGCCGCGCACCGGCCGCGACCAGCCACGCCGCCAGGGTCGATGCAAGCAACAGCAAAGAAGCGGCGCGCGCGATCACGGCTGCTTGGCGACCAGCGCGACGATCAGCGACCGGATCTCGGCGAGAGCGTCTTCGACGCGCGCCAGCCGCTCGCCCAGTTCGCGCAACGCGCCGGCATCGCCGGGCGCCTCCTTCGGCACGGGCGTCGATATCCCCGCGCGGTCGGCGATCTCCGCCGCCGGGGCGGCGAGGAGCGCCGACAGCACGCGGACATCCTTCGCCGAAAGCTCGCGCTGGTCCTTCCACAGCTCCGCGATCTGCTCTTCGGTAAGGCCGAGCGCCGCAGCAACGGTCGCGCGCGTCAGGCCCGCGGAAGCGAGCCGCGCATCGAACCAGGCCGAATCGAAGAACAGCGCCATGGCGCGGATTCTAGAGCTTATTGCTCGGCGTAGTAATCCGGCCGGCTGATCATGGCCGCGCCCAGCACATGACCATAGCCGCCCTGCTGCACGATGACGGCGACGCCGTCATGCGGGACGCCGCCCGCCTTCGGCAGGGTGAGCGACAGCGCCTTGCCCCTGTAGACGCCCACCGCGCGCGGATCGCTCGCGACGTTGCGATAGGTGATGGTGCGCCCCGCATTCTCGCCGCTCGGGATCGCCACGCTCACCGCGGAGCGCAGCTGGAACATCCACACCGTCGCGTTCTGCGGACCCGGCACCGCGCCGATGTCGATGTGCATGTCCTGCGGCGTCTCGCGCAGCGAGACCGGCACGACGGGTTCGACCGGCGGCATCGGCGGCACGACCGGCATCGGCATGGCCGCCGGCACGGCGCGCGCCGCATCCGCCGCGCGTGCGGCATCGATTTCGACGCGGGCGGCGGCCTGCGCGCGCACCGCATTGCCCCGCGCCAGAACCATCGCCTGGGCCGCTGCGAGTTCGGCGCGGCGGTCCGCGATCGCGGCCTCGACCGCCCCGGCGCGGCTGCCGACCACATCGATCACGCCGTCGACGATGATCTGCGGCGTATAGACCCCGCCATGGCCCATGGCGGCGGCATAGGCCTTTTGCCGGCGCGTATTGGCCTCGCTCGCCAGCGTGTCCTTCCAGCCCAGCATGTCCCAATAGGTGATCGGCAGGCTGATCGCGATCACGCCCGGGCGCTGCGCGAGGCGGCCCAGCAGGACATCCGCCGGCGGACAGGAACTGCAGCCCTGGCTCGTATAGAGCTCCACCACGATCGGACGCGGCCCGGCCTGCGCCGCGCCGGCGCAAAGCAGCACGGCGAAAGCGAAGGCGACGATGCGGCGCGGCGATCTCATGACGGGGACCATAGGATCAGACGCGACGCGCCTCCAGTCACTTAGACTTGAAAGGCTTTTTCACGGCCGCCCGGAACCGAAATGGCTTTTGCTTCAAGACGTCTTCGGAAAATACGTCAGTCCTTACGCAATCGGCGACGGCGTGGCGCGGGCGTCGCACCGGTCCGCAATCGGCGGCCGGAACGGCCGGATGCGATTGACCGCCGGCCAAGACGCTCCATATGTTCCACGTCCAATTTGGCGTGTCGAAACGGTGGCGGGATTTCCCGTCCGCCGCGGACGGCGTTTGGGGGAACGCGAACGATGGCCCAGATAAAGGTCGAGAATCTCGGCAAAATCTATCGTGTCGCGGCCCGCGATCCGGGGCTCGTGGGCGCCTTCCGCGGCCTGTTCCGGCGGCGGTACAAAGAGGTCGTGGCGCTCGATTCGGTGAGCTTCGCGCTCGAAGAAGGCGAACTCCTCGGTTTCATCGGACCCAACGGCGCCGGCAAGTCGACCACGATCAAGATCCTGTCGGGCATCCTGCGTCCGACCTCGGGACGCTGCGACGTCGGCGGCCTGATGCCGTGGGAAAGCCGCATCGCCCATGTCGCGCGCATCGGGGTCGTGTTCGGCCAGCGCACGCAATTGTGGTGGGACCTGCCGGTGATCGAGAGCTTCGAACTCCTGCGCGACATCTACCGCGTCGCGCCGGCGAAATTCGCCGCGACCTGCGAACGCCTGGTCGAGATGCTGAAGATCGGCCCGATCCTGGACACGCCGCTGCGCCAGCTTTCGCTCGGTCAGCGCATGCGCTGCGAGATCGCGGCCGCGCTGCTGCACAGCCCGCGCATCCTCTTCCTCGACGAGCCGACCATCGGGCTCGACGCGATGTCGAAGCTGGCGCTGCGCGATTTCGTGAAGACGCTGAACCGCGAGGAGGGCGTGACCGTCCTTCTCACCACCCACGACATGCACGACATCGAGGCGCTGGCGCGGCGCGTCATCATCATCGGCAACGGCCGGCTGTTGCGCGATTCCAGCTTCGACTCCATGCGCACCGATGTGCTCGGCGAGCGGCGCCTGATCGTGGATTTCGCGGGCGATGCGGACGGCATCGCGGTCGAGGGTGCGACGGTGCGCCGCCGCGACGGCCGCACCGTCGAATTCGCCTTCGATCCGGCGCGGACGCCGGCGCACGTCCTGATCGCGCGCGTCGCGGCGGCGCACGAGATCGCCGACATGCGGGTCGAGGATCCGGGGATCGAGGAAGTGATCGCGCTGTTCTACGCGTTGCACGGCGCGGTGGACGCATGAGCGCCGCCGCCGCCCTGCCCTATCTCTCGATCCTGCACGCGCGCTTTTCGCTGATGCTGCAATACCGCACCGCCGCCTGGGCCGGCGTGGCGACGCAGTTCTGGTTCGGCGCCATCCGCGTGATGACCCTCGTCGCCTTCTATGACGGCAGCGGCGGCGGCCAGCCGCTCAACCTGGCGCAGGTCGTGACCTATATCTGGCTCGGCCAGGCCTTCCTCGCCATGCTGCCCTGGGCGGCCGATGCCGAGATCGCCGCCGCGGTCGAAAGCGGCAATGTCGGTTACGAGCGGCTGCGCCCGATCGACACTTATCTGTTGTGGTTCGCCCGCGCGCTGGCCTGGCGGGTCGCCAATACGAGCCTGCGCGCCGGACCGGTGTTCGTCCTGGCGGCGCTCCTCCTGCCGCTGACCGACATGCGCGATTGGGCATGGCGCCTGCCGGCGAGCGGCGTCTCGGCGCTGCTCTTCGTCCTGTCCATCGCGCTGACCGCGCTTCTGTCGTCGGCCATCACGGTCCTGCTGAACATCGTCGTCACCGCATTGAAGACGCAGCGCGTGGTCGGGTTCTCGATGGGGCTCGTCAATCTCTTTTCGGGCTTGGTGATCCCGCTGGCGCTGTTTCCCGCCTGGGCGCAAACGCCGCTTCTGTGGCAGCCCTTCGCGGGCCTCGCCGACATCCCCTATCGCATCTATTTCGGCGCGCTCGCCGGCCCCATGGCCGTGCAGGGACTGGCCGCGCAGGCGCTGTGGATCGTGCTGCTCGTCCTGGCGGGCCGCTGGTGGCTGAACCGCGTGATGGCGCGCATCGACATGCAGGGGAGCTGAGCATGAATGGTTTTGCGATCTATTGGCGCTATGTCGGCGTGAGCCTGCGCGGCCAGATGCTGTATCCGACCGCATTCCTGCTCAGGCTAGCATCGCAATTCCTCGTCACCATCGTCGAGTTCGCCGGCGTGTGGGTGCTGTTCCAGCGCTTCCATCATGTGCGCGGCTGGAGCTTTTCGCAGGTCGCGCTGTTCTACGCCATCACCAGCATCGCCTTCGCGCTGGCCGACGGGCTGTCGCGCGGTTTCGACGGCGTCGGGCCGCTCTATGTGAAGACGGGAAATTTCGACCGCCTCCTGCTGCGTCCGCGCAGCACAGCCTTGCAGATCACGGCGCAGGATTTCTGGCTCAGTTCGATCGGGCGGGTCGCGCAGGGCCTGGTCGCGCTGGCGGTGGCGGTTTGGCTGCTGAAGCCGGATTGGGGCGTGGGTACCGTCTTGCTGCTGACATGGTCGGTCGCGGGCGGGACCAGCCTGTTCTTCGCACTCAAGACGCTGGAGGGCACGCTGTCCTTCTGGACGACGGAAGGCCTCGAAGTCGCCAACACGCTGACCTATGGCGGCGAGGCGGCGGCGCAGTTTCCGCTCGACATCTATGCCGCCTGGTTCCGCAAATTCCTCACCTATTTCGTGCCCATCGGCTGTTCGCTTTATTTCCCGGTTGCGCTGGTGCTCGGCCGCGATGCCGGCGTGCCCGCCTGGGTCGCGGTGCTGTCTCCGGCGACGGGGTTCGCGTTCCTTGGCCTCGCCTTGGCGGTCTGGGGTGTCGGCATCCGCCACTACACGAGTACGGGAAGCTGAGCGTGGTGCTATACGTTTGCGTATGGCCGAGCCGAAATGGGAAACCTACCGCTCCTTCCTCGCGGTGATGACGGAGGGGAGCCTGTCGGCGGCGGCGCGCAAGCTGTCGCTGACCCAGCCGACGCTCGGGCGGCATGTCGGCCAGTTCGAGGCCGATCTCGGCCTGCCGCTGTTCCTCCGCTCGCAGACCGGGCTCATTCCCACCCAAGCGGCGCGCGAATTGCTGCCGCACGCCCAGGCAATGGCGAGCGCCGCCGAAGCGCTGGTGGCGAAGAAGCTCGGACGCATCGGCTTCGGCCTGTTCGCCCATCGCCGCTACCTGGAAAAGCACGGCACGCCGAAGAGCCTGGACGACATGCGCGGCCACGCCATCATCGGCTTCGACAAGGAGACGCCGTTCATCCAGGCGCTGCGCAAGGCCGGCCTGCCCCTGTCGCGCGAGATGTTCGCGCTGCGTACCGATGCCGATCTGGCGCAGCTCGCGGCGCTGCGGGCCGGCTTCGGCATCGGCGTGACGCAATTGGGCATCGGCCGGCGCGAGCCCGATCTGGTGCCTCTGCTTCCCGGCGCGCTGAAATTCGAGCTCGAGATGTGGCTTGCGATGCATGGGGATTTGCGCGGGACCAGGCGCATGCGTCTGCTGTTCGACTGTCTGGCGGAGAACCTCGCCGCCTATGCCGCGACGTCGCGGGCGGGCTGACCATGGCGGACGAATTCCTCATCGCCGCCCTGAACGCCGATGCGACGGATAAGGTCGTGGCGCTCTATCGCGCGGCGGCGGGCGGCGGCGGACTCGCCCGCGCGCCGGACGAGATCGACGAGGCCTATGTCGGCAAATTCCTCGAAGCCGCGTCGCGCGACGGCATCGGCCGCGCGGTCTTCGCCCGCGACGGCACACTGATCGGCGAGATCCACGCGCAGCGCATGACGCCGCGCCAGTTCCGGCACGTGCTGACGGACCTGACCGTCGCGGTGCATCCCGACTGGCAGGGCAAAGGCCTGGGTTCGTTGCTCTTCGCCCAACTGATCGCGGCGGCGCGCGAAACCGTGCCGCCCATCACCCGCATCGAACTCTTCGCCCGCGAAGGCAACATGGGCGCGATCCGCCCTCTATCGGCGCATGGGCTTCAAGATCGAGGGCCGGTTCGAGGGGCGCGTCCGATTGCCGGACGGCAGGATCGAGGACGACATCGCGATGGCTTTGATATTACAGCGGAATTATAGCAGAAATATGTAATTTGCATATTTAACGTATTTCTCGTATTATATGTTTATGGCAAAGACAAAACACACGACGACGGCCGGCGAACTGGTTCGCCAATTCTCGCATTACAGCGATCTCGCGCTGTCCGAGCCGGTGATCGTCACCAAGAACGGCCGCCCGCGGAACGTACTCCTGTCGGTCGAGGAATATGAGCGGCTGAAGCTGCGCGATCGGCAGGTGGTGAAAATCGAAGACTTGCCGGAAGAATTCATTCCGCAGCTTGAGGCCATCGCACGCGGCGAGATTCCGTGAATCCAGCCGAGCCGCCCGCGCCCGGAACGATCTTTCGCTATGCCTATCTTTGGTCTCACGAACAGCAACGCGGCCAAGAAGAAGGCCTGAAGGATAGACCGGCCCTCGTTTTGGCGGTCGCCGTCAGCGCATCAAAAGTCGCCGCGTTGGCTATCACGCACTCGCCGCCGCAAAACCAAGACGAAGCGATTGCACTCCCGCGGTCCGTGAAGAAAGCGCTCGGTCTGGACAATCAAGATTCGTGGGTCGTGTTGACGGAAGCCAATGTCTTTACCTGGCCGGGCCCGGATTTACGCAACATACCCGGCGCCGAGCCACCGACGGCGATCTATGGACGTATCCCATCAGACCTGATGCAGGTCATAGCCCAGCGCACATTGGACATGCGCAACCGACGACGCATGCGATTCATCTCTCGGACCGAATAATAAGGCTCAGGCCGCCACCAGATTGCGCAGCACGTACTGCAATATCCCGCCGTTCTTGTAGTAGGACACCTCGTCCGCCGTCAGGATCATCAGGAAGAGCGGCATCGCCGCCGTCCGCCCGTCAGGATAGTGCACCGTCGCCGTCACCTTCATCTGCGGCTTGATCTCGCCCGACAGGCCCGGGATGTCGATCGCCTCGCGGCCCGTGAGCGCGTAGTCGCGCCGCGTCTTGCCTTCCGCGAACACGAAGGGCGCCACCCCCATGCCGATCAGGTTGGAGCGGTGGATGCGCTCGAAGCTCTCGGTGATCACCGCGCGGATGCCGAGCAGCTTCGGCCCCTTGGCCGCCCAGTCGCGCGACGAGCCGGTACCATATTCCTTGCCGCCGATCACCACGGTATCGATGCCGTCGGCCTTGTATTTCGCCGCCGCGTCGAAGATCGACATCGCCTCGCCCGACGGCGCGCTTTCGGAGAAGTACAGCGTGTTGCCGCCCTCCTTGCCGCCCATCATCTCGTTGCGGATGCGGATGTTCGCGAAGGTGCCGCGCTCCATCAGCTCGAAATTGCCGCGCCGCGCGCCATAGGAGTTGAAGTCCTCTTGCCGCACCTGGTGCTCCTGCAGATAGATGCCGGCGGGAGACGCCGTCTTGATGTTGCCGGCCGGCGAGATGTGGTCGGTGGTGATGGAATCGCCGAACAGCGCCAGGATGCGCGCCTTCTCGATGTCCTTCACCGGCTGCGGCTCGATCGTCATCCCCTCGAAGAAGGGCGGGTTCTTCACATAGGTCGACGCCATCGGCCATTGATAGGTCTGCGTCTTGGGCGCCTTGACCTTGCGCCAATTGGCGTCGCCGAGGAACACGTCGCCGTAGCGCGACTTGAAGCTGGAGGTCTTGATGCCCTTGCGCATCGCGTCCGCGATCTCCTTCGGGCTCGGCCAGATGTCCTTCAGGTAAACCGGCTCGTTCTCCTTGTCGTAGCCGACCGGCTCCTTGGTCAGGTCGATATTGATCGAGCCGGCCAGCGCATAGGCGACGACCAGCATCGGCGAGGCCAGGTAATTGGCGCGCACCAAAGGATGCACGCGGCCCTCGAAATTGCGGTTGCCCGAAAGCACCGCCGCGGTCACGAGGTCGGCCGAGGTGATCGCCTCGGTCACGTTGTCCGGCAGCGGGCCGGAATTGCCGATGCAGGTGGTGCAACCATAACCGACCAGCTGGAAGCCCAGCTTGTCGAGGAATTTGTTGAGGCCGGCCTTCTCCAGATAATCGGTCACGATCTGGCTGCCCGGCGCCAGCGAGGTCTTGACCCAGGGGCGCACCTTCAATCCGTGCTCCACCGCCTTTTTGGCGACGAGGCCGGCGCCGATCATCACGCTGGGATTCGAGGTGTTGGTGCAGGAGGTGATCGCGGCGATCACGACGTCGCCATGGCCGATGGAATGCTCGGTGCCGGCGAGCTTGGCGCGGCGGTTGGCGTCGTCTTCCTTCTTGTAGGTGTTCATCAGGGCGACGGCGAATTCGTGCGCCGCGCTGCCCAGCGGCACGCGGTCCTGCGGCCGCGCCGGGCCCGCGAGGCTCGGCTCGACGGTGTCGAGGTCGAGCGACAGCGTGTCGGTGAACTCCGGATCGGCGCTCTTGGCGGTGCGGAACAGGCCCTGCGCCTTGGCGTATTTCTCCACCAGCGCGACGCGGGCGGGCTTGCGCGCGGTGGCCTTCAGATAGCGCAGCGTCTCCACATCGACCGGGAAGAAGCCGCAGGTCGCGCCGTATTCCGGCGCCATGTTGGCGATCGTCGCGCGATCTTCGAGCGACATGTCGTCGAGGCCGGGGCCGTAATATTCCACGAACTTGCCGACCACGCCCTTCTTGCGCAGCATCTGGGTGACGGTGAGCACCAGGTCGGTCGCGGTCACGCCTTCGCGCAGCTTGCCGGTCAGGCGGAAGCCGATAACTTCGGGAATGAGCATGGAGATCGGCTGGCCGAGCATCGCGGCCTCCGCCTCGATGCCGCCGACGCCCCAGCCCAGCACCGAGAGGCCGTTGACCATCGTGGTGTGGCTGTCGGTGCCGACCAGCGTGTCGGGGAAGGCGTATTCGACGGCCTTCGCGCCGTCCTTTTCCTTGCGGGTCCACACCGTCTGCGCGAGATATTCGAGGTTCACTTGGTGGCAGATGCCGGTGCCCGGCGGCACGACGCGGAAATTCGCGAAGGCCTGCTGGCCCCAGCGCAGGAACTGATAGCGCTCCGAATTGCGCTCATACTCGACGACGACGTTCTTCCTGAACGAATCGCGCGCCCCGAAATTGTCGACCATCACCGAGTGATCGATGACGAGGTCGACCTCGGCCAAGGGATTGATCTTCTCCGGATCGCCGCCGAGGTTCTTCATCGCGTCGCGCATCGCCGCCAGATCGACCACGGCGGGCACGCCGGTCAGGTCCTGCATCAGCACGCGCGCCGGGCGGAAGGCGATCTCGCGATCGGAGCTCTTCTTGTCCAGCCAGCCGACCACGGCCCTGATGTCGTCGGCGGTCACGGTCTTGCCGTCCTCGTAGCGCAGCAGATTCTCCAGCAGCACCTTCAGCGAATAGGGCAGCCGGGACGCGCCCTTAAGGCCGTTCTTCTCGGCGGCGGCGAGGCTGAAATAGGCATAGGTCTTGCCGCCCACCGTCATCGTCCGGCGGGATTTGAAGGAGTTGAGACTGGTCACGGGAGCGTCCTTCGCGAGGGGGATGGGCGCGGTATTAGTCCCGTTTTCCCGGAAATCCAAGGTCCCGCAACGTCACGGTGGCCCACCGCGACGCCTCGTGACAAAATGCGAATAAAGAGGGGGAAAACATCATGGGCGCGGAGCACGTCCGGGTCGAGCGCAAGGGCGAGATCACCACCGTCATCATCGACCGGCCTGAGGCGCGCAATGCGGTCGACCGGCCGACCGCCGACGCCCTCGTGAACGCCTTCCTCGCTTTCGAGCACGACAACGACCAGAAGGTCGCGGTGCTGTGGGGCGCGGGCGGCACGTTCTGCGCCGGCGCCGATCTCAAGGGCCTGAGCGAGGGCCGCGGCAACCGGCTGACCGCGCCCAGCCAGCATTTCGATCCCCATTCCGGCGACGCGCCGATGGGGCCGACGCGCATGCGCCTCCTGAAGCCGGTGATCGCGGCGATTGCGGGCCATGCGGTGGCGGGCGGACTCGAACTCGCCTGCTGGTGCGACCTTCGCGTGGCGGAGGAGGATGCGGTGTTCGGCGTGTTCTGCCGCCGCTGGGGCGTGCCCCTGATCGACGGCGGCACGGTGCGCTTGCCGCGCCTCATCGGCCAATCGCGTGCGCTCGACATGATCCTCACCGGCCGGGCGGTCGGCGCGGAGGAGGCCCATGCCTGGGGCCTCGCGAACCGGATCGTGGCGAAGGGCGACGGCCGCCGCGCCGCGGAAGACCTTGCGCTCGAGATCTCGCGCTTCCCGGAAATCTGCATGAAGGGCGACCGCGCCTCGGTCTACGACCAATGGGACTTCGACCATCACCATGCGATGATGCACGAGTTCAAATTCGGCACATCGACCTTGCAGACCGGCGAGTCGCGCGCCGGCGCCGCGCGCTTCGCCGGCGGCAAGGGCCGCGGCGGCCGCTTCGACGACCTTTAGGTCCCGGTCCCAAATTCGCCCCATTCCCTTGTTAGCAGGACCCTGGGGGTCGTGCCGGCGAAGAATCGGCGCGCCGTGAGCGGCTGCAGACAAGAAGGCTCGAATGCCCAGACGTGGGATCCTGTTCGCGGCGATCGCGATGCTGGCGTCCGTCGGCATGGTCCACGGCCAGGAAGGCCTGGGCGACCGCATGCTGATCGACCGGCTGGGCGACATCCAGACCGGCACCTACACCGCGAGCAGCGGCACGACGTTCACGCTCAACGCCTATGCCGACAATTATGTGCTGCGCTTCGCCGGCAATCCCGAGATCTTCGTCCTGTACGTCAATCATGCCTCGCTCGGCGGCCGCGTGCTGAAATACGATTCGGGCGAGACCGCGCTCGCCGTCTCCGGCTGGGGCGCGCTCACGATCTATACCGATGCGCAGCCCGGCGGGCTTCCCGCCGAACGCACAGGCAACAGCGCGGCCCCGAGCCTGCCGCCGCTCTCGCTCGCCGACATGCAGAAGGCGGCGGCCGACGAGTCCGCGCATCTGGCCTATGCGCGCGGCCTGCGCATAGCCTTCGTGGCCGACTGGGCGGCGCTGGCGGAGGATTCGGGCCTGCGGGCGCTCACCTTCGACGCGATGCAGAACGCGGCGCGCGGTCTCGACCGCTTCACCGCCAACCCCGCTGCGCGCGCGCTCCTGGGCGCGAAAATGGACACGGTGCACATGGCGACCGGCGGCAAGCCGACCATCGGGCTGCGCGGTCGCACGCTGGTCGTGACCTTCGTGCCGTCGCACGGCCTGGTGGGACGCGCCTCTTCTCACGGCATCGCGCGCGCGCTCGGCCGGCTGTTCGACCTGCCGACTGCGGGCTAACCCGGCTCGAAGCCGTCCGGCGCGAGCTCGAAGGTCGCGAAATCGAATCCCGGCGCGACCGTGCAGCCGACCAGCGTATAGGCGCCCGAGGATCGAGCGCTCTGCCAGCCGCGGGCGGGGACAATGACCTGCGGCCGCTGGCCCTTGGCGATGTCGTTGCCGAGCACATGCGTCACCGCCGGGCCGCGCAGCGGCGCGATCGACAGTTCGAGCGGGCTGCCGCGATAGAAGTGCCAGACCTCCGCCGCGTCGATGCGGTGCCAGCGCGAGACCTCGCCCTTGCGCAGCAGGAAATAGATCGCGGTGGAATGGGCGCGGCCGCGCCCGCCGGCGCGGTTGTCGCGAAAGGCTTCGCGATAATGCCCGCCCTCGGGATGGGGCCGCATCTCAAGCAGGCGAATGAGATCGTCGGCCTCGCTTACGCTTGTCCGGCTCACGCACTACGCTCGATGGACACGTGCTGCGGATAGAAAGCGAGATGGTCCTTGATCGCGGTCATCGCCGGATAGGGCGTCTCGTAGCTCCACACCGCATTGGCCGCCTGGGCGCCGCCGGCGCCGAGGTCGAAATAGCTCGCATCGCCCTTGTAGGGGCAATGCGTCGAATGCGCGGTGCGCGCGAAATGCGTCATGTCCGCGTCGCCGCGCGGAATGTAGAGCACGGCCGGATAGGTGGACTCGCGCAGCTCGAGCGCGTGGCGCGTATCGGCGACGATTTCGCCGCCGAAGCGCACGACGATGCGGCCCTTGGCGGGCTCGATCGTGATCGGATGGTCTGGGCCTGGCAGCTTCATGCCGCGGTTTTAGCAGCCACGACGCCTTCGGCAAACAGGCTTCGCGCGCCGCGCGCGACGAGCACCCTCATCCCCGCCGCGACCGAGAGGCTGTCAGCCAGCGCATTGTGCGCCCGTCCCTCGAAAGGCACGCCGAGCTTCGGCCCGATATCGCAGGAATGCAGCCCGCTCGTGTCCAGGCCGTTGGCGCGGAACCAGGGGCGCAGGTCGCGGAACTCGGGCGTCCGCGCCGGCGGCGTCATCCCGTAGAGACGCATGTTCTCGTCGAACACCAGCTCGTCGCGGCCGAAGGCGGCGCACACCCCGCCATCGGCGAAGGCGAGGAAGGCCGCATAGGCCTCGGCAAAATCGCGTCCCTGCTCGCGCAGGATCTGGGAGGTGATGCCGGTCAGCCTTTCCAGATAGGGCGAGATGCCGGAGTTGATCCGTGGACGGACAAAAACCGAGAACGTCTCGCGCACCGCAAGGCTCAAGGGATCGACCTTCACCGCCCCGATCTGGACGATCTCCTTGAACTCGCCCGGCCTCAGCCAGCGGTGGCGCATCGAGCCTTCCCAGGCGGTGAATTCCAGGTCGTAGATGACGGCGATGGACACTTGAGCGTGCGTTCCGCGAATCGGTGGCGACTACTTATACGTGCAAACCCGAATCAAACCTGGACCATAATTAATGCATTATTAAGACCCTCGGCAGACCTTAGGGGTCTGTTCGTCTCCCGATCGGAGGCCCCATGGCCGCGCGCGCAAATCCGCTTTTCGACATCGCCTCGCCCGCACCGGCGCAAGCCGAGGCGCCGTTGCCGAACGCCTTGTCCCGGCTGGCGCAAATCCATGCCGACGCGGTGGAAACCGCGCGGCTCGCCAATCTCCTGGGGCGCTCGCTCCATGCGACGATCGCGATCGCGGCGCTCGCCGCGCTGGCCCTGGCGCTGGGCGGAGGTGCCGGTCTCTCGCGGACGGTCGCGTGGACGGTCCTCCTCGCGGTCGGCCTTCTCGCCATGCTGCGCGCCTATGCTTACGCCATGCGCCAGCCCTTCGAGCGCGCCGGCCTTCACGCCTTCGCGCAGGACATCCATGCCTGCCTTCTCTATGCGGGATTTGCATGGGGGGCCGGCGCGTTCCTGGCCCTGCCCGCAGCCGCGCCCGGCGGTGCCGCGCTTCTGTTCGCAGCCGCACCCGCCATTGCCGTCGCCGCGTTGTTGCGCGAGCGGCAGGCGCTGCTTCTGTTTCTTGCGCCGGTCGCGGGCCTGACGTCATTGGCTTGCGTCATACGGCCTTTCGCGGGCGGCGCGCTGGCGGCGGGTCTTGTGCTGATGGCCTGCGCCGCGGTCGCCATCGCGATGCAATTCGTTGCGCGCGCCGGCGAGGCGCGGCCCGGCGCGGTGCTGCCGCACGGCCTCACCGCCTCGTAAATATCACAATCGCAAGGGTTTTCCGGCGCGGGGCGAGAGGATAGTCTCCGCCCCGAAACGAGAAAGCGTCCGCGCGCCGCCGCCGGAAAGCTTCCGAGGCCTCCATGTCGCTTGCCCCGTCCGACGATTCCGCCCACGTCACGCGCCGGAACGAGGCCGATGCGGCGGAGCGATTGGCGGCGGGCGCAAGGCTCCTGGACGATCCGGCGGAACGCTCCTTCTACGACGCCTTGTTCGGCAACGCCCCGCCCGACGATGTGAACCGCTATGCCCCGGAAGGATTGGCCGCACTCGCCCGCCTGGTACGCAAGCGCGCCCTGGCGCATCGGCCGGGCGGCAGCGACGTGTTCCTCTTCTGCGCCCGCGACGAGGACAAGGACTATGCAGAGAACGACACGGTCCTCGTCGCGGTCAACGACGACAAGCCGTTCCTGTTCGACTCGCTGATCGCCGACGTGACGGCGGGCGGCGGGCGGCTGCGCGCGGTCTTCCACCCCATCGTGCAGCAGAACGGCCAGGCGGTGAGCGTGATCGTGCTGGCGCTGGAGCCGATCCTGAACGAGGTGCGCCGCGCCGCGATCCTGCACAGCGCCAAGGCGACCTTCGCCCAGGTTGCGGTCGCGGTCCGCGACTGGCGCGCGATGACGGCGCGCCTGCGCGAGTCGATCGACGGGCTGAAGGCCAATCCGCCCAAGGTCACAAAGGAGGAATTCGACGAAAGCGTTGCGCTCCTCGAATGGCTCGGCGACAACCATTTCACCTTCCTAGGCTCGCGCGACTACGATTTCGATCCGGCGGGCGACGGCGCATTGGTGCCGGTGGCGCATAGCGGCCTGGGCGTGCTCAGCGATCCCGACGCGCGCGTCATCCGCCGCGGTCCCGACCGCGCCGCGCTGACGCCCCAGGTGCGCGCCTTCCTCACGCAGCCCTCGCCGCTCATCATCACCAAGTCGAACGAGCGCAGCCTGGTGCATCGCCGCGTCCATATGGACTATGTCGGCGTGAAGACCTTCGGGGCGGACGGCAAGCTGACCGGCGAGCGGCGCTTCGTCGGCCTCTTCACCTCCGGCGCCTACAGCCGAAGGCCCAGCGACATCCCGCTCCTGCGCCGCAAGGTCGCCGACGTTCTGGCCCATGCCGGCCTGCCGCCCGCCAGCCATGACGGCAAGGCTCTCGCCCATATCCTCGACACCTATCCGCGCGACGAGCTGTTCCAGATCTCGGAAGAAGACCTGTTCGCGATCGCGCAGGGCATCCTCAGGCTCGGCGAGCGCCCCACGGTCCGCGTCTTCCTGCGCTTCGACCGCTTCGACCGCTTCGTCTCCGCCCTCGTCTTCGTGCCGCGCGACCGCTACGACACCCATGCGCGCGAACGCATCCACGAGATCCTCGCCAAGGCGCTGAACGGTCGGCTCTCCTCCGCGACGCCGACCATCGACGATTCCGTGCTGGCGCGGGTGCATTACATCATCGACCGCAACGAAGGCGCGCGGCCGCGGGTCAGCGTCCACCAGCTCGAGGAGCAGATTCGCGGCGCCATCCGCACCTGGGACGACGGCTTCGCCCAGGCGATGGAAGCGGTACATGGCGAGACCGAGGGCATGCGGCTGACCCAGGAGCGACAGGCGCATTTCTCGCCCGGCTATCGCGGCTCCTTCACGCCGATGGAGGCGGTGCACGACCTGGACGAGATCGCGGGGCTCGCGAAGCTCGAGGCCGGCTTCAAGATCAAGGCGCGGGTCTATCGCCGCCACGCCGACGCGCATGATGCGCTGCGGCTCAAGCTCTACATCCTGGGCGAGGTGATGCCTTTGTCGGCCTCGCTGCCGATCTTCGAGAATCTCGGCCTGAAAGTGATCGCGGAGGATTCCTTTCCCGTCACGCTCAAGACCGGCGACGGCTGGACGCACGAAGCCAGCGTTCTCGACTTCGCGATGGAGCGCGCCGACCAGGTCGCCGCCGATCTCGCCGTCATCAAGCAGCCGCTGGAAGACGCGTTCCATGCCATCGTCGAAGGGCGGGCCGAGAGCGACGGCTTCAACCGCCTGGTTCTGAGCGCCGGCCTTGCCTGGCGCGACGTCACCATCCTGCGCACGGTCGCGAAATTCCTGCGCCAGGCGGGCTTCGCCTTCAGCCAGGACTATGTCGAGCACACGCTGGCGCGCAATCCCGACCTCGCGGCCTTGCTGGTCGCGCTGTTCCACGCCAGGAACGATCCGGCCAACGCGGAAGATCGCGACGGCGCCGCGGCGGCGGTCGCCAAACGGATCGACGGCGCGATGGGCGACGTGCAGAGCCTGGACGACGACCGCATCATCCGCCGGCTGCGCAATGTCGTGGACAATGTGCTCCGGACGAATTTCTACCAGCGCGACGAACCGGGTGCATTTAAGTCCTATGTCGCGATCAAGCTCGACTCGCAGAAGCTCGACGAACTGCCGCTTCCCCGCCCGCATGTCGAGATCTTCGTCTATGCCCCCGAGGTCGAAGGCGTGCATCTGCGCTTCGGCAAGGTGGCGCGCGGCGGCATCCGCTGGTCGGACCGGCGCGAGGACTTCCGCACCGAGATCCTGGGCCTGGTGAAGGCGCAGCAGGTCAAGAACGCCGTGATCGTGCCGGTCGGCGCCAAGGGCGGCTTCTATCCCAAGACGATGCCGGCGAACCCGACGCGCGACCAGAGCCAGGCCATCGGCATCGCCGCCTACAAGGTGTTGATCGAAGCCTTGCTCGACGTCACCGACAATCTCCACGCCGACGGCTCGGTCGTGCCGCCGAAGGACGTCGTGCGCCATGACGGCGACGATCCCTATCTCGTGGTCGCGGCCGACAAGGGCACCGCCACCTTCTCCGACATCGCCAACGGCATCGCGGAAGCGCGCGGCTTCTGGCTCGGCGACGCCTTTGCCAGCGGCGGCAGCCATGGCTACGACCACAAGAAGATGGCGATCACCGCGCGCGGCGCCTGGGAAGCGGTCAAGCGCCACTTCCGCGAGCTCGACGGCCGCGACATCCAGACTCAGCCCTTCACCTGCGTCGGCGTCGGCGACATGTCGGGCGATGTGTTTGGCAACGGCATGCTGCTGAGCCAGCAGACGCGCCTGCTGGCGGCGTTCGACCACCGCCACATCTTCCTCGATCCGGATCCCGATCCGCAGGCGAGCTGGATCGAGCGCAAGCGGCTGTTCGACCTGGCCCGGTCGAGCTGGGCCGACTACGACAAGGCGCTGATCTCTCCGGGGGGCGGCGTGTTCGCGCGCACGCTCAAGGAAATCCCGCTGACGCCGCAGATGAAAGCGGTCGCGAGCGTGACGGTCGACAAGCTGTCGCCGGGCGAACTGATCAAGGCGCTGCTCAAGGCTGAAATCGATCTTCTGTTCTTCGGCGGCATCGGGACCTTCATCAAGGCGTCGACCCAGAACAATCTGGAGGCCGGCGACCGCGCCAACGACGCGGTGCGCGTCAACGGCGCGGAAGTTCGCGCCAAGGTGATCGGCGAGGGCGCCAATCTGGGCGTCACGCAGCAGGGGCGTATCGAATATGCCCGCGCCGGCGGGCGCATCAACACCGATGCGATCGACAATTCGGCCGGCGTCGACACCTCCGATCATGAGGTCAATCTGAAGATCCTGCTCGGCGGCCCGCAGCGGCGTGGCGAGCTGACGCCCGCGGCGCGCGACGAGCTCCTGAACGCGATGACCGACGACGTCGCGGCGCATGTGCTGAAAGACAATTACGATCAGACGCTGGCGCTCACCGTCGCGCAGGGCCGCGCCGTGCGCGACCTCGACGCCCATGGCCGCTACATGCGCGACCTGGAACGCCGCGGGCGGCTCGACCGCGCGGTGGAATTCCTGCCGGGCGACAGCGAACTGCAGAAGCTCGAGAACGAGACCAAGGGCCTGACCCGGCCCGAGCTCGCCGTGCTGCTCGCCTATGCCAAGCTCGACCTCGACGCGGAGATCGTGACGAGCGACCTGCCCGACGATCCGGCCTTCGCCGCCGTGCTCGCGGGCTATTTCCCGCCCGCCGCGGTAAAGCAATTCCCCGGCGCGCTCGAACAGCATCGCCTGCGCCGCGAGATCATCTCGACCGCGCTCGCCAACCGCCTCGTCAACCTCGCCGGTCCCGTCTTCGTCTCGCGCATGATGGAGATGTCCGGCGCGCCCGGCGCCCATGTCGCGCGCGCCTTCGTGGTGGCGGAGGGCGCCTTCGGCCTCGCCGCGCTCAAGGCCCGCATCGATGCCCTTGACGACAAGGTCGACGCAGCGGTGCAGACCGCGATGTACACCGACATCTCGGAAATCCTGCGCCGACTGGGCCTGTGGTTCATCACCAATGTGCCGGCCAATGCCGACCTCGCCTCGACCGTCGCGCTCTACCGGGCCGGCGTCGAAAGCCTGCGCGGCACCTTCAACACCCTCGTCTCGCCTTATGACGCCAGCGACACCGAAGGCCATATCAAGCGCCTCACCGACGCGGGCGTGCCGCTCGACGTCGCGGAGGACGTCGCCGTGCTGCCGCTGATGAGCGGCGCGCCGGAGATCGCCCAGCTCGCGCGCAACCGTTCGCTCAGCCTCGACCTCGTCGCCGGCGCCTATTTCGCGATGGGGGCGATCATCGGCGTCGACCGGCTGCGCGGCCTCGCGGCCCGCATCTCCGCGACCGAGCATTGGGACCGTCTCGCGATCCGCCGCATCGTCGACGATCTCTTCGCCGGCCAGCGCGCGCTGACCGCCGAGGCGCTGGAAGGCGCCGCCGCGCAAGGCGGCCGCGCCGACGGATCGGACGCGGTCAAGGCCTGGGCGCAGGCGCGCGGCGAGACGCTGGAGCGCGCCAGGAGCTTCCTCGACGCGCTTGAGCGCAGCGGCGATCTCTCCATCGCCAAGCTGACCCTGGCGAACAGCCAGATCCGCGAGCTCGCGGCGCGCTGATCCGGGATACGATCGGGTCGGCAGTCACCTGTTCGTGAAGTCGGCGACTTCGCCGAGTGCCTCGGCGGCCTCGGGCAGATGTGCAAGGAAGGCGTGCCAAATGTGCGGCAGATCCGGCCAGAGGCTGAGATTCACCCTGACGCGAGCCCTTTCCAGCCGGTCGGCGAACGTCTTGCTGTCATGGAGAAGCGCTTCGCTCGTGCTCACCTGGATCAGGGTCGGAGGGAATTTGCCGAGTATCGCCATGGGTGCAAATACGGGCGACACCAGCGGATCCGCCGCGCTCTGCGATGACGATAGATAGGAGCTGACGGAGAAGGACAGGACTTCCGGCGTGCAGACCGGATCATCGAGGCCGATCCGCTCCGACATCGATACGTTGTCGAGCGTGCCGGCAATGAGCACGAGCCGATCCGGCATGCGGGCTCCTCTTTCGGCGAGCCTGACGCACAATGCCGCCGAGAGATTTCCACCGGCAGAATCGCCGGCCACGCTGATCCGCTCCGCGGGATCGCGGCCGGCCAGGCCCGCTTTCCCGCTCGCCGGCCCGTTGGCCAAGGCCCAATCGAACGCCTTGACGCAATCTTCGAGTCCGGCCGGAAACGGATGCTCCGGTGCGAGCCTGTAGTCGACCATCAGGATGCTCGCGCCCGAGAGCCGTGCGAGGGTTGCCGAGAGGGGACGGTAGTCAAGAGGCGAGCCGCCGGACCACCCGCCGCCATGGATGTATACGATCCTGCGTGCCTGGCTTGCGCCTTCGGCCGTGACCCACTCGGCGGCAACGCCGTTCGCGACGACCGGCGCGAAAGTGATGCCCTCCAGGCTGACCGCTGGGCCGACATCGCCATAGCGCGACAGCGTCGCGCGCATCGCGGTCAGCCATTGCCGTTGCGGGTCGCCGATCCCCGACAGATCGACGCCGGCGGCAAGGCCGGCGAGGTGTTGGAACACCCGATCGAGTTCCGGGCGGCGCGGGCGGGAGCTTTGTTCCGGCATGTTCACTCCATGAGGTTGGCCGGCACGCCTAGTTCGGCAGGAGGCCGAGCGTCCTGCCGATGATCCGGTCCACCGTCCGTTTGGGAAGGACCGTCATCATCCATTCCTGCATCGGCGTGGGGGTCGCCACATAGCGCGCCTTGGGCTTTGCGATGGTCAGGGCCTTGGCCACGGCCTTGCCCAGGACTTCGGGCCGGAGCGCGCTCTTCTCCTGTCCCAGCATGTAGGCGCGCACCTTCTCCAGAGCCGGACCGAACGGGGTGGAAAGATAAGGCGTCATGTTGACCTCTTCGGCCTTGCTCCAGACCGCGGTTTTCACCGGCCCCGGCGCGACCACCACCACGTCGATCCCATGGAGCAGAAGCTCGCGCCGCAGGGCCTCCGACAGGCCCTCGAGCCCGAATTTGGAGGTGCAGTAGGGGGCTATGAAGGGACTGCCGGTCGTGCCCGATACGGAGGAGATCATGACGATCCGTCCCTTCGGTCCCTTCAGCTCCGGATCGGCGCCCAGGAGCGGCGCAAACGCCTGGGTGGCGATCACCACGCCCGTCAGATTGACCTCAAGCTGGGTACGGAACTCCGCCACCGGCAGGTGCAGCAGCGGTCCCGAGACCACGATCCCCGCATTGTTCACGAGGCCGGCCAGGGTTTGGCCGTTCAGCGTCCGGCGCACCGTGCCGGCCGCCGCTGTCACCGCCTCGGAATCGGTGACATCGAACAGCAGCGGCGTGAAACGGTCGCCGAATTCCTTGGCCAGCGGCTCGCCATGGGCCGGCTTCCTAACGCTCCCAAAGACGTGAAAACCCTTTCTCGCCATGGCCCTGGCGGTCGCCAGACCGATGCCGGACGAAACGCCCGTGACGACGATGCTACGCATCGCCGTTTGCCGGGGCGAAACCGTCGATCGCGTTGATCATCGAAGCGCCCTGCTGTTGCGTGAATGGCGCCGGAAAAGTATGCGTCGGATACCTAGGGGTCAATTACGCACTTAAACCATCCCAGGGATGCAGGAGGATATCGATGAGCTACGGTTTCGACCTGGATTTCAGCGTGGACTGCCCAAGCAGGAAGATTCTCGACCAGATCGCCGACAAGTGGTCGATGATGGCCCTGTTCGTCCTGAAGGAGCCCAAGCGCTTCAACGCAATCAAGCGGCGGTTGAGCGGCATCACGCAACGCGTGCTGACGCAGACGCTCCGCAAGCTGGAGCGCAACGGCATGGTGTCGCGCCGGATAATCTCCGGTCCGACGCTCGGGGTCGAATACGCCTTGACACCCTTGGGCCGGTCTTTGGAGGAGCCGTTTACGGCGCTGTATCTTTGGACCATCGCAAATATGGGCGCGATCGCGGACGCTCAGTCGCGCTACGATCTGAACCACTGACTCCGACGGCTCCGAAAGATCTGCCTCCGCGAGTTCGCGGCGCGCTGATCCCGCTCGGACGAGCCGTTTCGACAGGACGCGGAATCGGCTAAGCTCCTCGCCGATCGCTCGTGGCGTGATTGCGATTTCCTTGTCGGAGGAGACAATCATGCACCGTCTGAGCGGGCTGCTGCCCCTGTTTGCCGCCCTCGCCTGCGCCGCCCTGATCGGCGCCGCGCCGGCGCCATCGACCTATGTCCCGCAAGCGCAGTTCTGCCATCGGCCCGCGACGACGCATGGCCCCGTCATCAACGGCCTGTGTCCGACGATTCCGGGCAATATCGGTCCCGATCCGCTGCTCGACCAGAAGATCGCCTATAACGGCATCGTCGGCGCCCACCCGGCCTCGCCCGCCACCGACGTCCAGACTCCCTTCGACAATCTCTCCTGGCAGACTTTCGTCGCGCTCAACTGGACCAGGGGCAAGGAGAACCGTCCCGCCCGGGAGGGCTTGAACGGCAAGGGCGAACGGGTCTGGCAAGGCTTCCCGCGCGTCTCCCAGGTCTTCGGCAACAGCAAGGTGCAGGCAAACTGCAACGTGCCGCCGGGCTATGAGGTGTTCTCCATCGCCTCTCAGGGCGACGGCCAGCCGGCGACGCGCAACGAGGAATACATCCAGGCCGCGACCGGCGATCCCGCGATCGACGTCAACGGCAACTGGACGCTCTATGAGCGGCGCGTCAACGGCATCGAGATCGCCTATCTGAAGGCGCCCGACGGCAAGAGGAATTGGAATCTGACGACGCTGGCCGGCCAGTTCGCCTTCGCGGAGAACAATGCCGCGGTCAACTTCCCCGCCGCCGGCGGCGGCCGGCCCAACGGCGCCATGGAGATCAAGGCGGCGTGGCGCATCCTCGATCCGGCGCGACATGTGGCGAACCAGAAACGCTTCTACGTCATCCGCGCGATCATCGCGGTGGCGCCCGACCTCGTCTTCCGCGGCGCCAAACGGCCGGCGCCGATCTGCGCCCCGGTCGATCTCGGCCTCGTCGCGATGCACATCATCCAGAAGAATCCGACCACCACCAACGACCTCAAGCCGGAATGGTTCTGGTCCACCTTCGAGCAGGTCGACAACGCGCCGCTGGCCGCCGACGCCTGCGATCCGGCCTCGCCGTCGACTTGCGGCACGCTGGGCAAGCTGGCCTGCCCCGCCGGGCCGCCGCTGCTCGGCGCGCCGGATTATTCCTATTTCAATGCCCGATACCCGAACCTGCCGACCAACCAGCCGCCGCAACTTCTGCTGGGCGGCAAGGCCTTCCTGTGGAATCCGGTGCAGCCCTACGCTTTCAGCTATCTGACGCCGGCCGGCGGCGGCGCCAAGGCGGGCACCCAGATCGCGCGCTGCTGGAAGATCTACGCCATGACGGAGGCGCTCAACACGCAATGGCGCGCCGAACTGCGCAAGGTGGGTTCGGTGTTCGCGAACTACATGCTGGTCGGCACGCAATGGGGTGCCAGCACGACCGCGACGCCCAACCGGCAGATCCCGACCGGCGGCGTTCCGAACTTCCTCTCGAACAGCGTGGTGGAAACCTATCTGCAGACCCTGGCCGATCCGAACAATCCGTTCGGCAACGGCTCGTGCATTTCCTGCCACTCGGCCGCGACGCTGCTCAACAACACGACGCCGGCCAATCTGAGCTTCCTGCCGGACCTGGTGAACCTGCTGCAGGTGCGCCGCCCGGCGCTGCCGCCGCATCCTTGAAGCGGCTCAGGATCCGCCGCCGGAATCCCGCTGCCGGCGGCGCGGGATTTCGACGGCAAACACCCAGGCATTGCCGATCGACAGATAGAGGCAGCAGATCGCCGTCGGCATCAGGAGGTAGAGGCCGACGGAACGGCCCGCGACGAGCGAGAGGCCCGCGACGACCGGCAACAGGGTGCCGCCGACCGCCAGCGCGCGGCGCACCATGCGGGGGCCGAGCGAGCCCAGCACCGCCGTCCCGTCTTCGGGGAAATGCCAGGAGAACACCGCGATGCCGGCGGCGAAGGCCGCGCCGGTGACGACGAATTCCAGTCCGAGCGCCAAGCCGTTCTGCGCCGGCAACAGGCCCCACAACCCGATCACCAGCATCTCGAATTGCAGGAACAGCGCCGCGAAGGCGCGGCTCATATAGCCGCTGACGCCCAGGACATGCGGCAGCGAGATCGTCAGGCCGACGAAGAGCAGGCCGGCCAGCGTCGCGCCGACCTGCGTCATGGTGACGAAGAAGTCGTGCCAGGCGAGGATCGCATCGGCCGTCATGGCCGAGACGATACCACCTCTTACGGTTGCAGAAGAGGCAATCCCTATCGCGGCGCCATTCTGATCGCGCCGTCGAGACGGACGCATTCGCCGTTGAAATAGGGGTTCGACAGCATCTCCAGCGCCAGCGAGGCATATTCCGGCGGATTGCCGAGACGCGGCGGGAACGGAACCTGCGCCCCGAGCGCGGCCTTCACCTGCTCCGGCGCGGCGCCGAGCAGCGGCGTGTTGAACAGGCCCGGCATGATGGTGTTGCAGCGGATGCCTTCCTGCGCCAGGTCGCGCGCGACCACCAGCGTAACGCCGTTGATCCCCGCCTTGGACGCCGTATAGGCCGCCTGGCCGATCTGGCCGTCCTGGGCCGCCACCGACGCGGTGTTGACGATCGCGCCGCGCTCGCCGCCCGGCAGCGGATCGAGCGAGAGCATGCCCTGCGCCGAGATCGCGATGCAGCGGAAGGTGCCCACGAGATTGATCTGGATGATGAAGTTGAAGGCGTCGGTCGGGAAGCGGCGCGTCTCGCCTGTCTTCTTGTCGCGGCTCGCGGTCTTGATCGCGTTGCCGGTGCCGGCGCAGTTGACGAGGACGCGCTCCTGCCCGTTGGCGGCGCGCGCCTTCTCGAAGGCGGCGAGCACGCTCTCTTCGCTGGTGACGTTCGCCTCGCAGAAGATCGCACCGATCTCGGCTGCCAGCGCCTCGCCCTTGGTCTTGTTCATGTCGAGCAGCGCGACCTTGACGCCCTTCGTGCGCAATGCGCGGGCGGTGGCTTCGCCGAGACCCGAGGCGCCGCCGGTGACGACCGCCGAAATCGATGAATTCAGTTCCATGTGAATGCCCTTCCTGTTGGCCGGCCGGACTCTTAGACCGGGGCGCGGGTGCGCGCCAAGTCTGCCGCTAGGGCAGCAAAATCATCTGCGTCTGCGTCACGATCGCGACCAGCTTGCCGTCCTCACGCGCGATGCGCGTGGTCCACACCGAGGTCCGCTTGCCGACATGGACCGGCGTCGACTCGCCGGTGACCGTCGTTCCTTCCTTCGCCGCGCCGATGAAGTTGGTCTTGCTCTCGATGGTCGTGGTGTTGGCGCCGCGCGGCATGTTGAGCACCGCCCCGATGGCGCCCAGCGCATCGGCGAAGGCCATGATCGCGCCGCCATGCATGATGTGGCCGGCGGTGCAGAGATCCGGCCTGACGACAAGCCGGGCGACGACCTTGTCGGGTTCCGCACGGACGACCTCGACGCCCATCAGGGTCGGAAAAGGCTGGTTCGCCAGGATCCGCTTGCCGATGTCCATGACATTCCTTTTTCCGCCATCATTCGATGGCGTTATACTGGCACGATGACCAGCGACACGCCCACCGTCCGGCTTCCCGTGCCGATGAAGCGCGACGAGAAGATCGTCGACCGCGGCTTCTGGAACAAGCTGCTGGCCGTGGCCGGCCGCATTCCCTTCGCGGAGGACGCGGCGGCCGCCTATTTCTGCGCCGTCGATCCCGCCACGCCGGCGAGGGTCAAGGCGATCCTGTTCGCGGCGCTCGCCTATTTCGTGATGCCGTTCGACGTCGTGCCGGATTTCCTCGCCGGCATCGGCTTCACCGACGACGCCGCCGTGATCGCCATGGCGCTGAGCGTCGTCGCCGGCAATATCAAGGAGCCGCACCGCGTCCGCGCCCGCGCCGCGCTCCACATCGCCGAGCCCCCCGCCTCGGCATGAACTATCGCGACGTCGAGCGGTTCTGCCTCGCACTTTCCGGCGCGACGCGCGACGAACCCTGGAGCGACACAACGGTGTTCAAGGTCGGCGGCAAGATGTTCGCGGTCATCGTGCATGACGACCGCCACAAGCCGGTCGGGCTGTGGTTCAAGGCCGGCGAAGGCAGTTATGAAATCCTGACGGAGATCGAAGGCATCGGCCCCTGCCCCTATTTCTGGCGCGCGAAATGGGTCGAGACTAAAGGCCTGAAGCCGCTGAAGCCCGCCGAACTGCGCGGCTATCTCGCACGCTCGCACGCGCTGGTCGCCGCGCGGCTGTCGCGCAAGACGCGCGCCGCGCTCGGGATCGCTGTCGAACCGCATTAGCGGGTAAGCCGCTGTCGCAGCAGCGTGCTCATGTCGCGCCGGCCGTCCAGCACGGCAACGACTTCGACGACGGAAACCGAGACCTTGTAGAATATGCGATAGGGCTTGAAATGAAGCTCGCGGAAATCCTTGCGCCCGGTCGCCGCCAGTTCCTTGGGCACATTGCCGCGACGGGGCAGGACCGCCAGCGTCGCGATGCGCTTTTCCAGGGCATCGATCACCCGATCCGCCGCGATGGCACCGGTGTTCTGCGAGATAAAGACATGGATATCGTCGATGTCGTGAACCGCGGAGGCCGCGACAATGACACGGAAGGCCAAAGCCTACCGCCGACGCCTGGCGTTGCGCCTTACCGCCACGAAGGCCTCGCGCAAGGGCAGTGCCTTTCCGCCGCGGATATCCGCCTCGCCAATCGAAAGAATCTGGAGCAGCGCCAGCGTATCCTGCGTTTCCTCATAGCTCGCGATGTCCTGCAAAACCGCTTTCGCTTCGCCGTTCACCGTGATGACCATCGGACTGCGGCTCTCGGCGATGTCTTCGAGAACGGCGGGCGCGTTTGCCTTCAGATAGGAGATCGGCTTTACGCGATTGGTGAGTTTCATGGCGAACCTCTCGGACCGAGTTTAGTCCGAATTAGGTCCAAAGGCCAGCAGTTCAGCGCGGCGCCGCGATGGAGGCGTGGAGCTGGTCGGTGGTCGTCTTTTCCGAAGTCAGGCCGACGAACTGGATGCCGATGCCGTCGGCATGATGGCGCGCGACGCGGCCCGCGAGCTGGCCGATCAGCACGAACTCGCCGATATGCGGACGGATCGCGGTCCGGACCGAAACGCCGGTCGGCGACAGGTCGATCACCTCGCATTTCTCGATCGTGCCGTCGGTGCGGGTGAACTGCGCGACGCCCTTGGTCGGCGTGCGGTCATGGGTCCGCATGTCGCCGTCGTCGATCAGCGATTTGTTGAGGAACAGCGTAAGCTGCTCGGCGATCTTCTCGCGCTTGAGCTGGGTCGCGTTGAACCGCATGCCGAAGCCGAAGCCGTCGCGGCGCGCCACCGCGCCCTCGAAACGGCCGAAGCCGTCGACATAGAGCACGATATGGGTGCCGGCATCGGGGATGTAATCGCTCTCGATCGAGGCGCCGCCGGGCGACAGGTCGACCACCTTGCACGGCGATTCCTGGGCGATGTCGGGCACGAAGAGGCGGCCGGCAAGATCGACCCGCACGCGGCGGAAGCGCCGGCGCTCGGCGCGCGCCTTCGCGACGACGGGATCCTCGATTCTCTTCAACAGGGGCTGTCCCATGGACCGCCACTCCGGGCTTTGAAATCCGCCACAGCTTCCTCCCGGGAGGATCAACAGAAGGTTACCGCCGGCGCAACTTGGTGAGGACAAGGGACGGTTTCTTGTCCGGCGCGCTTAACCTTCCGGGCCCCGCGCGCTATACGAAATTCAGAACCATCGGGTGCCGGCCGCGCGGTTGCGGCCAGCCCGTGCGGGGGGACACATGCAGCTTGGGCATCGATTCGTTAACCAGTGCGCCACCGGCCTGGCGTTTGCCCTGGCGGTTTTCGCGCTGGCGGGCTGCGCCGGCACCTCCTCGCTCGACCAGCTCGCGGGCACGACGCCGACCGGTTCGGCCTTCACCCAGCAATTGTTCAAGAACTATTCCTACCTCGCCAATTCCTTCGGCGCCGGCGGCAGCTTCGACAGCGAGGGCGTCGTCTCGGCCTTCGGCGGCGACACCGATACGCTCGCCGAGGCCTTCGCCACCAAGGCCCTGATCGCCGCGCGCGGCAGCGAACCGGAACCCGAGCCCAGCATCGACGGCGACTCCGCCGCGGCGCGCGCGCGGCTGGTCCGCGCGCTTGCCGTGGGCAAGGATCGTTTCCCCGTCGACGCGGCCCGGGCGCAGACCGATTTCGATTGCTGGATGCTGAACAGCGCGGTCGAATCCCAGGCCGGCGCGGCGGCGCAGTGCCGGTCCTCCTTCGACAATTCGATCGCCAGGCTCGAACGCGGCCGCCAGCCCGTCGCATCCGCGCCCGTGCCCGCGCCGGCGCCCATGTCGGACTTCACGGTCTATTTCGACTTCGATTCCTGGTCGCTGTCGGGCGAACAGCTCGGGGTGCTGCAGAAGGCCATCGCCACCGCCCGCGCCGGCGGCCAGTCGCGCATCGCGGTGGTCGGCCACACCGATACGTCGGGATCGGCCGCCTATAACCAGGCGCTGTCGGTGAAGCGCGCCAATGTCGTGGAGGAAACGCTCGTCGACATGGGCGCAAGGCGCGACGCGATCCAGGTCTCCGGCGTGGGCGAGGCGGACCTCGCGGTTCCGACCGCCGACGGCGTGCGCGAGGCCAAGAACCGCCGCGCCGTGATAACGCTGTCGCCGTAATTCACGCGCCCTCAAGGGAAAGTAGACCGGACAGAAACAATTCGATCTCGCCACGATCTGCCAGCCGCACCACCGGCACATCCGGTCCGTGCTTCATCCGAAAACTCTCGATCAGCGGCCGGTTGATGCGGTCGAAATTGCGGATGTAGCGCAGAACCTGCGGCAGTTTGCGCAGGCGATGGACGCGGTCGCCGCCGAGTGCCCGCCGCGTCGCGCGCCAGACGCAAAGCCGGCGCGGGCATTCCAGCCAGACGATATGCGTGGCGCGCGGCAGGCGGATGTCGAAGCTGACGGCGGCGAAATTCCCGTCGCTGACCCAGGCGTCGCCCGCATGCAGCCGCTTCAGCGTCTCGCGGAAGGCCGGCGTCATGCCGTTGTCCCAATTGGGCTGCCAGATCTCGTCCAGCGAGATGACGTCCAGCCCGCCCCGCGCGCCGATCCGCCGGGCGAGGCGCGACTTGCCGCTTCCCGCACATCCCAGAACGACGATCCGCGCCACGCAGAGGCCCCGACAAGACGCGCCAAATTGACGTTGCGTCGGGTCGCGGTCAAAGGCGACACAGGCGTCATCTTTGGCTATGGTCCGTGTCAAGAACACAGGGCGGAAACGACATGAAAGCCTATGACTACGTCATCATCGGCGCCGGCAGCGCGGGCTGCGTGCTGGCCAACCGGCTGTCCACCGATCCCACCGTCGAGGTGCTGCTGATCGAGGCGGGCGGGCGCGACAAGTCGATGATGATCCACATGCCCGCCGGCATCCCGGCCCTGCTCGGCAAGCCCAACCCGTTCAACTGGTACTACCAGACCGAGGGCCAGCAGCACCTGAACGGCCGCAGCCTGTACTGGCCGCGCGGTCGCGGCTGGGGCGGCTCGTCCTCGATCAACGGCATGATCTATATCCGCGGCCATGCCCGCGACTACGATTCCTGGCGCCAGCTCGGCCTCGAAGGCTGGTCCTTCGCCGACGTGCTGCCCTATTTCAAGCGCGCCGAGTGCAACGAGAACGGCACCGACGACTTCCACGGCCAGGAAGGGCCGCTGAAGGTCTCGAACGGCCGCTCGGCCAATCCCTTGTTCCGCGCTTTCGTGCAGGCCGGCGTCGAGGCCGGCTTCAAGCAGACGCCCGATTTCAACGGCTACCAGCAGGAAGGCTTCGGCCCCTACCAGCTCACCATCCATGAGGGGGCGCGCTGGAGCGCCGCCAAGGCCTATCTGACGCCGGTCCTCGGCCGCAAGAATCTCACCGTGGAGAGCCACGCGCATGTCAGCCGCATCCTGTTCGACGGCGCCCGCGTCACCGGCGTCGAGTTCATCCAGAACAAGCAGCCCGTGCGCGTCACGGTCACGCGCGAATGCCTGCTGTCGGGCGGCGCGGTGAACTCGCCGCAGACGCTGCTGCTGTCCGGCATCGGCGATCCGGCGCTTCTGAAGCGCTTCGACATCCCCGTCGTCGCCGACCTCAAAGGCGTCGGCAAGAACCTGCAGGATCATCTCGACGCCTCGATCCAATACGAATCGAGCCAGCCGATCACGCTCTACAGCCAGGCCAAGCCGCTCGCCGCGCTGAAGACCGGCCTCAACTACATGCTGTTCAAGAAGGGCCTGGCGACCGGCCAGGGCCTGGAGAGCGGCGCCTTCCTGAAGAGCCGTCCGGACCTCGAACATCCCGACCTGCAATACCATTTCATCGCCGCGCTGATGACCGACCACACCCGCAAGAAGGCCGACCGCCATGGCTTCATGGCGCATGTCTGCCAGCTCCGCCCGCAGAGCCGCGGCTATATCTCGATCAAGTCGAACGATCCCCTGGCGGCGCCGATCATCCAGCCGAACTACCTCGAAGCCGAGGAAGACCGCCGCGCCATGCGCGAGGGCACCAAGATCGCGCGCGACATCTTCGCCCAGGAAGCCTTCGACCCCTATCGCGGCCCCGAACTATGGCCCGGCGCCCATGTGCGCACCGACGACCAGATCGATGCCTGGATCAGGAAGACCGCCGAAACGATCTACCACCCGGTGGGAAGTGCCAAGATGGGCAAGGACTCCGAAAGCGTGGTCGATGCCGAGCTCAAGGTCTACGGCATCGAAGGCCTGCGCGTCGTCGACGCCTCGGTCATGCCGACCCTGGTCAGCGGCAACACCAACGCACCGACCATCATGATCGCGGAAAAGGCCGCCGACATGATCCTGGGCCGCCCAGCCCTGGCGCCCATGCCGGTGCCCGTCGCCGAAGACCGCGCCGCCGCCGCGGAATAATCCCGCGCCGTCGTTGATCGTCCGCAACAACGCCGCCATGCCGGTCCGGCATGCTGGACGCTCTTGCGTTCGGACAAATACGACACACTTTTGTCCTATCTTTGCGACGGTGGGCGCTGGCACGCTGTCCGGGCGTTATAGCGGGAGTATCTTGCGGATATGAGCGGCATGAAACGGATTCTGATCCCGGCGGCGGCGGTCGTGCTGCTGTCCTGGGTGCCGGCGGGCGCGCAAAGCGGCCGCTACCCCGTCCGCACGATCAATTTCGACCTGTGGTGCCAGGAGACCCAGCACCTGGCGCCAGACCGTTGCGACAAGCGCACGCCGCAGGACGAGGCCGACTACGAGGCCTATCGCGCCAAGGTCGAGAAATACGAGATCCCCTATCTCCAGGGCCAGGAGACCGGCGCCCAGCTCGACCGGACGATCCTGCACAACGATCCGATCGACAACCCGATCGACAAGAACCCCTCCGCCGCCCAGCAGCAGGCGGTCTCCCCCAGCAACCCGCCGAAGCCGCAGTAAGCGGGCAGCCCCTCCTCCTTTTCCTCCCCCGCATTTGCGGGGGAGGTGGCACGCCGTAGCGCATGTGTGGACGGCCCCGGTTTGGCAAGGAGATTTTGGGCTGTGACGGGAGCGGTGGATGCGGTCATGTGTACGGCCTTTTGGTGCGGTACGCGGACCGCTGGCCCTGATGAAATCCGCGGACGCGCCATTCCATCAGCGAAGCGGGCTCGAAGGCTCCTTGCGCTTTGCGAATTGAGCGGTCCCCGGCTCGACCGGTTCGTCGTCATGGCTCAAGCATTTCCCTGCCTTCCCGGAGCGGTTTGCGCCCCGGGAATTGCGTGTGCCCTATGCGGTGAGGGGCCTGCGGTAGGTTCCGCCTTTGACCAGGATCGCCCAGACGATACGGGCCATTTTGTTGGCGAGGGCGACGGCGGCGACGAGTGCCGGCCTGCGGCCGAGCAGCGAGAGCAGCCAGGGCGAGGCCTTTTCGGGATCGGTCCGTGCGCGCCGGATCATGGCAAAGGCACCCATCACGAAGAGGGTCCTCAAGGTCCGGTCGCCGGCCTTGGTGATGCGGCCGAGCCTGGTCTTTCCGCCGGAGGAGTCCTGTTTGGGCGTCAACCCGACCCAGGCGGCGAAATCGCGGCCCGAGGCGAAGCGCGAGACATCGCCTGCCAACGCCGTGACCGTGCTGGCGGTGATCGGTCCGACGCCCGGGATCGTGCGCAAGCGTTTGCAGGCTTCGTTCGTCTCGGTGTCGGCGGCGATCTTGCGGTCGAGGCCGACGAGGCGCGCCTCGACGGCTCGGATGGCAGCGGCCATCATGGCGTAGACATCGCGCGCAAGCTCCGGAATGCGGGCGTCGCCGGCCTGGGCGATCTTGAGGATCTCGTTGGCGCCGCGTTGCCCTTGCGCGGACACGATGCCGAACTCGGCCAGACCGGCTCGAAGGGCATTGAGCATGGCGGTACGCTGGCCCACCAGCTGGGTGCGGACCCGATGGACCAATGCCAAAGCCTGGGCCTGCGGCGTCTTGATCGGCACGAACCGCATGGTCGGCCGCGTCACCGCCTCGCAGATCGCCTCGGCATCGGCGGCGTCGTTCTTCTGCCGCTTCACATAAGGCTTCACATAGTGCGCCGGCATCAGCCGCACCTCGTGGCCCAGCGCCGTGAGCTGCCGTGCCCAATGGTGGGCCGTGCCGCACGCTTCGATCCCTATCAGGCAGGGCGGGAGCCGCTCGAAGAACGCGAGAACCCGGCTGCGCGCCAGGCGCTGACGAACGACCACGGCGCCGGCGCCATCAACGCCGTGTACCTGAAACACCGACTTCGCAATATCCAATCCGATCGTGCTAACTTGCATGGGGCGGCTCCTTCCCGTGTGGGTCCTGAAACGGCCACACCTTGGCACATCGATGTCGTAAGGAGGGGCCGTCCACCCCATCAGCGGAGGCGTGACGGAGGGGGCCACCCCCATCCAAACACTTACCCCCTCCGTCGCGTCGCTACGCTCCGCGCCACCTCCCCGCTATCGCGGGGAGGAAATGACCCTTGAACTCTGCCCCACAGAGCGTATAACTCTGTATCACAGAGTTCTCGGTAAAGCAGCATGACCATGGATCCCAACGAAGCCGATGCCCTGCTCAAGGGCGTCGAAGGCGCCGAGAAGCGCACACGCGAATTCCTCGTCTATGCCCGCGCCGGCGACTACATGATCCTGTGGGGCGTCTTGTGGGCGGTCGGCTTCGGCCTGGGCGAGCATCTGTGGCCCTACACGCGCGCCTTCTGGCTGGTTCTCGAAGCGATCGGCATCGCCGGCACGGCGGTCATCACCTGGCGCGCCGCGAGCTGCGTCGAACCCGGCCGGCGCCGCTTCGTCTATGTCCGCCCCGTGGTCGCGGTGCTCGTGATGATCGGTTTCGGCACCTTGTGGGTCTGGCTGGCCCATTTCGGCGGCCGCGAGCAGTCCGCCTTCTGGCCGACGCTGTGCGGCGCGCTCCTGTTCTGTTTCGGCCTGTGGGCGGGACGCACGCTGTCCGTCGCCGCGGCGGTCGTCGTGGCGCTGACGATGGCGGGCTATTTCTGGTCCGGTCCCTGGTTCGACCTGTGGATCGCGGTCACCTGCGGCGGCGCGCTGATCCTCGGCGGCCTGTGGCTGAGGCGCTGACATGGCCGACGAGATCATCCACCAGTCGATGCGGCTGAAGATCATGTCGTCGCTCAACGTCCTGGGGCGCGCCGACTGGCTCGAATTCACGCGGCTGAAAGCCATCCTTCAGACCACCGACGGCAATCTCGGCACCCATCTCGAGACCCTCGCCAAGGCCGGCTACATCCAGATCGACAAGCGCTTCGAGGGCAAGCGGCCGCAGACCCGCGTCAGGGCGACCGCGGCGGGGCGGCGCGCCTTCGCCGATCACGTCGCCTATCTGCGCGGCATCCTCGATTCCAACTGACCGGAGCCCGTCATGTCCAACCTGTTCGCCGCCATGAAGCCGCTGCTCAGCGACCTCGCCTCGACGATCTTCTTCGCGGCCCTGATCGCGATCACCGGCAATGTCTATTGGGCGACGGGCATCGGCATCGCGATCGGCGTCGGCCAGGTCGCGGTCCAGAAGCTGCTCGGGCGCGAGATCGCCCTGATGCAATGGGCCAGCCTCGCCATGGTGATCGTGTTCGGCACGCTGACGCTCTATTTTCACGATCCGCGCTTCGTGATCGTGAAATTCACCATCGGCAAGCTCGCCATCGGCGCCGCGATGCTCAAGCCCAACTGGATGAGCCGCTACCTGCCCCGGATCGTCACCGACACGCTGTCGGCGACCGAGCTGACGATCTACAGCGCGATGTGGCCCGTGATGATGTTCGGCCTGGCCGCGGCCAATCTTTATATCGGCCTGACCATGAGCCCGCGGGTCTGGGCCTGGTTCCTCGGCACCGTGCCCGTGGCGGCCCCCTGGGTGCTGTTCGCCGTCCAGTATCTCGCGATCCGCGTCCACGTGACGGGCATCCTGCGCCGCCGCACGGCGGTGGCGGCGGAATGATCGCGGATGTGGATCAGACCGGCTCCAGCCGGCCCAATCCCCTGCCGAGCGTCCGGATCAGGTCGAGCGCGGCCTCGTCGGCGAAATGCACCGTGGCGGGGCGGCTCTGCGACACGACGAGACGCAGATGCGGCGCGCGCGGATGGTTGCGCAGGGACATCGGACCCGGCGGCGGGGGGGGCGGAAGATTGTCGTAGGAGGGAAGCGGATCGTCCTCGCGGATGAGCTGCGAGGCGGCGAGGCGCTGGAAGGCGATGGGCTTGCCGGCGAGCGCTGAGGAGTCGCTCAGGATCTGGATCATGCCGATGAAGCGCGTCGGCTGGCCGCCGTTGAAGCTGATGGGCGCGAGCACGGTCTCGATCTCGACCATGCCGCAATCGGACGTCGCGCCGATGGAGGACAGGCACACGGGCTGCTTGAGCGTCATCGCCTGGCGCAGCAGCGCGCCGAGCGCGAGGCTGGACTGCGTCTCCCAATGGGCGAGGAACCCGGTGCCCTTGAGCTCGAAGCCGAAGCGCTCGCAAAGGCCCGTGCCCGCGAGGCGGTAGATCGGGCGCTGCGGATTCTCGACATCGAGGATGAAGACCTGGGACAGCATGCGCTTGATGGCGCGCGGATCGATATCCGTCTGGTCGGGCACGTCGCGGCCCTTGCGCAGGCGGCTCCAGTAACCCACCAGCAAATGGCTGTTCTTGTGCTTCATAACCCCATCACCCCGTTGCTCGGGACGTTCCCGTTTCGGAACGCCGGTTTGCTCTTGGGTGGGGAGGAGAGCGAGGACCGTGCCAGCGGCGGAACTACCGGCTCCAGGGTCCGCGGACATCGAACGGACCGAAATAGGCCACGTCGCGCGATTTGAGCAGCGGGGTGAGGATCAGGCCGGCCGCGAAGCCGCCGACATGCGCCCACCAGGCGGTGCCGGGCTCCGACGCCGGCGTGAGCGCCGCCGTCACGAGCTGCAGCGCGAACCAGAAGCCGATCACCCACACGGCGCGGATCCAGACCGGATAGAGGAAGATGCCCAGCGTCAGCAGCGTGTGCACGCGCGCACGGGGATACAGAAGCATATAGGCCGCCAGCACGCCCGAGATCGCGCCCGACGCGCCGACCACGGGCGTGGTCGAATTGGGATCGATCGCGAACAGCGTCAGGCAAGCGACCGTGCCGCAGACGAGGTAGAAGACGGTAAACTTCACATGCCCCATGGCGTCTTCGATGTTGTTCCCGAAGATCCAGAGATAGAGCATGTTGCCGCCGATATGCAGCCAGCCGGCGTGCAGGAACATCGACGTCAGGATCGTCGTCCAGACCGGCAGGCCGAGGCCCATATATCGCGCGCCTTCCGGATGCGAGAACGCATGGGGTGTGAAGCCGAACGCCGTGAGCGCCTCGTCGGTCCGCGGCCCGAGCGCCAGCTCCCAGAGGAAGGCCAGCACGCACAAGACGATGATCGCCACCGTGACGTAAGGCCTGGTCCTTGCCGGGTTCTCGTCCGAGAAAGGGATCATGTGCCGTTTGCCGCGAAAATCCGGGCTCCGGCTGTGCCAAATCGGGCCGGCGGGCCCGCGCCGGGGCGCCCCCGCGCTGGCACAAATCGTGAAGCGGAAGGCTCCGACATTAAAGCTTTGTCCGATATCCGGCGACGGGCCGGGGGATGAGGCTAGTGGGATCGAAGGAGCATAGCATGCCGCGCCAGACCAGCAGTCTCATCGCCGCGTTCGCCAGCGTCGCACTGACGCTCGCCCCGCTTTCGCCCGCGGTCGCCGGCAATATGGGCGGCGGCGGCCACGGCTCGACCCCGAACTGCCCCGACATGGGCGGCCATGGCGGCGGTCACGGCGGCGGCTCGAACCTCAACATCAACAAGAACATCAATATCTTCAAGCCGATCAACATCAACAAGAACATCAACATCAACAAGAACGTGATCATCAACAAGAACATCGTGATCAACAAGGTCAACGCGATCGCCACCGCGCAGGCCTCGGCCTTCGCGACGGCCGCCGGCGCGGCGCAGGCCGGCGCCGCGGCGCAGACCATCGTCTATTCGGGCAGCTACCAGATCATCAATTACAGCAACCGCGGCGGCGGCGGCGCGATCGCCATCGCGGCGGTGCATGGCGGCGGCACCTGCCACATGCAGGAAGCCACCGTCGTCAAGTCGATCCACGCCGTCTGCGTGTCCTTCGAGGGGCGCGAATACGCCGCCTCGCACATGGTCGGCGATACCTGGATCGATTCGGGCTATGAAGGCGAGATCGCCCGCTGCATTCCCGGCTCGCACCTGAAGGTGATCATCGGCGAGGTGCTGCAATCCGACCAGGGTCTCGCGGGAACCTATGAGCATGGCCAGGTCCTGATGTGCGGCGAGCACGAGGCGCTGCGCCATTTCAAGGACGGCATGGTCAAATGCGCGCCGGCGATCCCGGTTCCGGACTGCACCGAGCGCACCAATCTGCGCCGCTGGGGCACGGGCGATTTCTTCTTCTCCTTCCGCGCCCAGGTCTGCGTCTCCTCGACCACCACCGCGGACGCGGCGACCGAGTCCGCCGAAGTGGGCGGCATGACGCTCGACGGCGGCGTCGGCGAGACGTCGGGATACTGATCGTTCGGCCGGCCCTCGAGGGCGGGTAGACATTCGTTAAGCCAAAAGAAGGACCATGCGCGGGATTTCCGCGCATGGTTTCTTCGTGACGGCACGCCTGCAACTTGTCCTTTTCGCCATCGTCGCGGCCGTCGGCACCGTCGACATCGTCTGGGCGCAGGCCGGGCATTTCGACCTCGATGCGCGCGCCTATGGCCTGCTCGCGCTGCTGGCTGCGGCGCTGGCCGGTGGCGGGCTCTACTACACCCATATCCGCAAGGACGAGCGCCTGGCCGCGATGCTGGTCGCGACCGCGTTCCTGATCGGCATGTCGGCGAGCTTCAGCGTGCTCAACTATCTGCTGCTGACCGTCGCGGGCCCGCGCATCGACATGGCTCTCGCCGCCCTCGATCGCGCCATCGGCGTCGACTGGCCGGCCATGATGGCCTGGGCCGCGCGTCATCCGGTGACCGACATGGTATTGCAATTCGTCTACGTCTCGGTCCTGCCGCAGATCGCGGTGCTGGTGCTCTGCCTGGGATTCTTTGGAAAGCCCGAGCAGATCTACCGGCTGTGCGTCGCGGTGGCCGCCGGCGCCGCCATCTCCATGGCGGTCTGGACCATGGCGCCGTCCTTCGGCGCCTTCAGCGTCTACGACCTGCCGCCGAACGTCGCGAGCCATCTCGCGCTCGCGCTCGACGGCCGCTATGCCCATGAACTGGTCGGCCTCCTGGTCCATGGGCCGGGACATATCTCGCCGGCCGCCGCGAAGGGCCTGATCGGCTTTCCCTCCTACCACGCCGTGCTGGCGCTACTGGTGGTGTGGTACGCGCGCACGCTTCCCGTCGCACGCTGGATCGCGCTCGGAATCAACTCGGCCGTCCTTGTCGCGACGCCGATCCAGGGCGGCCATCACGTCGTCGACGTGCTGGCCGGCTTCGCGGTCGCGGCGATGGCGATCCGCGCCGCCGATGTGGCCGCCGGATTCGCCGGTCGCCCCGCTGCGGCAGCCCTTCGAACCGAGCCCGCCGGCCTCTAATTCCCCTGCGTCAAACGCGGCGTCCCGCGCACTTGAACCCCTCCTTGCGCGCAAGGGACCCCCTGCTATTGTGCCGCCCATCCCGCCATTTCCAGCGCAAGGTCTCTCCATGAACATCCACGAATACCAGGCCAAGGAGGTTCTCCGCGGCTTCGGGACCCCCGTGCCGCGCGGCAAGCCGGCCTTCACGGTCGCGGAAGCGGTCGCCGCCGCCAAAGAACTGGGCGGACCGGTCTGGGTGGTGAAGGCGCAGATCCATGCCGGCGGGCGCGGCAAGGGCGGCGGCGTCAAGGTGGTCAAGTCCATCGAGGACGTTGAGAAAGAGGCCAAGCGCATGCTCGGCATGACGCTGGTGACGCACCAGACGGGCCCGCATGGCCGCGTCGTGAAGCGGCTCTATATCGAGGACGGCTCGGCGATCGACCGCGAGCTTTATCTCTCGGCGCTGGTGGATCGCGGCACCAGCCGCGTCGCCTTCATCGCCTCGACCGAAGGCGGCATGGACATCGAAGAGGTGGCGCACAAGACGCCGGAGAAGATCAAGACCTTCCAGATCGAGCCCGCCGTCGGCTATTCGCCCTATGTCGGGCTGGAGATCGCGACCGCGCTGAAGCTGAAAGGCGATGCGGCCAAGCAGGTCGGCGGCGTGATCAAATCGCTCTACGACGCGGTGATCGCCAAGGACATGAGCCTTCTGGAGATCAATCCGCTGGTCCTGACCAAGGACGGCAAGGTGATCTGCCTCGACGCCAAGATCAATTTCGACGACAACGCGCTCTGGCGCCACAAGGACATCCAGGCGCTGCGCGACCTCGACGAGGAAGACCCCATGGAGGTCGAGGCGTCGAAATACGATCTCTCCTACATCAAGCTCGACGGCGAGATCGGCTGCATGGTGAACGGCGCGGGCCTCGCCATGGCGACCATGGACATCATAAAGCTCTATGGCAGCGAGCCGGCCAATTTCCTCGACGTCGGCGGCGGCGCCTCCAAGGAGAAGGTGACGGCAGCGTTCAAGATCATCGTCTCCGATCCGAACGTGAAGGGCATCCTGGTCAACATCTTCGGCGGCATCATGAAATGCGACATCATCGCGGAAGGCATCATCGCCGCCGCGAAGGAAGTGTCGCTGAAGGTGCCGCTGGTGGTGCGGCTCGAAGGCACCAATGTCGAGCTCGGCAAGAAGATCCTGGCCGAGAGCGGCCTTCCCATCGTCTCCGCCAACGACCTCGCCGACGCGGCGCAGAAGATCGTCAAGGCCGTGAAGGGTTCCAAGTAATGTCCATCCTCGTCGACAAGAACACCAAGGTCATCACCCAGGGCTTCACCGGCAACCAGGGCACATTCCATTCCGAGCAGGCCATCGCCTATGGCACCAGGATGGTCGGCGGCACCTCGCCGGGCAAAGGCGGCACGACCCATCTGGGCCTTCCCGTGTTCGACACGGTGCGCGAGGCCAGGGAGGCGACCGGCGCCACGGCGAGCGCGATCTATGTCCCGCCGCCCTTCGCCGCCGACGCGATCCTGGAAGCCATCGACGCGGAAATCCCGCTGATCGTCTGCATCACCGAAGGCATCCCGGTGCTCGACATGGTCAAGGTCAAGCGCGCCCTGTCGGGCTCCAAGTCGCGGCTGATCGGACCCAACTGCCCCGGCGTGATCACGCCCGGCGAGTGCAAGATCGGCATCATGCCCGGCCACATCCATCGCCGCGGCACGGTCGGCATCGTGTCGCGCTCCGGCACGCTGACCTATGAGGCGGTGGCGCAGACCACGGCGGTCGGCCTCGGCCAGACCACCTGCGTCGGCATCGGCGGCGACCCGGTGAAAGGCACCGAGCACATCGAAGTGCTGGAGATGCTGCTGGCGGACCCCGAAACCCAGAGCATCATCATGATCGGGGAGATCGGCGGCAGCGCCGAGGAAGACGCCGCCGACTTCGTCAAGCACAGCAAGGTCAAGAAGCCGATGGTCGGCTTCATCGCCGGCGTCACCGCCCCGCCCGGCCGCCGCATGGGCCATGCCGGCGCGATCATCTCCGGCGGCAAGGGCGACGCCAATTCCAAGATCGAGGCGATGAAGAGCGCCGGCATCCGCGTCTCGCCCAATCCGGCGGCGCTGGGCACGACGCTGGTCGAACTGCTCGCCGGAAAATAGCGGCCGGGGCCGATGCGCCGCGCGCATCGGGGGCCTGCGCAATCTCGGGGGGACGCGGCCGCATCGCGCGGCTAGCGTCCTTCTGCGATGGAAACGGATTCATCCCTCGGTTTCGCGGGCCTGGGCGTCATGGGCGAAGCCATGGCGCGGAACCTCCTTCGGATGCATCCGGACCTCGTCGTCTGGAACCGCTCGGCGGACAAGGCCGAAGCCTTGCGCGCCGCGGGCGCCCAGGTGGCGGCGAGCCCCGCCGATTTCTTCCGCCGCACGCGCATCGCGATCCTGATGCTGGCGGACGGTGCGGCGATCGACGCGGTCCTCGCCCGCGCCACGCCGGCTTTCGCCGCCAACGTCGCCGGACATGTCGTCGTCCAGATGGGAACGGTGTCGCCGGACTATTCGCGCGCGCTGGAAGCCGATATCCGCGCCGCTTGCGGCGCCTATGTCGAAGCGCCGGTCTCCGGCTCGCGCGGACCTGCGCAAGCCGGCGAACTCGTCGCCATGCTGGCCGGCGATCCGGCCGCCGTCGCGCAAGTGCGGCCGCTGCTGGCGCCGATGTGCCGCGAGACGGTGCTGTGCGGCGCGGCGCCCAATGCGCTGACCATGAAGCTCGCGGTCAATCTCTATCTCCTGACGATGGTCGCAGGCCTCGCCGAGGCGGTGCATTTCGCGGAAGCGCACGGCCTCGACATGGCGCGCTTCCTGGCCGTGCTCGACGCCGGACCGATGGCGAGCGCGGTGTCGCGCGCCAAGGGCGCCAAGCTCGCGGCCCGCGATTTCGCGGTGCAGGCGGCGGCGCGCGATGTCCTCAAGAACAGCCGGCTGGTCGCCGCGGCGGGGCGCGCCGCCGGCATCGCCACGCCGCTGCTCGATGCCGCCGATGCGCTCTACGGCGAAACCGTGGCGCTGGGCCTGGGCGAGGCCGACATGGCGGCGGTCATCCGCGCCATCGAGGCACGGAGCGGAACCGGTCAGCCGCGTTTCACCACGGCCGGCTTGGCGTAGAACGCGTTGCGCAGGAAGGCCTGCATCGGCCGCTCGAAGAAATGGTACGACAGCGTGCCCAAGCCGATCAGCACGGCATAGAACGCCGCCAGCACCCAGCCTTGCATGAAGAATTGCGGCTCGAGATCGTAGCGGTTCGCGAGCAGCGCCAGCGCGAGCTGCATGGGAAAATGGATCAGATAGGTCGCGTAGCTGATGTCGCCGAGGAAGCCGAGCCAGGGCCGCCGCTGCCCGCGCTCGCGCATCGCCAGCGACAGCACGGTCAGCGGACCCAGCAAAAGATCGAACACCAGCAGGAATTTCACATTGCCCTCGCCGCCGGCGAGCAGCGGGCTGCCGAGATAGAGCAGCGCGAACAGCGTCGCCCAGCCGGCGACGGCCGCCGCGGTCAGGCCGCGCGAGATTGCCCGCGCCCGCGGGTGTCCGCGCAAGCTCCGCCAGCAGGAAACCATGACGCCGCCCATGAAGAATCCCATGATGCCGCGCGCGATATGTTCGTCGACCCAAAGCACGACGCCGCCGGCGAGCGCGATCATCAGGCAGTGCAGGCCCCGCGGCAGGCCGGCGCGGCAGGCGAGGAAGAACAGCAGGTACAGCAGAACCTCGATCGAGACCGACCAGCTCGGCCCGTCGAAACTCTGGGCGCTGAGCGGCCACCAGTTCTGCGCCAGGAAAAGCTGCGCCGCGAAATGCGGTGCGTCGTTCGCCTGATAGACGAAGAACTGTCCGTTCTGCTGCCAGAACGCATATTGCATCGCCGCCACGAGGATCAGGAGCACGAAGTGCAGCGGATAGAGCCGCGAGAAGCGCAGCAGCGCGAAGCGCCAGGCGCCGACCCGGCGCTCGCGGATCGCCTCGCCGTAGAGCCAGAAGAACACGAAACCGGAGAGCACGAAGAACAGGTCGACCGCCGCCCAGCCCTGGAGGTAGAGCGGCTTGAACAGCCAGAACAGGGGCTGCTGGTCCCGGCTCCAGCCTTCCATCCAGTCGCCGTCGATGGCGAAGAAATGCTGCCAGTGCCAGAACACGATCGACAGCGCGGCGATGCCGCGCAACGCGTCCAGCGAGGTCAGCCGCCGAGGTTCCATGTGCCGTCTTACCCTTCGGCGTGACGGATATCGAAATGAATTCGCAGCGACATTGATCCGGCGCAGGCCGTCGCAGGCCTGTCGCAATTCGGCCGTGTCACACCCATATTTAACCTCGAGAAGCGTTGAATTGACGCCCTATCGGCGCTACCACGCGTCCCCACGGTTCATGCCCCAACGGAAAAGCGGCCGGACCCAAGAAGTCCTGCCCTAACATCCTGAAATGACAGACCAATCCTCGCCCACCCGCCTCGCCCGCAGCTCCAATGACCTGCTCGAGGCGACCTCCTTCCTGTCCGGCACCAATGCCGCTTTCGTCGAATCCCTGTATGGGCAGTATCTTGAGAACCCCGACGCGGTCGACCCCAGCTGGCGTGCCTATTTTTCGGGCCTCGGCCAGACCGCGCTCGACCCGGCCCAGCTCGGCCGCGGCCCGGAATGGCGGCGCGACCAGAAACCCCGATTGGAGAATGGCGATCTCGTCGGCGCCCTGACCGGCCAATGGCCGGCCCGCAAGGGCGTCGCGAGCGAGGCCGACCTGCACAAGGCGGCGCAGGATTCGATCCGCGCCATCCAGCTGGTGCGCGCCTATCGCGTCATCGGCCATCTCGAGGCCGATCTCGACCCCCTGAACATCACGCCCAGGCAGCCGCATCCCCAGCTCGATCCCAATTTCTACGGCTTCCACACCGAAGACCTCGACCGCCCGATCTTCCTCGACGGCGTCATGGGCTTGTCGACCAGCACGCCGCGCCAGGTGACCGACATCCTCAAGCGCACCTATTGCGGCCGCATCGGCTACGAGTTCATGCACATCAACGACGCCGAGCAGAAGGACTGGCTGCAGCGCCGCATCGAAGGGCCGGACAAGGAGATCGTGTTCTCGCCCGAAGGCAAGAAGGCGATCCTGAACAAGCTGGTCGAGGCCGAAGGCTTCGAGAAATTCGCCTCGCTGCGCTTCCTCGGCACCAAGCGCTTCGGGCTCGACGGCGGCGAAGCCATGATTCCGGCGTTGGAGCAGATCATCAAGCGCGGCGGCCAGCTCGGCGTGAAGGAGATCGTCATCGGCATGGCCCATCGCGGCCGGCTGAACGTGCTCGCCAACGTGATGAGCAAGCCCTATCGCCAGCTGTTCCACGAATTCTCCGGCGGCAGCGCGAACCCGGAAGAGGTCCAGGGTTCGGGCGACGTGAAATACCATCTCGGCGCCTCGTCCGACCGCCAGTTCGACAACCACAACGTCCATCTCTCACTGACCGCCAACCCGTCGCATCTGGAGGCGTCCGATCCCGTCGTGCTGGGCAAGGCGCGCGCCAAGCAGCAGCAGCGCGACGACACGGCCGAGCGCACCAGCGTCCTGCCGCTCCTCCTGCACGGCGACGCGGCCTTTGCCGGCCAGGGCGTGGTCGCGGAATGCTTCGCGATGAGCGGGACCAAGGGCTTCCGCATCGGCGGCACCATCCATTTCATCATCAACAACCAGATCGGCTTCACGACGTCGCCGGCCTATTCGCGCTCCTCGCCCTATTGCACCGACATCGCGCTGATGGTGCAGGCGCCGATCTTCCATGTGAACGGCGACGATCCGGAGGCCGTGGTGCATTGCGCGCGCATCGCCACCGAATTCCGCCAGCTGTTCCACAAGGACGTGGTGATCGACATGGTGTGCTACCGCCGCTTCGGCCACAACGAGACGCTGGAGCCGACCTTCAGCCAGCCCCTGATGTACAAGGCGATCAAGGACCATCCGACCACCCTGCAGCTCTATGCGAAGAAGCTGGTCGACGAAGGCACGCTGACCCAGGCCGAGGCCGATGCGATGAGCAAGGCCTTCGTCGCCCGCCTCGACGAGGAGCTGGCCGCGTCCAAGACCCACAAGCCCGAGCAGGCCGATTGGCTCGACGGCCGCTGGTCGGGTCTCGGCGTCGCGCCCAAGGGCGACCGCCGCGGCGACACCGCGGTGCCGCTCGACGTCGTGCGCGAGGTCGGCGCCGCGCTGACCCGCCTGCCGGAAGGCTTCAGCCTGCACAAGACCGTGGCGCGCAGCCTGGAAGCCAAGGACGCGATGTTCGCCTCCGGCGAGGGCTTCGACTGGGCGACGGCCGAGGCGCTGGCCTTCGGCACGCTGATGCTCGAAGGCATGCCGATCCGCTTCTCCGGCCAGGATTCCACTGAAGGCACCTTCTCGCAGCGCCATGCCGCGCTGGTCGATCAGCAGACCGAGAAGCGCTACTACCCGCTGGCGAACATCCGCGAAGGCCAGGCGAATTTCGAGATCATCGACTCGCTTCTGTCGGAAGAGGCCGTGCTCGGCTTCGAATACGGCTACTCCTCCGCCGAGCCCAAGGCGCTGACACTGTGGGAAGCGCAGTTCGGCGACTTCGCCAACGGCGCGCAGGTGATCATCGACCAGTTCATCGCCTCGGGCGAGACCAAGTGGCTGCGCATGTGCGGCCTCGTGATGCTCCTGCCGCATGGCTACGAAGGCCAGGGCCCGGAGCATTCTTCGGCGCGGCTCGAGCGCTATCTGCAGCTCTGCGCCCAGGACAACATCCAGGTCGCCTATTGCACGACGCCGGCGAACTATTTCCACGTCCTGCGCCGCCAGATGCACCGGCCGTTCCGCAAGCCGCTGATCCTGATGACGCCCAAATCGCTGCTGCGCCACAAGAAGTGCACGTCGTTCCTGGCCGATTTCGGCCCCGGCTCGTCCTTCCATCGCGTGCTGCGCGACCAGGCGGAATCGGTGCCGGGTGCCTGGACGACCAGGCTGGCCGAGGACCGCGATATCAAGCGGGTGATCCTGTGCTCCGGCAAGGTCTATTTCGACCTGATGGAAGCGCGCGACAAGCTGAACGAAAGCGGCGTGTACATCCTGCGGCTGGAGCAGCTCTATCCCTTCCCGGAAGGCCCTTTGGCGCTGGAGCTGAACCGCTTCCCCAAGGCCGATATCGTCTGGTGCCAGGAAGAGCCGCAGAACCAGGGCGCCTGGACCTTCGTGCGCCCCCGCATCGAGCAGACCATCGCCCAACTGGGCGGCACGGCCAGCCCGCGCTATGTCGGGCGGTCCGAATACGCCTCGACCGCGGCCGGCCTGATGAGCCAGCACAACGCCGAACTGAAGGCTTTCCTCGCCGAAGCACTGACTTTGTAAGCGACCGTCATCGCCCGGTCCGGAGCGCAGCGAAGGATCCGGGCGACCCATTTTTTCTCAAGGCGAAACAAAAATGGGTCCCATAGACAAGCCGGGTGACGGCGAACTGGGCTATAAGACGACCGTTCCTACCGAATTCCGCGTTCTCCGCGGCGGACCCTCTTGGTGAGAAACCTCCGATGAGCATCGAAATCAAAGTCCCCGCCATGGGCGAGTCCGTCACCGAAGCCACGGTGGCGCGCTGGTTCAAGAAGGAAGGCGAAGCCGTCGCCCGCGACGAGCCGCTGCTCGAACTGGAGACCGACAAGGTCACGGTCGAGGTGCCCTCGCCGGCCGACGGCTCGCTCGAATCCATCTCGGTCAAGGAGGGCGACACCGTCCAGGTCGGCGCCCTGCTCGGCGCCATCGCCGAAGGCGCCAAGGGCAAGGCCTCGGCCACGCCCGCCAAGAACCCGCAGGCCGCCGCGCCCAAGCCGGCGCCCGCTCCGGCCCCTGCTCCCAAGCCGGCGCCCGCGCCGAAGGTCGAGCCGCCGAAGCCGGCACCCGTCGCCGCGGCGCCGGTCGCTGCCGCCGCGCCCGTCATGCCCGCCACGCGCCGCATCGCGGAAGAGAGCGGCGTCGATTTGTCGACCCTCGCCGGCAGCGGCCGCGACGGCCGCGTCCTGAAAGGCGACGTGCTCGAGGCGCTCGAAGCCCGCGCCGCCGAGCGCAGCGCCCCGCGCCCCGCGCCCGCGCCGGTCCATGCCGGCCCACGCCCGCGCGCCGATCGCGAGGAGCGCGTCACGATGAGCCGGCTGCGCAAGACCATCGCGCTGCGCCTCAAGGAATCGCAGAACACCGCCGCCCAGCTCACGACCTTCAACGAGGTCGACATGAGCCACGTCATGGCGCTGCGCGCCGAATACAAAGACAGTTTCGAGAAGAAGCACGGCGTACGCCTGGGTTTCATGGGCTTCTTCGTCAAGGCCTGCATCGCGGCGCTCAAGGAGCTGCCCAACGTCAATGCCGAGCTCGAAGGCGACGACATCGTCTACAAGAACTACTACGACATCGGCGTGGCGGTCTCGACCGAGCGCGGCCTGGTCGTGCCGGTGGTGCGCGACGCCGACCTGCTCTCGCTTGCCGGCATCGAGGCGAAGATCCACGATTACGGCCTGCGCGCCCGCGACAACAAGCTGAAGCTCGACGAGCTCCAGGGCGGCACCTTCACCATCACCAATGGCGGGGTGTTCGGCTCGTTGATGTCGACGCCGATCCTGAACACGCCGCAATCGGGCATCCTCGGCATGCACAAGATCCAGCCGCGCCCGGTGGCGGAGGACGACAAGGTCGTCATCAAGCCGATGATGTATCTGGCGCTCAGCTACGACCACCGCCTGGTCGACGGCCGTGAGGCGGTGACCTTCCTGGTGCGCGTGAAGGAAAACCTGGAAGACCCGCAGCGCTTGCTGCTGGATATCTAAGCCCCGCTGTCGCGGCGTCGCGCAACCCTCCCGTTCACGGGAGGGTTGGGTTTCTCAGGCGACCCGTTTGTCCATCATCTCGAGCTTGGCGATCTCGACATGGGCGCGCAGCTCGATCTCGTCGAGCACGCTCTGCAGTTTGGGATCGTTGAACTGGTCGTGGCGGCGGGTCACCGCGTTGGCGAGCCGGTTGAGCGTCGTGCGCGGCACGCCGCCGGCGAGCAGTCCGTCGCGGATCTCGTCGAGCATGTCGAGCAGCTTCTCGCCATGCGCCGCGGCCTTGGACTTGCCGTCGGTGGAATCGTCCATGCCCTGCAGCATCAGGATGGAATCGAGCGCCCCGATCGGGCCCGGCCCGCTGACCACCGCGCCGCGGACTTCGCCCGGATCGGAGACCTGGAACGACGACGACGAACCGGACGCGCCCTTGCCGACGCGGCGCACCGTGCTCGTTTCGATCCGTCTGGGTCCGTTGATCTCCATGGGCCCCTCGTCCCATTGCGACACACCACAATCGCAGAGCGTGGTTAAGGAAGGGATAACTACCCTCCCCTTGCGGGAGGGTGAAACTAAGCCCGATGATACGGATGCCCGGCCAATATCGTCAGCGCCCGATAGACCTGCTCCGCCAGCATCGCGCGCACCATCAGATGCGGCCAGGTCTGCGGACCGAAGGCGAGGCTGCGGCCGGCCTTGCGGCCCGGCAGCGGCGCCAGGCCGTCCGGCCCGCCGATCACGAAGACCAGGTCGCGCGTGCCCGCATCGCGCAGCGCTCCCAGCATCTCGGCGAAATCCTCCGATGTCATGCCCTTGCCCTTGGCATCCAGCAGCACGACATGCGCGCCCTCGGGCACGCGCCGCGCGAGCCGCTCGGCCTCGTCGGCCATGCGCTTGGGCGTCTCGCGCTCCTTGGAGACCGGGATTTCCTCGCAGGTGACGGCGGTGAAGCCCATGCGGCGGCCCATCGCCAGCGCCCGGCCGACGAAGTCGTCCGTCAGCGCGCCTTCCTGCGTGCCGCGCGCGAACCCGACGCTAAGGATGTGCAGGCGCATGGCGGATCAGGCCCGGCTGCGCCGGGGCTCTTCGACCGACCACATGCTTTCGAGATTGTAGTAGTCGCGCACCTCGGGCCGGAAGATGTGGACGATCACGTCGCCGGCGTCGACCAGCACCCAGTCGCCCTGTTGCGCGCCGTTGACCGGCCGCGTGCCGTAGCCGGCGTCCTTCAGGCGCCGCGCCAGATGCTCCGCGATCGCCGCGACATGGCGCGACGAGCGCCCGCTCGCCACCACGATGGCGTCCGCGAGAGACGAGCGCCCGCCCATGTCGATGGTCACGATGTCCTCGGCCTTGTCGTCCTCCAGCGAGGCGCGGATGCGCTCGAGCAACGCCGGATCGGCGGCCTCGGCCGTGCTCACGGCGCTCGGCGCCTCGGGCGCGGCCTTCTTGGTCTTTTTGACGGCGGGCTTCTTCGCCACGGCTTTGCGCTTGGGCGCGGGCTTCTTGGCGGCCTTAACGGTCTTGGCGGTCAGTGGTCTTTCTCCATCGCGAGACCCAGCCTATCACGCGGGCAATACGCCGACAAAGCCTTCCGAATAGAGCTGCGATGCGCGGATCGCGGTCGCGCTCTGCGCGTTGCGCTTGCCTTCGAGGATGACGATGGCCGGCGCCCGCTGCTGGCACAGAAGCCGCTCGTGCCGGGCCTGGCCGAAGCGCTGGATCGGCTTGGCGGCAAGCATCGCCATCACGGTTCCCGGCCGCTGGATGACCGCGATGGGCACGCGCCGGGCGAAATCGGCCCAGCGGTGCCAGCGCCGGAAGATCTGCAGATTGTCGCTGCCCATCAGCCAGGTGAATTTCACCTGCGGAAACCGCTTCTGCAGCGCCCGCAGCGTGTCGAACGAATAATGCGTGCGGAAATCGTGCTCAATGTCCATCACCACGATGCGCGGATGGCGCGCCACGATCCGCGCGCTCTTCACCCGCTCGGCGAGCGGCGCCATGCCGCGGGTCGGCTTGAGCGGATTCTGCGGCGTGACCAGCCACCAGACATAGTCGAGACCGAGCCGCTTCAGCGCCACCTCGCTGACATGAAGATGTCCCTCATGCGCCGGATTGAACGAGCCGCCGAGCAGCCCGATGCGCAGCCCCGGCGCCACCGGCCCCGGCGGGCGCACCCAATTGGCGTGCGGACGTTGGAGCCTGGTCTTCACGGCCGGATCTGTCCCGTTCCGCGCACGATGTATTTGAACGTGGTGAGCTGCTCGACCCCGACGGGGCCGCGCGCGTGCAGCTTGCCTGTCCCGATGCCGATTTCCGCCCCCATCCCGAACTCCGCGCCGTCGGCGAATTGCGTCGAGGCGTTCCACAGCACGATGGCCGAGTCGAGCGCGGAAAGGAACCGTTCCGCCGCCGCACTGTCTTCGGTGACGATGCTTTCGGTGTGGTGCGAGCCGTAGCGGTCGATATGCGCGATAGCCGCCTCGACGCCGTCCACGACCTTCGCCGCGATCACCGCATCGAGATATTCCATGGACCAGTCTTCGTCGTTCGCCGCCTTGGCGTCGGGAAATGCCGCGCGCACCGCCGCATCGCCACGGATTTCGCAGCCGGCACTTGCGAGATCGTTCAGCACCGCGACGCCCAGTGTGGCCAGGATCGCGCGGTCGATCAGCAGGGTCTCCGCCGCACCGCAGACCGAGGTCCGCCGCATCTTGGCGTTCACCGCGATGGCCCGCGCCTTTGCCGGATCGGCGGCGGCGTGGATATAGACGTGGCAGACGCCTTCCAGATGCGCCAGCACCGGCACCCGCGCCTCGGCCATCACCCGTCCCGTCAGGCCCTTGCCGCCGCGCGGGATGATGAGATCGATGGCGCCGCCGAGGCCTTCGAGCATCATCCCGACCGCCGCGCGATCCGTCGTCGGCACCCGCGTGATCGCGGCTTCGGGCAATCCCGCGGCACGCAGGCCTTCGACCATCGCCGCATGGATCGCGGTGGAGGAATGAACCGAATCCGACCCGCCGCGCAGGATGCAGACATTGCCCGACTTCAGGCACAGCGCGCCGGCATCCGCCGTCACGTTCGGCCGGCTCTCATAGATCATCCCGATCACGCCGATGGGCGTGGCGACGCGCGCGATATCGAGCCCGCTCGGCACCGTCCAGCGCGCCAGCGCGCGCCCGACCGGATCGGGCAGCGCGGCCACGTCCTCGACTCCTTTGGCCATTGCCGCGATGCGATCCGCCGTCAGCGTCAGCCGGTCGCGCAGCGCGGGTGAGAGGCCCTGTGCCGCCTCCAGATCGCGCAGATTCGCCTCGAGGATATTCACGGTCTGCGCCCGGATTTCCTCGGCCGCAGCCAGAAGAGCATCGTTCTTCGTCTCTGTCGAAGCCTCGCGCATGGCTTTCGCCGCCGCGCGCGCTGCCGTTCCGATGCCGAGCATTTCTTCGCGCAGACTCACGATACGCTCGCCGTCAGCGCGAGGTCGTCGCGGTGGATCATCTCGTCGCGACCGCGATAGCCGAGGATCGCCTCGATCTCGGCGGTGCGCTTGCCGGCGATGCGCTCGGCATCGGCCGCGCCATAGGCCGCCAGGCCCCGCGCGATCTCGCGCCCCTGCTGGTCCTTCACCAGCACCGCGTCGCCGCGCTGGAAGCGGCCGTCGATCTGGCGGATGCCGGCGGGCAACAGGCTCTTGCCGTCGGCCAGCGCCCGTGCCGCGCCGGCGTCGATGATCAGACTGCCTTCGGGCTTGAGCACGCCCGCGATCCAGCGCTTGCGCGCCGCCGCCGGCGTTCCGCTCGCGGCGAAACGCGTGCAGCGCTCGCCGGCGCGGATCGCGGCGACGGGATGGTTGGTTTTGCCCTTGGCGATGATCACTTCGCAGCCGGCTGCGGTCGCGATCTTCGCGGCGGCGAGCTTGGACGCCATGCCGCCGCGCCCCAGCCCCGATACGGACTCGCCCGCCATGCTCTCGATCTGCGGCGTGATCGCAGGCACGTCGGGAATGTGCCGCGCCCCGGCATTGCGCGTCGGATCGGCGCTGTAGAGCCCGTCGACGTCGGACAAAAGTATGAGCCGGTCCGCCTCCATCATGCTGGCGACGCGCGCCGCCAGCCGGTCGTTGTCGCCATAGCGAATCTCCGCCGTCGCCACCGTGTCGTTCTCGTTGATCACCGCGACGCTGCCGAGCTCGATCAGCGTCTTCAGCGTGGCGCGCGCATTCAGGTATCGGTTGCGCTGCTCGGTATCGCCGAGCGTCAGCAGCACCTGCGCCGCGACGATCCCCTCGCCCGCCAGGATGTCGGCATAGGCTTCCGCCAGCCGCACCTGGCCCGCCGCCGCCGCGGCCTGGCTTTCCTCGAGCCGGAGCGGCCCGGTCTTCAATTTCAGCGCGCGCCGCCCCAGCGCGATGGCGCCGGAGGACACCAGCAGCACGTTCTTCCCCGCGCGCTTCAACTCGGAGACGTCGGCGCACAGCGATTTCAGCCAATAGCGGCGCAATTCGCCGCTCTCCGCGTCGACCAGCAGGGCGGAGCCGACCTTCACGACGATGAGTTTTGCGGCCGCGAACGGATCGGTCACGGCGACCATGCCTGCTTCGGCGCCTTCGCGGCGGGCTTCTTCGGATCGCGGCGCTTGACGATCTCCTTCGCCACGGCACGCAGCACCGCGTCGATGCCTTCGCCGGTCACGCCGGAGATCACGAACACCTTGTGGCCGCACGCCTTCTCCAGCGCGGCACGTTTCTTGGCAAGGCCGGCCTTGGGGATCGCGTCGACCTTGTTGAGCGCCACGATCTCGGGCTTGTCCTCCAGCCCATGGCCATAGGCTTCGAGCTCGGCGCGGATGGTTTTATAAGTCTTGGCGATCGCACTCTCGGTGCCGTCGATCAGGTGCAGGATCACGTTGCAGCGTTCGGCATGGCCGAGGAATTTGTCGCCCAGCCCGATGCCGTCATGCGCGCCCTCGATCAGGCCGGGCAAATCGGCCAGCACGAAATCGGTGGAATCGATCTTCACCACGCCGAGCTGCGGCTCCAGCGTGGTGAACGGATAGTCGGCGATCTTCGGCCGCGCTGCTGACACGCGCGACAGAAACGTCGACTTTCCGGCGTTCGGCATGCCGATCAACCCCGCATCGGCGATCAGCTTGAGCTTGAGGATGACGATCTTCTCTTCGCCCGGCTGGCCGGGATTGGCATGGCGCGGCGCCTGGTTGGTCGAGCTCTTGAAATGTGCGTTGCCGAAGCCGCCATTGCCGCCGCGCAGCAGCTTCACGCGCTGGCCGACCGTCGCCAGATCGGCGATCAATGTCTCGCCGTCCTCTTCATAGACTTGGGTGCCGGGCGGCACCTTCATCAGCGCGTCGTCGCCGTGCCCGCCGGTCATCTCCTTGCCGAGGCCGGGAAAGCCGTTCTTGGCGCGGACGTGCTGCTGGAAGCGGTAGTCGATCAGCGTGTTGAGGTTCTCGACCGCCTCGATCCACACATCGCCGCCCTTGCCGCCATTGCCGCCCCAGGGCCCGCCATATTCGATGTACTTCTCGCGGCGGAACGCGACGCAGCCGTTCCCGCCATGGCCGGACTGGATATAGACCTTCGCCACGTCGAGGAATTTCATTTGCCGCTCCATTCCTCTCCCGCGAGCGGGAGAGGACGCAAAATCCTGCACTTAGCGGAGCGCAGCGCAGCTAAGTGCTTGGATTTTGCTAGGTGAGGGGAAGGCCGCGCGACGGCCCTCGTCCGGCTCGCTGCGCTCGTTTGTACGCTGTCGCTACAAACCCTCTCCCGCGAGCGGGAGAGGTTATCGGCGCAGGCATGATCGACCTCGTAATTCATGCCGCCTTCTTTCGCGCAAATCGCTCGCGCGTCAACTGCACCCGGTTGGAGAGCACTTCGTCGGCCCGCGCCAGGCAGCGGACCCGCGCGACGCCGGTGACCGCGAAGCCCAGCTTGTGCAGCACCGCGCCCGAGGCCGGATTGTCGTCATACCAGCCGGCCGTCAGCCGCTCCGCCCCCTTGTCCTCGAAGGCGAACCGCATCACCGGCCAGGCCGCTTCCGTGGCGTAGCCCTGGCCCCAATAGGGCCGGCCGTACCAATAGCCGAACTCCCAGGCGCCGTTCGGGCCGCGGTCGGCCGCGCACAGCCCGATCAGCGCGCCGTCCATCGCGCGCGTGACCGCGAAACTGTAGCCGGTACCGTCCTGCCGCTCCCGGTCGATGCGCACCAGCGCCTCGCGGAACAGCGTTTCGGTGAACGGATGCGCCACCATGCGCAGGTTCTTGTCGACGTCGTAGTCGTTCAGCATGCGCACGAACGCCGGCATGTCGGTCAAGGTCGGCGGCCGCAGGATCAGCCGCTGCGTCGTCGGATGGAAGCTCATGCCGCCCTCCGGACCAGGAAGGTTTCGCGGCTCAGCGTCACCTCGTTGCAGCCGATCTCCATGCCGCGCGCCAGGCAGTGGCGCTTTGTGAAGCCCCTCGGCACGCAGCCGAGCTTGGCCAGCACATTGCCGGAGCGGGGATTGTCGTGGAACCAGCCGGCCCACACCATGTCGGCATTGAGCTCGTCGAAAGCGAAGGCGATCAGCCGCCGCGCCGCCTCGGTCGCATAGCCTTGGCGCCAATAGGGCTTGCCGAGCCAGTAGCCGAATTCGTAGCCATCGTTCCGCCGATGCAGCCCGATGCTGCCCATGTAGACGGAGTCCGAATTCCGCGTGATCGCGAATACGAAGTCCGTGTCCCGCTTCTCGTCCAGGCCCGCCAGGAAAGCCTCACCGTCTGCCGCGGTGTAGGGATGGGGCATGGTGGCGAGATTCTTGGCGACTTCGAAGTCGTTCGCCAGCGGCACGATCGCGGGAATGTCGCGCCGCTCGGGTGGGCGTAACAGCAGTCTCTCGGATTCCAGCAGGCACATGGCACGTCCCTCCGTGGAGGGACGAAAAAGGGAGCTGGGCGGACCAACTCCCTCCTGATATTGGGCCGCCGATTTCTCGGGCGGCCTATGTCTTCAGCCGCCTATTCCGCTGCGCTCTTCGTCGCCGGATTCTGCGCGTTAATCACCGATACATAGGTGCGGCGCTTGAAGCCCTGGCGGAACGCGACCTGGCCGTCGGTAAGCGCGAAGAGCGAATGGTCCTTGCCCATGCCGACGCCTTCGCCGGCCCAGAACTTGGTGCCGCGCTGGCGCACGATGATGTTGCCGCCGGAGACCTTCTCGCCGCCGAACAGCTTCACGCCGAGCATCTTGGGGTTCGAGTCGCGACCGTTGCGCGAGGAACCGCCTGCTTTCTTGTGTGCCATGCCCTTAGTCCTTCGAACCGTTCGTTACGCCGCGGAAATCCCAGTCACCTTCACCTTGGTGAAGGGCTGGCGATGACCGCGCTTGCGATGGGTGTTCTTGCGCCGCTTCTTCTTGAAGGCGACGACCTTGGGGCCCTTGCCCTGTTCGAGAATCTCGCAGGCGACCGAGGCGCCGGCCACCAGGGGCGCGCCGTGGCTAAGCGTGTCGCCGCCGAGCATCAGGACCTCGCCGATGGTCAGCGTGGAGCCGACGTCGCCGCCGACCTTCTCGATGGTCAGGACGTCGTCCTTGGCCACTTTGTACTGCTTGCCGCCGGTGCGGATAACCGCGAACATGACCTAAGTCCTTGAATATATGTGTTTTCCCGCCGAACGGAGGTTCTTCGGGAGCCGCGCAATATACTGAGGGGCGTTCCCGGGTCAAGGACCGGGGTGAAATATCCCCACAAGCCGCGCCGCGACACGAAACCGGGGAAGACACCATACGTTGTGCATTGCAGTGAGGGGCTGATCTGCATGCATAAAAATCTGTTCGCCGCCGCCGGGCTGGTGGCGCTGTCCTTGTCGAGTCCGGCCGCCGCCGCGCCGGCCGCGGACACCCGGTCCGGGGCACTGTCGATCCAGTTCGAGAACGACATCTTCTTCAACACCGACCAGCACTACAGCAACGGCATCGCGCTCAACTACACGACCGCGCCCCAGGACACGCCGCGCTGGCTGGAGAATTTCGCGCACCACCTGCCGTTCTTCGGACGGACCGGCGAAGTGCGGACGAGCTACGCCCTCGGCCAGGACATCTTCACGCCGCGGCGGACCGGGCTTGCGGTGCCCGACCCCACCGACCGTCCCTATGCGGGCTATCTCTATGTCGGCCTCGGCATCCTGTCGAAATCGGACACCCATCTCGACCAGGCCGAGCTCCAGCTCGGCGTCGTCGGCCCTGCGTCGCTCGGCGAGGACGCGCAGAACTGGGTGCACACCGTCATCGGCGATCGCAAGGCCAATGGCTGGCACTATCAGCTCCGCGACGAGCCGGTCGCGAACATCTTCTACGAAAGAAGCTGGAAGCTCATTCCGCCCAAATCGATCCTCGGCCTGTTCGTCGACGTCGAGCCGCATGCCGGTTTCGCGGTGGGCAACGCCTATGACTATGCCGATGCCGGCGCAATGGCGCGGCTGGGCATCAACCTGCCCGACGATTTCGGGCCGCCGCGGCTCCAGCCCAGCCTGCCGGGCAGCAGCTTCTTCGAGCCGAACGGCGCGATCAGCGCCTATGCCTTCGCCGGCGTCGACGGACGCGCGGTGGGCCGCAACATCTTCCTGGACGGCAACAGCTTCGAGGCGAGCCGCAGCGTCGAGAAGCGGCTCCTGGTCGGCGATGTCCAGATCGGCGCGGTCGTGCAGCTCGGCGGGGCGCGGCTCTCCTTCACCCATGTCTTTCGGACCAAGGAATTCGCCACCCAGGCCTCCGCCGACCAGTTCGGCTCGGTCGACCTGACCTTCCGGCTTTAGGCCGCGCTGGCGGGCCCGGCGTTCACCGCGCAAGATGGCGGCATGACGACGGGACTCACGCACCGGCTGGCGCAGCCGGACGATATCGCAGTGCTGAAGCCGCTGATGAACCGCGCCATCGGCGAACTCCTCAAGCCCTTCCTGCCGCCGGACGCCGTGGCGGCTTCGTTCTCCGTCATGGGGCTCGACACCCAGTTGATCGCGGACGGGACCTATTTCGTCGTCGCCTGCGACGGCGCCGTCGCCGGCTGCGGCGGCTGGAGCCGGCGCGCCACGCTGTTCGGCGGCGATCACAGCGCCGGCCGCGACGCCGCCCTGCTCGATCCCAGCAAAGACGCGGCCCGGGTACGCGCGATGTACACCGATCCCGCCTTCGCGCGGCGCGGCATCGGAAGGCTGATCCTTCAACTGTGCGAGCAGGCGGCGGCACGCGAAGGCTTCGCGCGCGTCGAACTCGCCGCGACACTGGCGGGCGAGCCGCTCTACCGCGCCTGCGGCTTCAGCGACATCGAAGCCTTCGAGACCGACACGCCCTCCGGCGTTCGCGTGCCCCTGATCCGCATGGGAAAGATCATCCTACCCTCCCTCACGGGGAGGGTGTGTCTTCCTTCTTCGGCCGCCTGAGCGTCATCACGCCCACGATCCCCGCGACGAGCAGGGCGAGGCCGACATAGAAGCAGGTCATCTTCACATTGGTGGCGAGATAGGCGGCATAGGCCGTCGAATCCGTCGCCCCGCCCAGCAGCATGGAATATTCCAGCGCGTTCTCCACCGCGTCGGCCAGAGCGCCGATCAGCGGCACGAAGCCGAGATAGTCGATGGCGCGGCGGGCGAGGCCGCGCTTGGGCGCAAAAGCCTCGCGCGCCAGGATCGCCGAGAAGTAGAACGACATCGCGTAGAGCGGCATGAAAAGATAGTCGAAGCCGAGCCCGAAGCCGGCCGCCGCGGCATGCGGCCGCGCGATCCAGGCCGCGAAGATCCGCTTGAAACCCAGCGCGTCCCACGCGCTCTGCAGGTCGACCGTGCCGAAACCGGTCGCGGCCTTCAGCTTGCTGTCGGCGATGGCGAGGATCCCGAAGGCGACGAGCGCCAGAAGCGTCGTCCACACCCACAGCCTGATCAAGGAACTGAGCCGCATCCCGCCATCCTTCCCGTGTTTGCGGATGATAGCGTGCGCCGCTACACATCCGCCATGCGGACCCTGCGCGACGTCCTGTACAATTTCCACTGGGTCGTGCCGGGCGAGGCGGCCCGCGCGGCGCAGGCCTGGGCCGGATCGCTGGGGCCGTTCCTGACCCGCAACGGCATCCGCGCGATGATCAATCTGCGCGGCCCCAACCCGAAATATGGCTGGTGGCGCAGCGAGAAGCGCGTGACCGAGGCGCGCGGCATCGCCCATCTCGACACGACGCTGGATTCGCGGCACCTGCCGACGCGGGCGATGCTGGTCGCGCTCATCGAGGCCTTCGACGCCGCGCCCAAGCCGTTCCTCGTCAAATGCTCCGGCGGACAGGACCGCACCAGCCTGGCGGCGGCGCTCTATATCCTGCACCGCAAGGGTTGGGCGGCGATGCCCGAGGCGCGGGCGCAATTCGCCCGCTGGCCCTATCTGCATTTCCCCAAAGCCGAGCAGCGCTGGCTGCGCCATTTCATCGAATTCGCGCAGGAAGACGCCGAGGGTATGCCCGTCGCGGACTGGATCCGCTCCGCCTACACACCGGAGCGCCTGCGGGACTGGCTGGCGGCGCATGGAAGGGGCGACACCTTCAAGGCGATCTTCGAGAAGCCCGCGCCCGCCAATCGCTGGCAATGGTGAAGCCGCTCGCGCTGGCGCCCGGCGTGGCCCTGTGGCGCGAATATTTTTCCCGCGAGGCGCAGAGGGCGCTGCTCGCGGACGTGCTGGCGCGCTTCGAAGAGGCGCCGTTCTACAAGCCGGTCATGCCGAAATCGGGCAAGCCGTTCTCGGTCGAGGAGACCAATTTCGGTCCGCTCGGCTGGATCTCCGACCGGAGCGGCTACCGCTACGCGCCGCTTCATCCGTACACGGAAAAGCCTTGGCCGGACATCCCGCCCGCGCTGCCGGCGCTGTGGGACGCGGTCGCGGATTATCCCGCGCCGCCGGAGTGCTGCCTGGTCAATCTTTATCGCGGCCGGGCGAAGATGGGCGCGCACCAGGATCGCGACGAGCAGGCGACCGAGGCGCCGGTGGTCTCCGTCTCGCTCGGCGACGACGCGCTGTTCCGCTTCGGCGGCACGACCCGCAAAGGTCCGACGCAAGGCATCACGCTGTCGTCCGGCGACGTGCTGGTCTTCGGCGGACCGGCCAGGCTGATGTTCCACGGCATAGACCGCGTGATTGCCGGGAGCTCGCAGCTTGTGCCAGGCGGCGGGCGCCTGAACCTCACCCTCAGGCGTATCGCCCAGATAAAATGACGCCCGGTTGGGGGGCCAACCGGGCGCCGGATGCGCTTTTATGCGCTGGTGCCGGGAGGGGATGACCGGCACCGTTGAAGGATGTCACCCGGCTTGCGAGCGGGGGGGCAGTGCTTGCCAGGCGATGTTTCATCCTTCGATAGAGAACCTATGCACCGAAGCCACACATTGCAAGATTTTTTTCGGCCAAAGCCAAAAGTGCATTATTTTTAATGACAGCAGCAAATCTGCAACAACATTTTACGCCGCTATCCGCTGCGGAATCCGGGGAATTTCTCCGCCTCTCCGCGACGACCCACGCGGTTCCCGCGATCCTCACGCAGCCGTGATCCTGCCGCAATCGCGCGCCGTGCGATCGACCGCGCGTTTCAGTTTCGCGACGATCTCCTCGATCTCGCTTTCGGAGACCACCAGCGGCGGCGCCAGCACCATCGTGTCGCGGATCGCGCGGCAGATGAGGCCGTCCTCGAAGCAATAATTGCGGCAGAGCGTTCCGATGTTTCCCGGGTCGGGAAAGAATGTGCGCTCCGCCTTGTCGCGCACGAGTTCCACGGCGGCGAGCAGTCCCTGCCCGCGCACTTCGCCGACGATGGGATGACCCTCGAAGGTCTCGGCCAGCCGCCGCTGCAAGTACGGGCCGATGGAGGTTTTCACACGCGGCACCAGTCCGGCCGTATCGATCACCTCGAGATTCTTGAGCGCCACCGCGCAGGCCACGGGATGGCCGGAATATGTGAAGCCATGCACCATCTCCTCATTGGCGTTGAGGATCGTGCCGGCCATGCGCTCGCCGAGCGAGATCGCCGAGATCGGCTGGTAGCCGGAGGACAGCCCCTTGGCCATCGTCATGATGTCGGGCGCGATGCGGTAGGTCTGCGCCCCGAACCATTCGCCGGTGCGCCCGAAGCCGGTGATGACCTCGTCGAGATGCAGGAGCACGTCGTAGCGGGCGCAGATGCGCTGCACCTCGTGCCAATAGGTCGCCGGCGGAAAGATCAGCCCGCCGGCGCCCTGCACCGGCTCCGCCGAGAAGGAGGCGACGCGGTCGGGCCCCAATTCCAGGATCTTCTCTTCCAGCTTGCTGGCGATCAGAAGGCCGAATTCGTCCGGAGCGATGTCGCCATGGCCCGCCGCCTTCGCGCCGTACCAATAAGGCGCCGGCACCTTCTCGAAGCCGGGCAGCGGCAGGTCCCATTGCGGATGCATCGGCGTCAGCCCCGATAGCGAGGCCGCGGCGAAGGTCACCCCGTGATAGGCGTAGTCGCGCGACAGGTGGATCTTCTTCTCGGGCCTGCCCTTCAGGTTCCAGTAGTAGCGGATGAGCTTGAGCGCGCTGTCGTTCGCCTCCGAGCCCGAATTGGCGAACAGGATGCGCTCATGGCCGTCCGGCAGCAGCGTCGCGAGCTTGGCCGCCAGCTCGATGGTCCAGGGATTCGAGGTCTTGAAGAAGTGGTTGTAGTAGGGAAGCGTCTTCAGCGCCTCGCAGCCCGCCTCCGCCAGTTCCGCGTTGCCGTAGCCGACCTGCACGCACCACAGGCCCGACATGCCGTCGATGATTTTCTTGCCCTCGCTGTCCCACAGATAGACGCCCTGGCCGCGCGTGATGACGCGCACGCCCTCCTTGTTGAGCGCCGCGGTATCGGAGAAGGGATGGACGTGGTGGGCGGCGTCGAGCGCCTGCCAATGCCTGGTCTGGTTGCTGCCGTGCGAGGCCATGATGCGCGCACTCCTGAAAGGGGATCGGGTCGACGGAACGGACGCGCGGGCGCGCGCCGCGGACCTCTAGGGATTGAACCCGATCCGCGCGCAGAGGATCAGCAGGGCGCGCTTTGTATTCATGGGGGCAGAGTAGCAGGGAGGACGCGAACGGTCACGCGAGCAACCTTTCCTCCCCCGCTGTTGCGGGGGAGGTGGCACGCCGCAGCGAAGCGAAGGCGTGACGGAGGGGGCCTGCGCCGGTGCTGGCCCCCTCGCGCGCACGCTGTCGCTACGCGCCGCTGCGCTCGGCACCTCCCCCGCAACAGCGGGGGAGGAAAATATCCTCTGCCGCGAATTACGGCGCGCCGGTCTCGATATATTTTTTCAGCCGCCCCATCTGCTGCGCCAGCATGGCGTCGGCGCGCGCCGGCCAGTCGCCGAAGCCGCCCTTCATATAGCCTCCGATATTGTTCGACAGCATCAGCGCGGTGCCGTCGCCCTCGGCCTTCAGGCCGAAGGTGAGCGCGCCGTCCACACCCTGGCCCTGGAACGGCCCGAGCGGCCCGCGCAGGCGCAGCGTCTCGCCCGGCGCGGCGACCACGATCTGGCCGTGCTGCACCGAACCGCCATTGGCCAGCGCCTCGCAGAAGCAGCCGCCGGCATGCGGCTCGATCGACATATTCGCCGCGCTTCCCGAGAAGGTATGGCTCGAATCCCACCATTGGGCGGGATGCACGAGCGCGTCATAGACCTTGGCCGGCGGCGCCGCGATATGGACGGCCTGCTCGATGGCGAAACCGTTCGCCGTGGCCTCGACCACCGCGGCATGCACCGGACACACGAGAGCAAAGGCGACGATCAATCCGATGGCGGCATGGCAGATGCGCTGCATGACAACTCCCCCGTTGCGGTTCAGGCCGCTTCCGCGTCCTTGCGATAAAGTTCGAGTATCGAATTCCAGCCGCCGTCGCCGCCGACGCCGTCGCGCATCTTGTTGCCGGCCTCCTCGCCCATCCGCTCGAAATTGCGATGTTCGAGCTCGACGCGCGTGCGATCCGGGCCTTCGGCGATGAAGCGCACTTCGACTTCCGAGCCGGCCGTCGCGTCCGGCTGCCACTGCGCGTTGATGTCCCAGCTATGGACGATGCGGTGCGGCGGGTCCCACACCTTCACGATGCCGGTGACGCATTCGCTGCCGTCGGCATGGATGGTGTACCAGCGCCCGCCCGGCCGCGGCTCGATCACCGATTTGACCAGCGGCGACGGGCTGAGGCTGTGGCTCCTCGGCCACCAGCGGTCGATGCCGCCGGTGAACACCGCGAAGGCATGCACCTGCGCGGCGTTGACGGTGAGCGTCTTCCGCACCGGCGCGATCGTGAACGGCTTGGTCATGGCGTGCCCCCTTCTGCCTTCTTCTCGACCTCCGCCTTGAAGGCGTCGAGGGCGCTCTCCCAGAATTGATCGAGCCAGGCGCGCAGCGGCCCCAGCCCCTGCGGATCGATGCGATAGATGCGGCGCGCCCCGTCCTGCTCTTCGCGGACGAGCCCCGCGTCTTTCAGCACTTTGAGATGCTGCGACACCGCCGGCCGGCTGACCGGCAGCCCTTGCGCCAGCCGCCCGACAGCCGAGGGCCCGGCCCGCAGACGTTCGAACACCCGCCGCCGCGTCGGGTCCGCCAAAGCATCGAGGGCGTCATTGTAAGCCATGACTTACGGTAAGTCTTAACTTACATATCGTCAAGCGAAAATCGCTGGCCCGCGACCGGGACGGCCTAACCCCAGCTTTCCTGGACGCCCTTGCGCTTGGCCGCGATCGTGACCTGCGGCGCCGGGATTTCGGCCGCGGCCTTACCATAGAAGTAGCCCTGGCCGAGGTCGAAGCCCATCGCCTTGGCCGCCGCGCCCTGCTCGGCCGACTCGATCTTCTCGGCGACGGTGGCCACGCCGAGCTCGCGGCAGAGCTTCACCATGCCCGCCAGCAGCACGTCGTCGCGCTTGGACCGGCCGAGCTTGGCGATCAGCGAACCGTCGAACTTCACGAAGTCGACCGGCATGGCGTGCAGATAGGTCAGCGATGCGGCGCCCGCGCCGAAATCGTCGATCCCCACGCGATAGCCGAGCGCGCGCAGCGCGGCGACGCCCTTGGCGGCGTCGTCGAGACTTGCGATCTGCGCGCTTTCGGTGATTTCGACGAGCAGCTTGCCGGCCAGCGCCCGCTTGCGCGCCAGAAGCCCGGCGAGAAGCCCGAAATTGGACGGCGAGCAGATCGTCTTGCCCGAGATGTTGAAGGCGATGCTCTGTCCGTGGGCGGCGCGCGACTCCGCCACCGCCAGCACCTTGACCGCGACCGCCAGGTCGAAGGCATCGGAGACGCCCAGCGCCTCCATCATGCCGATCGTGTCCTCGGTCATGGCGCCGGAGAAGCGCGCCAGCGCCTCGAAATGCACCGCCTCGCCGGTCTTCAGATCCACGATCGGCTGGAACGACATCGCGAAGGCGCCGTCGGCGACGGTCTCCGTCAGCCGGCGCAGCTTCTGCTGCGTCTCCTCCATCATCAGGCCGAACTGGGTGGCGGCGTCCGACGCCGCCTCGCCCTGCCACTGGCCGCTGGCGAATTTGTCGACCACATAGCGCAGCACCAGATCGCGCTGCGCGTCGCTGATGTCCTTGCCTTTGAGCGAGATCAGCGTTTCCTCGATCCCGAGCTTGGCCGCGCCGGTCTCGTTCAGCGCGGCGCGGATCTTCTGGCCGAGCTTGGCGGTGCCGCCGACCGCGTCGGCGATGATGCCGAAACCCGACGGCGATATCCGTCCGGCGGCCTTGGCGCCGGCCTTGCCGAAGGCGGCGCCGATGCTGCCGAGCAGGGTGCTGGATTCCTCCTCGCTCATCGCCGCGACCATCTTGGGCAGGCCGGGAAGGTCCACCAGTGCCAAGGCGTCGTCCTGGCAGGCGAGCTGCGAGGCCGCGGCGAGGAAGCCGTCGCGGTTGGCAAGGCCGTTCTTGGCCGCGCCTATGTTGCGGACGCCCGGCTTGGACAGCGTGCAGGAAATCTGGCTGCCGTTCTGCGGCAGGCGGAACATGGCGACGGCCGCTTCCTTGCCGCCGGCCAGCTTCAGGCGGAACGGACCGGCGCGGTCGCCCTTGCCGAGAGAGTGCGTCAGCGTCGCGAATTTCGCCGCTTCCGAGATCGTGAAGAGGCGCGCCGCGGACTTTCCGACGATGTCGCCCTGGACGAGATCGGTCGCCGCGCCGGTCGCGAACACGACGGTGCCGTTCCCATCCACTTCGAACAGGAAATCGGCGTTGGCGAAGGCAAAGCCCAGGAGGCGGGCGGCTTCGATCATGGAATAATGACCCCGGCAGCAGGTCACTGTCGCACGACAACCCCTAGGAATGTGTAAAGCCGGAACTCAACGCGGCGGTGCGCGCAGCGCGTTGCCGAAGGCCGCGAAGATCGCGCGCGAGACCGGATTGTCCGACCAGGCCCATTCCGGGTGCCACTGCACGCCGAGCACGAAGCCTTTCGCGCCCGGCATCGACACCGCCTCGATCTGCCCGTCGGGCGCGAGCGCTTCGGCAAAAAGGCCGGGCGCTAGGCGGTCGATGCCCTGGGAATGCAGCGAGTTCACCCTGAACGTCCGTTCACGGATCAATTCCGCGAGCCGCCCCCCGGGCGCGACCTCGACCGGATGGGCCGGCCCGTATTGCTCGTCCAGCGGCGCGTCCTTCTTCTCGCGGTGATCGGCGCGGCCGGGGACTTCCTGGACGTGCTGGTGCAGCGTGCCGCCGAAGGCGACGTTGAGCTCCTGGAAGCCGCGGCAGATGGCGAGCACCGGCTTGCCCGCGGCGATGGCGGCGCGCAGCAGCGGCAGCGCGGTGGCGTCGCGATGCTCGTCCTGCAGCACGCCGGGCCTGGGCGCCGGGCCGCCATAGTGCCTGGGCGCGACGTTCGACGGCGAGCCGGTGAACAGGAGCCCGTCGATGCCGGCGAGGAAATCCTCCGCCGCGACCGGCGGATCGAGCACCGGCAGCAGCACGGGGATCGCATCGGCGCCCTCGCGCACCGCCGCGATGTATTTCTCGCCGACGACGTGGAACGGATGCGCCCCCAGCATGCGCCGGTCGCAAGGAAAGCCGACAATGGGACGGCGCGGGGTCATCTCGATGGCCTCATGACGGGCGGCCGTAGCACGCGGGAGCGCGGCGGGACAAGAAATGCCTGTTTGACGATGGCACCATAATGGTGCCATACTGATCCGGTGGAAAAGCGCAAGCCGAGCTTCGATCTGGCGCGGTTCAAGGCGGTGTGCGGCGATCCGCGACGCCTCGCGATCACGGGTACCGCGCTGCGGACCGCGGCGGAAATCGGCTTCGGGCGGAGCGAGATCGCGCAGGCCGTCCGCGCGATGAAGACGGCGCAGTTCCACAAGTCGATGACCAGCCATGCCGATCATCGCCGGTGGCAGGACGTCTATCACGTTCCGTTCGAGGGGATGGTCCTCTACGTGAAATTCACCGACGACGCCGTAACGGAGTTCACGCTGTTGTCGTTCAAGGAGCGTTGAGATGAGCGATACACGGATCCATCCCACGACCGGGGCCAAGCTGAAACGCGACACGCGGGCCTTCACGGTGCGCTACCGGGATCGCGAGCGCGTCGTTCAACTGCCGGGCTGGTATCCCGCGAAGCGCGGCGGCGAAAGTCTCCATGTCGGCGGCGACATGGCCGTCGTGGACAAGGCGCTGGCCGAGCTGAAGGCGGAGAGCCAGGGCGTGCTGAAGCCGGACGAAGTCCGCGCCATCCGCCTGCGCCTGAAATTGTCCCAGCGCAAGGCGAGCGAACTGCTCGGCGGCGGGCCGCGCGCGTTTCAGAAATACGAATCCGGCGAGGTGCTGGTGAGCCGGCCGATGACCCAGCTATTGCGGCTTTTGGAGCGCGATCCGCGGCGCCTCGAAGAGCTCACGCGGCGCGCGGCCGCGTAGCCGCGCCCTTCAATTCCCCCGGCGGGGCGCGAAGGGGTTCTTGTCCGGAAGCACGAAGAGCGCCGGCGGCAGAACCGCGCCCGGCTGGAGGTCGCGCAGCGCCACGGTGGTCGACAGCCCCTGGTCGTCGATCACCGTCCATTGCCGCAATTCGTGATCGGGCTCGGAGAACACCAGCGAAATGTTCGCCTTGGTGCGGTTCTGGCTGGTGCGCATGTTGACCACGAAGACGCCCTGCCCGTGCTCGATGCCGACCAGCTGCGGATTGCGCCGGATGTCGATGTCGTTGCCGAGGATCACGCCCAGCGGCGTGTCCGACAGCGGATAGCGATCGACCGTGTTCAGCCGCCGGTTGGCGACGGCGACCGTATGGCCGTCGGAGACGATCAGCGACGGCACGGGCGGGTCGTATTCGAAGCGCATCTTGCCGGGCTTGGCGATGTAGACCCGGCCCTGGTCGACGCCGCCATTGGGATCGACCTGCACGAAGCCGCCCTTGAGCGTCGTCACGGCGTTCAAGCTGGCGCTGATCGCATCCAGTTCCGCGCGGTCGTCGCTGCTGAGATCGAGATGGCGCGGCGGTGCGGGCTGGCCGGCCCCCATGAGGAGCGGCGAGGACAGGGCGACGAGCAGGGCAAGGGCGAAGCGGCGCATGCCGTCTCTTAAGATGCCTTTGTGTCGGGAGCTAGGCGTCGGCCTACTCCGCGGCCTGCTCGGCGCGCTGCCGGTATTCGGCGATGTGCGGGCAAAGGCCGTGGATCAGGAGCGTCATCACGCCTTCCAGCTCGCGCTCGAGCTTGGGCAGCGTCAGCTTCGACCACAATTGCGGATAGCGGAACTTCATCGTCGCGGCCTGCACCATCTCGGCGGTGAACTGCTTGTCGTCGACGGAGAATTCGCCGCGGCGCTCGGCCTCGTCGAGCAGCTCGATCAGGATCTTGCGCTCGTTTTCCAGCATCCAATTGGCGAAGCTCGGCCGTTCCTGGCTGATCACCCGCGCCATCTCGACGACGCGCGGATCCTTTTCGAGCTTGTGATAGGTGCGGCGCAATTCCTCGAACAGAAGATCGTGCAGCCGCTCGCGGGCGTCCTTGCCCGGCTGGATGGCGAGCTTGCGCAGATGCTCGAGATGCTTGCTGTAGTCCTCGGTCGCGATCGCCTCGGCGATGTCGAGCTTGCCCTGGAAAAAGCGGTAGAGATTGCCCGGCGACATCTCGCAGTCGCCCGCCACCTCGGCCATGGTCGTCTTGGCATAGCCGAAATGCGAAAATCGCTTCTTGGCGGCGCCGATGATGCAATCGCGTATGGTGTCTTTTTCGGCCATAGGATGTTCCTACCCAAGCACGTTTGTTGTTCTGCCCCTGAAGATAGCTACGATTTCTGAATAATCAACAAATCGTTCAATCTTCCAGTCGGGAATAGCGGCTCCGAAAATGTCAGAAAGTGTAAAAAACATAATCCCTTACGACAAAATCGGGGTCGTCGGGGGCGGTGCCTGGGGAACCGCCCTGGCGCTGGTGGCAGCGCTGGCGGGACGCCGGACCCTGCTTTGGGCCCGGGAAGCCGCGGTCGTCGATTCCGTCAACCGTTCCCATGAGAACGCGCAATTCCTCGCCGGCGTCGCATTGCCCGAGACGATCCGCGCCACCGCGGCGCTGGCGGAGACCGCGGCATCCGACGCGCTGCTGATCGTAGCCCCGGCCCAGCATCTGCGCGAGACCCTGGCCGCGCTCGCCCCGCATCTGCGGGATGCGACGCCCCTGATGCTCTGCGCCAAGGGGATCGAGCGCGGCAGCGGCTTGCTGCTGACCGAGGTGCTGCGCGAGGCAGCGCCTCGGGCCGAGCCCGCGATCCTCTCCGGCCCCTCCTTCGCGCGGGACGTCGGCAAGGGTCTGCCGACGGCCGTCACCATCGCCGCCCGCCTCGACATCGCCGAGCGGCTGCAGGCCAGCCTCGCCCACGCCCAGTTCCGCCCCTATGCCAGCGACGATCTCACCGGGGTGGCGCTCGGCGGCGCGGCGAAGAACGTCTACGCCATCGGCTGCGGCATCGCCGACGGCCTGGGCCTGGGCGAAAGCGCCCGCGCCGCGCTCCTGGCGCGCAGCTTCGCGGAGCTGAGCCGGCTGGGCGAGGCGCTGGGCGCGCGGGCCGAAACGCTGATGGGCCTTTCGGGCCTCGGCGATCTGGTGCTCACCGCCGCCAGCCCGTCGTCGCGCAATTTCGCCTTCGGCCAGAGGCTGGGCCAGGGCACCGGCCTCGCCGAGCTGGAATCGCCCGGCAAGCCGCTGGCGGAAGGCGTCGACACCGCGCCGGCGCTGGTGGCGCGGGCGCGCCGCCACGGCGTCGAGCTTCCGATCGCGGAAACCATCGCGGCGGTTCTCGCTTCCGACTTGCCCGCCGCCGCGGCATTGGAAAGACTGATGCGCCGGCCCTTGAAGCCGGAATAGCGCGGGGGCGTGGGGCATGTGGGGGCGGGGGCTGCTGGTCGCGGCGATGGCGGCCTTGTGCGCGCTGCCGGCCCAGGCGCGCGAGAAACCGGACAGCTACGATCCCGACATCGTCGAAGGCGACTGGATCCGCCCCGCCGACGTCCTGCTGATCGGCGATTCCCAGAGCCTCGGCTATTTCGGCGCCCAGCTCTACCGCTCGCTCTCGACCGAGCCCGATCCCAGAACCGGCAAGCCGCTGACCGTGTGGAGCTTCTGGACCTGCGGCTCCGACGTCGCGACATGGATGCGCGGCGGCGTCTCCTATTGCGGCATCCGCACCTGCAACGGCGCCGGCGACTGCGCCCGCGATCACGGCCCCCTGGACCGGCCCGGACGGGTGAGATACCGCGCGCTGCGCGACTATGTCGCCCGCATCCGCCCGCGCATCACCATCGTGTCGCTCGGCTCCAACATGCTGACGACGCGGCCCGCGACCTTCCGCGCCTATTACGCCACCTATCTGGCGGCGGTCGGCGCGCTCGCGGGCGAGATCGCGCGCGGCAACAGCCAATGCGTCTGGATCGGCCCGCCGCAGGCCGCCGTCTCGGTCAAGCCGGTGCAGGACTATGAGCGGTTCGTCGGCGATGTCGGGCGCGCCGCGAAGGCCGCGGGCTGCGCCTATATCGACAGCAACCCGCTCAGCGACCGCGCCTTCGTGCTGCACGGCGATCCCGAGGGCATCCACTACCAGGGCGCCGGCGAGCGCGCTTGGGAGACGAAAGTCTGGGGCGTGCTCGAGCCGGTATTGCACGCCCGGCTGGCGCGCTGAATAAGCCCACCCTGCCCTTGAGGGAGGGTCGACAAAATTCGGAGCGCAGCGGAGAATTTTTCGGGGAGGGGTCCTGCGCCGGTGCTAAACCCCTCCCCGAAATCTGCTCCGCAGATTTCGACCCTCAAGGGGAGGGTAGAATGTAGAGGGAGCCCAGCATGCTGTTCGTCGTCACCGCCATCGACAAGGAGAATTCGCTGGCCCTGCGCCTGGCGACGCGCGAGGCGCATTTCGCCTATGCGCGCGAGACCGGCGTCATCCGGCTCGGCGGTCCCTTCCTCGACGCGAAGGGCGAGATGGCCGGCAGCCTGATCGTCTTCGAGGCGGCCGATCTCGAAGCGGCCGAGGCCTGGCACGCCGGCGATCCCTACGTGAAGGCCGGCCTCTTCGCGCGGTCCGAGGTCCGGCCGTGGAAGATGACGTTCAACGAATGCGGCGCGAAGCTCTGAGGGGATCGTCATGGCCTATTGGCTGTTCAAGACCGAACCCGAAACCTTCTCCTGGGACCAGCAGAAGGCGCGCGGCGCCAAGGGCGAGCCGTGGAGCGGCGTGCGCAACCATCAGGCCAAGCTCAACATGATGAAGATGAAGAAGGGCGATCGCGGCTTCTTCTATCATTCGGGCGACGCGCGCGAGATCGTCGGCATCGTCGAGGTCATCGCCGAATACAAGCCAGACCCGACCGACGAGACCGGCAAGTTCGGCCTCGTCGACGTCAAGGCGGTGGCCGACCTGCCCAAGCCCGTGACGCTGGCCATGGCCAAGGCCGATCCCAGGCTCGCCGACATGGTGCTGGTGAAATTCTCGCGCCTCTCGGTCCAGCCGGTGACCGACGCGGAGTGGAAGCATGTCTGCAAGCTCGGCGGCCTGAAATAGCCGGCCTCATTTGCGCCGATAGATGCTCGCCCCGTTCAGCGTCACCTCGGACGGCACGACGCAGGCGCTGGCGGCGTCCAGCCGCGTACAGGCGAGGTCGAAGGTGATGGCGTAGCGCGCCGCGTCGGTCTTCGCGCCGCAGATATAACGTCCCTCGATCCCGCCGGGCCGGGTCGCATCGCCGTCGCGCGCCGCGAAGGACGGCACCACGCCGAGCCCTTGCGCCGCGGCCAGGGCGGCATCGCACAGCGCGATGTCCTCCTGCCGCCGGGCCGCCGCCAGGGCCTGCGGCGGCACCGCTGCGGATGGCGGCGACGGGGGCGGCCGCGAAACGAGATTGAGCGTCGCCAGGCCCAGCACGGCCAGGATCAGAACCAGCCCGGCCGCGCCGACGATTCGCGCGCCGAGCCAGTCGCGTTTCAGTCCCGTCACATTCGGTTGGTGCTCGATCCGCATCGCTCGCTCTGCTGGCGCGTCCGGCCTCGATTAGCGGTGTTTGGGGGCGCCGCCAAATCGCGCGTGTTTACAGGCGCACTCCCGCCGAAATAGGCACCCCGACATTTTCTTAATGTCCCGTCATGCGGCGAGACACAATATTTCATATCGGGACCTATGAGCCTGAGATTGCAAGTACTTTTAGGTGAATTATTTTTGATAGCGGTGCTCACGCAACAGTGAATTTTGTTACGTTTCCCCCAAGGCGGCTGGGGCCGCATCCAAAGGGGACATCATGACAGACATGTTTCGACGCCGCGCGCTGCTCAAGACCGCCTCGGTGGCGGCCATCTTGAGCCTTTCCGCCTTTGCCGACGCGGCGGCGGCTCCGCTCTTTCCGATCGACGCAAGCAATCTGACCCCATACGGCGCGCCGAGCACGCCCATCCAGGGGAAGCCGGAAACCAAAATCGAAGTGCGCGACGACATCGATCCCTTCGCGCCGCCGGTCGAGGATGCGACGAACACCCAGTCGAATGTCGTGCTGCTCGAGATGCTTGTTCCCAATTCGAACAGCGCCCTGATCTGCACCGGAACGCTCATCAATTCGCGCACGGTCCTGACGGCCGGACATTGCGTCCATCAATTGGGCGAGTCCCTGGGCGATCCGACGATCCCGGACAGCGTCTTTGCGCCGGTCGTCATCTTCGGACCGGACGCGACCAACGTCGCGACCCGCACCGTCGACCGGGGAACCAGCACGGTCGTCAATCCCGGTTTCGATCTCGACACCTTCTATCTCGGCGACGATGTCGGCCTGGTCTCCCTGTCGAAGCCGGTCTACAGCTCGGGACCGCAGCGTCCCGGCGTTCTCACGAATATCCCCTTCTCGGTGCTCGCCACCGAGGATCCGACGCCCGGCACGCTCCTGACGCTGGTCGGCTACGGCGACGCGGGCACGGGCTCCAACCCGGAGCAGGTGTTCGACTTCAAGCGCCGCATCGCCCACAACGTCGTGCAGTATGTCGGTCCGATCGACGACGTATTCGGCGTCGGCCCCGGCGAGCATGGCCTGGTCAATCAGATCTTCACCTTCTTCGACGACCCGCTGAACCCGATGGACGTTTTCGGCAACGGCTTTCCCATTCCCGCCGACGAAGGCACCAGCGACCACGGCGATTCCGGCGGTCCGATCTTCGTCTCGGACGGCCATGGCGGCCAGATCCAGGTGGGCATCACCAGCGGCGGCCTCTCGCTCGGGCCGCTCGAAGGCGGCTATGGCGACGTGGCGTTCTGGAATTCGGTGGCCGACCTGAACGGCTGGATCACCGACAACAGCTTCCTGCATCTCGCGACCGAGGGATTCTCCGACGGCCTGTGGAGCGATCCCGCCCATTGGCTGACGGGCGTCGTGCCGGACAATTTCGACACGCCGACCAACCAGATCGCCGACTTCACCGATCCCGCGAGCTACTACACGGTGAATCTCAGCACGCCGGGCGTCACCACGACGCTGGACGACGCGCGGGAGATCGACAGCCTCGCCGTCCTCGACGGCGCGCGGCTGAACATCGCACAGGACGGCGACCTCTTTGTGTGGAGCAACGCCGTGGTCGTCGACCCGGATAGCTGGCTGAACGTCGACGGCGTCCTCGACACGAACCAGCTCTTGACCGGTCCGGGCACGATACTCACCGGCAACGGCACCGTCATGAGCGTCTATCCGGTCTCCGTGGGCGGCACGGTGTCGCCCGGCAGGGTCGGAACGATCGGACAATTGTCGGTCACCGGCGGGCTTGTGTTCGCGAGCACCGCGAACTTCGTGGTCGACTTCTCGCATGACGCGATCGATCTTCTGAACGTGTCGGGTCCTGTCCAGCTCGGCGGAACGGTGGCCTTCAATCCGCTGGTCGCACCGCATTGGCACGATACGGGCGTGTTCCTGACGGCGCCCGAGATCGACGGTTCGTTCGATGCGATGCCCGACACGATCGCCGGCATCCTGAAGCCGGTCGTCACCACGGTCACGACTCCCGGCGGCCAGGAGGAAGTGCTCACGGTCGAAGCCGATTCCTATGCGGCGCTCCTGGCGGGATCGGGCACGCCCGATCAGCTCCAGATCGCGACCGCTCTCGATGCGGAGCGCGATTCGCACTACGGCGACCTCGCCCCGCTCTATCAGGCGATCGATCCGCTCAGCGGCGCGGCGCTCGACCAGGCGCTCGAAAACATTGCGCCGGACGCCGAGCGTGTCGCCACGCTGGTCGGCGACATGGCGACGACCAACATGGACGGCATGATCTGGCAGCATCTGGGCGAGGCGGGCGCCGCGTCCTCCGAGACCCGGACCGCCGGCCTCATGATCGACGGCGAAGGCCTGAAGATGGCGCTGGCTTCGGCCGGCGGCAGCTCGCCGCAGTCGCAGCAGCTCGTCGCCCTGGGCATGGGCCTCGCGACCAATCCGGGCGGCGGCAACGATCCGGCGCCGGTCGGCGCCCCGGCCGCCCCGCAAAAGGCGGATGCCTCCTGGATGGAGCTTCCCAACGGCGCGGGCGGCTATGTCTCGGGCAGCTCGCTCAGCGGCTCCGTGGCGGTCGGCGGCGGCGGCGGCCGCGCCGATGTGCGCGGCCTGGTCGTCGGCGCCGGCTTCGACCTGCCGGTCGACGAAGGCTTCACGCTGGGCTTCTCGGTCGGCTATTCGGACGCTTCGGCGACGCTGCGCTCGACGCCTTCGGTGCTGCAGAGCGACGCCCTCCAGGGCGCGATCTATGCCCGCTACGACTTCGGCGACCACTACATCGCGGAAGCCTTCGGCTCGTACGGCCACCAGACCATCTCCACGCATCGCGCGGTGGTGATCGGTGCATCGACCTTCCTGATCGAGGGCCATAGCGGCGGCGACGCGCCGTCGGGCGGCATCTATTTCGGACGTTCGTTCGAGATCGGCGCGACGAATGGCGGGACGGTGTTCGTCATACCCTCGGCCAGCCTGCAATACATCGGATCGGAGATCGATCCGTTCACCGAGACGGGCGGCGCTCCGGCGCTGGCCTTCGCGGGCTACAGCGAATCGTCGGCCCTGAGCCGGCTGGGCTTCGATGCGAACATGCCGCTCACCCTCTTCGACGCCAAGATCACGCCGAGCGTGCACGCCTTCTGGGTCGACAATTTCGAGGGCAATAACGGCTCGATCCAGGCGGCCTTCGCGGCGGCCCCGAGTTCGATCATGACCTTCGGCATGCCGTCGCGCGATCGCAACTATGCCGAGCTGGGCTTCGGCGTCGGTATCGACCTGGGCGACGTCCTCGGCCACCCGGCGACGCTGACGGGCCGTTACGACGGCACCACCCGCCGCGACGTGCAGTACGACGCGTGGACGGGCCGCCTTTCGATCAAGTTCTGATCGAAAGGCCCAAAGCCGAACGGAAAAGGCCGCGGAGCGATCCGCGGCCTTTTTGTTCGAGTCAGGACAGCTTCTTGCGCAGCTCCAGCGCGTAATCCGCGTAGCCGGCCCCGGCATAGACCGCATGGGCGGCGCGGTTGCCGGCCAGGACGCCGATCATCACGACGCCGATGCCCCGGGCCCGCGCCCAGTCCTCGCACGCCGCGATCAGGGCGCGCCCGCCGCCCCGGCCCCGCGCCGCTTCGACGAGATAGAGTTCGGCGATATAGGCGACGCGCCGCTCCGCGGCGACGACGAAGCCCGGCCGCAGGTTCTCATGCACCACGGCCCAGCCGACCGCCGCGCCGTCCGGCCCCTCCGCGACGAAGATCGCACCGCCCTTTTCGGCGATCTCGTGTTCGAGCCTGGCGAAATGCTCCGCCGCCACGGTGGCGTCGAGGCGCCGGTCCGGCTCGAACCCATGCTCGAATGCCTGCAAGCCGTCGATGAAGGCGAGGAAGGCCGGCTTGTCGTCCGGCAGGCGGGGCGGGCGGATGGTCGTCATGGCCGCAATCTGTCACAGCCGGCCAAACGGGGCAAAATGCGGCGGCGCGTTCAGCCCAGCGCCTTGACGATCTCTTCGGTCATCTTCTTGGCGTCGCCGAACAGCATCATCGTGTTGTCGCGGAAGAACAGCTCGTTCTCCACGCCGGCATAACCCGATCCCATTCCCCTCTTGACGAAAAGAACCGTCTTGGCCTTCTCCACGTCCAGGATCGGCATGCCGAAGATCGGCGATTTCGGATCGGTCTTGGCCGCGGGATTGGTCACGTCGTTGGCGCCGATGACATAGGCGACGTCCGTGTTGGCGAACTGCGAGTTGATGTCTTCCAGCTCGAACACCTCGTCATACGGCACATTGGCCTCGGCCAGGAGCACGTTCATGTGCCCCGGCATGCGGCCCGCCACCGGATGGATTGCGTAGGAGACCTTGACGCCTTCCTTCTTCAGGATGTCGGCCATCTCGCGCACCGCGTGCTGCGCCTGCGCCACCGCCATGCCGTAGCCCGGCACGATGATCACGCTGCCGGCGTTCTTCATGATGAAGGCCGCGTCGTCGGCCGAGCCTTGCTTGACCGGCCGGGTCTCGACATGCGCCGCGGCGCCGGCGGTCTCGCCGCCGAAGCCGCCCAGGATCACCGAGACGAAGCTGCGGTTCATCCCCTTGCACATGATGTAGGAGAGGATCGCGCCCGAGGAGCCGACCAGGGCGCCGGTGATGATCAGCGCCGAATTCTCCAGCGTGAAGCCGATGCCCGCCGCCGCCCAGCCCGAATAGGAATTGAGCATCGAGACCACGACCGGCATGTCGGCGCCGCCGATGGGGATGATGAGCGTGATGCCGAACACGAAGCTGAGCACGGCGATGGCCCAGAACGCCCAGATCGGCTGATACAGCGCGAACCAGACGATCAGCGCGACGATGGCGGCGAAGATCAGGAGATTGATGACGTGGCGGCCCGGCAGCAGGATCGAGGCGCCCGACATGTTGCCGTTGAGCTTGGCGAAGGCGATCAGCGAGCCGGCGAAGGTCATGGCGCCGATGGCGACGCCCAGGCTCATCTCGATCAGGCTCTGCAGCCGGATCGCGCCTTCCGCGCCGATGCCGTAAGCCTCCGGCGAATAAAGTGCCGCGCCGGCCACCAGCACGGCGGCGAGACCGACGAGCGAATGGAACGCCGCGACCAGCTGCGGCATCGCCGTCATGGCGATGCGCCGCGCGACCACCGCGCCGATGCCGCCGCCGATGGCGACGCCCGCGACGATCATGCCCCAGGTCACCGCGTCGACGACCTCGGAGACCCACAGCGTGGTGGCGACCGCGATCGCCATGCCGATCATGCCGTTGCGGTTGCCGCCGCGGCTCGTCGCCGGCGACGACAGGCCTTTCAGGGCCAGGATGAACAGCACGCCCGAAACGAGATAGGCGAGGGCCGCGATATCGGCTTTCAGTTCCCCGCTCATTGGAAGTGCCCTGTCGCTTCGCTGTTCGAGGGCATCACTTGGCGCCCTTCTTCTTGTACATCGCGAGCATGCGCGAGGTGACGAGGAAGCCGCCGAAGATGTTCACACAGGCGAGGATCAGCGCGAAGAAGCCGAGGATCTTCGACGTCCAGGACGCGGCCCCGATGCTCGTCACCGACACCGCGATCAAGGCGCCGACCACGATCACCGAGGAGATGGCGTTGGTCACGCTCATCAGCGGCGTGTGCAGCGCCGGCGTGACGCCCCACACCACGAAATAGCCGACGAAGATCGCCAGCACGAAGATCGTCAGGCGGAACACGATGGGATCGACTGCGAAGGCTTCCATGCCGCTAGCCCTTCAAGCTCGGATGCACGACCGCGCCGTCGCGCGTCAGCCCCGCGCCCTTGACGATCTCGTCGTCCCAGTTCAGCGCCAGCGCCCCGGTCTTCTTGTCCACGATCAGCGAGACGAAATTGAACAGGTTGCGGGCATAGAGCGACGACGCATCCACCGCCAGCCGCCCCGCCAGGTTGGTGTAGCCCATGATCGTGACGCCATGGATCTCGTAGACCTCGTTCGGCTTCGTGAGCGGCGTGTTGCCGCCCTGCTCCGCCGCCAGGTCGACGATCACCGAGCCCGGCTTCATCGTCTTGATCATCTCCTCGGTCACCAGCACCGGCGCCTTGCGGCCCGGGATCAGCGCCGTGGTGATCACGATGTCCTGCTTGCGAATCGTCTCGGCGATCAGCGCCGCCTGCTTGACCTGGTATTCCGGCGACATCGGCTTGGCATAGCCGGCCGCGGTCTGCGCGTTCTTGAACTCGTCATCCATCACCGCGACGAAGGTCGCGCCGAGCGATTCCACCTGTTCTTTCGTCGCCGGCCGCACATCGGTCGCGGACACGATGGCGCCGAGCCGCCGCGCCGTGGCGATGGCCTGAAGCCCCGCCACGCCCACGCCCATCACCAGCACCCGCGCCGGCGCGATGGTGCCCGCCGCCGTCATCATCATCGGCATAGCCCGGCCAAAGGTCGCCGCCGCGTCGATCACCGCCTTGTAGCCGGCGAGATTGGCCTGGGAGGACAGCACGTCCATGGACTGGGCGCGCGATATGCGCGGCAGAAATTCCATCGCGAAACCGTCGACGCCCCGCGCCGCCAGCGCCGCCGGCGTGTCCTTGTCCGTGTACGGAGCAAGAAGGGCGGCCAGCACCGCCCCCTTCTTCATCTGCGCGATCTCGCCCGCGTCGGGCGCCCGCACGGAAAGAACGATATCGGCCCCCGCGAGCGCCGCCGCCGTATCCGGCGCGATGCTCGCGCCCGCCGCCTGGAAATCCGCGTCCGACACCCTGGCCGCGGCGCCGGCGCCGGCTTCCACCGCCACGTCGAGTCCGAGGCCCTTGAACTTCTTGACCGTGTCGGCCGAGGCCGCGACGCGCGTCTCGCCGTCGCGGCGTTCCTTGAGGACGGCGAGCTTCATCCTGTTGCCGGCGTCAGCCGTGGGTCCGGAACAGGGCCAGGAACACCATGATCGCCACGATGCCGATGACCGACCATTTCACGAAGACCGTGAAGCCGGCCCAGGTCTTGACCTGGGCGGAGATGTCCATCGAACCGGGCGTGTAGTCACCGTGAGAATCGCCGTGCGCGGCCATGAAATACCCCATCGGCGCAACATCGGTTGCGCGCAAATCAAGATGTTCGAACCGGCGGGACTATAGCAAGCGAGGCCCCGGACACAATGTACAAAACGGCCATTTTTAGAAGGGTTTCCGTGTCGCCGTGGAGTGCTCCCAATCGGCCAGGAGGGCCCGGAGCGCCGCCACCAGCGCCAGCGGCTGGTCGAGCATGATGTGGTGCTGCGCCTGCGGGATCTCGACCACCGGCGCCTGGCGGCCGAGCAGGTTGAACATGTAGGCCCCGATCGAGGGCGGCAGCAGCACCGAATGCTCGCCGCGGAAGACGCCGATGCGGCAGCGCGTCGCCTTCAGCCGCTCCGCCGTGTCGCCGATGGAGAAGCGCTGCCAGATCGCGGGATCGAATTTCCAGGTGAAGCCGGTGCCGCCGCCCGGCGCCGGCACCTCCTTCAGCGAGTACCGGGCGACGTGGTCGACGAGATAGAGGTTCTCGCAGGTCTGCGGCGGCATCAGGCGGAAGCGCGCCATGGCGGCGGCCAGCGTCGGGTAGATGTTGTGCGGCCGCATCGGCCGGTCCGGCGGCCCGCCCGGCCGGTCCGGCGGATTGACCGGCGAATCGACGATCACCACGCCCGCGAGCCGGTCGCCATAGAGGCCGCCGGTCAGCATGGTGACGAAGCCGCCGAAACTGTGCGCCACGATCACCGGGGGCTCGTCCAGCTTGAACATGCCTGCGTCCTCGCAGACCGCGATCTGCTCGCGCGCGAACACCTCCATGGCATAGCCGCCGGGCCGCCAGTCGCTGTCGCCCATGCCGGACAGATCCATGGCGGCGACGTTGTAGTCGCGGGCGAGGAACGGCGCGATGAAGTCCCACCAATGGGCATGCGCCGCATTGCCATGCACCAGGAGGAGCCCCGGCCGGCCGCGGTCGCCCCAGCGCAGGTAATGGATCTTGGCGCCCGCCACGTCGACGAAGCGGCTTTCCGGCGTCACCGCCACCGCGTCCTCGAACCATTTGGGCCCCGGCGGCGGCGCACCGTCGAAGCCCGCGAGCGGCCCTTGCGTCGCCGAGACCGAGAACATCTGCCGCTCGGCGTCGGGCGTCAGGCCCGGCACGGGCGGCAGGATCGGCGTATCGCTCATGGCTTTTGCCCTGAAGATCGGGGCTCCGCGCGCGGACCCAAGAGCTTGAACACGCCGGTGCCGGTCATGACCGTGCGCGCGCCCGTCCAGATGCGGCCCTTGACGGTGTAGAAGCCGTCGTCGTCGCCCACCAGCTCGCTCGTCCCCTCGACCCAGTCGCCGAGCTTGGCCGACGCCACGAAATCGGTCGTCATCCGCGCCGTGACCCAGTAATGCGTGCGGCGGTTGGAGATCGAATGGCCCCACACCATGTCGGCGAAGGCCATCAGCATGCCGCCATGGCAATTGCCCATGCCGTTGATATGGTGCTCGCCGACCTGGAAGGCGCGGACGAAGCCGCCATCGGGACTGGATTTCTCGTAGAACGGCCCGACCTGCCGCCCGAAGCCGCGCGACCAGTTCATGGCCTGAAAGCCGGGCGGGATTTGGGTGGTCTCGGATTCGAAGAGGTCGTCGGACATCGGGGATATTGTGACGCCCACAAACACCCCTGTCATCCCCGGCCGAGCACGAGCGAAGCGAGTGCGAGGGGACCCAGGTGCCAACCACCGTGACGGTGTTTCCCACCTGGGTCCCCTTCCCCTCATGCCGCTGCGCGGCGTTCGGCCGGGGATGACAGTGGAATGCGGAAGCGCAATTCAAACCCACTCAAGCCACGTCCCATGCGGGTGACAACTTGCCAGCCTGGTCTCCGTCCGCGCGCCGTCGGCATAGCGGACCGCCGCCAGTGCATAGAGCGCGCCGTCGAACTCGAACGACAACCGCCAGACCGGCCGGCGCAGCCCGGCGATCACCAGCATGTTCTCCAGCGCCTCGCGCATGTCGCGGCTGAACTGATAGACCGCGATGGTGTGATAGACGACCGGCGCCAGCCCGCGCGGCACCTCCGCGAGCACGTCCGGCAGCAGCGCCAGCGCGTCGCCCGCGAGGATCGGCGGCGTCTCCGCGCGGAACAAATCCACGGCGCGGTCCAGCCGCGCCAGCCGCGATACCTGGTCCGGCCAGATCAGCGCCCGCAGCCAGTCGCGGTCGTCCGCGTTCGCCAGATCGACCGGATGGAGTTCCAGCCCGACCCGCCCTGCGACGCGCGGCGTCGGGCCGGCCGGCGGAACGCGCTCCCCGCGCAGCGCGCAATCGATCACCAGCGGCGCCTCCGCGTTCACCGCCGCCGCGACGCGGCCGTCCTTGCCGTAGCGCACGCCATAGCGGTCCCAGATCAGATTGAGCCCCGCGCTCGGCCCGATCTCGATCAGCGACAGGGGCGCGTCGGTCTGCGCCGCGATGGCGCGGAAGCCCGGATGCAGCAGCGCGCTGCGACCGACCTCGTTGGTGTTCGTCACCCGCGTCGCGATCAACGGCTCGATCTCGGCGAGATGCGCCCGCACGAAGTCGCGGAAGTCCGGCATCGGATCCTCGCCCTCGGCTGACGCCGTCCCGCCGGCCGTCGGATAGAACCGCGTCAGCGGATGCTTCGCCCCGCGCAGGATCAGGAAATGCACCGCCCCCAGGATCAGGTTGGCGTGCGGCTGTCCCGCCTTCGCCCGCGCCGCCAGCGCCTTCAGCCCGGCATCCGCGCCGATGCCCGCGGCCAGCCGCCCGTAGAGCGCGCTTCCTGTGCGCTTCGCGTCCTCCGCGAAGAACCGCCAATAGTCGGCCGCCTCGCCGATCATCTTCACCCTCCCGGCAGCAGGTCGCGCAGGCGCAGCGTCGCCTGCCCCGCCCTTCCGCCGCGCAGATAGTCGATCAGCACCGGCTCGTTATAACCGGGATCGCGCAGCTTCTCGCGGATCGCGAACAGGTCGAGCGTCTCGACCTTGCTGCGGTCGATCTCGGTGACGATGTCGCCCTTGCGCAGGCCCGCGATGTCGGCCGGCCCGCCGGCGATCACATCGAACGCCTCGAACCGCGCCCCGTGCCGCCCGAGCCACAGTCCCGCGCGGTCGAAGCGGTCGGGCTCGGCCTTCAGCGGCACCAGCAGGAAGCGGCCATGCGGATAGTCGATCACGGTGCGGAAATGCTTGAGCACGCCGGTGCCGATGCTGCCGGCGATTTTCGGATCGGCGAAGCCGCCCGATTTCTGCAGCGACAGCCGCGCCACGATGCCCTTCGCGTTCGCCTTGCCGAAGCCGAAGGCCGGCACCCGAACGACGATGCCCTTGATCGGTCCGCCGACGCCATAGCCGGTCAAGGCCTCCACCCCCGGCCCCAGCTTGTCGTCGAGCTGATGCGCCTGCCAGAACGGGCCGAACAGCGTCAGCGAGGAGCGGTCTCCGGTATCGACGACGAATCGGCCGCGCACGCCCGCGATGGTGCCGCGCACCAGCGGCATGAAGCCCTCGTAATAGGTGAACGGGATCGCGATGGCGCCGGCCGGCGGGCGGAACGATTTCGGCTCGATCAGCCTGAGATGCCGGCGCGCGAAATCGATGTCGACGACATAGCGCCGGAACACGGCCTGCCCGGCGATGCCGTCGAAGCGCTCAAAACCGATCACCTCGTTCAGCGCCCCGAAGGTCTGCGCGATCGCCGGCAGGTTGCGCCATTCGGCGCGCCCGATGCGCAGCGATCCGATATGCGTCTTGAAGACGACGTCCTTGCCCTCGCCGGCGCCGCCGGCCCGCAGCCGTCCTTCCGCCCGGGCGCCGATCTCCTCCATCACGGCGAGCGACACGCCGCCGGTGTCGGCGCCGGTATCGAGCAGCATCTGGTAGGGGCCGCGCCCGTTGAGCATCGCCGGCACGAAGATTCGGTTGTCGGTCAGCGTGAAGCGCACATCGGCGACGGCCGTTTCGGCATGCGCCGGGGCCGGCACGAGGCCAAGGCCCAGCAGCGCAACCCCCGCAACCCACCGCTTTGCGGCCGCCACGTCCACGATCATCGCGGTCTTTACCGATCCTTCACCACGTTGCGGCCGGAAACCGGCGAAAAGCCTCATGTCCCGCGCCTAAACGTGCCGTTTACCCCTCTTCGCCACAATGGCCGCTGTTCCGTTTCGAGGCACACCGTTCATGGCGCAGACCATTCTTGTTGTCGACGACGATCCCGTCCAGCGCCGGCTGCTGGAAGCGGCGATCACGCGCTCGGGCATGCATGTCGTCACCGCGCCCGGCGGCGGGCCGGCGCTCGACCTCATCGGCGGACCCCGGGGCGAGCAGATCAATCTCGTGCTGCTCGACCTCGTCATGCCCGACATGGGCGGCCTCGAAGTCCTCGGCAAATTGCGTCCCGCCCATCCCGAGCTTCCCGTCATCGTGCTGACCGCCAAGGGCGGCATCGATTCGGCGGTCGAGGCGATGCGCGCCGGCGCCAACGATTTCCTGGTCAAGCCCGCCTCGCCCGAGCGCATCGCGATCTCGATCCGCAATCAGCTCAAGATCGGCACGCTGACCGGCGAGGTAAAGCAGCTCAAGAAGAAGACCGAGAACCGCCTCACCTTCGACGACCTCATCGCCACCTCGCCCGAGATGCGCCAGGTCTTCCGGCTCGGCACCCGCGCGGCGCAGTCCAACATCCCGATCCTGATCGAGGGCGAGAGCGGCGCCGGCAAGGAGCTGATCGCCCGCGCCATCCAGGGCTCCTCCGAGCGCGCCGGCAAGCCGTTCATCACCGTGAACTGCGGCGCCATCCCCGAGAACCTGATCGAATCGATCCTGTTCGGCCACGAGAAGGGCTCCTTCACCGGCGCCAGCGACAAGCATCTGGGCAAGTTCCAGGAAGCCGATGGCGGCACGCTGTTTTTGGATGAAATCGGAGAACTCCGCCTCGACATGCAGGTCAAGCTCTTGCGCGCGCTGCAGGAAGGCGAGGTCGATCCCGTCGGCTCCAAGCGTCCCGTCAAGGTCGATGTCCGCATCATCTCGGCCACCAACCGCGATCTCGCCGCGCTCGCCCGCGACGGCCAGTTCCGCGAGGACCTGTTCTACCGCCTCAACGTCTTTCCGATCTTCGTGCCGAGCCTGCGCGAGCGCCGCGACGACATCCCCGCCCTGGCGCGCCACTTCATCACCCGCTTCGCGGCCGAGGAGAACAAGCCGGTCGCCGGCCTGACGCCGGAAGCCGCCGCGCTGCTGGAGGCCTTCAACTGGCCTGGCAATGTCCGCCAGCTCGAGAACACGATCTTCCGCGCCGTGGTGTTGTGCGACGGCTCGCTGCTCGACGTCGCCGATTTCCCGCAGATCGCCGCCGCGCTGGGCGTCGACGCCCGCGTCGCCCGACCCCCGGCCTCGCCCGCGATGTCGTCGGCCCACGCGCCGACGCCAAGCTACGCGCCCGCGCCGGCGGCGCATGTCTCGCCCTATGCGGTCAGCGGCACGGATCCGGCGGGTCACATGCGCAAGCTCGAGGACATCGAGTCTGAGGTCATCCGCATGGCGATCAGCCGCTATGACGGCCACATGTCCGAAGTCGCCCGCCGCCTCGGCATCGGCCGCTCGACGCTCTATCGCAAGCTGAAGGAGCTGGGCCTCGACCCGGACCAGCCGCAGGCCGCGGCGGCGAACGCGGAAGCGCCGCTTTCGACCCCGCACCAAGCCGCCGGATAGCTTTGTCCTCTTTCCTCCCCCGCCGTTGCGGGGGAGGTGGCACGCCGAAGCGAAGCGGAGGCGTGACGGTGGGGGCCAGTGCAGGCCCCCTCCGCCTCGCTGCGCTCGGCACCTCCCCCGCAAACGCGGGGGAGGAAACTCAATGCTTCATCCCCAGCGCGCTCAGATACAGATCGAGCATCGCTTCCTGTTCCTGCCGGTCGGCGCTTTCCATTTTGCGCAGGCGGATCACCTGGCGCATCACCTTGGTGTCGAAGCCGGTGCCCTTGGCCTCGGAATAGACCTCGCGGATGTCGTCGGCGAGCGCCTTCTTCTCTTCCTCGAGCCGCTCGATGCGCTCGATGAACGAGCGCAGATGTTCCTTCGCGAAGCCGGACTTGGCCACTCTGCTATCTCCACCGCACCGTTGTCATGGCCCGCGAATGCGGGCCACCCAGCTGACGGCGGCACGCTATCGGCAGCCGAGGCGCACCAACCGGTTGGCCCGCATTCGCGGGCCATGACACTTAGGGTTTGAGGATCAGCGGCGCAACCGCGCCGCCCGCTTTAGCTGTGAGTCTTCTGCGTCATTTCTTGTGGCCTGACGCTTCGCCGCTCGAGGCCTTGGCGAACGCCGCCTGCTGCTCCGGCGACGCGTCTTTCTGATAGCGCTTCTTCCACTCCGAAGGCGGCATGCCGTAAACGATCTCGCGCGCTTCGTCCTTCTGAAGCACGATCCCCTTCTCCGCCGCGGCCTCGCGGTACCAGTCGCCCAGGCAGTTGCGGCAGAAGCCGGCGAGATTCATCAGGTCGATGTTCTGCACGTCGGTGCGGCCGCGCAGATGCGCGACCAGCCGGCGGAACGCGGCGGCTTCGAGTTCGAGGCGGGTCTTCTCGTCCATCTTGGTTCCCTCAAGGCCCAGCGGCCGGGTGAAGTGTAGCGCGGGCGGCCCCAGCGCGGCCAGCGCGCGTTCCAGGATCGGCTTCAGCCGCATCGCCAAACCGCGCGCCGCGTCCGGCGTGGCGATCAGGTCCTGGCGGATCTCGATCAGCACATGCGGCAGGCCGCGCATCGTGCCGTGGCGATAGAGACAGTCGTTCTCCAGCTCGCCGTCATAGGGCTCGTTGTCGCCGACCGCGAATCCGGCGCGCGCGCATTCCGCGATCAGCGGCTTCGCCAGCCTTCCGTCGCGGTCCCACAGGACGCCGATCTCCCAGGGCCGCGGCCAGCCCTTCCACACCGGCGTGAAGCTGTGGATCGAGACCAGCACCGGCAGGTCCATGGCATCGATCTGCCCGGCGATCGCCGCATGATAGGGCGCGTGGAACGCGGCGATGCGCCGGGCGGTCTCGGCCTCGTCGATTCGCGCATTGCCGGGAATGAGACTGCCGTCCGACAGTTTCATGACGAGTGTCGGATCGTCCTCGCCGCGGTTGAGGTCGACCAGCAGCCGCGACCACCGCGCCAGCACGGCCGGCGCTCCGAACGAAGCGGCCAGCGTCCGCGTCACCTCGGCCGCGCCGATGTCGGAGGCGATATGGGTCGCGAACAGCGCCGCATCCAGCCCCAGCGTGCCATAGGCGGGCGGCAGCGCATGGGAGGCGTGGTCGCACAGGAACAGCAGCGTCCCCGGCGCGCCCGCCGGCCGGTGCAACTCGAAGGGAGGATCCGTCATGCCGATGCGATCATCGTGCGCTCCCAGGGCCGCGGCAAGTGCGTTGACAGCGCGGGTCATCCTGCGCGACACCGGACGCCCCAACAGCAAGCGACAGGCCCCAATCCTCGTCCATGCGATTTGCCCTCGCCCTCGTCTTCCTCCTTGCCGCCGCCGGTCCCGCCGACGCGGCGCTGGGCGTGTGCAACAAGGGCGGCCGCGCCGTGAAGGTCGCGGTCGGCCTCTTCAACGGCACGCGCTGGACGAGCCAAGGCTGGTGGCGCGTGGAACCGCGCAAATGCGCCGCGCTGGTGCCCGGAAAGCTTCTCGCGCGCTACTATTACCTGTACGCCTCCGACGGCGCCGTGGGGGTCTGGGACGGCGGCAAGAGCTTCTGCGTCGGCACGACGGACAAATTCGCCATTATCGGCCGGGGCCGCTGCACCGAGCGCGGCTTTGACCGCCGCGGCTTCTTCGAGATCGACACCGGCAACCGCCTCGACTTCACCCAAACGCTTTCGGATTGACGCATGAGACGCCGCCGCAAGACCAAGATCGTCGCGACCCTCGGACCGGCCTCGTCGAGCCCGGAGAAGGTCCGCGCCCTGTTCGACGCCGGCGTCGACGTCTTCCGCATCAATATGAGCCACACCTCGCATGCGATGCTGGCCGACCTGCACCGCGCGATCCGCGCCCAGGAGGTCGAGGCGGGACGGCCGATCGGCATCCTGGTCGATCTCCAGGGTCCCAAGATCCGCCTCGGCGTCCTGCCCGGCGGCTCGCGCATCCTGAAGGACGGCGAGCAGGTCCGCTTCGTGCGCAAGGTCGAGGCCGACGATCCCAAGGACATCCCGATCCCGCATCCCGAAGTCTTCGCCGCGATGAAGATGCGCCACACGCTCCTGATCGACGACGGCCGCGTGCGCCTGCGCCTTTTGACCGTGAAGGACTACTATGCCGACGCGATGGTGGTGGTCGGCGGCGAGATCAGGGACCGCAAGGGCGTCAACCTGCCCGACACGCTGCTCCCCGTCTCGGCGATGACGCCGAAGGACCGCACCGATCTCGACGCCGCGCTCAATCTGGGCGTCGACTGGATCGCGCTCTCCTTCGTGCAGCGCGCCGACGACGTCGCCGAGCTCAAGAAGGTCGTGGCGGGCCGCGCCGCCGTGCTCGCCAAGATCGAGAAGCCCAAGGCGCTCGAAGGCCTCGCCGACATCCTCGACATCTCCGACGCGCTGATGGTCGCCCGCGGCGACCTCGGCGTGGAGCTGCCGCTCGAAGCGGTGCCCGGCCGCCAGAAGCAGATCGTGCGCGCCGCCCGCAAGGCGGGCAAGCCTGTCGTGGTCGCGACCCAGATGCTGGAATCGATGATCGCCTCGGCGGTGCCGACCCGCGCCGAGGTCAGCGACGTGGCGACCGCGGTGTTCGAAGGCGCCGACGCCGTGATGCTTTCGGCCGAGACCGCCTCGGGCACTCATCCGGTCGAGGCGGTGCAGATGATGGACCGCATCGCGCAATCGGTCGAGAACGATCCGCTTTACGCCTCCGTGCTGGAGGCCCAGCGCAACGCGCCGGAGGAGACCACCGGCGACGCCATCATGGCGGCCGTCCAGCAGGTGACGCACACCATCCACGCCCGCGCCGTGGTGTGCTGGACCAAGTCCGGCTCGACGGGCCTGCGCGCCTCGCGCGAGCGCCCCGAGGCGCCGGTCATCGTGCTGACGCCGCTGATCGATACCGCGCGCCGGCTCACGCTGGGCTGGGGCCTGCATTGCGTGCTGACGGAGGACGCCCACGACCTCGACGACGTCACCGACCGCGCCGCGCGCATCGCCCAGCAGGAAGGTTTCGCCCGCGCCGGCGACCGCGTGGTGATCACCGCCGGCATCCCGCTGGGCACGCCGGGCTCGACCAACCTGTTGCGCGTGGCCTTCGTAGGCCCGAAGGCGGGATGACGGCCGCCGCCTTCGTCTCTTCGCGCCTCACCACGGGATCGTTTCGTTCTCCCAGCGCGTGAATTTGGCCGTCGGGCCGTCCCGGCCGAGCAGCGCGACGCGCACCGCCTCGCGGGCGCCCTCTTCGACCGTCTCCGTTCCCGCATAGCCGTTGAGATTCGTCTTGGTGAAGCCCGGCGAGACGGCGTTGACCCGGATCCCCTCCGGCTCCAGCTCGATCGCCATGGCGAGCGTCACGGCGTTGAGCGCCGTCTTGGACGCCGGATAGACGGGACCGAAGATCGCGCGCCAGGCAAAAGCCGGGTCCGCGTTCTGCGTCAGCGAGCCGACGCCGCTCGACACATTGACGATGCGGGCGCCCGGCGTCTCGCGCAGGAGCGGCAGCATCGCCTGGTAGACGGCAAGCACGCCGAACACGTTGGTCTCCCACACCGCGCGCACCTCATCGAGCGACACATTGCTCGGGCGGGTCGCCCGGGCATGCTCCTCGACGGTCGTGCCCTCGATCCGTCCCGCATGCGAGATCGCCGCGTTCTGCACCAGCACGTCGAGGCGGCCGAGCTCCCAGCGGATACGCTTCGCCGCGGCGTCGATGGACGCCGAGTCCGTCACGTCGAGCTGGAGGGCGCGGGCGTCTCCGACGATGGTCTTCGCCGCGGCCTCACCGCGCGCCGTATCGCGCGACCCGACCAGCACGATGAAGCCATGACCGGCGAGGTCCCGCGCGATCTGAAGACCGATCCCCTGATTGGCCCCGGTGACCAGGGCGACGGGTTTGTCCTGCATGGCAATCTCCTTGTGCATGGATGTTGGCCGAAGCCTCTCGGCGCGCTATATCCTAAGCGGAACAGCCTTCCGTATTATACGGAACAATGTTCCGTTTTGCAAGCGGGATGTGGTGAGCGACAAACCGGAAGACCAGGACGGCGGCGTGGAGTCCCGCGGCCGCACGGACCGGCCGATGCGCGCCGACGCGCAGCGCAATACCGGCGCCTTGCTGGAAGCGGCGGTGGCGGTGTTCGCGACCTCGGGCGTGGACGCGCCGGTGCGCGAGATCGCGGCCAAGGCGGGCGTCGGCGTCGGCACCGTCTATCGCCATTTCCCGCAGCGCGCCGACCTCGTCGCCGCCGTCTTCCGCCGCGAGGTCGATGCCTGCGCCGACGCCGCGCCGGTCCTGGCGGCGGCGCATGCGCCGGGCGAGGCCTTGGCGCGCTGGATGCAGCGCTATGCGGCCTTCATCGCGACCAAGCGCGGCCTTGCGACCGCCCTGCATTCGGGAGACCCGACCTTCGACAGCCTGCCGGCCTATTTCAGCGGCCGGCTGCGGCCCGCGCTTCGGACCTTGCTCGACGCCGCAGCCGCATCGGGCGAGGTGCGCGCCGATATCGAGCCGGACGAATTGCTGAGCGCGGTCGCGAGCCTTTGCATGCAGGCCCCGGGCGAGAAGCCCGACCACGCCCGGCGCATGGTGGCCCTTCTGGTCGACGGCCTGCGCTATGGCGCGGGCCAGCGGTGAAAATATTTCCGCGAAACAAAATATCGTCCGCCGCGCCGGCCCCGAAAACTTATCCACGCGGCATCGACAAGAACTCCGCGTTCCTCGCGGCTCCGCGTGAATCGTCCGTCGGATAAGTCCGTCTACGGATTTATTTCCGCGATCCTCTTGAACCGAGTCGGTCCACGCACCAAATCACACAAATCCCGACAACTCCGTTCGTGTCCAAGGCGCGGCTCACCGCCAGCGGTCGCCGGCCGCCTTCACATAGTTCGCGAACACATAGGGCCAGGGAATGACGATCGGGCACAGCACGACGCCCATCAGGCAGGCCTTCACGGACTCCATCGTGTCCGCGTCGATCTGGCCGGCGCGCCACAGCGGCAGCGCGATGGCGATCAGCCAGGTCGATTTCCAGAACAATTCGAACAGAAGCAGGGGCAGCATGCGCAGCGGATAGCGCAGTCCCACCACCGCCATCGCGGACACGCCGGCCAGAAGGCTCGACGTGGCGCGGTGCATCGACAGGGGATGGTCGAAGATCTGCGGCCAGATCTCCGAACCGAGCCCGACCGCGATCAAGAGATAGGCCGCGCGCAGCACGTAGAGACGAAGCAGCGACACCTCGTTCGAGGACCGCGCCGATGACGACAGCAGCGGAGACGATTGCGCGATCATGGACATCAGCCGACCTCCTTCAGGATTTTCTCGACCGCCGCCATGCGGGCCTTGATCTCGGCGAGATCGGCCTTCATCGCGGACAGGGAAGCGGCGCTGTCGCTCTGCGCGGCGGCCGCCTTTTCGGCGACGGCGCGATAGGCGCCCTCGGCCAGGATGCGCGCCTGCGCCTGGCGCGCGGAGGCGAGGTATTTCATGGCGAAGACCGCCAGGATCGTTCCGAAGAACACGCCCAGGGTGAGCAGATAGATGGTTGGCGACATGGGGAGCCCTTTCATGACTCGGATTTGGTGGACGATGCGGTGAGCGTCTTGGCGGCCGCGACGATGGCGGCCGGCGTGAGTTCGACGGCGAAATCGGCGACCTCGAAATAGTTGAGCGCCTTGCCGTCGGCGGAGAGCTCCAGCTTGCTCGTGACGAGGCCGGCCTCTTCCAGCTTCTGGAGATGCAGGTGCAGCAAGGGCCGGCTGATGCCGACCTCGCGCGCGAGCTGGCTGACATAGTTGCGCCCGTCCGCCGTCAGCGCCGCGACGATCCGCAGCCGGTGCGGATTGGCGAGCGCCGCGAGGACGGTCAGCAACTGGTCGCCGGTGATCGGCAATTGGAGGTACCTCTTTCATATGTAAGAAATAACTTACATATGAAAGATAGAAAATCAAGACCTTTGCGCGCGCGACGGCCAAGAAAAAGCGCTGTCATGCCCGCGCAGGCGGGCATCCAGGGGACTGGGAGGACGGCAAGGGTGGGATTGCCGCTTTCGCGAAAAAGACACTCTGGAATGATCGCCGAAAAACCGGCCGGCCGCCTAAATCCCCTGCCCCTCGACATCGCGGCCGAGCGCGTCGACATGGCGTTGCGCGCCTTCGAGCTGCGGGTCCAGCGCCAGCGCCTTGCGGTAGAGCTTCAGCGCGCCTTCCTTGTTGCCGTAGTCCTCGAGGATGTTGCCGAGCTCGTACATCGCCGCGAACTGCCGCGGATTGAGCAGGATGGTGTGCTCCAGGGAGACGATGGCGCCGGAATCGTCGCCATTGGCGCGCTGCAGATTGGCGCGGGCGTGCCAGCCCTCGGCATAGTTGGGCGCCACGCCGGTGATCGCGTCGAACAATTGCTTGGCGGTGTCCTTGTCGCCGGCGCCGAGCGCGGCCTGGGCGCGGGTCATCAGCAGTTCGACGCTGGCGCTGCCCGATTGCAGGAAGACGCCGCCGATCTTGTCCTCGATCGGCTTGGCCTCTTCGGGCGAGCCGGCCTTCTTGAGGTCGGCGAACAGCCGCTCCAGCGGCGGCGTCGCCGGCGCGGCCGACGCCGTCGCGGGCAACAGACACAGGAGAAGAACGCCAAGCTTGCGCATGATGCGATTTTACCCCGCGCGCGCCGCCAGCGCCACCGGCACCGGCCCGCCTTCCGCCCAATCCACCAGCTCGGCGGCATGCACGAAGGGCGGTCCGTCCGCGCCGGACAGATGGTTGAGGCAAGGGAAATTCGTGCTCGCCACGATGTCGGGCTCGGTGGCGGCGATGTTGTCCAGCTTGCGGGCGCGCAGGGCCTGGGAGATCTCGGGCTGCAACACCGAATAGGTCCCGGCCGAACCGCAGCACAGATGGCCCTCCGGCACGGACGCGACCTCGAACCCCGCGGCGGCGAGCAGCGCCTCGCCCCGGCCGGCCAGCTTCAGCCCGTTCTGCAGCGAACAGGCCGCGTGCCAGGCGACGCGCAGCGACCGCGGCTCGGCCGCGGCGCGCGGCGTCGCCAGATCGAGGAAGTCGCGCGACGCGGCCGCGAAGGCCCGCGCGCGCGGCAGCCAGAGCGGATCGTCCAGGAACAGATGCTCCAGGTCCTTCAGATGCGCCGAGCAGCCCGTCGCGGTGATCAGGACGCTTTCGAACGCGTCGGCGCCGCCGGCGCGCTCATAGGCCTCGATGGCGCGGCGCGCCCAGTTCTTGGCGTCCTCGCTGCGGCCCAGATGGTGCACCATCGAGCCGCAGCAGCCCGCGCCCTCCAGCGGCACGAGTTCGAAGCCGCGCCGCGCCAGCACGCGTGCCACGGCGGCGTCGATCCCGGGCGCCATCGCGCCCTGCACGCAGCCGGGCATCAGCGCGATGCGCCTGGCATTGGGCAGGATCGCGCGCGGCAGCGGCGCCGGCCCGGCGATCCGCACCGCGAGGCCCATGCGCGCCATGCCCTTGAGCCGTCCGGGAAGCAGCGATACCAGCGGTCCGGCGACGTGCGCCGCGAACAGGCCGAAGCGCGTCAGCGACGGCCGCGTCATCACCGTGGCGATCAGCCAGCGCAGCAGCCGGTCGCCCCAGGGGCGGCGGTAATGGGTCTGGATATGCACCCGCGACGCGTCGACCAGCCGCGCATAATCGACGCTGGACGGGCACGCCGTGCGGCAGGCGAGGCACGACAGGCAGCGGTCGACATGCAGCACCGTCTCCGCATCGGGAACGCCGCCCTTCTGCAGCATGTTCTGCATCATCACGATGCGCCCGCGCGGCCCGTCGCGCTCGTCGCCGAGCAGCACATAGGTCGGGCAGGTCGCGGTGCAGATGCCGCAATGGACGCAGGCCCGCAGGTTCTTCTCGGCCTCCGCGATATGCGGATCGGTCAGCTGGGTGGGCGTGAACTGGGTGCGCATTCTCTCAGGACCACCGATCAAACCCAACAAAAAAGCCCGACAAAAAAAAGAATGTCATGGCCCGCGAATGCGGGCCACCCAGGTGACATCTTGTAGAGCAGGCATCACCTGGGTCCGCCGCAGTCGCGGCGGATGACAATGTTTTTGTTTGAAGCCGTGAACCCACTACACCCCGTCCCACATCCGGCCGGGATTGAACAGGCCAAGCGGGTCGAACGCGGCCTTGATGCTCTTCGTCATCGCCATTCGAACCGCACTTTGCGGTTCGAATACGTCGAGCCGCTCGCGCGTCTCCTCGCCCGCGCGCAGCAGGACGGCATGACCGCCCACCCGGTTGACCGCGGCGCGCACCGTATCGCTGCCCGGCAGCGTGCCGAGCCACAGCAAGCCGCCGGCCCAGTCGCCGAGCCACAACGGCGCCTCGATCTCGGCGGCGACTTGCGCGGCGGCCGCCGGCGGCACGAAGGCACGCCAGACGTCGTAAGGCGTGTCGGCGAAAACCTCGCCATTGCCGATGGCGCGGAAGGCGATCTCGCCCTCCGGCACCTCTTGTGCTTCGCGGCCGTCCAGCAGCGTGCGCAGCATCGCGCATTTCTCGGCCAGCGGCGCCTTCTCGCCTTCGAGGCGGACAAGGACGCGGCCTTGGCTATAGGCAAGCCCCGTCGCGTCCAGCGGCGAGGACCACACTTTGCGCAGCAATGCGAAGCCGTCTTCCGGCGACAGGTCGCGCAGCGCCAGAACCGTCGACAGCGGCGGCCTGGGGAACACGCGCAACGTCACTTCGGTAAGGACACACAGCGTCCCCATCGCGCCGCACATCAATTTGGGAACATCGAAGCCCGTGACGTTCTTGACCACCTTGCCGCCGGCCTTGAAGGCCTCGCCGAAGCCATTGACGCCGCGAAAGCCGAGCAGCTGGTCGCGCGCCGCGCCCAGCCGCACGCGCGCCGGCCCGTTCGCGTCGGTGCTGATCGCGCCGCCGATCGTGCCGAGCCCGGGCGCCGCGCCGAGCAGCGGCCCCCAGTCCGGCGGATCGAAGCCGAGCCGCTGGCCCTTCTCGGCGAGCACCGCGTCGATCTCCGCGACCGGCGTGCCGGGCGCCGCCGTCAGGATCAGCTCGTTGGGCTCGTACGAAAGAATGCCGCGCAGGCCCGAAACATCGAGCACCGATCCCATCGTCACCACGGCGCGGCCGAAGCTCTGCTTCGTGCCCGCGCCCACGATCTCGAGCGGCGACCGCCATTCGCGCGCCGTCATCACGGCCTCGACGATCTCGTCCTCGGTGGAAGCGCTATGGGTCGGCATCAGAACCAACTTGTCATGGCCCGCGAATGCGGGCCATCCAGTTGAAGCGCGATGCGGCGGTGCAAGGTTGGGGAACACCAATAGTTGCGGGATTCGTCGACGTCACCTGGATGGCCCGCATTCGCGGGCCATGACACCGTCGGGGTTGAATGCGATCCGCACATCTCAGAAACGCGGCAGGTTCGGGAACGGCACGCGGCCGTCCTTCACATGCATATGCCCGCCCTCGACGCAGGCCGACAGCGTCGGAAACACCTTGCCGGGATTGAGCAGCCCGCCGGCATCGAAGGCGCATTTGAGCCGCTGCTGCTGGGCGAGGTCGGCCTCGGAGAACATCGTCGGCATCAGGTCGCGCTTCTCGACGCCGACGCCGTGCTCGCCGGTGAGCACGCCGCCGACCTCGACGCAAAGTTTGAGGATGTCGGCGCCGAAGGCTTCCGCGCGGTCGTGCTCGCCCGGCTTCATCGTGTCGAAGATGATCAGGGGATGCAGATTGCCGTCGCCGGCATGGAACACGTTGCAGAAGCCGAGGCGGTATTCCTCCGACATCCGCGCCATCCGCGCCAGCACGAGCGGCAGCTTGTGGCGCGGGATCGTGCCGTCCATGCACAGCATGTCGGGCGCCAGCCGCCCCATGGCCGGGAACGCCGCCTTGCGCCCGGCCCAGAGCCGGCCGCGCTCGGCCTCGTCCCGTGCCTCGCGCACCTCCGCGCCATTGGCCCGCGCGATGCCGCCGATGCGGGCGATGGCATGATCGACCTCGGCGCCGATGCCGTCGGCATCGATGATCAGCACGCCCTCGCAGGCCGGATAGCCGGGCGCCGAATAGGCCTCCACCGCCGCGATGCAGCGCCGGTCCATGAACTCCATCGCCGCCGGCACGATCCCCGCCGCGATGATGTCGGCGACGCATTGCCCGGCATCCGGCACGGAGGAGAACGCCGCCAGCAGCGTGCGCGTCGCCGGCGGCTTGGGCAGGATGCGCACCGTCGCCTCGACCACGACACCGAGCAGCCCCTCGGAGCCGCACACCACGCCCAGGAGGTCGAGACCGCCGGCGCCCGGCGCCCTGCCGCCCAGCCGTATCCGCTCGCCGCTCATCAGGACAAACTCGACGCCGAGCAGGTTGTTGGTCGTCAGCCCGTATTTCAGGCAGTGCAGCCCGCCGGAATTCTCCGCCACATTGCCGCCGATGGTGCAGGCGATCTGGCTCGACGGATCGGGCCCGTAATAGAAGCCGCGCCCCTCGACCGCGCGGGTGATCGCCAGATTGGTCACGCCGGGCTCTACGACGACGCAGCGATTCTCGAGATCGATGTCCAGGATCCGGCTCATCCGCGCCAGGCCGAGCAGGATGCCGTCGGCGCGCGGCAGCGCCCCGCCCGACAGCGAGGTCCCCGCCCCGCGCGGCACGACCGGCACGCCGTGCTCGCTGGCATAGGCCAGGATGGCCGCGACCTGCTCGGCGTCGCGCGGCAGCACCGTGACGAGCGGCTTCTGGCGGTAGGCGGTCAGCGCATCGCCGTCGAACGCGGCAAGGCTTGCGGAATCGGACACCACCCCGTCGGGCACGATGGCACGGAGCGCCGCGACGATGTCGGGCCCGTGGGCGATGATGTCGGAATCGGGAGCGGAAAAATCCACGCGCGCGCCTCTCAGCTACGCACGAACGCTAGCACGGCGCGGGCTTAGCCTTGGCGCGCCTTGAAACGCGGGTTCTTCTTGTTGATGACATAGACGCGGCCCTTGCGGCGGACGACGCGGCAGTCCTTGTCGCGCTTCTTGAGCGAGCGGAGGGAATTGCGAACTTTCATGGTCTTATGGCCTTAAGAACGGGCCACAGGGCCCCGCAAAGAGGCGCGGAAGCTATGCGGCCCCCCTTTTCCTGTCAACCGGGAGAAAACCCAGGGATTCCGCCACATTCCGGCCTTTCCACCACGATCTACTATGGTATTCCGCCCGCTTCGGGCGAATGGGGATGCAGCGTGTGATGAGAACCGGTGTCCAATTGGGTCTGGCGGCGCTTTTGAGCCTGGTCGGGGCCTGCGCCACGGTCGAGCCGGTCGACGCTCATCGCGCCGGCCACCGTGCCGAGGCTCCGCCCAAGCCGTCGCCCCAGGACGTCAAATTCGCCCAATTCGTCGTCGACTTCCGCGCCACCGCGCTCGCCGCCGGGATCGCGCCCGCGACCTATGACGCGGCGATGGGCGGCATCAAGCGCAACGACAAGATCGAGACCCTGACGGAGGCGCAGCCGGAATTCGTCAAGCAGGTCTGGACCTATCTCGACACCGCCGCCTCGCCCCGCCGCGTCGCCGACGGACGGGCCGCGCTGGCAGCGCAGGCCGCGGCGCTCGCGACCGTCGAAGCGAAATACGGCGTGCCGAAGGAGATTCTCGTCTCGCTCTGGGGCAACGAGACCGATTTCGGCGGCGCGCTCGGCAGCTTCAACATCTTCGAGGCGCTGGCGACGCTGGCCTATGACGGGCCGCGCAGCGATTTCGGCAAGACCCAGCTCCTCGCCGCGCTGAAGATGATGCAGCAGGAAAAGCTCGACCCGGGTCAGATGGTGTCGTCCTGGGCCGGCGCCTTCGGCCAGCTCCAGATGCTTCCCACGACCTTCCTCAAAAGCGCGGTGGATGGCGACGGCGACGGCAAGCGCGACCTGTGGCACTCCTCGGCCGACGCGCTCGCGAGCGCGGCCGTCGAAGTGTCGACCGATGGCTGGCAGCGCGGCCGCATCTGGGGCTATGAGGTCCGCCTGCCCGCGGCCTTCGCCTATGAACTGGCGGACGGCGATACGACCAAGCCGGTTGCCGATTGGACCAAGCTCGGCGTGACCACCGCGACCGGCACGGCCTTGCCGGCCAACACGGACGCCGGCGCGATCTATCTGCCCGCCGGCGCGCGCGGGCCGGCCTTCATGACCTTCGGCAATTTCAAGGTGATCCTGAAATACAACAACGCCGCGTCCTATGCGCTGGCGGTATGCTATCTCGCCGACCTGATCGCCGGCCGGCCCGCCATCGTCGCGACCTGGCCGCGCGACGAGGAGCCCCTGTCGCATGACGAGCGCATCGCGCTGCAGAACGGCCTGACCACGCTCGGCTACAATCCCGGCAAGATCGATGGTATCATCGGGCACGACGGCAAGGCGGCGCTGCGGCTCTGGCAGAAGGCGCACAGCCTCCCCGCCGACGGTTTCCCGACCATGGCGGTGCTGGCGCAGGTGCTGACGGAGGCGAAACAAAAGGGACTTTGATCCCGGCGACGCGCCGAGCTCGAAAACAATTATATTGCCGAAAGTTCGTTAAGTCGTTGTTTTTATTTACGCATTCGCCACCGGCGTCTCGATATCCTCCTCGATGATCTCGACATCCGGCGGCACGATCCCGGCATTGCGCAGCGCCGGCGACAGCCATTGATAGGCGAACAGACCGACCAGCAGCGCCGCCGCGAAAGCATAAGGCACGTAAGGCGACCATTCGTACATCCAGCCGATAAGCGGCCCGGCGATGAAGCCCATGGCGCTGGCGCCGCCGATGATGCCGGCGACTGCGCCCTGCTCATGCGGCGCCACAGACAGCGAGGCGCCTGAGGTGAATCCCGGCCGCGCCATGCCGAAGCCGAGGCCCGACAGCGCCAGCCCGACCACCAGGACGAGGAAATTGCCGAATACCAGGAAGACGAGGGTCGAGACCAGGGCCGCGCCCAGTCCCCAATTGGTCAGCACCCGCGCCGAAAGCCGCACATACTGCACCACCACGAGCTGGGCGAAGAGCGCCGCCAGCGAGGTCGCGAGCTGGCCGATCATGTTGTATTGCGCGGCATGCTCCGGCGCGACGTGCAGCACGTCCATGAAGAAGAAGCCCATGGTCTGGATCGGCACCGTGCTCGCGGTCGAAAGCCCGATGGCGAAGATCGCGAAGGGCCGCACGCGGCGGTCGTGCCATTTGAAGGGTGTGCTCTCCACCCGCCGCGCCTTGGGCAGTGTGCGCTCCGGCAGCAGGAACCAGATGGTGGCGGCGCTGGCGAGCGCGAGGCCCGAGATGAAATAGAAGGGCACCAGAAGTCCGAACGGCGTGAACAGGCTGGCGATGGCCGGCCCCGCGACGGTGCCGAGCCCGAAGGCCGAGCCGATGGTCGCCACGCCCTTCAGCCGCTCCTGCGGCGTGGTGCGGTCGGCGACATAGGCCTGGCTCGCCGGCTGGGTGCCCGAGCCGAAGGTGCCGTAAATCGACCGCGTGAGGATCATCAGCGGAAAGATCGCGACGGCCGGCAACCAGCTCTTCAGCCCGGCCAGCATCACGCTGGCGAACAGCGCGAAAGACGCTGCGAAGGCGAGCAGGCCCAAGAGCATCACGGGCTTGCGCCCCCAATGATCGCTCTTCTTGCCCCAATAGGTCGCGGTGACCACCCAGATCGCCGCCGAGATCGCGAAGACGCTGGTCGTCTGGACGGCGCTCAGGTGAAGCTGCCGCGACAGTGGCGGCAGGATATTGAACAGCACGGTCTGGCCCGCGCCCATGCAGAGCAGGCTGACGAACAGGATGGCGAAAGCGCGCCGCCGCTCGGCATGCGTGGTTATATGGACGACACTATGTCGGCCTACCGCTTCGCTGCTTGAGGCCGTGGGGTGTTCATCGGGCATAGCGGCGCTAAGCACCGCAATTGCGCGGCGGGGTCAAGGCGGCGCGGCGCAAGGTAGCAATGTGTTTTCCTCCCCCCGCTGTTGCGGGGGAGGTGGCACGCCGTAGCGAAGCGAAGGCGTGACGGAGGGGGCCTGCCGCCCCGCACAACCCCCCTCCGCCTCGCTGCGCTCGGCACCTCCCCCGCAAACGCGGGGGAGGAAAGGCGCCCTCAGCTCTTCGCCTTCTTGAACCTGACCTGCGCGGTGTCGCTCCGCCCCTGCGCATCGACCACCGTGATGCGCGCCAGGCCCTCGCCGTCGGGCGTGAACAGCACCGGCTGGAACCGCGTGTAGTTGCCGATCAACTGGCCGTTCACTAGCCAGGTCAGCGGCTCCTTGCCGCCATCGGCCTTGAGCACCACGCTCTTGTCCTTCGCGTCGTCGGGCGGCAGCGGCACCACCGTGCCGTTGGGCGGAAAGGCAATGGTCGGCGGCGGCACATTGGTCTCGCGCGCCGGCGCCGGCGCGCTCTCGCGGCGGAAGAAGCGCATCGACGGCGGCAATCGGTCGTTCGCTGTGGTGAGCACGGCACCGGACGGCGGCGGATCGTCGGCATGGCGGTCGGCCGGCAGAAGCTCGAAGGCCTTGAGCAGGATGGGCGCGGCGGATTCGCGTCCGACATGGCCGGCGCGCGGCGACCCGTCGGCGCGGCCGACCCACACGCCCACCGTATAGTCGTTGGAGAATCCGACCGACCAGGCGTCGCGATAGCCATAGGAGGTCCCCGTCTTGAAAGCGATGCGGCGCGCGCGGTCGATCCCCTGCCCCATCGCCCAGCCATCGGGCAGCGATACGCCGCGCAGGATCTGCTTGAGATAGAACGCCGCCACCGGCCCGAACAGGCGGTGATCCGGCGCATCCGGCGCGCCGGCAACGTAGCGTAACCCGCGCGCCTCGCCGCCGTCGGCGATGCCAGAATAAAGCATGGTGATGTCGGCCAGGCTGATTCCCAGGCCACCAAGGGCGACGGGAAGGCTCGGCGCCTCGCCGCCGGCCGGGAAGGCGAGGCGCGCGCCGGCATTCTCCAGCGTTGTGGTGAAGGCGAGCGGTCCGACGCGGTCGAGCACCATCACCGCAGGCACGTTGAGCGACATGCGCAGCGCCTCGGTCGCGGACACCGCGCCTTGGAAGCTGCCCTCGAAATCCTTGGGTGCGTAGTCGCCGAACATGGTCGGCGCGTCGGTCATCAGCGAGGCGGGATGCAGGATCAGATTGTCGAAGGCGATGCCGTAGATGAAGGGCTTGAGCGCCGAACCCGGCGAGCGCCAGCGCTGCGCCAGGTCGATCTGCCCCGACGGCCCCCAATAGTTCACGCCGCCCAGATAGGCGAGGACGTCGCGCGTCCGGTTGTCGACGACGACGATGGAGAGCGCCGTGCCTTCCCCGAAATAGGGCTGCTCGTTCGCCGCCATGCGCTCGACCGCGCCCTGCAGGTCGGCGTCCAGCGTCGTGACGATGCGGGTGGCATGGGGATCGCGAAGCTTGAGCCGAACCGCGAGATGCGGCGCCGTCAGCGGCATCGCCTGGCGCGCGAAGGGCACGCCCTCGCGCCGCGCCACATCGGCGTCGCCCTGGGTCACGACCCCTTCGCGCACCATGCGGGCGAGCACCTTGTCGCGGCCCTTGGCGGCGCGGATGGCGTGGCGGTCCGGCCGCTGCTTCACCGGCGATTGCGGCAGGGCGACGAGCAGCGCCGCCTCGGAGAGATCGATCCGCGCCGGGTCCTTGCCGAAATAGGACAGCGAGGCGGCGCGCACGCCTTCGAGATTGCCGCCGAACGGCGCCAGCGTCAGGTAGAAGGAGAGGATCTCGTCCTTGGAATAGCGCTCCTCCAATTGGAGCGCGCGCATCATCTGGAACAGCTTGGTGAAAATGCCGCGCGATTTCGGCGGCTCCAGGATTCGCGCGACCTGCATGGTCAGCGTCGAGCCGCCCGAAACGATGTGCCCGGCGCCGGCGAATTGCAGCCCGGCCCGCAGGACCGCCATCGGATCGACGCCGGCATGATCGTAGAACCGCTTGTCCTCGTAGGCCATCAGCATGGCGAGATAGCGGGGCGAAACGTCCCGCACGTCGGTCTTCATCCGCCAATAGCCGTCGTCGGTCAGGAAGGCGCGCAGCGGCACGCCACGCCGATCGACGACCTCCGGAGAGACCCGGATCGCGCGCGTCATGTCCGGCGGATTGGCGACATCGGCGGTCGCGACGGCGCAGGCAATGCCGAAGACGGCGAAGAGGGCGGTTAAAAAGCTATGTTGAAGACTCGATTTCATTGTCAGCTCTTTCCTCCCCCGCGTTTGCGGGGGAGGGGGACCGCGAAGCGGTGGAGGGGGCCGACGGGGCGGATGCTATCAGCGCCGACCCCCTCCGCCTCGCTTCGCTCGGCACCTCCCCCGCAACAGCGGCGGAGGAAATCAAGGCGCGATCGTCACGCTTCCCATCGTCGTGCGGCCGTGGATCGTCGGCGCGTACATGTCCATCACCGCCGCCGCCGGCAGGACGAAGGTCCCCGTCGTCACCGCCCGCGCGACATAGGCGATGCGGAAGATCGGCTGCGGCTCCGGCTTCTTCTTGTCCTCGTCGCTGACATAGGACGAGCCGATGGTGAAGGCGGCGACGAACCGGTCGTCGCGCGCATCCGCCATCGTCGTGTCGTAGAGCGTGTCGAGGAAGGCGTAGGGCTTGCCGTCCTCGGAACCCAGCGGCATCTCGATCTCCAGCCCCGCCGGCAGCAGATCGATCACGCCCATCTGGCGATAGGTGTTGTGCTGCATCTGGCCGGTGACCTCCACGATCACGCGGTCGTTCTGGTGCAGATGTGCCAGGTCGGCCGGCGTGCCGCCCATCGTCCAATAGGTCTTGCTGAGGGTGAACCCGCTCGCCTCCGCCGGCAGCGGCGCCGCCGGCGTGCCCTGCACCGAGGTCGTGCGCCACACCCCGGCATCGCCGCGATTGAGGAAGGTGATGCCGGAGCTGAGCTGCGCCGGCGAAGGCGACAGGCGGATCGCGCCGGCCCGCGGCACGCCCGGCTGGCCGTTGACCAGGATGTTCAGCGGCACGGTCTGGCGCGTCAGCGCATAGGCGGCGCGCAGCATCCACGCCTTTTCCTGCGTGGTCGTGTCGTTGAGCGAGGAGTCGAGCTCGGCGCTTTTCTTCAGGAGGGCCGGGATGAGGTCCGGCTGCCCGTTCTCCGCCGCAAGCGCCGTCGAACCCGCCACATCGCGCAGCAGCGAGCCGTAGTCGCCGACCGGATAGGTGAAGGGCTGGCCCTTCAGCGCGATGTCGCGCGCCCGGTTGAAGCCGTAGGTCGCGCGCGCCCGGTCGCCGGCCTGCGCCGCCGCCGAGGCCGACAGCGCCTCCGCGATGGCGGTGTTCATCTCCGGCCCGCGCGTGTCGATGAAGTAGCGCAGGTCGGACAGGTTCACCTGGCCCGACCGCGCCAGGAGATAGAACGCATAGGCGCGGGTGTTGTCGGAGTTGGAATCGCTCGCCGCCGTGCCGCGCAGCCAGCTCGAGCCGCGCTTCAAGGCGTCGTTGGGCACGACATAGCCCTTCTCCTTGGCCTGGGTCAGGAAGTCGAGCGCGAAGACGCTGATCCACGGATCGGCGTCCGAGCCCGGCGCCCACATCCCGAAATTGCCCGCATAGTTCTGCATGTCGAGCACCGCGTCGACCGCATCCTGCACCCGCGGCCGAAGCGCCTGGTCGCGCGGCAGGCCGGCGAGGTCGGACAGGTCGTTGAACACCAGGAGCGGCATGGCGCGGCTCGTCGTCTGCTCGATGCAGCCATAGGGATATTTGTCGAGCCATTTCAGCAGGCCCGGCACGTCGCTGTAGCCATGCGCCGCCGCGACCGTCAGCCCGACCGTCGAGGTGCCGCGGATCAGGTCGGCGACCAGCTGCCCGTTGGCGGTATAGGTCGCCTTGGGCGCGAAGGGCACCGTCTCGTCGCGGGCGACGTCAAGCTGCGGCGCGCGCGATTCGATCTGCCAGGAATGATTCACCGCGAACCCGCCCGGGCCTTTCACATTGAGCGCGATGGTCGCGATGCCGATCCCCGTGCCGTCGAGCTGCATCGGCACCAGCACGCGCTGGCCGAGGCGCAGCGTCTGCGTCACCACCGTCTGATGCGCCCCATTGGGCAGGCCGACCGGTCCCGACGCGGTCAGCGTCGCGACATAGGTGCCGGGCCGGCCCTCGACATTGTTCATGTTGAGCGCGGCGGCGGCATGGTCGCCGGGCGCCAGGAAGCGGGGGAACACGATGTCCGCCACCACGGGATCGCGCACCGTCAGCGGCCGGTCGGCATGGCCGAGCTTGGTGTCGGTCATCGCCACCGCCATCAGGCGCAATTCGCCGTTGAAGTCTGGGATATCGAGCGCGATCGAGGCGTTGCCGTCCGCACCCACCTTCACCAGGCCGGAGAACAGCGCCACCGTCCGGGTCGGCACCACGGCCAGTGGCCGTCCGCCGAAGCTGTCGCCGCCCTCGCGCATCGCGCCGACCGCGCCCTTCTCGGATTTGATGAGCCTTCCATAGTCGTCGCGCATCGTCACGCCGAGCTGGCGCTTGGCGAAATAATAGTCGTTGGGATTGGGCGACACGAAATCGGTGAGCTGGAGGATGCCCTCGTCCACCGCCGCCAGCGTGAGATAGGCCTGCTCGCCGCTCGCGAGCCCCGCGATCGCCACCGGAATGACGATCTTCTGGCGCGGCGTCACTTTCTGCGGCCCGCCGATATTCACCGCCAGCGTCCGGTCCTTGTTGTCGACCTGCAGCCAGGCAAGGCCGATGGCGCGCACCGGCTCATGCCCCGTCGCCTCGTTCAGCGGCCGGTAGTCGGTCACGAGCACATAGGCGCCCGGTCCCCAATCGGCCGAGACCTTCACGTCCACGCTGGCGCCGGTCGCCGGCGCGTCGATCACCTGGGAGGAGAACACCTTGTCGCCGGCCACCACGACCAGCGCCTTGCCGTTCGCCGTCGGCTTGATCTGCACATGCGCCGTCTCGCCGGCGCGATAGGAGGGCTTGTCGGCCGCGACCGGGATGCGGTCCGGCCGGTCGCCGGCGGAGCTCGCCGCCCAGCCCGAATAGAAGCGATAGGACGACGCCGTGCCGGACTTCGGATCGGTGATCGTCAGGCGGTAGGAGCCATAGGGGAAGTTCTGGGCGAGCTTCACCGGCGCGCCGGCGCCGACGTCGATCTTGCCGCTGGTCATCAGCCGGTCGCGGGTGATCGCCTCGTATTTCCACGAGCCATCTTTCTGATACCACTGATAGGTCGTGTCCTCGCGCACCCAGGAATAGGTGAGGCCCGACAGCGCGACGCGCTTGCCGTCGCCGTCGACCGCGATGGCCTCGAAGCCGGCGCGGGCGTTCTCCGCCACCGAACCGTCGTCGAAATCGGGACGCAGCCCGATCATCGCGTCATGGGTGCGCACCGGGATCTCGACATTCTTGTCGGTGGTGCGCCCGCCCGGCTCGTGGATCGAGATCGTCACGCTCGCTTTCAGCGGCAGCGTCGTGTCGGCGAGATCGCCGATCGTGCCGGTCGCCTCGGTCGAGCCGTTGGCGTCGGTCTCGGGCACCGTCATCTGCACGTCGACGGCGGCGAACGTGTCGTCGACGCGGCCGAACTGATATTGCTTGTATTCGGGGAACGGCGTGCCGTCGGCCTCGATCTTGGCCGTGCCCTCGCCCGTCAGGCCGGAGGCCGGCGCGCCATAGAGGAAGCGGCTGTCGGTACGGACCTTGATGTCTTCGCCGGGCTTCACGACCTTGGTCTCGGGCGTCAGCGTCACCTTCAGGCGCTGCGGCACGAAATCGGCCACGTCGAACTGCACCCGTCCGACCGGCGCGGCCTTGGGATCGATATAGGCCGCGATCTGCCAGCGTCCATGCGGCGCGCGATTGCCGAGCTTGAGCGGCCAGGTCGTGGCGCCCGCCTGCAACGCGGCGGCGGGAACCGTGGTGCGCGCGACCTCCAGCCCGTCGGGCCTTGTCGCGATCAGGGTCAGGACCGAGCTGATCGCCGCCCCGATGCGGTCGCGCAGCATGGTGGTGGACTGCACCGTCTCGCCGGGGCGGTAGACGCCGCGCTCGGTATAGACGAAGGCATCGATCGGGCCGGGCGCCTCGCGCCCGCTGACGCCGCGATCGGTCAGGTCGAAGCCGGATCGGCGCAGGTCGAGGAAGCTGAAATCGCCGCCCGCGCCATAGGCCATCACCACGACGGGCGCATCGCCGCCGGTGGCGCGGAGAAGGCCGGCCGCGAAATCGGCGCGGCCGTCGCCATTGGTCGTCACGGTGGCGAGGACGTTGTTGTCCTTGGCGACGAGGTTCAGCTTGACCCCGCTCAGCGGCTTGGCGCTGGCATAGGAGCGGGCGAAGACGGTGAGCCCGCCGGCGCCCTGGAAGCTGGTGACGGCGATATCGGAATCGACCACCCATTGGGCGGCGATGGTGCCTTCGTCGTAATAGTCCTTGGTCTCGTCCTGCGCCGCGTCCATGGCGATCAGCACATAGGCGCCGGGCGGCTTGCCCTTCAGGATGTCGCGGATCGGGACCAGGGTGGTGACGGAATCGTTCTTGACGTTGGCGACGTCCATCGTGCCCTGCCAGACCAGCGCGCCCTGGCTGTTCTCCAGGTCGGTGTCCTTCCAGGAATAGAGCGTGGTCTGGTCGACCGTGCCGCTTTCGATCTGCGACAGCAGCCGGTCGCCGACCCGGATGATCTTGAGGCGGAGCTTGGCGATGTTGACCGTCGTGACCGGCACGCCGTCGGCGTTCTCGCGCGGCAGCACGATGCCGCCGGAGAACCGCACCAGCGAGGGCTTGTCGCGCAGTTCGACCGGGACGGTTTCGTCCTCGCTCAGCTTCTCGCCGGTCGCGGCCGGCAGGCCGCTCTTGAGCGTCACCTGATAGGATTTGTTGAAGTCCAGGCCCGCGATGCACAGCCGGTCGCCGACGACATGGCTCGCGACCTTGGTCGACGGATCGACGGAGAAATAGTCCTCATAGTGCGTCCGGCCCGAGGCATCGAGGCTGCGGGTGAAGACCAGGCAGGCCTCGGCCTGCGGTTTGGTGGTGTCGACTTCCAGCCGGCGGAAGGCGAAGAACGGCGCCTCGGCCATCTGCGCCGGCGTCACGCTGCTGGTGACCGAGGAAAGCCCGCCCGCGATGCGGGAGAAGAAGCCGCTGCCCAGCGGCGTGTTCTTGCCGCCGAGGAAATAAAGCACGCCGGTCACCACCGCGACGACGGCGAGGATACCGCCGCCGATCATCACAAAACGCTTATTGTCCACTGGTTTCCCCCGGAACTGACAACGTATGGCGAACCCTATCACGGGCGCGATGCGACGATGCAAACATTCGGCGCCGAAAAAGGCGGGATGTTGTCGAATTGGGCGATGGCGCGAAAATGTTTTGCGAACGCGTCAGCGCGGGCTCGGACAGAACACGCTGCGGTTCTGATAGGCGCATTGCTTGATCGGATGTCCTTCCGAATCGTAGAGCTCGATCGTCCAGCCTTCGTTGCCCGTCATGCGCGTCAGCATCATGAAGCCGAAGCCGCGCACCGAGAACCCGGTCTTCACATGCACGCCCGAGTCGCCCTGGAATATCGTGCCGCGCAGGTCCAGCGGCGTGACGTCCAGATTGTCGCCGCCATTGCCGGCGACGATCTGGGGCGGAACCTTCGCCCTGTAGTTGATCGCCTCGAAGCTGTGGATGTGCCCCGAGAGCATCAGCGAGATCGCGGCGAAGGCGGAAAGATCGCCCGCCGCCTTGATCATGGTGGCGTTGCCGCCCGCCGGCAGGCCCATGAAGGTGATCGCGGCCCAGAGCGGGCGGTGCGTTCCCAGCCACAACTCGCGCCCCGCGCCGACATTGGCCATCGCCTTCAGCGCCTCGAAGTCCTTCTCGAACAGCGGCACCTGCTGCGGATCGACCGACGTGTCGGGCGCGCTGGCGCTGTCCATGATCGCGATGGTCTGGCTGCCGGCCTGCACCGCATAGGGATCGAGATGGCCGTTGCACGGCGCCGCAGGATCGTAGGCGGTCGGACCCAGCAGCCGGAGGAAGCCGGGACCGGCGCGGAAGCAGTCCTCGTGATTGCCGCGGATGACGATCCAGGGCGCCGCGGCGAGCAGCGGCGCGCCCGGCGTGAAGAAATCGGCGTCCCAGGCCGCCCAGTTGTCGCCCCAGGGCGAGCCGGCGCAGCCGGGAAAGGTCTCCGGGCACGGCGACTCCCGGTAGAGGTAGTCGCCCAGATGGAGGACGAGGTCGGGATGCTGCGCCGCGGCGGCCTTCGCCAGGGTCGCGAAGGGCCAGGCCTTGGGATCGTTGCAGGCCTGCAGCGCCGTGCCCTTGATGCGGCAGCCGGTATCGCCCAGCACCAGGATGCGCTGCGGGTTGTCGACCGGCACGCCCAGCGCCTGGCCGCCGACCGAAAGCGACCGCGCCTGCGCCGGCAGCAGCGCCGCGCAGATGGCCGGGAAGTCCTTGCTCGCTGCGGCGCGCAAAGCCAACGCCAGCGGCTGTCCGTCGACGGTCGCCGCCGGACAGCCCTTGCCGCCAAGATCGAGCGCCCGCACCTCCGCACCGCCGCCCGGCGCGTACTGGACCCACGCGGTCGCCCCGCCGCCCGGCGCCGGCGCGGGCCCCGAAACGGCCGTCGGCGGCGGCTCGGTGTTCACCGACCGCACGCACCCGGCAAGCAATGCCGCAAGTGCGAGAACGACAAAATGTTTCATCGGCGGATTATGCAGCAATTCCCCCTGCATCCAAACCGGCCGCTGCAAGCATCTCGTCCGTGAAACCCTGATCTTGCAGGCTCCACTATGTTTCACGTCGACTGGTTCTGGCTTTTCATCCTCGGCGTCAGCGTCGCCGGTGTCGTATCGGGCATCATTCGGTCCGCCGATCGCGAAAAGACGATCCGGGCCGCGATCGACAAAGGGGTCGCACTCGATCCCGCCACGCTCGAAGCGCTGCGCAATGCGGCGGCGAACCCGCCGTCCAATCCCCGTTTCGGCCTGCTCGTGGGTTCCATCATGACCTTCGCGGTCGGCTGCGGGCTGATGCTTCTGGGCTATTTCATCGGCATGGACGAGACGACCTCCAACTCGCTGCACCCGCTGCTCGGCGTCGGCGCCTTGCTATGGTGCATCAGCCTCGGCCTGTTCGTCGCATCGCGCTTTGCGCCTGCGCCGCGCACGCCATAATCGCGTCCCAAGGGGGCGCGGGATGTGAGCAGACGCTATGGCGATCTTGCGGAGGCGCATGTGGTGACGCTGGCGGCGCTGGGCGACGCGCGCGCCTTCGCCGAGCTGGTAGGCCGGCGCCAGGGGACCGTGCGCGGCCTCCTGCGCCGGCTCAGCGGCGATGCGGCGCTGGCCGACGACCTGGCGCAGGAGGCCTTCGTCCGGGCATGGCGCGCGCTGTCCCAGCTGCGCAACGCGGCGGCGTTCGGCGGCTGGCTCAAGCAGGTCGCGATACGCGTCTGGCTGCAGCACGCCCGCCGCGCCAAGCTGGCGCTCGAACCGCTGGACGATGTCGATGAGACGGATCAGGCCGCGCCGCCCGCGGCCGAACGCATCGATCTCGACCGCGCCCTCGCCAGGCTCAGCCCGGCGCAACGGCTCTGCGTGACGCTGTCCTATGGCGAGGGTCTCAGCCATGGCGAGATCGCGGACGCCACCGGCTGGCCGCTCGGCACCGTCAAATCGCATGTTGCGCGCGGCGGCGCGCGGCTGCGAGAATGGCTCGGCCCATGAGCGACGACAGCGACCTCGTCCGCCTGTTCGCGGAGCAGCCCGACCTTCCCGCCGACGATGCCTTCGTCGCCGGCGTCACGGCGCGCCTCGCGCGGCGCCGGCGGCTCGCCGTGGCCGCGCCGTTCGCCGTCGTCGCGGCGCTGCTCCTGGCGGTCTGGGCGAGCTGGCCGGCGACGAGGGATTTGATCGCCGAGTCGGTGTCCGGCATCGCGCTGCTCGCCGGCGGCGTCGGTAGCTTCTTCAACTCGGCCATCGGCGTCGTCACCGCCGCCGCGTTGCTGCTCGCGGCGGCGCTGTCGCTATGGGCATCCGGACGCAGAGCGCTGCGTTAGGCCGGCCGCCAGTTCCCGTGGAAGCCGAACGGCACGCGGCGCGGCAGTTTCGCCGTGCCGATGGGACCCTTGGCGACATCCGTCGCGTCGTAGACGACGAAGTCGGTGCGGTCCTCGGCGCCGCGATAGACGAGCGCGACCAGCCAGCCTTCGCCTTCCGCCGCGTTCTCGCTCTTCGGGACAAAGATCGGCTCGCCCGGCGAATCGCCGTCCGCCATCTGGTGCGCGGCGCGCTTGCCGGTCTTGAAGTCGATATGGGCGATGGCATTGAACAGGATCTTGCCGCTGTCGCGCGTGTCGGCAGCGAAATAGCCGTGGCGGTAGGAGAGCCCGGCACGGCGCTCGTCCATGCGCGGGAATTCGCCCGCGAGATCGTCGAGCCTGGTCTGCTTCACGGTATGGGTCTTGCCCGAAAGATCGACCTCCCAGCGCACCAGATAAGCCGAGCACGGCTTGCCCGGCGAGCCGTCGGCATTGGGGAACAGCGGCGCCTGCGCATATTGCATGACGTCGGCGTAAAGCTTGTCGCCTTCTTCCCAGGCGTTCATCGGATGGAAGACATAGCAAGGATCGGTATCGAGCCAGCGGATCGTCTCGATGCCTTTATCGCGGGCCATCAGGCCGATGCGGCCGCCCAGCTCCGGCTCCCAGCCGAAAGCGGGCTTGCCGCTCATCGCGCGCGGCAGGCTGGCGGACAGCGGCAGGACCGGGAACAGGACATGGCGGTCGGTGACGCAGAAATCGTGCACCATGCTGGCATAGGGCGCGTCGAAGGTGTCCAGCCGCGTGACCTTCCCGGCCTTGTCGACGACGCCATAGGCCATGCCGGCCGACAGCGGCATCGGGCCCACGCCATAGCCGAAGAACACCATCTCGCCGGTCTTCGGATCGATCTTGGGATGCGCCGTGAAGCATTTGGCCGCGCCCGCATAGTCGATAGAGCCACGCGTCGCGAGCGACAGCGGATCGACTTCCAGCGGCTGGTGGGCCTCTTCGAGCGCGAGCAGCTTGCCCGCGTGCCACACGACATTCGTATTGGCGACGCCGGACTCCTTGCCGATCACGGATGGATCGCTCGTCAGCGGATTGCCGAAGGAGCCGAACAGCGACTTGCCCGCGGCATGCTCCAGCTCCCATTTCGGCGTGCGGATGTAGCGGTTCTTGTAGGAGACCTTGCCGTCCGCGACGAAGAAGGCGTGCAGCATGCCGTCGCCGACGAACCAGTGGTGATTGGGATCGCGCGGCGTGAACTGCGGATTGGGACCGTTGCGGTAGAACGCGCCGCGCAGCGCGGCGGGGATCTCCCCGGTGACCGCAAGATCGATGAAGTCGTCCTCGCTCGGGACGGGCGCGAAGTTGCCGGCAAGGTAGGGATTGAGACGGACGGGAGCGTTCATGGGTCGGCCTCTCAAAAAAGTGAAATCATTTACTTCGTAAATTTATAGCATATACCTATCTCGGTAGGCAAGTTTAGAATCATTCAAAAGGTATCCTGATGCCGCGCATCCTCAGCCAAACCGACGTTGCCGATTTCCGCGAACGGCTCTGCGAAGCCGCGACCCGGCTGTTCGATGCCAAGGGCCGCGAGGGCTTCACCATGCGGGAACTGGCGAGCCAGATCGGCGTCAGCGCGATGACGCCCTACCGCTATTTCAAGGACAAGGACGACATCCTGGCGGCGGTGCGCGCCCGCGCCTTCAACCGCTTCGCCGACTCCCTCGAAGCCGCGTTCCGGAACGCCGCCACCGCGCCGGAGAAGTCCGGCGCCGTGTACCGCGCCTATGTCGATTTCGCCTTCGGCGAACCGGCCGCCTACCGGCTGATGTTCGACCTCTCGCAGCCCGACGAGACGGCCTATCCCGAACTGGTCGAGGCCAACACCCGCGCCCGCGCGACGATGACGGCCTATGTCCGCGCCCTGGTGCAGGACGGAATCCTGCAAGGCGATCCCGATCTGATCGGCCATGTCTTCTGGGCCTCGCTGCACGGCGCGGTGGTGCTCCGGCTGGCGGGCAAGCTGGGCACCGAATACGACTTCGACCGGATCAGCGGCGAATCGTTCCGCGTGCTGTTCGAGGGCTATCGGACGAAGAAGGCTTGAGCCCTATTGGCCCGCGCCGAGCGGCACGGTCTGCGGCGCGCCCAGCGCCGGCTCCGAGCCAGAGAGGCTTTCCGCCACGCCGGCCGCTCCCGCCAGGGCTTGCGCCTCGATCTCCGCCGCGCGCGTCGCGAGATCGGCGCGGATGACGTCGTGCCGTTCGGCGTCGAGCTTGTAGCCCCACAGCGCCAGGGCGCCGACGAACATGGTCAGCACGGGCACGATGACATAGCAGGCCTCCAGCGCGTCCAGCGCGATGCCGGTGTTCACGACGCCTTCCTTGGGATCGAAGCCGAAGGCCTGGATAAGCGGGAAAGTGATGATGACGGCGAGCGCCGAGCCGATCTTGGAGGTCGCGACGATCAGCCCGTAGAGCAGCGCCGAACGGTCCTTGCCGATGTCGAGCCGCACCTCGTCGCTAACGTCGGCGATCATCGAGCGGATCTGGAAGGTGAAGCAGCTCACCACGAAGCCGGCGAACATCATTCCCGGCACCATGAACGCCATCGAGCCGTGGGGAAGCACGAACACCGTCGCCTGCGCCAGGCCGTAGAGCACGCAGGCCGACATCACCGTCTTGTGCTTGCCGATGCGGTTCGAGACCAGCGACCAGCAGGGCGCCCCGAACAGGCCCGCCGCGATATAGATCAGCAGCAGCGAATTGGTCTGGGTCCGCGTGAAGCCCAGCGCCTGGGTGAAGAAGAAGAGATAGAGCACCGCCGTGATCGCGGGGCCCAGGGCCAGAAACAGGTCCGCCGCCAGGACGCGCAGCAGCGAAGGCCGCGCGATCATCGTCCAATAGTCCTTCAGCGTGATGCGGTTGGCGGTTTCCACCTGGCGCGGCTCGCCGACCGCGGCGATGCAGAGCAGCACGGTGAGCGGCGTGACGGCCAGTAGGAACCAACCCATGGCCTGCACGCCCTGGGCGTCGGTCATGTGCCAGCCGAGCTTGAGCACGACGGGAAGCGCCAGGATGACGACGATGGCGATCACGCCGACCGTCTGCATCCAGCTATAGATGCGGCTTCGCTGGTGGTATTCCGGCACGAGCGCCGCGGCCCAGGCGGCGTGGCCCAGCGTGATCATGGAATAGCCGGCATAGAGGACCAGCAGCCAGACGACCAGGTACAGCCGGCTGGAGCCCGGCTCGGCCATGAAGATCATGTAGGACGCCAGCATCAGCAGCGGCACGCTGGCGATCATCCAGGGCCTAAAGCGCCCGAAACGCGTGTCGGTCGCGTTCACCGCGATGCCGATCATGGGATCGAAGAAGATGTCGGTCAGGCGAACCACGCCGAAGGCGGCGCTGACCGCCGCGAGCGTGAGGCCGATATGGCTGGCATAGTAATTCGGCAGATAGACCGTGAGCGGAATTCCCAGCGCGGAGTAAGGCATCGCCGCGCTGGAAAACGGCGCCAGCAGCCATGCCGGCAGCCTCTTCGCGGGCGGCGAACTCGACGTCGGGTTGCTCATGCGTCAGATCTCCCAGATCGGCCTCTTAGGGGCCTTTCGTGACATTCATTTCATATGAGGACTTCACACGGGTTTCGCCCGGCCGCGCAACCAAAATCCGCGCGAGCACGGCCCGGGCCCGCGAAACCCGGCAAATGGCGGTCAGTCGCGGTCGCGATCCGTTCCCGCGACGGCCTTTGCAAAGGTTCGCCGACAACTTCGTGTCGGGATCGTTGCACACCGTCATGGTTCCGCTACAGTCGATTGTCGCATGACGGGACATGGCGTGAGCACAATCGGGCTTAAGAATACCCATCCCGTCGTCTTTCTGTTGCTTTGCACGCCGTTCGGCGCGTCCAACGGCTATCTGGTCGTGACGCTGGGCTTCCTGCTGTCGCAAGCCGGCGTCAGCGTCGGCGCGATCGCCGGACTGATCGCGCTCAGCCTCGTGCCGCAGACCTGGAAGTTCTTCTGGGCGCCCATCGTCGATACGACCCTGAACAGCAAGACCTGGTATTTCCTCGCCGCCGTGGTCTGCGCCGTCACGCTGGGCGCCATCGGCTTCTTCCCGATCACCAAGGCGGGTCTTTTCGCCATCACCGTGCTCGTCGTCGCGAACAGCACCGCCACGACATTCCTCGCCATGGCGGCCGAGAACCTGATGGCGCATGCCACCTCGGAAGACCAGAAAGGCCGCGCCGCCGGCTGGTACCAGGCGGGCAATCTCGGCGGCTCGGGCATCGGCGGCGGCGGCGCGCTGTGGCTGGCGCAGCATTTTTCCTATGCGTGGCTGCCCGGCGCCGCCATGGCCGCGCTGTTCCTGGCCTGCTGCATCGCTTTGCTGTTCATCGCCGAACCGCCGACCGATCACCGGCACGCCTCCTATTTCCGCAGCCTGGCGGGCGTCGCGCAGGACGTCTGGAACACGGCGAAGTCCCGCGCCGGCTATCTGGCGCTGCTGATCTGCTTCCTGCCGATCGGCTCGGGCGCGGCATCCAACCTCTGGGCGTCCGTCGCGGGCGACTGGCATGCCAACGCCGACACCGTCGCGCTCGTCAACGGCGTCTTGGGCGGCATCGTATCGGCCATAGGCTGCGTGGTGGGCGGCTATCTCTGCGACCGGATGGACCGCAAATTCGCCTATGCCCTGTTCGGCGTGTTTCTTGCCGCGGTCGCGCTGGCAATGGCCGCGGCGGCACGCTCGGCGCAGATGTTCGTCACCTTCACTCTGCTCTACGCCTTCATCCAGGGCTTCAACTACGCCTCGTTCAGCGCCGTGGTCCTGGAAGCCATCGGACGCGGCGCGGCGGCGACGAAGTACAACATCTACGCAGCGCTTTCGAACGTGCCGATCATGTACATGACCACTGTCGAAGGCATCGCCTTCGGCCGCTGGCACGCCGAGGGCCTGCTGCTCGCCGATGCCTTGTCGGGACTGGCGGCCATCCTCTTCTTCTTCGCGGTCGCGGCCGGGACGCGTCCGCGCGCCGCCGTCGCCGCCTGAATCAGGTGCCGCAGAAGGTCTGCAGCACGAGTTCGTCCGGCTTGGGCGCCGCCCTATAGGCGGCAAATTCCGGCTGGTCGTCATAGGGCTTCGACAGGACCGTCAGCAGTTCCTCGAACGGCGCATAGTCGTCCTTGTCCTGGGCCGCGACGATGGCCGCCTCGACGCGATGGTTGCGCGGAATGAAGGCCGGATTGACGGCACGCATGGCGGCCGCCCGCTCCGCCGGCGCGACATGCTCCAGCGCCAGCCGCGCCCGCCATTTGTCGAGCCAGACGTCGAGCGCCGCGGCATTGTCGAACAGCGCGCGCAAATCCTCGACCGCGCCCGCATCGCCCGCGCTATCGCCGAGCCGGCGGAAGGTCAGCGTGAAATCGGCGCGGCCGTCCGCCATGTGGCGGAGGAATTCGCCGATCAGCGGCAGGTCGTCGTCATAGGCCTGGCCGAATCCGAACTTCGCCCGCAGGCCTTCGTAATAGGCCGCCTCGAACCGCGCCGGATAGGCATCGATCGCCGCTTGCGCCGTCTTGATCGCGCCGTCCTCGTCTTCGCCCAGCAATGGCAGCAGGGCCTGCGCGAAGCGCACCAGGTTCCACTGGGCGATGCGCGGCTGGTTGCCGAAGGCATAGCGGCCGCCCTGGTCGATGGAGCTGAACACCTTCGCCGGGTCGTAGGCGTCCAGGAAGGCACAGGGGCCGTAATCGATCGTCTCGCCCGCGATGGAGGTATTGTCCGTGTTCATCACGCCATGGATGAAGCCGACAAGCTGCCAGCGCGCCACCAGGCTCGCCGTCCGCGCGATGACCGCGTCCAGCAGCGCGCGATAGTCGCCCCGCGCCACCTCGGGATAGAGCCGCGCGATCACATAGTCCGCGAGCGCGCGCACGCCTTCCGTATCGCCGCGATTGCCGAAATATTCGAACGTGCCGACCCGCACATGGCTGCGCGATACCCGTGTCAGCACCGCGCCGGGCAGCATGCCCTCCTGGCGGAGCATGCGTTCGCCCGTCGTCACCGCCGCCAGCGTGCGCGTCGTGGGAATGCCGAGCGCCGCCATCGCCTCGCTGACGATGTATTCGCGCAGCACCGGCCCCAAAGCGGCGCGGCCGTCGCCGTTGCGCGAGAACGGCGTCGGACCGGAGCCCTTGAGCTGAATGTCGTAGCGGATGCCGTCGCGCCCCACGACCTCGCCCAGCAGGACGGCGCGGCCGTCGCCCAGGCGCGGCACCCAATTGCCGAATTGATGGCCGGCATAGGCCATGGCGATCGGCTCGGCGCCCGCGGGAACGCGGTTGCCGGCCAGCGCCGCGACGCCCTCCGCCGAGGCGAGACGCGCGGGATCGATCCCAAGCCGCCGCGCGAGTTCGGCGTTGACGCGGATCAGGCGCGGCGCGGCGACCGGCGTCGGCGCCTGCCGCGCATAGAACCGCTCCGGCAGCCGCGCATAGCTGTTGTCGAACGCAAAGACCGGCGGCGCGACGCGATCGGCCTCTGCAACGGAAAGCTCGCTCATGCGCGGCACTATATCAGCACCGCGATGCCGCGCGCGACCGAATTGCCGGGTTCCCAACCTTGCGAGAGGCGGACGGCCCGCCCTAGCCTTTCGCGCTCTTGCCAGTCGGGACGTCCATGCTCAGCCGCCGCGAATTCCTCGCCTCGACCGCCGCCGGCGCGCTCGCCGCGCAACCGATACCGCTCCAGGCCGCGTCCGGCGAGGCGGCCAGGCTCGATGCGCTGCTCGATGCCATCTTCCAGGAGACGCTGCGGCAGAACCCGGAGGGCGCGACGCAGCTCGGCTTCGACAAGGGACCGAACGCCGACCTCAAGAGCAGGCTGCGCGATGAATCGCCCGCCGGCATCGCCGCCGCGAAGGCGCGGACCGCCGACCAGCTCCGCCGCCTCAGGCAGATCGACGCGACCGCGCTGACCGGCCTGGACCGGGTGAACTACGATACCCTTCTTTACACACGGGAGTCGGCGGCCGCGATCAACGCTTTCGATTTCGGCGGCACGTCCTACGGCCCCTCGCCCTATGTGGTGAGCCAGCTCACCGGCGCCTACCAGTCGGTGCCCGATTTCCTCGACACCAAGCACCGTATCGACGTCGCGTCCGATGCCGACGCCTATCTCGCGCGGCTGGGCGCCTTCGCCGGTCAGATCGCCGGCAACACCGAGCGCATGCGGCACGACGCGGCGCAAGGCGTCGTGCCGCCGGACTTCCTGCTCGACCGCGCGCTGGAGCAGATGACCGCGACGCGCACCACCGCCGACAAGTCGCTTCTCGTCACGTCCATCGCGCGCCGCGCGAAGGAGAAAGGCCTTGGCGACGACTATCCGGCGAAGGCCGCCGCGATCTACGACGCGCAGATCGGCCCGGCGCTGGACGGGCTGATCGCGGAGACCAAGATGCTGCGCGCCGCCGCCGTGCACGATGCGGGCCTGTGGCGGTTCGCCCAGGGCGAGGCGTTCTACGCCGCGGCGCTGCGTTCCACGACGACGACCGGCCTTTCGCCCGACGCGATCCATCGGCTCGGCCTCGACCAGGGCAAGGAGATCGCGGCGCGGATCGACACGCTCCTGCAAAAGCAGGGCATGACGCAGGGCACGGTCGGCGAGCGCATCCTCGCGCTCTATCAGCAGGAGGTCTATCCCAACACCGACGACGGCAAGGCGCAGTGCATCGCCTATTGCAACCAGCGGCTGGCCGAGATCCGCCCGCACCTGCCGAGCGTCTTCCGGCGCCTGCCGGATTACAAATTCGAAGTCCGCCGCGTGCCGCTGCAGACCGAACCCGGTGCGGCCTCGGCCTTCTCGCAGGCGCCGACGCTCGACGGCACGCGCCCCGGCATCGTCTATTTCAATCTGCACGACAGCGCCGAATGGCCCAAATGGTGCCTCTCCACGACGGTCTTCCACGAGGGCCTGCCCGGCCATCAGCTCGAGGGCGGGCTCGCGCTTGCCAATACGAACCTGCCGCTGATTCGCAAGATCACCGGCTTCTCGGGCTATGCCGAAGGCTGGGCGCTCTACGCCGAACAGCTCGCCGACGAGATCGGCATGTATGACGACGATCCCCTGGGCCGCATCGGCTATCTGAAATTCCAGCTCTTCCGCGCCAACCGCTGCGTCGTTGACACCGGCGTCCATCACCTGAAATGGAGCCGCGAACAGGCGGTCCGCTATTTCGTCGAGCATGGCGGCGACGCACCCGGTTTCGCCGCGCGCGAGGTCGAGCGCTATTGCGCCACGCCCGGACAGGCGTGCAGCTACAAGCTCGGCCACACCGTATGGACGAAGGCACGCGAGCGCGCGCGCACCGCGCTCGGCGCGAAATACGACATCAAGGACTTCCACGAAGCCGGCCTCGACTGCGGCCGGGTGCCGCTCGACGTGCTCGACGGCGTGATCGACCGCTATATCGCGGCGAAGGCCGCGGGCTGAGCGGCGGCCTTACGGCTTGAACTTCTTCGGGATGGCGGCGGCCTCGGCCGAGGTGAGCGGCGTCATCGTCTTGACGATGCAGGCGGACTGGATGCCGCCCGGGCTCTGCGCCACCTTGATGTCCCAGTCGATCGCGGAACACACCGAGTTGGTGCCGTGCCATTCGGTGATGAGATAGGCGGACGGCCACAGCAGCGCCGGGCAGGACGCGGCCAGATCCAGGCGATAATATTGGTGCAGGTTCACCCGGACATTGATCGTCTTGGCGTCCGCGGCCTTCCAATTCTCGAAATTGCTGACCAGGAAACAGGCCGGAGCCTTCGTCGGTGCCGGCGGCTCGTCGGCGCGGGCGGCGGCCCCCGTCAGCGCCAGACCGAGAGCAGAAGCGAAGATGAAAATCGGTAGCTTCATGATACGATAAACTCCACGAAAGGCCCTCGGTCAGTATATCGAACCTCGGCCCTCGTGGATCAATATTCTAGGTCTCGAATATCGCAAATTTTATAATCGTATCATTTCGTCCGTAAATCAGCGCCGCTTCGCCTTGTCGTAAGGGGCGAGGCCCGGCTTGTAGGTCTTGTCGTCGATGAATTGCCTTATGCCTTCCTTGCGGCCGACATCGTCGAAGCTGTTGGCCGCTTCCTGGGCGCGGATCAGATAGTCTTCGGCGTTTTCATAGGTCATCTCGCGCACGCGCCGCACCGCATCCTTGGCAGCCTTCAGGGTCACGGGATTCTTCTGCAGCAGAACCTGCGCCACCTCGCGCACCCGCGCCTCGAGCTTGGCCAGCGGCACCGCCTCGTTGACGAGGCGCCACTCGGCCGCTTTCCTGCCGTCGATCATCTCGCCGGTAAGCGCATGATACATCGCATCGCGCATCGGCATCAGCTCGGTGGCGACCTTGGTCGCGCCGCCGCCGGGCAGGATGCCCCAATTGATCTCGCTGAGGCCGAACTTCGCCTCCTCCGCCGCGAAGGCGAGGTCGCAGGCGAAAAGCGGACCGTAGCCGCCGCCGAAGCACCAGCCATTGACCATCGCGATGGTCGGCTTCTGGTACCAGCGCAGCTGGCGCCACCAGGTATAGGCCGCGCGCTGGGCGCGCCGCGTACCGGAGAGGCCCTGCGCCTCGGTCTCGCGGAAATATTCCTTGAGGTCCATGCCGGCGGACCAGGCCTCGCCCTCGCCGGTCAGCACCAGCACGCCGACATCGTCGCGGAATTCGAGATGGTCGAGCGCCAAGGCCATCTCGCGGTTGAGGGTCGGGCTCATCGCGTTGCGCTTGGCCGGGCGGGCGAAGCGCAGCCAGCCGATGCCGCTGTCGATGGAATAGGAGACGGTGGTGAAGGTGGGTTCGGACACGGGCTTTCTCTCTTAGCCGAAGGAACGGACGGGGTTGGTGCCATCCCAGGTCAACGCGGCGCCATAGAAGCCGCCGAAGGCGCGCTCCATGCCGGGGCTGGTTTCGATCAACTCGACGAAGCCCGGCAGCGCACCCTTGGTTTCGAGATACGCCACCTCGCCGCCGGTCGGCACGCCGAGGCGGAACGCGACCTCCATGCCCATCGCCTCGTAGCGCGCCAGGTCGCCGGCGAAATCGGCGCTCGCGATGCCCCAATGGTGGAAGCCGTGGCCGCTTCTGTCGATCAGCTCCTTGTAGACGGACGGATGATCGTCATTGGGCTGGATCAGCTCGATGTTCATGTGCCCGGCGAACGACATCGCCAGGGTGATATCGGCCTTGGACGGCTTGCCGCGATAGACCGGATCGACGCCGGTGAAATGATCGAGCACGAACCACGGCCCGACGTTCAGGCGCTTGACCCATTCGTCGATCGCCGCGCGCAGGTCCTTCACGACATAGGCCATCTGCATGATGCCCTTGTCGGGCTGGCCGAAATTCAGATGCGCCATGCGCGCTCCCCCTGTCCCGTTATTTGTAAGCAACACACACGATGTTAGCGCAAGCCATATCCGCCTTGCAAACAAGGCGGCTGGGCCGTCCTGACCGATTGATGCGTTGCGGCGGCGGGCCTATTCCGCGGCGGCCACGGGTGCGGCGATCTGCCGGCTCTCGCTGCTGTGCTTGCGATAGGCGTCCTGCCATTCGGTCGGGCCGTTGGACGGCGCAACCTGGACCGCGGTCACCTTGTATTCCGGGCAGTTGGTCGCCCAGTCGGAATACTCGGTCGTCACGACATTGGCCTGGGTGCCGGGATGGTGGAACGTCGTGTAGACGACGCCCGGCGCCATGCGGTCCGAGACCAGGGCGCGCAGCGCGGTCGAGCCCGCACGGCTCTGCAGCTTGACCCAGTCGCCGTCGCGGATGCCGCGCTCCTCGGCATCGTGCGGATGGATCTCCAGCCGGTCTTCCTGATGCCATGCCACATTGGCGGTGCGGCGCGTCTGGGCGCCGACATTATATTGGCTGAGGATACGTCCGGTGGTGAGCAGCAGCGGGAAGCGCGGACCGACCTTCTCGTCCGTCGCGACATATTCCGTCAGCACGAAATTGCCCTTGCCGCGCACGAAATTGCCGATATGCATCACCGGCGTTCCTTCCGGTGCCCTGTCGTTGCACGGCCACTGGATAGACCCCATTTCCTCCAGCTTCTCGTAGCTGACGCCCGTGAAGGTCGGCGTGAGGCGCGCGATCTCGTCCATGATCTGCGACGGATGATCGTAAGGCATGGGAATGCCCATCGCCTCCGCCAGCCTTAGCGTGACTTCCCAGTCGGCGAGGCCGGCCTTCGGCGCCATCACCTTGCGCACGCGCTGGATACGCCGTTCGGCATTGGTGAAGGTGCCGTCCTTCTCCAGGAAGGTCGAGCCCGGCAGGAAGACATGCGCATAGTCGGCGGTCTCGTTGAGGAACAGGTCGTGCACCACGACGCATTCCATCGCCGCGAGGCCGGCCATGACGTGCTTGGTGTTGGGATCGGATTGCAGGATGTCCTCGCCCTGGATGTAGATGCCCTTGAAGCGGCCCTCGACGGCCGCATCGAGCATGTTGGGGATACGCAGCCCAGGCTCGTGGTCGAGCGCGCCGCCCCAGACGGATTCGAACAAGGCGCGCGCCGCCTCGTCCGAGACATGGCGGTAGCCGGAGAGCTCATGCGGAAACGAGCCCATGTCGCACGCGCCCTGGACATTGTTCTGGCCGCGCAGCGGATTCACGCCGACGCCCTCTCGGCCGATATTGCCGGTCGCCATGGCGAGATTGGCGATGGCCATGACGGTCGTGCTGCCCTGGCTGTGCTCGGTCACGCCGAGCCCGTAATAGATCGCGGAGTTGGGCCCTTTCGCGTAGAGCCGCGCGGCGCCGCGCACCAGATCCGCCGGCACGCCGGTGAAGATTTCCGTCGCTTCCGGGCTGCGCGACGGATCGGCGACGAAGGCCGACCATTCGGCAAAGGACTCGGCATCGCCGCGCTCGCGCACGAAATCCTTGGCGACCAGCCCTTCGGTCACGATGACATGCGCCAGCGCGGTCAGCATCGCGACATTGGTGCCGGGCTTCAGCGGCAGGTGATAGTCGGCGGCGACATGCGGCGTGTGCACCAGGTCGATGCGGCGCGGATCGATCACGATCAGCTTGGCGCCCTCGCGCAGCCGCTTCTTCATGCGCGAGGCGAAGACGGGATGGCCGTCGGTCGGGTTGGCGCCGATGACCAGGATGACGTCCGCCTGCTCGACGGAATCGAAATCCTGCGTCCCGGCCGAGGTTCCGAACGCCGTCTTGAGGCCGTAGCCGGTGGGCGAGTGGCAGACGCGGGCGCAGGTGTCGACATTGTTGTTGCCGAAGACGTGGCGCACCAGCTTCTGGACGAGATAGGCCTCTTCGTTGGTGCAGCGCGACGACGTGATGCCGCCGAGCGCGTTCCGGCCATATTTCGCCTGGATGCGCTTGAATTCCGACGCCGTATGGGCGAACGCCTCGTCCCAGCTTACCTCGCGCCACGGATCGGCGATGTTCGCGCGGATCATGGGCTTCAGGATGCGGTCCTTGTGCTGGGCATAGCCCCAGGCGAAGCGGCCCTTGACGCAGGAATGGCCGTGATTGGCCTTGCCGTCCTTGTGCGGCACCATGCGCACGACTTCCTCGCCGCGCATCTCCGCCTTGAAGGTGCAGCCGACGCCGCAATAAGCGCAGGTCGTGACCGCGGAATGCTCCGGCTGGCCGATGGCGATGACGGATTTCTCGATCAGCGTCGCGGTCGGGCAGGCCTGCACGCAGGCGCCGCAGGAGACGCATTCGGAATCGAAGAAGTCTTCGGCCGCGCCGGCCGTGACGCGCGATTCAAAGCCGCGCGCCCCGATGGTCAGCGCGAAAGTGCCCTGCACTTCCTCGCAGGCCCGCACGCAACGCGAGCAGACGATGCATTTCGACGGGTCATAGGTAAAATACGGGTTGGACTCGTCCTTCGTGTCTTCCAGATGATTGTCGCCGGTATAGCCGTAGCGGATCTCGCGCAGGCCGACCGCGCTCGCCATGTCCTGCAATTCGCAGTCGCCATTGGCGGCGCAGGTCAGGCAATCCAGCGGATGGTCGGAGATATAGAGCTCCATCACGCCGCGGCGCAGCTTCTTCAGCCGCTCCGACTGCGTGCGCACTTTCATGCCCCCGGCCACCGGCGTCGTGCAGGAGGCCGGCGTGCCCGGCCGGCCGTCGATCTCGACGAGGCAGAGCCGGCAGGAGCCGAAGGCCTTGACGTTGTCGGTCGCGCAGAGCTTGGGGACGGCGACGCCGGCCTCCATCGCCGCGCGCATGATCGAGGTGCCTTCGGGCACGTCGAGCGTCTTGCCGTCGATGGAAACGCGCACGCGCTTGCCCGCCTTGGAGGCGGGGGTTCCGTAGTCGATGTCCTCGATCAGACTCATCGCGCGACAAAATCCTCCGGAAAATGATCGATGGCGCTGAGGACCGGATAGGGCACGAAGCCGCCCAGCGCACAGAGCGATCCGGACTTCATAGTATCGCACAAATCGCGCAGCAGCGCCATTTGCGCGGCCTTGTCCGGTCCCTTGAGAAGGCGGTCGATGGTCTCCGTCCCCCGCACCGAGCCGATGCGGCAGGGCGTGCATTTCCCGCAACTCTCGACGGCGCAGAATTCCATCGCGAAGCGTGCCTGGTGCGCCATGTCCACGGTGTCGTTGAAGACCACGATCCCGCCATGGCCGATCAGGCCGCCCTTCGCGGTGAACGCCTCATAGTCGAAGGGCGTATCGAACAGCGAAGGTGGGAAATAGGCGCCCAGCGGCCCGCCGACCTGCACGGCCCGGATGGGACGGCCGCTCGCCGTGCCGCCGCCGATGTCGTTTACCAATTCGCCCAGCGTGACGCCGAACGGCGTCTCGAACAGCCCGCCATGTTTGATGTCGCCGGCAAGCTGGATCGGCATGGTGCCGCGCGACCGGCCGACGCCGAGATCGCGATAGAAGCCGGCGCCCTGGGTCAGGACGGTCGGCGCGGCGGCGAAGGTCAGCACGTTGTTGATGACCGTCGGCTTGCCGAACAGGCCGGCATGCACCGGCAGCGGCGGCTTGGCGCGCACCTGGCCGCGCCGCCCCTCGATGCTTTCGAGCAGCGCTGTTTCCTCGCCGCAGACATAAGACCCCGCGCCGACGCGGACTTCGAGATCGAAGGCAAAGGCGCTGCCGAGGATGCTCGCGCCGAGCAATCCCGTGTCCTCCGCCACCGCGATGGCGCGCCGCATCGCGGCGATGGCGAGCGGATATTCCGAACGGATATAGATGAATCCCCTGGTCGACCCCGTCGCGACCGCGGCGATGGCCATGCCCTCGATCAGCAGGAAGGGATCGCCTTCCATCAGCATGCGGTCGGCGTAGGTGCCGGAATCGCCTTCGTCGGCATTGCACACGACGTATTTGACGTCACCCGGCGCCTCCGCCGCGCCGTTCCATTTGATTCCGGCCGGAAAACCCGCGCCGCCCCGGCCACGAAGGCCGGACGCCAAAATCTCCTCGCGGATTGCCTTGGGCCCGATCTCGATGGCGCGCTTCAACCCCGCCAACCCGCCTGCCGTCTCGTAGTCCTGAAGCGATGCCGGATCGACCGAGCCGCAGCGCGCGAAGGTCAGCCGCATCTGCGCCTCGAGGAAGGGATGATCCTCGATCCGGCCCGGCGACAGGGGATGCGTGCCCGCAACACGCACGGCCTCGAGAATGCCCGGAACGTCCGTCGCCGCGACCGGCCCGAAGGCCCGCCAGCCCGACGCCGTCTGCACTTCGAGAAAGGGTTCGAGCCAGAACATTCCGCGCGAACCCACCGGCACGATCTCGACCCCGGCCTCGCGCAGCGCGCGCGCCACCGCCTTGCCGCCAAGCGCGACGGAGGCCGTGTCGTGCGAGAGGCGGGCGCGGATCGTCACGGCGCGGCCTGCGCGATCAATTCGGCGAGTTTCACCTCGTCGAGACGCCCAACCGGTTCGCCGTCCAGCATGGCCGAAGGTCCGCTGGCGCAAAGGCCCAGGCAGTAGATCGGCTCCAGCGTCCACGCACCGTCGGAACTGGTTTCGCTCCAGCCGAGCTTGAGCGTGGCGTGCGCCGCCGCCGCGACGCGTTCGGCGCCGACCGCCTGGCAGGCTTCGGCGCGGCACAGCTTGAGCACATGCCGGCCGGCCGGACCGTCGAGGCGGAAGTCGTGATAGAAGCTCGCGACTCCGAACACTTCGGCGCGGCTCAGATTGAAGGCATGTGCCAGGAGGGCGATGGCCGGCTTCGGGACGAAGCCGAATTCGGCCTGTAACGCGTGCAGCGCCGGCAGCAATCCGCCCGGCGCGGCAGCGTGCGGCGCGATCGCCGCGCGGGCGCGATCCTCGCTCCAGGCGCTGCCCGCCATATTGACCGCGCTGCTCACGTCACCGGCTTTCATCGCCAACGCATAGAACAGCGGCGCCGCCTTGCAAAGCACAAGACGCCGGCACTGCGCGCAAAGTCGATTATTGCTTCCTCGGCGTCGGGGTGCTGGAAATCCTACGCAACGGCGCTCAGCGCATCCTGGCGATCACGCGCGGGATGGCGGGCTCGTTGAGCGGCGCCATGATGTGCGCCCCGGCGACGCCGGCGATCTCCTTCATTTCGCGGAGCAGCTCGACGCAGATCGCCTCGCCTTCCGCCTTCGGATCGGCCGCCTTTTCCAGCCGCTCGACGATCCAGTCAGGCACGATCGAGCCCGGCAGGTTGTTGCGGATCCACAGCGCCGACTTGGCCGAGGCGAGCGGCGCGACGCCGACGATCATGTAGACCTTCTCGAGCAGACCTTGCTGCGCCAGCCGCGCCACATAGCGCCTGAGCACGCCGGTATCCATGCAGAACTGGGTCTGGGTGAACTGCGCCCCGGCCTTCAGCTTCTTCTCCAGGCTCGCCGGCACCCAGTTCTCCGGCGGATCGACCGGCGCGTCGGCCGCGCCGATGAAATAGCTCGGCGTGCCCGCCACGGCGCGGCCGTGCGGCAATTGATGCTTGTCGCGGATCGAGGCCGCGGTGGCGATCAGCCCCGCCGAATCCAGGTCGAAGACCGGCTTGGCGTCGGGCTGGTCGCCGGCCTTGGGATTGTCGCCCGTCAGCGACAGGACGTTGACGATGCCGAGCGCCGCGGCGCCGACGAGCTGGCTCTGCAACGCGATGCGGTTGCGGTCGCGGCAGGTGAGCTGGAGGATCGGCTCGATCCCGCTCTGCAGCAGCAGATGCGCCGCGATGGTGGATTCAAGATGCGCCCGCGCGCTCGCCCCGTCCGTGACGTTGACCGCGTCCGCCAGGCCCTTGAGCGGCGCGCCGCGCTCGATCAGGTCGTGCGGATTGGCCGACAGGGGCGGCGTGATCTCCGCGGTCAGGACGAAGGTCCCGGCTTCGAGCTTCTGCTGCAGGCCCGATTTCGACATGCGATCACCTCCGATGACGTCTGCGGATCATCATGCAGAAAGGCCGGGGCCTGTCCATCGATGGCGACGCCTAGAACATTCCGTTGCTGTTGGCCGCCTTTTCCGGAACCGGCTGCACCACGTCCCAATGCTCCAGGATGTGCCCATTGCCCACGCGGAAAATGTCGATGGCCGCCATGCCGCGATCCTGCGCATTCACCTTGAAGCGATAGTGCACCGCGACCAGATCGCCGTCGGCCAGGACATGGCTGATCTCGATCGTGGCCGTGGGATTGTCGATGTAGAACTTCTTGAAGAAGCCGCGCATCGGCGCCGCGCCGGTCGGCACCATGGGATTGTGCTGGATGTAGTTGGGATCGAAATAGGTGTCGACCGCCTGGTCGACCTTGTGATCGATGAACAGCATCGTCACCGCATCGGTCACCAGCTTCTTGTTCGCGTCGCTCTCCGGCGACGCCAGCGCCGCCGATGCGAAGCACAGCGAAGCGACGGCAGACAAAAGGATCCTCGAATGCATGAACTATCCTCCCCGTTATATCCCAGGCGATCTTCGCGCCGGCGTTGCGACAAAATAGTACGCCGGGCCGCGATTGGATAGCGTGCGGCGGCGGCCTAACGCTGCCCCTCCGCCCGGAAGGCGTTGCGCAGTTCGTCCTTCTTGACCTTGCCCGATCCGGTGCGCGGCAGCGTCTCCACGAAGGCGACATGCTTGGGCATCTTGTAGCGCGCGATCCGCCCCGCCAGATGGCCGAGCACGTCCGCCGCGTCGATCTTCGACGCCGCCACGACATAGATCGCGCCGCTCTCGCCCCATTGCGGATCGGGCACGCCGATGACGGCGGCCTCCGCGATGGCGGGATGTTCGGCGAGCAGGCTTTCGATCTCGGCGGGATACACGTTCTCGCCGCCGCTGATGTACATGTCCTTCCAGCGGTCCACGATCTGGTAGAACCCGTCGGCGTCGCGCCGCGCCGCGTCGCCGGTCTTGAACCAGCCGTCGGAAAAGGCCTTGGCCGTTATTTCGGGCTGGTTCCAATAGCCTGGCGTGACGCTCGGGCCTTTGAGCCAGATCTCGCCCACTTCGCCCTCCCCGGCCTCGCGCCCCTCGGCGGTGACCAGCCGGATGTCGATCATCGGCGCGGCGACGCCGGACGTGCCGGCCTTGCGCAGCACGGTGTCGGGATCGAGCGGAACGGCGAGCACCGTGCCGCCCTCGCTGAGGCCATAGCCTTCGACCGGCATCACGCCGCCCGCGACCAGGCGCTCGACCACCGATTTGGGCAGCGGCGCGCCGCCGATGACGAGCCCCTTGAGCCGCGAAAGATCGGAGGATTCGAAGGACGGATCGTTCAGCATCGACGCCGCCATCTGCGGCACGGCGAAATAATGCGTCACGCCCAGATCGGGGTCGGACATCCGCGCCAGCGCCACGGACGGCACGAAGCGGTCGGAGATCAGCACCGTGCCGCCCATGAACAGCGCCGCGCGCGCCACGCCGAACAGGCCGGCGACGTGGAACAGCGGCATGTCGCATAGCAGCACGTCGCGCGGCGCGACCTCATTCGCCATCGCGAAGTTGAACGCCGTCGCCCAGGCATTGCGCCGCGTGACGATCACGCCCTTGGGCTTGCCCGTCGTCCCAGAGGTGTAGAGCAAGGTGATCGGCGCATCGGCGCCGAAATCGCCGCCCGGATGCGGCGCCTGCGCTGCAATGGCCGCCGCGAAACGGTTATCGCCGGGCGCGCAACGGATGACGTCCCGGACGTCCTGCGCCGCGAGCGCTTCCCGCGCCGCCTCCTCGAACTCGCTTTGATAGATCAGCACCTCCGGTCCCGCATCGGCGAGCAGGACGCCGAGCTCGCGGCCCGACAGGCGCCAGTTCAGCGGCTGGAAGATCATGCCGGCCCGCACGCAGGCGAAATGCAGCACCAGCGCATCCGGGCTGTTGCGGGCCAGCAGCGCCACCCGCGCGCCGGATTCGAGCAGCCCGGCCAGCCAGCCCGTGCACCGCGCGACCAGTCCGTCGAGTTCGCGATAAGTCAGGCTTCGGTTCTCTTGCAGATCGACACAGGCGATGCGTGCGCCGTTGGCCCGCGCGTGATAGGCAAGGAAATCGATGTCGCTCTGAACCGGATCGCCGACGGATGCCGCGAAGCTGCTGGAATTCGGCATTTACGCTCCCAAACGCCGCAAAGCCCCGTCGTTTCGCTGGGGTCCGGCGATTGGTATGTCCCGCACACAAATCTGTCAACGCGCGGAAATTTCCATGATCCTGCGGTCGCTCCGGCAATTGTGGGTTCAGGTCCTGGTCGCGACGCTGCTCGGCATCGCCGTCGGCTGGACCTATCCCGCGCTCGGCACAGCCCTGAAGCCGTTGGGCGACGGCTTCATCGCCCTGATCCGCATGATGATCGCGCCCGTCATCTTCGTGACCGTGGTGCACGGCATCGGCGGCATGAACGACATGCGGCGCGCCGGCCGGCTGGCTCTCAAGGCTTTGATCTATTTTGAGGCGGTCACGACGCTGGCGATGATCGTGGCCATCGCGGCCGTCGACCTCTGGCAGCCCGGCAAGGGCATGAACATCGACCCGCATAGCCTCGACGCCAGGCTGGTCCATTCCATCGCCGCGCAGGCGGGCGCCCAATCGGTGCAGCAATATATCCTCGACATCGTTCCGGGGACTTTCGCCGGCGCGTTCACCCAGCCCAACGTGCTGCAGGTGCTGCTCGTGTCGGTGTTGTTCGGCTTCGGCGTCGCGGCGGCGGGCGAACGCGGCCGGCCCGTCTTCGCGCTGATCGGCAGCCTGTCGGAGATCGTGTTCCGCATCGTCGGATTCGTCATGTGGCTCGCGCCGCTGGGCGCATTCGGCGCCATCGCCTTCACCGTCGCGGCCTTCGGAGCACATTCCCTGCTGGCGCTGGGCAACCTGCTGCTCGAATTTTATGTCGTGAGCGCGGTTTTCACGGTCGTGGCGTTCGGCGCCATCCTGCGGGCGCTGGGGCTGAGCCTGCGCCGGCTGGTGTCCTATATCGGCGACGAATTGCTGATCGTGGCGGCGACCACCTCGACCGAAGCGGTGCTGCCGCGCCTGGTGCAGAAGATGCGCGACGCCGGCTGCGACGAGGCGGTGGTCGGCATCGTGGTGCCGGCCGGCTATTCCTTCAACCTGGACGGAACCTGCCTGTACCTGGCGACGGTGAGCCTGTTCCTGGCGCAGGCGACGAACATCCACCTGTCGCTCGGCCAGCAGATCGGCCTTGTGCTGATCCTGCTGCTGACGTCCAAAGGCGCCGCGGGCGTCGCCGGCGCCGCCCTGATGGCGCTGGCGGCCACGCTGGGCGCCTCGGCCATCGTGCCGGTCGCCGGCATCGCCCTGATCCTGGGCATCCACCGCCTGCTGGCCGAGGCGCTCACCTTCGTGAACGCCGTCGGCAACTGCGTCGCCACGCTGGTGGTCGCGAAATGGGAACGGGCGGTCGACGAAGACACGCTGAATAGAGCGCTTGGGCGCTTACGCTAAGTCTGTCATCTCGGACGCGTAGCGAAGCGGAGCGATCCGGGACCCATCGCGCAGACGACACAATGGGTCCCGGCTCTGCGCGATGCTGACGCAGCATCGCTTGGCCGGGATGACAATTGCGGTCAGGCCTTGCCGGTGCGCCAGCCCTGGGCGTAGGTCTCGCGCGCGTCGCGGGCGTAAGGCACCGGCGACACCTTCACGCGAACCTCGAGTTGCTTGTGGCGCTCGACCGTCGCCTTCTTCGAGCCGCCGCCGGCTTCGGGCTCGCCCCAGAGGAGCGTCAGCACGTCGCCTTCCTGGATGTCCGGATCGACCACGCCGAGCGACAGCGCCTGGCGCTCGTTGGCCGAATAGCCCGAGAACATCGACAGGCCGACGACCTTGCCGTTCTTCAGCACGGAGTCGAAGCTCGACGAGCCGTAATTGCCGATCGGGATCTCGAAATACTTGTAGATGTCGCGGCCCGGCTCGAACAGGCAGTCATAGGCCTTGGAGATGTCCTCGCCGTTCCAGGCAAAGGTCACCTTGCGGCGGTGCGGCTTGCCTTCCATCGCCTTCACGGCCTCGGCGCCGATGAAATCGTGGTCGAACTTGATGAACGGGCCGTAGCCCAGCTCATAGGGGTTCGTGTAGTAGTCCTCGATCTTGTCCGACACAAAGCTGCCGGCGATGGAGCCGGTCGCTTCATAGCCGCCGGCCGGCAGCCATTCGCGATAGGACTTCATGCGCTCGTCGGAATAGACCGCGGGCAGCGGCGACGGAATCCAGCCGGATTCCAGCGTGTTGGACGCATAGGCGCGGCTGCCCACCGCGGTCAGGCCGAACTCCTTGCCCGCCTCCAGGATGATCTCGCGGATTTCGAGATATTGCTCATAGGGGCCCCAGACTTCGAGGCCCGGCTCGCCGGCCATGCCGTGGCGCAGCGCGCGCACCTTGCGGCCGCCGATATTGATCTCGTCCATGAAGAAGAACTTGATGTCCGGGATCGGCCCGCCGTTCAGCTTGGCGATCACGTCCTTGGCCTTGGGGCCCTGGATCTGGAAGCGGTAGTGATTGCGCTTCACCGCGCGCCCCATCGGGGCGGAAGGCGAGCGGTCGTCGCGGGTGATCTTCACGTCCCATTTGCCGGTCTTGGCCTGGAATTCGATCCAGTTCACCGTCGGGGCGCGGCCGACGAAATCGTAGAGGTTCTCGGCCAGGTGGAAGAGGATGCCGTCGCCGATGACGTGGCCGCTATGCGACAGCGGCACCATCTGCTTGGCCCGGTTCACCGGGAAATTCTTGAAGGTGTTGATCGTGAGATAGGACAGGAACTTCGCGGCGTCCGGACCCTCGACCATCATCTCGGCCATGTGGTGGGACTGGTCGAACAGCACCGCGCTGTTGCGCCAGGCGATCTGCTCGTCGCGCCAGTTCGAGAATTCCGACGGAACGACCGGATAGACATAGGCGCCGATCTGCGAATTCCGCAGCATGTTCACGGGGTTGCCGGCGGCCTTCAGCACGCCTTCCAAATTGTTCGCTGTCATGTCCTTATCGTCCTCCTGCCGCCAATTTGTATGCCTTTTCGGGTTCCGGGGCGTCTGTTCCAGAAGAGAACCGAAATCGGTGGGAAATGGGATGGACCGGCCGCGTCAGGTGAACACCACCGTGCGCCGACCGTTCATCAGCACGCGGTGCTCGGCATGCCATTTGACCGCTCGGGCGAGGACCCGGCTTTCGATGTCCCGGCCGACCGCGGCATATTCCTCCGCCGACTGGGCGTGGCTCACGCGCTCCACCTCCTGCTCGATGATCGGGCCCTCGTCGAGATCCTCGGTGACGTAGTGGCCCGTCGCGCCGATCAGCTTGACGCCGCGCTCATGCGCCTGGTGATAGGGCCGCGCGCCCTTGAAGCTCGGCAGGAAGGAATGATGGATGTTGATGATCTGCCCCGACCACCGGCGGCAGAACTCCTTCGACATCACCTGCATGTAGCGCGCGAGCACGACGAGATCGATGCGCTTGCTTTCGATGATCTCGTTGAGCGCGGCTTCTTGCTCGGCCTTGTTGTCGGGCGTCACCGGCATGTAGCGGAACGGGATGCCGCTGGCGGCCGCCACGTCCGCGAAGTCGCGGTGGTTGGAGACGATCAGGGGCACGTCGATCGGCAGCGCCCCGATGCGGATGCGATAGAGCAGGTCGACCAGGCAATGGCCGAACTTCGACACCATGATGATGGTCCGCGTCTTCTTGGCCGTGTCGTAAAAATGCGCGTCCATCTCGAATTCCTGCGCGAGCGGCGCGAAGGCCTTTTCGAGATCCTCGATCGGCGTTCCGGATTCGGATTCGAAATAGATGCGCAGGAAAAAGCGGCCATTTCCGCGATCGCCGAATTGCGAGCTGTCGATGATGTTGCAGCCGGCGTCGAACAGGAAGCGCGACACGCGGGCCACGATACCCCTGCGGTCGGGACAGGCGATCGTCAGCACGCCAAGAGGATGGTCGGTCTTCGGAGGATTGCTCATGTCTATTGTCCAGCGATCCGTCGCGGCGCGTTTTCCGCTTCGGCCCGCGCGCCGTTAAGCCACTGCGCTGTCTTGCGCACCCCGCCGAACATGTAAAGATGGATTCCGGCGATCGGCCCGAAATTGCCGGCCCGCAGCGTCTTCGCCAGATCGCCCAGAAGGGCGTCTGGCGTCGTGTCGCCCATCAGCTTGCCGATAGCGCTGCCCCGCTGGCGAAGCGCGCGCAGCGAATTGCCGACGCCGCAGCGCATGGCGAATTTCAGGAGCGACGCCGTGCCCGCCGGGCCCGCGACCCCGATCCGGACCGGCGCGTCGATGCCCATGGAACGCAGACGCGCGAGCCAGCGCGCGATCGGCTCGGCCTCGAAGCAGAACTGGGTGACGATCTCGGGCTCGAGGCCGTGCGCCCGCACCGCCGCGACCTTCTCCAGCAGCGCTGCATCGAGGACATCGCCGGCGACGGCGGGGTGGCCCTCGGGATGGCCGGCGATCAGGACCGTGCGCAGGCCGTTGCGCTCCAGAAGTCCGGTCGCGATCACTTCGATACTGGAGGTGAACGTGCCGCGCGGACGATCGACATCGCCCGCGATGACGAGGGCGCGGGTGACGCGCGCCTTGTCGCTCAGGCGCGAGAGCTGGCGTTCGAGAAAATCGCGGTCGGGGAAATTGCGCGCGGTGAGATGCGGGATCGGATTGAAGCCGGCATGCCGGAGCCGCACGCAGGTCTCCGCCGCCTTGTCCGGACTGTCGTCGGGCAGGAAGGTGACGTGCACATCGGTGCCGGGCGCGAAATGCCCGCGCAGCGTCTCCGCCACGCCGGGCTCGCGCGGCGTGACCTCGATCGAGGCGCTGGCCAGCAGCCCCGCACTCGCGCTCGTCGCGGTCTCTACCGCCATGCGTTCCGTCCCGACGTCAGATTGTTGTTGTCGCGTACAAAGGTTTTTCCGCCCGCCGCGACGCCGTCAATGGGTATTATTTCTACCCGCCGCGCGGCCGACACCCCGTGAGCGATTTCACTTCTCCGGCGGTGCAACACGGACGGTAAACGGCCAATTGGCCGCATCTGGCGCGGCATCCCACTCGTTGGGATGCGCCCATCCGCAGGCGTGGGCCCGTACACTCAGAGCTTGAACAGGCGCTCGGCGTTGGTCTGGAAGAACATCTTCTTGTGCTCGGCGCCGATGGATATGTCGTCCTGCATGGTCACTTCCTCGCCGACATACTGATAGGGATAGTCCATCGCATAGAGCACATGCTCCATGCCGAGGACTTCCTGGCAGAGCTTGATCGACGGTTCATAGGGCATGCCGCTGGTGGTGACGTAGAGGTTCTCGCGCATGACCTCGGGGATCCAGCGCTGCAGCGGCTTGATGCTGTCATAGCGTTTCGCGGCGACGCCCGCGCGGTGCATGAAGTTCAGGCGGAAGATCCAGAACGGCAGCGCCTCGCCCAGATGGCCCAGCACCAGCTTGAGCCTGGGAAAGCGGTCGAACAGGCCCGACACGATCAGGCGCAGCGCGTGCAGCCCGGTGTCGACGCCGAAGCCGAAGACGGCGCCGTCGAGGCCGCGTTCGAGGAACGGCTTGATGAGGTCGGGATGCGGGCCTGTCGGATGCAGATAGATCGGAACGTCCAGCGCCTCGCATGCCTCGAAGATCGCCCAGTATTTCGGATCGTCCAGCCATTGGCCGCGGGTGTGGCCGTTGAAGATCGCGCCCTTGAGGCCGAGCTTGCGCACGCCGCGCTCGATTTCCTTCGCCGCGTGCGCCGGATCCTGCGGCGCGAATGCCGCGAGGCCGGCAAAGCGCGTCGGATGACGGGCTATGGCCGCGGCCAGCGCGTCGTTCGCCGACACCGATACGGCGCGCGCGACATCCGCCTCGAACATGTTCACGCCGGGCGCGGTCAGCGAGAGGAGCTGCACGTCGATGCCCGTGGCATCCATGTCGGCGAGGCGGCGGGCGTCCAGATCGAGCAGGCGGGCGCGGATCAGCACCGGCCGTTCCGCTTCGCTGCGCAGATAGAAGCCCCACAGGCTCTCGAAGCCCGGATCGCGGAAGCCGCTGTCGAGCAGCTTGCCGAACTGGTCGAACAATTCCTGGGTCGCGAAGGCCTCTTCCGTCGCGATGCGCTTGTAGGGCACTTTTGCCGGCATGGTTCAGGCCTCGCTGACGAATTTGGTGACGAGGCAGGCCTCGAGTCCCTCGATGCCCTCCTCCGAACCGTGGCCGCTTTCCTTGATGCCGCCGAACGGCGAGTCGGGCACCGAGATGCGGAAGGTGTTGACGCCGACCATGCCGGCCTCCAGCGCGTCGCCGAGCCGGTTGGCGACACCGAGGTTCTGCGTGAAGGCGAAGGCGGCGAGGCCGTAAGGCAGGCGGTTGGCCTCGCGGATCACCGCATCGGTGTCGGAAAAGGCATTCACGATGGCGATGGGGCCGAACGGCTCCTCGCGCATCACGCGCGCCCCGTCGGGCACGTTGGCAAGCACGGTCGGCTGGAAGAACCAGCCCGGCTGGTTGAGGCGGCGCCCGCCGGCGAGCACGGCGGCGCCATGGCTCTCGGCGTCGCGGACCAGCGCATCGATCGCCTCGCGGCGGCGGGCATGGATCAGCGGGCCCATCTGCGTGCCGTCGGCAAGGCCGTCGCCGACCCGCCAGGCGCGGGCGCGCGCGGCGAACCCTTCGGCGAAACGCGCATGGATGCTGTCATGCACATAGAAGCGTGTCGGCGACACGCAGACTTGGCCGGCGTTGCGGAACTTGGCGGCGGCAGCCTCGTCCAGAACCTTCTCGACGTCCACGTCGCCGAACACCAGAACCGGCGCATGGCCGCCCAGCTCCATGGTGGTGCGCTTCATGCCCTCGGCGGCGAGCTTCATCAGGTGCTTACCCACCGCGACCGAGCCGGTGAAGGAGAGCTTGCGGATGATCGGCGAGGCAAGGAGATGCCGCGAGATCGCATCGGGCACGCCGAACACGACGGAGAGCACGCCCTTGGGCAGGCCGGCGTCGATCAGCGCCTGCGCGACGCCCAGGCCCGAGGCCGGCGTCTCTTCCGCGGGCTTCAGGATGCATGAGCAGCCGGCGGCCAGCGCGGCGCCCAGCTTGCGGGCCGGATTGCCGAGCGGGAAATTCCACGGTGCGAAGGCGGCGACCGGGCCGACCGGCTCCTTGCGCACGGTCATGCGCGTGCCCGGCGCGCGCGTCGTGAGCAGGCGGCCATAGGCGCGGCGGCCTTCTTCCGCGTACCACTCGATGATGTCGGCCGACATCTGCACTTCGATGCGGGTCTCGCCGAGCGGCTTGCCGGATTCGAGCGTGGCGGTGCGGGCGAGGCCCGGCGCCCGCTCGCGCATCAGGTCGGCGGCCTTCTTCAGGATGCGGCCACGCTCCTGCGCCGGCACGGCGCGCCACAGCGCGAACCCCGCCTCCGCGGCGGCGAGCGCGTCGTCGAGGTCCTGCGATGTTGCAAACGGAAGACGGCCGAGCGCCGCCTCGGTCGCGGGATTGACGACATCGGCCTCGACGCGGCCGGCGCCGCCGCGGCGTTCGCCGCCGATCAGAAGCCCGAGCTCGGGATAATCGCCCGCCACCTAGAGCGCCTCGCCCGGAACCCAGAAGCCATGGACCTGGCCGACGATCTTGTGCGGCATCTTCACGGTCGCGACCGGCCCCGCAGCCAGATCGCGCGTGTCGACGAGGACGAGGTCGGAGCGGCCGCGCTCGGCCGTGCGCGTCACCACGCCGACGAGATAGCCGTCGCCTTCTCCTGCATCCCGATTGCGCGGCACGAAGCACATCTCGTTCACCAGCGCGTCCGGGCCCGGCGACCAGGTCGAGACCTTGCCCGTCCTATGGTCAACCATGTGCCAGGCGATGCCGCCGCCCATCGCCGAACTGCCCAGCAGGAACCCGTAGCGATAGGGCCGCGTGTGATAGCGGTCATCCTGGCGCGCGAGGAACCCGACGACCTCGGGATAGAGGACGTCCATCTTGAAGCTGTTCGTCGTGGCGTCGGCGAGATCGACGGAAAACCGCCGGATGCGGCCCATGGCCTTCACCGGGTCCCAGGGCTCGTGCTTGTTCGGGAAGAACGGGAACTGGTTGCCGTCGCCGCCGTCCATGTCGACGAACACCTTCTCGCCGTCGGACCACGCGCCCATCGTGTGGGTGCACATCGTGGTCGGGCCGGAATACCAGCGCACGTCCGCGCCGTCGCCGCCGCGCTTGAGCACGCCGAACCAGGTCGGCAGCGTCGAATCCCAGGAGTAATGCAGCCCGCCGGCCTTGATCTGCTCCATGTCGACGGCGAGCGGAACCACCAGGAAGGCGACATGGCTCGCCGTCACCGCGAAGTCGTGGATCATCCCGGCATAGGGCACCTTCATCCAGGTGTGCCAGGTCCGCTTCCCATCGCGGTCGACCGCGAGGATTTCCACATCGGTCGTCGCCAGCCCCTTGGACTCGTAACCGAAGCCGATGAGCTCGCCGGTATCGGAATCGATCTTGGGATGGGCGGTGAAGGTCTCGCCCTCCAGCGCGCCGCCGAAGGTGTAATAGTCGTCGAGCGTCTCCAGCGTGCGCGGATCGAGCACCACGGGCGGGCTGTCTTCCTTGAACGCCATCAGCTTGCCGTGATGGAAGAACACCTGGGTGTTCGCGGTGCCGCGGCTCAGCCCCTTGACCGACGGATCGTCCGTGAACGGATTGCGATACATCCCGAACAGCGAGCGCCGCGCCGCGTGCTGCGCCTTCCAGCGCTGCGTGCGCACCCAGCGGCTCTTGAAATCGACATGCCCGTCCTTGAAGCGGAACATGCTCGCATGGCCTTCGGCGTCGAAGCCGATGTCGTGGACGTATCGCGGCTGCTTCGGATATTGCGGATCGGGACCGACGCGATAGAACGCGCCGTCCAGATCGGCTGGCAGCGCGCCTTCGACCTCACAATCGAACAGTTCCATCTCGGCGCGGTTGACCGCGCCGCCCGCGCTGCCGCCGCCGCCGAAGGTCACCATCGGCTGGGACGGGAAATGCACGCCGGTCCCGACGCTGTCGCTCATCGCTGCGCCTCCTGTCGGAGCATCGTCGGCGCCGCTATTTCGCGCGCCACTGTTCGGGCTGTTGCGCCACCATCGGCTTTCCCGTCACCGGATGCGGATAGTGGAACGGCACGACCGGCGTTTCGGGCCACAGGCGGCGATGCGGCTCCGGCGCGATGATGTCGGGCCCAAGCGGGTCTTCCGGATAGGTCTTGCTCGCGAAGGGATAGGCGTTGGGCGGGGTGTGCGCCCAGCCCTTGTCGAAATTGCCGTGCCAGAGCGGATTGTAGTCCAGCACCTTGATCTTCCAGACGCCGTCGTCCTTGACGTATTCGTTCTCGTAGATGCCGCCTTCCCACCACTGGCGCGGCAGCGTGCCGGCTTCGACGATGCTCTCGTGACGGCCGGCCTGCATCATGCTGCGGCCGCGGACCTTCGCCGTCTTGCCGTCGGGCGCGACGTCGATGACCATCTGCATCTGCGGATGATCGAGCAGGAAGCCGTAGACCGGACCGTTGTAGTCGTTGGTGAAGTTCTTGCGGAAGCGGCCGACATACAAGCGGCGCACGCCCTCCTTGCCCTTGTAGATGCCGCCCATGAAGCGGACCTCGCCGTCCTTCGCGAACAGATCGACGGCTTCGTCGTACAGGCATTTGTCGATCAGGTAGCCGTATGTGTATTGCAGGCGCCTTACGGCGCTTTCGTCTTCGAGGACACCGACGCGGCTCGCGAGCTTGCCGACGGTCGCTTCCAGTTCCTGGACTTGTTGTTCTGTGGTCATTTGGTGCGTTTCCCTGAGCGCGATGCGCGTCGTCATCTTGTCTTTGGTACGTGTCGAAAACAATCGGGGCGCAGGTCGCATTTGCATGCGTTCTGCGCCCCGAGAGAAGGACTTCTCAACTAGATCAGAACGCCTTGCGAAGCGTGATCATCCACTCGCGCGGCGGTGCGGGCTGCGCCTCCACCGTGCCTTCGCCGAAGATCGCGAAGTTCTCCATGTCGAGGAAGTATCTCTCGTCCGTCAGATTGTAGACGGACGCCGAGATCTGCCAGCCGCCGGCCGACGGTTCCCATGTCAGGCGGGCATCGAGGGTGCCGATCGACGGGATGGCGGTGAACGGATTGTTGTTGGCGTCCTGGTAGACCGTCGACTTCCAGGAGTAATCGAGCCGCGGCGTCAGCGAGCCGGAGCCGTTGCCGAGATCGACCGTGTACTGAATGTCGAAATGCGCCTGCTCCTTCGGGACCAGGATCGACTGCGTTCCGACCCGCACCGTGCCCGGAGCGATCATGGGGCAGATTCCCGATGCCGCGGCGGCCGCCGAGCAACCGTTCACCCAGCCCGCCGGCGCACCCGGCAGCGGGTCCGCCGAGAAGTCGACATAGGAGAACGACGCGTCCATCACGAGGTTGTCGATAGGCGCGGCCGTGGCCTCCAGCTCGACGCCCTGATTGGTCGAGGTCCCGAGATTCACATACTTCACATAGGGAAGCGGGAAACCGAGGCTGAGATCGGTCTGGGCCAGCGGCGTGATCGTGTCGCTGTAGTCCGACATATAGGCGGCCACGTTGAATCGCAGGCGGTGATCGAACCATTCGGTCTTGGCGCCGATTTCGTAGCTCTTGATCTGTTCCGGGCCGTAGCTGTCCAGCTGGTCCGGCGCGAACGGACGCGAATTGGTGCCGCCCGTGCGATAGCCCGTCGAGAACTGGAAGTAGGTCATGATGTCGTCGGTGACGTGATAGTCGATACCGGCGCGCCAGTCGGGACGATTGGTGCGCGAGGTATGCGGCGTCAGCGCCGGATGGATCGTGTGATCGCAGGCATGGCCGGCGAACAGGTTGCAGTCCAGCGTCGGATCGATGGTGGCACGGAAGAACCCGCCCAGCGGATAGCCCGGCACCACACCCGAATGATCGAAGTAGTAGGTCTTCTGTTCGCTGGTGTAGCGCGCGCCGCCGAACACCTCGAGGTCGTCGAAGATGTGATAGATCGCGTGGACATAGGCCGAGCGGTTGACCGTGGTGTACAGGTCGTTCTGCTCGAACACCAGGAACGTCGAGCCCTCGTCGTAGTCGGCGTCGAGAATGACGGGACCATGGGCGTGGTTCGTGCGGTCGTAGTAGAAGAAGCCCGCCGTCCATTCGAGGTGATCGTCGAGCAGCGTTCCCGTGAAGCGCTCTTCCTGCTGGAATTCGCGGTTCGTGGGATAGGTCGTCGTGAGCTGGAACGACATCGGCGACACGTCGGAGTCGTTCGAGTACGCGCCGTCATAATAGCGATAGCCCGTGATCGACTTGAAATGCACCTGCGGGATGATCTGCCAGTCGAAGACGTTGGTCAGGCTGTAGGCGTGCATCTGCGCGCCTTCCTTGTAGTCGAGCCCCGCCTGGCTGCGATAGGTGCCGTAGGTCGTCGTGTAGGGATTGGCGGGGATGAACCGCTGATCCCATGGGATGCCGTAAGCGGCGATCGGCCCGGGCGGGAAGGGCGGGGTATTCGCGTTGTTCCAGGTCGGAATGCCGGTCGTGGCCTGCACGGCGCCGTCCGAGTTCACGCCGATGAACGTGGCGCGCGGAACCGAAACCAGGCCGTTGCCGCGATTGAAGAAGACATCGCCGGTCGTACCGCTCGGATCCGCCGCGGTGCCCGGATCGGCCGCATACAGCACGTCCGGCTGCGATTCGGAATTGTCTCTGATCACGTCGACCGAGAAATTGTCCTCGATGTCCGGCGTGAAGAGCGCGCGCAGCGCGAAGCGGGCGCCCGCGACATCCGTGCCGCCCTGGGTGCCGGCCTTGCAATCCGCCCGCGTCGTCGTCGGCGCGAGCGTGCCCGCCGTCCCCGGATGCGCGCACGCATAGTCGATCACGGTCACATAGCCGTTCTGCTGCCGCGACGTGGCGGAGACGCGCGCGAACAGATGGTCGGGGATGAGCGTGAAGTCCACCGCGCCCTTGATGTTGATCTCGTTGAACGAACCGTAGTTCACCTCGAGATAGCCGGCGTTGTCGTCCTGCGGCTTCTGCGTGATCATGCGGATCGCACCGCCGATGTCGTTCTTGCCGCCGAGCACGCCCTGCGGACCTTTCAGGACTTCGATGCGATTCAGGTCCATCAGGTCGAACACCGAGCCTGACATCGTGCCGTAATAGATGTCGTCGATGTAGAAGCCGACGCCCGGCTCGCTGGCGAACGCCGTGTCGTACTGGCCGACGCCGCGGATATAGGTCTGCACGCCATTGCCGAACGCCGCCGGAGCCTTGGTCAGCGACAGGCCGGGGATGGAGGTGCCCAGCTGCGACAGGTCGTTGATGCCGCGCCGCTCCAGATCGTCGCCGGTGACGGCCGAGATGGCGAGCGGCGTGGCCTGGATGTTTTGCTCCGTATACTGAGCGGTGACCGTGATCGTTTCGATTCCGCCGCTGGTGGCGTCCGCCGCGACGGACGGCGTCGCAAGACCGGCGACGATTGCGAGAGACGACGCGCCAATGAACAGGCCGCTCAGAACGCGCGAGCGGGTACGATTCCTCATTTGATGAATTACAGGCATAAGCCCCTCCCTGGTAGCGGCCCTGGCCGCCGTGATCGGTACACGCTTGGCGCACCTGACTCTTTGTTGCGGCAAAATAGCATAAGCGCGGTCTACGCAAACAGTCCGTATGCCGTGCATACGAAGGAAAGGGGTTGAACTCAGCGCCGAGTATTAACGACAGGTGCTGGAAATACTGCCCTGAGTTCTCCGGCGGAAGATTCGCCGTTCGCCCTAGGAACGGGCTGCTGGGTGCACTGCACCACACAGCGCCGGTGGTTGCGGAAAAGTCGCGCTCTGCGAATTTGTATTTTGGGACCCGACGTTTGTGTCTTCGCGCTTGACGCTTCCGAATTAGCGGGTTCGCCCTTCAGTGTGAGCGAAGCGTCGCCGAGGTTGGCGCGCAAAGATTCTCGAAGACGGCGCGCGCCCGCGTGCGACACCCAAGGCCCGAATAGATGCTGACACTTTATCACTGGGAGCCGAACGCCAATTCCGGCAAGCCCATGCTGACGCTGCAGGAGAAGGGGGTCGCGTTCGAGAGTCACTATCTGGATCTTCTCAACTTCGATCAGCACAAGCCCGAATATCTCGCGGTCAATCCGAACGGCACGATTCCGGCGATGGTGCATGGCGACATGGTGCTGACCGAATCGACCGCGATCATGGAATATGTCGACGAGGCGTTTCCGGGTCCGTCGCTGCGGCCTTCGGCACCGGAAGAGCGCTGGCGCATGCGCTGGTGGATGCGCTTCTTCGACCAGTATTTCGCGCCCTCCGTGAGCATGATCGGCTGGAGCGTCTTCGTCGGCCCGTCGGTGCGCAGCCGCGATCCGGACGAGCTCAAGGCCGCGATCGACCGCATCCCGCTGAAGGAACGCCGCATCGCCTGGTCGAAGGCGATCTACAACACCTTCTCGGAAACCGAGCTGGCCGAATCGCGCCGCCGTTCGGGCATCGGCATTCGATGTCTCGAAGACGCGCTGGCGAGCCGGCCCTGGCTGGCCGGCGATACCTATTCGCTCGCCGACATCAACGGATTCAATCTCGGCTATGCGCTGCCGCTGGCGCAGCCGCAGGCCTGCAATGACGAGAAGACGCCGCATATCATGGCGTGGCTGCGGAAGATCTATGCGCGGCCGGCGACCAAGGCGACCTGGGCCATGGGCCGCACCCAGATGGCCAGCCGCGTAACCTATCTGAACGGCTGAAAGGCTTGGCCATGCTCGAACTCTATCACTGGGAGCCCAACACCTTCTCGCTGAAGGTGCTGATCGCGCTCAACGAGAAGAACATTCCCTTCACCGGTCGCTACGTCGACTTCCTGAAATTCGAACAATACGCCCTGCCCTTCGCCGGCCGGACGGAGGTCGCCTACAATCCCGAACTCGACGGCCCCATCCTGGTGAGCGACGGTACGGTGATGACCGAATCCTTCTTCATCGCCCTGTTCCTCGACGAGACGGCACCCGGCACGCCGCTCCGTCCGGCCGGCGCCTATGGCCGCTGGGAAGTGTTGTCCTGGGCGCGCTTCCTGAACGAGACCATCGCCCCCGCCGTGAGCACGCTCGGCGCCAAGAAGTATCTCGTGCCCGCCCTGGCCGCTCGCAACCGCGCCGAAATCGAAAAGGCGCTCTCCGAAATGCCGACCGAGGAACAGCGGGCCGGCTGGCGCATGGCGCTGGACGATTCCTACTCCCAGGAGCTGCTCGAAGATTGCCGGCGCAAAGCCGGGATCGGCGTCGCCAAAATCGAAAGCGGACTGGCGAAATCCGACTGGCTCGTCGGCGCGGCCTATTCGCTGGCCGACATCGACGCGTTCAGCCTGGTCGATCCGTTGCGCGACCTGGCGCCCGATCTGCTGAACGACGCGCCCCGTACGCGGTCCTGGCTGCGCCGGATCGGCCTCAGGCCCGCCGTCAAGGCGGCGCTCGGCGCCGGCAGGACCGGACGGCCGCGCCAGGCCTACACGCCGGGACCCGAACACAGCCGCTGGGGTTAGACACCGCATATGAGAGCAATCGATTATTTCGACCGCGGCGTGGACATCGATCCCGAGCGGCTGGCGCTCGTCGAGGGCGACAAGAAGCTGACCTTTCGCGAGCTTCAGGACCTGACGTTCAAATTCGCCTCGGCGTTGCGCGTCAACGGCGTCAAGCGCCAGGAACCCATCGCCATCTACGGCCCCAATCATTGGGGCGTGCTGGTCTGCCTGCTCGGCCTGTGGCGCGCCGGCGAAAAATGGATTCCGGTCAACGCCCGCAACGGGCTGAGCGAGAACATCCAGTACATGAACTATGTCCGCGTCTCCTGGCTGTTCTACCATTCGCAATATCGCGACGAAGCCCGCGAGTTGGCCGCGAAGGTGCCCTCGATCCGCGGCATCGTCTGCATCGACGGGAACGACGATGGCCATCCCTCGCTCGAGGCCTTCCTGAAGGAAGGCGAGGCAAGCGCCTTCGTCGATGAGTGCGACGCCTTCTGCAATCTCGACGAGGTCGTCGGCATCTTCCCGACCGGCGGCACCACCGGTCCGTCCAAGGGCGTCAACGTCACCAATCTCGGCTGGGGCACGATGCAGGAGATGTGCGCCAATTTCTGGCGCCGCGACACGGCCGATCCGGTCTGCCTCGTCACCGCGCCGCTGACCCATGCGGCCGGCCCCGTGAGCAGCGCCTGCCTGAGCTTCGGCGCAACCATCGTCGTAATGCCGGGCTTCGACGCGGCGGACGTGCTGGAGAACATCCAGAAATACAAGGCGACGCATCTCTATCTGCCGCCGACCGCGCTCTATGCGCTGCTCGATCATCCGGGGCGCCACGACCACGACTATTCGAGTCTCAAGATCTTCCTGCTCGTCGGCTCGCCGGTCAGCCATGAGAAGCTGAAGCAGGCGGTCGAGACCTTCGGCGACTGCATGTGCCAGTGCTATGGCCAGGTGGAAAGCCCGCTGATCACGACCTGGCTGCCGCCCGAGATCGTCGCGGCCGCCGCGCGCGGCGATCATCCCGAGCGGCTCAAAAGCGCCGGCAAGCCGACCTATCCGGTGAGGGTCGGAATCATGGACGACGACGGCAATCTGCTGCCGCCGGGCGAGACCGGCGAGATCGTGGTGCGCGGCGCGCTCGTCAGCCATTCCTATTTCGAGCTGCCGGAGGCCACGGCCGAGGTGCGCCGCTTCGGCTGGCACCACACCGGCGACGTCGCCTATCGCGACAGGCACGGGTACGTCTTCATCGTCGACCGCAAGAAGGACATGGTCGTCACCGGCGGCTTCAACGTCTATTCGACCGAGGTCGAGGGCTGCGTGATGGAGATGAACTCCGTCGCGCAATGCGCCGTGATCGGCGTGCCGCATGAGAAATGGGGCGAGGCGATCAAGGCCGTCGTGGTGCGGGCGCAGGGCTCGAACGTCACCGAGGATGAGATCATCGCGCATTGCAAGGCGCGGCTGGGCGGCGTGAAGGCGCCGAAATCGGTCGACTTCTGGGACGACATCCCGAAGACCGCGAACAACAAGATGGACAAGAAGACGATCCGCTCGAAATACTGGGCGGGCGCGGAGCGAAACGTGCACTGACGTCGGTGGAGGACGCCGCCATGGCCATGGCTGTCAATCCGTTGCATCCCATCTTCGCCGCCGAGATCGTCGGCGCCGATCTGACCGCGCCGCCGGACGACGCACTCGTCCGCACCGTGGAAGACGCGATGGCGCGATACGCCGTCACGGTCATGCGCACCGACGGCATCTCCGACGACGACCACATCCGCTTCAGCCGCGCCTTCGGGCCGCTCGAACTGCCGCCCCGGCTAGGCCGCTTCAACGCCGCGCGGCGCCTGCGCGGCGAATTGTTCGACGCCTCCAATCTCGACGCGAAAGGCGAGATCATCCCCTACATGTCGGACGCCCGGAAGCTCGCCAAGGGCGCCGAGAAATTCCACAGCGACAGCTCCTTCAACAAGCTGCCGACCAAATGGTCGCTGCTGCTCGGCCATATCGTGCCGCCCGAAGGCGGCGACACCCATTTCATCGACACCCGTGCGGTCTACGACGCCCTGCCCGAGGCGACGCGCGACCGCATCGACGGGCTGACCGCGGTCCACGATTTCTGGCGCGGCCGCGAGCGCACCGGCCTGACCGGCGTCACGGAGGCGCAGCGCGCCGGCATGCCCTCCGTCATGCATCCGCTGGTGCGCACCATGCCCTATGGCCGCAAGGCGCTCTATGTCGGCGGCCATGCCGTCGGCCTCGTCGGCTGGCCCGACGACGAAGCCCTGGCGCTGATCGACGAGCTCTACGCCTTCGCCACCCAGGACAGATTCATTTATGTCCACAAATGGCGCCAGGGCGACCTGGTGATCTGGGACAATCGCTGCACCCTGCACCGCGCGACGCCGCTCGAATCCGACACATACAAGCGCGACGTGCGGCGCACGACCGTCAACGAATACGGCCCGGAAACCTCGGCGGACGCCGCCGCCTGAGCGCGCAAGGAGTGGGCATGGAAAACCTCGAAGGGAAATGCGCCTTCGTCACCGGCGGCGCGAGCGGGCTCGGCCTCGGCATCGCCTGGGCGCTGCTCGAAGCCGGAATGAAGGTTGCGATCGCCGATTTCCGGAAAGACCATATCGAGACCGCGCTGGCGTTCTTCGAATCGATCCAGCGGGGCCGCGACGTCGTCGCGGTCGAGCTGGACGTCACCGACCGCCCTCAATTCGCGCGCGCCGCCGATCAGGCCTTCGCCGCGCTCGGCAAGGTGCATGTGCTGGTGAACAATGCCGGTGTCGGCATTCTCGGGCCGGTCACGACCGCGACCTTCGCCGATTGGGATTTCGGCATCGACGTCAATCTCGGCGGCGTCGTCAACGGCATCGCCACCTTCCTGCCGCGCATGATCGCCCAGGGCGAGGGCGGCCACATCGTCACCACCTCCTCGATCTCGGCGCTGACGCCCTCGCCGCGCGATTCGGTGATATACGCCACGACCAAGGCCGCAACCCTCGCGATGGGCGAGGCGATGCGCGACGAGCTGGCCGATCACAAGATCGGCGTGTCTGTGCTGATGCCCGGTCCGTTCAAGACCAATATCCGCGAAGCCGGAAAGAACCGGCCGGCGCGCTATCAGACCGGCTCCGGCTATGGCGCGGTCGAGGAGCGGCTTTCCAGGCGCGAGGACGCGCCGGACTGGCTGGAGCCCATCGAGGCCGGCCGCATGGTGGTCGCCGCGATCCGCGAGGATCGCCTCTATGTGATCACCCATGGCGAGTTCAAAGGCTGGACGGAGTCGAAGTTCGAGGACATCCTCGCCGCCTTCCCGCCGCCGCGCGATCCCGAGCGCGCCAAGGCGATGGGCCGCCGCCGGCCCGTGCGGCCGGCGTGATGCTGGAGCTTTATCACGCCGAACCCGCGTCCAACAGTTTGAAGGTCCTCATCTGCCTGAAGGAGAAGGGCCTCGATTTCGTCAGCCACCTGATGGACATCCAGGCCTTCGAACAGCATGAGCCGGCGTTCCTCAAGATCAATCCCGACGGCCAGGTGCCGGTGCTGGTGCATGACGGAACGGTGGTCACCGAATCGACGGTGATCAACGAATATCTCGATCAGGTTTTCCCATCGCCGCCGCTGCGGCCCGAGAGCGCCATCGAAGCGGCGCGCATGCGCGCCTTCACCAAATATGTCGACGAGTATTTCCGCCCCGCCCTCAGCCAGATCGGCTGGCAGCTCATGATCCACGCCATCACCGACAAGCTCAGCCCCGAAGACTTCGAGGCCAGGCTCGCCCGCATCCCGCGCGAGGAGAAGCGCGAGAAGTGGCGCACCGCCGCGGCGCAGGGCTACACGCCGGAACAGATGGCGGCCTGGCGGCGCACGCTGGCGGAGGGCATCGGCAAGGCCGAAGCGGCGCTGAGGACGTCGCCCTGGCTCGCCGGTCCGCATTATTCGCTCGCCGACATCGCGATGTTTGCCATGGCCGCTCACATGCCGGCGCGTTTTTCCGACATTATGAGCGACACGGTGTCGCCCCGTTTCACGGAATGGCACGCGCGCATGAACGCGCGTCCCGCCGTGATCGCCGCGCTCGCGATGCCGACGCCGGTGCGTGGACGTTAAGATGGCGTCGCGCCGCGCGAGGCACTAACCTGCGGACCGAACAAACGCGCCGTGAAGGCGTTCAAAGGGGGCGGGATGACCGAGGATGTGCGCGCGCTGGTGCGCGAAGGGGCGATGACCCGTTTTCAGATCGTCGCCGTGGCGGTGTGCATGGCGATCAACGCACTCGACGGTTTCGACGTGCTGTCCATCGCCTTCACCGGCCCGCAGATCGCCAAGGAATGGCTGCTGCCGCCGACCGAGCTCGGCCTGCTCTTCAGTTCGGGCCTCGCCGGCATGATGGTCGGATCGCTCGTCCTGTCGCCCTTCGCCGACATCCTCGGCCGGCGCATCGTCGTGCTGGGCGGCCTCGCCATGATCACGGTCGGCATGCTGTTCTCCGGGCTGGCGCATAGCCTCACGGAGCTGGCGCTGCTGCGCGTCTTCACCGGGCTCGGCCTCGGCGCGCTGTTCTCCAGCATCAACACCATCGTGACGGAATACGCTTCCGACAAGCGCAAGAGCCTGGCGATCTCCATCATGGCGGTCGGCTATCCTATCGGCGCCACCATCGGCGGCACCATCGCGGTGTTCCTCATCGCCTATCACGGCTGGCGTTCGGTGTTCTTCTTCGGCGCGTCGATCTCCGCTTTGCTCATCCCCATCGCCTTCATCACGCTGCCGGAATCGCTCGAATTCCTGCTCGCCCGGCGGCCGCGCAACGCGCTGGCCCGGCTCAATCTCCTGCTGCGCCGGATGGGGCATCCCGCGCTGGCCGTCTTGCCGCAAGTCGCGACGGTCGAGGCCGAAAGCGTGTTCGCGGTGTTCGATCGCGCCTTCCTCTCGCGCACGGTTCTGATCGTCTCGGCCTATTTCCTCGCCATGCTGCCGTTCTATTTCATGCTGAACTGGACGCCGAAGGTGCTGGTCGACCAGGGCCTGTCGGTCTCGACCGGAATCTCCGGCGCGGTGGTGATGAACGGCGTCGGCGTCTTCGGCGGGCTGTTGTTCGGCATCATCGCCAACCTGGTCGGGCTGCGGCAGCTCACCTCGATCAGCATGGTGCTGTTCTTCGTCGCCATCGCCGGCTTCGGCGCGGTGGGCACGAACCTGACTCTGCTGCTGATCCTGGCGGCGGCGGTCGGCTTCTTCATGATCTCGATGATCAGCGGCCTCTACGCCATCGTCGGCGTGATGTATCCGGTGCGGGTGCGCAACACCGGCACCGGCCTGGTGCTCGGCATCGGCAGGCTCGGCGCGGTGACCGGGCCCTATCTCGGCGGCATGATGATCGCCGCGGGATGGTCGCGGCCGGTCTATTGTGCCGTGCTGGCCGCGCCGCTGCTGCTGTCGGCGATCCTCGTCCGCCGCGTACCGCTGCTCACAGACCCATCCTAGAAATCCGCGAAGCCGCCCTTCGCGATGCCGGCATTGCGGAACGCCGCGACCACGCGCGGCGCGACCAGCGCTGCCAGTTCGTCGGCATAGCGATAGCCGGGCGCCGAGCCGGGATAGGGTCCTGTCGCGGGATGCAGATAAAGCTCGCTCAGGCCTTCGGGCAGGTTCTCGATCAGCCCCAGCACCCGCGCCGGCGTCATCGCGCCGGACCAGGCAAGCCCGAACACCTGATCCGGCACGCGCATCCCCGCCGCGCGCAGCCGCGCCCGCGCCAGCATCGCCCAGGGCGCGGTGGCGAGCGCCGAAGGCAGCTTCGCTTTCGGATCGGCCTTGCGCAGCACGGCGTTGGGCTCCAGCGGCACGCGCATCGCGCGCAGGCCATGGGCCTTGCCGGCGCGCAGGATCGCCGAGGCGATCGTCGGATGCAGATGGAAATGCTTGTGTGTGTTGACGTGGTCGAGGGCGAGCCCGGTTGCGCGGAACGCATCGAACTGCGCCTCGATCTCGGCCAGGAGCTGGCGACGGACTTTCGGGCGGAAGAACATGTTCGCGGCCGATGCGGCCATGTCGCCGCGGAAATTTCCCGACGCGTCGACCAGGTCGGGCACCGCCGAGGCCGGCAGCGTCGGCCGGCCTTCGACCAGGACGACATGCAGCCCGACGCGCAGCCGCGGCAACGCCCGCGCCCGCTGGACCGCGTCGCCGGCCGCCGGCGCCGAGACCATCAGGCTCGCGGCGGTGAGGATGCCGTTGGCATGCGCCTCCTCGACCGCGTCGTTGACCTGGGCGGCGGCGCCGAAATCGTCGGCCGTGACGATGAGAGCCTTCAGGATACGATCATGTCTTCGCGGTTGCGCAGGAACTGGAAGAACTCCATGCCTTCGCGCAAGCGCCGCACCAGCATGTCGCGGCTGGTCAGCATCTCCTTGACGATCTCGATGATCTTGGACGGGCGGAAATAGAACTTCTTGTAGAAGTCCTCCACCGAATCGAAGATCTCGGTATGGCCGAGATGCGGATAGTTCAAGGGCGCGATCTGCGTGCCGTCGTCGGTCAGAAGGTCGACGTCCGACGCGAACCAGCCGTTCTCCTTGGCTTGGCGGTAGAGGAACGTCCCCGGATAGGGCGCCGCCAGCGACACCTGGATGGTGTGCGGGTTCACTTCCTTGGCGAACGCGAGCGTCTCCTGGATCGTCTCGCGGGTCTCGCCCGGCAGACCGAGGATGAAGGTGCCGTGCACCACGATGCCGAGCTCGTGGCAGTCCTTGGAGAAGCGCTTGGCGACGGGAACGAGCAGGCCCTTCTTGATGTTGTGCAGGATCTGCTGATTGCCGGATTCGTAGCCGACGAGAAGAAGCCTGAGCCCGTTCGCCTTCATCACCTCCAGCGTCTTGCGCGGCACGTTCGCCTTGGCGTTGCACGACCACACCACGTTCAGCGGTCCGAGAGCGCGGGCGAGCTGCTCCACGCGGTCGTGGTTGTCGGTCAGGGTGTCGTCGTCGAAGAATATCTCCTTCACCTCGGGGAAGTTCTCCTTGACGTACTTCACGTCCTGGACCACGCGGTCGATCGACATGAAGCGATATTTGTGCCCGCCGATGGTCTGCGGCCACAGGCAGAAGGTGCAGCGCGATTTGCAGCCGCGCCCGGTGTACCACGACATGTAGGGATGCAGCAGGTAGCCGCCGAAATACTGCTTCACGTCGAGCTGCTTGTAGAGCGGCAGCACCGACGGCAGCTTGTCCATGTCGACCAGGATCTCGCGCTCCGGATTGGAGACGATCTTGCGGTCGGCGTCGCGGTAGGTGAGGCCCGTGATGGTGGACCAGTCGGCGCCTTCGGCCAGCTCCTGGATCGTGAAGTCGTATTCGTTGCGCGCGACGAAATCGAGCGCGGCGCAGGCTTCCATGCTCTCGACCGGCTCGACCGCGACCTTGGCGCCGATGAAACCGATCTTGGCGGTGGGATTGATGGCGCGGATCATCGTCGCCGTCTTGCAGTCCGACTTGAAGCTGGGCGTTGACGTGTGGATCACGATCAGCTCATGCGTCTTCAGGTCCTCCTCGATGTCCTTGAAGGACAGGTTGTGCGGCGGCGCGTCGATGAGCTTTGAGCCCGGCACCATGGCGGCGGCCTGCGCCAGCCAGGTCGGGAACCAGAACGACTTCACCTCGCGCTTCATCTGGTAGCGCGCGCCGGCGCCGCCGTCATAGCCGTCGAAGGAGGGAGCCTGAAGAAAGAGCGCTTTCATACCAACCTCTACAATTGCGACATGGCACCGGAAGGTTCGACCTTCAAGCGGGTGCCGCGCCAGGCCACCTTCTGACCGAAAAACGAGGCCATGAAAACAGCCGCAGAGAGGGTGTCGCGGATCGGCAACAGCCAGTATGGCCCCGAAGCCGCGCCGAAGGCCTTTTCCACACGGCGCTTAAGGATAAAACGGGCGAACAAAGCCGCCGAGACCGCGGCGATTCCGGGGATACCCAGAACCGCCAGCGCCGCGAGCGCCACCGGTAGCGGAAAAGTCACGATAGTTCCCAGATGCGAGACCGGCCGCAGGATCCGCACCGTGCGGCTCCAGCGCAGCTCGTGGTGGAACAGGTCGCGCAGCGTCTCCTCGGTGCAGCGATGCGTCACCGCCATGGGCAGCACCCGCACGCGCATCCCGCGATGGCGGATGGCGCGGCCCATCTCATAGTCGTCCGCCAGGTAGTTCGAGAACGCGTCGAAGCCGCCGATCAGGTCGAGCGTGGTCTTGCGCAGCGCGATGGTCGAGCCGAGGCAGGCATCGGCGACGCCCCACCAGGTGCCGAAAATCATGTTCGGCAGGAATTCGTAGGACGTGCCCATCGCCGCCAGCGTCGACCAGGCGCTGGCGCCGGCGCGGCCGGTATAGGGACAGGTCACCGCGCCGATGCCGGGCTGCTGCAGCGCGCCGACCACGCGGCGCAGATAGTCGCGCGGCACCGCGATGTCGCTGTCGCTCAGCACCAGCGCGCCGTGCCTGGCGTGCTCCATCATGTTGATCAGGTTGCACACCTTGGCGTTGGAGCCGTAGCGGCGCGGATCGATCACCAATTCGATGTCGATGCCCGGGTGGCGCGCTTTCAGGTGATTGACCACGGCGATGGCCGGGTCGGCCGCGTCCTGCACGCCGAAGACGATCTGGATCGGCGCGGGATAGTCCTGCGCGAGGAAGGTATCGAGGTCCTCTTCGAGCCCGACCGAGTCGAAATGCAGCGGCTTGAGCAGCGTAACGGCCGGGAATTCGCCGGCCGAAGGTACCCGAACGGCGGCGAACCGCCCGACGATGCTGGCGGCCAGCAGCGTGTAGAGCGCGCCCGCCAGCGACAGCGCAACGAACAGCCAGCCCAGGCTATGCAACACGACATGCATGCGAACGCGCTCCGGCGACCCCGGCCCCCACCGAGATCGTGGCTACATTCGCATTTTCAAGGCGCTTAGTGAATTCTCCGCCATGGACCGGGGTTAATGCTGTCCCGGCAGAGAAAAGTCCGGAGCGGACCGACGCCGCTCCGGACTCGCGGACCACGACAGGCCGGCGGTCCCGCCGTTTCACAGGCCGGGACAACCGCGCGGCGCCGTTAGTCGTCCCCGGCGGGCGGCGGCGGCACCGCCGGCACGCTCTGCCAGGGATGCGTGCACGTCGCGACATACGGGTAGAACCCGGCCGGACTGTCGCAGCGATACCAATAGCCCGGCACGGCCGCCGGCGGCGGGACGCCGGCCGACGCGTCCGCGGGCGGCGCGTCGTCGTCGGGATAGTCTTCATAGTCGTCGTAATAGTACGGCGCGTAGGGATAGCCGTAGTACAAGGCGCCCAGACCGAGGCCGAATCCGAGGCCATAGCCGAAGCCGCCATAGCCATAATGGCCGCCGTAATGGCCACCGCCATGACCGCCGTAATGGCCTCCCCCATGGCCGCCGGAATGACCGCCGCCAAAATGTCCGCCACCGCCGAAATGCCCGCCGCCGAAGTGGCCGCCACCGCCACCACCGCCGCCGTGACCGCCGGCGGCCTGCGCAGCCCCGGCAAGTCCCGAAACGGACAAACCGACGGCAAACAGAATTGCTGTGAGCTTTCTCATCTTGCGGCCTCTCTAGCCAATGCAATCCCTCACCGCCGAGAGCTATGCAGGCATGGGCGTCCGTTCAACGCATGGCGACAGTCTGCGACACGCGTTTTGACGCGGCGAGCCGCTTTTTGGCGCCTTACATCGTACCGGGTCGATCTTTGGTGTCACCAGGTCATCCCTAGGATCGGCGCGGCGAAACCCAAGGATTGCCGCACTGCGGCATGTCCTTATGAGACTTATATTTGCCGCCGGCCGCGACATGCACTATTTCCAATCGCTGTCGGGCGCGCGAAAGGGGCGGGGAATGAGCCAGGACACGGCCCTGGCCTTGTGGGCGCTTCTGGCGCTGCAGGCCAAGCATTTCCTGTGCGATTTCGTGCTGCAGACCGAGTATCAGGTTCGCACCAAGGCGATCTACGGCCATCCCGGCGGCTTCGTCCATTCCGGCCTGCACATCCTGGGAACGATCCCGGCGCTGGTCATCCTGGGCGCGACGCTGCAGACCGCGGCGCTGGTCCTGATCGTGGAATTCGCCATCCACTATCACTGCGACTGGACGAAGGCTTTCGTCGACCGCGTCTATCGCTGGGGGCCGGCGGATCAGCGCTACTGGATCCTGTTCGGCACCGACCAATTCGTGCACCAGCTCACCTATCTCGGCATCGTCTATGTGCTGATCGCGGGCGTGGCGGGATGATCCCGGTCAAAGGGTGTGCGGTCCCGTCTCGGACCACAGCACGCGGCTGAAGAAGGTCTTCATCCGGGCCATCAGGTCCTTCTCGACGGCCGCCACATGGATGGTCTTCTGCGCGATCGCCGCGCGCTCCTGCTCGCGCCGCGCCAGCACATGGCTGAAGCGTTCCAGCAGGTTCGGCGACTTCTTGAGCAGTGCTTCTACCGGGTCCTTGGTGATCTCCAGCGCCCGCATCCGGGTCAGCGCCGTCACCGTCGCGTTGCGCGGCGCGCCCGTCATCAGCGACATCTCACCGACCACGTCGCCGGTCGCCAGCACCGCGACCTCGCGCGGATCGTTGTTCTGGCCGAGCACGCTGACCCGCGCCGCGCCCTCCAGGATGATGAACATCGACGAGGCGGCGTCGCCCTGCACCATCAGGTTCGCGCCGCGCGCGAACTCCACCGGGCGGCACAGCCGCGCGAGCTCGTGCGACTGCTCCTCGTCCAGCACCTTGCTGAACAGGCTGGCATGCTCCAGCGCGGCACGCATCTCGTTCTCGTCGATGACGAGATCGATGACCGGCTCCTTCACGATCTCGATCTGGGTGACCGGCATGGGCATGCGGTTCTGCAGGATGACGTCCTGCAGCGCCGCGATCATGATCGACTTGGCGGAGCCCGGCTCGATCTGGTCGGGAAAGAAATAGAACCGCACGTCGTAGAACATCGCGTCGTCGCCGAGCTTGGTCATGATGACGCTCGGCTCGGGCGTGCGCGCCAGGCCGGGGCGGCGCACCGCCTTGAACGCCTCGCCCAGGAGCATGTCGATCACCCGGTCCGAGGGCATGCGGTTGTCGATCGAGATGTCGACCGACAGGCGCTTGGCGTCCGCCGGCCGGCTGTGGTTCATCACCGCGTTGCTCGTCGCGATGTGATTGGGGACCATGAGGCGCCGCCCGTCGTCCAGCGCCAGGAAGGTCGAGCGCCAGGTCATGTGCGTGACGCGGCCGTAAACCGGCTCGGGAAGCTGGTCGGAATAGATCGTCAGCCAGTCGCCCAGCGAATAGGAACCGTCGAGATTGATCGCGAGGCCGGAGAACAGGTCCTGGATCGCGGTCTGCAGCGCGATGCCGAGCACGATGGCGGTCGCGCCGGACGCGGTGATGAAGCCGGTGAAGGAGAATCCCTCCTGCCACCACAGGCCCAGCGACAGACCGAGCAGGAACAGGGCGACCGTCAGGATGTCCTGGATGAGCGCCGGCGTCTCGCGATTGAGCCGGCGCTGCAGATAGCGCAGCCAGTAGAAATGCCGGATCAGCCCGTCGAGCAGGAGCGTGACGCCGACGATGATGGCGACGGCGAGGCCGCGCGCGATCTCGTCGATCACGTCCGGCGGAAGCTGGCCGCCCAGCAGCGACACGCCCCAGAAGCGGGCGATGAGGAGCACCACCAGGGCGATGACGGACCAGAAGATCATTTTTCGGTCATCTTGATCTTGATGCCGGTCTCGCCCTGCGCCAGCCGCTCGCGATAGAAATGCGCCAGCGGATCGTCGGGCCGCTCCTGGACAAGCGCGGCGAACAGGGACAGCGCGTCGGCATGGCCCTCGTGCGCCGCGTCATAGGCGCGCTGGTAGCGGCCGAGATAGCCCTCGCTATACGCGCCATCGTGCAACGGTTCCCACACGTCGAGCGCCTCCGTCTTGCCCTTGAGGATGACCGATCCGATCGGGCGGAACGCGATTCCCTCACATAGCATACGGGTGGCGCCGCTGACACAGAGCCGCGTGCCGAAGGTCTTGTTGAGGCCCTCCAGCCGCGAGGCGGCGTTCACCGCGTCGCCGGACGCGGTGTAGCTGAACTTGTCGCGCGAGCCGAAATTGCCGACCGACGGCGTGCCGGTATGGACGCCGATCCGCGTGATGCCGAGCGGAACGTTCTCCGCGTTCACCTTCGCGCGGAAACGCTCGGTGAAATCGTCCATCTCCAGCATGCAGCGGACGCATTTCGCGGCGTGTTCGTCGATGTCGACCGGGGCGTTGAAGATCGCGAACACCGCGTCGCCGATGAACTTGTCGACATAGCCCTGATGCGTCTTGATCGCCGCCGTCATGCCGTCGAGATAGTCGTTGAGCAGGCGCCCGACCTGCTGCGAATCGAGGCCCTCCGACATCGTGGTGAAGCCCTGGATGTCGCTGAACAGAAGGCTGACCTCGCGGCGCTCGCCGCCCAGCTTCAGCTTGGAGGGATCGTCCTCCAGTTCCTGCACCAGTTCGGGCGCCAGGTAGAGCGAAAAGGTGTTGTGGATGAAGGCGCGCTGGCGCCGCGCCGCCAGGCCGGTGATCGAATCGACCACCGCGAAGGACGCCGCCAGCGACAGCGTCGGCGCGATCAGCCCGATCAGCACGCCCGCCTTCTCGTAGAGCACGAAGACGCCGACATACCAGAGCGCGGCGATGAGCAGGGCGACCGCGCCGCCGCGCAGCCATAGCGACAGGTCGAGCAGCCCGAGCGCCGCCCCGACGCCGGCCAGGGCAAGCGTGATGAGGAAATCCTGCCACCAGGACAATTGCGGCGGATCGCGATGCTCGAGGAACTGCGCGATGCCGTAGGCGAGGATCTGGATGCCCGGCATGGTGGCGCGGGTGTCGGTGGGATCGGTGGCGAAGGGCGTGCGGTGCTGGTCCACCAGGCTCAGATTGGAGCCGATCAGCACGACCCGGCTGGCGAACATCGCGGCCGGCAGGATCTTGGGCGCCGGAATGCAGGCGGCTCCGACGCAGGCGGGAATTTCCGAGAACACCGGCTGGTTCTTGCCCGGCGGCGCGCGCCAGACGATCGGCACCTCCCTGTCCGGCGTTTCGACCCCGACGAGCTGCGCCGCGCGGCGCTGCACGCTCAGCAGGTATTCGCCCGACGAGGTCCTGCCGCCCGGCTCGATCCAGCGCGCGGTGTCGGTCTGGTCGGTGCCGAGGTTCGGCAGGGCGCGGACCCTGGGCGGCAGGAACGCGTTCATGTACGCGGTCTGCGCGTCGCTCACCTTGGTCCCGGCTTCGAAATAGCTGACGACGATGGGCGTCTTGATGCGGCGCAGCGCGGCGCGCAGCGCGTCGTCCTTGTCCGTCTCCGTCGGCTGGTCGAACAGATAGTCGAGCACGATGGCGCGGGGATGCCTGGCGTCGAGCGCCGTCAGCAGTTCGGCGAGGAAGCCGCGATTCATCGGCGAGCGGTAGGGAAAGTGCTGCATCACGCCCTCGTCCACCGCCAGGATGAGGATGTTGGGATCCTGCGGCTCGGGCGGCGACTGGAAGGCGATCTGCCAGTCCTGCACGAAGCGGTCGGCGCTGGTCAGGAACGAGATGTTGCCCACCATGAAGGCCGCCAGCAACGCGACCAGGATCGCGCTGGCGGCCGCGGTGAAGGCGTTGACGGCTTTCTTGTTGCGGGCAAGCGCCCTCAGGCGCTGGAACCGGGCATTCATTTCTTGGGACGGAGCAGTGCCTCTGCCTGGGCCTCGCAGCCCTTTTGCAGCATCCAGGCGGCGCGCATCTCGTCATTGGCGAGGCTGGACGGCACCGTGTTCATCGCCAGCGCGTATTCCGTGCCGGCATAGTTCACCACATAGGCCGCGCCGCCATGCACCGGCACGTCGGTCGTCACCTTGAGGCGGTCGAGCCCGACGGGCCAATCGGCCTTGGACTTCCAGCTCCGGTCCACCGGCATGACGGCGAGCGCGGTGGCCGTCTTGGCGTCCGGCCGCCAGAAGATGGGATCCTTGTTCTCCTGGATGCAGACATTGCCGCTGCGCGTGACGTCGACCAGCCAGGGTTCGGGCAGCGTGTTGGCCGCGCCGCCGCGCGTGACGCCGGCCTCGCCGGTGCGCGCGCTGCGCTCGGTGCCCAGCGCCGCCAGCGTGGCGCCCAGGCTCTTGCCGCCGCCGCCGGCCGAGGGCGGCTGGTTGTACGGTCCGTCGATGGAAAGCGTCGCGCCGCTGTCGGAGATCAGCGTGACGTGCTGGCCCTGCTTGAGCACCAGGGGCTTGGTCGAATCGATCGTGCTGCCCGGCGCCAGGCCGATGCCGCGCGCCTCGACGACGGTGAGATTGGCCGCCTGCGCCCCGCCCGCCGCCAGCGCCAGCACGGCGCCCAGAAGAATCCTCCGCCTCATGGTCACTCTCCGCTCCTCGAAGCCATTGCGGTGCGCGTGGCCGTCCCGCTGTCCCCGATCAGCGTGAACGCGGCCCAGTCGAAGGGATGCGCCCCGGTCGCGATCGCCGCGAGCTGCGCCTGGCGCAGATCCTCGGCAAGGTCGCGCGAGGGATCCTTCGCATAGCGCGCGAAGACGCCGGTCATGAGCTTTTCGGTCGCTGCCGAGGGCACTTCCCAATGGCTCGCCAGGACCGCGCGGGCGCCGGCATTGAAGAAGGCATCGGCGAGGCCCTGGAGCGCGCCGCCGCCGAATTTCGTGCCGCCTTCGGCGGCCGTGTTGCACGCCGAGAGCACGACGAGGTCGGCGTTCAGCTTCAGTCCCGCAATCTCGCTGGCGCTCAGCATTCCGTCCGACGCGGCGGAGGCCGCGGCGGCGGGCGGCGGCGAAAGCACCAGCCCGGGCTCGGCCTGGCAATGCAGCTCGCCCGGCAGCATGCCATGGGTCGCGAAATAGAGGACGGCGTACTGGTCCAGGCCCGCGCCGCGCACCGCAGCTTCGCTGGCGCCGGATCCGGTGAGGATGGAGCCCGGCTGGGCGCCGAGCGTGCGGCCGACGGCTTGGACCTCGCCGGCGGTTTCGGGCAAAGGCGCCAGGGCGCGCAGCAGGGCAGGGTCCGCGCCGGCGCCGTTCTGGCAGGTCGAGGCCAGGGCGGAAAGCGCCTTGGGGCCGCTGGCGCCGGTGAAGCTGGGATTGCCGACGCCGAAGAACGGGCGCGGCGCGCGGGCGAGGCGCGTTCCGCGCAAGGCGGCCAGGGCGCGCGGCGACGGCACTTCGCTGATGGCGAGGCGGCGCACCAGCCAGGCGGCATTGGCATAGCCGCCGCCGGCGGGCTCGGCGGTCACGAGCAGCGACAGCGGCAGGCTGTCGAGCGCCCCGCCGGGCGCCACGATCAGGTGGTTCGCATGGGCGAGCGCCGGCTCCACCGGCGCCAGGAGCTGGCGATAAAGCGCATAGGAGGATTTGAGGCTGAACTCGGGAAGCCGGCCGAGCTTGGGCTCGAACGCCGCACGCAGACCGGCGACGTCGTCGGCGATGCTCTGCGTCGTCGCCGTGAGCGGCGCGGCGGCGAGCCCGCTCGGCGTCACCACCAGCGCGTAGCTCCCCTTGGCGCCGATCACGAAGGTCAGGAACGCCTCGCCCGGCGCGAGCAGCGTCTGGAAGTCGGCCAGCTCGACCGGACCCGGATCGGCGAGGCGGGCATAGGCCGGGTAGGTCTTGGCGACCTGCGCCGCCAGCGCATCGGCATTCGCCGCGGCGGCCCGGAAATCGGCGTCGTATTTCGCGGCAAGCGCCGCGTTGCGCTCGTCATTGGCCTTGGCGTTCTCGGCCACGAGTTCGAGCCGGGCATTGTCCCGCGCCGCCTGGGCCTGCTCGAGCTGGCGCACCAGGGCGGAGAGCTGCGCGTCGCCCGCCGCCTGGCGCGCCGCGACGCGCGCGATGGTGCGGTCGGCGAGATCGGAGGTCACGAGCTGCGCGGCGCGGAACATGTCGGCGTCGAGCGCCGCTTTCTGCGACGCGTCCTGCGCGCCCAGCGCGGACGCCGCGGCCAGGAACGGCACGATCTGGTCGGAGACGATCTGGGAACGCGCGGTCGGGTCCTTCGCCAGGATCGCGAAGGCGGCCCGGAAGGACGCGACCGACGCCGGATAAAGCTGCTGCTCGGCATAGAAGCGCCCGAGCCGGAGCTGCGCCCGCGCGGTCGGCGCGGTATCGCCGAACAGCTTCTTGTCCATTCCCAGGGCATCGGTGAAGTCGCGCTCGGCGACGACGACGCGGCCCTGCACGGCATTCACTTCGCCCATCAGGGAAATCATCTCGGGGCGCCACCACAGCGGCAGGCCCGGCTCCTCGGTGATGATCCAGAGCGCTTCCTCGGCGGCCGCCTGGCCGCTCGCATTGTCGCCCAGCCGGAGCGCCATCTCCGCCTCGATGCGCAGCGAATGCGCGAGTTCGCCTTCGACCGCCACCGGCGCGACATATTCGCCGCCGTTCGCGGCCGCCACGGCGGCGGCACGCGCCGCATCGACCTCGCCGCGGCGCAGCGCGGTGGCGGCACGGGCGTATTTCAGCGCGTCGTCATATTTGCGCTGATTGGCAGCATCGAGCGCCTGATAGGACGCGAAGCGCGCCCGCGCCGAGGCGCTGGCCGCACCTTCGACGATCGGCGCAGCGCGGCGGAACAGCGCCGCGGCTTCGTCGAACCGGCCCTGGTTGGAGACCTGCAGGGCGAGCTCCGCCAGCGTCTCGCCCACGGCCACCGAATCGGCGCCGAACTGCTTGGTCTGGATGTCGAGGATGTGGCGATAGGCGTCCTCCGCCCCGGCGTAATTGTCGGCGCCGCTATAGAGCCGCGCCGACTCGACATAGGCCTTCAGCGCATCGGGCTCGTTCGACGTCGCCTCGCCATAGGCCGCGACGCCGCAGAGGAGCGCCGCCGCGCAGACCAGCAGAATGCTCGATCGCCGCTGGGTCATTGCCACAGAGCCTCGTTGCCCCAGCTGGAGAAGTCCTGGTCCGCGGGCGGGATGCCGTGGACGGTGCGACCCGCGCCGGCGGGATTCATCTGGCTCAGCATGCCCGCGAGGATCGACTGCGTCGCGCCCGCCCGCTTCGCGCCGTCCAGCGAGTCGGCGATGACCACCGTCGCGCCGTCCGAGGCGTTGGCGCCGCTTTCGGCATTCTTGTCGTCGAGCGACGCCAGCGGGCCGGGCGGCGGCGGCGGGGTGGGCTCGAGATGGGCCACGAGGGCCGCCGAGCCGCCATTCGGGTCCTGCTCCGTAATCACCACGGTGTTGATCGTCGTGATCGGGTTGTCGCCGTTCGGCCTGTTGTTGGCGGTGGTCGTCACGACGACGCCGATCGTGCTCGGATCGTTGGTGATCTCCGAGGGCGGGCTGGCGCCGGCGATCGAGCCGCCGGCCGTGCCCGTGCCCGTGAAATTGCCGATCGTCGCCGGCGAATGGATGCCGGTGCCTTGCGTGTAGGTGATCAGGCCGTTGGCGTCGATCACGATATTGCCGCTGACATTGCCGTAGGAATTGCGCGAGGCGTCGCCATTGCCGATCTGCGCGAAGCCGTTGTCGCCGCTGCCCGTCAGCGCCAAGTCGGTGACGGCGATGTCGCCGGTCACCGTGAAGTTCGCGGCCGTCGCATTGGGTCCGGAATTGACCGCGTAGCCGCCATTGCCGATCTGGGCATAGGCGTTGGGACCGGCGCCGGCGGTGAGCGTGACCGCGCCGCCGGGCCCGTTCGGCGCCGAGACCACGATGACGCCCGAATCCGTTCCCCCGGCCGCCGCCGCGGCGTTCAGGTTGCTCTGGCTGCCGCCATTGCCGATCTGGGCGTAGGCGTCGACGCCCTTGCCGGTCAGGCTCACCTGGTGCGCGACCGTCACGGAGACGTTTCCGCTGTTGATCGCCTGGCCGCCGGCCAGGCCGAGGCCGCTCTTGAAGCCGCCCTGGCCGATCTGGGCATAGGCGGCCGCGCCCGTGCCGGCCGTCACCGTGAGGTTCGCGGCGGTCAGGCCGATCGCGCCGGTGTTGCTGTAGCCGCTGGCGTCGGTGTTGGACTCCGCGCCGCCATGGCCGATCTGGACATAGGCCTCGCCGCCCGCGCCGGCCGCCAGCACGATGTCGCCGCCGGCGACGATCAGGATGTCGCCGCTGTTGCTGCCGCTCGTCTTCAGCCCGCCATTGCCGATCTGGGCGAAGGCGCCGCCGGCACCGCCGCCCGTCAGCGTGACGGCGCCGGTCGTGGTCACGGCGATCGCGCCGGAGCCATGGCCGTTGAAGCCGAGCTGGGCATAGCCGTTGATCGCCGAAAGCGCGAGGCTCGCGCCATAGACCGAGACCGTGCCGCTCGCGCTGCCGACCGCGACGCCGCCGCCCGCAAGCGCACCGCCGATGATTACGCCCTTGCCGTTGTTGCCGAACGCGCCGGACTGACCGAAGGAGGCGGGCGCCAGCGTGTGGCCGTCCCAGCCGGCGACGACATTGATCGCGCCCGAGCCGGCATTCTGGATCGAGCCGGCGAAGACGACGTTTCCGGCGGCGAGCAGGTTGAAGGTGTGGCTCGAATTGTAGCCGTAGTTCGTGCTCGGCCCCAGATCCTCGGTGCCGGTGAGGCCGAGCGTGACGTCGCCGCCGACGATCGCGGCCGTGACGATGTCGCCGATGCGGCCGTCGTCGCTGCCGTCGATGCCGTTGGCGACGAGGACGAGGTTGCCGGTCTCGCTGCCCGCATGGGCGACATTGCCGAGCCAGGCGATCGCGTTGCCCGCGTCGGTGAAGACCACGTCGCCGCCGAGCCGCACATCGATGTCGCCGGTGACGTTGCCGGCAACGTCGTCGCCGGCCGAGCCGTTGCCGACCAGCGCGCTGCCCGCGCCCGCGGTGACGTTCAGGTCGTGCAGCGCGACGATCCGGATCGCTCCGCCGCCCGCGCCGTGATAGCCGAGCTGCGCCCCGCCATTGGCGCCCAGGACATTGACGTTCGACGCGTAGATGGTCGTCGCGCCGCTTTTGGAGCCGACGTCGACGTCGCCCGCCGCGCCGGTGCCGCCGATGAACACCGATCCGTTGCCGTTGCCGTAGACCCCGCTATTGCCGAATTGGGCGGCATTCGTCGTGACGCCGTCCCAGCCGGCGACGACGACGATCGCGCCGCTGTCGCTCTGGACCGAGCGTCGGAAGCCGACATTGCCCTTCGACAGGAGCGTGAGATCGCCGCCGACCGATGCGCCGCCGACCGACAGGTCGAGCGTGTCGGTGAAGCTCGCCGCGCCGGGCGTGCTGAACTGCACGATGCCCGAGACCGCGTTCGCCAGATCGGTCAGCGCGATGCCGCCCGACGTGGTGGAGACGTTCAATCCGGCGCTGTGCAGCGCGCCCGATTGGGCGACGGCGCCGCCGGCCGTCAATGCCAGCGTGCCGCCGACATTCGAAGCGCCGAGCGTCACGCCGGTCGCGTCCGTCACCGTCGCGTCGCTGCCGGTCGAAACCGCCAGCGTTCCGAAGGCGTTGCCGCTATTCGTCAGGACGATGGCGCCGTCCTTCGCCGTCGCGGACAGCCCGCCGGCGAGGATCGCGCCCGATTGGGTGATGCCGCCGCCCGAAACGAGGGCGAGCGACCCGCCGACCGTCGTCGCGCCGACATCGACCGAGGTGGTGTCGGTGAAGCTCGCAGCGCCGGGCGTCGCGAACGCCACCGCGCCGGACACCGCGTTCGCCGCATCGGTCAGCACGATATCGCCGGACGTCGTCGTCACGGCCAGGCCGGCGCTCTGCAGCGCGCCGCTCTGTCCGACCGCGCCGCCCGCCGTCAGCGTCAGCTTGCCGCCGACGCTCGATGCGCCCAGCGTCACGCCGGTCGAGTCCACGATCGTCGAGGCGCCCGTGGAGGAAAGCGTCAGAGCGGCGAAGCTGTTGCCGCTGTTCGTCAGGACGATGCTGCCGTCCTTCGCCGTGGCGGACAGGCCGCCGGCCAGGACCGCGCCGGACTGCGTGATGCCGCCGCCCGAAACCAGCGTCAGCAGGCCGCCAACCGACGTCGTGCCGACATTGACCGAGGTCGTGTCGGTGAAGTTCGCCGCGCCGGGCGTGTGGAAGGCGGCCGTGCCCGACACCGCGTTGGCCGCGTTGGTCAGGACGATATTGCCCGAACTGGTCGCGACCGAGAGGCCGCCGGTCCGCAGCGCACCGCTCTGGCCGACCGCGCCGCCCGCCGACAGCGTCAGCGTGCCGCCGACGCTCGAAGCGCCGAGCGTCACGCCGGTCGAATCCGTCGCCGTCGCGTCGCTGCCGGTCGAAAGGACGAGCGTCGCGAACGCATTGCCGGCATTGTTCAAGACGATGGCGCCGCCATTGGCGGTCGCGTTCAGGCCGCCGGCCAGGATCGCGCCGGACTGCGAGATACCGCCGCCCGAAACCAGCGTCAGCAATCCGCCGACGGACGACGCGCCCACGGCCAGGGATGGCAGATCGGTGAACGACGCCGCGCCGGGCGTCGAGAAGCTCGCCGCGCCCGACACCGAATTTCCGGCATTCGTCAGGACGATGTCGCCGGCGCTCGTCGTCACCGAGAGGCCGCCGCTCTGCAGCGCGCCGCTCTGGGCGACCGCGCCGCCCACCGACAGCGTCAGCGTGCCGCCGACGCTCGAAGCGCCGAGCGTCACGCCGGTCGAATCCGTCACCGTCGCGTCGCTGCCGGTCGAAACCACCAGCGTTCCGAAGGCGTTGCCGCTGTTCGTCAGCACGATGCTGCCGCCATTGGCCGTCGCGTCCAGGCCGCCGGCCAGGATCGCACCGGTCTGCGAGATGCCGCCGCCCGAAACCAGCGTCAGCAATCCGCCGACGGACGACGCGCCCACCGTCAGGGACGACAGATCGGTGAAGCTCGCCGCGCCAGGCGTGTGGAACGATGCGGTGCCCGAAACCGAATTTCCGGCATTCGCCAGGACGATGTCGCCGGCGCTCGTCGTCACGCTGAGGCCGCCCGCCTGGATCGCGCCGCTCTGTCCGACCGCGCCGCCCGCCGTCAGCGTCAGCTTGCCGCCGACCGTGGAGGCGCCGAACGTCACGCCCGTCGAGTCGACGACCGTCGCGTCCTGGCCCGCCGCCGTGGAAAGCGTCAGGACCGCAAAGCTGTTGCCGCTATTCGTCAGGACGATGCCGCCGCCATTGACGGTCGCGTTCAGGCTCGCGGCATGGATCGCGCCGCTCTGCGCGATGCTTGCGGCATCGACCAGCGTCAGCGCACCACCGACATTCGCGCCGGAAATCGTGACGGCCGCCGAGTCCGTCACGCTCGCCTTGCCGGAGGCCGAAAGCCCCAGCGTCGCGAAGGCGTTGCCGGCATCGTTCAGGACGATGTCGCCGCCATTGGCGGTGGCGGAGAGGCCGCCCGCCTGGATCGCGCCGCTCTGGGAGATGCCGCCGGCCGAAACCAGCGTCAGCAATCCGCCCACCGACGAGGCGCCGACGCCGATCGCTTGCGTGTCGGTGAAGCGCGCCGCGCCGGGCGTGTGGAACGTCACCGTGCCCGCGACCGCGTTGCCCGCATTGTCGAGAGCGATATCGCCCGACGTGGTCGAAACCGCGAGGCCCGCGCTGTGCAGGGCGCCGGACTGGCCGATGGCGCCGCCCGCGGCAAGCGTCAGCCTGCCGCCGACCGTCGATGCGGCCAGCGTGACGCCGGTCGAATCCGTCACCGTCGCGTCGTTGCCGCCCGTCGTCGACAGCGCGAGCGTCGCAAAGGCGTTTCCGGCATCGGTCAGGACGATGGTGCCGTTCTTCGCGGTCGCGTTCAGTCCCGCCGCATGGATCGCGCCGGTCTGGGCGATCGCGGTTCCCGCGGTCAGCGTCAGCGTGCCGCCGACATTGGCGCTCGCCACCGTCAGCAGCGAGGCATGCGCGAAGGAGGCGTTGTCGCTTCCCGTGGTCGAGACCGTCAGCCCGCCGAACGCATTGCCGATATCGGTCAGGGTGATGGCGCCGGACGTCGTCGAGACGTTCAGGGCGCCGCTGGTGATCGCGCCGGTCTGCGTGATCGCGCCGCCGGCCAAAAGGGTGAGCGCGCCGGAGACGTTCGCGCCGCCGATCGAGACCGCCGTCGAATCCGTCACCGACGCGTCGTTGCCGCCGGCGGTGGAGAGAACGAGCGTCGCGAAACTGTTGCCCGTATCGGTCAGGACGATGGCGCCGCCATTCGCGGCCGCGTCCAGCCCGCCGGCCTGGATCGCGCCCGACTGCGTGATGCCGCCGCCGGACACCAGCGTGAGCAGGCCTCCCACCGTGGTCGCGCCGAGACCGAAGGACGACGTGTCGGTGAACGACGCGGCGCCGGGCGTGTTGAAGCTCACCGTTCCGGTGACGGCGTTCCCGGCATCGGTCAGGACGATGTTGCCCGCGGTGGTGGTGACGCCGAGCCCCGCGCTGTGCAGCGCGCCCGACTGACCCACGGCACCGCCGGCAACCAGCGTCAGCTTACCGCCGACAGTCGAGGCGCCGAGCGTGACGCCCGTCGAATCCGTGACCGTCGCATCGCCCGTGGCGGAGAGCGTCAGCGCCGCGAAACTGTTGCCGATATTCGTCAGGGCGATGCTGCCGTCATTGGCCGTCGCGTCCAGCCCCGCCGCCTGGATCGCGCCCGACTGCGTGATGCCGCCGCCGGAGACGAGCGTCAGCAGGCCGCCGACCGACGACGCGCCGACATCGAAGGACAGCGTGTCGGTGAAGCGCGCCGCCCCCGGCGTCGCGAACGTCACCGTTCCCGAGACCGCATTGCCGACATTGGCAAGGACGATATCGCCCGCCGTCGTCGAGGCCGCGAGGCCTGCGCTGTGCAGCGCCCCGCTCTGCGCGATGGTACCGCCCGCGGCGAGCGTCAGCTTGCCGCCGACGCCGGACGCCCCGAGCGTCACGCCCGTCGAATCCGTCACCGTCGCGTTGGCCCCCGTCGAAACGACGAGCGTGGCGAAGGAATTGCCGCTATCCGTCAGCACGATGCCGCCGCCATTGGCCGCGGCGGAGAGGCCGCCGGCGTGGATCGCGCCGGACTGCCCGATGCCGCCGCCGGAGACCAGGGTGAAGAGGCCGCCGACCGAGGAGGCGCCGACGGTCGCCGACAGCGAATCGGTGAAGCGCGCGGCGCCGGGGGTGTGGAACGCCGAGATGCCGGACACCGCGTTCGCCGCGTCGGTCAGGACGATGTCGCCGGACGTCGTCGTCACCGAAAGGCCGCCGCTCTGCAGCGCCCCGCTCTGCGCCACCGCGCCGCCGGCCGACAGGGTCAGCACCCCGCCGACGCTCGACGCGCCGAGCGTCACGCCCGTCGAGTCCGTCACCGTCGCGTTGCCGCCGGATGCCGTGGAGAGCGTGAGCGCGGCGAAGCTGTTGCCGCTGTTCGTCAGGACGATGCCGCCGCCCTGGGCCGTCGCGTTCAGCGATGCCGCCTGGATCGCGCCGCTCTGCGCGATGCCGACCGCGTCGACCAGCGTCAGGGCGCCGCCGACCGTCGCGCCGGCGATCGTCACCGCGGCCGAATCCGTCACGCTGGCGGCGCCGCCGGCCGAAAGGCTCAGAGTCGCGAAGGCGTTCCCGGTATTCGTCAGCACGATGTCGCCGGCATCGGCGGTCGCATTCAGGCTCGCGGCATGGATCGCGCCGCTCTGCGTGATGCCCAGGCTGTCGATCAGCGTCAGGGCGCCGCCGACGGTCGCGCCGGCGATCGTCACCGCGGTCGAATCCGTCACGCCGGCGGCGCCGCTGGCCGAAAGGCTCAACGTCGCGAAGGCGTTGCCGGTGTTGTTCAGGACGATGTCGCCGCCATTGGCGGTGGCGGAAACGCCGCCCGCATGGATCGCGCCGCTCTGCCCGATGCCGCCGCCCGAGACCAGGGTCAGCAGCCCGCCGGACGTGGTGGCGCCGAGCGAGATGGATACCGTGTCGGTGAAGCTCACCGCGCCGGGCGCGCTGAACGTCGCCGTTCCCGCGACCGCATTGCCCGCCTGGGTGAGGGCGATGCCGCCCGCCGTCGTCGAAACCGCGAGGCTGGCGCTGTGCAGCGCGCCGCTCTGCGCGACGGCGCCGCCCGCGGAAAGCGTCAGCTTGCCGCCGACCGTCGAGGCGGCGAGCGTGACGGCGGTGGAATCCGTCACCGTCGCGTCATGACTGCCCGCGGTCGAAACGGCCAGCGTCGAGAACGCGTTGCCCGCATTCGTCAGCACGACCGTGCCGTTGTTCGCGGTGGCGTTCAGGCCCGCGGCATGGATCGCGCCGCCCTGGCCGATGCCCGTGCCCGCGACCAGCGTCAGCGTGCCGCCGACATTCGCGCTCGCGACCGACAGCCGCGCCGAATTCGTGACGGCGGCGTTGTCGCCGCCTTGCGTCGCGACCGTCAGTCCGGTGAAGACGTTGCCGGTGTCGGCCAGCGCGATGGCGCCCGACGTCGTCGAGACGTCGAGGGCGCCGACGAAGATCGCGCCGCTCTGCGTGATCGCGCCGCCCGCGGCAAGCGTGAGGTTGCCGCCCGAAAGCGCGGCGCCCGCGAGAGAGATGCTCTGGGGCGTCGTAAGATAGGCGCTGCCGCCGCTCGTCTGGAGCGTCAGCGAATTGACCGCCACCTGCAGCGGGGTGTTCGAATTGCCGATGCCGCCCGCCGTGGCGGTCAGCGAAAGATCGTCCGCGACGACCGCCGCGACGCCGGTGCTGCCGACCGAGGCGGCCGAGACGGTCGCGTCGCCCGATGTCGTATTGGCCTCGAAGACGGACCCCGAACCGATCTGCGCGAATTGCGCGGGATTGGCGCCGCCGTTCAGCGCGACCGCGCCGAGCGCATGGACGTTCACCGGGCCGCCGCCGCTGCCGTGATAGCCGAGCTGGGCGTACCCATTGATGCCGGACAGGGTGAGACCGCCGGTGTAGACGTTGAGCGCACCGCCATGGCTGCCGACCGCGACATTGCCGCCCGCGGAGGCTCCGCCGACCGTGACCGCGCCGCCGCCATTGCCGTAGACGCCGGCGTCGCCGAAATGCGCCGCTTCGAGCGTGTGCCCGTCCCAGCCCGCGACCAGGTCGATCGCGCCGCTGCCGGCGTTCTGCACCGAGGACGCGAAGACGATATTGCCCTTGGCCAGGATGTCGAGCGTGTGGCCGCCGGTGTAGCTCACCGGCGCGCCGATGGTGAACGGACCCGTTCCCAGAATCTCGATCAGCGCGTCGCCGCCGCCCAGCACGCTGGACAGCGACGCTTCGACGCCCGTAAGGCTCTGCGCCACGATCGTGAGATCGCCGGACTCGCCGCCCGATCCGCTCGCGCTGTTGCCGGCATAGGCCAGGTTCGGTCCGTTCGACACGAATTGCAGGCCGCCGTCGACCGTGATGGCGATGTCGCCGCCGACGACGGCGTCCGCCGCGGCGCCGACGCCATTGCCGATACGCGCGACGCCGGTCCCCGAATTGGTCACCGCCATGCTGGCGCCATGCGTGGCGCCGCCGAGCACGGTCACGGCGATGTCGCCGGTCTGGCTGATGCCGCCGGTCGCCGTCGAGCCGGCGCCGGACTGGTAGCCGCCATTGCCGATATAGACGTCCGAACTCCCGCCCTCGCTCATCGTCAGCGTTCCGGCATGGCCGGTCGTGCCGACATTGACCGCGATGTCGCCGGAATAGGCGAGCGCGCCGGAGACCGTCAGGCCCATGGCGCTGCCGTCGCCGCCGTTTCCGATCCAGGCGCCCGCATTCGCATGCGCCGTGGTCAGGGACAGCGAATTGCCGGCATTGACCGTGATGTCGCCGCCGAACAGGACCGATCCCGCGATCGGGCCGTCCACGAAGGTGCTGCCGCCATTGCCGATCTGGGTGGAACTGGAGTCCCAGCTCGACAGGAGGCTGACATCGGTCGCGTCGACCAGGATGTCGCTTGTGATCCGGGCGCTGCCGCTGCCGCCGATCATCGCCGAGCTGTTCGAAGCGCCGGTGGCGAGGCTGACGGTGTTGCCGCTGACGGTGATGCTGCCGCCCACGTCGCTCTGCGTGCCGAAGCCGTTGCCGATCTGCGCCCGCGTCGTGTCCGCTCCGGTCGACAAGACGACGTCTCCGGCCAGCGCGGTGACCGTGATGTCGCCGTCGACCGTCCCCAGCGCATTGAGCTGGCCGTTGCCGATCTTGGCCGCGGTGTTGGCGCCGGCGGCCGTGACGAAGACGCTGTGCCCGGCCGTGACCGCGATGTCGCCGGTGCTGCTGGTGGTTGCCGCGCCATAGCCGCCATTGCCGATGAGGGCGAAGACGAGCGAACCCGACGTCGTGACGGAGATGTCGTGCGCCGCCAGCGCCACGATGTCGCCGCCGCCATTGCCGGCATAGCCGAGCTGCGCGAAGCCGTTCGCGGCATTGACGTCGAGATCGTAGCCGAGCGCCGTCGTGGTGCCGCCGGCGCTGCCGAGCGCGGCCGTCCCGGCCGCGCCGCTGCCGCCGATGGTGAGCGTGCCGCCATGGTTGCCGTAGACGCCGTCGTCGGTGAAATGCGCCGCGTCGAAAGTGCTGCCGTCCCAGCCCGCGACCGCGTTGATCGCGCCCGATCCCGAATTCTGGACGGCGCCCGTGATCGTCAGGTCGCCGGTGCCGAGCAGGTTGAAGGTGTGCGCGCTGCTGTAGAGATACTGACCCGACAGCACGGTCGCCGCGCCGCTGTCGGTGACGGCGAGGGTGACGTCGCCGCCCACCAGATCGTGGGACAGCATGGCGTCGAGCGGCCCCTGATTGCCCAGATCGCCCGTGACGATCGTGACATTGCCGGTATTCGCGCCGCTGGCGAAATTGCCGATCCAGACGTTCTGCAGACCGTTGCCCGGCACGAAGGACGTCGTGCCCGCGACCTGCACATCGATATTGCCGGTCGCGGTCCCGCTGACGTCGCCGTTCAGCGAGCCGTTGCCGATCAGGGCGTATTGCGTCGAGGCGCTGCCGCCGGTCAGCGTCAGGTCGCCGGTCGCGACGACCTGGATGTCACCGCCGCCGGTGCCGTGCCAGCCGAGCTGTGCATAGCCCGATCCGCCGCTCAGCACGATATCGTGGGAGAGCGCCGCGGTGAGGCCGCCGGCGCTGCCGGCCGCCACGTCGTCGCCGTCGATCGTCAGGACTGCACCGTGCAATCCATAGGCGTTGGCCGCGAGCAGCGCGGCGGCGTCGCCGAAGGTCTGCTCGTCCCAGCCGGCGACCATGACGACCTCGCCGGTGCCGGCGTTCTGGATCGAACCGTTGATGAGCAGATCGGTCGGCGAGGCGATGGTGAAATTGTGCGGGCTGTTGTAGCTCATCCCGCCGAACGACACGCGGCCGTCATCGGGGTCGGAATAGCCGAAGAAGACGTCGCCGCCGGTGTCGGCGCTGGTGCCGAGGTCGGCGATCAGGATGTCGCTCGGCACGAAACCGAAATCGGTGACGACCGCGACGTCGCCGCTCGCCTTGCCGGTGCCGCCGGTGGCGTTGCCGAGCCAGGCGCGCGCGCCGTCTTCGCCGTCGAGGAATTCGGTCGTGCCGGACCTGACCTCGACGTCGATCTTGCCGCCGACGTCGCCGGTGACGTCGCCGTTGCGCGAGCCGTTGCCGATCATCGCATAGCCGGTCGCGCCGCTGCCGGCGTGCAGCGTCAGATTGCCGGAGGCGAACACGTCGATTTCGCCGCCGCCCGTGCCGTGATAGCCGATCTGCGCGTAGTATCCGTCCGACGGCGCGATCGTCACGTCGTGGCTGAGGATCGTGGTGAGGCCGCCGGCCGAACCGACCGAGACGTCCTCGAAATAGGGGGATTGCGCGCCGACCGTCAGGACCGCGCCGTTCAGGCCATAGGCGCCGGCCGCCTTCAGATCGGCCGCGCTGCCGATCGTCTCGCCGTCCCAGCCCGCGACCAGCGTGACCGCGCCCGTGCCGCTGTTCTTTATGTCGGCGACGACGTTCACGCTGCCGGCGCCTGCGAAGGTGAAGCTGTTGGCGCTGTTGTAGTCGAGCCCGCCTATCGTCAGCGTGCCGACGGTTGGATCGGTGAAGCCGATGAAGACATTGCCGCCGGTGCCCGGCGCGGTGCCGAGATCGGCCGCGAGGAAGTTCGCGCCGAAGAAGCCGTCCCGCGTCACCGCCGTGACGTCGCCGGTCTCGTTATAGCCCTCGCCCGCGACATTGCCGAGCCAGGCCACGCCGCCGGTGACTTCGTCTTCGCTGTCGAAGCCGTCGAGGAAGAGCGTGTTGCCGCCGGCCTTCAGCGAGATGTTGCCGGTGACGTCGCCCTCGCCGGACGGGCCGCCATTTCCGATCAGCGCGTAGTTTTCGAAGCTTGAGCCGCCATAGGCGATGATGTCGCCCGTCATGGTCGCGAAGATGTTTCCGCCGCCGACGCCGTCATAGCCGAGCTGCGCCACGCCGCTGCCGGCATTGAGCGTGAGATTGGCGCCGTAGACCTTGAGATCGCCCTGTGCCGTGCCCACGCCGGAATAATGGCCGCCTTCGCCGCCGCCGATGGTAATCGTGCCGCCGTTGAAGCCGAAGGTGCCGGTCGCGCCGATCGTGTTCGGATCGTAGATGCCGTCCCAGCCGGCGACCAGCGTGATCGCGCCGCTGCCGCTGTTCTCGATGCCGGCCTGGATGTCGAGGCCGCCGGTGGCGAGCAGCGTGAGGTTGTGCTCGCTGCCATAGCTGAGATCGTCGTAGAAGGTCGCGGTGACCTCGGAATCGGTTTCGCCCAGCGTCACGTCGCCATTCGCGAGATCGGCGGTGATGATGCGCCCGATGCCGCCATTGGAATCGTCGATGTCGTCGACGCCGGCCGTCAGCACGACGAGATTGCCGCTCACCCCGCCGCTGCCCGTGGCGGTCGAATTTCCGATGAAGACGGTGGAGGAATTGCCCGCGTCGCCCTCGCACTCGCACTCCCCGCCGTTCCAGGTCGCGAGCGTGAGCGTGCCGCCGATGGAGAGGAAGATATTTCCGCCGACGCTGCCGCTGACCGAATTGTCGAGCGCGCCGTTGCCGATCGTGGCGGCGAACCCGCCGGACGGATCGCCGCCGAAGAGGTTGACGTCGTGCACCGCGGTGACGGAGATGTCGCCGCCGCCGGCGCCGCGATAGCCGAGCTGGGCGTTGCCCCATTCGGCGTCGACGTCGAGATAATCGGTGAGCACGGTGAGCGCGCCGCTCTTGCTACCGATGAAGACGTCGCCATAGGCGTCCTCGCCGCCGATGGTCACCTCGCCGTCGTTGAGGCCGAAGGCGCCTTCCTGCTTCAGGTCGTCGAGATTGAGGGTATGGCCGTCCCAGCCCGCGACCAGCGTGATCGCGCCGCTGCCCGCGTTCGAGATCGTGCTGGAGATGACGATGTCGCCGGTCGACAGCAGCGTGAAATTGTGCGGGCTGTCGTATTGTATCGTGTCCGGCTCGAAGAAGCCGCCGGTGGTGCCGAGCGTGAAGTCGCCGCCGGCCAGATCGGTCGCGATCATGCCGCCGAAATCGACGTTCACGAAGCCGCCGCTGGAGACGATCGTGACGTTGCCCTGCTCGGAGAAGCCCGTGCCCGCCGTGTTGCCGACCCAGGCGGTGCTGTCTGGGCCGCCGAACAACACGAAATTGTCGCCGACCTGGATGTCGATGTTACCGGTGACGTTGCCGGCCGTGCCGCCGCCGAAAACGCCGTTGCCGACCACCGCGTTGTAGCCCGCCGAGCCGTCGAGATCGATGTCCTGCTTTGCGCGCACGACGATGTCGCCGCCGCCCGCGCCCAGATAGCCGATCTGCGACGGCGCGTAGTCGGCGAACACGCCGACGACGCTGCCCGCGATGGTCGTGGTGCCGCCGGCGCTGCCGATGGCCACGGAATGGATCTTGTCCGGCCCCGGCTCGGGATCGAAGTCATAGTCGGAGGTCACGAAGACGCCGCCTTCGCCATTGGCGTAGACGCCGGACTGCGTGAACAGCGACGGATCGACCGTCGTCTTGTCCCAGCCCGCGATCACGTTGATCGCGCCGGTGCCGGCGTTCTGCACATCCGCGGCGATATAGATGTCGCCGCCGGCGAGCAGGCTCAGCGCGTGGCCGCTGCTGTAGTTCACCGCGTCATGGACCGTGATGTCGTATTCCGCTTCCAGCGTGACGTCGGTGGTCGCGAGCGCGTTGATGATGGTCTGCGGCGCGATTGTGTCGTTCTCGCCGGGTGCCTGGTCGCGCGGCAGCACCCCGCTGGTCAGCGTCGCGTCGCCGTCGGTCTGGATGTCGATGGAGTCCGGATCGAGCAGCCAACTGCCGGTCAGGCCCTTGGGCGCGCGGGTGTCGATCGTGACCGTCGGCGCCACATGCAGCGAATGGCCGGAGGTCTCCACCAGCCCGCCATTGCCGCCAGCCGCGCCGCCCTTGGCGCTGACGCTGCCGGAGAAGTCGGTCGTGCCGTCGGACCATACGACGACCGTGCCGCCATTGCCCTTGCGCGTCGCATCCGCCTTGATCGCGGCATTGCCGACCGTGACGTTCGCCGCGTTCGGCGTCGGCCCCGCGCCGTGCAGATCCCCGCCGATCCGGACCGTGCCGCCGCCGGCATCGCCGGAGGCGTCGATCGTCGTATTGTCGGCCACCGTGATGTTGCGGCCGGTGACGGTGACGTCGCCGCCGGTCGTGCCGGAGGCCGTGCCCGTCGCCTGGACCGTGCCGGCGACGTTCACGTCGCCGTCGCCGCCGTCGAGGATGACCTCGCCGTTCTGCACCCGCGCGCTCGAGGCCGAGATCATGCCGGTGTTGTTGACCACCGCGCCCTGGACGTCCGCCGCGGCCCTGGCCGTCATCACCACGCGGCCCGCGGTGATCGTGCCCGAGTTTGAGGCGCCGGCCGGACCGCTGGCCGGCGCAACGCCCGGCGTCGTCACCGCATAGCGCAGCAATCCGTCGCCCTGGAAATCGACCGTGAAGGCCGAGGCGCCGCCGATCACGACGGTGCCGGTATTGGCGGCGATCAGCCCGCGATTGGACGCGCTGGCGCCCGACAGCACGGCATAGCCGCCGCGCCCCGCGCGGATCGTGCCCTGGTTGACCACCGAGGCGCCGGTGCCGCCGGAGAAACTGTAATTGCCCGCCGCGAAATCGGCGTCGCGCAGGTCGGAGGTCGTGGCGATCAGGCCGCCGACATTGATGCGCGAGCCCTGCCCGAACATCACGCCATTGCCGTTGACGATCCACACCTGGCCGTTGGCGAGCAGGTTGCCGTAGATCGCGGTCGGGTCGGCGCCGAGGATGCGGTTGAGCGCGATCGACGAGGAGCCCGGCTGCTTGAACTGCACCGTGCCGCCGGCCGCGATGTTGAAGCTGTCCCAGTTGATGACGAGCTTGCCGGTCTTCTGGTCGATGATCGTCGAATTGGCGCCTTGATTGCTGATCGTCGCGCTGCCGAGCGCGACGCTGCCGCCCGTCGGCTGGGCCCGCGCCGCGTCGACCGCGAACACGCTGAGGCAGCTCGTTCCCAGGAGGAGCGTCCGGACGATGGCGGCGTTGGTCTTGTTCATCGTGCGTGTCCCACTAGAACCTGACGGCCAGATCGAGAAGCAGCTTGGTCGATTCCTTGCCCGCGTCGCTGCCCGGCACCGCGTGCGTCGTGTGGGCGCCCTCGATCGCCCCGGCGACATTATAAGGCAGCCAGAACCGGACGCCGCCGCCCACCGACAGGATATTCTGGTTGGGCAGCGACAGGGTGTGGTTCATGTACCAGGTCTCCGCCGCGTCGGCGTAGACATAGGGCTGCAACCCCTGGATGAAGGAATCGGCGAAGCGGACGTCGTAGCGCAGCTCCGCCGAGCCGCCCAGGCCGTGATCGCCGGTGATCGCGCCGGGATCGTAGCCGCGGCCGATCTGGGTGCCGCCGAAGGCGACCTGTTCGCCGGTGATGAGCCGGTCGAACGCGACCTGGCCCTGCGCATTCAGCGCGGCGCTGAGGGAGGCGAAGAGCGGCAGGAGCAGCCGCGTCGTGCCCGTGATCTTGGTGAAATCGGTGTGGCCGCCCAGCCGCGACAGCGTCGGCGCGCCATTGGCGGTGGCGCCCAGGATCGGCAGTCCCTGCGCGACGTCGAAGGTCGAGGTCCACACCCCGTCGCCGAAGAGGCCGGTGCGCTGATAGCTGCCGCCGAGGTCGATCACGCGCCACTGGTCGTGGCTGATCGGACCCGCGACGTCCACCCGTGCGTCCTGCGCGGTGAAGCCGCCGTCCAGGATCAGCGTCTCGGCCCGGCTGCGGATCAGGGGATAGGTGAGGCGCCCGCCCGCCGCCCAGCTGTCGGTCAGCACGTTGAAGGCCGACAGGGTCGAGCCCGGCTCGCCATGGGTGACCGTGCCGACCAGCGTGCCCACCAGGCCGTCATCGCCGATCGCGCTGCGATAGCGCAGGGTGCCGGCGATCTGCTCCAGCGAACTCGGCGAGGAGGTGACGGTCGCGGCGAGCTGGTCGGCGCCGAAGATCGAGTTGAACTCGACATCGCCCTGCACCGTCCAGATGCCCGAGAAGCGCGAGCCGCGGTCGTCGACCGAGATGCCGCCGGTGACCGGCGGCTGCGCGATGTCGATCACCAGGTCGGACGCGCCCGGCTTGTCCGGCGACGGCTTCAGGACGCCCGTGGCGCTGACGCCGGGGATGTCGTTGGTGAGCAGCAGGCCGCGCTCCACCGTCGAAAGCCGCGGCGGGCGCGACAGCATCGCCGGCTTCAGATAGCCGTCGATGTTGCGCCGGACGCTGCGGTCGCCGCCCTGCACCGTGACGGCGCCGAGATAGCCTTCGACCACATTGATGGTGAACACGCCGTCGCGCACGCGCTGCGGCGGCACATAGGCGCGCACCAGCAGGTAGCCCTTGTCGCGATAGGCTTTCTCGATCCCGTCGGCGACGTCGATGATGTCGCCGAGCGTGACGTCCTTGCCGATCAGCCCGGCATAGAGCGCGCGGAATTGCTCCGGCGGAATCTTGACGGAGCCCAGGATCTTGATGTCGGAGAGCTTGAAGCGGACCTCGTCGACCGCGCGCGGCACGGCCGAGCGGTGCGGCGTGACGATGCTGAAATCGAAATCGGGCTGCGGCGGTGCGACGGGCCCCTGCCGGTCGCGGCCGGGCTGCACCGCGCCGGGGAGCACCTGCGCCGCCGCGGGAGCCGCAAGCAACAATGCGACGGCCCCGAACGCCACGCCGGCATGGCCGGCGCGCGACGGCGCGAAGAAATCCCTGCGAAAGCCCACCACCCCTGTCCCCACTTACGCAAACGACGTCTTACAGACCGGTCGCCCCGCCGGCGCAATCCGGGCGGCATAAAAATCTCGTAAGTATTCCAATCTGCCCGGTTTTTGGCGCGGCAACAATTACAAGGTAAGAGAAATGCGCAGGATTTGGGCCGATTGGCTCGGAAACTCGCGAAAAGGCTTACCAAGCGCCAAAGTTCTGCGTTTTACTCCTTCGTGCCCGACCCATGCTCCCCGGTTCGTGAACGGCCTCCTGTCCCCCGACCCTGACCGTTGGTTTCTGCTGCCTACAAAATAGACCTGTCTAATATTTCATCTTTCGGTCGCATCGGACCCTCTAGGCGTGCCCGCCCGGCGCACGACAAAATCTCGGCGCGGCAGCGTTTGCCGTGGCCAAGAACGGGAGAGGGAACTTGAAGGCGAAAGTGAAAACGGGATTGGGCGTTGCGGCCTTGGCGGCAACGCTGACGGCGGGCGTGTTCATCGGTCAGGCCCTGGCGGCCCAGCCGCACATGCACGCGGCGCTCGATTATCTGCGGTCCGCGAAGGCGGAGCTGGAGGCGGCGGAGCACAACAAGATGGGCCATCGTGCCGAAGCGCTGCGCCTGACCGATGAGGCGATCCGCGAGACCGAACAGGGCATCGCCGACGCCTACTGACAGGAAGAGCGTCCTTTCTGAACGGCGCCTCCGGGCGCCGTTCATTTTTTCTTAGGCATGGCAATTGCGCCGCGCCCGCCATGAACGGCGCATCCCCGCCTCAATTGCCCCCGACCGGGACGATCCGGCAGCCGGCCGTGCTTCTGGCCGTGCGCCGCCACACCCTGGCGGCCCTGGGCCCTTTTGCCATAGCGGGCGCGCATGTCCTGGCGTCGATCCTGTTCCTCAAGACGACGGCGCCGGCCGAATTCGGCCTCTTCGCCTTCGTCCTGGTGGCTGTCCCATTCTGGCTCGGGCTCTCGGTCGCGCTCCTCGGCGCGCCGCTCGCCACCACGCGCCCGCAGGGCGCGGACGCGTGGCGCGAATTGCCGACGCTGCTGAAGGCCAATCTCGTCTTCTCCCTGACCGCGACCGTCGCGGTGGCGACCCTGACGGCGGCAAGCGGCGCCGGCTGGGCAGGCGCGGCCTTGTTCGGACTCTATGGCGGCGTGATGTGCCTGCGCTGGTTCGCGCGCTGGCTGGCCTATGCCGACCACCGCCCGGTGCGCGCCATCCTGTCGGACATCGCCTATGGCCTGCTGCTGGTGGCCGGCCTGGCGATCCTCATGGCCGTGCACGGCCTCGGCATCGCGAGCGCGGCGGGCGTGCTCTGCTTCAGCGCCGCCGGAGGCCTCGCGGTCTTCGGCCGCGACTTCCTGATGATGCAATGGAGTGCCCTGCGCGGCGGCTCGCTTGGCGCCTATGCACCGATCTGGCGCGACCTGACGCAATGGGCGCTGCTCGGCGTCGTGACCTCCGAACTGTCGCTCAACGCGCACGCCTATCTCGTGACCTTCTTCGCCGGCCCCAAGGCCTTCGCGCTGATCGCGGCGGGCTCGCTGTTCATGCGGCCGGTATCGCTCTGCCTGACCGCCCTGCCCGACCGCGAGCGCCCGCTGATGGTCCGTACCCTGATGAACGGCGACCGCGAAGGGACCGAGCGCTGCGTGCGCGAATTCCGCGCCGCCGCCGCCGCGATCTGGGTCCTGACGCTTGCCCTGTCGGCGGCGGCGCTCGCCTGGTTCCCGCACGCGATCCTGAAGGCGGATTACGGCTTGCGCGACGTCCTCGCCGTCGTCCTGCTATGGGCCGCGATCATGGCGGTGCGCACCTGGCGCACGCCCGAAGCGGTGCTGCTGCAGGCCGCCCGTGAATTCCGCCCGCTCGCCGGCGCCAGCGTGATCTCGAGCGTCGTGGCGCTCGGCACGACGGCTGCGCTGCTCCTCCTCTTCGGACCGGTGGCGTCGCTCCTGGGCGTCCTGATCGGCGATCTGGTCCTGACCGAACGCGTCTTCGCGCTGACGCGGCGCTGGAAACGCGACCGCGGCTGGCGTCTCGCCATCGCACGCATCTAGCGCCTCGGAAAATAATTTTCACGGCAAGAAAATATCGTTCGCCGCATCGCACCCGAAAACTTATCCCCGCGGCACTTCAAAAATCTCGGCGTTCTCCGCGGCCATGCGCGACTCGATCGTCGGACAACCGCGACAAAACCGATGCCGAACGAAATTTTCCGGTGCCTCTTGAACCGAGTCGGTCTACGCACCAAATCAGCCACATCCCCACAAGTCCGAGCTGACCCAAACGGCGCCGCCGCGCCATGGAACGACCGCGAATGATTCAGACCGCCACGACGTCCGACAGCGCCGCCGCGAGATGCACCGCGTTCTCGCCCCGGACCATCGAGCGATGATCGCCCGGCACGCGGCTCACCGTCAGCGCGGCGCAGCGGTCGCGCCACAGCCGCGCCGGATCGGGGCGTTGCGGATCGCGGATCTCCGGCACGACGAGATGCACAACTCCGTTGTAGAAGCCGGGCGCATAATGCGCCACGGCGGCGGTCGTCGCATCGGCGACGGCCTGCAATGCGGAAGGAATGCGGGGATTCGGGGCTTCCACGGCCGGCACCTTCTCCAGCCCGAGCCGCAGCAGGAGCTTGTGCCCGAAGGACAGGATCGCCGTGCCCGCATAATGCAGGCGCTCGCCCATCGGCATCGCGCGCAGGGCACGCGCGTGAAATCGGGCGCGCTGCGCCACCATCCCGAGCCAGATCGCGAACGGCCACTGCCCGGCGCTGCTCTGCGCGTCGATCAGCGTCAATGACGCGGGCGGCTCGCCCGCTTCGTACAGCAGCCGCGCCATCTCGAACGCGATGAGCCCGCCCGAGGAATAGCCGGCAAGATGGAACGCGCCATGCGGATAACGCTTGAGAATCTCGGCGATGTAGTCGTCGGCCATCGCGGCGATGGAGGTCGCGGGCGCCGCGCGGCCGTCCAGCCCGCGCGCCTGGATGGCGTAGACCGGTCCGTCGCCCGCGACCCGCCGGCCCACCGGGAACAGCTCCATCACATTGCCGCCGAGCCCATGCACGATGAAAAGCGGCGTTCCCACGCCGTCCTTGATCGGCACCAGCGGCGAAAATTCCGCCGGCCGGCGATCGTCGATCGCGGCCGCGAGGCTGGCGATGGTCGGCGTCGCGAAGATCGCCGTCACCGGCAGTTCGACGGCGAGCGCATCCTCGATGCCGAACATGATTTCGAGGGTGGAAAGCGAATCCCCGCCGCAATCGAAGAAATCCGCGTTGCGTCCGATGCGCTCGCGCTTCAGCACGCGCCGCCAGATCGCGGCGACGATCTCCTCGGTCTTGCCGGCCGGCGCGGCCGTGTCGGGCGCCGGCAGTTCGACCTCGCGCCGCTGCCAGTCCTCGTCCAGCGCGGCCAGCGCCGCCATGTCGAGCTTGGCGCTGGCCAGTCGCGGAACGGCATCGATGCTGTGGATGCGCTGCGGCTGCAGCGCGGCCGGCAGCGAGTCGCGCAGCGCCGCCTTCAGCCCGGCGCAGGGACCGACGATATAGGCGATGAGCCACCAGTGCTGGCCGACGCGGCGCGGGAACACTGCGGCGTCGCGGATGCCGGGGCGGCGGCGGATCGCGGCTTCGAGCTCGGCCGGCTCGACGCGCTGCCCGCGGATCTTGATCTGGCGGTCCTTGCGGCCCACCAGGTCGATCAATCCGTCGGCGCGCAGCCGCACCAGATCGCCGGTGCGATGGATGCGGCAGGACGGATCCTTCGGATCGGCGGGAAAATCGCCGGCGTCGACCTTGCCGTCGACCCAGCGTCCGAGCGCGACATAGGGGCTGCGCAGCACCAGTTCGCCGGCCTCGCCCGGCGTCGCGGCCTCGCCGTTCTCGCCGACCACCGCCAGCGCATTGCCGGCGAGCGGATAGCCGAGCGGCACGCGGTCGCCTTCGCGCGGGAAATCCGCCGGCACGAACCATTGCATGATCGGCGCCTCGGTCGAGGAATATCCGAGCTCGATGCGGCAATCGGGCGGCAGCCAGGCCCGGAGCGCATCGATGTCGCTCCACAACACCGCCTCGCCGCCGACGCGCAGGACCCGCAGCGAAGGCGGCGCCGCGCCGAGCGGCATCAGCGCGCGCAGCAGCGCCGGCACGGCATAGACGACGGTGACGCCCGCGAGCCGGTCCAGGATCGCGCGCGCGCCGTTGCGCTGCACATCGATGAGACGAAGCGTGGCGCCGCTCAGGAGCGCGGCGAAGCGCTCGCGCAGGCCGGCGATGGTGCATTCGGAGCTCAGCGGCAGGAAGCGGTCGGTCTCGTCGATATGCGCGGCCTCGGCATATTGCGCGACGCGGCGCAGCAGGGCGCGCTGGCTGTTGACGATGCCCTTGGGCTTGCCGGTGCTGCCGGAGGTGAAGAGAACGAAGGCCGGCGCGTCGGGGCCCGCCGGCGCGAGCGGCGCGGCGGACACTGGCCCGGTTTCGCCCAGAGCGATGCGCCGCACCCCGGGCGGCACGAGGCCGTCGATTTCGGCGTCCCCGGAAAAGCCGATGACTACCGCCATGCCGCAATCCTGCACGACGCCGCCGAGCCAGGCCTGCGGATAATGGGAATCGAGCGGAACGAAGAGCCGTCCCGCCGCGAGGCAGGCCAGCATCGCGACGGTGAAGTCGCAGCACGACGGCAGCAGGATGCCGACGAGGTCGTCCGGCGCCGTCTCCCGGGCGAGCCGCCGCGCCAATGCGCGGGCGGCCGCCAGGGTCTCGGCATAGCTGAGCGACCGCGCACCGTCGTCGAGCGCGATGCGATCGGGATGGCGCAACGCCGTCTCGGCGAAGAGTTCGAAGATCGGGCGGGTAAGATCGATTTCGGCCGCTGCGGCGCGCGCGACCGGGCCGTTCCAGTCCAACGGGTAGTTGGAACGGTCGAGCCAAGGCGCGGTAAGACGGTCGAGCACGATGTTTTCGCGTCCGTTTGCGGACCGAATCTAGCCGCGCCGGGAAAAACAAATCCTGAATCCGGACGCCAAGTCCCGAAACGGCACAGGCACGATCCCTGCAGAGATGTCGCATGCAGGTTTCAGTCCCGGTTGTCTGGCGCGATCTTCGTGCCGATCCGGTGCAACAGGAGAACGAGATGCTCCACGTTGATACAGCCAAGCTTCTTCCCGCCAATGACAGCGAACCCGCGCCGCTGCCCCGTCTCACTCCGGCCGAGCAGCCCTTCCCCAAGCTGATCGGGCTCGAGATCACCGAGGCGACGCCCAAGCGCGTCCGCGCCACCCTCGCCGCCCGCAACGAGCTGTGCCGCTCCGGCGGCACGCTCCACGGCGGCGCCCTGATGTCGCTCGCCGACATCGTCGCCTCCTGCGGCGCCTTCCTCAATCTGCCAGAAGGCGCGGCCACCACGACGATCGAGAGCAAGACGAACTTCATCGGCGCGGCCAAGGCCGGCGAGCCGGTGTTCGCGGAAAGCGTCGCGCTGCATGTCGGCCGGCGCAGCTCGGTCTGGCAGACCACCATCACCCGCGCCGACGGCAAGCTGGTCGCGATGGTGATCCAGACCCAGATGGTGATCTGAAATCTACCCTCCCCTTGAGGGAGGGTCGAAAAATCGAAGCGGCGCGTAGCGACAGTGTACGCGCGAGATATTTCGGGGAGGGGGCCGGCGCCGCGGCTAGACCCCTCCCCGAAATTTGCTGCGCAAATTTCGACCCTCCCTCAAGGGGAGGGTAGGAAACCGCGCAACCTCGCCCTACGCTCGCCCAGCACGATCCGAGGCGCCCCATGTCATCCCTCCAGGCCGATCCCTATGCCCGCGCGGCGGCGAAGTTCGCGCTGTCCTGCAAGCTCGCCAGCATCGAGGCGCTGATCGACTGGGACGCGCAGACCAACATGCCCAAGGGCGGGAGCTGGGCCCGCGGCGAACAGCGCGGCGCCTTGGCCGAGATCACCACCGACCTGACCGGCTCGCCCGAGATCGGCGCCCTGCTCGACGAAGCGCAAGGCTACGCCGATGCACTCGACGACGCCGACCGCGCCAATCTCGCCGAGATGCGCCGGCTCTTCGTGCATCGCGCCGCGGTGCCCAAGGACCTCGTCGTCGAGCGCGCGCGCGTGAGCCAGGCGCTGCAGGCGGCGTGGCTGGAAGCCAAGGCGACCGGCGATTTCTCCTTGTTCGCGCCGGGATTCAAGAAACTGATGGCGATCCACAAGGAGGTGGCGGCCGCCAAGGGCGCGGCGCTGGGTCTTGCCCCCTATGACGCGATGATGGACGAGATGGACCCGGGCCTGACCTCCGCCGTCATCGATCCGATCTTCGACGATCTGGCGGCGAGCCTGCCCGGCATCCTCGCGGACGTCCGCGAACGTCAGAAATCATGGCCCGACGTGTTGGAATTCCACGGCGATTTTTCCGTCGCGAGACAGAAGGCGCTGTCGCAGCGCCTCGCCGCGGTCGTCGGCCATTCGCCGGAGAACAGCCGGATCGACGAGGCGCCGCATCCCTTCTCGATGCCGCATTCGCCCGGCGATGTGCGGTTCACCACACGTTTCAGCGAAGACAAGTTCCGCTATGCGGTGATGGCGACGATGCACGAGGCCGGCCATTCGATGTACGAGCTGAACCTGCCGCGCCGCCTCGCCTTCTCGCCCGTCGGCTTCGCGCGCGGCGCGTCGGCGCATGAGAGCCAGTCGCTGATGCTGGAGATGATGGCGGGCCGATCCAGGGAGTTCCTGGCGTTCCTGGGTCCCCTGCTGCACGAATATCTGGGCGGCGATCCGGCTCCGTGGGCACCGCGCAACCTGCTCAACTTCGTCCGCCGCGTCGACGACGATTTCATCCGCGTCAACGCCGACGAGATTTCCTATCCGCTGCACGTGATCCTGCGCTACCGCCTCGAACGGGCGCTGCTGTCGGGCGATCTCGGCGTGGACGACATCCCCGGCGCCTGGAACGAGATGTTCGGCAAGCTGTTCGGCCGCATGCCGCCCGATCACGCCAAGGGCTGCCTGCAGGACATCCATTGGGCGGCGGCGCTGTTCGGCTATTTCCCGAACTACGCACTCGGCGAAGCCCTGGCGGCGCAATTGTTCGAGACCGCCTGCTCCGAGGATTTGCAGATACTACCCGCGCTCGGTCGCGGCGACTTCAAGCCCTATTTCGCCTGGGTGCGGCCGCGCATCCACGAACAGGCGAGCCTGAAAAGCTTCGACGACCTCGTCGTGGCGGCGACCGGAGCGAAACTGTCCGGCGAAGCCCTCAAGCGCCATCTGCGCCGGCGCTATCTGGAAGAGACGCTGGACTGATCGCGGCTCAGAACTTCTGGCTGAATCTGAGCCCGATCTGCCGCGGCGTGTTCGTCGCGACATAGGGCTCGGCGCCGCAGATCTGCACGGTGCACTCGGCGTAGCGGTAGAGATCGTCGCGCTGGTCGAAGGCATTCAGGACCGACAGCTCGAGCGCCCATTTGTCGGTGTCGACGCCCACCGTGAAGTCGACATTGGTGAAGGCCCGCTGGCGGCCGAGCGCGGCGCGGATCGGCACGTCGACCCCGGTGACGGGATTGGGCGCCATGACGCGCAGGTCCGGCCAGCTCGCCCCCTGGTAGATCACGCTGGTCTGGACATGGCCGAGGAAGTCGTCGACCAGCGGGAATTCGTAGCGCGCTGTCCAGTTGGTCTTGAACTTCGGCGTCGGTAGCGGCGTGCCGGCCGGTGCATCCGCGGTGCCCGGGCAGATCGTGACGCCCACGGGGCCGCAATAGTCCTTGGTCAGGTGCGAGTCGTTGTAGGCGCCCGAGCCGCTGATGGTGAGGCCCGTCACCGGCATCCAGGTCACGTCGCTTTCGATGCCGTAAATCTTGGCCTGGCCGGCATTGTGGATCTCGGTGAAGGAGTTGAGGCCCAGGAAGGAGAACTGGAAATGGTTCCAATTCTCGATATAGGCGGCGCCGTTGAAGATGAGGGTGTGGTCGAGCCAGGCGGTCTTCCAGCCGATCTCGTAATTCGTGAGGCGGTCCGGCTGATAGGGCGGGATGGTGCCGCGGCGGTTGACGCCGCCCGGACGGAATCCGGTCGACCAGGTCGCGTAGACGAGGCTGTCGTCGTCAATCTTGTAGTTCATGTTGAACTTATGCGTGAAGCCGGACTCGTAGACGCTCTTGTCGAGATTGGTGCAGGGGCCGTTGTCGACGCTGGTGGGCGCGAAGCACTGCGACACGCCGGTATGCGAACTATAGGCGTCGGAGAAGCCGAAAAAGCCCTTCAGCGAATTGGCGGCATAGAAGACGCGCCCGCCGAGCGTGAGCGTGACCTTCTTGGTCAGGTCGTAGCTGACCTCGCCGAACGCGGCATAGTCGTTGTCGTAGCGCTGCTGGTCGGTCAGCCACAGCGTGCCCGGCCAGTTGGGCACCGAAAGCTGGCCGACGCCCGGATCGGCGTTCGTGTCGGACAGATTGGCGATCTGGTAGTTTTGCAGGATGTAATGGCCCTGCCGCTCGAAGAACAGCCCGCCGACGAACCGCAGTGGCTCGTCCGCCGGCGTCGAGACGCGCAGCTCCTGGCTGATCTTCGTGAAATGATCCTTCTCGAAGATGTACTGCCGGGGATCGATGAAATTGCCGTGATTGTCGTAGATGTAGGCGCCGTAGCCGTACAGGTTGTCGTAGAAGAACGAATAGTCGGTGTAGTCCGACGCGGCGTTGATCTGACGATCCATGTAGCCGCCGGAATAGTTGATATCGAGATTGGCGATCTTGCCGTGGATTGCCAGCCCCGCCTGCACCCAGGTGTCGTGCGCGTATTCCGGGAAGAAATGCTGCACCTTCAGATCGCCGACGCTGGGATCGTAGGCGAAGATGCCGCTGGTCTGGGTGTGCTGCGCCACGACGGTGGGCGTGATCGTCCAATTGTCGTCGAGATCGAATTCCAGCGCGGCGCGGCCGCCGAACGTGTCGACGCTGTTGAAATTGTTCTTGGCGATGGCGGCGTTGCTCACCGTGACGCCCGATGTCGGGAAGAAGCGGGTGCCGGGCACGTTGTCGATGAAACCGGAGTCGTGCTCGGAATAGCCGACCAGTCGGATGGCGAGATCGTCGGCCAGCGGAATATTGACGAAGCCCTCGCCGCCATAGCCGATGCTGCCATGGTCCACCGTGTTCACGCTGACGTCATAGGCGGCGGAGAAGGCGCTCGGATCGGGCCGGTTGGTGATGATGCGGATCGTGCCGGCTTCCGAGCTCGCGCCATAGAGCGTGCCTTGCGGGCCCGACAGCGATTCGACGCGCGCGATGTCGTAGACATGCACGTCGAGCGCGCCGCCGATCGTGGTGATCGGCTGCTCGTCGAGATAGATGCCGACGGTGGGAAGAGAGCCGGAATGGTTGCCGTCATTGCCGCTCGACACGCCGCGCATCGAGACATTGGCGAAGCCCGGCCCGCCATTGCCGGCGCCGGCGCCGCCCACCGTATAGGTCACGCTCGGCAGGAACTTCACATAGTCGGCGAAGTTCGTCACATGCAGCTGCTCGAGCTTCTCGGTCGGCAAGGCCTGGATGCTGAGCGGCGCGCGCTGGATGTCCTCGGAGCGCTTTTCGGCGGTGACCACCACCGTCTCGATGCCGGCCGGCCTGTCGGCATCGGCGGCGAACGCGGGCCCCGTCAACATCGTGGAGGTCAGCAGCACCTGCCAAAGCGCCGGCCGCACGCGGCCGCCCGTCGAAATCCCCCACATGCCAAGTCCCCCGGAAAAGTGGCCGCCGCCCACGTACGCAAATTCACGGTCTCGCAAGTGTCACAAGTTGAAACCCCGGCAAAAGGGGCCGTCAATGCCGCGCAGGCGGTGGGACTGCGGAAAAATGCTGCACTGCGTTAAAAGAGGCAGCTAAGTGTAATCCTGCAACACTGGGCCCAGCGCGGCCTTGAGAGGCCGCAGCCAGGGATCGAAGTTTTGCCAGTGGTCGACGCCGTCGCGGAAGATCGGGCGGCGCACCTGTTCGGAACTCGCGGTGCGCACGGCGCGGTCGTTTCGATGGAATTGCAGGCAGCCTTCCTCGAAGGGCAGACCGCAATAGTCGAGCAGGCGGCGCACCTCGGCTTCCGGGTCGTCGACCATGCGTTCGTAGATCGCCCGATGGATACGGCCCGGCAAGGCGTCGTCCATGTGGCGCATAAGCTCGACATAGTCGGCATAGTAGCGGCCGAGTTCGGTGAGGTCGTAGCTGAACGCCTGGCCGCGCGCGAAATGCTGCTTAAAGGCCGAGAAGCAGCAGCCCAGCGGATGGCGCCGCGCGTCGACGATTTTGGCGTTGGGCAGGATCAGATGGATCAGTCCTGCGTGGGCGAAATTGTTCGGCATCTTGTCGATGAAGAACGGCCGGCCGAGCTTGCGCTGCACGCGGGTGCGTTCGAGATATTCGGCGCCGAGCTCGTGCAGGTCGTCACGCGAAAGGTTCGCGAGCATCTCGGGATAGTTGGACGCCTGGCTGCGCGCCTTGCGGCCGGAGAGGCGCCGCGCGATGGCGATGATGTCGGGCAGCTCCATCGTGCCTTCGACTTGGCTGTGCGTCGCCAGGATCTGTTCCAGCAGCGTCGACCCGGCGCGCGGCAGCCCGACGATGAAGATCGGATCGGGCGCCGGATGACCCCATCCGGCCCGCGCCGCAAAGAGATAGGGCGTGAAGACGAGCTTGGAACGGCGGACATGATCGGAGGTCTCGACCGCGTCATAGACGACGGTTTTTCGGCGCAGCGCATTGCCTTGGCGATACTGTTCGAACGCGTCTGCATAGCCGTGCGCGTCTTCCAGTGCCTTGCCCAGCGCGAAATGCAGGTGATAGCGGTCCTCGCCGTCGAGATCGGTCCGCGCCAGCCCGGCCCGCATCGCCTCGATATCGGACGCCGCGAAGGCGACGGTCTTGAGATTGGCGAGGCTCCACCATGCTTCGCCCAGGGCCGGCGCCAGCGACAGCGATTTGCGGTAGGCGGCGACGGAATCCGCCTGCCGGCCCACCGCCTTCAGCGCATGGCCATAGCTCATCCACGCCTTGGGCTGGTTGGGGAACGCCTTGAGCACGTCCTCGTAGCAGGCGATGGCCTTGGCGTATTCGCCGATCTGGCCATAGGCCGCGCCTTTCAAGGCGCGATAGGCGGGATTGCGTGCGTCTTCCCGCTGAAGGATTTCGATCTGCGCGATGGCGTCTTCGGATTTGTTCTGGCGATGAAGCACGATGGCGTAGTTGTGCCGCGCGGCCGCGAAGGTGGGCGCCAGTTCCAGGCAGCGCGCCAGCAGGATTTCCGCGTCGCCATAGCGTCCCAGCCGCGCGCCGATTTCCGCCAGCATGCGAAGCGCCGCGATGTTCGACGGGTCGGTCTTGAGAAACGTCCGCAACAGCCGCTCCGCGACCGCAAGCTTGTTGTCGCACAGCGCCAGGGCGGCTTCGATCAGCCTGGGATCTCGGGTCGCGAGACGAAGCTGCTGCGCCGTGGCATCGGCCGCCCGCGCGTCGTCGCCGATGAGCCCATATTGTTCGCCGAGCGCGGCCCAGGCGTCGCCGAAATCGGGATTGAGGCGGGTCGCCTTCCGCAGCGCGTCGATCGCGGCCTGCGTCTCGCCCTGCGCGGCGCGGGTGCGGCCGAGTTCGAACCAGACGGACGGCGCCCTCGGCTGCTCTCCGGCCAGGGCCTCCAGCGTGTCGCGCGACGCGGGCAGATCGCCCTGCCGCCGTTGCGCCGAACCGAGGCATAATCGCGCCTGCGGATGGCCGGGGACGGCATCGAGAATGGCGCGCGCCTGCGCCGCCGCCGCCGACGGGTCGCTGTCGAGCAGCCGCGCGGCATGCGCGAGCGCCGTCTGCAGCGATGCGGTGGCCTGGCTCATGCCGCCCGATCAGAGGGACAGGCGCACGAACCTGTCAACCGCGTGCGCAAACCGCGGGAATTGCCGTAAAGTGACCGCCATGACCCACGACACATCGCAACGCGGCGAATTCCAGCGCGTCCGCGGCCGCTATCCCGGTTACACCCGCACGCGGCTGACGCAGTTCGCGCGGCGGCTGAAGCGCGCCATCTATCCCGACCGCGCCGCCGTCGAGCGGATCGAACTGGCCGGACCGACCGATCGCATCGCGTTCGAACAGGCCAAAACGCTGGACTACCGCGAGGCCGCCATCGGCGCGCCGCTCGGCCCGCTCTGGGCGACGTATTGGGCGCGCGTGACGGTGCGGATTCCGGAAGATTGGCGCGGATCGCGCGTCGACCTCCATTGGGATTCCCGGTCGGAGGCCCTGCTCTGGATGAACGGCCGCTCGACCCAGGGCCTCAACAGCGGCCGCCACACCGCGCCGGTGGCGCGGGCCGCCAAAGGCGGCGAGACCGTCACTTTATATATCGAGATCGCATGCAATCGCGCCTTCGGTGCCGCCGAAGCCGGACACCCGCCGGCCGAGCCCTACCAGCTTGCAGCCTGCGATATCCGCCGCTTCGATCCCGAGGCCTGGTCGCTGTTCCATGATTTCGACGTGCTGCGCCAGCTCGAGGCCGACCGCGAGCCGCCGCAGACACCGCGCTCGACCGGCGGCGTCGCCCCCAAACTGGTGCGGCCAGCGCTCGACACGACCTGGGCCGGAAAGCTGCTCCACGATTTGAACCGCGTCTGCAATCTGCTCGATCCCGACGACCGGACGACCTGGGATGCGGGCCGGGCGATCCTTGCCGGGCTATTTTCGGCGAAGAACGGCACCGTGGCGCACGAACTCACCGCCATCGGGCACGCCCATATCGACACCGCCTGGCTCTGGCCGATCGAGGAGACGCGGCGCAAATGCCAGCGCAGCTTCGCCAACGTCCTCGCCCTGATGGACGACTATCCCGAATTCAAATTCGCCTGCTCCCAGGCGGCGCAATATGTGATGATGGAGCAGGCCGATCCCGATCTCTTCGCCCGCATCCGCGCCAAGGTCGCGGGCGGGCAATGGATTCCCATCGGCGGAAGCTGGGTCGAGCCGGACTGCAACCTGCCGAGCGGCGAGTCGATGTGCCGCCAATTCCTCTACGGTCAGCGCTATTTCGAGAGGACCTTCGGCGCGCGCTCCCGCATCTTCTGGAATCCGGACGTGTTCGGCTATGCCGGGCAATTGCCGCAGTTGATGCGCGAAGCCGGCATGGACCGTTTCCTGACCCAGAAGCTTTCCTGGAACCGCTTCACCGTGCCGCCGCATCACAGCTTCCGCTGGCGCGGCATCGACGGCAGCGAAGTGCTCACGCATTTCCCGCCGTCGGACACCTACAACAGCATGTGCTCGATCGAAGAGATGCGCTACCACGCGGCCAACTACAAGGACGCCGACCGCTCAGCGGAGGCGCTCTATCTGTTCGGCTATGGCGACGGCGGCGGCGGGCCCGACGCCGTCATGATCGAATCGCTGCGCCGGACCGGCGATCTGCTCGGCGTGCCGAGAGCCGCGACGCGCGATCCCAATGACTTCTACGACCGGCTGGAACGCGAGGCGGACGATTTCGCGACGATAGAGGGTGAGCTTTATTTCGAATACCATCGCGGCACCTACACCAGCCAGGCGGAGGTCAAACGGCTCAACCGCCTGATCGAAGGCCGGCTTCAGACGCTCGACCTGCTCTGCACCGCGAGCCTCGTGGTCGGCAAACCGGCACCGTCGCGACCGGAGGTCGAAGCATTGTGGCGCGTGCTCCTGGTCAACCAGTTCCACGACATCCTGCCGGGCAGCAGCATCGGCGAAGTCTACGTCCGCGCACGCAAGGAATTGGCCGAACTCGCGGAACGGACCGAGGCTCTTTCGCAAAAGCTGCTCGACGGATTGTCGCGCGGCAGCGACGCGATGCCGTTCAACCCCACCGGCTTCGCGCGGGACGAGATCGCCGCCGGGCCGCACGGGCGTTTGCAGCGCGTCGTCGCCGCGCCGTTCTCGGCCGGCCGCATCGAAGACGCGCCCCAGGGCGTGCGCGTCGAAGATGCCGGCGACATCGTCCTCGACAATGGGCGGCTTCGCGCCGTTCTGAACCGGGGCGGAGCCGTTCTGTCCCTGACGCATCTTGCGAGCGGCCGCGAAGCCCTCGCCGGCAAGGCCAATCGCTTCGTCTTGTTCGACGACCGTCCGACGGAATACGAGGCCTGGGATATCGATCCCTTCGCGCTGGAGACCGGCCGGGAATGCGCCCCCGCCGGACGCTGCGAAATCGTCGCGCGCGGCCCGCTGCGCGCTGAAGTGCGCTTCGAACACCCTATCGGCGGGAAGAGCCGCCTGACGCAGACCGTCCGCCTGGACGCCAGCGCCGACCAACTCGAATTCGACACCGAGATCGACTGGCATGAGCGCCGCACCCTGCTGAAGGCCGCCTTCCCGCTCGCCGCCAAGGCGCCCCGCGCGACTTATGAGACGATGTATGGCGCGGTCGAGCGCCCGACCCACGCCAACACCGATGCCGATCTTGCACAATACGAAGTGCCCGGCCATCGCTGGGCCGATCTGTCCGAGCCCGGTTTCGGCGTCTCGCTCCTGACCGATTCCCGCTACGGCTATTCGACGTTGGGCAATGTCATGAGCCTCAGCCTGCTGCGCGGCACGGAGTCGCCAGACCGCACCGCCGACATCGGTATCCATCGCCTGCGCTACGCGCTCTATCCCCATGCCGGCGATTGGCGCGCGGCGGCCACGGTCGCCCGTGCCGCCTGCTTCAACCGTCCGCTGCTATGGGCGAAGGGCATGCCGGCTGCGATCCTGTCGGAGCCGCTGGTTTCGGCCGAGCCCGCCAATGTCGTGATCGATACGATCAAACCGGCGGAAGACGGCAAGGGCTGGATCGTGCGGCTCTATGAAAGCAGCGGCGCCTCGACACAGGCCCGGCTGGCATTCGGCACGGCCGTGCACGGCGTCGAGCGCAGCAACACGCTCGAGGACGAAGGCGAGGCGATCCCGCCGGCGGACGGCGCCCGCACGCTCGCCCTTCGGCCGTTCCAGATCGCGACGCTCAGAGTCCGGTAGCGTTTCCAGCCGCCCGACGAACGCTGTCTTTGGAGCGACCCCACGCCGGGTTTTCACGCTCCCCGTAACCGTCCGTCCACCCGCGCAAAAAGCGCCGTTTCTTTTTTCCGGGGAACCAACGTTCCCCTGAAAGGCTTAGATATCACCGGTAGGCGGGGAAGGAGTTCCGATTTGCGCGACCGCAATCATCTTCTCGCATCGCTCGGCGACGCCGATTGGGAACGTGTCGCGCCGGAACTCCAGCCGGTGAAGCTTGCCGCGGACAAGGAGCTGGAAACGCGCGGCCGCGACGTGGATTGGATTTATTTTCCGCAGAGCGGCATCGCCTCCGTCATCGCCGAAAGCTCGGGCGGCAGCCGGGTCGAGACCGGGGTGATCGGCTATGAGGGCATGACCGGTACCGGCGTCGTTCTGGGCGATAGCCGCGCGGCGCAGCTGATCGTCATGCAGATTGCAGGCGAGGGTCATCGGATCGCCGCATCCCGATTGCGCGAATTGCTGGCGGAGAGCACGACCCTGCGCGACCACCTCTTGCTGTTCGCGCGCGCCTTCGCGATCCAGGTGGCCCATACCGCACTCGCCAACGGCGCGGGACTTCTGGAACAGCGCCTCGCCCGCTGGCTCCTGACGCTGCACGACCGGGTGGAGGGCGACACGCTGGCGATCACCCATGACTATATCGCGACGATGCTGTCGGTGCGGCGGCCCGGCGTCTCGGTCGCGCTGAAGGTTCTGGAAGAACAGGGACTGACGCGGGTGACCCGCGGACTGATCGCGATCGTCGACCGCCAGGGGCTGCTGGAGAAGTCCGGCGGGCTCTACGGCGGCACCGAGGAGGAATACCGGCGTCTGCTGAACTGGACGCCGCAGCGCGGCTAGCTCAAGCGTCTTTGTCGTCGTCCAGCAATATCCGATTGGCGTCGCCCTCCGGATCGTCGTACTGGCCGCTGTTCAACGACCACAACAGAAGTCCGAGCGCGGTCAATCCGAAAGCGAGCGCCGCGGCGATGATGACGGCGATGCCGTTCACGGCGCCCTCGCGAGCCGCAAGGCGTTCAGCGTGACGATCAATGAGGACCCCGCCATGGCGCCGGCGGCGATCAGCGGGGTCATGAGGCCGAACGCGGCGAGCGGAATGGCCGCGAGATTGTAGAGCGCGGCGAAGGCGAAGTTTTGCACCACAAGGCGGCGCGCCCGGCGCGCGATATCGACCGCCTCGACGATCGGCGCGATGGAATCGCCGCGCAGCACCAGATCGGCGGCGCGCTGGCTGACATCGGCCGCGCTGCCGGGTGCGATGGAGACATGTGCCAATGCCAGAGCCCCCGCATCGTTCAGCCCATCGCCGATCATGAGCACGCGTTCGCCCCGCGCCCGCAAGGCCTGCATGTACGCCGCCTTCTCGGCGGGGCCGATGGCGGCCCGCCAGGAGTCGATGCCGGCTTCGCTCGCGATCTGCATCGCCGGCTCGGCGCGGTCGCCGGTCAGCATCTCGACCGCGATGCCGCGCGCTTTCAGGTCGGCGATCGCCTGTTTGGTGTCGGGCCGTATCTTGTCTTGGAATGCGAACCGCACGGGCGCAGCGTTTCCGGCGCGGTACCACAATTCGCTGCCATGGGAGGTTGAGCCGGCACCGCACCACGGCGCGCTTCCGAGGCGGTGCTCTTCGCCGTCGACCGCAGCAGAAAGTCCGGCGCCGGCGATCTCGGAGACTCCAGCGGCGACCGGACCCGTGCCGGCGGCCTCGGCGACGGCGCGCGCCAGCGGATGGCGGCTGGCGCGGGCGAGTCGCGCGGCGGCTTGCAGTGTGGCGCGGGGAATTTCCGCGGCATTCCGCAATTGCGGCGTACCCAGGGTCAGCGTGCCGGTCTTGTCGAATACGGCGCGGTCGATTTCCGCGAGGCGTTCCAGCGCATCGCCGGACTTCACGAAGACGCCGCGATTGAACAGACGGCCGGTGGCGACGATCTGCACCGCGGGCACCGCGAGGCCGAGCGCGCAGGGACAGGTGATGATCAGGACGGCAATGGCGTTGGTCAGCGCGACGGGCAGCGCCGCGCCGACGGCGAACCAGCCCGTGAACACCAGGAGCGACGCGATGGCGACGAAGGGCACATAAGCGCGCGCGGCGCGGTCGGCCAGGCGGACATGGAGGCTGCGCGTCTGCTGCCCTGCTTCGAGCAGCCGCGCCAGATCGGCGACGAGGCTGTCGTCCACGCCGACGGTCGCGCGCAACACGACGGGACGGCCGACGATGATGGTGCCCGCGCGCAGGGAGTCGCCGCGCCGGACCGCCACGGGCGCGCTCTCGCCGGTGACGAGCGAGATGTCGGCATCGCTGTCGTCCTCCGCGACGCCGTCGGCCGGAACGCGCTCGCCGCTGGCGAGCAAGATGCGGTCGCCGGCGCCGAGTTCGCGCGCGGCCACCGTTTCCATCTCGCCGCCCGGCTTAAGGCGGCGCGCCGTCGCCGCCTGGAGCGCGACCAGATGCTGCGCCGCGCCGCGTGCACGGTCGCGCAAAAGGTAGTCGAGATAGCGGCCGATCAGGAGGAGGAATGCCAGCATCACCGCGGCGTCGAAATAGGTATGCGCACCGTGCCGGACGGTCTCATAAAGGCTGAGCGCGAGCGACAGGAGGATGGCGAGGCTGATCGGCACATCCATGTTGGTCTGGCGCTTGGCGAGGCTCCGGAAGGCGGACTGGAAGAAGGGCTGCGCCGCGAAAAGCGACACGGGAACGGATATGGCGGCGGCGAGCCAGAAAAAGAGCTGGCGGGTCGCCGGGCTCATATCGCTCGCGCCATACCAGACCGCGTCCGTCAAACCGACGACGAAGACCGTACCGAAGCCGGCAATGGCCAGGCATCGCAGCAGCCGCCTGCCCTCTTCCTGGCCGTCATCGAGCGATTGCGCCGCGTCGTAAGGCGCCGCGTCGTAGCCCAGCGTCTGTACGCGATCGATCACCGCTGCCGGCGCGACGGCATCGCCCCGCCAGGCGACGTGCAGCTTTCCGGTGGAGAGATTGAGGCGGGCCTCGGTCACGCCGGAGATGCCGCGCACGCCGCCTTCGATCTTGGCAAGACAATTGGCGCAACGCGCGCCGCGCACGGCGAGGTCCATCGCGGAGACGCCATCGCGCTCCGCCCGCACGAAGGCGGAATAACTGTCCGCCGCGCTCACGGTACCCACAGCCGCGCCGTCGCCTCGAACGGGGCGCGCCGGTCGGCATTCGACAGGAGGATATCCCATGCGCCGGACGCGACATCGCCGGCATCGGCCCAGTAGCGGCCGCCGCCGGCGGCCACGATGCGCAGGGCGCGGTCGCGATTCTCGTCGGCGGGATGGCGAAGCTCTGCCGCCAGCACCGCATCGCCCGGCGCACGACCGGCCGCATCTTTCAAGCCGATCTCGATGCGCACATGGCCGTCCTTCAGCCGCCGGACCGCGACATCGGCCTTCCAGCCCAGCCGCGCCTGCGCGGCGCGGCGTTCGAGCGTCGTATTGTACTCGATGCCCTGGAGATAGGGCTTCTGCTCGTCCTCGCCGCGGAAAGTATCGATGGAGATCACGATGAAATAGACGTTCACCGCGATGATGCAGGCGAAGAACCCGCCGAGCCAGACGAGTACGCCACGGCCGGTCAACGGACGGATCATCGCTGTTCTCCCGACACGAAGACGGCGCCGGCGTCGCGGCTTTCGCCGCTTTTGGCGTCGCGCAGCGCGAATTCGATGTCCTGCGAACCGCTTTGCAGATCGGGCCGCGCGACCGTCACCAGGACGCGCACGGCGCGCACCTTGTCCGGATCGACGGAGAGCCTGACCGGAAGCGAAACGACGCCGAGGCCGATGACGTTGACCTTCACGGGCCTGATGCCCCCGATCGACAGATAGAAGTCGCGCGCGGTGTCGGCGCGGTTCATCAATTTGAGCGTATAGCCGTTGCGCACCGAGCCGTCCGCCAGGGCGACGAAGTTCGGGTTACGGTCGCGGATCACGTCGATGCCGATCGTGTGGCGGGTGAGCAGGCTGAGCAGCATGACGCCCGAAACGATCGCGAGAACGGCGCCGTAGAGCACGGTGCGCGGGCGAACGAACCGGAAGCGCGCCTTTTCGCCTCGGCTGCGGCGCATGACATTCGCGTCGGTGTCGTATGCGATAAGGCCTTTCGGCAGGCCGACGCGCGCCATCACATCGTCGCACGCATCGATGCACAAGCCGCAATTGATGCATTCGAGCTGGGTCCCGTCGCGGATATCGATGCCCATCGGGCAGGCCGCCACGCACTGGTTGCAGTCGACGCAGGCGCCGCGCCCGTCCCAGGGCTGGCCCTTCTTATGCGCGCCGCGCGGCTCGCCGCGGTCGGAACGACAGGTGACGGACAGCGCTTCGTCGTCGATCATGGCGCCCTGGATGCGCGGCCAGGGACACATATAGGTGCAGACTTGTTCGCGCATCAACCCGCCCAGCGTGTAGGTGGTGAACGCCAGAATGGCGATCGCGCCATAGACGATCATGCACGCCGAGCCGGCGATCAGCGCCTGCGCGAGCGCCGGCGCGTCCGTGAAATAGAATACCCAGGCGCCGCCCGTTGCGACGGCGATTGCGATCCAGATGGCATGCTTTGAGACGCGCTTTGCGACCTTGCCCACGGTCCAAGGCGCGGCGGAGAGGCGGATGCGGGCCGAGCGATCCCCCTCGATCAGGTTCTCGACATAAATAAAGAGGTCGGTCCACACCGTCTGCGGGCAGGTGTATCCGCACCACAGCCGGCCGAACAGCGCGGTGACGAGAAACAGCGCGACCGCGGCCAGGATGAGCAGGCCGGTGATGTAATAGACTTCCTGCGGCCAGATCTCGATGAAGAAGAAATAGAAGCGCTCATGCGCGAGATCGACGAGGACGGCTTGGCTGGGCGCGGACGGCCCGCGATCCCAACGAATCCACGGCACGAGATAGTAGATCGCAAGCGTGATCGCCATGACCGCCCATTTGACCTTGCGATAGGTGCCGTGGACCAGCTTGGGATAGATCGGTACGCGCGCCTTGTAGAACTGGCGGTTGGCCGCGCTGTTGCTCGCCTGGGCATCCGAGCGCTCCACGCCTTCGGCCGCGTGGCCGGCGACGGGCGTTGCATTCCGCATCGTGATGACAGTGCACGCGGTCATCGTTGGCGCCTACTCTCCGCCGCCGAGGCTGTGGACGTACACCGCAAGCGCCTTGATCTCTTCCGGCGACAGCCGTCCACCCCAGGTCGGCATCACGCCGCCATGGCCGTTCCAGATCTGGTCGCGGATATCCTCGCGCTTCGGACCGTACAGCCATTCGTTGTCGGTCAGGTTCGGCGCGCCCATCTCGCGATTGCCTTTGCCGGCCGGCCCATGGCACATCGCGCAATTGTCGGCGAACAGTTTCGCCCCGCGCCCGACCGCATGCGCGTCGGCGGCGCGGCCCGAAAGGTGCACGACGTACTCGGTCAGATCGTCGATCTGTTCGGGCTTCAGCATGCCGTCGCGGCCGAAGGCCGGCATCTGCGACTGGCGGGTATCCGGACTGGTCGAGCGCACGCCGACCGTGATCGTATGCTGGAGGTCGGCGAGCCTGCCGCCCCACAGCCAGGCGTCGTCGTTGAGGTTCGGATAGCCATGCGCGCCCTGTCCCCCGCTGCCATGGCAGGCAGCGCAATTGTCGCCGAAGGTCGCGCGGCCCTCGGCCAGCGCGAATTGCAGCAAGTCCGGATTGGCCTGGATCTGCGCCAAGCTCGCATGCGCCAGTTCGCGATCCTTGGCGAGACGCGCCGCCTTGAGCGCCGCGACTTCGCCGGTGACGACGTCGCGCTGCGAGCGGTTGAGGACGCCATGGGTGTAGCCATAGATGCCCGGCCAAGCCGGCATGAAAATCCAGTAGACTACCGCCCAGGCGATGCAGACGAAAAACAAGCCCAGCCACCAGCGCGGCAGCGGGGTGTTGAGCTCCTTGATCCCGTCCCATTCGTGGCCGGTGGTCTCGGTGCCGGAGACCTGATCGACCTCCTTGTCGTGGTCCGACATCAAATCTCTCCCTCTTCGAAGGGAATTCGCGCCGCTTCCTCGAACCGTTTTTTGTTCGACGGCCAAAGCGCGTAAGTGAAAGCGACCGCGAACATGACGATGAAATAGACGGCGCCCCAGCTCTGGGCGAAGGCCAGCACGTCTTCGTAAGCCCAGCGTTCCATGGCTATCTCCGGTTCTCGGGCGCGTTGGCGTGGTAGGTCTTGAAGTCCACCAGTGTGCCGAGCATCTGCAGATAGGCGATCAGGGCGTCGGCTTCGGTTATGTCCTTCGGATTGCCGTCGAAGTCGCGTGCCGCGGCCTCGGGATAGCGTTTCTTGAACGCGTCCACGCCGTCGCTGTCCGGATTGGCCTGCGCCTCGAGATCGGCCGCGGCATTGGCAATTTCGGCGTCGGTATAGGGCACGCCCACCGTACGGTTCGCGCGCATCACATCGGCGATGTCGCGATAGTTGAGCGGCGTCTTTTCGAGAAAGACATAGGGCGGCATGACCGATTCCGGGACGACCGAGCGCGGATCGGCGAGATGGGCGCGCTGCCATTCGTCGGAATATTTGCCGCCGACGCGCGCCAAATCCGGGCCGGTCCGCTCCGAGCCCCATTGGAACGGATGATCGTACATGCTCTCGGCCGCCAGGCTGTAATGGCCGTAGCGTTCGACCTCGTCGCGCAGCGAGCGGATCATCTGGCTATGGCAGACATAGCACCCCTCGCGGATATAGATGTCGCGGCCGGCGAGTTCGAGCGGCGTGTAAGGGCGCATGCCGTCGACCTTCTCGACGGTGCCGTTCACCCAGAACAGCGGGGCGATCTCGACCGCGCCGCCGATGGCGACGACGATGAGGATGCCGATCAGCAAGAGGATCGAGTTCTTTTCGAAGATCTGATGGTTCACGACACGGCCTCCGCGGCAGCTAGAGGCGCGGCAGCGGCGCTTGGTGCGGGTGCGCCGCTCTTGACTGTGCGCCAGAGATTGTAGGCCATGATCAGGACGCCACCCAGATACATCGCCCCGCCGAGCGCGCGGATGATGTAGTAGGGATGCATCGCCTGGACGCCCTCGACGAAGGAATATTCGAGGAAGCCGAAATCGTTATAGGCGCGCCACATCAGGCCCTGCATGATGCCGGCGACCCACATCGACGTGATGTAAAGCACGATGCCGAGCGTCGAGATCCAGAAATGCCACTCGACCAGCGCGTTGGAATAGAGCGCCTTCTTCTTCCACAGCCACGGCACCAGGCAATAGAGCGCGCCGAAGCTGATATAGCCGACCCAGCCGAGCGCCCCCGAATGGACATGGCCGATCGTCCAGTTGGTGTAGTGCGACAGGGCGTTGACCGTGCGCACGCTCATCACCGGACCTTCGAAGGTCGACATGCCGTAGAACGCGACTGAGACAACCAGCATGCGCAGGACAGGATCGGTGCGCAGCTTGTCCCATGCGCCGGACAGCGTCATCAGGCCGTTGATCATGCCGCCCCAGCTCGGCATCCACAGGATGATCGAGAAGGTCATGCCCAGCGTCTGCGCCCAGTCGGGCAACGCGGTGTAGAGCAGATGATGCGGACCGGCCCAGATGTAGATGAAGATCAGCGTCCAGAAATGGACGATGGAGAGGCGGTAGGAATAGATCGGCCGCTCGGCGCGCTTCGGGATGAAATAGTACATGATTCCGAGGAAGCCGGCGGTGAGGAAGAATCCCACCGCATTGTGGCCGTACCACCACTGTGTCAGCGCGTCCTGCACGCCGGAAAACGCCGAGACGCTCTTCGTCGACAGCAGCGAGACCGGCAGCGACAGGTTGTTGACGATATGCAGGATCGCGATGGTGGCGATGAAGGCGAGATAGAACCAGTTCGCGACGTAGATATGCGGCTCTTTGCGCTTGATGATCGTGCCGAGGAAGGTCAGCAGGTAGCAGACCCACACGACGGTCAGCCACAGATCGGCGTACCATTCCGGCTCGGCATATTCGCGGCCCTCCGTGACGCCCAGCAGATAGCCGGTGCCCGCGAGCACGATGAAGGTGTTGTAGCCCCAGAACACGAACCAGGGCAGCGAGCCGCCGAACAGCGCGGCCCTGGTCGTGCGCTGCACGACGTAGAACGACGTCGCGATCAGCACATTGCCGCCGAACGCGAAGATCACCGCCGAGGTATGCAGCGGGCGCAGGCGGCCGAAATTCGTCCACGGCCAATCGGGAAAATAGAACAGGCTCGGAAAGGAAAGCTGCAGCGCGATGATCAGGCCGACCAGCATGCCGGCGATGCCCCAGATCATCGAGGCGACGACGCCCGCCTTGACGACGTTGTTGCGGTAGCCGGAGCTCTCCTCCGCCGGCACGCCGCCGCCATAGTTGACGAGATAGAAGATGCCGATACCCAGCATGCAGGCCGCGAAGGTCCAGGCCTGGATGACCATGGCCGGATCGGGCGAACGCGCCGCCTCCACGATCGCGGCGATGAAGCCGCCGCCGGCGATGAGCGGCAGGACGGCCAGGTCGACGCGGAAGGGGCGATCAACGGCAGACGGCATCTGGAGCCTCTTGGCTGGATGATGCTTCGACGGGTTCGACAGGGACTGAGGCGCTCTGACCGGCGAGCGCGCGGGCCGCGGCGCAATAGGCTTCCCAACCCGCGGTGGATTGCTGTGACTCTGGCGGCATGCAGGGCTCCCCGATGGCGCCTTTGCCTTCGCCCGGAATGCCCGGGGTTTGCTTGATCGGAATCAATGGTCGGGGAAATGCGCGTGCAGCGATCCGTCGCGACGGTCAGGTTGTCGCGCCGCTCGGCTCGCGACGCGACGGCATGGCGCAACGCGGCCCGCGAAAAGACCGGGCGCGGAGACCATAACACGAGGTCCACCGCGCCCGACTTGATGCTCTCGCCGGAGGGAGATCGCGGAAGCCTGGAGAGTATGGCGCTCGACCTTGCCGCGCGCCATTCGGAGAGAATGCCTACGAAACTTTACATAGGCGCGGCGAGTGCGGTTTCGATCAGGTTGATAAGGACTTCGTCGTCCGGCGGCTTGGCGAGCATCGTCGCGCCCAGGCGCTGGGCCGCTTGCACCATTGTGTGATCGCTCCGTCCGGACATGACCACGACCGGTGTGGCGACGCCCCGGCGGCGCAACTCGTCGAGCAGCTCGATGCCGCTCGTCTCGGGCATGTGCACATCCAGGATCAGGCAGCCGGCGCGCCCCAGATCAACCCCGGCAAGAAAATCGCGCGCGGAGGCAAAGGCCTGGGCCGCGATGCCTTCGGCGTCGAGCAGGACGAGGATCGATTCGCGCACGGCCTCGTCGTCGTCCACGACGAAGACCAGGCGGTTGCTTGGGGAACTCAATTCGGCACCTGCGCGATGGCGAACTAAGATGTTAATTGACCTGCCATTTCGGGTTCCATACGCAATAACCCCTAGGCACCGCCCTCCGGCGAACGACCGGCCGCCAGCGAGATTCGCACGAGATCCGACAGGCTCCGGGCATTCATCTTGTCCATGATGTGGGCGCGGTGGATTTCGATGGTTCGCGGGGAGATGCCGAGTTCGTAGGCGGCCACCTTGTTGGAGCGTCCGACGACGAGTTGATCGAGGACGTTGCGCTCGCGCGGCGTCAGAAGCGCGAGCAGCCTTTCCGCGGCCGCGGCCTCGGCGGCCCGGCTGCGCGTCTTGCTGCCGATCTCGAGCGCGCGGCGGATGCTGCCCAGCAACATCTCGTCGTCGAACGGCTTCTCGATGAAGTCCACCGCGCCCGCCTTCATCGCGCGAACCGCCAGCGGCACGTCGCCATGACCGGTGATGATCACCACCGGAAGGCCGAGCTTGCGCTTGACGACCTCTTCCTGGAGTTCAAGTCCGTCCATCTCCGGCATGCGGATATCGGCGATCAAACAATGTCCCGCGCTTGCCTTGTCCGCCAGGAAGTCCCGGGCGGAGCCGAAATCCTTCACCGCGTAGTTCGCCGATTCCAGGAGTATCCGTATCGAATCGCGAACGTCGTGATCGTCATCGACCACGAAAATCAACGTATCGGTCGTCATGCTGCTTCCCTCTGTCCGACAAACGGGACACGGAAACGGAACGTGGCGCCTGGCCGATGGTCAGGCAGGGCCACGATGTTTCCCCCGTGCGCTTCCAAAATCGATTGGCAAATCGTCAATCCGATTCCCATTCCCTTTTCCTTGGTGGTGACGAATGGCTGAAACAGGCGCTTCAGTACGGCCTCCGACAGGCCCGGCCCGCTATCATGGACCGTAACCCGTGCGAAGTCCTTGTTGTCGATCGCGGTCTCGATGGTGAGTTCGCGTATGTCGACAACCTGCATGGCTTCGAGGCCGTTGCGGATGAGATTTATCAAAACCTGCTGAATTTGCACTTTATCGATCAGCACCGGGGGGAGCTTCGGTTCCAATTGAAGACACAACCGTACATTCACGTGGGCCGTCCCCACCAAGCCTAGCGCGATTGCCTCCTCCACGACGTTGTTGAGGTCTTCGGGCGATCGGTTGCTGTCCCGCTTCTCGATGAAGTCGCGCAGGTTCCGGATGATGGCGCCGGCTCGCAGTATCTGGGCGCCCGCCTTGTCCATGGCGTCCTTGGCACGATCGACGCTTGCGGGCTCGGCCCGATCGAGAGTCCGCCGCGCCGCTTTCACATAGTTGGCAATGGCCGTCAGCGGCTGGTTGAGTTCGTGGGCGATCGCCGACGACATCTGCCCCATCGAACTGAGCCGATTTATATGGGCGATCTCCGACTGGAGCGTCTGCATGCGAAGCTCCGACCGCTTCTTTTCGCTGACGTCGCGGACGATCTTGGACGCGCCGACGATATCGCCGGCCCCGTCGCGCAAGGGCGAGATCGTGATGGAGACATGGATGTCGCTGCCGTTCTTGTGGCGGCGAACCGTCTCGAAGTGCTCGACGTCCCGTCCGGCTCGGATCTGGTCGATGATATCCTGCTCTTCCGCAAGGCGGTCCTGCGGGATCAGCATCGCTATGTTGGCCCCGATCACCTCGCCGGCCGCATATCCGAAGATCCGCTCGGCGGAGGCGTTCCAGCTCGTAATCGTGCCGGCCAGCGTCTTGCTGAGAATCGCGTCGTCGGACGACTGGACGATCTGGGCCAACAGGCTGTCGAGGTCCATGCGCCTGGCTACTTCGGCTTTCAGGGGCGTCAGGTCGTGGATGACGCCGACGAAGATGCGATTCCCGCCGACCTCGCCTTCCCCGACCGAGAGATACATCGGGAAAGTCGAGCCGTCTTTCCGGCGCCCGACGACCTCACGACCGCTGCCGATAATTCGTTTTTCGCCGGTCCGCAGATAGCTGGAAATGTATGCGTCGTGCTCGCCATGATACGGTTCCGGCATGAGCATTCTGACGTTCCGCCCCGCAACCTCGTCTGGACGGTAGCCGAAAAGTCTCCCGCAGGCTTCGCTGCAGACTTGGACAATGCCCCGCGTGTCGATGACGACGATGCCATCGACGGCGGTATCCATCAGCGCTTTGAATAGCGCATCATCATCATGAGGCATCGGGGCATTTCTATTGTGCGACGCAATACATTCTGTTGACTAAACTCGAACCGTCCTTCCACCTTCCGAGACTTGCACACTTTGCGCGCAATACAATTAATAATAACAATTAATTCACTGACCGGCAAATCAAAGTTGCATCTATCGTTAAATAGCGCGGCTTCGAAACTTCAAGCCTAGGTAAGACTCCTTACAGGAATTACCGAGCTCCCGCTACGCCTGACGGTCGGCCAGTCTTGACGGTCTGACGCAGCAATGGAGCGCGATGTGCACCAAGACTCGATCTCGTCATCTACCGCGAAACCGATAGGCGACATTGCGCGCGACCTGCGCGTCTATGCCAGCGCCGTGCCGAACGGTCCTGTCGCCGCGAAGCTTCTGGCCGCGGCCGCCGAACTCGATGCGCGGGACGCCGCTCGACACAGTTCGAACGACGGCGAATAAACATCCTTCAGCGCGACAGTCATGCCACCGAAGCCGCAGAGGGATTTTCGCGGAGCACCGCATCGAAGCGTTCGATGTCCGTCAAATCCTCGAAGACCACGAGCGTCGCGCCGAGCGGCAGCCGTGTGAGGGAGACGGACAATATCCGTCCGTCCGCGCGAACGAGCCGGCCCCAATCGCCGTAGCGCGAAGGTTCGCCCGCGGTGACGCCGGCGGACACCATGCTCCAGATATTGTCGCGTCCGATCCTGGAAATGCTGGTGGCCGCGATCCGGCTCAAATGCGGTTCCGCCGACAACTCACCTTCTTCGAATTGCCAAAGGTCGGCGAACGCCGAATTGTGCATCTTCAGCCGGCCGTCCGGGCCGAACACGGCCATGCCATCGTCTATCGTGTCCAGCATCGCGCGCTGTGTCTGGCTCAGCATGTGAAGGGAGGTGTTGAGGCGCAGCGACTCGCTGATGTCCTCGAACACGTAGTACACGCCGCCGAGCAGATAGGGATAGGCCATCACGCGCACGCTGCTGCCGCCGGCGATGTGCCAGGTCTGGTCGATCTCGCCGTCGTCGGCATCGAACAGGCGCATATGTTCGCGTTTCCACGCCTGGAAGTCGCGCTGTTCCGGCAGGCGACGAGTCTCGCGCAGGCGATCGAAGATGTCGTCCAACGACGGATGGGATTCGAGCCACGCTTCGGACAGGTCCCACATCCGGGCGAACCGCTTGTTGGAGACGGCCAGCCGGCGGTCGGTGCCGAAAACGGCGATGGCCGTATCGACCCGGTCCAGCATGTCGGCATAGGCGTCGGCGGCGAGCTTGAGCTGCGCCTCGGCGTGGGCTGAGTCGGTCACGTCGAGCGCGACGCCGGCGACGCAGGCGCTGGGCAGGCGGAACAGGTCGACCGAGAGTGCGCGCCGGCGGCCCTCGATCACGGTGTAGCGCCGCTCATTGAGGACGTCGTTGCCTTCCAGAACGGCGCCGGTGAGATCGCGCTCCGCGCGGACGAGGCGCGGGTCGGTCTTCAGCGCATTTTCCAGCGTGCCGGAACCCGTGGCGGTCACGAAAGCGCGATTTGCCCAGGTCAGGGCGAGCTTGCGGTTGCGGATCCAGACCGGGACGGGCAAGGCCTCGATGACGGATTTCAGGTCGCGTTCGAGCTCGGTGACGCCTTCCGCCACGCGCAGGAACAATGCGGCCCGGCTGCCGATGACGCAGCCCTTCACCGAAATGCCGGGATGGCGCGCCGTGCGCACCGTCACCGCGAAGGGCGTGCCGCCCTGCAGCAGCGCTTCGAGCTTCGCGGCAAGGTGCGCCGAGTCTGCGCCCGACAGGCAGGCCTGCAGCAGGGCACTGCCGCCGCGATAGCTGAGCGGTGAAGCCAGGTCGGAGCCCATGATCACGATCGCTTCGGGCGAGGCCTGGATCATGGCCTCGCGGAAGCGGATTTCCGATTGGGCCCGCGCGAGGTTTCCGCCCATGACGTAGCGCGTCGTCGCGGTGCGCGCGCGTTCGACGAACGCCCAGACGCATCCGAACAGGCCGATCAGCAGCGACGCGATCACGATGGACGCCATGGCAAGCTCGCCGGGCTGTGTCGCACGGTGCCCCAGTCCGGCCATCAGATCGGCGAGCGCCGACGTCCAATCGATCAGACGAAGATAGGCTGTGAACAGCATGTCGAATACGGCGTGCATGATCGGGCGTCCCGTGTCGCTTACCGGTGATGTCGGATTGTGGCTGTGAGGTTCAGGCCGTCGCGCCGCCGTCTGCCAGTTCGCAGAGGGCCTCGACATTCCTGAGAACGATCTGATGGGTGGTCGGCACGGCAATGAGCTTCTCGTTCTTGAGCGCCGTCACCGCCCGGCAGATCGTTTCGATCGTCAGGCCGAGATGGTCGGCGATGTCCTGGCGCCCCATCGTGAGTTCGAGGCGACCGGTGTCCATCGCGCCGGTGCGCTCGGCAAAGCGCAGGAAGAAGGAGGCCAGCCGCTCCTTGGCGCTCTGGCAGCCGAGGACGAAGGTGTGGAGTTGCGCGGTCATGAGCGTGGTCGACAGATGGCGCAGGATATTGGCGCGAAAGCGCGGCTCGCGTTCGGAGATCCGATCGAACTGCGTACGCGGATAGGCGACGACCGTGACGTCAGTCACCGCTTCCGCCGTGAAGGCCTGGTCCACGCCGCCGAAGACGCCGAACAGATCGCCCGGCAGGACGAACTCTGCGATATGGCGGCGGCCATCCGGCGTGTGGCGGCACAGCCGGATCGTGCCGCTGACGATGCGATAGATGTTCTGTGCGCGGTCGCCTTCTTGGAAGACCGTTTCATTGCGCGCGAAGCGCAAGTTGCTGCCATATTCGCGCAGCACGCTCAAATGCTCCTGCAGGCTTTCCGGGGCGCGCGCGGCCGGCGCTTCCATGAAAGGAAACGGAACCGCGTTTCTGAAAGTCGCGTCTTTCTGAGCGACGTTGAGTGTCATTGCTGTGTGCTCCACTTGAGCACCGCGACATCCGCGGTGTGGTAAGAGCATCGTTAAGATCGGATCGAATCAATAGCTGGGAAATCCGCGTACGGAGATTCGCTAGGGGAAAAGTCGGGACTTGTCCGTAGGCAGAGCGACTCGCGGATCGATTCACAGGTCCGGCTGGGTGATTCTGCGTATGCTGACGGGTATCAACATGCCATTCGATGCCCTTCTCCGCTGTCACGGTTAAGCAATCCGCGCCAAGAGAGACGGATCATGGTTGCGGTATTTCGACGTCCGGTCCCACAAAAGACCGCACAGGTCGTTCACCCGCCGCGGCGCGGCGTCGGCCGGGGAGCGCGCGTGAATGCCCGGCACCATCGACGTCGCGCCCAGGCGCTTTGCGGCGGTGCCGAGCTGCGACTTCATCGCAAAATTCCGGGCGGCGCGACGGACGACGACAAGACGAGGCCGCGCCCTTGATGTCCGTGTGGGATCTGAGGGTTCAACCGGCGCGGAAGCGGATGGGGCGGCCGGACGAAGCGGCTTCGACCGCGCGCATGATGCGCTCTGCGTCGAAACCGAAATGGCGATAGAGATCGGCGACCGTCCCGGTCTGGCCGAAAGCATCGACGCCGAGGCTCTCGACGCGATGGCCATGGACGCCGCCCAGCCAGGATAGCGTGGCGGGATGACCGTCGATGATCGTCACGATCGCCGCGTCGCGCGGAACATGCGCCAGCAGGCGCTCGATATGGGACGGTTGCGCCAGGCGGCCCGCTTGGCGATGCTTGCGCCCGCGGCGCCACTCCGAATAAAGCCGGTCGGCCGAAGTGATGGCGAGAACGCCGACACCGGAACGATCCTCTGCCATGAGCCCCGCCGCCGCGACGACCTCCGGCGACACCGCGCCCTGATAGGCGAGGATCACGCCCGGGCTTCCGACCGGTTCCGACAGCCAATATCCACCGGCAACGATGTCGCGCTTCAGATCGGACGACATGCTCCGCAACGGCTGTTCGAGTGCACGGGTGGATAGACGAAGATAGACCGAGCCGCCCTGCTCCTCGTTCGGCGCCGCGCCATCGCTCTGAATGTGCTCGAAGGCCCAGCGCAAGATGACCGCGAGTTCGTCGGCATAGGCCGGCTCGTAGGAGGTGAGGCCGGGCTGCGCCATGCCGATCAGCGGCGTTCCGATCGATTGATGCGCGCCACCTTCCGGCGCCAGCGCCACGCCGCTCGGCGTCGCCACAAGGATGAAACGCGCGTCCTGGTAGCAGGCGTAGTTCAAGGCATCGAGACCACGGGCGATGAAGGGATCGTAGAGCGTTCCGACCGGCAGCAGGCGCGCGCCGAACAGGCTGTTCGAAAGCCCCATCGCGCCCAGCAGAAGAAACAGGTTCATCTCCGCAATGCCCAGTTCCATGTGCTGGCCGGTCGATGCCATTTCCCAGCGCTGCGCCGACGGTATCTTGTGCTCGCGGAACAGATCGCTCTTCGCGTCCCGCGCGAACAGGCCGCGCCGGTTGACCCAGGCGCCCAGATTGGTCGAGACGGTCACGTCCGGCGAGGTCGTCACGATATGCGCCGCCAGATCGGACTGGCTGCGCGCGATCTCGTTGAGGACATTGCCGAAGGCCGCTTGCGTCGAGGTCACGCGCTGCGGCGGCAGAACGAGCTCATCCGGCACCGCGATGCGCGGCGCCGACAGCCGGCGCTCGCCGCCTTGCGCAAAGGGAACGTCGCCGAGGAATCGCGCCAATTCGTCAGGCGGCAGCGAGAGGCCCTCGAAAGGCTCCCATTCGCGGCCGTCGCCGATGGCCATCGCGGCGCGCAACTTCGCGATCTGGGCTTCGTTCATGAGGCCGGCGTGGTTGTCCTTATGGCCGGCGAGCGGCAGTCCGAAGCCTTTCACCGTGTAACAGAGAAAGCAGACGGGCCGGTCGTGATCGACGCTCTCGAAAGCCTCGAGGATGCTCGGCAGATCGTGACCGCCGAGATTGGACATCAGGGCCGCCAGTTCTTCGTCGTTGCGCCTTTCAATGAGTCGCGAGACATCGCCCTGGTCGCCCAGATCGTCGAGCAGGCGCCGGCGCCACGCGCCGCCGCCCTGAAAGGTTAGCGCTGCGTAGAGCTCGTTGGGAGCACCATCGATCCAACGCTTCAGAGCGTCGCCGCCGGACTCCGCAAACGCGGCCTGCTGCAGCCTTCCGTATTTGAGGACCTTGAGCTCCCATCCCATGGCCTGGAACAGCTGCTCGAAGCGCGTGTGCAGGTCTTCGTGCACCACGGCATCCAGGCTCTGGCGGTTGTAATCGATCACCCACCAGGTGTTGCGCAATCCGAACTTCCAGCCTTCGAGCAGCGCTTCGTAGATATTGCCTTCGTCGAGCTCGGCGTCGCCGACCAGCGCGATCATGCGGCCCTTGGGGCGCTCCTGGGACCAGCCATGTTCGTGCACATAGTCCTGGACCATGCTCGCGAAGGCGGTAATCGCGACTCCGAGGCCCACCGAACCGGTCGAGAAATCGACATCGTCGCCGTCCTTGGTGCGCGACGGATAGGACTGCGCTCCGCCGAAGCCGCGGAAGTTCTCCAGCTTCTCGCGGGTCTGCTTGCCGAGAAGATATTGGATGGCGTGAAAGACCGGGCTGGCGTGCGGCTTCACCGCCACGCGGTCTTCCGGCTTGAGGATCGCGAAATAGAGCGCCGTCATGATCGTCGCCAGCGATGCGCTGGAGGCCTGATGCCCGCCGACCTTCATCCCGTCGGCGTTGTCGCGAAGATGGTTCGCGTTGTGTACCGTCCAGCTCGCGAGCCACAGAACCTTGCGCTCGAGTTCGGCCAGGATTTTCAGCCGGTCTGTCGGCATCTCACGACTCAAAATGAATGCGGGAGGCCATTATAGCCAAACCGTCGCCGCCAGCGCGAGGCCGTATGTGCGCGGCGCGTCAAGCCGCCCGCGAAGACGCCTTTTCGAGTGAGAGGACGACGTCCGCGGCGGTCGCGTGGACCAGGCCGCCGTCGAGAACCCGGCCGGACGCCAGCCGAATGCCCGCACGGCGAACAATGCCAAGCGCCAATGCGCTGTGAACGTTCTGGGCATAGGCGCAAGCATGCTGCGCCTGCGCCGCCCGAATAAGAGACTGGGAGAGAGCCGCCATCGCGGCCGGCGCGGCCTCGTCGGGGAACTTCGCGAACAGCCCGGTGGCCCCGAGGCGCCCGCCCTCCCTCAGCCGCGCGTCGGCGTCGGGAAGCTGGACGAAGACCCGCCGCGCATGGCCGCGCACCGCGGCGACGATCTCGGCGAGACGGGCCGCCGGCGTGCCAGGCGGGACATCCTCGATCTTGACGACCAGGAACGGATTGTCGGCGGCATCGGCGCTGCGCAGCGCGAGCTGATAGAGGCGGCGACCGCGCGACGATGCCAGCGTTTCGAAGCCGACAGGCGCTGCCGCGGCGGCCGTCAGGCGCCGGCCGGATATCTCGCGCGTGAGAAGCAGGCACTGCTTCAGCATCGCCTCGTCGAGAGAAAGCCGGGCGCGCGGATCGATGCCGTCGCGTTGCCCGACCGGCGCGACGCTCATCGGCGTGCAAAGGAAGGTCGACGCCGTGCCGCGCCGCAGATCGTAAACCGGAAGAAAGCCCAAGCTCGTGCCGTCACATGCGGGGTGGCCGCCGGCGAGGCGCGCAAGAGGATCGACATCGGCCGAGGCGCCGGTGTCCGTGGCGAGCTTGGGTGCCGGCGCCGCCGGCGCGTCGGCGTCCGCGCCGCGCCCGATCTCCGCCACCTCCGCCACGCGGAACAGGGGCGCGATCTTTTCGGCCGCATCGGTTCCGAAAAACAGCTTGAGCAACGCCCTATTGACCGTCTGCGCGACCGACAGCGCCGATTCGGCGGCGCAACTGCGCACCACCAGGAAGAAACCGGCGGGCTGGAACAGGACGAATTCGTCCGGCACGAGGCGCATCACATGCTGTTCGCACATGAGCCTCAGACGGGCCGGGCGGCCGCGGCCGCAGCGATGCAGAACGGGACCGAGATCGAACCAATAGGCCGCCTTGCCCATGAGCGCGGCGGCATCGAACACCCCATCGACGACACAGACGTTTTCGGCCGAGTTCTGCATGGCGGCGCCCTTTCAGCGCGAAGACGAAGGCGGGACCGCCGGACCGTCGCCCATAGATTTGCTTGCGAGGACCGAAGACCTGCGACTGGATTCCAGATCGGCCTTGACGGTGCGCAACTTGTCGAACACCAGCGACTGCAGGTCGCCGGCACCCGAACCGACGGCCGCCTGCGCCATCGTGGACCGACAGTCGGATTCGCTACCGCCCAGCGCGCGGCAAGCTTGCACGGCACCGCTCTGGTCCAGGCCGGGGACGGCGCCGGGGTGGCCGAAGCCGAGATCGGGCTCGTGCGGCAGCAGCACCGCGATGACGGCGAGCGCGAGGGTGGCCCGTGCGAACATCACGCGCTCCGCAGCGAGGCTTGCGCCGGGATCGGCGCGTTTTCGACGATCTCGCCGAGCACCAGATCATAGACGCGGCGGTCCATCGCCAGGCGCAGTTCGCGCGTCATGTCGGGCGATGCGACAATCACGAGACCTTCGTAGCAACCGTGGATCGCGCCTTCGATCAGGTGCGACATGATCTGCCGCGCCAGCGTGGCGCCCGGACGGCGCGCATGAAGCAGATTGACGATCTTGGCGCCCCTGGCCGCCGCCGAACGGGGCGGCATTGCGAGGGTTTGAAGAACGCGGGACGTTCCATCCGCGTTGGCGAGGATTCTGGCGCCGTTGGCGTCGGTTGCGACCACTACCCAGATTTCGTTGTTCGACATGGCCGATGCTCTCGATCAGTTTCGTCCTGATCATGATCGCGACCGGCGCAATAAAATATTCGGATCGTTTGCGTACGCAGAAAGTGCGTATGACCGTTTAGACGGCCTGCTGCATCGCTTTTTCGATGAGATCGGCGAGCTCCAAACCGTCGATCGGCTTGTGGAGCATGCGAACGCCGCCAGCCGCCAGCACGCGCTGCTCCAGGGTGGCATCGCCCCGTCCCGTGATGATGATGACCGGAAGCCGGCTGCCGCGGCGACGCAGCGTCTCGAGCAATTCCAGGCCGGTCATTCCCGGCATGTCATAGTCCGCGACGATGCAGCCGGACTGGTCAGGCTGGAATGTTTCCAGGAATTCCAAAGCGGACTCGTAAGTCCGCACGGCCAATCCCATCGCTTCCAGGAACGCCCCGGTCGAATCGCGCACCGACTTGTTGTCGTCGACGAGCCATGTGGTGCGGACACCCGGCTTGAACACGAAAATACGCCTCCGATACGCACCGAACGGCCGTCACGTTAGCTGCGGCAACAATACGGGAATATGCGTAGTTTCTACTTACGGAGGGCCGGCTGGGCGCTTTCGGCGGCGCGAGCGATGCGCACGAGGTCCGCCAGACTGGCGATCCGCATCTTGTCCTGGATGCGCGAGCGGTGGACCTCCACCGTGCGGGGCGAGATGCCCAGGGCATGCGCCACGAGCTTGTTGGAGCGGCCGGTCGCGAGCTGATGAAATATCTCCTGCTCACGCTCGGTCAGAAGTGCGATCAGCGCCTCGGCTTCCCTGGCCGACGTCGCCTGCTCCTGGGCCTGTCGCCCGTTTTCCAGCGCGCGCGATACGGCGCCGAGCAGGGCTTCGTCGTCGAACGGCTTCTCGATGAGGTCGGCGGCCCCGGCCTTCAGCGCCTTGACGGCAAGCGGCACGTCGGCATGGCCGGTCACGATAATCACAGCGACGCGGATTCCGCGCCGGGAGAGCTCCTCCTGCAATTCGAGACCGCTCATCTGGGGCATGCGTACATCGGCGACGACGCAGTCGCTCGGCTGAGGCCGGGCTCGGTCCAGAAATTCCAGGGCGGACGGAAAATCCTCGACCTTCAGACCGGCGGACTCCAGCAGCGCGCGGATCGAGCCGCGCACGCGATCATGATCGTCGACGACGAAAACAGTCGGTTCAGGCTGCATTCTGCTTCTCGATCGGATCGGCGATGGGCAGGCGGAAGCGGAAAGTCGCACCGCCGCCGTCATTGGTTTCGCCCCAAATCTTACCGTCATGGGCTTCGACGATCGACTGGCAGATCGTCAGACCGACGCCCATGCCGTTCTCCTTCGTCGTGACGAAGGGCTGGAACAGCTTGGCCATCACGTCGGGCGCGATGCCGGGTCCGGTATCCGACACGGTCACGCAAACATGGCCGGGCTCGTCCATTCCGGTCGCGACGATCAGCTCGCGTCGCTCGCTGTTGGACATCGCGTCGACGGCGTTGCGCACCAGGTTGAGGATCACCTGCTGAATCTGGATCTTGTCCACGAAGATCGCGGGCAGATCGCCACGCAATTGCGTCCGCAGCATCGCCTTGACGTCGGCGCTTCCCGCGGCACCGAGCACGACGGTCTCTTCCACGATTTTGTTCAAATCGTCGATCGCGCGGTTCGTCTTCCGCTTTTCGATGAACTCGCGCAACGTGCGCATGATCCCGCCGGCCAGCTTGGTCTCGTTCGCGGCCTTGTCGAGGAAGTCCCGCGCACGCAGAGCCTCGGGCTGATCGAGCGCGCCAAGCGTGCGATGTGCCGCGCGGATATAGTTCATGGCGGCAGTGAGCGGCTGGCTGAGTTCGTGGGCTATGGTGGAGGCCAGCATGCCCATCGTGTTCCAGCGCGACAGATGAATCAGCTCTTCCTGGAGTCCGAGCAGCTTCTTCTGCGTGCTTTTCTGCTCGGTGATGTCGCGCACGATCTGCGAAGCGCCGATGATTTCGTGACGCTCGTCGCGGATCGGCGAGAGCGTCAGTGCCACGCTGACATCCGTGCCGTCCTTGGCGCGGCGCAACGTCTCGAAATCGTGGATCTTCTCTCCGGCGCGCAGCCGCGCCCACAGCGCATCCTGCTCGCTCTTCAACTCGGGCGGCAGAATCACGTCGACATGATGATTGACGACTTCGTCCTTGTCGTAGCCGAACATGTCCTGCGCGGCCTTGTTCCAGGACTTGACCTCGCCATCCATGAGAAAGGTGATGATCGGATCGATCGAATTCTCGACAAGCAGCGCGAAGAAATAGGTGTAGCGGCGCAGCGCCTTGATCTGCTCCATCTGGTCAGCGAGTTCGGCATTGGCGTCGCGCAGGCGATCGATGACGAGCTGCTGCTCGCGCGCCAACTCGACATGGGTCGCCTCCGATTTGCGCATACGAACCAGTTCGGTGACGTCCTCGACGCAATGCAGGATCGACCGGACACCGCCATCGGCGTCCAGGACGGGCGTGTTGATCGGATTCCAGTAGCGCTCCTCGAATCCGCCACCTTCGGAATCGGGTTTGCGGATGTCGTATTTCTGGATGCTCATCATGTCCGGCCGGCGCAGATCCAGAACACGCAGAAGCGAGTTGCGCAGCTTGGCGACGCCGTCCGCGGCCGGATCGTCCGGATTGTCCGGGAAGACTTCAAAAATGTTTCGACCGACGATGTCCTCGCGCCGGGTCTTCGTGGCACGGCAATAGGCGTCGTTCACGGCACGAATCGTGAGAGCCGGGTCGAGAACAAGATAAAGCCCCGGCGTTTGGGCGAAGAGAGCACCGAAATCCTGCTGCCCTGCGGCCGCAAAATCCCCAGCCCCGCTCGATATTTGAGTCATGCGCGAGTATCGGCATTGATTCGAAGGGAATATTAGCCCGATTCATTAAACGATGATTAAGTTTTGGCTGTAGGTTGTGTCTACATTAGAGGGCTTCGCGGAGTCCCTCGCCGCGTTTATCCGGACGGGGTTGTGATGATGGGCCCGCAACTACCACGCGAATCCTATCTGCGCGTGAGACTGTTGCCGTGTGCATTCGTCAGCCGCGTCTGCTGCGTCTGCTAAGCCGAAGCGCTTCTTTCGAACGCCGCAAGGCTGTCGGAATTGTGCGTTCGCGCCCGTGGCGGCGCGCACCGGTGCGCAATGCCCGAATCGCACCGCTGAGTCCGCCGCCAGGCGGCGGGGCTCGTCTCGACATATTGGGAAAACGCGCGGGTGAGATGGCTCTGATCCGAAAAACCGGTTTCGATCGCGATCTCACACAGGGATTTGTCGGAGGCAACCATCAGGTGCATTGCCCGCTCCAGCCTTTGCAGCAGCAGCCACCGATGGGGAGGGCAGCCCACGCTTTGCCGGAAAGCCAGGCTGAAATGGCCCCGCGACAGACCGCAGGCCAGCGCGAGCTCCGCGAGCGTCACGGTGCGGGCCAAATCCGCGACCATCAGCGTCTTGGCGCGCCTCTCCTGCCAGGGTGCGAGCCCGCCGCTATCACGAACGGGAATTTCCGCGAGGCAATTGCCGTACCGATTCAAAGCGCGCTCCATGAAATGTTTCGCACGCCATGTTGCGGAGTGGCGCCATTAAACAAATCCCTGCCGGTGTGACACGCCTCTCACCCCATCGGGTGGCCGGCGTTACCGTTCGAGCCGGATGATCCGCCGACCGAACAGGCGCCCATCGACCGAATAGGCTCCGCCGCCGAGCATCGCGAGCGCCGCCGCGGTCGCCGCGTGGAAGCCGACCACGAATCCAAGCCGGCCACCGATATCCACTGCGACCGTGGCCATAACGGCCGCGCAAAACGCCGCGGCGATCTTCGTGCAAAATCCAATGCCTAAGGTAAATGCGAGGGCTGCAAATCCAAGCCGCGTCCACGCCGGAAACGTATCGAGATACGCCGACCCGGCAAGCAGCAGCAGCGCATTCGACAGGCGCAGAACCAGCAACCCTACGCCGGCGGCATTCGCTGGAAAGACCGAAGAGTTGCTTTTCACGCATGAGGATTAGCGAATGCTGGCGGTGGCCTCCATCGCGCATCGGAGCTACGATGCAATCACTCTTTCGGGTGACGACCCGATGGCAAAGCATGCGAACCTGCCGCGGAGTATAGGTTAGGGGGTCAATGCGAAATCTGCGCGCGCCGGCCCGGATCATGGCCTGCTCCATCGCCGTCGCGCTCGGCGTGATCTTGATCTCGCCGCGTGCCGCGGCGGCCGACGCAAACCGCACCATCAGGGGATATGTCCACACAGCCTGGACGCTCGCCGACGGCGCGCCGCCCGATGTCTGGGCGCTCGCCCAATCGCCCGACGGCTATCTGTGGCTCGGCACCGGCGCCGGACTGTTCCGTTTCGACGGCATCCGCTTCGAGCGCGTCAAGCCGACCGCGGGCGACGCGTTTCCGTCGACGGACGTGACGAACCTGCTCGCCACGCCCACCGGGGATATCTGGATCGGATATCAAAACGGCGGCGTGTCCCTTCTCAGGAACGGCCGGCTGAAGAATTTTTTCGACGGCCCATTGTCACAATCGCCGAACGATTTTGCGCTGGATGCGGACAATGTGCTTTGGGTGGCAACGAACGCCGGATTGGCGCGCTTCGTCAACGGTCGCTGGCAGACCGTCGGAGCGGACTGGTCGCTTCCGCCCGGATCGGTATGGACCGTGTCGGTTGCGCGCGACGGAACGTTGTGGACGATGACCGGTCCGTTTTCCGGGGCCACAAAAGGCTCCAGGCTGCTCTATCTGCGTCGCGGATCGAAGGACTTCGAGGAGGAGAGGGGTACTGCATCGGTCGCCTGGATCGGAACTACGGCCGTCAATGGGCTGCGACAGGCTGCGGACGGCCGACTGTGGATCTCGGCAAACAACGCCTCCCTGTTCGCGCCGCTGGAGCCGCCGTCACGCGACGGCCGGAACGACGGAGGAAAAGCCCTCACGGGACCGATCCTGCCGCAGGCTTCGAAGTTCATCCTGTTCGATCATGAGGGCAACCTGTGGGGCAGGCTGTCGCGCGGGGGGATTTTCCGATCTTCGCCCCAAGAGCAGGCGGCCGCTGTCGGTCGATTCGACAATCGGCACATTGTGGACCTGTTCAGTTCCAAGGACGGACTGACGTCCGACATAGATAGGTCGTTTCTGGAGGACAAGGAAGGAAACATCTGGGTCGGCACCAATCTTGGGCTCGATCGATTCCGCCCCGCCAATGTCGTTACCGCGGCAGGAATTCCGGTGACCGCGCCGCTCGGCTATCGGGCGGCCGTGGACGAGGCCGGAACGGTCTATATCGCGGAAGACCGGACGCTGTATCGCATTCGATCGGGGAAGCCGGCGGAGATCATCTATCATTCGCCGTCGCGTATCGATTTCCTCCACGGCGTCAAGGACGGTTCGGTCTTGCTGGGCATGAGAGGAAGCCTGGAGAAATTGGCGCGAAGCGGAATTACGAAAATAGAGCTGCCGGCAGCCTTCCGCACGTTCAATGCGGATACATGGGAGATAGACCGCAACGGCGTACCATGGGTCTCCGCTTGGGACAGGGGGATATACCGCCTTGACGGCAACAAGTGGCGGCGATTTGTCGTCGGCCCGGCGCTGTCCGGCGCAGGGCCGCGGATACACAAGGCCGACAATCAGGGACGGATGTGGCTCCACTACTTCCGTCGGCCGCTCATTCTCGTCGACGGAGCCAACATAAGATCGTTTTCGGAGAAGGACGGTCCCCGGATCGGCGACATCGAAACGATTTATCCGCGGGCCCGCGACGTCCTGTTCGCGGGCGATCAGGGCATTGCGCGCTTCGATGGACACCGTTTTCAAACCCTGCGGTCGGCGCGGTTTCCCGTGCTCAATCGCGTCGCCGGCATCGTCCAGACGGAGCGCGGCGAGACCTGGCTCAACACCATCGCCGGACTCGTCCGATTTTCCACGAAGGATATGGAGAGGGCCTTCGATCGTCCGGGCTATCCCCTGCACTATCAGCTCCTGGATTTCCGCGACGGCCTTCCCGGACTGGCGCAGCAGGATTCCTACCAGCAAACCGCGCTCGAGGGAGCCAATGGCCGGCTGTGGTTCATCACCAATCACGGCGTCGCCTGGGTCGACCCGGAGCACCTTGTGCGGAATCCGCTGCCGCCGCCCGTCTCGATCCGGTCCCTGACCGCGAACGGCAACGAATATCCGTTTTCCGCGGCTCTGACGCTGCCCATGGGGGTCTCGAACCTCCGCATCGACTACGACGCGCTCAGTCTCTCGGTCCCAGAGCGCGTCCGTTTCCGCTACCGGCTGGACGGCGTGGACAATGGATGGGTCGACCCCGGCGACCGCCGGCAGGCCTTCTATACCAAGCTCGGGCCGGGCGATTATCGCTTTCAGGTCATTGCCGCGAACAATGACGGCGTGTGGAATACCACCGGCGCGACCCTCAGATTCACCATCCCGCCGACCTTCCTCCAGTCCCGATGGTTCTTGTTGCTCTGCCTCCTCGCGGCAGTGGCCGTCCTCTGGCTGCTGTATTCCCTCAGGGTGAGACAGGTGTCCGCGCGCATACGCGATCGCCTGGAGGAACGTCTCAGTGAGCGCGAACGAATCGCGCGCGAGTTGCACGACACGCTGCTCCAGGGCTTCCAGGGGCTCGTCCTCCGCTTCCAGTCGGTCGCGGACCGCATGCCGGCAGGAGAACCGACGCGGCAATTGATGAACGACGTGCTGGACCGCGCCGATACCGTCATCATCGAGGGCCGCGACCGCGTCCGCGACTTGCGCAGCTCCGCGGGGCATGATGACCTGTCGCTCGTGGTCGCGACGGCGATCGACAATCTGATGCCGGATTCGTCCATCGCCATCCGCATGATCTCCGAAGGCGCGCCGCGCCCCGTGCATGCCGTCGTACAGGATGAGATTTCCCGGATCGTGCGCGAGGCCGTGTTCAATGTCATCCGTCACGCCCAGGCGAAAAACCTCGAAATCTGCATTGCATACAAAAGACGCGAACTAAGCGTGCATGTTCGCGATGACGGCAAGGGCATCGACCCGGATACATTGAGCCGCGGCGGCCGCGAGGGACACTACGGCCTGACCGGAATGCGGGAGCGTGCACAGAGTATCCGTGCGGAATTCGTCCTTTCGAGCGGACCGGGCGCCGGCACCGAGATCGAGCTGACCATTCCGGCCGCCGCCGCCTACACAGACAATTGGGGGCCTTGGCATTTCTGGCGCCGCCTTGCGACCGTCGAGGGCTGACAGATGAACCCGGACAAAACCAGCAAGCCGATCCGCATCCTTTCGGTGGACGACCACGCGATGCTGCGCGAGGGCATCGCGTCCATCGTGCAGCCGCAACCCGATATGATCCTGGTCGGGGAGGCGGCGAACGGCGCCGAGGCGATCGAGGCGTATCGCGACCTCAAGCCCGATGTGACGCTGATGGACCTGCAGATGCCGGGCGTCGGCGGTCTCGATGCGATCGCGGCAATCCGCGGCGAGTTCCCCGGCGCCAGGATGATCGTGCTGACGACCTATTCGGGGGACGTGCAGGCGCTCCGCGCCTTGAAGGCCGGCGCCGTCGGCTACCTGCTGAAGAGCGCGTTGCGCAAGGAGCTGCTCGACACCATACGCGCCGTTCATGCCGGACGCCGATATGTGCCGTCTCAGATCGCCAACGAAATCGCCCTGCATGCGGCTGACGACGCGCTCAGCGAGCGTGAAATTGCGATCCTGCGCCTTGTCGCGGCCGGCCAGGCCAACAAGGAGATCGCGAGACGCTTGTCGATTTCCGAAGACACGGTGAAGGCCCATATGAAGAACATCTTTGCCAAGCTCGGCGTGTCGGATCGCACGCAGGCCGTCACGGTGTCCGCCAAGCGCGGAATCATAGAGATCTAGCGCCGCGTTCGACGTCGCCGAAGAGCCGCTCGCGACCGCCCGGCCGATGCGATTAGATGTGGTGGTGCACCAGCTCCGTGCCCGTGACGCGCTTCTCCAGCGTCCTGAGCAGGACGTAGAACACCGGCGTCAGGAACAGGCCGAAGAACGTAACGCCGAGCATGCCGAAGAACACCGCTACACCCATCGCGTGGCGCATCTCGGCGCCGGCGCCCGACGACAGCACCAGCGGAATGACGCCCATGATGAAGGCGAAGCTCGTCATCAGGATCGGGCGCAGGCGCAGGCGAGCGGCCTCGATGGCTGCGGCGACGGTCGCCGTACCCCGAATCTCGAGATCGCGCGCGAATTCCACGATCAAGATAGCATTCTTACAAGCCAGCCCGACCAGCACGAACAGCCCGATCTGGGTGAAGATGTTGTTGTCGCCGCCTGTGATCCACACGCCCGCGATGGCCGAGAACAGGCACAAGGGCACGATCAGGATGATGGCGAGCGGCAGGAACAGGCTCTCATATTGCGCCGACAGCACCAGGAAGACGAGCAGCACGCAGAGCGGGAAGATGAGCAACGTGGTGCTGCCGGCCAGGATCTGCTGATAGGTGAGATCGGTCCACTCAAAAGCCATACCCTTGGGCAGGGTCTGGTTCAATATCTTGGTGATCGCGGCCTGCGCCTGACCGGAGGAAAACCCAGGCGCCGCGGCGCCGTTGAGATCGGCGGAGCGGAAGCCGTTGTATTTGAGCGCGCTGTCCGGCCCCGTCGTCTCGTTGACGCTGATCACCGAACCGAGCGGCACCATCTGGCCTTCGATGTTGCGCACCTTGAGGCGCAGGATATCGTCCGCCCGGGAGCGGAACGGCGTGTCGGCCTGCGCGATCACCTGATAGGTGCGGCCGAAGCGGTTGAAATCGTCGACATAGATCGAGCCAAGATAGGTCTGCATCGCGTCGAACACGTCCTGCACGTTGACGCCCAGTTGCTGCGCCTTGGTGCGGTCGAGGTCGGCATAGAGCTGCGGCACACCGATGTTGAAATTGGAGAACACGCCGACGAGCGCCGGATCGGCATGTGCCTTGGCCTCGATGTCCTGCATCGTCTTCGACAGCACCGCGTCGCCCAGATCGGTGCGGTCCTCGACCATCAGCTTGAAGCCGCCGATGGTGCCCAACCCCTGGACGGGCGGCGGCGGGAAGATCGCGATCATCGCGTTCTGGATACCGGCGTATTTCTGCTGCAGCTTCTGCGCGATCGCCATGCCGGAGAGATCGGACGAGGTGCGCTGGTCGAACGGCTTCAGCGTCACGAACACGATGCCGGCCGACGGGCTGTTGATGAACCCGTTGATCGAAAGTCCGGGGAACGAGACGGCATTTGCAACGCCCGGCTCCGCGAGCGCGATAGCCGACATCTTGCGGATCACGGCCTCCGTCCGGTCGAGCGTAGCGCCTTCCGGCAATTGCGCGAAGCTGACGAGATATTGCTTGTCCTGCACCGGCACGAACCCCGGCGGCACCGCCTGGAAACCGACATAGGTGAGGCCGATGAGAACAGCGTAGACGATGAGCGCCCGCGACTTGCGGGCCAGAAGCCCGGTGACGCCGCTGCCGTAGCGCTCCGAGCCAGAGTGGAACAGGTTGTTGAAGCGGCGGAAGAAGCCGCCGAACACGCGGTCCATGCCGCGCGACAGCCCGTCCTTCGGCGCATCGTGCGCCTTGAGAAGCGTCGCGGCGAGCGCCGGCGACAGGGTCAGCGAGTTGAACGCCGAGATGACGGTCGAGAACGCGATGGTGAGCGCGAACTGGCGATAGAACTCGCCGGTCAGCCCGCTGATGAAGGCGATGGGAATGAACACCGCGCACAGCACCAGCGCGATGGCGACGATGGGGCCGGTTACTTCCGACATCGCCTTCAGCGTCGCGACGCGGGGGCTCAGGCCCGCTTCGATGTTGCGCTCGACGTTCTCGACCACGACGATCGCGTCGTCGACCACGATGCCGATGGCGAGCACCAGGCCGAACAGCGACAGCGCATTGATCGAGAAGCCGAAGGCGAACAGGAAGGCGAAGGTGCCGACGATGGAGACCGGCACGGCGAGCAGCGGAATGATGGAGGCGCGCCAGGTCTGCAGGAACAGGATCACCACCAGCACGACCAGCGCCACCGCTTCGAGCAGGGTGTGGATCACCGCCGCGATGGAATCGCGGACGAAGACGGTCGGGTCATAGACGATCGAATAATCGAGCCCTTGCGGGAAGCTCTTCTTCAGTTCCTCCATTGTGGCGCGCACCTGCTGCGAGATCGCGATGGCGTTGGAGCCCGGCGCCTGGAAGATCGGCACTGCCACCGCCTGCTTGTTGTCGAGCAGCGAGCGCAGGCCGTATTCCGAGGCGTCGATCTCGATCCGGGCCACATCGCCGAGCCGCGTGATCACGCCGGCGGCGTCGCGCTTGATGACGATGTTCTTGAACTGCTCCGGGTCGGAGAGGCGACCCTGCACATTGATCGGAAGCTGCAGGCGGCCATTGGCACCGTAGGGCGGGCCGTTGATCACGCCGGCGGCGACCTGGACGTTCTGCTGGCGGATGGCACTGACGACGTCGCCCGCCGTAAGATTGCGCTCGGCGATCTTCTCGGGATTGAGCCAGATGCGCATGGCGTAGTCGCCGGAGCCGAAGAGCTGCACGCTGCCGACGCCTTCGATCTTCGCCAGCCGGTCCTTGACGTTCAGCACCGCGTAATTGCGCAGATAGAGCATGTCATAGCGGCCGTCCGGCGACGTCAGATGCACCAGCATGGTGAGGTCGGGCGAGGACTTGGTCGTGGTGACGCCCAGATTGCGCGTGACGTCGGGTAGGCGCGGCAGCGCCTGGTTCACGCGGTTCTGGACCAATTGCTGCGCGAGGTTCGGATCGGTGCCGAGCTTGAAGGTCACGGTCAGCGTCAGCGTGCCGTCCGATGCAGCCTGCGACGACATGTAAAGCATGCCCTCGACGCCGCTGATCTGCTCCTCCAGCGGCGTCGCCACCGTGTCGGCGATGGTGTTGGGATTGGCGCCGGGGAACATCGCTTTCACGACCACCGAGGGCGGCACGACCTCGGGATATTCCGAGATCGGCAGCTGGGTCAGCGCGATCAGGCCCGCCAGGAAGATGACGACCGAGATCACGCCGGCGAAGATCGGCCGGTCGATGAAGAATTTGGACAGGTTCACGGGCGTTTCCCCCCTTTTTTTATTATATTTTATTATATGGTTATAGCCCGGTTGGAGACGGCGCGCTCAGCGCACCGCCACCTGACGACGGGCATCGACCAGGGCGCCCGGCTGCACGCGCTGGACCCCGTCGACGATGATGCGGTCCCCGGCACGAAGTCCAGCGGTGACGATGCGGCGGCCGTCGACCGCCTGGCCCAGCCGGATTTCCCGGAACATCGCCTTGCCGTCATTTCCGACGACATAGACGAAGCGCTTGGACTGGTCGTTCTGGACGGCGTCCTCCGGCACCAGCAGCACCTTGCTGTTCGCCGCATCGCCCATCCGGACGGTGACGAACATGCCGGGCACCAGCGCGCCGTCAGTGTTGGCGAAGCGGGCGCGGGCGCGGATCGTGCCGGTGGAGACGTCGATCTTGTTGTCGAAGCTCTCGATATTGCCGGTGTAGACGTGGTCGTCGCCCGGCAGCGTGAGCTGCACCGGAATGCGCTGCTCCTGCCCCGCCGTCACGGCGCGGTTGTGGATCGAGCGCAGATAGGTCTGCTCGTCCACTTCGAAATCGGCATAGATGCCGTCATTCGAGACGATGCTGGTCAGCACCGGCGCGTTCGCGCCCGCCTGCACCAGATTGCCGACGGTGATCTCGGCGCGGCTGACCCGGCCGTCGATCGGCGCCTTTACGAAGGCATGGTCAACGTCGAGCTGCGCCTGCGCCAGGGCGGCTTGTGCCGACTTGATCGTGGCGGACGATACGCCCGCCGCGTTGTTGCGCTGGTCGTAGAAGTCCCGCGCGACCGCGTTTGCATCGATCAGGCGCTGGGCGCGCTGGAGTTCCACCGTGGCCAGATGGGCATTGCTGTTTGCACTGGCGAGGTCGGCCTGCGCCTTCTGCACCGCGGCTTCATAGGGACGCGGGTCGATGACCATCAGGATGTCGCCCTTGTGAACCAGCTGCCCGTCCGTGAAGCGGATTTCGGTGATGCGGCCGCTGACTTCCGGCCGGATATCGGCGGCGTTCACCGCCGTCATGCGGCCCGAAAAGTCGGACCAGACCCGCACGCTCTGCGGCTGGATCGCGGCCACGGTGACGACCGGCGGGGGCGGAGCTGCCGCCGGAGCCCGGCTGTTTTCGCTCGCCATGGCCGCGGCGCCCAGCAGCAGGGCGACTGTCAGACCGACCAGGACGGGGTATTTCTTCAAGAAAGACAGCGACTTAGACGAGACGGAGGCGGCGGCGAACTGCTCGTTTCGGACGAGATCGGCAATATGGGACATAGGACCCTCCAATTCTGTAACGCCCGATACAGATATGGACTGGAAGTCCCCGTTCAAGGTACTTATGTAGTGAGCGGTACAAAAAAATGCTCATGGGAGGCAAAAAAATGAAGACCGGCCGCCCGCGCAGCTTTTGCGTGGAGGATGCGCTTGACCGCGCGATGGGTGTGTTCTGGCGCAAAGGCTACCAGGCCGCGTCGCTCAGCGACCTGACCGAAGCGATGGGCATCAGCGCTCCCAGTCTCTACGCCTGTTTCGAGAACAAGGAAGGCCTGTTCCGCGCCGTGCTCGACCGCTACGAGGATGCAGGCAAAGGTTTCCTGCAAGAAGTGCTGGACGCGCCGACCTCGCGCGCCTCGGCGGAACTTTTTCTCAAAGGCGTCGCCGCCCGGGCGGTCGATCCTGACAATCACCCGCCCGGATGCCTCTTGCTGCAAAGCGGCCTCGCCGGCGAGGACCAGCGGATCCCCAATGAACTGGCGCGCCACCGCGCCGAGAAAGAATTGGCGCTGCGCGAGCGCTTCGAATACGCGAAGCGCCAAGGCGATCTTCCCGCGAGCGCGGACGCGGCGGCGCTCGCGCGCTATCTCGTGACGGTCGCGAACGGCATGTGCGTCCAGGCTTCGGCCGGCGCCCTGGCGGAAGACCTGCAGATGGTCGCGACGCTCGCGCTCGCGGCCTGGCCGACGAGCGACACCGTCGAGCGCGGCGAGGCCAAACGCAAGGTACCAGCCGAAGCCTAGGGCGGCCGCGGCGTGGCCCCGCGCCGCGGACGCCACGACAAACAATCCCCATCTTCGCAAAGATCTCACTAGGTTTTGTCGCGCGAGCCGCGATCATGCGCCCGATGCTTTTTACTCGGGAGCTGGCCGATGACCGACGATGCGCGGCAGGCGGGACGCCTGTCCGGAAAGGCCGCGATCGTCACGGGTGCCGCGCGCGGCATAGGCCGCACGACCGCGGTCGCCTTTGCTCGCGAAGGCGCCGACGTCATGGGCATCGACATCGCGGGGCCCGTCAGCGCGACGCTGGAAGTAACGCCGGCTACGGAAGACGAATTGGCGGAAACCGGCCGCCGCGTCGTGGCGGCAGGCGGGCGCTGGTGCCAGGCCCGCCTCGATCAGCGCGATCTTCCGGCGCTGCGCGCTGCGACGCAGACCGCCTTCGACACGTTCGGTAGGATCGACATCCTGTTCGCCAATGCCGGCATCCAGATGTTCAAGCCGATATTGGATTGGGAGGACGCGGACTGGCACGACACGATCGACGTGAACCTCACCGGCACCTGCAACGCGATCCGCGCCGTGGCGCCCTATCTCGTGCGCAATGGCGGCGGCCGCATCATCGTCACGTCCTCCACCCAGGGCCGGCACGGCACAAAATACGGCGCCGCCTACAGCGCGTCCAAATGGGGAATCATCGGATTGATGAAATCGGCGGCGCTGGAGCTCGGCGAGCATCGCATCACCGTCAACGCCGTCATTCCCGGGCTCATCGACACCGCCCTGACGCGGCACAGGCAGCGCTATGCGCAAGCCGTCGACGACCTCACATCCCGGAAGACCACAGCCGAACTGGAGCAGGATGCCGCGAAGCGGCTCGTCGCGCGGACGCCGCTGGGCGTGCCCTGGATCGAGCCGGAATCCGTCGCGCCGGTGGTCGTGTTTCTCGCCTCCGACGAAGCGGCGATGGTCAGCGGCGCGACCTATGACGTGACCGGCGGCGACAGCGCCAACAACGCTTCGTGAGCAGGTCGTGCGCGATGCGTACCAGGCGCGCACATTTCCGACAAACATTCGCGCCCTCAGGTGCTCCACGCGCGGCCGTGCGCGGCGTAGCGTTTGTGGGCATGACGACCAACGATGTTCACCCGCATGGGCCTGCCGTTCGCCTGGCTCCTCCGGCACCGGAACCGCGCTTGGTCAACCGATTGGAGACGAAAAATGTCGGATGACGAGAAATTCCGCCAGCGCCGGCTTTTTCTGAAGGGTGCGCTGGGCGCCGTCCCGGCGGGCGCGTTGCTCGGCGCCGGCCTAGGAACGGCAGCGCAATCCTCCGCGCCCGCATACAAGCCGACCTATTTCACGCCCGCGGAATGGAAGTTCATCAACGCAGCCGCGGACCGGCTGATCCCGTCCGACCAGGACGGGCCCGGCGCGATCGAACTGCATGTGCCGGAATTCATCGATCGCCAGATGGAGACCGAGTACGGCCATGGCGGCCTTTGGTATCTCCAGGGACCCTTTCATCCCGAGGTCGACTTCACGCTGGGCTACCAGCTCAAATATTCGCCACGCGATCTTTATCGCGTGGCGATCGCAGATGTGAACGGCTGGTGCCGGCAGACGCATGGAGCGGATTTCGCGGATCTCTCGCCCGACCAGCGCGACCAGGCGCTTGCCCTTCTGGAAAAGGGAGAAGTCGGGCTGCCCAACGTCAAGGCCAATGAGTTTTTCATCCAGCTTCTTGCGAATGTGAAGGAAGGCTATTTCGCCGATCCGATGTATGGCGGCAACCGCCATATGGGGAGCTGGAAGATGATCGGCTTCCCCGGTGCCCGCGCCGACTTCAAGGACTGGGTCGCGCAGCCCGGCCGGGTCTATCCGCTCGGCCCCGTTTCCATTCTCGGCGAGAAGGGCTGACGCGATGCGCAGGATGAAGCCGGTCGACGCGGTGGTGATCGGTCTCGGCTGGACCGGATCCATTCTCAGCATGGAGCTGGCGAAGGAAGGCCTGAACGTCGTGGCGCTGGAGCGCGGCAAGAACCGGGACACCTCGCCCGACTTCACCTATCCGAAGGCCGTCGACGAACTGAAATACGGCATCCGCGGCGAACTGTTCCGCAAGCTGGCGCTGGAGACGGTCAGCATACGCCACAAGCCGGATGACGTGGCCGTACCCTATCGCCAGTACAACGTATTCCTGCTGCCGGACCATGTGGGCGGCGCTGGCGTGCACTGGAACGGCCAGCTCTATCGTCCGTCGCCGGAAGACCTGAAATTCCGCAGCCGGATCGCTGAGCGTTACGGCGAGAAATTCATCCCGGAGGGGATGACGATCCAGGACTACGACGTCTCCTATGACGAGCTCGAGCCTTATTTCGACCAGTTCGAATACCTCAACGGCGCATCGGGCCGGGCCGGCAATCTCAAGGGCCAGATCGTCGCGGGCGGCAATCCGTTCGAGGGCCAGCGCTCGCGGCCCTATCCCACGCCGCCGGTCGCAGACGTATACGCGGCGCAATTGTTCGCCAAAGCGGCGAAGGAGAGGGGGTACCATCCCTTCCCGCAGCCTTCGGCGAACAGCTCGGAGCCTTATACCAACGCCTATGGCGTGCGTTTGGGACCGTGCAATCTTTGCGGCTTCTGCGAACGGTTCGGATGCTATCTCTATTCGAAGGGCTCGCCGCAGACCACGATCCTGCCCGCCCTGTTCCGCCTGCCGAATTTCGAGCTCCGGACGCAAAGTCATGTCGTCAAGATCGAACTCGACTCGGCGCGCAAGCGCGCGACCGGTGTCACCTATATCGACGGCGCGGGCACGGAGGTCTTCCAGCCCGCCGACCTGGTGATCCTGTCGTCCTTTCAGATCAACAATGTCCGTCTGATGCTGCTGTCCGGCATCGGCACGCCCTATGATCCGAAGACCGGCACCGGCGTGATCGGCAAAAACTTCGCCTATCAGATGATGAGCTCGACGTCGGTGTTCTACGACAAGGACGTCGCCATCAATCCCTTCATCGGCGCCGGTTCGGGCGGATCGCAGCTCATAGACGAATTCAATTCCGATCACTTCGATCACGGGCCGCACAATTTCGTCGGCGGCGCCTATATCATCGGCGGGCAGACCGGCGGGCGTCCGATCCAGCAATTGGCGGTGCCGCCCGGAACGCCGAATTGGGGCACGTCGTGGAAGAAAGCGGCAAAGGATAGTTATCTGCACACGACCAGCGTCGTGACGCATGGCGCCGTGATGTCCTATCGCGACGCCTATCTCGATCTCGATCCGACCTATCGCGACAGCCTCGGCAATCCGCTGCTGCGCTTGACCTTCGACTGGCACGACAACGAGTACAGGCTGACGCGCTTCGTCACGGACCGTGCGCTGGAGATCGTCGCCGGGATGAAGCCGAAAGCGCATTCGACCCTGATCCGCCAGCCCGGCGATCATTTCAACGTGCGCCAATATCAGACCACGCATACGACCGGCGGCGTCATCACCGGGGCGAACCCGCAGAGCAGCGCCCTCAATCGCTATCTGCAAAGCTGGGACGTGCCGAACCTTTTCGTCACCGGCGCGTCGGCCTTTCCGCAGAACATCGGTTACAACCCGACCGGGCTCGTCGGTGCGCTGACCTACTACGCGGCGCACGCGATCAGAACGCAATATCTCAAGCAGCCCGGCCCTCTGGTGCAGGCGTAAGGGGGCAAGCCATGACTCGCGCGAGAAACATCATCGTAGGCCTCATCGGCCTTGGCGTGCTGGGCGCCGTGGGCGCATGGCTTGCCGCGCTCTTGTTCGGAAGCATCGGCGGAGACCGGTCCGCAACGCTCGGCATGCAGATTGATCGCCAGTTGATCGCGCGCGGCGCCTATCTCGCCATTGCCGGAGACTGCACCGCCTGCCATACCGCGCCGAACGGGCGCCCCTTCGCCGGCGGCTTGCCGATCGCGACGCCGATCGGCGCGGTCTATTCGTCCAACATCACGCCCGACAAGACCTACGGCATCGGCAATTACAGCTATGGCGATTTCGAGCGCGCCGTCCGCCGCGGCGTCACGCCCCAAGGGTACACGCTCTATCCGGCGATGCCCTACCCTTCCTTTGCCCGTATGACCGATGCCGACCTGCGCGCGCTCTACGCGTATGTCGAGCACGGCGTGCAGCCTGCCGCACAGCCCACCAAAGCGCCCGATATCGCCTGGCCGCTCTCGATGCGGTGGCCCCTGACCTATTGGCGCTGGCTGTTCGCGCCGCGCGTGTCCGTGGCCGCGGAATCGTCCGGCGACGCGTTGCGGGACCGTGGTGCCTATCTCGTCGAGGGCCTGGGACATTGCGGGGCCTGCCATACGCCGCGCGGCATCGGACTGGAGGAGAAGGCGCTGACGGAGCGCGACGGGGCGCTTTATCTTTCAGGCGGGGAGGTGGATCACTACATCGCAAGCAATTTGCGCGGCGATCTGCTCACCGGCCTGGGCACCTGGAGCGAAGGCGACATCGTGCAATTCCTGAAGACAGGTCGCACCGCGAATTCAGCCGCATTCGGCGGCATGAGCGATGTCGTCACGCACAGCACGCAGGCCATGACCGACGCGGACCTGCACGCTATTGCCCACTATCTTAAATCGCTGCCGGCCGCCGGCTCCGAAGCGCCCTTCGCGTACGAAACCAAAATCGCGAGCCAGCTCGCATCGGGCAACGTCGCCGCGCCCGGATCCCTCGACTACCTGAACAACTGCGCGGCCTGTCACCGCTCGACCGGCAGGGGCTATTCCGAGACCTTTCCCGCGCTCGCGGGCAATCCGGTCGTCAACGCAGCCGACCCCTCGTCGCTCATCAACATCGTGCTGAATGGCGGCACCGTGCCGCCCACGGCCGAGGCGCCGACGCACTACACGATGCCGGCATTCGCCGGACGGCTTACGGATCGGCAAGCCGCCGAGGTGATCTCGTTCATCCGGTCGAGTTGGGGCAATCGCGCCTCTCCGGTCAGCGCGGCGCAGGTCGAACGGATACGTGCCGCCACCCATGCCGCGAAACCGTCGATCGGCGGCGAATAAGACCATCATGTCGCCACGGCCGACGCTCTTTGCAACGGATGACTCCGAAGAGCGACCAATTTCGGCTGCGCTACAGAAAATCTAAACCGCCGTCGACCGCGAGTGTCTGACCGGTCACGAAGGCCGAGAGATCGCTGGCGAGATAAACGATTGTACCGGTGATGTCGTCCATCGCGGCGCTGCGTTGGAAGCATTGCTGGGACGTCGCGCGTTTGCTCGTTATCTCGAAGCCCTTGCGGCCGATGGAGGCTTCGTTGGCGATAAGCGTCGGCGAGACTGCGTTGACGCGCACCTGCGAGTCGCCGAGTTCGCGCGCGAGCGCGCGGGTCAATCCGACCACCGCGGCCTTCGACGTCACATAATGCGCCATGCCCAGCGCACCGGTGCGCGCCGTGGAGCTTGAGATATTGACGATGGAGCCGCCCCGCCGCGCCCGCATGGCGGGGCCCACCGCGCGGCACATATTCCAAACGCCGGTGACGTTCACCGTCATCACGGCATCCCAAATCTTTTCGTCGATGGCATCGAAATCCTGCCGCTCCAGATCGGCATAGAGGGCCGCGTTGTTGACGAGAATATCGACGGAACCCAAAGCTTTCTCGACCTCCATGACGGAACTCCGGCATTGCCGGAAATCGGCGATATCGCAGCGCAGGAATATCGCCCGGCCGCCCGCGTCCTGTATCTTCGAAACGGTGGCCGCGCCGTCCGAGACGTCGAAGACGCCGATCGCAGCACCCGCTTGCGCGAGCGCCAGCGCGATGGCCTCGCCAAGCCCTCGCGCGGCGCCGGTGACGATGGCGGTGCTGTTCTTGAGATCGACTGTAGGGGGCATCGTTTCTTCCCATGCTGGCAGCTACGGCAACCGGATGATGGCATAGGAGAGGATTCAAGTCCGAAAACCGCTGTCGTGATGAGGAGCGGCCGCAGGCCGCGCGTCGAACCGTGCGTTGGCGTTGATGGCGTCGGGCAGCTCCGCACACCGCGGATCGGCCGGGATGCTGCGGTGGCCGAGCGCCCGGGGCCTGGACTCGGCGCCGCCCGAGACGTACTGCCTGATGTCGCGGGCGGCGGGTCGGGCTGGCCAGGAGCCGGGCCTCTGCCCATGCCGCTGCATCTCTTCGTGACCGACGATCCCAACCACGACCCGAACCGGCCGGACCTCGACCGGGGCAGGCGATGCGAGCGCGGGATCCGCGCGCCGACCGACGGAACCGTCGAGGTCACCCTGCTGCAACCGGCGATTTGCGCGCCCGGCGCCGTGACGGCATAAGGACAGCGAGCGCGGAGCATGTCGTGAATGAACTGGTGACAAGGGCTGTCGAGCCGCTGGAGACGGCATTCGACGACGGCGTGATGTTGTGCGATGTAAAAAGCGGCGGCACGCTCGCCCTGAACGTCACGGCTGCGGCCATCTGGGAAGCGGTCGCCCGGCCCGCTACCGTCGCCGACATTCGCCGGACCCTGCAACAGCGCTTCGAGGTCGACGACGCCACCTGCGCACAGGCCGTCGCCGCGACGCTCGCCGATCTCCAGAAATACGGCTTCGTCCGGCTCGACCGGCAGGAGCCTTGACGACCCATAGCGGCGTGTTGGTGCCGAACCAAATGTTGTTGGCACAAGCGTCATCCGCACCGATAATTTGGCCGAACGCCCTCGAACGGGAGTTTGCCGGCGGCCAAAATCGTTGATTTGACTTATTTCGGCATCGGAAAATTTTGGCGAACGTCGGCAGACCGGTGGACCCGGCAGCAGAGAATTTTTTGAGAACTGATGTCCTGTGCCAACGCTCGTGCCAACAGGCCATGGCATGTGCTTACGATCTATCAACACACGCTTTCAGACAGGAAACACATTTCGCCGAGATCAACTAAAAGGCGCGACGGCCAAGGCAATTGGATCGCATCTCGACCGGTTGAGCCGCAACAGAAAGCTTGACTTCGCCGCTGGACCAGCGGCCAACGAGATCGCTAGGGTCCAGACTCATAAAGTCCACCACACGATAGCAGCGACGAGGCATACGGAGGCTAGGAAGTTTCTGGCGAGCCTGTCGTAGCGTGTGGCGATGCGCCTGAAGTCCTTGAGGCGGCAGAAGGCGTTCTCGATCTTGTGTCGCTGCTTGTAGGATTTTCTGTCGAAGCTGAAGGGCTGCTTGCGGTTCGATCTGTTGGGCACGACGGGCTTGGTGCCGCGCGCCGTCAGCCATAATCGCAGTTCTTCGCTGTCGTAGGCTTTGTCGCCGAGCAGCTTCTTGGCGATCTTGCTTCGGCGGATGAGACGCTGGGCCGGCGGGCAATCGTGCGCCTGGCCGCCGGTCAGGAGGATGGAAAGAAGACGGCCCTTAGCATCTGCGATTGCGTGGATTTTCGTGTTTCGCCCGCCGCGCGAGCGGCCGATCGCCTGCTTAAGCTCCCCCTTTTTGCGCCCGATGCCGAGCGGTGGGCTTTGACATGCGTCGAGTCGATCATCTGGGTATCGGTGGATCGTCCGCGCTCCGCCAATTTGCGGAACAGCCGCTCCCAGATGCCGCGCTCGGCCCAGCGCACGAAGCGATTGTAGATTGTCGTATGGGGGCCGTATTCCGGCGGGCAGTCGCACCACCGGCAGCCGCTCTTCAAGACATGTAGGATGCCGCTGATTACGCGACGGTCGTCCACACGATCTTTGCCGCGCACGTCCGTCGGCAAGTGCGGCTCGATCCGAAGCCATTGCTCGTCGCTCAGCCAAAACAGGTTGTTCCGCATCCCAATGCCTCCGAATCACGAAGCAACGGAATCATCAACCGATTCAACCGACAATGACTTTTTTGGGTTTCGGCCCTAGTTCGCCGCGACGCGGAACCAGATGGCGTAGAGCGCCGGCAGGAACAGCAAGGTCAGCAGCGTGCCCGCCGCGGTGCCGCCAATCAGCACGAAGGCCATCGGTCCCCAGAAGCTGGATGTCGTCAGCGGGATGAAGGCGAGCACGGCCGCGAGCGCGGTCAGCAACACCGGCCGCGCCCGCTGCACCGTCGCCTCGACGATGGCATCATGGGTGGAAAGCCCGGCGTTCAGATTGTCGTGGATCTGGCCGATCAGGATCAGCGTGTTGCGCATCAGGATGCCGCCCAATCCGATGATGCCGAGGATCGCGTTGAACCCGAAGGGCTGGTGGAAGAGCAGCAGCGCCGGGACGGCGCCGACCAGCCCGAGCGGCGCGGTCAGGAATACCATCGCCGTCGCCGCGAAAGAGCGGACCTGCAGCATGATCACCGTCAGCATCAGCACGATCATCGTCGGGAAGACCGCCGCCAGCGCCACATTGGCCTTGGCGGATTCCTCCGCCGCGCCGCCGGTGTCGATGCTGTAGCCCTCCGGCAGCGACGCGCGGATCGGCGCCAGGGCCGCTTCGATCTGCGCGCTGACTTCCGCGGGCTGGAGGCTTTCGTCAATGTCGCCGCGCACGGTGATGGGGAACGCGGTCGCGCCGCTTGAGGATCGGATCCTCCGGCCGGTATTCAATGCGGCCGATCTGGTCGAGCGGCACGCTGTGCCCGTCCGAGGTCGCGAGCGACAGATCGGCGAGCCGCGCGGGATCGAGGCGCTGCGCGCCGCCGGCGCGGGCGTCGATCTCCACCGTGCGGATGTCCTCGCGCACCTGCGTCACCGGCACGCCGATCAGCAGCAGCTGGAGCTGCTGCGCCGCCGTTTGCGGGTCGAGGCCGATCGCGCGCAGCCGCGCCTGGTCGAGAATGAAATGCACGGTCGGCACGCGATTGCCCCAATCGGTGTTGACCTGGCGCATATGCGGGTTGGCACGCATGACGGCAGCGACCTGATCGGCGATCGCGCGCAGGCGACCGAGATCGGGACCGCCGACGCGGAACGCCATCGGATAGGGCACCGGCGGCCCGAACAGGAGCTGCGTCACGCGCAGGCGCGCTTCCGGCGCCAGGCCGGCGGCGATGCGCGCGCGCAGCCGCGCCTTCAGCGCATCGCGCGCCTTGGCGTCGGGCGTGAGCGCGATGATCTTGGCGAAGGCCGGGTCCGGCAGCTCGGGGCTGAGGGAGAGGAAGAAGCGCGGCGCGCCCTGCCCCACATAGCTCGTCACCACGTTCGCCTCGGGCTGGGCGCGCAGCCATTGCTCGACCTTGCGCGCGGCGGCCGCGGTCGCCTCGATGCTGCTGCCTTCGGGCAGGTAGATTTCGGTGATCAGCTCGGGCCGTTCGGAGATCGGGAAGAATTGCTGCTTCACCAGCCCCATGCCCAGCACCGAGAGCAGGAAGGCCACGACCACGGCGCCCGCCGCGATCCATTTGCCGGCGATGGCACGGCGGATGAGGGCGCGGAAGTGCTCATAGCGCGGCGTCGCATAGATCGCCTAGTGGCCGCCCGGCACCGGCGGGATATTCGGGAGCAATTGCACGCCGAGATAGGGCGTGAACGTCACCGCCACGATCCAGGACACGATCAGCGCGAAGCCCACCACCCAGAAGATATTGCCGGCATATTCGCCCGAGCTCGACTTGGCGAATCCGACGGGCATCAGCCCGATGATCGTCACCAGCGTGCCGGCGAGCATCGGCGAAGCGGTGGAGGTCCAGGCGAAGGCCGCGGCTTTGGTGCGCTCCCACCCCTCCTCCATCTTCACCATCATCATTTCGATGGAGATGATCGCATCGTCGACGAGCAATCCGAGCGCGAGGATCAGCGCGCCGAGCGTGATGCGGTCGAACACGCGGCCGGTCGCTTCCATCACCACGAACACCGCGGCGAGCGTGATCGGCACTGCGGCGGCGACGACGATGCCGACGCGCCAGCCGAGGCTGAGCAGGCTGACCACCATCACCACCGCGAGGGCCACGAAGAATTTCAGCATGAACTCGCCGACCGCTTCGTCGATGTCCACGGCCTGGTCGGAGACCTTGCTGAGCTGCAGCCCCAGCGGCAGGTCGCGGGTGATCGCCTGCTCTTCCGCCGCGCCAGCCGAGGCTGAGCAGGCTGACCACCATCACCACGCCAAGCGCCACGAAGAATTTCAGCATGAACTCGCCGACCGCTTCATCGATGTCCACGGCTTGGTCGGAGCCCTTGCTGAGCTGGAGCCCCAGCGGCAGATCGCGCGTGATCGCCTGCTCTTCCGCCTCCAATCGCGCGCGCGAGATCGACGACCGAGGTGCGGCGATAGCCGACCTGGTGGATGTGCTGCTCGGCCGCGCGGATAATCTGTTCGCGCCGCTGATGCCCGACGGGTCCGCGCTGCCCGGTCCGCTTGGTGTCAGTGACCATGCTTCTTTTCCGTAAGCGTCCGGTGATCTACGCGGCTTTGGCGAGCGGAATGGCGGCCCAGTTCCAGGGGAGGATTTCGGTGATGCGGTTGATGGGATGGTCGGCGATTCGGGCGGTCACGTCGCGCAGCCAGGCTTCGGGATCGAGGCCGTTGAGCTTGGCGGTCTCGATGAGGGAGTAGATGGCGGCGGCACGTTCGCCGCCAGCGTCGGAACCGGCGAAGAGGTAGTTCTTGCGGCCGAGGGCGAGCGGGCGGATGGATCGCTCGGCGGCATTGTTGTCGATCTCCAGCCGGCCGTCGTCGAGGTATCGCGCGAGCGCCGTCCATCGCCCGAGCGCATAGCGGATTGCCGCGGCAAGATCGGTCTTTGGCGACAGCTTTTGCTTCGTCGCGGCAAGCCAGGCATGGAGCGCGTCGAGCAACGGCTTGGCCTTTTCCCGCCGCACTCTTTGCCGTTCGTCGGGCGGTCTGCCGCGGGCTTCTTCTTCGACGCGATAGAGCGCGCCGATGCGGCCAAGCGCTTCCTTGGCGATGGGCGAGCCATTCGCGGCATGCACGTCGAAGAACTTGCGCCGGACATGCGCCCAGCAGGCGGCTTCGGCGATTTGGCCCTTCTCGAAGATGGCATTGAAGCCGGCATAGCCGTCGGCATGCAGCACCCCCTTAAAAGCCTTTAGATGCAAGGCCGGATGCTCACCCTTGCGGTCGGGCGAGTAGAAGTAGACGGCTGCCGGTGCGAGCTTGCCGTTATGAGGCCGCTCATCACGCACATAGGTCCACAGCCGCCCGGTTTTGGCCTTTCCGGTTCCCGGCGCCAGCACCGGCACCGGCGTGTCGTCACCGAAGAGAACATCGGATGCCATCACGTCTTTGCGCAGGGCATCGACCAAAGGCGCAAGCAGCGCGCTCGCACGTCCCACCCAGTCCGCCAAGGTCGAGCGTTCCAGATCGATGCCGCGGCGTTCGTAAATCCCGCTCTGGCGATAGAGCGGCAAGTGATCGGCGTATTTGGCAACCAGCACATGGGCGAGCAGGCCAGGCCCTGGGCGGCCGCGTTCGATCGGCAGCGACGGCAACGGCGCCTGGGTGATCGCCTCGCACCTGCGGCACGAGAACTTCGGCCGCACATGCCGGATGACCTTGAACGACGACGGCACATACTCCAGCAGCTCGGTGACGTCTTCGCCCAGACGGCGCAAGTCGCCGCCGCAACGGGGACAGGCGCATTGCGTAGCATGCAGGATCGTCTCGCGGGGCAGATGATCCGGCAACGGCCGCCGCACGGGCTTTTGCAGCGTGTCCGGCGAGGCTGGCGAAGGCGCGGCCGGGGCGGCGGCACTGCTTTCCTGCAGATCGTCCAGCAGCAACTCGAGCTGCTCGATCTGCTGGTCGAGCTTTTCCGACGAACGGCCGAACTGCATGCGCTTGAGCCGATGCAGTTGCGCCAAAACCTGTTCGATGCGCAAATCCTTCGCGCGCAACTCGGCGTCCTTGGCTTCGATCAGCGCCGCCTGCTCGCGCACCAGCGCCTTCAGGGCCTGGGGATCGTCGGGCAGCGAATCGGGAGCAACCGTCATGGCGCAATGCCACCACAGCAAGCTTCCCAAGGCGATTGCTGCGCACTTCCCACGAGTCAGCGTGCCGCACGGGAGCCGTGGATATCTCTATCCGGCAAGTTCCGGACGATACGTCCGCTGCGGCGCACGCCAGTCGATGCCTTCGAGCAGATAGCCAAGTTGTGCCGACGAGATGGTTACCGCCTCGCCGGCCGTTGCCGGCCAAATGAAGCGACCGCGCTCCAGCCGTTTGGCGAACAGGCACAGGCCCTGGCCGTCATGCCACAGCAGCTTGATGAGGTCGCCCCGCTTGCCGCGGAACACGAACAGGTGCCCGCCATGCGGATCGTGCTTGAGGACTTCCTGCACCCGCAGCGCCAGACCGTTGAAGCCCTTGCGCATGTCGGTGTGGCCCGCGCAAAGCCATACCTGCGTGCCGGCCGGAACCGGGATCAAGACTCAAGCGCCTCGATCACCCGCCGCAGCGCGACCGCATCGACATCTCCGTTCACCACCACGCGGCGGCCCGAGCCCAGCACGATCTCGATGCTGCCAGGGCCGGATTTTACCGGCGCCACAGCGGGCGCCGCCAGCCCAACGCGGACAAAGCCCTCACCGCTCGGCGGTTGCACAGGCGGGCGTCCGGACCAGATACCTTGCTGCTTGCGCCAGCGGAACAGCAGGCTCGTCGCCACCCCGTGCTTCTTCGCCACCCGCGCCACCGGGCTCGTCTTGCTCTCCTCGATAATCGCCTGCTTCTCTTCATCGCCCCAACGCCGACGCGCATCCGCAACGAACACCCTGGTCATCTGTCCAGACATAGGGACGGTCCCGGTGACTTGAGCCGCTCAATCAGCGACTCTCCAATGACCTATCCTCAAGTCACCGCAACAACGCGCAAGGCGTGCCAGGCCGGACGCTTACGTTACAACGCCAAAAAGACCGCCGATGCCGTCGCCGCCACCGGAACCTGGGTCATCGAGATCGTCAAGCGCAGCGATGCCCACCGCTTCGTGGTCATGCCAAAACGCTGGATCGTTGAACGCACCCTGGCCTGGATCAGCCGCAACCGACGCCTGGCGCGCGACTTCGAGCGCTACGCCACAACCGTCGCAGCCTTCATCCGCCTCGCCATGATCCGCATCATACTCAGGCGACTGGCCCCAATTCCCTCAAACTGATTCAATTCTTTCCGGATCGGCTCTTACGGCTCGTGAAAAAGCTCCAGCAATTCTTCAAATGTAGTCGCGTTCATCACACGACTTTTCCAGGTGTCTAAATCGTCGGATGCCTCCCAGAGATGAGGAAGTTTTTCAAATTGGGCGATAACTAGTTGCTTTATCGCCTCTAACGTCAAAACACCTTGGGGACTTATAGAAAGTCTCACGTGAATGAGACGAGAAAAAAATGGCAATCGCCAGCCCCAGAGTCCCCCTACATTACCAATCTTGACAGCATCTATCACAGTCCACTTTTTTTTTGATGAGTCAATAAGCGTCAAATTAGAATAATACCCATTGCTTAGTCCATTTGAGGTGCAAGTCTCCAAATCATCCTTAGTTCGTTGGACGAGAACCGTTCCTTTTATGTCCAGACAAAGGATAGGAAATCCGATTGCATGTTCCATCAGTGTCCCCTTTCATTATTTGCATCAATAATATGTCCCGTTGTGGAAATTAGAACCGTTTTTGCGGCACGCGGTGTACCGTAAAAGAGTCTTTCTAATAGATTGTAGGCATTAGGGCCCTGGCCGTGGACGCTCAAGTGCGTAGGATCATCTAGCGACAGAATATTCCAAGGTTGGTTCTTTAGCCAATTTGGCCACGCTTTTCCCCAGCCGTTTTGAGGAATCAGCCAATGGTGGCCTTCGTCCCAGACTTCGCCGACTTTTTGGATATATCCCGTATTTCGTAACCAAGTCCGCGTCGTAGACCAACTGTGACCACCGAACTTCCAAGCTCCCTTGGCAATTCCAGTGCCGATATCCTTCACGAGAAAGCCATCGGAAATAGCTAATCCTATGTTTAGCCCAGCGCCCGCATAATTTTGATCTTGGTAATCGGCGATTGCCTCCCGAGTTGAACCCCATACGGGGATAAAGGACTCGGCGGTGCCCGGGTGACCGATCGAATAGCTTGGAAAGCTGATGCTTGAAATGCCGTCGGCAAGCGCAAACGCATTTCCTGCCAGAGGTGTCACAGCGCCCATGAACTGCTGTTTCGTCGCATCGAAAAAAACGTCATAGATATTGCCTGTCTTCGCATCGTCAATTTCGCGCCAGCCGATCTCGTCTCCCGTCGATGTCTCAAAGGTGGCGGGCGGACCGATCTCTCCCGTGTAGTTGGGCGTTCCATCGGCGTTGACGCCATTGGCAGTACGTTGTTCGTCCCAGGTGTAGTAGTAATTTCCGTCCATCCTCTGGGATGTCGGCAAATAGTTAAATCCGTCGGGCAAGCGACTGCCACTAGGTGTCGTATCGCTTCCATCGGATCCCAAGACGAAATTCCCCGGAAGAGTGATGCTGGAACCATCTTCCGATATTGCATAGGTGGGTGGCGGCAGATCGCTGACCTCAACCGGCGTATCATGGATAGTCGCACCAGTCGTACCTTCGGTCGTCCAATCCCCGTTATTGAGGTCAAGCAAGCTCTTCGGCTGGCTTGCCTGCTGTACTCCTCCCGCCATCGCATTCCCAATGGTCTGCCCGATGACATCCGGCAGCGCCGCGACGATGTTGTCCCCGAAGTCGGACCCGTCGATCAGGGTTCGCGTCGCGGCGTTGGCGATGTCGCCGGCCATGCCGGAGACGAATCGCAGGCCGCCTGCACCCAGATCGCCCAGGCCGAGATCGGCGGCGTTGGCCGTGACGGCGCTGAAGACGCCGCCGCCGATGCCCGCCGCCGCGACGCCGGCCCAGTCGAAGCTCTTCTGCAGGCCCGTGGCCACCCCGATGCCCTGGGTGACGATGCCGCCGGTCACGCCGCGCAGGACCCCGGCGCCGAAGGAACCCACGCTCTTGCCCAGACTGCCGAACGCGTTGATGCCGTCCGGCCCCAGCGCGCCGCCGACGGCGCCGCCGATCGCCGCCAGCGCAAGGCCGCCCCAATCGAAGCTCTTCTGGATGCCGGTGGCCAGGCCGATGCCCTGGCTCGCCACGCTGCCGGCCGCGCCGGCCAGCGCGCCGCCCACCACGACCGAGCCCAGGCTGCCGGCGCCCAGGCCCAACGTGCCGGCGGCGAACCCGACCGCCGCGCCATAGGTCACCACCGTCACCGCGATCGCGATGACCGCGAGCAATATCTGCCCGAACACGCCGCAGGCGCCGCCGTGCCTGGCGGCGGGCTTGGGCACGGTGGGGCTGTTGTTGCCCTGGGCCTCGTTGGGATCGTAGACCCGGTAGGTCGAACTGTTGTTGTGGCTGTTGGCCACCTTGTCGGGGACGATCAGGCTCATCCCCGCCTGAAGATCGGCGTCGGAGATCAGCCCGTTGGCGTCGGCGAGCAGGTACCAGTAGGACGCATCGCCCCAGACCTGGTAGGCGATCGCTTCCAGCGTGTCGCCCTGCTGCACCGTGATGCGCGACGGCGCCGTGCCGACGTTCAGCCCGTTGATCGGATCGTAGCTCTGGTCGAAATCCGCATAGGACGTCGCCGCCGTCGCGCCGCCGCGGAACGCGCCCGTCCCCGGCACCGCGATGTGCTGCGCGATCGACTGGGCATAGTCGACATTGGACGTGCCGTTGTTGGAGATCGCACCCACCGCGATGCCGCCGAAGTAATAGTGCCGCTCATGCGGATCGCCGGCGGCGGTGTTGTTGTCGGCCTCGTTGCGCGCCAGGACCTCGCCGGCGAGGTTGGTCACGAAGCTCACCGTCCGCGGACGCCCGTCGCCGACGACCACGCTCTCCAGCAGCCCGCCCTGGCCGTAGGTGTAGCTGTTGTAGTTGGGCTGCGGCCCGCCCGCCGCCCGGTTGGGCGTGTAGCTCTCGCTGGCCTCCAGCGCCCCGTCGCGCCACACATAGTAGAAGGCCGCCTCCGTCGTCGGCTGCGCCACCCCGTTCTTGGTCACGGTGGCGATCTCGTCCGTCACCTGGCCCAGATACCGGTCGGTATGGTCGCCATAGACCCCGTCGAAGTCGCTGTCGGCGATGTAGGAATAGGCCGTCGACGTCACCCAGGTCCCGTCGCTGCGCACGCTCGTCACCTGGTCCGAGGTCACCTGCGAGCGGGTGTTGTAGACCGCGGTGCGCTCGTAGACCACGCTGGTCCCGGCCGCGTTGTACTCCTTCTGGTCGGTGACCCGGCCCATCGCGTCCAGCGCATAGCTCGCCCGCACCACGCCGCCCACCGTCACCTGCGCCAGATAGCCGTCGGCCGTATAGGTGTAGGCCTCGCTCGTCCCGTTCGCGGCGTTGACCGCGCTCGCGCGCGAGCCGTCGGAATTGTAGGCGACGGTCTTGCCCGTCGTGCCGGCGACGATGGCGCCGCCGCTGAGCGTGCCCATGGTCACGGCGAAACAGCCGTCGCGTCCAGGCTCTCGATGTGGTAGAAATCGCCTATGGCTACGTCCTATCGCGACATCATCACCCAGGAGCCCAACAAGCGCGGCGGGCGGCCTTGCATCCGCGGCATGCGTATCGCGGTCTCGGACATTCTGGGCTGGCTTGCGGCCGGCATGTCGCATGCGGAAATCCTCGCCGATTATCCGGAACTGACGGAAGACGATATTCGCGCCGCGCTGGCCTATGCCGCCGATCGCGAACGCCGCATCGTGACCGTGTGAGGCTCCTGTTCGATCAGAATCTGAGCCATCGGCTCTGCCAGTCGCTGGCCGACCTGTTTCCCGGCTCGCAGCCGGTGCGCCGTGCCGGCCTCGATCGTGCGACGGACGACGCGATATGGATGGTTGCGCGTCGCGAAGGCTTCACCATCGTGACCCTCGATGCCGACTTCGCCGATATCGCGGCCTTGCGAGGCGCGCCGCCGAAGATCGTCTGGCTGCGCTGCGGCAACCAGCCCACGGCTTTTGTCGAGCGTCTCTTGCGCGAGCATGCGTCGCCGATCGCAGCCTTCATCGAGGCCGATGACACAGCCTGCCTCGAACTCTACTGACACGACATCCCGGCGCCGTGCAGACGTGCTTATTGGCGCTCATCCCGATACGCGGGGCGAGACGGCGGTTACGCCTCAAATGTCGAGGGCATCGCGTGTCGGCGACGCAGAACAAGCGATGCAAAGCACCGCTGGGGAATCAATGAAATGGGAACGGCGCAGAGCGACGTCAAGGGGTGGGACGTGGGAATTTTTGGGTGCGCCGTGCCGGCCGCTCAGAGCCGCCAACGGAGCGGTTATACCAACGGCCTTAGTTTCTGACTCGTGAGGATTCAACGCGGCCGCTGTCTGTGATTCGCTTTGCGAGGTGATTCGCGAAGGGGATCGGCGATGGCGATCAAGATTTTGCGTTCGGAACACAGTGCTTCGGATTTGCGGCGGGAGGCGGCCAAGACGCGGCACGCCGATCAGGCTCGCCGGTTGCTGGCGCTGGCACTGGTGCTGGAAGGCACGTCTCGCACGGACGCGGCAACGGCGTGCGGCATGGATCGCCAGACGCTGCGCGACTGGGTGCATCGCTATAATGCGTCAGGCATCGATGGTCTTGTCGACCGCAAGGCTCCAGGCCCAACGCCCCGGCTGACGGAGCAGCAGGAGGCTGAACTTGTCCAGATTGTGGAGCAAGGTCCCGATCTTGCGAACGACGGTATGGTGCGCTGGCGCCGCGTCGATCTTCGCGACGTGATCGCCGCGCGCTTTGGCGTTGCGCTTCACGAGCGCACCGTGGGCAAGGTGCTGGATCGTCTCAACTTCAGCCATATGTCGGTTCGCCCGCGCCATCCCAAAGCAGACGCCGATGCCCAAGAGGCGTTCAAAAAAACTTCGCGCAGCTTGTCGATCGCGCCTTGCCGGATGCCGCCAAAACCAAGCCGGTCGAGATCTGGTTCCAGGATGAAGCCCGGATCGGCCAGAAGGGAAGCTTGACCAGAATGTGGGCGCGGCGCGGGACACGCCCCACCGCGCCGCGCGATCAGCGCTACAAGTGGGCCTACCTCTTCGGCGCGGTCTGTCCCGAGCGCGCCTGTGCCGCCGGTCTGGTTCTTCCTTGCGCCAATACCAGGGCGATGACGGCGCACCTCAAGGAGATCAGCCGGGCCGTCAGGCCAGGCGCCCATGCTGTCCTGGTCATGGACGGCGCTGGCTATCACGAGAAAGCCATCACCCACCTGCCGTCCAACATCTCGCTGCTGACGTTGCCGGCATACGCCCCCGAACTCAACCCGGTCGAGAATGTCTGGCAGTTCCTGCGCCAGAACCATCTCGCAAACCGCGTCTTCAAAGACTACGACGCCATCCTCGATGCTTGTTGCGACGCTTGGCGAAGCTTCCTCAGAAACCCAGACAATATCGCCTCGATAACCCAAAGATCATGGGCCAAATGTGTCAACCACTGAGGCCGTTGGTATTATATCTCGTGATGTGACCGGCGGACTGAACCGTCGCTATGGCCGAAAACCGTCCGGATGAGCTTTTCGGAAGGGACAGAGCCTAAGAGCTTTAGCTTTGCAGTCCCGATGCACAGCTTCGAAATCGATGCCGCCAGAGGAAACCGAATTTCCATAATCGTCGCGTCCGACGATCTTATAAACACCCGCCGAAACTTCGCCAACCTCAAAACTCCGACTAGGTAGAAGTGTAAAGTATTGTGTCCCCAGAATTCAAACATCAGCAGGACGAAAAACAGGCTATGCGCCAAACCAACGCAAAATCGACAACCGGCAATAACGCCGCGATTCCGATCAGTGCGACCGTTCTTAGGGGTGTCTTTACAATCGCAAAGAGTCCGAATAGCCAAGCAAGCATAATATTAAGAGCTATCGGCAAAACAAAAGCAAAGACCAAATCTGCCGCTTGCCGATTGCCAAACATAGACGTCAGCAACAATTCGTGATGATTACGCTGCAAAAATATCAACGCGGCCCATGCCATACAAGTCAGGACCACAGATGCAACCATCCAAAGAAGTAGCCGCCACATCGGTTCGGCAACGAACTACAACATCGATATCGACCCTAGTCGTGGGTGGAATTTTCGGTAGGCACAGGTTTTTCAGCCTATTCAAATTTAGCCTTTCCTTTCATAAAGGCCATCGCTGCTTCTATATTTTTAACAATCCGCTTTCTGTGCTCTTCGGAGATTGCCTCGTTCTCATGAGGAGGCTCCCACTTTGCGTTGCGCCATCCCGGATAGAAGCCAAAACCGAACAGGGCTGTCCCCAAATTGGCAAACAACGATTCCCCACCAAGGCGCATTGTCTTGCTGCCTTCGCGATATTCGAAGGCAAAGCGGCTGATACTTTGGAGAGCGAAACCGTCTTCGCTTTCGACACCCTGCTTGTTTAGCCAAGTAAATCCCATGATCACACCTCAGCGTCAGTGATGATTGCCTGTGGACACGTACAAATCGGGGATCGTCATTTCCCTCAGATTCACGTTCGTATTGTTAGCCAGTATCGGACGCTCCACGGAAAGATAGATGCGGTCGGGATTCGGATTGTTCAGAACGGCCAGGACATCACCCGATGCACCATTCGCATAGCGGCTGGAGGCATATGCCCAAACTTGGTCCGCCTCTGCACGAGAGAGCGGGGAATCCGACCCAAACAGGTCGAGCGATTCCAAGTACGATCCTCCCGGCGTATGTGAGATGGTCGTTAGCCCCTGCTCAGCGGCGAGCGTTTCGGCGGCGTCGTAAGTGCCAGTTCCGGAGTAGAAGATCGTCCGGTTGGGCACGCTCGAAAAATCCGCCGTTCGCACGTTGGCCATGATTTCTTCGAAGGGGCTGGCGCCCTCTGCGGCAAGAATCCTGGGGGCGGTAAGCGCTTCAGCGGAGAGCGTGGAGACCGCGGGAAGTACTGTCGTCGCGACGGTAACGGCGTTGCTGATAACCTCGCCATTGCTCATCGCCCTTGGCCTGGCTGTCTCCGGAAACGCCTCGATGGTATTCGCCATCGTGATCGGGTCCCCACCCGACAATGGCAACGCATCGATCATCTTGAACCGTGACGGCGCTTGCCAGTAGCTTCCTATGCTCCGTGCGAGAGCTATCTGCCCATTGCCCTGCTCTATCTGGCTTTTGCCTTCGAGCGTGAAGCCCTCGGTGATAGAATTTATAAGCCCGCTGATCCAGGACGCCGAAGATGGACTCGATTGCCGAGCGACTGGGTTCTCGCGCGTTCCCAGGACGACGACGGTCTCGAGATCTTCGTTCGACAGATTGACGGCGCTGGAATCGTCGAGGGACAGGCCTTGGATCGTCGCGGTCGGGTTGATCACCAGATCGCCAAATGGTCCTGCGTTCTGCGGCAGGCTTATGTTTCCGAGCGCCGCCACCCGAACCACGCCGCGCATATCCGACGAATCCATAGCGCCCTTCAGGCTGCTGCGGACGATGTCGAACGTGTCGCCGTCGGAGTTCGTATCCAACGGCGATGGCCTGCTCGCACTGTTGTTGTTGTTGTCCCCCATCATCGCATTCCCAATGGTCTGCCCGATGACATCCGGCAGCGCCGCGATGATGTTGTCTCCGAAGTCGGACCCGTCGATCAGGGTTCGCGTGGCGGCGTTGGCGATGTCGCCGGCCATGCCGGAGACGAGACCGCGCGCGCCCTGGTTCAGCAGGCCGTTCGCCGCGCCGAAAGGTTGCCAGCCCGCGATCTGCCCGCCGACATAACCGCCGATCCCCGCGCCCACGCCCGCCGCCGCGACACCGGCCCAGTCGAACGTCTTCTGCAATCCCGTCGCCACCGCGATGCCCTGCGTGGCGGCGTTGCCGAGCGCGCCTTGCGCGAACATCTCCGGAATGCCGTCGCCGCCGATCCCGAGCGCGTCGAACGCGCCCGACGCGCCCAGGCCTCTGGTGACGCCGGCGGAAAGCGCCGCCAGGCCCACCGCGTCCCAGTCGAAGCTCTTCTGGATGCCGAGCGCCAGCCCGACGCCCTGGCTCACGATGCTGCCGGCCGCGGCCGAGACCGCGGCACCCGCAACGCCGCCGATGATCCCCGCCGTCGTCGCGCCGACGCCGATGCTTTCCAGCCCGCCCGCGATCACGCCGCCGACGGGAGGCAGGAACACCGCCACCACGACCGCGATGACCGCGAGCAGGATCTGCCCGAACACGCCGCAGGCGCCGCCGTGCCTGGCGGCGGGCTTGGGCACGGTGGGGCTGTTGTTGCCCTGGGCCTCGTTGGGATCGTAGACCCGGTAGGTCGAACTGTTGTTGTGGCTGTTGGCCACCTTGTCGGGGACGATCAGGCTCATCCCCGCCTGAAGATCGGCGTCGGAGATCAGCCCGTTGGCGTCGGCGAGCAGGTACCAGTAGGACGCATCGCCCCAGACCTGATAGGCGATCGCTTCCAGCGTGTCGCCCTGCTGCACCGTGATGCGCGACGGCGCCGTGCCGACGTTCAGCCCGTTGATCGGATCGTAGCTCTGGTCGAAATCCGCATAGGACGTCGCCGCCGTGGCGCCGCCGCGGAACGCGCCCGTCCCCGGCACCGCGATGTGCTGCGCGATCGACTGGGCGTAGTCGACATTGGACGTGCCGTTGTTGGAGATCGCACCCACCGCGATGCCGCCGAAGTAATAGTGCCGCTCATGCGGATCGCCGGCGGCGGTGTTGTTGTCGGCCTCGTTGCGCGCCAGGACCTCGCCGGCGAGGTTGGTCACGAAGCTCACCGTGCGCGGACGCCCGTCGGCGATGTCGACCTCCTCCAGCAATTGGCGGATTGCGTCTTCAATACCGACGAATCTAGTAGCGGATCGAGTTTTTGGTGGACATAGGTATCGCAACGCCCTGTTGCTTCAACATCTCAAGAACCTTAGCGCGTTCGGCCGCAATCTCAGTGGCTCGTGATCCGCCAAACGGCTGCGAAGCCACCATCTCGGCGAGTTGAGGTAGGTTGCGGCTGTAACCATGACCCAACAGTTCGGCCACAGCACCGTACTCTCGGCCAAGCGCCGCGTAGAAAGCAACCGAACGGCCTGTAGAACCAACTTGATTCACATTCGCGCCAGCCGCCAGAAGAGCGTGGAAATTATCCCAACCATATCCGTTCTCGATAAGAATCTCGGCTCGAAACAGCGCCGAGTTTCCGGGATCATCCTTAGCATAAGCATTGGGGTCGCCTCCGTACTTTAGTAGCAGCTTTAGAAGAGCTGGATCGTGGCTTGTAGCTGCCGCATAGGTGGCGGAGTTCTGGTGAGGGACTACGTAGTTTGGATTACCGCCGTTCTTCAGCAGCCCCTCAACGCCAGCCAAGTTGCCGCACCACACAGCCCATATCAGCGCAGTTTCTCCTTGGCGACCTCTGCTATTCGGAGACACTCCCGAATGTATTAACCGGTCCACTCCAGAGATGTCGCCGGCACAAGCGGCCTCCGCCAAAGCTGCGACCTGTGGGTCATTGAACTGCTCGGAGGCGGATCGCCCGGCGACCAAATGCTCTGCGCCCATTGCTGGGGAAAATAGCAAGATCAGCGATACCGCTGCCCAATAAATTGGAAGCCTCGTCATTCTACTACCTCTGCTTCATAGCCTAATACGGCCAAATATGATGTTGTACCAAATACTGTATTCCATAGATGTCGTATTCCACCCCATGAGAATTCGGGTTGAAGTTCAAGCCGTTGGTCGAAACTTTCGATCCATTGATCGTGGGCGGATTAACATCTGGAAGCGGACGAGTGGCTCCAAAAGACGACTTTATTATGCCAGCAGCTTGCGCATCGCCGAGCCATTCTCCCACGACGTCGTAATTTGTTATTAGGTTCTGCTTCAAGAGAATGTTTTTCATTGGCACGCCGTAAACGGCCAAATCTATACCACTCGGCCCAGGCGCATTGAAGACAACTGCCGGCCGCCCGACGGCAAGCGCTCCAGCTTCCGCCAATCCACCTCCAAGTGACTGCCCAGTGAATGCTGTGCGGGCTGCAATGCTAGGCAGAAGGTCTTGGGCAGCAGCGACTGCATATTCGTATTGCTTAGTCGGTATGTCGAAATTGTTTTGTGCATTTGTGAACAAATCTGCCGCGCTGCTAAAGTCGGTTCCTCGATAGGCAAAAACATATGATGCGTCGCTGCTACCAATCGTGCCGCTTACATAGATCGCCGAGTAAAGTCCCGAACCATCGTCGACAAGCACAGGAGATGTACCACCCTGAAATAATTGGCCTTGCTGGCTAGCCATTACGCGAGAAAAACCGGTTCCAGAAAGGAGTTCGGGTATGCTTTGATTGAAGCTTACATCGGCCGACAAAAGTCCCATGTTGAACGCATGCATTGCAGAATCAGAAATTGTTTCTGTATTCGCTTGGAACCATTCCTTGATTGCAACTATACTCGCAAATCTTGAAGCTTCACCAATCTTACCAGAACCCCACTGACTAAGAACCGCATTGTAGGTGTCCTGCTGCGCTTTATCCTGCGGAATATAGGTATTTTTCTGACCGTCACCGTAGAGTTGCGAGCCGAGGTCAAGCATATTTTGGCCGCCGTCTAGTCCGAGAAATTGATATATCTGACCAAGCAAGTCCGAACTCATGCCGCTGTCTATGGCTTGATTGTATGCATCCATACGCGCGTGATAGTCTGCCGATCCGGGCTGAGGTGTCTGGCTGGTTTGCGTGACAGACCCCTGAATCACTCCCGCAATCGCATTTCCCACCGTCTGTCCGATGGTATCGGGCAGCGCGGCGATGACGTTGTCTCCGAAGTCGGACCCGTCGATCAGGGTTCGCGTGGCGGCGTTGGCGATGTCGCCGGCCATGCCGGAGACGAGACCGCGCGCGCCCTGGTTCAGCAAACCGTTCGCCGCGCCGAAGGGCTGCCAGCCGGCGATCTGCCCGCCGACATAGGTGCCGACACCCGCGCCCACACCCGCCGCCGCGACGCCCGCCCAGTCGAAGCTCTTCTGTAAGCCGGTGGCGACCCCGATGCCCTGCGACAGGACATTGCTCGTCACGCCTTCCACCGCCGCCGCCACGACCGGATCGACCCCGCCGAGCGCCGGCCCAAGCTCCGCCGCGACGCCGGCCCCGATGCCGCCGCCGATCGCCGCTTCCGCGACGCCGGTCCAGCTGAACTTGTTCTGGATGCCGAGCGCCAGACCAACGCCCTGGCTCACGATGCTGCCCGCCGCGCCCGCGGCCACACCGATGCCGATGGCGCCGCCCACGCCCACAACACTGGCAGCGCTGCCCGACAGTACGGTGCCGATCCCGCCGCCGAGGGTCATGCCCGCCGGTCCAAGCGCCGCGACGGCCGCGCCCGCCGTGACCACCGCCACCGCGATCGCGATCACCGCGAGCAATATCTGCCCGAACACGCCGCAGGCGCCGCCGTGCCTGGCGGCGGGCTTGGGCACGGTGGGGCTGTTGTTGCCCTGGGCCTCGTTGGGATCGTAGACCCGGTAGGTCGAACTGTTGTTGTGGCTGTTGGCCACCTTGTCGGGGACGATCAGGCTCATCCCCGCCTGAAGGCCGGCGTCGGAGATCAGCCCGTTGGCGTCGGCGAGCAGGTACCAGTAGGACGCATCGCCCCAGACCTGGTAGGCGATCCCTTCCAGCGTGTCGCCGTCCTGCGCCGTATAGCGGCCGGCGGTGGCGGCGACGTTCAGCCCGTTGATCGGATCGTAGCTCTGGTCGAAATCCGCATAGGACGTCGCCGCCGTGGCGCCGCCGCGGAACGCGCCCGTCCCCGGCACCGCGATGTGCTGCGCGATCGACTGGGCATAGTCGACGCGCGACGTGCCGTTGTTGGAGATCGCACCCACCTCGATGCCGCCGAAGTAGTAGTGCCGCTCATGCGGATCGCCGGCGGCGGTGTTGTTGTCGGCCTCGTTGCGCGCCAGGACCTCGCCGGCGAGGTTGGTCACGAAGCTCACCGTGCGCGGGCGCCCGTCGCCGACGACCACGCTCTCCAGCAGCCCGCCCTGGCCGTAGGTGTAGCTGTTGTAGTTGGGCTGCGGCCCGCCCGCCGCCCGGTTGGGCGTGTAGCTCTCGCTGGCCTCCAGCGCCCCGTCGCGCCACACATAGTAGAAGGCCGCCTCCGTCGTCGGCTGCGCCACCCCGTTCTTGGTCACGGTGGCGATCTCGTCCGTCACCTGGCCCAGATACCGGTCGCTATGGTCGCCATAGACCCCGTCGAAGTCGCTGTCGGCGATGTAGGAATAGGCCGTCGACGTCACCCAGGTCCCGTCGCTGCGCACGCTCGTCACCTGGTCCGAGGTCACCTGCGAGCGGGTGTTGTAGACCGCGGTGCGCTCGTAGACCACGCTCGTCCCGGCCGCGTTGTACTCCTTCTGGTCGGTGACCCGGCCCATCGCGTCCAGCGCATAGCTCGCCCGCACCACGCCGCCCACCGTCACCTGGGCCAGATAGCCGTCGGCCGTGTAGGCGTAGGCCTCGCTCGTCCCGTCCGCGGCGTTGACCGCGCTCGCGCGCGAGCCGTCGGAATTGTAGGCGACGGTCTTGCCCGTCGTGCCGGCGACGATGGCGCCCGAGCCCCGCGTCCCGCTGAACGCGCCTTGCGTCAGCGTGAAGCGGTTCATCGCGTCGTATTTGTACCAGTAGTCCTGCGTCACGCTGGTCGCCGAGGCCGCGCCCTGCGCGTCCAGCGTCCGGTAGCTCGACACCATCCGGCGGATGTCGCCCCCGAGGTCGTATTCCCAGGCGACGCTCGCCGGCAGCAGGCCGTTGGCCGCGCCGGTGTCGGAATAGCTCGCCATCCGCGTGTCGGCGTCCCAGGTGACGGTCGCGTCCTCCTGGGTCGTGGCGTGCAGGCCCGGCTGGTATTTGGGCGGGCCCGCCTCACCGCTGTCGTTCTGGATGTTGTGGTAGGTCGTCACCGTCTCGCGCACGCGGTTGCCCGCCGCGTCGGTGGCGTAGGCCTCCGCCGTCCAGTCGGTGAAGTAGACATAGTAGCCCGGATCGCCGCTGATCCCGTTCACCCAGACGAAGCTGTGATCGGCCGCCGAGACCGCCGTCGCCAGCGCCCCGGTGTTGTAATAGGTGAAGGCCGGCGCGTACTCCGCCAGGCCTTCCGACACAACCCAGCCCGCGCTGTTGTAGGTGTAGGTCAGCGTGTCCGGGCTGCCGCCGAAGTCGGTCTTGGTCACGACATGGCCGAAGCTGTCGTCCTGCTCGGTCGCGGTGAGGCCGGCGGCGTTGACCGTGGTCCTGGTCCAGCCGCCGAAAGTGCCCAGCCCCGCCGTCGCGATGGCGGACGACCACGCATAGGCGTAGGTCGTCGTGTTGCCGCCCATGTCGACGGCCTTCACCACCCGGCCCGCGGCATCGTAATCGGTGGTGTCGAGCACCGTGGCGCCGAGCTGGCTGTTCCAATGCTTGATGCGCTGGCCGAGGCCGTCATAGGCGTAGCTGTCGGTGAGCTGGACGGTCGCCCCGGTGGGATTGCCCGGGCTGCCCGCCGGGCGCGCCTGGTGCACCTGGGTGATCAGCCGGTCCATCGCGTCATAGGCGTAGGTCTCGACCTTGCCGACCTCGTTGGTGTTCTGGCGCAGGTCGCCGAAGACGTCGTAGCCATTGGCGACGACGCCGCTGTCGGCGTGGAACTCCTTCAGCACCGAGGCATCGGCGCCGCCATAGCCGCTGTCGGCGAGAAGCGTGCGCGTGTTGAGATTGTTGTTGGCGTCGCGAACGCCCACCACGCGGCCGGAGAGATCGTAATAATTGGTGACGGTCGGCCGGCCCGTGGCGATGGTCCCGTTCTCGGACGTCCAGCTGACGGACGGGCTCTGCTGCAGGATGACCTTGCCCATGGTGTTGTAGGTGAAATCGGTGACGTAGCCGCGCGCGTCGGTCTGGCGGGCGATCTCGCCGAAGGCGTTGTAGGCATTCGCGGTGGCGACGGCGGCGGTGGTCGTGGTGCTGAGCTGGCGCAGCGGCGCCACGCTCTGGGTGGCCAGGCCCCGCTTGTCGTATCCGGTGATGGTGACGACCATGCCGGCGACCGCGACGGTGCCGATGGCGGAGGCGCCGTTGTTGGTGAGCAGGCCCACGGCCTGATCGACCGTCAGGCTCGACCAGGCATAGCCGGCCGGCAGGGCGTTGCCGTCGGAGGCGATCTCGAGCGTCTGCTTGCCGTCGGCATTGTAGAGATAGAGCTTGACGGTGCCGTCGCCGGCGGTGCTGCGGATCATCCGCCCGCCGCCATCGTAGGAGGCGGTCTCCTGCGTCACCCCGTTGATCCCGCGCGACACCACCTCGCCATAGGCGTTGTAGCCCATCTGGTACTGGTCGCCGAAGCTCCAGCTCGTGCCGTTGTAGGTCGCGACCGACTGGAAGGTGACGCGGCCGAGCGCGTCGTAGCGCGTGGCCGAGGCTTCGGTGACGCTGGTGCCGTCGGACCTGGCGCGGGCATAGCTCACCTTCAGCGTGCGTCCGTCGGCATCGTAGAAATAGCTGCGCGCGAAGCCCGAAGCGTCGGTCATGGTCGCCAGCCGCCCGCCGGCCCCGTAGGCGTAGGTGGTGACGTGGGCGCTGTTCTCCACCGTGCGCGTGAGGTCGTTGAGCCCGTCGTAATACTCATTGGTGAGTTGCTGGACGTTTGCGCCGGCGTAGTCGGTGAAAGCCGTGCCGGCGACGGAGGTCTGGCGGCCCTCGCTGTCATAGGTATAGGCGGTATAGTCGCCGGTCGCCTCGGTCTTGCGCGTGACCTCGCCCAGGCCGTTATAGGTGTAGGTGACCGTCGAACTGGTGGCGGCGGCCGTCAGCGCGCCGTTGGTGCCGTTGACCGTCCAGGCGACGACGCCGGTGCGGGTCTCCGTCAGGCGGCGGCCGTTGCGGTCGTAGGTGAAGGTGGTGACGCGGTCATTGGTGGCGTCGATGGCGACGCTGGGGATGGCGGCGGCGGTCGGCGTGCCGGTGAACCGCGTCGCATAGCGCCGCTCGGTCGTGACGTTGCCGTCGGCGTCGAGCGCATAGGTCGTCAGATAGCCTTCCTGGTCGAGCTGCGCGACCTTGCGGTTCATCTTGTCGTAGTAGAACCAGGAGGTGTTGCCGCCGCTGCCGTTGACGATGCCGTCGGTCTGGCACACGACATTGCCGTTCTTGTCGTAGACATTGGCGATGCTGACGGTAGCGCCGGCGCCGACGGCCTGGGTGGAATAGGCCGAGCCGTTCCACGATCCGGTGCGCAGGCTGGCGACCGAGGTCGTGAGCAGCTCGTTGGCGCGGTCATAGGTGTAATCGGTCTCGCGCCAGGTGTCGCCGCCCGCCGGCGAAGGCGGCGTGCCGCCCGGAGTGGTGGGGATCGCGATGGCGGTGGCGTAGACACGCTGAGCGACCACGTTGCCGTTGGCGTCGTAGGTCCAGTTCGACAGCACGCCCAGCGCATTGACCGCTGCGATCCGGCGGTTGAGGTGATCGTAATATGTGAGGGCGCGCGCGCCGTTGGCGTCGTCCTGCTCGATGAGATTTCCGCGCGAATCGTATTTGTAGGTCGTGGTCGGCGTGACGTTGGTGAGCGTCTTCAGGTCGGTCGGCGAGACGACGGAGATGATCTCGGTCGTCGTGTTGCCGAGCACCTGCGTCAGCACCCGGTTCATCTTGTCGTAGGTGTAGGTGGTGGTGCGCTGTTCCGTCAGGCCGGAGGCCTCGATGCGCGTCAGCAGGTTGCCGCGCGCGTCGTAGGTATAGGCGTTGGTGACGCTGGAGGCCTCGACGGAGCCGTCCGCCCGGGTCGAACTGATCGGCAGGACCTCGGTCTTGAGCAGGCCGCGGCGGTCGAAGGTGTTGGTGGTGACGCCGCCCAGCTTGTTGCGCACCGTCAGCCGGTCGCCGAACGCGTCCAGCGTGTATTGCTCGTAATAGCCCTCCGCGTCCGTCACCTTCGTGACGCGGTCGAGCTTGTCGCGGGTGAAGGTGGTGGTGGCGTCCTCGGTCGCGCTGGTCGTGACGGTCGGCGGCGTGCCGACGACGATGGTGCCGGTGACGGCGGTGGCGTAGTGCGTGGCCGAGACGACCGCGTTGCCGACGGTATAAATTGTAGCGGTTGCATAGCCGTTGGCGTCGACAGCGAGCGTCTGGCGATTCAAGCCGTCGTAATAGAAGTAGCTGCTGTTGCCGAGGGCATCGATGGACTTCGCCACGTTGCCGAACGCGTCGTACTGATAGGTCGTGACGGCGCTGTTGGATGCGTCGATCGGGACCGTCTTGGTAAGCACCTGGCCCAGGGCGTCATAGGTGTAGGTCGTGGTGTAGCCGCGGCCGTCGAGCACCGTCAGGACATGGCCCAGGCCGTCATAGGTGTAGGCGATAGTCGCAGACTCCGCCGCGCCATAGCCCACTGTCGTGTTCGCGACGCGTCCGGCCGCATCGTAGACCACATGCGCGGTCGCGGCATCCCCGGTGCCGTAGGCGACTGTCGTGTCGGTGACGCGGCCCAGCGCGTCGTAGACGATGTGCGTGCGCACGCCCATGCCGTCATAACTGTCGACGATGCGGCCGTCGACGTCATACGCCACGCTGGTCTGAACCGCCGTCGCGGGGATCGTGCCGATCTGGGTCGCCAGGCTCGCCTGGGTCACCGCATCGGTAACGGTGTAGGAGGCGGCGAGACGGATCGTGCCGGTCTGGCGGCCGGCTGTGTCATACAGGATCTGGGTGACATAACCTTCGGCGTCGACGGTGTAGACCACCTCGCCCTTGACGTCATAGACCATGCGGCTGATGCGGTTGGCCGTATTGGACGCCTGGCCGGCTGCCCAGCTGTCCATTGTCGCCTGACTGGCGTCGGCGCCGAGCGGCTGGAGCGTGGCGTATTGCACCTGCTTCACCAGATGGCCGACGGCGTCGTAGTTGAAGCCCGTCACGCCGCCCAGCGCGTCTACCGAATAGGCAAGATTGCCGGTCGTGGCGTTGTAGACCGACCAACTCGTGCGCGTATCGGCGTTGGCGGCGAGGTTCAGCGTGGTGATCTGGCCGGCGACATAGCTCAGCGTGTAGCTGGACGTCGAGCCGATCGACGCGCCGTATTGCGTGGTGTGAATGAGCTTGCCGGTCGCGTTGTAGACATACTCGGTTGGCCGCAGATTGTCGTCGAGCGTGTAGCGCAGAACGCCTTCGTCGTCGTAGAAATAACGATTGTGGATGTCGGCGGCGACGGTGCCGACGCTGGTCTGCAGCTGCGCGAAGGTCCCCGTGGCCCTCAGTCCAGACGCCGCGGCTGTGGCATAGGAAATGGTATCGATCGTCTCGCCGGCCGTATTGTAGGTGATCTGGCTCAGATAGCCGTCGGCGTTCAGCGATCCGATCAGCCGGCCGTCCGTGTCGCAAAAGTTGCGGGTAACCTGATCCTTGGCTGCGTTGGCGGTGGGCAGCTGCAGCGTCGTCGGTGCCGTGGTCTTGAAGCCGGTGACCGTCGCCGCCGCGATGACGTTGGCGTAGGATGTCGTCGACACGACATTGCCCATGCCGTCATAGGCGATGACCGTCGCGTCGCCATCCTGGTCGATCGATTCGATCAACCGGTCGGCGTGGTCGTAGATCCGCCAGCCCCACACGTCGCCCGCATTCGGCGCCGGCCGGATCGTGCTGAGGGCGATGTTGGCCGGGTTGCCGCTGCCGTCGACCAGCGAAGACAGATTGGCCGAGGTGAGTCTCGTCGCATAGCCGATGCTCGCCACCAGCCGGTCGCTCTGGTCGTAGCGATACTCCGTTATCGAGCCGTCGGCCGCGATGTCGGCGACCTTGCGGCCCACCGCATCGTAGAGATAGTAAGTCTTGTTGCCGGTCGCGTCGCTGACCATGCGCAGATTGCCCAGCGTATCGTAGGCGTAGGCGGTCGTGCCGGTGGCGACGCCCGTGCCCGATTGCACGGAGCTTACGAGCTGGCCCGCGAGATTGTAGGTCGAGGTATCGACCAGGCCGTTGGCCAGGGTCACCACGGTCTTGTTCAGGCTGTCGGTGAAGGCGATGGCGGTGGTGGCGCCGTTGAGGTCGGTCGAGCCGACGACACGGCCCAGGCCGTCATAGACGAAGACCTGGGCGTTCGAGACCCCGCTTGTCGCGGTGTTCAAGAGGTTGCCGAACTGATCGTAGGTATAGGACGTGACCGTATAACGCTGGGTGGTTAGTCCGGTGCCGTCCGCCGCCGCCGCGCTGTAGGTCTTCACGGAGCTCACGTTGCCGCGGAAGTCATAGGCCGTGTCGGCGCGCTCGCTGGTGCTCTTGTCCGCAATGGCGGCGACCCAACTCGTCAAGGCGCTTTCCGCGATCGAGGTGGTCGTGCCCAGCCCGGTCACATTGTAGGTATTGTCGCGATAGGCGATCGCCGAGCTCTGCTGGCCGGCGGCGTTGTAGCGGTACTCGGTCACCTCACCCTGCGCGCTCACCACATAGCGCAGGTGGCCTTCGGCATCGTAAGCGTAGCGCGTCGTGCTGGGTTGGCTCGGCTGGCCCGCGCCGGCGCCGTCCGGATCGGGCACAAAATAGGCCGTCGCCGTCAGGAGCCTGTTGAGCAGCGCCGTATTGGTGTTCGTCGTATCGTAAAAATAGCTGATTGTGTTGCCGGCCGCATCGCGCTGCAGCGTCATGTTGCCGTTGGTGTCGTATTGGTAGGTCACGACATCGCCGCCACCGTCCGTCGCAGACGTGACGTTGCCGTTGGCGTCATAGGCATAATAGATGTTCTGCGCCGTCGCTCCCGACTGCGCGGGAGGCAGCATAATCCGGGTCAACTGGTTGGCGGCGTCGTAGTAGAGCTTGGTCGCGTTGCCCAGATTGTCGGTGACGGTGGTGATCTTGTTGACGGTATCGTAGCCGATCGTCGTCGTGCTGGTGACGCCGCTGGCCTGTGTCTGGGCAAGGGTCGCGACGCGGAAACTGGCGTCGTAGGTGATCGCCAGATGAGCCCCGCCGGTCTGGCTGATCGAGGCGACGCGCTTGGAGGTGCCGTCATAGGTATAGGTGGTGACGACCGTCTTTCCGTCGGCGATCGCATTGTCCTCCGGCGAAAGGTCCGTCGTTACCGTCGAGAGCCGGTTCGACGCATCGTAGGTGTAGCGCGTGCGCGTCAGCGTCGCTCCGCCGGACAGCGTCGTCGCGATCTGCGTCAGATTGTTGCCCGACCAGGTCAGGTCGGTGTGCTCGCCGTCCTGGGTGGTGACCCGGGTCAAGAGACTCCCGGTATAGGCATAGGTAAGCTGGTTGCCGTCGACGTCCCGGGTCGCCGTGATCCGGCCGCCATTGGAGGCATCGTAGGTGTCGACGTGGCGGGAACTCCCGTCGGTCCAGGTCCAGACGTTCGCCGCGAAGCTCAGCGTGTCGTAGGCGCCGCTCCCCTGATAGCAGACATAGGCGCCGAGCGTGGCGTTGTAGGTGTAGATCTCGTCCGAGCCGTCCCAGTCGGTGCGGGTCACCGTGCTGCCGGCCGTGTTCACCGTGCCGGTAAGGTTGGTCACCTGGCGCTGTGCGTTGAGGCGCCAATTGTCGCCATTGTCGTCGTTGAGCGCCCCAAGGCTGTTATAGGCCCGCGAGACCGCGCTGTCGGGACCCTGCCCAATCAGGATCTCGTCCGTCCGGTCAATCATCAGATTGCCGGTCGCGCCGTTCACAGTGACGTTCTCGCCATACCGGCCAAACGACGAGCTGCCCAACTGGCCCCGCGAACCCAGCACCCAGCCCGAACTGCGCTCGAGCCCCAGGCCCATTCCCGTGACAATCGCAACCATCGCCCACCCCTCCAAGCGGAGACCGGCCGCAACACGGACAGAGCCCCTATTACCTGATCGGTAGGACGACAAATCCGTTTAGGGATTATTTTGCGGACAGCCGGCGGATAACATCCGTCGATCCAACACCCTAATATGTCTCGCAAAATGCCGTTTGGGTTGCGCCGGGTTCTGCCTGTCGATACGTTGGAAGCTGGTCTCGAACGCCAGACGGTGCGCCATGCCGGCAGAGGCAACGACCCTTCCCCACACGCGCCTGGATCGGCTATCGCGCTTTCTCGAACGCGATCCGGCGAATCCGGCGCTCCTGGCCGATGCCGCCCATGCTGCCTACGACGCGCAGGATTTCGAGCGCGCCGCCGCGCTGCTCAAACGGTATCGCGCGCTGCAGGCGCTGCCGCCCGAGCTTGCGAATTTGGACGGGATGACCGCTCTCGCCAGCGGGCGCTTCGCCGACGCGGCGGCGGCATTCCAAAGCTTGCGGGACGCAGGGGCCGACGCGCCCGTCTTGCGCTTCAACCTGGCCTGGACGAAGGCGATGCAGGATCGGCATCGGGAGGCGCTCGATCTGCTGGACGAGGCAACCCTGGACGTCTCGCCGCGTGCGCCGGCTCTCAAAGTCGAAATGTTGCATCACCTCGGCAAGTTCGAGGACGCGCTGGCTCTCGGGCAGGATCTGGCGCAACGCTATCCCGGCAACGAACGCCTCATGGGCGCACTTGCCAGCCTCGCGATGGACGCCGAAAGGGCCGATCTCGCCTTGCTCTACGCCGAGCGGGCCGGCGACGATCCCGTGGGCCGCGCGACGCTGGGCATGCTGACGCTCGGCGATCATGACGCCAGCCGGGCCCTTGCGATGTTCGAGGCGTCGATTGCCGCGCAACCGTCCAATGGACGCGCCTGGATCGGCAAGGGCCTGAGCCTTCTCGCCAGCGGCGACGCGGCGGCGGCGGCCCAGGCCATGGACCGCGGCGCGGACATCTTCAAGGATCACCTCGGCTCCTGGGTGGCGTCCGGCTGGGCCTATTTCCTGGCCGGGGACAATGCCAAAGCTCGGGCGCGCTTCGAGCAGGCGCTCGCCGTCGATCCCAATTTCGCGGAGATCCACGGCGGCTTGGCGGTTCTGGACGTTCTCGCCGGCGACGAATCGGGCGCGCGGCGGCGCCGCGAGACCGCGCTTCGGCTCGACCGCAAATGTTTCGGCGCGGCGCTCGCGCAGTCCCTGCTGCTGGAGCGAAGCGGCCGCATCCAGATGGCGCAGCGCGTGCGCGACATGGCGATGTCGCAGCCGATCGGCCCCAAAGGCGAGACGCTGGCCCAGGCGCTCGCAGCGCTATCGATGAGCCGCCGCAAATAGACCTTAGGTCGATTTGAGATCGGCGATCAGGCGCGACAACAGCCGCGCTGCCGCCTCGTCCGCATTGATGGCCTCGGTGACGCGTGAGACGATCTGCTGGAACTGCGCGTCGTTGAGAAGCGCCGGCCCGAGCTGATCGGCCAGGAGATTCTGGATCAGAGTGCGGCGCAGGTGATGCTCGTCGGCGCCGTCGATTGCGGCCAGCGCCTGCAGGCCGGCCGGTTCGTCCGGCGCCTGAACGCCGCTGCGCGCGCGCACTCCGGCACCGCCTCGCGCCTTGGCGCGCTCCTGAAGCTTTTGCCGAAGCAAGTGGACGAGCCGGTCGGCATTCGAGATCGGTTCCATCCGCGTTCCTCCACCGTTCCTCAGTGCCTGGTGGATTTGAGCGCAGCCTGCCGCAGGAGGATATCGACCGATGAAAAGGCGACGTCGCCCTCCGCCCGGCGACGCCGAATTTCGTCGATCACCAGCTGCATGTCGTTGTTCATGGGCACGTTCTCGCGATTGAGCGAAATCCCACGTTCGAGTTCGCGGACGGCGTCGTCGAAACGATCGCCGATGAGATGGGTCAGCCCGCCGGCGAATATCCGCAGCGGATTTTCGGTGGCCAGGCCGTGGAGCGGGCCCCATGCTTCCTGCGCCGCATAGGGCTCGCCGCTCGACAGCAGGAGCAGGCCAAGCTGAAATCGCGCCACCGCGTAGTCGGGCGCGAGATCGACGGCGTGGCGCATCGCGACGCAGGCGGCCGCATAGTCCTGACCCGCCGCCAGCATGGAGCCTTTCAAGAAATGCAGCCTCGGATCGCCGGGATAGCTCGACAAGGTCCTGTCCAACTCGCGCTGGGCGCTGCCCCGATCGACGCCGAGCGACGCAACCAGGTCGGCCAATGTGCTGTCCGGGCAGAGCCCGGTACTGCCGCGTTCCGCCACCTCATCCTCCCAACCGAAAATGTCCGCGCGCGGACATCCGTTTTCGCACCAGCGCGAGGGCCGCGCGATGCATCTGCGAAATGCGGCCTTTGCTGAGCGACAGCAGAGACGCAATCTGATCGAAATCTACGCCATTCATATAGTGCTGTCTCAGGATCGTTTGCTCACGCTCGGGAAGCGCGGAGAGCTCGGCGTGAACCTGTGCGACGACCTCCTTCCAAGCCAGGCTGTCATATGCCGTCGCGGACGGCAACGGAACCGGGCCCTCGTCGGATTCCTGCGCGAACAGGCCCGTACCCTCGAGTATAAAGCCTAACGCCAATCCCACGGCGACTTGCGCCAGCTTCTCCATGGCGTCCGCGGTCGTCAACCCGTTATCGCCGCTGTCGGAAAGCGATTGCAGCCTTTCGCGGTTCACGCGCCGTCGCCAGGTAATCTGCTCGTGCACCTCGCTCAAGCGCGCGATGCCGTCGCTGATGCTGCCAGAGATGCGATGGGCCGCGTAAGCGCGGAACGGGATGCCGCGCTCCGAATCGTAGCGGTCGACCGCCTCCAGCAGTCCAACATAGGCCAGCTGCTGCAGATCGGCGATCTCGATATCGCCGCGCGAGCGCTCGCGATAATGGCGGTAGGCGATGTTTCGCGCGAAGGAAGCATGCCAGGCGAACAGCCGTTCACGCGCTGCACGCGAGCCGCCATGTTTGTACGCCCGCCACAGCCGCGCCTCGTCTGCTTCGTCCGGCTCATCGCTGTCGGCGGCCGCGCGCATACCTCACCGAAAACTGCCGAGAACGCCGTGCAACACGAGACTCCAGCCGTCGATCAGGACGAACATGAGAACCTTGATCGGCAGCGACAGAGTCGCGGGAGGCACCATGAGCATGCCAAGCGCAAGAAGGACGCTGGAGACCACGATATCGATCAGCAGGAAGGGCAGCAGGACCACGAAGCCGATGCGGAACGCCACGCGCAACTCGTTGAGCATGAAGGCGGGGACGAGCTGCATCAGCTCGACGTCGGCGGCCCGCGCCGGCAGCGGCTTGCGCGAGAGATCGTACATCGTCTGAATATCCCGGTCGCGCACCTGTCTGAGCATGAAATCGCGCGCCGGGCCGCTGCCGCTGTCGATCGCTTGCGCGACCGTCACTCGGCCGTCGAGAAACGGTTCCACCGCCTGCCTGTCGATCGCCGAGAAAGTCGGAAGCATCGAAAACGCGGTGAGGAATATCGCAAGGCTGATCAGCACCATGTTGGGCGGGGTCTCCGGCATGCCGAAGGCGTGCCGAATCATCGCCAGAACCACGACAATGCGCACAAAGGACGTCGTGCAGACCAGGATCGCCGGCAGTAGCGCCATCAAAGTCAAGATCAGCGCGATGCGGACCACGTCGGACGTCTTGGTCTCGTCGTTCAGCGACAAATTCGCGACAGGCCCGGCGGCGACCGCCGCGGGCGGCGGGACATGCGGCGGTATCGGTCGCGCAAGCGCCGCCGATGGCGACAGGATCAGGACGGCGGCGACAAGGGCAAGAATAGCGGCGCGCATCATGTCGGCGGTTCCGCACCGCTTCCGTCACCTGCGGGCGGCAGCCATTGCAGGAGTTGGACACCCTGCGTATGCGCGGCGACGAGGATCTCGCGGCCGTCGCATGCCACGATGCACAGATCGACCTGATGACTGAGGCGCAGCGATTCCAGGATCGTGAGACGGCGACTTCGCGCCCCCGGCATCCGTGGAAACGACCAACGGCCGCCGCCGGCTTTGAGCGCGAAGACCATTCCGACCGCCAGCACAAGACAAACGAGGAGAGCCGCCGAGACACGCCATAAAGAAATATCGTCGGGCGGACCGTGCCCGAGAGTCTGTGCGTCGGCCGAGATTAGCCCGGCCCAGACCGCGGCCGCACCGGCGGCTGACCGCAAGCCCCGTGCCCGTGGCAGCCTCGCATTCATGGCTTTTGAGAAATTTCGACGATCCGAACGCCGAACTTATCCCCGACGGCCACGATCTCGCCACGGGCGACCAGCGCGTCGTTCAGGAACAGTTCGACGCGATCGGCGAGGCTCGCCTCGAGCGTCACCACGCTGCCCTGCTTGAGCGCCATCAACTGTTCCACCGTCATCTTTGCCTCGCCAAGACGCGCCTCGAGCGATATGCGGAGGCCGCGCAGCAATTCGCTGTTGATGCGCACGGAACTCGCGGGTGGCGCGAGAGAAACAGGCTCGTCGTTCTTCTTTGTAGAATCCACTGGATTACTCTGTTGTTATACATGCCGCGGCTAGAGTTGGATCGCGGCGCATCCATCCTTTTGCGACAGCCGCCCGCGCACCAGCGCCCGGTCGCCATCCATCAGCCGAAGCTCGACCGGCTCGCGCACGGAGCGATCGAGGACCAGCACATCTCCAACCCCGATGCCGTCGAGGTCGCTCACCGCCAGATCGGCGCTTCCCAACACGCCCACCAGAACCACCGGCGTGGCCTTCACCGCCTCCGAGCGGGCACCGACGCCGGGGAGCGCGAAGCGCGCGCTCGGAACCGTCCGCTTGATCAACGCGGCCATTGGCGCCGCCGCAAGCGACAATGTCATCGTCTGGCGATCGTCGAGTTCGATGGCGAGGGGCACGCGCCTTGCCCCCACATCATCGCCGCCGTCCGACAGCGCCGTGTCGAGCGCCGCGATCAGATCGTTGACGATCTCCCGGACAAAACCGTCCAAGACCGCGCGGTCATCCGCATTCGCTTCGCGTTGCGACGGATCGATCGCCAGCGCGGCACGCAACAGGTGGCGGACGCCGTCCTCCCGAAGCTCTGCGCCGGCGAACGAACCCGCAAGCGATATCATCGCCGGCGCGGCGCCCGCATCCGATTCGAGAGAGGCCAGCGACGCGACCGTCCCGCGCACGAACCAGCGCTCCCGCCAGCGCGCCAGCGGCTCGGACAGGATTGCCCTCAACCGCTCGTCGGTGAAGGCATCCCGCGGCAACCACTCTTCAACGCCTTGCGTCACCCTTGTCCTCGGATACCGAACAACTGCTGGATCATGTCATTGGAAATGCTGAGCACCTGCGAACAGGCCTGGAACCCGCGCTGCACGAGAATAAGATCGCCGAATTCCTTCGAAAGATCGACGTTCGAGGCCTCGATCTGTTGCGAGACCAGCGTGCCGACACCGTTGGCGCCGCTCGGCAACACGCGAAACTCTCCGGCACCGGTCGGCTGGAACAAGCCGTTGCTCAATTGCGTCAGGCCCTGGGGGTTGCGGAAATCGGCGATCGCGACGGCGCCTTCCTGCACCGTCTTCTTATTCGAGTAGGTGAGCAGGACTTGGCCGGTATCGTCGATCGTGACCGTACTAAGATCGCCTTCCGCGTTGCCGTCCGCGGCGGACGTCTGAATCGTCGAGGTCGTTCCGGACGAAAACGAGGTCACACCCGAAAAATCGAGAACGACCGAAAGCGCGCCCGCGCCCGCCGGCGAGTTCGTGACCGTCATGGTGTCAGCGGTCGGATCGGGAACGCTGCCGTTGAACTTCAAGGTTCCGGACCCGATAGCGTTGCCGTTGGCGTCGGTGATGCTTGCATCCCATTGATCGAGGCCGGCACCGGCGGCGGTCGATTTCTCGAACTTGACGGTCCAGACCTGCTTGCCGCCGCGATCGTCATACACGTCGATGCTGGATACCGTGGCCTCGGTCCCGCTCGAAGACAGATTTTGCGAAAAAGCGATCCTTGTCGTCGCCGCCGGCGCACTGGTGCGCTTGTCGTCGACATTCAGCGGCACAGCCTTTCCGGTGGAGTCCAGCACGCCTAGATGGTAGCCGCTGCCCTGCTGTGAAATGTAGCCGTCATTGTCGACGGCGAAGCTGCCGGTCCGCGCATAGTAGGTCTGACCATTGTTCAGCAGTACCAGGAAGCCGGTTCCTTGGATCGCGAGATCGAGGGGGTTGCCGGTCTGCTGGAGCGTGCCTTCTTTGAAGTCGGTTCGGGAGCCGTCGACCTGCACGCCGTTCCCGGTGGTGCCGAGGAAACTGCTACCGAGGAAGGTCAACCCACCGCTGCCGGCGTTGTCGAATAGATCGCTGAACTGCACGGTCTTCGCTTTGAAGCCCGGCGTGTTCAGATTGGCCACGTTGTTGCTGATCACTTGGAGGCCGGTCGAATAGGCGTCCATTCCACTCAGTCCAATATATATTGCATTAAGCATCGTGTTTCTCCGGGCGGTTAGCGAACTTGCGAAACGTCTGCGATGGAAATTCCTCCGATGGTCTGGCCGTCCGCGGTCTTGATCGTGAGCACCGGCGTGCCAGACGAGAATGCGACCGCCGTGACCTCTCCCGACGACGTCGTGCCGTCGGTCGCGGAATTGATGTCGACGGTTCTTCCCAGAAGACCGGTCGCCTGTGTGGCCGCCTGGGAGGAAAGCATGTTGGTCATGAGATCGTTAAGCGACTGCGTCTGCTGCAGCTGCGCGAACTGGCCGAGCTGCGATACGAACTCGAAATTGTCGACCGGCTTCAGCGGGTCCTGATAGGTCAACTGCGTCAGGATGATGCTGAGCAGGGACTGGAAATCGAGTCCGAAGGCGGCTTGCGCCGAACCCGGTGCGACAGGGCTAACGGGTGCGGTGGCCATGGGTGCCTCCCAGGTTGGCGACGGACGGCGCCACGGCGGCGCCGTTGAGTTGGAATTCCGAGACGCTCATGCCGAACTCCGCGGCCGTGCGCTCCAGCATCCGGCGAAGATCCGCGGTTTCGGCTTCGGAAGCGAACGTGCTGCGCGCCACGATAGTGAGCGCGGTGCCGGTCGTGGCCACCGCGAGTTCCGACGGCGAAGGCGGCGCCGCGGACGACGCAGCGAGGCGCTCGCGCGCGGCCGGACCCGCCGAACCGACCGCTTCAAGGGGATCGGAAATTCCCGGCGCGACAGGGGTTCGGATCGAGATCTGCGCCGAAATCGGTTCGTTCGCGATTGCCGCGAGATGCCCAAGAGGATTCGCCGACACCGCTCCGCCAGCCGCCGGCGGAACCCCGAATTCCAATTCCATGGAGCCCGTCGAGCCGCCGGCCTGCTTCGCTTGGCTCAGCGAATCGCAGGGCACCGAAGACATGAGCCAGGATCTGCCGGGCACCGGTAGATCCCGCGGCCCAGGGTCTGGGAGCGCGACCCGCCAATTCGATGCCCCATAACGACCGAACACGCCAAGCTCGGCGAATCCAAACGTCCGCGGCGATTCCACGCGATAACAATCTACCCTCGTAGCGCCGCCCATCGGCATTGTGTCCAGCGCGACGCCAGGCGGTTGCGGCGAAGCGATCACGCCCGAAGCAGGGACGCCCAAATGGATTTTCCCGCTTGCTTCCGAACCACCGGATGCCGCGGACGCGCCGCGTCCATCGGGTAAGGCCGCCGGGTTCTGCTCGGCAGCCGACGCGGTCGTCACGGGCGGAGAAATGGGACTGCCGAGATCGGACGCCGGCATCGCCCCACCGGCCCGGGACGGCGCCAGGCTCTTCGTAGGCTGGTATGGCGCAGGCGCAGCGGTCTGATCGGTCAACATGTCGGCGAATCTCGTGGCCGATGCGGCACCTCGAAGCGCCACCGACATGCCCATCACTTGAGCGGAGTCCCTCGCGAGTCCGAGATTTCCGATCGCCGTCATCGCCGCATCCACCGTTGCAGGATCAGATCCGAACCGTCCTGCAGCGCCTCTTCCTCGCCGCGACGCGCCCGCCGCCGCTCCATCTTCCGAACCAAATCTTGAGCAGCGTCGTGACGATGAATCGCCGTCCGCCACAATTCCGCGCGGTGCATTAGAATCGACGACGCGTTGTCGACATCGGCGGCCGCGCGACGGACCTGATCGTCGCCGCGAATCAACGCGCCGCGAAACATCGCCATCGTCTCGAAGCGCAGGCGCGGCGCGGCAAGGAAGGCGTGCCAATCCGCCTCGGCAGCCCGGCAGGCCCGCTCCTGTTCGATCTTCGCCGCCTGCTTCTCGCGAAGGACCTGGCCCGCATGTGCGGCAGCAGCTTCGGCGGCCGTGCGCTGCAGATCGCGAATGCGCGCGGCCTCCCGCAAGCGTTCCATGTCGTGCTTGCGTCCCATGCCTACGCAGCTCCGCCGGTAAGGAGCGAGAGGCCGGCGGCGGTGGTCGCCAGATCGATGCGCTCGCCGCCATCCTGGCGCAGGAATCGCAGGATCTCGGGCTGTCGTTCGACGGCGCGGTCGATTCCGGCATTGCTGCCCTTGGCGTACAAACCCGTCTCGATCAGCGTGCGCGCCGCTTCGTGGACGCTGAGCCATTCGAGCACTTGCGCGGCCTGTCGACGCTGCGCGTCCGGCACCAAGCCGCCCGCCTGTCGGCTGATGCTGCGCGCGCAATCGATCGCTGGATAGTGGCCGCGCTCCGCCAACGACCGTGACAGGATGATATGGCCGTCGAGCAGCGACTTCATCAATTCGCAAATGGGGTCGTCCACTTCGTCATTTTCGCTTAAGACCGTCATCACCGCGGTGATAGCGCCGCCCGCGCGCACCGCGCCGCAGCGCTCGACCAATTTGGGGATCGCGGCGAAGACGTTGGGCGTGTAAGCGCGCACGGTCGGTGGCTCGCCGGCAGCCAGGCCGATCTCGCGCATTGCCATGGCAAGCCTCGTTACGGAATCGAGCACGAACAGAACGTGCTTTCCCTCGCCGCGCCAATGTTCGGCGAGTGCCAGCGCGTAGTGGGCGGCGCGTACGCGCATCGCGGCCGACTGGTCGGATGTCGCGGCCACCAGCACGGACCGGGCGCGCACCGACGCGCTCAGGCTATGGCTCCAGATCGCCTCAACCTCGCGGCCGCGCTCGCCGACGAGACAGAGGACGGTCGCATCTGCCTTCGCCTGACGCGCGATTTGAGTCATGAGAGATGTCTTGCCAACGCCGCTGGCGGCGAAGATCCCGATGCGCTGGCCCCGCCCGACCGTCAGCAATCCATCGATCGCGCGCAGGCCGGTTTCCAGCGTCATGGCAGGGGAAGCGCGCTCAAGCGGCGAGACGGTCTCGCCCCGCAGCGGATGATATGCGGCATCGTGCAACGGACCCAGACCGTCGACCGGCCGCGCCAGTGCGTCGACGGCACGGCCCAGAAGCGCTGCGCCGACCGGGACCGCGCTCGTATCGGCGCAGGCGGTCACGAGGGCGCCGGCAAAGGTAGGAACACCCTCCTCCAGCGGCGACAAAATGATGCTGTCGCGGTCCACCTGAATCACTTCCGCGCGTATGCTGTCGAGACCGGCGGCGGAGCGCGCTTCGATTGCGCAGAGCGCGCCGATCGGCACATTGGGACCGTCAGCCTCGATGTGCGTGGGCATGATCTTGCGCACCCGGCCGGTCCGGAGCACCGGATCCAGCGAACGCAGGCGGCTGCGCAGCGGATGCAAGGTCATGTCGCCTCCGCCGATTGCGTCATGTCGACGAGCAGTTCGCGCAGCCTGCCCCATTGCCGGTCGATTCCCACATCCATGCGGCCTAGCCGCAAGCCGATCAGGCAATGGCCCGAGGCCGCCTGCGCGAGCGTCACCATGGCCGCTGGAACGCCAAGCCGTTCGGCCAAGAGACCCGCGGAGGCAAAATCCTCGGCGGAGACCTCGATCGTAAGCACTAGATCCTTGTCCAGCTTCGCGACCTGGGCGCGGATCGCGTCCGCCACCAATTCGCCGCGTTCGCCGGCATTGGCGAATACGATCTCCAAACCGTCATGCGCGAGCGATACCGCCAGGCTCTCGATCGCCTGCAGCCTGTCCGACAACTCTCTCCGGGCGGCGCTGACGGCGCCGGCGAGAATCTCCAGCCGCTCGTTCTGGCGGTCCTGCGCGTCGGCGAGGCCTTCTTCGCGGCCTATGATCCTGCCGCGCCGCTCGGCGCCGTCGACGTTGCGGCGCAACTCGGCGATGGCGCCGTCCCGCTGCCGCAGCTCGCCTTCCAACTCCGCCAGCCGGCGCTTCAGGCGTTCGCGCTCCACATCGACGACGGCCGCGGGCGGCGCGATCGGAAACGTCACGATCGCGCGGACCGAAGTGCTTTCGTCGGCACTCCCGGATTTGATGATCCCGCTCATGACACCACCCGCGTGGAGGCGCGGCCCCTACCGGCGCGCCGCGGCGCTTTATGCCCGAACGATGCAGGCGCGACTCGCGCGGCGCACGCGACGAGCGTCCGCCGCGCATGTGGCGTCATATCGCCGGCACGCGACAGGCGCTCGGTCAGCCAGGCCGAAAAGCGCGACGCGTCGAAGGTCGTTTCCGCCTCGGGTGCCGGTACGGCAGCGCCGGCGAGCACCCCCTCGAAATCCCGCAATAGCGTCTCGACGGTCTGGCGTTCGGCGGCGCCGAGCTCGGCGAGAATGGCCGCCACGTCATCGCCATGCAGCCCGGAGAGCTCGGCGACGATACGGCGCAGGCCGCGATCAGGAGCCGGTTGCGGCATGCGCGCCTCCCGAATCGAGGGCGGCCCGCAGGCGCAGCACAAGCGCCGAGCGCTGCTGCGCGTTGAGCCGGCGTGGCTTGCGCGCCTGTCGCAGCACAATGAAAACCGCGGCCAGAATGGCCACAAGCAGAATGACCGTCACCGCGGACTCCGCCAGCCAGCCATATCCATCCTCGGCGAGCGGCACGACAAGCGCCGCGACAGGTTTGGCCGGCGGCAACGGCGAAGACGCGGCCGGTATCTGCGTCTGCGGCGCCGTGATCGCGAAATCGACTGCGTCTTCGGTCAGAGTTGCCGGACCCGTGACAGATGCGACGAGACCGCGCACCGTCGCCTGCGCGGTGGCATCGAGCGGCCGCATCGACGATAGCGTCACCCGAAGCGGAAACTGGCGCGCACCGGGCGACCAGGCGGCAAGCGCTGCCGCCGGCGCGTCGCCACCGGCGGTCATCGGGATCAAAGTTTCGACGTCCACGCCGACGGACGTCGGAAGGCGAGCCTCCACGAGCGCCGCGCGAATGCGGGCCTCGTAGTATTGCGCGATGGCGTTCTCTTCTTGCACGGCAGGGGCGGGCGCTTCCACGGCCGATGCGGCGGGCGGCGGCGGTGAACCGACGACATCGCCCCTTTCGTCCAGGATCACGACATTCGCAATATCGAGTTTCGGCACGGCGGCCGCCACGAGGCGCCGCACGCCCTGCGCCGCGTTGGGCGACAGGACAGCGCCCTTTCGCATGCGCACCGTCACTGACGCTTTGGGCGGTACCTGATCGTCGCGGAAGATGCGATCCTCGCCCATCGACAGATGCACCCGCGTGGCATCAACGCCGTCGAGCGTCATGATGGTACGCTCGAGTTCGCCCTGAAGCGCGCGCTGGTAGTTGATCTTCTGCGCGAAATCGGTGAGCCCCATATCCGACTTGTCGAACAACTCCAGCCCCACGGTGCCCTTGAGCGGCAGATCCTCGCTCATGACAGTGAGCCGGGTCGAGTCCACCACGTCGGCCGGAACCAGGATCGCGGTGCTGCCCTCGGCAAGGCGGTAGGGGATCTTGCGGCGGTCGAGTTCGGCGACGATGGTCGCGGCGTCGGCCACGCGCAAGCCGCTGAACAGCGTCTGATAGGGCATATAGAGGAATCCGTACCAGGCCCCGGCGAGAAGGCCGCCGATCAGCAGCACGCCCGCCGCGATCAGGAGGATCTGGCGGTTGACGGGTTCGGCGCGAAATCGATCGAACACGCGGAGGGCTCTCTACAATTGCATGTTGGAAAGCTGCTGATAGGCGTCGAGCACGCGGCTGCGTATCTGCAGCATCAGATCGAGCGACAGCTGCGCTTGCGATAGTGCAAACGTCACCTGATGCACCGGCACCGAGTCGTCCAGAACGAAGGCGCGCACCATTTGATCGGCGCGCATCGTGTCGGCATTTACCCGGTCGACGCCCGCGGCGAGCATCTGCGCGAAGGACACCGGTGCCTGCGACGGCGTTGGGGGCGGCAGCGGCGGCACGGCGAGCTGCGCGAGGGCGGCAGCCTGTCCGATCGGCGCGGCAGGATTGACGATCATGAGCGTTTCCCGAGTTCAAGCGCCTTCGCATACATCTGCCGCGCGGCGTTCATGGCGACGATATTTGCCTCGTAGGCGCGCGTGGTCTTGACCATCAGCGTCATCTGCTCGGCGTGATCGATGTTCGGATAGGCGACCAAGCCTTCCGCGTCGGCGTCGGGATTGCCCGGCTCGCGCACCATGCGCGGCGGCGCCCGATCCACTTCGATGCCGTAGACCATCACGCCGCCGATCTCGTCGGGCTCGATGGCGCCCGCGACGGCTGCCGGGGCTGCCGTCGCATTGCCCGAGCGATGCAGATAGGCGTCGAAGCCGACCCGGGGCCCGGACACCAGATGCCGCGCCCGATAGGGTCCACCGGCACCGGCCCGTGTCGTATTCATGTTGGCGAGGTTCTCGGTGATGATCTCAAGCCGGCGCCATTCGACATCCAGGCCCGTCAGACTGATTTGTGCGGCGCGCATGTCAGCCGTTCCCCGTGATCGCGAGCGCTTCAATTTGCAGCTGGCGGGTCAGCACATCCACCAGCGCCGCGTAGCGACCCGCCGTCGCGGACGCCGTCGCCATTTCGAGATCGGCGCGCATCTCGCCATTGCCCGTGCCCGTCACGCTCCGCTCGACCGTCGGCTGAAGCTGCCGCACCGCGGCATCTCCCTCCGTCGCGGCTACTTTCAGAGCGTCCTCGAAGCTGAGATGCAGCGGCCGATAGCCGGGCGTTCCCGCGTTGGCGAGGTTCTCGGCCGTGACTTCGGCGCGCCGGCCCAACATATCCAGCGCCTTGATCGCCAATACTGCTGTGCTGCCGTCCATTCTCCGCTCCTATTGCACGACGATTTCGGCGTGCAGTGCGCCGGCCGCCTTGATGGCCTGCAGAATTGCGATCATGTCGCGCGTCGCGACCCGTGCCCGAGCCAAGCCGCGGACGAGATCGGCGACCGTGGTGTTGGGAAAGCGCGCGACCACGTCGTCGGACGCGTCCGATACTTCGAGCTTGGTATTGGTGACGACAAGGTCGCGGGATCTTGAGGCGTAGCCGTCGTACAGATAGGGCTGGACCGCCTGGTTATCGACGCTGACCGACACCTTGATGTCGCCCTGCGCGATGACGACGCTGGATATCTTGACGGCGCCGCCGGCAACCACGGTGCCGGACCGTTCGTTGATCACCACCCGCGCGATCTGGTCGGGACTGACCATCACCTCTTCGATCGCCACTATGAGACGGTTGACATCGCCGACCGCCGCGTCGATCACGACCGCCTCGGCGTTTTTCACCCGTGCGAAATGCCCGGGCAACGCCGCGTTCACCGCATCGGCGATGCGCGCGGCGGTAGTGAAATCCGGATCGCGCAGCACAAAGGTCAGCTGGCCGTCCTTGTTCAGCAGGTTCGCGTCGACCGCCGTTTCGACCGTGGCGCCTTCGCTTACCACGGCGCTGGCGGGATAGTTCTTCTGGCGAAGATTTGCGTTGTCGCGGAAATTGTAACCGCCGGCCACCAGCGAGCCCTGCGCCAGCGCATAGTCGCGGCGGTCCGGCCCCAGCAGCGGCGTCATCAGCAGCGTGCCGCCGGCCAAGCTGCGCGCGTCGCCGATCGAGGTGACTGTCACGTCGATCCGGTCGCCCACGTTGGCGGACGGCGGCAACGTCGCGGTTACCACGACGGCGGCGACATTGCGGCTCTGCAGGTCGTCGGGCGCGACATTGGCGCCGAGCCGGCTCAAGGCGTTGCTCAACGCCTGGCGCGTGGCGACGCTGCGCGGCGAGTCGCCCGAACCCGCGAGGCCGGTGACGATGCCGTAGCCGATGAGCGCGTTGTCCCGCCAGCCGAGAAACCGCCCGATATCTTTCAGGCGGACGGTCTCGACCGGCGGCGCGCTTGCGCTCCCGGGCGCGGCGAAGATCAGCGCGGCGGTGATCGCTCCGGCAAGAAGGAAGACGCGCCTCATGGGATGCCCAGCCAATTGAAGACGCGCGTGACCAGGCCCACCTGCGAACTGCGCGTCACGAAGCCGGAGCCATCATACGCGATGGCGGCATCGGCCAACCGGCTCGACAGGACGGTGTTGGACGGCGAGATGTCGGCGAGGCGGACGCGTCCCTTGACCTGTATCTTGGTCTCTTCCCCATTGATGTTCATGACCTGCGCGCCCTCGACCAGCAGGTCGCCGTTTGGAAAAACGCTTTCCACCGTCGCGCTGATCTGCGCGACCATGCCGCCGCTTCGACCTATCGTGCCGGTATCGCCCGAACCGCCGTCGAGACTTAGACTTGCCGACTTGTCGAAGGTGGTTCCCACCGAAAGATTGCCGCCGATCCTGCTGTCTCGGCTCGAGCCGCTGCTCGCCGTGTCGGTGGCGGCCGAGCTTTCGAACACCAGCACCATAAGCACGTCACCGGGCTTGTGCGCCGTACGGTCGGTCGCGAGCGCGGGCCAGCCGCCATGATCGTACAGATCCGCTGCGGCGGCGGTCGCTCCGGGCGAAACCACCAGCACCAGCGACAATCCCAACATGGCGTGGGTTCGTGTCATGGCGCGGCCTTTTCATAACGCACCGAGAGGATCGTGCCGTCCGCGCTTCGGACGAAGAGGCGATGGCCGAGCCGAGCGCCCTGCATCGCCTGAACCTCGCGTTCGATGCGCGCCGCGCCATAGCTCACCACCAGTCGCAAGGTCTGGCCCGGTTCGATCATTTCGGCGTCGAAATCGACATAAGATCTTACGATCTGGTCGCGTGCGACCGCGGTGGCAACGAACGTTGCCTTGCGCTGCCGGTCGTAACGAAAGACGACGGGAACAGGCGTCTGGGGACATGACGCGGGAGCGAAGCCCGCCGAATCGGCGAGGCCGCCGGCGGCCTGTGGCGTGAGCGCCCTCAGGCAATGTGTCGCCGCCCTCTCGGACGCGGATGCCGGCCAGACGAAGCCGCACAGCGTGCAGAGCGCACTGACGATGACCACGCCCCGAATCATGCCCCAAACCCAAACTGACTAGTGTCTCAACCCATTCACGATAGACATCAATTGATCGCCGGCCTGCACGACTTCCGCATTGGCCGCATAGGCGCGCTGAACCAGCAGGAGCGACGTCATCTCATCGGACAACTGCACGTTGGAGGCCTCGAGGGAGCCCTGGATCAACATCCCGCTCCCTTCCTCGCCGGGCCGCACCGACGTCACGTTCGAGGAATCGGTCGCTTCGTAGTAGCCGCTGCCGTCATCGACCAAATCGTTCGGCGATTTGGCCATCGCCAAGTCGATCTGGCCGAGCTTCTGGCTCGCGCCGTCCACCGTGGCCGTGACCGTTCCGTCCTTCGCGATGGTCAGGCCGGTCGCGGCTTGCGGCACCGAGATCATCGCGCGCAATGGCACGCCCTCGGCGGTGGTAAGCGTGCCGTCGGCGCCGACCGCCAGCGTTCCGCCCCGCCACAACAAAGAATGCCCGGTCGGTCCGAGCACCTCGATGAATCCGTCGCCGTCGATCGCCACATCCAGCGATTGGCCGGTCTGACGCAAAGCGCCGATCGTCCAGACGTGACCCGTCGTATCCGCAACGGCGCCGCCCAGTGCCGCGATCGAATCGCGCGGAAGCACCGGCATGTCGGCACCGTCGCGCATCGGCGCGACCAACTCGGAGAACTGCACGGCCGAACGCTTAAAAGCCGTCGTGTTCATGTTGGCGATATTGTTGGCTACGACGTCTAGCGCGCGCTGCTGTGCATCAAGACCCACCGCGCCGATGTAGAATGCCCCATTCATCCCCAGTCTCCAGCACCAAACCCTGTTTCCGCGTCATGACGCCTGCCCGAACGCCGACGCGGCACGGTCTATCAACTCGTCATAGACCTGCACCATCTGTTGTCCCGATTGCGCGCCGCGCAACGCGCCCATGATCGAAATCATCTCGTCGGCGGCCGAGACGTTCGACGCCTCCAGCATCCCTTGACGGATCACGGGACTTGCGACCTCCTCCGGAGCGGCCGTCGCAGCGAACAAGCCGCCGCCGATCGGTTCCAGCACAGACGGGTCGGCGAAGCTTGCGATGGTCAGCCGCGCGACGGGCTCCCCCCGGTCCAGAATCGTACCGTCCTGCAGCACGGTCGCACCCGCACCGACGGTCACGTCGCCGGCGGTGGATTGCAGCGCCAGTCCGCCGGCTGCGACCAAGCGGCCTTCCGAATCGCGATCGAACTGACCATCACGCGTATAAAATGTCCCGGAGGCTGATTTCACGACGAAGAAGCCCCGCCCTCCGATCGCCAGATCGAGCGGATTGCCCGTGTTGCGCAGTTTGCCGGGCGCGAAATCGATGGATTGCGAATTGGCTGGTCGCCGCTCGGCGTCGTCCGAACGCAATTGACCGCCCGCCAATAATTCGCAGAAGGCTCGCCTTGTCTTGTATCCGGGCGTGGTCAGGTTGGCTAAATTCTGGGAAGCAACGTCAAGCCGCTGCATTGCAGTAGAAATTATTAAGCCCGCACCATCAATCCCGCCCATGTCGAACACATTACTGTCATCGTGAAAGATTGGCAATGGCGATATCGCTCGGTGCTTCATCAATGCGATCACAAATTCAGTCTACCTTGATAACCGAAAAAGAGCTGATGTCGACAGTGTGCGGCACTTCATTGATCGAAATAACCGAGAGGCGCGGAACACTGCGGCGCGTGAACGTCTTCAAGTGACGGCGAAGCTCCGGACTGCACAATAGAACCGGCGCGAAGCTCTGCCGCATCATATTCTCGACGGCGGGAATCAGTTTACGGATCAATTTCTCGGCGAGGCGCGGGTCCAGTACAAAACCCTTGGACGGATCGTTGCGCCGTATGCTGTCGGATATCTGCGCTTCCAGCCTCGGATCCAGGCTCATGACCGACAGTTGATCATGGCTGCCGCGCAGGGCGTGACAAATTCCGTAACTAAGGCGCTGACGCACGGCCTCGGTCAGCTCGGTTGGGTCCTTGATCGACCGCCCCTGATCGACGAGCGTCTCGCAGATCTGGTCTAGGTTTCGGATCGATACGCCTTCCGAAAGCAGGTTCTGCAGCACCCGCTGGATATCCGACACCGTCATGGTCGCGGGAATGAGTTCCTCGATCAGGCCCGGCTGGCGCGCGCGGACGCCCTCCAGCAGGGTCACGACGTCGGCGCGAGAGAGAAGCAATGCGGCTTCGCGACGCAGCAATTCGCCCAAATGCGTCATCAGCACAGTGATGGGATCGACCAGCGTATAACCGGCTTCCCGCGCGCGGTCCGCCGTCTCCGCATCGATCCAGATCGCGGGTAGTCCGAATGCCGGATCGCGGGTCTGCAATCCCGGCAGGGTTTCGCCGCCTTCCGCCGCGCGCACGGCAAGGTTTTTTTCGGGATAGATCTGCGCAAGCCCGTGGCGTGCGCCATAAAACAGCACTTCGTAGTCGTTGGAGCCAAGCTGGCTGCCGTCGAGCAACACGATCTGCGGAATCACGAAGCCGGTCGTCTTTTCCCGCTCCTCGCGCAGGACCGCGATGCGTTCGCTCAGCAGCGGTTTGATCGCCATCCACTGCCGCCCCAATTCGGCACCCAGCAGGATCTCGACGGGAGGCGCCGCGCGGCCAATCGCCTGCTGCGCCCGGTCGGCCTCCGGCTGGTCGAACTGGCTCTGGATTTCGTCGGTCGCCTTGCGGCGTCGTGAAGCGAAATAGGAAGCTCCGGCGATCATGACAAGCAACGCAATCGGCCATTTCGGCATTCCCGGCAGCAGAAGGAGCAGCAGCAGCGTTCCGAGGACGATCAGCGGAATTTTCGGCACCGAGGAAAGCTGGCTGAAGACCTCGGTGCTGAGTTGGCGGTCGGCGGAGGAGCGCGTGATGATGATGCCGGTCGCCACCGATATGATGAGGGCGGGGACCTGGGTGACGATTCCATCGCCGATGGTGAGCAGCGTGAAGGTCGCGAGCGCGTCATTCCAAGGCATGCCCATCTGGGCCACGCCGACGATCCAGCCGGCGACGATGTCGATCAAAAGTATGATGATGCCCGCGACCGCATCGCCTTTCACGAACTTGCTGGCGCCGTCCATGGCGCCGTAGAAGGCCGCCTCCTTCTCGAGAAGGCGCCGCCGCCGCTTGGCCTCGTTCTGGTCTATCAGGCCCATGTTCAGGTCGGCGTCGATGCTCATCTGCTGGCCGGGGACCGAATCCAAAACGAAGCGCGCCGCCACTTCGGACACGCGTTGCGCGCCAGAGGTCACCACGACGTATTGCACGACCACCAGGATGAAAAAGACGACCAGGCCGATCACGAAATTGCCCTGCACCGCGAACGTGCCGATCGAACCGATCACCTCTCCGGCGTTGGCATGGGTAAGGATCAGCCTGGTGGCCGCCACATTCAGCGACAGCCGGAACAAGGTCGCGATCAACAGCAGCGAGGGAAAGGTCGAGAACTCGACCGGCCGCGCCACATAGAAGGTGAGCAGCAGGATCGTCAGTCCGAACGCGAAGTTCAGGATGATCAGAAGGTCGATCAAGGTCGGAGGAATGGGCGCGAAAAGGACCAGAAGGATCGCGATGACGCTGAAAACCAGGACGAGATCGCGGTTGCGGCCGAAGAATGCCCCGGCGAGGCTAACCATGGCTGCCTCCGGCCGCCCGCTTGGCGCGCAGCGCGTTGTAGATGTTGGCGACGGGCCGGAAACAACGGTCGGGGATGGGCCGGTTCAGCGCCCCGCGCCGCAAGAGTTCGCGGGCAAGCGCCTTGTCCTCGATGACGGGAACACCGTAAATGAACGCTAGGCGCTTGAGCCTGAGCGCGAAGCGATTCGTCCCGACCGACACGATCACGGGCGCCGCCATCGTGCGGCGATCGTAGCGCAGAGCCAACGCGATATGCAGCGGGTTCGCGATCAGGACATCTGCGCCGCGCATGTTGCGCAAGCTCTGGCTGGCTTTCACGAATTCGGCGTGCATTTGCTTGCGCTTGCGCTTCAAAAGCGGTTCGCCTTCGCGTTCGCGCATCTCGCGGCGCATCTCGCGCCGGCTCATGCGCATCCGCTTCAGATAATCCCGCCGCACGATGAGCTGATCGAGGACGGTGAACAGGAATCCCACCGCCAGCGCGGCCGCCAGCAGGCGGAAGGCGCTGCGGGTCATGAGCTCTGCGAGGCTGCGACCGTCCACCAAAGAGGCGACGCTGCTGTCCAGCACCGTGCGAATTGCGAGATAGCCGACGGTGACATAGGCCAGGAGCTTCAGAACGTTCTTGAGCGTCTCGATCAGCATCCTGACGGTAAACAGACGTTTCAGGCCCCGCGAAGGGTTGAGACGCGTGAAGTCCGGCTTGAGCGGTTCCGACGAAAATACCACGCCGGTCTGCAGCATCTCGAACAGAAGCACGACGGCGAAGATCAATGCCCCCAGCAGCGCGAGTGGCGCCAAGATCGGCTTAAACAGGAACGAGGCCGCCGCAATCACGGCATGGCGACTGTCCGGCACCGTACTGGCGCCGAGCAGCGCATTGTGTGTCGCCTGCGCGATGATTCCCCCAAAATGGGGCCCTAGAATCCAGGCATAGCCGGCAAAAGCCGAAAGACCGGTGAGAAAACCGAGATCGACGCCGCGCGCCACGGTTCCCTTGCGCCGCGCGCGATCCAACTTGAACGGAGTCGGCTGCTCCGTCCTATCCTGTTCCGTATCGTCCATTACCCAGGCCCCAGCTGCGATTACTTTGTACGTCTGCGCCGGACTTGGGAAGCGGGAAACGTCACGAAGTCGAATTGTCGCGCGAAAACTCTCGCAAAGGACCGACCGACGGGAGGGTCAGAGTATTCGCGGCAGGTTTTCCAGGGTGGCCGCCATCAGGCGCAGGAGCAACGCGCCGGCAAGACCGAAGGAGACCGGCAGCACGAGCAGAAAGGCGATCGTTTTCACCTGGAAGCCAAGGATGAGAACGTTCATTTGCGGCACGGTCCGCGACAACAGTGCGATCGTCACGTCTATGAGAAACAGGACAAGCATGGTCGCCCCCGCCACACCGAGTGCGTCGGTGAACATCAGCGCCATGAAGGCGGCAACCCGCGCGATCGAGTCGGGCATGCTCCAGGTACCAAGAGGAACGGCGTGCAGCGAGGCTCCGAACACGCGCAGCAACTCGATATGGCCATCGACCGCGAAGAAGACGGCACCTGCCGCATAGGCGAAGAGCATTCCGGCCAGCGGCGTCTGGCCCTGGGTCGCAGGGTCGATCAGAAGCGCGATGCCGAAACCCGCCTGGATATCGAGAGTGCGTCCGGCGAAATAAAGCGCGCCGAATGCGATTTGAAAGGCGAGGACAAACATTGTGCCCAGCAGCAATTCCCGGACGGCGGCGAACACCAAACCATGGAGGCTCAAATCGGTTAGATCGGTCGCTTCCGGAAAAGCGGAAACCAGGCATATCGATAGTCCGAGCCCGAAGAGTACCCGGAACAGGCGGGGAATGCGGACGAGATCGAAGGGCGGCGCGAAGGTGAAAACAGGGGCCACGCGCAATCCCAGCAACAGGCTTGCGATGATCCAGTGGGTCAGAGCCGCCTGCGTCATAGACGTCAATTCAAGCTGGGGATGAGGGCGACCATCTCGATCGCGAATTGCGTGATGCGATGCATCATCCAGGCGCCCAGCAACAGAAGCACGGTTGCGGAAACGAACAATTTCGGCACGTAGCTGAGGGTCATTTCCTGCAGCTGGGTTGCGACTTGGAGGACACTGATGAGAAGGCCAGTGGCGAGCGCGGCGAGCAGGACCGGCCCCGCCACGACCATGACGTTCCACAGCATCTCATTCATAAGCCGAAGAGCCCAATCGCCTTCCATCTTCATCCCCCAACGGACCTGTTGCAACACTGTGATGACCCAGCGGCCAAAGAGCAAAGGGATTTGCTGCGCCGCTTCCCGGATAAGCCGTCGAAGGCCCGCTCACTATATAGCCGATTCCAGCCCGTCAGAGACGGAGCCGGATGGCCAGCCGCTTATTGTGACCCGTGTGAAGCGCGTCGCCGTCTCCAAGCACAGCGTGTCCATCGAGTTCGAGTGTCCCAGCCTCGAACTGGCATCGGAACCAATCGCGGCGCGGCTCTATGTCAACAATCGCAAACCCCGCCGCGAAATCATCAGGACAGGCGAGTCCAATGATCCGATCAGCATGCGCTCTGACAGCAGGTGGACACTATTACTTGGCGTAGCGAAGGCTCGCGTCTGAGCAGAGGAACTGGCCGACGGCCACATCTCAGGGACAGAGGCTATCGCTCAGCGCGAAGGTTGCAGCGCGCGGTATGTGCGCGTCACGCTGCCGCTCGCCTTTCTCGCTCCAGACATCATCGCGGCAATCATCGGGAATGCGGTCCGTCCAGACCTGAGCATATCGCGTCTGACGGCGGATCTGCCTCACTCATGGAAGCAGCAACGCCAAATCCTCGGCTTGTAGATCCCGATCCGCCGAGCGTCGCTCCCCATTGCAGATGCCCGCGGATGCTAACCGGTCTCACCGCTCCGGCGTCGGCCGGCGATGGTTCTTCCGAATGGACGCTGAACGGAAGAGCGAATTTGTCGGCAGAGAATTTGGCGTCGTTTTCTCATGGACAGCCAAACTGGCGGGCGAATTCGGCCCGTGTTGTGCTGCACAATCCCGCTAAGCGCCCGGAATGTCGGACACTTCCGATGCCGGCCGAAGAGAGCCGGTTAGTATGAGAATGGGTGGTGGGCCCGGCAGGACTCGAACCTGCGACCAGACCGTTATGAGCGCAAAGAATCTAACCAAAAAACCAAGGAAAACCTGACTTCCTCGTTCAATCGCGTTGAATATCATTCAGAACAATATCAACGACTTAATTTCTTACCGTACCTACTCGTACCTCTCAGATATAGCTAGGCCGTATTGCAATCTCACCGGAAGGCCACGTTGGCATTCGAATCCGTTAGCACGACCATTTTTCATGACGCCGACGCCGGAGCCAGCCACCCGCAAATTCGTCACATGAAATTCCGGAAGTCGAAGACATTATCGACGATCTCCGGATTTTGCTGAATAATGTCGGCGAAAGCTTTCGAATAGACAAGCGTTACCGGCAGCTTCTTATAGAGGGTATTGTTGTTCCAATCCATTCTAGTGAGCCCAATGATGCCGGAACAGGTGTCGTGCCAACCGCCGGACCCGGTAAACCGGCGAACGAGAATGGGCGACGGGGTGGGCTTTAAGCCGCCCTCTTTATAGACGTCATAGTTGTCGCTTTTGAGATTGACTCCTTTCACCGATCCTTGAGTCCAAAGCAGCGCCTCATTCGCATCAATTGGCAAGTATGTTCCCCGCGTAACGGGATACCCAAAAGGCTCGTTGCCCTTATAACGAACGCCCTTCCAGCTGACACTTTTGACAAGTTGGACGAGCTCGACCTCGGTGCCGTCTCGCACACTGTCCAATGCCCCCAAGATTTCCTCTTCCCGGAACGGTGTATTTTTATGAACCGTAACCTTTCGCGGTAGCTTTCCTGAATATCCCCGTTGGTAGATTTCCAAGCTCCGCGAAAGAACCGATTGCATTTCGTAATAGGAGAGGTAGGGGTTTTTCGCCTTATCCTGAGTAAACTCACGCGCGTCATATGCGACGAAGCGAAATCCGGTGCCATCGGGATCGAACACTTGGCTACAGCACGTGCTGTATTCCATCCCTGTAGAGAGGCGTTTCATCGCATAACTGATGCCGATGAACGCTTCGTCCCGGTTGAGCCCGGTGAGCTTCCAAGGAATGCCGCCCGCTTTCGCATATAGCGCCACGCTCAGTCCCCACATAACGTTGGACCGGCATTTGCGATCAAAGCTGCTTTGTCTGAGCAATTGAACCGAAATCATCGAAGGCGCACAAAACGCCTTCAGATAATCGTGAAAATCAAATCCCGTGTCCTCGAAACAAGCGGCCCAAGAAGGCGGAAGATAGATTAGCGCCACATCGAACGAATGAAGCACGGCCGATAATTTCGAGATGCACTGGAAAAGAGCTTGCGCCAGTTTAAGTTTATCTTGCGCTGCTGCGAACTGATCCAGCTCTGCCGGAAATGCGAACGTGAGGGCAGGATCCAGCGGCGCCACCGGAATGCGAAACACCGCTTCAAATCCAGGATAATCGGGATAGTATGCTGGTACCTCGACTGTTTTAGCAGGCGACGCAAGCTCCAAGACCAGTCGCTGGACCTGTCGCACATTTGCGCTGGGCGCTAGAACCGCCATCCGTAAGCGTGATGGAGAACCATATTTGAGACTGAACGGTCCGTATTTGATAAGCCCGCGTAGCGGATGCCTATCGCGCCCGTTTTGAGCAAACAAAAGCTCTGGCTCTGGAATGGCCGAGTAGCCTGGAAACTCACTGACGGTCATCCGGCTCGCCTCCGGGTTTGGGTCTCTCCAAGGCCGATGCGGAACACGGGATTCTCCGCCGCGCTGCCCCTGCCAAATGGGGTGATGGCAATCTCGCTTTTGTTGGTTTCATCCCCCTTGATTATGCCCACCCACGCATCTAGCAGAGCTGCGTAGAGCTTATTGAAGCGATTCGCACGCCGCTTATCGAGAAATTCGGTCGCTTGCCGCTTGGCCCATGGCGGCCAAATCCAGATGTCAGGATCAAGGACAAGCCAAGCTTGCCCAGCTACAACGTCCGCACTGATACGAACTGACTCGGCATAATGTACTTCTTTGGGTTCTGGATGTTGCTCGTCGATAGGCGTCATCAAACCGACGATGCGGCCAAAGACCTTGCCAGTTTGTTCATGCAACGCCGTGAACGCACCCTGATTTGTGTGGTGCGCATCAGCGACTAGACTGGAGCCAGACTTCGTCGTTCTTGCGATCAAAGGTCGATCTTGAGCGAGCGCACGGGTGAGCGCTTCTTCAAGAAATCCCTTTACCTGAAGATTATTGTCTAGGTCCGCTATGCGTGGACCAAGATCATATTCTTCAATACTGACAACATCAGAGAAATGTTCACGTACTGTAGAGGCCGCTCCCCAACAAAGCACCGTATCCGTTTTCGTAAATATCAAAGCGCCTTCCGCCGCGATGCTGGCCGCACGCAAATCCGACCATTCCTTTTGGCCCGAAAATTCGACGGCAAGACAGGTCTTTGGCAGTTCCAAGATTGGCAGTGCGTTTAATCGCACAATCTCGCCTTTGCCAGGAGGAGGAAGCGGAATGGACACCGACGCCTGCCCTGTCTTCCGTACCTTCGCGTCGTACTCCGGGATTTTATTGTCCAGATTTCGCCAGAGGCGCAACATGAGGGCATCGAAGGTATCGACTTCGACGTACTCAGCCTCGATCCCCTTTGCTTGGGCTTGCTGGATCAATTCAAGCACGCCCGGCAGCACAGTGGATCCTTTTCGCCCCGTCCAAAAAAGACCATGAGGAAATGGGTTCGCGCCGGCCAAAGCCTGCTGAAACAATTTCATCACGCTCTCATCACGGCCACTGTATCCTGCAATCACAAAACCGAAACGGTTTGCGGCGTTTGTTAGAGTCTTACCAAGCTCAACATTTTGGAAGCTTAGGTCCGCTGCCAAATTTTTTATGCTGTCGAAGCGGAAATCGCCGTGGAGCTTGCAATAGAGGGGAAATTCCTCGTTGTTTAGTGCTTGATTGGCGTTTGCGCTCCCTTCCAAATGGTATGCACTGATGGATTGCCCGCTGATTTCTGCATAGGCGCGCTCTACAACTGAATCGAAGTTCGTGGTGAACGTTGCGCGGGCAAAGCCGCTGGCCATCATTCCTGCAAGAACACGGTTCCCAACAGACAGCGTCACTTTTTTCTCAGAGAGGAACGCCATCAGATATTGGCGCTGCCTCTCTTTGTCGTCACCAAAGATCAATTCGAAATACCGGCAATATTCGGATGGATCTCCGATAGGTGGAAAGCCGCGAGACTCCATAAACGCTTGCACACGTTCCTGGATAGCCGGGACCTGCATGTCGGAGACCTGCAGATCTTGATTTTCTTCACGACCGTAGAACCTCCGCTTCAGATCCCAAATCACATCGGTCGCCGTCGGTAATCCTGCGACGGCCGATGTGCCCGCGCCTAGAAACCAAGCGAACTGCTGGGGCCTAGGGCAAAATTTTGTGACGAGCTGAAATTGGTCAGTCATTTCCAAGACTCAAGTCGCGGCAAGATCGCGATTATCTTATATCAGCGGGGCAAGCCCGCAGGGGTTGTATGAGCGACCTTGACGGGTGCCGTGTCCGAGCGCTCCCTAATGGGCATATTAACCCACTGGAATATTGTAAGGATTTCGATATGTCCTGGCTCGATGGCCTCGTAATTGGTTCACAGCCTTATCAGATCGCTGGTTCGCCGAACGGCAGAGTCCGGGTTGTGGCCGGACCCGGCACGGGCAAGTCCTTCGCCATGAAAAGGCGAGTCGCTAGGCTGTTGGAGGAAGGGGTAGCCCCCGCCCGGATACTACCCGTGACATTCACAAGAATCGCGGCGGAAGATCTTCATCGCGAACTTGTCGGTATGGGCGCGCCCGGCTGCGACCAACTGAATGGTGTCACGCTGCACAGCCTCGCCCTAAAGATGTTGATGCGAAATCACGTTCTTGCGGCCACCGGCCGGATCGCAAGGCCACTCAATGAGTTTGAATTAGAACCGCTCATAAGCGATTTGATGGCGGGTCACGGCGGAAAACGTGAAATAAAGAAGAAGAAGCAGGCGTACGAGGCCGCTTGGTCTCGCCTGCAACACGAAGATCCGGGGTTTGTCATGACCCCGGATGACATTGCTTTCGCGGCGTCAATCGTGGCGTGGTTGCGCTTCCACCATGCGATGTTGATCGGCGAGGTCATCCCGCAACTTTACCAGTATCTGCGATCGAATCCTGGCGCGGCCGAGCGTTCCGAATTCTTGCATATCATCGTCGATGAATTTCAAGACCTGAATCGTGCCGAACAGGGGGTTGTTGAGCTTCTGTCGGACAACGCGGCCGTGTGCATAGTGGGCGATGATGATCAGTCCATCTACAGCTTCAAACACGCCCACCCGGAAGGCATCCGCGAGTGGCTGGTAACGCACGCCGGAGCCTCGGACTTAAACTTGAGTGAATGCCGTCGGTGCCCAACACGCGTCGTTGCTCTGGCGAATAGTCTGATTCAGCACAACGTAGGCCGTGCCCAGCGCACGCTAGTCCCGCTCGCCGCTAATGGACAAGGCGACGTCAGAATTATTCAATATCAAACGCTGGATGCCGAAGTCGCGGGCGTCGCTACCCTGGTCCGTGATTTGGTCGCTGCGGGCACGTTGGCCGGCGATATTTTGATCTTGGCTCAACGCAGCGTTATTGGAACGCCCATTTATGAAGCCCTTTTGGCCATGGGTGTTCCGGTGCGGTCTCATTATGCGGAGGCTGAACTTGATGACATCGAGGCTCAGCGGCGCTTTTCATTGCTCAAGCTGTTCGTGGATCGCACCGACCGGGTTGCCTTGCGTTGGCTCGTCGGGCTTCCTGGAAACAACTGGAATGCAGCGGGTTATCGGCGCGTTCGCGATTACTGCGAAGCTAACGGTGCCACACCTTGGGATGTGTTGATGCAGCTCAGTCAGGGACAGCTCAATCTTCCATACACTGGGGGGATCATCACCGCGTTCGACGCTCTGTTGGCTGAGCTGGCGCAACTTGAAGCGCTCGGCAGTCTTCTGGAAGTTGTCGATGCGCTGTTTCCAGCCGGAAATGACGCATTTCGCGATATCAGAAGTTTGAGCCTGCTCGCATTGGATGACATTGATGAAGGAGATCGGGCGGGCCTTTTGTCGTCGCTTATCGAGGCGATTACTCAGCCCGAAATTCCGACGGAAATTACCGACGTTCGCGTTATGAGCTTGCACAAAAGCAAAGGCCTTAGCGCACCTGTCACTATTATAGCGGGTTGTGTAGAGGGTCTTTTACCTAAGCAGCCAGAGCCAGGCACACCGCACGCCGATGCCTTGGCGGCTATCGAGGAACAGAGGCGTCTATTTTTCGTCGGTATCTCTCGAGTCAAAGCCGTGCCGGCTGATGGCAAACCCGGTAGACTTATACTGACATACTGCCGGCAGATGCCCATGGCCTCGGCCATGGGCGCGGGTATCGTTCCAGCCGGAAATAACTATGGCGTATCCGTATTGCACGCGAGCCGATTTATTCAAGAATTGGGTCCGCAAGCACCTGCACCTGTGGCAGGGTGACGGGTGAGCCCACGCCAATCCGCGTGCACCTCCCGGCTGGCCGCCGCCCCAGCGCAATGCTCGCTGCAACTCGCTACGATCCTGAAGACTGTGAACATACGTAGCGCGACAGAAGGCTTCGCCTCATGCCCGTCAATCGACCAACTTGGCATCGCCTGACCTCACGAGCGGATCTCCCTGGGCTTCCGTGCCCTTGCTGCATGACTGGCAAGCTTAAGCTGGTGGCGGACGGGCTCGCTATTTTGGAGCCGAAATACTCGTCCGACTATCGGGCCACCGACGATTGGGAACCTGACAACACTGTCGAGCGCTGGTCAGCGACACTACGTTGTGACGAAACTGCATGCGGTGAAATCGTCCACATGATCGGCGATACCGAAACTGTGGAAGCTGAAATCGCATTGCCCGGCGGACGCGTTGAGCACGGGCTAGAAGACGTGCTGCACATCCAAGCGGTCTTCCCGGCGCCACCCCTTTTTCGCGTCTCCGACAAAGTGCCTCGCAAGGTGAGCGAGCAACTTAAACTCGCCTTCCGCATGTACTGGACGGATGTGTCCGCGTGTGTCGCCAGATTGCGCACTAGTGTTGAAGCTCTTCTCGATAACCAAAAAGTTCCGAAGGAACGCAAGTTGAAAAATGGCGATATGCACCGCATGAACCTAAAGGAGCGGATCGACGTCTTCACTGCCGGCGCTCCTCACAAGGAGCAGTTGCAGGGTCTACGCAACATCGGAAATCTCGGTACTCACGGCACAGACGACGTGACCGACGAAGACCTGTTCGACGCCATAGATGTGCTGGAGTTTGTGCTGACGGGTATTTTTGACACCCAGACGATTGCCGCAAAGGCTAAGAAATTGGCGGAAAAAAAGGCGGCCACGTGACATCCGGCTGCCGTCGGTCATCTTCCGGCTGGTGATGTCACGATTGCGTGGCTCCGCGCTTTGCCGCGCTCGCTCTCCTGCCTTTCCGCCGTCGATCCGAATGCCGGGCATCTCCCTTTCTTCGAACACTTCCGGCGTCTATCCCACGGACCTCGACTTGGATAAAGCCTGCGCTATTTGACGTGAGCGCTAGCGCGTCTGCTTTGAGAATGCCAAGGACTTCGTCAAACCGAAGTCTCTGCGATTTGTCCTCACTCTTCCAAAACCGTGTCAGGCGATGATTCGTGATAACGAACAAGCCGCGGCGACGCGATAAAGGCAGGAGGTAATCCTCTGCAAGCTGGCTACTGAGCGCTTCACGGAGATCTCGTAGTGTCCAATTCATTTCGCCGTGTTTTATTTCGATGGCGACCTCGCGTCCGCTAACAGCGGCGGTTAGTGCAATATCCGGACGCTTATCGCTTTTCACCTGCTTTTCACGGGCGGTCGTGAATCTCCCGTTCGCCGACCTGTTGTACTCATAGGCCAACCAGTTCTGTAAAGCGAATTCATCTGCCGCGCTTTCCAAAAGCGGCTGAATGGAAAAATCCCCGAAACGAATATCGCTGTTGATGTGATCGATCAGCTCACAGGCCAGATTCAGCAACTCTTCGCCAGTCCGAACCGGGCCTTGCAGGGCTTCTTCAAAAGCAACTACATCCGCCTCCGTCCAAGCTGGTTTCTCTGAAGCCCTTTCGGCCATTCCCCGCGCCAACTGACGGAATCGAAGTCCCCTGCCGCCGATCGCAGGATCGCTCGCCAGTTCCGAAATCAAGCGGCACGCATCTTCTGACTCATTCCGGTACAAAGCATTCAATATTCGACCTCGACCTTCCTGCGCCTCATCGCGAGTGTCCGACGAATAGATGCCCTCATGGGTCCGGTCGTGAACTGGCGAGACGCTCCGATACGCGAGCCGCAACAACTTCGCGAGTGTCGCAGGCTTCGACGTTTCCAATCCGGCGACTTTGCCGCTGGCCATCCCAAAAAAGCTTGCAAACAAACCCTCCGTGCGTTCCTTCCGAAGCTCCGGTGGCAGCTTGTCCAAAACCTCCCGGAGAACATCGACCGCTTTCTCAACATCAAGTTCGAAGAGCAAGGCCAAGTACGCGGCACTCCACTCCCAAGCGTCTGTAGACCGCTCCTGGCCAATCCGAGAGCAGACCAATGTCGTCAACCGCTTTACCTTACGATCATCGAGCTTGAGGCGGCGTATGATCCGGGTCACCCCTGTGACCCGAGCCGGATCGGCCACTTCCTCGCCAATCACCAGGCGCCAAAGCCCCGCCTTCAATTCGTCGGTAAGCTGTAAGCTGTGCTCACACCGCGATAGGTATGTCGTGGGCACGCTATGCGGCTTGTGCCACTCGGCCCGAAGCTCCGACATAATCAATGGGGAGATGATCGAGGGGGCCGACAGCAAGACCTGTGAAAGCCATTCGGGAACGTCACGGTCAGCAAAGATCGCGTGCCGCGCCGCGCACTTTGCCTCGTCTGGACCAATGCCGCTGGTCCAATTCGCATCCGCGGACTCAAGGTACAAGCCGCCGATTGAGAGGATTGACGTTTTCATCTCCGTGAACTGTCCATCAGCGGTGTAAATCGGCCGCCGCGGCTTCGTAACCCGCCACATGGTCTTCATACCTGCTGCGTATGCGTCACGGACTGCGGGACCAAAGGCGGCACCCAACTTTGCGTATTCGGCCGGCGCGCGACGAAGGTCGGTTCCGGTTTTCATCGCCAGCCAACGTGTCAACGTGTAAAGATCGCTTGGCCCGGGCCATTTCTTCAGACGCTCGGCGTCTGTCAGCACTGTCGTGTCCTTCTGCAGCTTCGCGCGATATGCCTTCCTTTCTAAGGAATTTTTGGCGAATTCCGCAGCTCGCGCCGCCTCGACCGCCGCGTTGCGGATGCGATGTCGCCTTTCCCATTCGTTCTCCGTCTTGGGCGCTCGAAACTCCCGAAGATCGGCCATAAGAGCCGCGTCTTTGGCAAACTTGCTTGCAAGCTGATCGAGATTCAGCATGCTGTCAGGCCGCGCGGAAACGATGGAGTAGAGCGCGCTAAACGCCATGCGCCGTTCGGCAAAGTCCGACCGTTGCCAAGCGTCTCTTTCCAACCAAGACAGATCAGACAGATCAAGCGACCATAGCCGTCGTCCATGCGTGATCAACCACCAAACACGCGGTTGCGCGCGATCCTCTTCACGATATTTGAACGACACACGCACATCCTGCCAAAACAGCAAGCGCTTCAGTGCTGGCCGTGCGTTGACGAGGTCCATGACGCGCGAGGCGGAGTCTCGGTCCTCTTCAAAATCACTCCGACCGCCGATCGCCAACAGCTTTACCAATGGCTCGCTAATGCCGTCGGCATCGCTTGCAGCGATCGCCAAAGAAAGCAGCGGACCGAACCGCTTCAACAGCTCAGCGTGCCTTACCGACGTATGATGGAATTCGTCGAGAGGTTCTGCCTCTCCGATCCCGACAAGGCCAGCTAAAAGCCCTTTCCGCTCTGTCGCCGTCCGGCAAGACGCAAACAGCTTATCGAGAGAATAGCCAAATCCTTCTACCTGGAATCTCTCTCCCGGGGGGCTCGCTTCGACGATGCGAATGAGCTTCGGCACAGATAGATATTCCGGAAAGACGCTGACTGCGAGTTCAGCCGTCAACCGCGGACTATATTTTGCGGCGTTAGCAAGGAGGTCTTTGACAAGCGCTCGCTGACCTCTCCTATCGCCCACGGCGTGCATCGCCCGAGCCGCCAGAATGCGATTGTGCGATACAGCGCTGTGATCGAGCGCTTCGCGGGAAACCAAGTCTTCGCAGCCACCGATTTCACCAAGCTCGATCAGACGAAGCAGTTCGAAATGAAAATTCGGCTCGCTGTTGACAGCCCAAGCCTTGCGGAGCGCGGTCGTCAGCCGTTTGTCGGCAAACATCCATAGCGCTTGGGCGTCGATCAGATGATCACCGACATCGCCGTCGCGACCCTTCACTGCCAGCTCGGTCAGAACAGCTTCGCGGACGGCCAACGAAAAGCTGCCTGGATCTCCGAACGAGAGTAAAGTCAGCGGCTCGTTCTCAATAGCGTAGCGCCGAAGCATCGGAAATGAATGTGCCAGCCACGCGGCGGCCGGCCGATACGAAGGTGGGATCGTTGAAACGCCGAATGCGGTCGAGCCAAAAATTTCTAGTATCTTCAGGTTTGGCTCGTGCGGCCCCTTTAAGAGCTGCTCAAACCAGCACGCCGTTAGGTATTCCACGACAGAGCGATGGTGGAACCGCACGTGCCCATACGATGCTGGCGCAAAAATGCCTCTCCTAAGAAGTGCCTTTCGCTCCTGGGCCGTCCAGTCCGGGAGCACCGCTGCGGGCTCGATCGCGTCGTCTCCAGCGTCCTCGATCCTGCCAACGAGCAGAGTCAACCGCCGTCCGAGCGTGAGCGCCGCTGCCAGTCTTTCGGCGCCCCGGCGGGCCTTGTTCGGAGTCAGATGGGCGGAATCGGGGCGACTGTCTCGTTCTGAGAGTCGGACCTTCACGCTGAACTCGGTCATTTCTTTTAGGGAGCCGAAACGGCCATGTTTTTTCCAGTAGCCAACCATAAGGGCGAGATCGCCCGGCCTTTCTGCCATTGGCGTCAGGCCTTGGCGAAACAACGCCAACTCGAACTTCGGAATGTCGGTCAGCTTTCGAGCTCGAAGATAAGTTGCGCGCTGCGCCTTGGAGAGCCGCGCCATGGCGACAACCACGATTGCAGGCCTGTCAGCACTCGGCTTTTTCTTCTCTTGGCGATTCTCACGAATCAACGCGGAAGTCAGGGCTTGATCTTCATCAAGCTCTTCAGGCGCGGGTGACGCAGCAGGCGGCATGAACTGAAGAATGCGCTGAAGGTCTTCCTCGCCGTCCCAATCGGTGCCCCGGCTCGATACCACTAAGTAGGCCCGGTCGAGAGCTTCGCCGATCGCTTCTGTCAGCTCGTTGAGTGCGGTTTCCAGGCTGAAATGATTGAGCTTCGCTTCGTCCAGCGAATCCAAAAAAAACCACGCTGGAACGGCTCGCGCTTTCCACTCTTGGAAGCGCGGCCTTTCCGCGTGCCCGATCAACGTCGTGAATTTCTTCCGCGCCAGTTCCTCGATAGCGGTAAAAAATGCGAAACCGTTTGTCTGGTTTATGCGTGCGACTTGGTTGCGGAACTCCTCGGTTTTTCCGCTGCTGGCTTCAGCAAGTACGACGACACGCTGGCTGTTGAGCAATTCCTTCCAAGTCTGAGTGCCATACAGACGGCCCCAGGCTTCAATTTCGTCCGCGTTCGCGGTCTTCTTCCCGTCAATCGGAAAGAATGTTCGGTCCAAATCCACGAACGAGGGTGACGGCTGGATGCTCAACGATTGATCCACTCAGTTCGGATGACATCGTGCTTTGCGTTGTCGGAGAAACACGAACTCGGCATCTCCGCAATCATAGCTCACAGGCACGCTCGCGATGTCCTCCGGTCGCGGCTAGCGGCGTTGAGGGACACATTTGTGATCACGCAGCCTTCACCGCGTGCGCTCGAATATCCACCCCAAGACGCTTGCGGACCACGCCGAAAATAGCTGCTAGGTTATCCATGCTAGGGTTGCCGCGCTCGGACAACATGCGATGCAGACTCTTGCTCGGCGTCTTGGTCTCAGCTGCCAGCACCTCGAACCCGACGGAGGCATTCACCAGATCGCGCAGGATCAAGCGGGCAGCATGCGGATCGCCATTAAGAAAGAGGGTTGCCGCTTCATCGAGCAACGCCTTCGCAAAAGCGGGATCGCGCGCCACGCGCGCGCTGACCGTTTCTGTGAAATCCCGTGTCAGTGCCATCTTGCTATCTCCTGCTCTTTGGCCCGGCTGCTGCCGCCTTTCGGGCTTTGTACTCGGCGAACAACACTTTCGCCTTTTCGATATCGGCCTGTTGCCGCCGTTTTGTGCCACCCACCAGCAGAATGATCAGCGCCTCGCCATCGCGGCCCAGATAGAGCCGATACCCTGGCCCCCAATTGATGCGGTACTCTCCGATCGTTCCAATCCATTTTACGTTCGAGGTATTGCCCATCTCCAATCGGAACGTCGCTGTGGCGACCTTGGCAGCAGCCTGCGCATTCAGATCGTCAAACCACGCCTTGAACGGGTTCGAGCCATCCGAGCGGAGATACTCAACGACCTTGATTACACTCATATAGTAACCTATATGTTACTCTCAATGCAAGGCGATTGTTGATGGACGCTCGCCTAAGCCGTCTACACTGTCCGACACGCAGGAACGCCAGACATGTCCGAGATTCGGACACCAGATCGCTACTTTTATCACAGCTTCCCCCGCCGGCCGCAGACCGAAGGCCATCGTCACGGCCTGACAATCCTCGAGCTGATCCGCGATTTTGGGCTTTTGATGACCCCGGAAATCGCACGCTGGCAATACAGCCATGCCGACGGCACCCCGCCGCGCCGCCAATCGATGGTCCAGCGGCGGATCAGCTTCACCGAATTGGCACCGAGCGAACTGGCCGGACACGCGAAGGATTTTGGACCCTTCGCTTTGGAGTTCGACATCGACACCCTCAAGCGGCTCGGCGCCATCCCCGTCTTCTATGTGCCGCAGGCGGGCGAAGGCCGCGACGCCGGCGGCCTTGGCGGCACCTTGATGAACCATCTGATCGATGCGATGCGGCTGACCGATCGTATCGCGCAGATGGAAGCAATCCTCAGGAGCGCACCACCGGACAGAGACCGTCAGGGGATCACGATCCCAGCCGACGCCGGACCCATCCTGTTCGATCTCGATGTGAAGGAAGCGCGCGAAACCTTGCGGGCGCTCTCCCTCGGACTCGCGCCGGCGCAACAGCTTGCGGCCTTTCTAGAAGGTGCCCTCAACTATTTCTATCCCGCGGACGGCCGCGACAATGCCGCCCTCCAATATTACCGCCAGCGCGAATGGCGGATCGCCGGCAATGTCGCGGTTCGTGACGAAGAGATGATGCGGACACCATCGGTGGCTATTGTGGACAGATTGCTGGCGCTGGACCCGAACTTTTTTGGCCGGCAGTTTCCGCCAGCCGATGAAGTTGTCTCCAACACCTCCCTTCACGGCCAGCCGCCGCAACGCCTTGTTGATTGGTGCTGGGTGTTTCAGGAATTCGACGGCAAGCGCGCCCTCCGATGGGTACGGCGCATCATTGCACCTGCGGACGCGTTGGAGGCTGCCACCGCGTTGCTTAAGCCGTTGGCCGACGCGCCGCCCGTGGCGTCGCTCGAAAGCCTCGCCGATGAGGTCAGACTATGACGGTCTCCCCTTCGCTCGTGTTTGTCGTCGGCGCCGGCGCCAGCAAGGCGATGAGTCCCAACATGCCGGTGGGAACAGAGCTGGCGGAGCGCATTGCGATCGCGCTTGCCGAAGAATTCGGCGGCGATCAGCCGACCATGTCGGGCGCCATCAGCCAAGCGCTAGAAAAGCTGCAAGACGGCTTGGATGACAAACGCATTCGGGCCGCCAATCAAATCCGCTATGCCATCACGCGAAAGGATTCCATCGACGATCTGCTGGACGAATGGAGTGACCAGCCGGAAATGCTGGAAGTCGCCAAGATCGCAATCACCCACATCATTCTCAAATCAGAGGTCGAGAGCCACTTGGCGCGCAAATCGACGAACGATGATGCGTTTCTCTCGACTATCGGCGAACTACACCGCACATGGCTGGCCCGCATTGCCCGCCACGTCGGGCCAAGACTGCCGCGCCGCGCCCTCGCCGAGGCGCTCCGAGACGTCGGCTTCGTCATTTTCAATTATGACCGTTACGTTGAGCAGATGCTGTTCGGCGAACTGCGCTGTCAAGGCATGGAGCGGAGTGCCGCCTATTACGCGGTCGAACATCTTCCGATCGTTCACGTCTACGGCAGCATCTGCCCGTTCGGCGCGACGGCCGTCGCGCCGTTTGGCAAGGAGTCGGCGTTTCTGACGCCGCTCTACCAGGGCATCCGCACCTACACCGAGCGGTCCTACAATGGACCCGAGTTGGCCAAAATGCGCGACATGCTCGCTGGCGCCAAGAAAACTGTGTTCCTCGGTTTCGGGTTTCATCCGACGAACATGGCGCATCTCACAAGTTATGGACTCAACACGCAGGGCCAAATTTATGGAGCCTGTCCCCATCCGAACACGGCGCGGTTCGAGACCGCCAAACGGCAGCTCTATCCCGGCACGCGTGAAGCTCAGGCGGAACGCCTCACCGAACTGGATTGCGCCGAATTTATCGATATCTATCGCGCCGAACTCTTCGGCACATGAGCTCCGTCGCCCCGAGCGCAGCCTCTGTCGCCTATCCGCCGCGCATTCGAGCGTTCCGCGACGAGATTATCCGGATCACCCCCCGCGTGCCCAACAACAAACTCACGTTGCAGACCATGCAAGCGATGCCCACCCATCGCCTCATCTTGGCATTCATCACATGGCGGATGCGGCATATTCCTGCAAAGCCGCGGCGCGTTAGCGCGTGGTCGGGCGGGGTCTCGCGTGTCGATCTCCAGCTTGCTGAGCGTGCCTTGCGTCCACTCCTCCAGAAAGTGAAGGAGGGCAAGGATCTCATGCCGCATCTGTCCGATCTCGCCAAGACCGCCGGCATCGTCATGCCAGGGGCACGCGCCTCCGCAAAACGCAAAGACATCGATGCCGTGTTGATCCGCGATGGACTGTATCACTTTCACCTTGGCGTCGCCGGACCCGGCAATCCCAAGGGACGCAGTGGCATCCTCGTCTTCGCCGAGGTTCTGGAAGACGAATTCCGGATTGTCGCCTTGTCCGACCATTCCGCGTTTCGGTTCGGAACGCCGGAACACATGCGGGTGTCGCGCATCGCGCGCACCTACATCGCAAAAGACATCCCCGCCGGCCAGGCGTTCATGGCCAATCCGGTGATGACCTCGGGCCATTCGATGATCGCCACCATGTTTGCGGATCGTTGCGATGACTACATGCGCACCGTCGATCCGTCGCTGGACGATTCAGCATTTATCGACAAGCTTTATTCTGACGACCCACCGCGTCGCGGCGGGCAACTCATCGTCAGGCCGCGAAATCCAAAGCTGCAATGGTTCTTCAATGATCTGGTGTTTGGCATCCTGGACGAAACGACGATGGTGTTCTTTCGCGTCTATCCGTTTTTTGATCGCTAGTGCGTGATAATCTCGAGCGGAAACGCGTCCTCGAGCATTGGAACCGGCAAGCAGTCAAACCGGGAATGGCGACCACAAGCCGACACGGCTGCGCAAGCTGTGGCGTCGCCCTTCGGGCCGGGCCGTCGGCTGCGCGCGCGCCCCGTACCGGGTCTCGCCCCTGGCGGGCTTCCGTCCCTGACGCGATCCTGACATTCGCGCGTAACAAATGCGCGCGTGGCATCGGCAAAGGAAGAGATTTGACGCCGCGTTCCGCGACGGGTTGGAGGTCGAGAGAGAGTCTTTCGGCCGCCCGTCTCGGAGAAATCGTCATGACGAAACCAAAGCCCAAGCTCGTGCTGAGCAACACGCGGCTCATTCCCTTCAATAAGCTCGTTCTGTCTCAGGCCAATGTCCGCCGCGTGAGCAACGGTGTCTCGATCGAAGATCTGGCCGACGACATCGCCCACCGCGGACTACTTCACAATCTCAACGTCCGGCCGGTGTTGGATGACGCCGGCGCCGAAACGGACATGTTCGACATTCCGGCCGGCGGACGGCGATATCGCGCGCTGGAAATTCTCGTCAAGCAGAAGCGCCTGCCGAAGACCGCCGAGATCCCCTGCAACGTCAAGAGCGCCGACGATCCGATTTCGGCGGAGGAGGATTCGCTCGCCGAAAACACCTTCCGCGAAGCGCTGCATCCGCTCGACGAATTCCGCGCCATCCAGGAGCTTTCGGCGAAGGGCCTCGGCGATGAGACCATTGCGGGTCGGCTCAAGATCACGCCCGCGGTCGTCAAGCAGCGCAAGCGCCTGGCGAGCGTGTCGGAAAAGCTGCTCGCGATCTATGGCGCGGACGGCATGACGCTGGAGCAGCTCATGGCCTTCACCGTCAGCGAAGACCATGCACGGCAGGAGCATGTCTGGGACTGCATCGCGGACCAAATCTACGAAGCGGACCCTTATAACATTCGAGCCATGCTGACCGAGGATACCGTGGAGTCCTCCGACAGGCGCGCGCGTTTCGTGGGTGTCGAAGCCTATGAAGCCGCCGGCGGCATCGTCATGCGCGATCTGTTCGACGAGCACGACGGCGGCTGGCTGCAGGATCCTGGACTGCTGGACCGGCTCGTCACCGAGAAGCTGAAAGCCGCGGCCACCGAAATCGCAGCCGAAGGCTGGAAGTGGATCAACGTCGCGGTCAACTTCCCGTATGGCTACGACAGTGGCATGCAACGCATCGCTGGCACGGCTCCGGACCTGAGTGAAGACGACTATCGCCGCCGTGAGGCTCTGCGCACCGAGCACGAGCAGATCGAGGAGCAATACGCCCAGGCCGAAGAGCTTCCAGACGACGTCGATCGTCACCTTGGAGAGATCGAAGCCGAGCTCGAAGCGTTCGAGAACCAACCGCTGCTTTACAACCCGGAAGACAAGGCACGCGCTGGCGTTTTCATCAGCCTGACCAACGACGGCGGCCTGCGCGTCGAACGCGGATTTGTCCGACGCGAGGATGAAGTGCCAGACGAGGTCAACGAGAACGAGGCCGAAGCAGACGAGACGCAAGGCACGCCAGATTCCTCGTCCCATAACACCGTCATCACCGTCGGCGCCGGCGAGGAAGAGGACACCGAAGAAGAAGACGGTGCGAAGCCGTTGCCCGACCGGCTTGTCAGCGAACTCACCGCCCACCGCACCCTAGCGCTGCAGGATGCTGTCGCCTGCCATCCTCGTGTCGCCATGACGGCGCTTTTGTACAAGCTGTGTCTCGACAGCTTCTACCACGGAAGCTACGGCGCCTGTCTGGAGGCATCGGTTCGGCATGTCTATCTGCCCATCCAGGCGCCGGATCTGAAGGACAGCGCATCGGCGCGTGCCATAGCCGCGCGACAGGAGTGCTGGAAGGCTCAATTGCCAGACGGCGATGACGCGCTGTGGGACCATATCGTCAGTCTCGACGACGAGAAGCGCGCCGCGTTGCTTGCCCATTGCGTGTCGCTTGGCATCACGGCGCTGCATGAGCGTGCCGATCGCCCGGGTGGGTCCGGTCCGTCACGCGGCACGATCGAGCGGCGCATCGGACAAGCCGACCGGCTTGCCGATGCTGTCGGGCTCGACATGGTGGCAGTCGGCTGGAAGCCCACGGTCGAGAACTATCTTGGCCGTGTGACCAAGCCGCGCATTCTTGAAGCGGTGCGGGAAGCCAAGGGCGAGCAATCGGCCCAGCTGATCGATCACCTCAAGAAGGGCGAGATGGCCAAGGAAGCCGAGCGGCTACTCGACGGCACCGGCTGGCTACCAGAACCGCTTCGGCTTCTCGATCCTGTGGCCCAAACGAGCGAGCCCGAAGCCTTGCCCGCCTTCCTCGCCGACGAGCCCGTGGCCGAAGCCGCCGAATAGCGCCTTCACCAATCCCGACTACCTCGAGCCCGGCCATCGTGCCGGGCTCTTTTTCTTTGGAGAACACCATGACAGACGCCTTCGACTTCCGAACGGCCGTCGCCTATGACGACATCCGCAAGCGTGAATTCCATCGCCTCGCGCGCCGCCAACTCGGGCTTCTCGCCAAGGCCCTCGATCTGCCATCCGGCAGCTACGATCTGCGCTCGAACATGGCGGGCATCGCCGTCTCCGGCGAGATCACCCTCCATGCCGAGCGTATCTATGTCCAGACAAGCCAACCCTTTGGCGGCTTCGACTCCGGAATCCTCATCCGAACCTGCAATGGCCGCAAAGACTATGTCGGCGGTCCGAACAACTTCGCCTCGCTCGACCTTCTGCATGAGCCTGAGAAGCTCGCGCGCATGGTGAAGCAGGTCATGGTCGGAGACAGGCCATGAAAAACTCCGAGCTGCTGACGACGACGCGCCGAGATCTCGATCCGATCGAGAAACAGCGCCGCTACATCCTGCGCTGCCTGGTCCAGAACAATGCCTGTCCCAACTGCGGGCACCAGCTGAACTTCTTCGAAGGCTCCGGCATCGCCATCGATGATTGGAAGGATAAGGCGGGCGGCACGCACTGCCGGTGCGCGGCCTGCCACCGCGAGCTCCGCTATGTCGTCCCCTTTCTGGTTCTGGGCGGCAATGGCGGTTGGCATTGGCATCTTTTGCCGATCGACCCGCAAAAGTGAGAGGACGGCCGGAACGGGTTTGAACCGGGCAGGCTCAAGAGAGCGCCTCCCGGTTCGCCCATCTCCGCTCTCCTGAAGGCCTTCCCCATGAACACCATGATTCCTGCGGCTGCGCTCGCGGCCGCAATGCCCAAGCCTGATGCGTTTCCCATCATCCGCGACGCTGCCGAGCAATTGCTCGGCACAGTCTCGCGCGGCGAGGCGATTTCCTCCGACGGATTGCGCACTGCGATGACTGCGGCCTTCGGCGGCACCGACGCCGAAGGCCTGTGGGACTGGAAGTCTGCTTACGACGTCTGCGAGGTCGTACAGATCCTGTTCCTGCGCAAATTCGGCAGCGCCATTCGCGCGCGCGCGGCGTCTCCCGCCGCCGAACTCGCGATGCACACACGCATCGCCTCGCTCTTTCCCACGCATACGCGCCGCTCCGAAGAGAGCCAGGCGTGGCAGCAGTTCTCGACGCCGCTGCCACTGGCGTTTGTCGCCGCGCAAGCCGCAGCGATCACGCCCACCGACCTCGTCCTCGAACCCTCCGCCGGCACGGGCTTGCTCGCGATCTATGCCGAACTTTTCGGCGCGGATCTCGCGCTCAACGAGTTCGCGGACAATCGCATCGCGCTGCTGCGCGGCCTATTCCGGGCCGCAGCAACCAGTCAGCACGACGCGGCGCACATCCACGATTTCCTCGACGCGTCCGTGCAGCCGAGCGTGGTGCTGATGAACCCACCTTTCTCGGCCGCGGCCCATGTCGATGGGCGCGTTGCCGACGCTGCGATGCGTCACATCGCTTCTGCGCTTGCGCGTCTCGCCGATGGCGGGCGCCTCGTTGCCATCACGGGGGCTGGTCTCGCGCCCGACAGCCTTGCCTGGCGCAACGCGTTCTTGCGGCTGCAAGAGCGCGCCCGCGTGGTGTTCTCGGCCGCCATCGACGGACGTGTCTATGCGCGCCATGGCACGACGACTGACACGCGCCTTACCGTGATCGACAAGGTCAAGGCGGTTGACCCGCAAGCGATTCCGCCTTCGCGCGGCATGGCTCCTGACGCCACGACGCTGCTCGGCTGGATTGCCGAGCTTCCAGCGCGCACGCCCGTCGCAGTCTCGCAACACGCCGCGCAGTCCGCCGCGCGCGGCGCGGTGCGTCGGCCTGCGGCCCGCACCGCGGTTTCGCAATCGCCGATCGAAATCACCGGCGTCGAGCTCGCTTATGAGACTGCCGACTGGACCGCAGCCGATCACGGCCACCTCGGGGAGTCGATATATGAGAGCTACGCGCTCCAGTCCATTCGCATTCCGGGCGCGACGCCGCATCCGACGAAGCTCGTGCAATCGGCGGCGATGGCATCCGTCGCGCCACCGAAGCCCACCTATCGCCCGCGACTGCCGTCCATCGTCACCGAACGCGGCCTTCTTTCCGACGCCCAGCTCGAAAGCATCATCTATGCGGGCGACGCGCAAACCGCGTTTCTGGCGGGCGCGTGGACCGTGGACGAGACTTTCGATGTCGTCTCGGCGGCACCCGATGACGCCGAAGCATCAGTCCGTTTTCGCCACGGCTGGATGTTGGGCGATGGCACCGGTGCCGGCAAAGGCCGCCAGGTCGCGGGCATCCTGCTCGACAATTGGTGTCAGGGCCGTACCCGCGCGGTGTGGATCTCCAAATCCGACAAGCTGATCGAGGACGCGCAACGCGACTGGTCGGCGCTCGGACAGGAGCGTTTGCTGGTCACGCCGCTGTCGCGCTTTCGCCAAGGCACGGCGATCCGTTTGGCGCAGGGCATCCTATTCACCACCTATGCCACGCTGCGCTCCGACGCCAAGGAGGACAAGGCTTCCCGCGTGCAACAGATCGTGGATTGGTTGGGGTGTGATTTCGACGGCGTGATCGTGTTTGATGAATCTCATGCCATGGCCAATGCCGCGGGCTCGACCTCTGAGCGCGGCGACAGCGCGCCCTCCCAACAGGGACGCGCGGGCCTGCGCCTGCAACATGCGTTGCCGAATGCCCGCATCGTCTATGTCTCGGCGACGGGCGCCACCACGGTTCACAATCTCGCTTATGCCCAGCGTCTCGGGCTGTGGGGCGGCACGGATTTTCCCTTCGCGACGCGATCGGAGTTCGTCGAAGCCATCGAAGCCGGCGGCGTCGCCGCCATGGAAGTCCTGGCGCGCGATCTGAAGGCGCTCGGACTCTACATGGCCCGCTCGCTTTCCTATGAGGGCGTCGAATACGAGCTTGTCGAACACAAGCTCACACCTGAGCAGACCCGCATCTATGACGCCTACGCGGCGGCCTTCCAGGTCATTCATAATAATCTCGACGCCGCGCTGCAGGCCACCAACGTCACCAGCGATAGCGGCACCTTGAACGGCCAAGCCAAGTCCGCGGCGCGCTCGGCCTTCGAATCCGCCAAGCAGCGCTTCTTCAATCATCTGATCACGTCGATGAAGACACCGACTCTTATCAAGTCCGTCGAGCGCGATCTGGAGTGCGGTCATGCCGCTGTGATCCAGATCGTCTCGACCGGCGAAGCGCTGATGGAACGCCGGCTGGCCGAGATTCCGACCGCCCAAGGAGCGAAACTCATCGGCCAGTACGACGCACAGATCACCTTCGGCCAGTCCCGTGCGCTTCTCGTCTGGAATCGCCTCATCCTGCCGAACGGAAAGTCCATCGTACTTGAGCGCCAGCCAGCCACCGACAAGGAAGGTTATGCCGGCCTCGAAGACGAGGTGGACAATCACTGGGGCACGTTATTCGAGGCGGCGATTCTGTCAACAGTTCTTAGCGTCGGATCGGAAGCCGGAACGAGCGATAGCGAAAACAATCTCGCCCAGGCGATCCGGCAGGGCGCGTCGCAGAGCTTAAATCAAACCGGAGAGCAGATCGTGGGTCGATCTCTCAACATACAGCCCACAATCACCATCCGACCCGGATTTCCGGTCAACGTACTGGTCACACACGACCTAGTGCTGGAGCCTTATAACAACTGACGGAGCGCCCAATGGCCAATCTCAGGATAGGACCAATCGAAAGCGACAAGCCGGTGCGCGTCACTATAGAACTTCCCGCCGCTGTCCATCGCAATCTGCTTGCCTATGCCGACGCACACGCAAAGGAAACCGGGCAGCAGCCGTTGGAACCCACAAAACTGATCGGGCCAATGCTGGAACGATTCATGGCAACGGATCGCGGGTTTGCCAAAGCGCGACGAACGCGGAAAACTTCAAGCAAATCCTCTGGCGCGTGACTCGTCACGCATGAACGCCACAAAGCGACCCGCAACTGGATTTTCGCTTTCAGGCAACCACACTAAGTCAAATTCGAGCCAAGCATTGGGCTCCTCTACGGGTCTAAATTCGATGCCCGGAGCCTGGCCCTCGACTTGACTCTCCGTGGCGAGCGTGACTCCAAAGCCCGCCCGTACGAGTGCTAGAATTGTTTGTTTGCTTGCTTGGTGAACTTCGAAATGCGCAGCGTTGCTGACAAGCGTTGCGTAGTACTCTCGTTGAGTTTGATTCTCAGGCCAGCCTTGGACGAGAATGGTCTCACGGCTGACATCCTCCCAGCTCACCGAAACTTGCCCGACGAGACGATGTTGGCCTGGAATGACAACGATGAGTTTCTCTCGGAATAGCGGACACGCGGCAACGTGCGGCCATATTGTGTGACCACCAACCAAGGCAACATCAAGACGCCGCTCTGCAAGTCCCAGCGCAATATCCCGTTCGTTACCATCCATTATCTTCAGGCTGACGTCCGGAAAGGCCGAGCGCCAAGAACTCAGAAGCGCCTGTGCAGCCCCTCCAATCGGTGGAACACGAACCCCAAGAATTATCTGACCTTCCGCGCCACCCGCATGCTTTCGACTGGTTCGCACAAGCGCTTCCACGTCCGCAAGAATGCGGCGCGCTTTTTCAACTGCTATCTTGCCGCCTCGGGTAAGCCGGATGCCGCTATGGTTCCGCTCGAACAATGTCAAACCGAGTTCATCTTCCAGTTTGCTGATACGGCGACTTACTGTCGAAATCTCGACATCGAGGAACTTGGCAGCACGCGAGAGAGCACCCGAATCCGCGCACGCAACCAAACAGCGCAAATCTGCTACGCTGGCGACTTCGTCACCAAGAGATTCGAAGACATCGAGCGGGTTAGATACTCTCGTTACTGGCTCCTGTGATAGAATCGCTCAGTTGTCGAGCGCTCCCTGTGGAGGTCAAGCCGAACGCAAAAGCGCTTTGCCGTTCTTAATGACTGTTGCTCCACGTTCCTTCACTCGAGCTTCGAAAGACACCGTGGTGTCGTCCTTCCACAGATCGACAGTAACCGTGTCACCAGGGAATACCGGCGCCGAAAAGCGGGCCTGATGGCTTGCTATCCGGTCCGAGTCATATCCTACGATTGTCTGCAACACGGCTCGACATGTCAGGCCATATGTACACAAACCGTGAAGGATGGGGCGGGGAAAACCCGACCGCTTGGCGCTGTCCGGATCGGAGTGGAGGGGATTACGGTCGCCGTTCAGCCGGTAGAGCAGCGCTTGGTCGGGTCGTGTTTCATAGTCGATGGATATGTCCGGCTTTCGAGACGGGATCTCATGGGGTTCCGGCTGGCCCTCCGACGGACCGCCAAACCCACCATCGCCGCGGCAAAAACTAGAGCTCGTTAGCTTAGCAATCTCGGCTCCAGTCTCGTCTGTCCAGATCGTCTGGCCGACCAGAACGGCGCCCTTGTCCTTGCCTTTGTCGAAGGCGCCGATCGTCCGGCTTTGAATTGTAAATGTGCCGGTCGGTGGGAGCGGCTTGTGCAACTCGACCTTTTGTTCGCCGTGGACGAGCATCAGGAAGTTCGGCGCACTCTCCCGATGCCCTTCCCTGCGTGGCAATGGTTCGCCGCGCCCCGCGCCCGAGGCTAGAACGGTTGCCACGGTGGGCACGACCTTCAGGCCTTTCTCATAGACGAAGGCCAGCTCGTCTCGATTCAGAGGATCTCGGCCCATGCCAATGCCAAGGGCGTACAGCATGACGTCCTTGTCCGTATAGGTGAACGGACGCGGCTTGGTGCCCTGATCGAGGATGTCGGGGTAGTAGATCGGCATGTTTACTTCTCCACTGTCGCGTCGTTGAACCGTCGGCAAGCGCCGTCGGCGAGAGCGCTCTCAAGGATGCCGGCAATCTCAGCGACAGCCGAAAAAACAGCCGGCGAAATGTCGGCCATGACGAAGAAGTCGTGCGGCAAACTCTGATACTCGATGTGCTGGACCGCGACCCCTGCTTCGCGCAGCCGCACGGCATAGTCGCGCCCCTCGTCTTTCAGAGGATCGAAACCGGCGGTCACGATCAAGCCGGGAGGAGCGCCGATGACGTCCGCCCGCTCGAGGTTTAGCCTGTGAACTTGGGGGTGCCCCTGCGCCTTGAGGCACTGGTCGAACCAAGCCAGTCCCGCACGGGTTAGTACGGGGCCATCCAACTCCCGCCGCGACGTCGTCTCCTCCTCCGGCCAAAGGCCGGGATAGAGCAAAAGCTGGAACGCCAATCGGCGGCTTGGATCTCCGATCAGGCCGACCGCAACAGAGGCGGCCAGATTGCCGCCCGCCGAATCTCCTCCCACAGCAATTCGCCCGGGATCAATCTCCAGTTCGGCGGCATGATCGAATGCCCAGCGTGTGGCCCATACCGCATCGTCGTGGGCCGCTGGGAACGGGTGCTCCGGCGCTAAGCGGTAGTCCACTGCGAGGACTTTGCAGCCCGCCGCACTTGCCAACCTTCGACAATGGGCATCGTGCGATTCCAGATCGCCGATGACGAACCCTCCACCATGAAAATATACGAGCAGGCCGGACAGGACTCGCACACCAGGATCGTAGAGACGGACGACAAGCTGTCCGGCGTCTCGGGATATCACTAGGTCGCGCACGGAGATACCGGCCGGAGGGTTCGCATTGAGGCCTTGCCGCTGCGCACGATACCCCGCGCGCACCGCGCTCAGCGGCAGCGAGCCTGGCGCCGGACGCACAGTAGCGGCTTGGCGCTGAAAGAAGGCTTGGAAAGCGGGATCAAGCTCTCGCACAGCGCGCTCCATGCCCGAGTTGGGCTACCGACTGCCTGACAGCTGCCGACCTCGGACGGCGTTGCTCGCGCCAGCCCCGCCGGCGTAAGACCTAGTATCCCAGCAGCGTGGCATAGCGGTCCCGGTGATAGGATTGGTTGCCGAAAGTCGCCTCCTGCGCGCGGGCGCGCTTGAGATAGAAACCGGCCTCGTGCGCATCGGTCATGCCAATGCCGCCATGCATCTGCACCATCTCGTTGGAGACGAGATGCACCAGGTCGCCCACCTTTGCCTTGGCGAGTGAGGCGAGCTGCGCCACATCGTTCGCGTCGCGGTCGATTGCCGCCAACGCGCCTTCGACACAGGAGCGTCCGAGCTCCAGGTCGGTGAACATCTTCGCGGCGCGATGCTGGAGCGCCTGGAAGGTTCCGATCTTTTGGCCAAACTGCTCGCGGGTCTTGAGATATTCAAGCGTGACATCGAAGGATTGCGCCGCGTGGCCGAGCATCTCGGCTGCGAGGCCTGCGCGGGCACGATCGAGCGTCGTTTCGAGGACGCCCTGGCCCTGGTCGAATGCGCCAAGTACTTCGCCCTCGACATCCTTGAACGTCAGGTTGGCGTAGCCGCGAGAGTCTACCGTCTTCAGCGCCTCGCGCGAAAGGCCGGGCGCCTTGCCATCCACCAACGCCAGCGTAATACCGCCTTTGTCACCTGGTTTGCCAGAGGTGCGCGCCGCGACGATGATAAGATCGGCCACGCTGCCATCAAGCACGAAGGTCTTCTTGCCGTTCAGCTTGATACCCGATCCCGCCTTCTCGCCTTTGAGCGCGATTTTCTCTGGAGCGTGATGCGGACCTTCATCAACCGCCAAGGTGGCAACCAACTCGCCCGCCGCAATCGCAGACAGATACTTTCCCTTCTGCGCCTCGGAGCCCGCCAGCAACAGGGCCGTCGTGGCCGTGAGCGCCGTTGAAATCAGGGGCGAGGCCGTGAGCGTGCGGCCGGTCTCTTCGAGCACCAGGCCAAGCGTGACATAGCCCAGACCGGTGCCGCCGAATTCTTCCGGAATCAGTATGCCGGCCCACCCCATTTCCGCCATCTCGGCCCACACCGCGCGGTCGAATCCGTCCGGGTTGCCGCTGTCGCGCAGCTTGCGAAAGGCGGTGACGGGCGATTTCTCCTGTACCCACGACTTCGCGCCGTCGCGGATCATCGATTGTTCTTCTGTCAAGACTGCCATTGGATTTCCATCCGAGTGTGTTGGTTATTGATGGTCGAGGAGGCCAAGGATGCGCTTGGCGATGATGTTGTTCTGGATTTCGTGGGAGCCGCCAAAGATCGTCGTTGCCTTGCCGCCGAGCCAGCCGCGAACAGTCTCGAGCTCGTCCCTGGCAAAGCCGCTGCCCTCCCAGCCGAGACCCTGATGGCCCATGATTTCGATCAACAACTCGGCGCGCTCCTGACCGATCCGCGAGCCGGCGTTCTTCATGATCGAGGTTGTGTTGGAGGGGGAGGCATTTCCCTTTGCTTCCGCCATCGCGCGCTGGATCGTGAGCATGAACGCGCGCTGATCCATCATGTGGTTGGTGATGCGCGCCCGTAGGTCGCCATCGGACAGCCGGCCGTTGTCTTCTGCGCCCACATAGATTTTTGCCACCACGTCGAGCGATCTGTTCTCGCCGCCGCGCGCGGCGCCACCGCCTGCTCCCGCGCTCAAACCCTGGCGTTCGAACTGGAGAAGCCGCTTGCCGATGGTCCAGCCGCCGTTCAGCGGTCCCATCAGGTTCTCCTTGGGCACCTTTACGTCGGTGAAGAAGGTCTCGCAGAACGGCGAGTTGCCGGAGATTAGCTTGATCGGGCGAACCTCGATGCCCGGCGACTTCATGTCGATCAGCAGAAAGGATATGCCCTCGTGCTTGCGCGTGTTGTCGGTGCGCACGAGGCAGAAGCACCAATCCGCATATTGCGCGCCAGACGTCCAGACTTTCTGGCCGTTGACGAGGAAGTGGTCGCCCTTGTCGACCGCCTGGGTCCGCAAGCTCGCCAGATCGGAGCCTGCGCCAGGCTCCGAATAGCCTTGGCACCACCACACCGTGCCCTTCACGATCCCAGGGACATGCGTCGCCTTTTGTGCCTCATTGCCGTATTCGAGAAGCGTCGGGCCGAACATCATCACGCCCATCCCGCCAATCGGATTGAACGCGCCGGCGCGGGTCAGTTCCTGTTGCAGCACGCGCGCCTGCGCCGTTGACAATCCGCCACCGCCATATTGCTTAGGGTAAGTTGGCGTGCCCCACCCCTTATCCCCCATCACCTTCTTCCACTTCGCGAAATCCTCGCCGCCGGCGGCCCCGCCTTCGGTCATCATCATGCCGCCCTTGTGCTTGAGCGACGGTGGAAAGTTCTGCTCGATCCACTGGCGCGCTTCGGCGCGGAAGGCTTCGAGATCGGTATCGATTTTCTCTGCAGCGCTCATCGGTGTTCTCCAACCTCTACTGGTGATCGAGCAAGCCAAGAATCCGCTTGGCAATGATGTTGTTCTGAATTTCGTTCGAGCCGCCATAGATCGACTGGGCCTTGCCCGAAAGCCAGGTGCGCGTCGCATCGATCTCGTTCTTCGAGTAGCTGTCGCCTTCCCATCCGAGACCCTGGAATCCCATGATCTCGACCATCAGCTCGGCGCGATCCTGGTTGTTGCGCACATTGGCATTCTTCAAGATCGAGGTGACCGCGGACGGCCCCTGATTGGACCGGGCGTCGTCAGCCATACGCTGAAGCGTCAGCCGCATCGCCGCGACGTTCATGCCATGGTCCGCAATGCGAACGCGCAAATCGGCATCTGCAATGCGGCCGCTGGCGTCCGCGCCGACATAAGCCTTGGCGATCTCGTCGACGGAGCGCGTGTCGCCGCCGCGAAGGGAAGCTCCACGCGTATTGCCACCCTGGCCGTCGCGCTCGAACTGAAGAAGCCGCTTGCCGATGGTCCAGCCGCCGTTGAGCGGGCCTAGCAGATTCCCCTTCGGCACCTTTACGTCGGTGAAGAAAGTCTCACAGAACGGCGAATGACCGGAAATCAACCGGATCGGGCGCGCGGCGACACCCGGCGTGCGCATATCGATCATGAGGAAGCTGATGCCTTCATGCTTCCGCGTGTTGTCGGTGCGGACAAGGCAGAAACACCAATCGGCATAGTGGGCGCCGCTGGTCCAGATCTTCTGGCCGTTGACGAGGAAGTGGTCGCCCTTATCGATCGCCTGCGTCCGCAAACTCGCGAGATCAGAGCCCGCGCCGGGCTCGGAATAGCCCTGGCACCAGCGCCGTTCGCCGCGCGTAATATATGGAATGTGTTCCGCCTTTTGCTTCTCGTTGCCGTATTCCAGAAGCGTTGGGCCGAACATCGAGATGCCCATTCCACCGATCGGATTCCACGCGCCGATACGGCTCATCTCCTGCAGGAGAATCCGCGCCTTCTCGCGCGAGAGGCCACCGCCGCCAAATTGCGCGGGCCAGGTCGGCGCGCCCCAGCCTTTCTCCGCCACCGCTGCCTTCCAGCCCAGATAGTCGGGATCGGTAGGTCCCCGGCCCTCGACCAGCATCATCGCTCCTCTGTTCTTGAGCGATTGAGGGAAGTTCGCCGACAACCAGTCATGCGCCTCGGCACGAAAGACTTCCAATTCAGTGTCATCGATGTCCGTCATATTGGATCTCCCAAGTCGCGGTGTTTCCGGACAAGTCCGATGTGGCCGGCTTCATATCTGACGCTCCCGGCCCGCCCAGTAAGGTGCGCGGACCTTGTTGCGCTGGATCTTGCCGGCCTCAGAACGCGGCAGTTCCGTCACGAAGTCGACCTTCTTCGGCACCTTGAAGCCCGGGAGCCTGCTGCGGGCATAATTCAGGATGTCCTGCGCCAACTCGTCGGAGGGCACATAACCCGGCTTCAGCATGATGACGGCACGAACCTGCTCGCCCCATTCGGGATCCGGAACACCGACTGTCGACGAGTCGGCCACCGCCTCGTGCTTAATCAGCTCATTGTCGATCTCCTGCGGATAAATATTGACGCCGCCCGAGATGATAGTCTCCGCATTGCGGCCCGTGAGGAACAGATAGTCCTCGTCGTCGAAATAGCCGACGTCGCCCATCGTGAAGAAATCGTCCACCCGGGCTGCTTGGGTCTTCTTTTCATCCTTGTAATAGGTAAACCCGCCGCCCGGCGGCAGTTGTTGATAGATCATGCCGGGCTGTCCGTTCGGAAGATCCCGCCCCGCTTCGTCGAGGATTCGGACCTTGAGCACCTCGGGGCGCTTCCCGACGCTGCCGGGCTTTCGCAGCCATTCCTCCGCCGAGATGGTGAAGCCGGCACCGCCTTCCGACCCGGCATAATATTCGCTGAGGACGGGGCCGAACCACTCGATCATCGCGTATTTGACGTCGGGCGGGCATGGAGCGGCGCCGTGAACGATATATTTGACGTGGCCGACGTCGTACTTCGCTTTGACATGGTCCGGCAACGCGAGCAGCCGCTGAAACATGATCGGCACCAGATGGAGGTGCGTCACCTTCTTCTCAGCAATGGTCTTCAACACGCGCTCGGAGTCCCACTTGTCCATGAAGATCAGCGGAACGCCGGCGCCCATGGCTGCACGAACGTCAAATGCGAGCGGCGCTGCATGGTATGCAGGCCCGGCACAAAGCTGAACCGATGTCGCGGGATCATAGCCCTTCAGTGCGTAGGAACTCGGAGGTACGATCGCCTGTGCAGGACGAAAAACGCCTTTCGGACGCCCCGTCGTGCCGGACGTGTACATCATGGCGTTGCCGAGAACCGGATCGTGAATGTCTCTGTCGTCGTACGGCGCAAGGGCGTCGTCATACGATTCGAACCCCTCGATTTCGTCTCCCACCGCGAGCTTGAGCAGAACGTCCGGGCAGGCCGCCGCAGCCTCGGCCATGGCGGCTACGCGCGCATCGCCGACGATGGCTTTCGCATCACAATCGCGGATAATGTAAGCGATCTCGTCCGCGGTCAGATGCCAGTTGACTGGCGTCAATCGGATGCCGGTGCGAAGCGTGGCGGCCAGGACCTCGACAAATTCCGCACGGTTCGAGCACACGAGCGCTAGCGAGTCGCCCGGCTTAAGGCCCCGGCTGCGCAGCAGTCGCGCGAGGCGATTGGCGTTGGCGTTCACCTTTGCGAAGGAGTGAAGCCGCCCTGACGGATCGTGAACAGCAATGCGGTCGGGCTGCGTGTCAGCCCACACGGCAAGCGTCATGCCGACGCGAGCGGCGTCGTCGAGACGAGCGTACAGATTTGTGCGAGCGGCAATGTCATTCATAAGCATTGCTCGGCGCGTGCTGAACTTGAGACTGCGTTCTAAACGACTCTTCACCCACGGCGCTGCGCGAGCAGGGTACGCCGACAATGTCATTACTCACCGATGCCTCCCAAAGCCGCTTATGTCTGCAGCCCAACCCCAAAAAGAGCCATTCGAACGGCGTTCCACAATGCCAAGATCAAACTCGCCTTGACGACCGCCGGGGCGCGGTTCTCGGCTGATCCGAGTGATTGATCAGATAGTTCGCTCCGGCCGCGATCTGATCGGCCAGTTCCCGCGGGAGCCGACGGTCCGGCTGGGATGAGATCATCGCCGCGATCCCACGCCCCAGTGCCCATAATGCGACGGCCACATTTGCCTGCTGCGCCGCCGGAAAGCGGCCGTCTTCCTTGACGGCCGCCTGATAGGCCAGGAACGTCTTATGTTCGGCTTCCCGAAGCGACTCGTGTCGCGCCATCAAGCGTTCGCTGAACATCAGCGAGAACAAGGCGGGCCGCGCCTGGGCAAACCCGAAATAAGCTCGCGCGCCGGCCGCGACAGGCGTAGGAAATTCGCGTCGCTCTTGAAACCGTATGATGTCGCGCCGTAGATCCTCATATCCCATGACGGCGAGACTGAGGAGAAGTTCCTCCTTGTTCGAGAAGTAGTGGTAGATGGAGGCGAGGCCTATTCCCGCTTTTTCAGCAATTGCCCGCAGATTGAGATTGTCGACGCCTTGGGTTGCGAGGATATCCGTGGCGGCGGAGAGCGCTTTGGCCCTGACACTGCCGATGTGATGCGCCGGGTGCTTGAAATCGTATTTCACGGCATCAGTTCACGGAACCGCCGTTCGATCCACAATTCGGTGTCCCGATAGCGCGCTCCAAGCTCCAAGGAAGCGATACAGGACAATCATACTGTTTTTGTACCCGGCCGCATACCCATCTTTTTCGGCCCCTTCCGGAACCGGTAGCCGGTCTAGGTCCGCGCAAGCACGCGCTCGTTGGAAGCCGCAAAGAACACGGCATCGGCATGTTCCGCCACGTCCTGAGCCGTGTAGGGATGGCCGGGACGAAAGCCTTCCGCCTGGAGCATTTTGATCTCCGCCACACCACGCGCGGAAACGGCAAGGACCTTGCCGGTGTGATCGGCGGCCAGGTCGGATGCCATGAACAGCACACCAGGCGCGATGTTTTCCGGAAAGCTCATCGGATCCGGCTCGCGCCCCTGGCGGCCGGGCAAGTCCGAGGTCATGCGGGTAAACGCCCCGGGAGCAAGTCCCATCACGCGAATATCGTACTTGCGTCCCTCTATCGAGAGCACGCGCATGAAGCCGTAGATGCCGGCCTTGGCGGCTCCGTAGTTCGACTGCCCGAAATTGCCGTACAGGCCGGAGGTCGACGAGGTCATAATGATCACGCCCGGCTTTCCATTGGCCCGCAGCCATTTCCAAACCGGCATGGTGCAGCAATAGGTCCCTTTGAGGTGCACCTTGACCACAAGGTCCCAGTCCTCCTCCGTCATATTGGAGAAGGTGCGGTCGCGTAGAATGCCGGCATTGCAGACGAGGATGTCGACCTGGCCGAAGGCTTCCAAAGCGCTCTTCAGGATGTTCTCGCCGCCGGCGATGGTGGAGACATCGTCGGCGTTCGCGACCGCGCGGCCGCCCGCGGCCGTAATGTCGGCCACCACCTTATTGGCAGCAGCGCTCGAGCCTGAACCCGAGCCGTCGCGGGCACCGCCCAAATCGTTGACGACGACCGCGGCGCCTTCCTTCGCAAACAACTTCGCATAGGCTTCGCCGAGCCCACCGCCCGCCCCTGTGATGATCGCGACCTTACCGTCCAAGAGCCCCATGGTTGTCCTCCCGTTGTTTGAAGCTGCGCCATTCGTTCAGGAGAAGACGATGACCGACCGCGCGAGTTCGCCTGTCTTCATGTCCGCAAAGCCTTCGTTCACCTGATCGAGCCGGATGCGTCGCGAGATGAGCTTGTCGAGCTTGAGCTGGCCTGACAGGTAGAAGTCAACCAGTCGCGGCATATCGATGGGAAAGCGATTCGAGCCCATCATCGAACCCTGGATGCGTTTCTCTCCCAGGAAGGCGGCGCCCATCAGCGAGACCATTTGGCCCGGCGGTATCATACCGATGACATTGGCTGTACCCCCGCGACGCAGCATGTTGAATGCCTGCTCGGCCGTCTTCGCAAGCCCGATAGCTTCGAACGAGTGGTGTACGCCGCCCTTGGTCAATTCCAGAACCTCCTTGACGGCGTCCGTTCGCGACGCGTCGATGAAGTCGGTCGCGCCAAATTCGCGTGCCAAGGACTCCTTAGAGGTAACCGCGTCGATTGCAATGATGCGACCAGCCCCGGCGATTGCCGCCCCGTTGATCGCGGAGAGACCGACGCCGCCGCAACCGATGACGGCCACGGTATCACCTGGACGAACATTGGAGGTGTGAATTGCAGCCCCGACGCCCGTCATCACCGAGCAGCCGATCAGTGCTGCGCGATCGAGTGGCATGTCCTTGCGGATCGCAACGCAGGAGTGCTCGTGGACGAGCATTTGCTCGGCGAACGACGAAAGATTGAAGAAGTGCGGCAGCGGGGCTCCCGCGAGGGTGAGCCGTGACGGCTCGTCCTTGCCGCGCTTGGTCTCGGGCGATTGGCATCTGCTCATATGGCCGCCGAGGCAGTGCTCGCAGTGACCGCAGAACGCTGAAAGACAGGTGATGACGTGGTCTCCAGGCCGAACGGTGCGAACTTCCGAGCCAACGGCCTCGACCACACCGGCACTCTCATGCCCCAGCACCGCGGGCAGAGGGTACGGATAGATGCCTTCGATGAAATGGAGATCGGAATGGCAAAGCCCGGCGGCAGAGGTGCGGATGAGCACCTCGTGCGCTCCCGGCTTCGAAATCTCGACGTCTTCTATCTGCAAGGGTTTACGCGGTTCGCGCAGCACGGCGGCCTTCATGGTTCAGTCCCTTTATTTTGTGTATGGTCAGGCGGCCTGTTTGGGCGTGTAGCCAAGGATCGCCTTGGTCTCCAGGAATTCCTGAAAGCCGTAGTCGCCCCACTCGCGTCCGTTGCCGCTCATTTTATAGCCGCCGAAGGGGGCCGTTATGTCGCCCCCGCCGTTGATCGAAACCTGGCCGGCGCGCAGCTTCGAAGCCACGGCACGCGCCTTCTGAAGGTCGGCGGACTGCACATAGGCGGCCAGCCCGTATTCGGTGTCGTTGCCGATCTGGATCGCCTCGCCGAGCGACGCGTAGCCCAGGATCGACAGCACAGGCCCAAAAATCTCCTCCCGGGCGATGGTCATGTCGTTCTCGACATGGGCAAAGACCGTGGGCTTCACGTAGTAGCCGCTTGTCAGGCCGTCCGGCCTTCCAATACCGCCCGTGACCAGGGTGGCGCCCTCATCAATACCTGACTGAATCAGCAGCTGAATCTTGTCGAACTGCGTTTTCGAGACCACCGGGCCGAGATGGCTGTTGCCGTTCGGATCGCCGACAATGAGCTTCTCCGCCGTCTCTTTGGCCACAGCGATAGCCTCGCCCATCCGCGCGGACGGGACCAGCATCCGAGTCGGCGCGTTGCAGCTCTGACCGGAATTGTTCATCACCGAAGCGACTCCCCGCGCCACGCCTGCGGCAAAAGCCTCGTCGTCCAGAATGATGTTCGGGCTCTTGCCGCCCAACTCTTGCGCGACGCGCTTGACCGTCGGAGCGGCCGCCTTCGCCACCTCGATGCCGGCGCGCGTCGAGCCGGTGAAGGAAACCATGTCGACTTCCGGATGGGAGGCGATTGCCGCTCCGACCGTGGGACCGTCGCCATGCACGAGGTTGAACACGCCGGCCGGAACGCCAGCCGCGTGCATAATCTCGGCGAAGATCTGCCCGGAAAAGGGCGCCAATTCCGAAGGCTTCAGCACCATCGTGCAGCCCGCCGCGATCGCCGGCGCCACCTTGCAGACGATCTGGTTCAACGGCCAGTTCCAAGGCGTGATGAAGCCGCACACGCCGATCGGTTCCTTGACGACCACGGTCGGGCCGCGATCTTCCTCGAACTTGAAGTTCTTGAGGACTTCGATTGCGGCGGCCAGATGCCCCAATCCGACCGGCACCTGGGCGCGCTGGGCCAACGACGCTGGAGCGCCCATCTCCTCGGTGACGGCCTTGGCGAGATCGCCGAACCGCTTCTGGTATTCGGACCGGATGTTTTGCAAGAGCTCCAGCCGCTGTTCTCGTGTGGACTGGCTCCAGCCGTCGAACGCCTTCCGCGCCGCCTGCGCCGCACGATCGACATCCGCCCCAGAGCCGAGCGCGATCCGTCCCGCAATCGTCTGGGTTGCCGGGTTCTCCACATCGAGAAACTCTAGCGTCTCGAGCGGATCGACCCAGGCGCCGTCGATGTAGAATTTGAAATATTCCCGCATAGTTGACTCCGATAGGAACAGGTGGCGCACTGAAGGCGCGCGGTGGTTAGGGGGCCTCGTTGGAAAAGATGATCGTGCCGGAGGCGGCAAACATACCGCCGACGCCATGTGCGACGCTGATCTTCGCGCCAGGCACCTGCGCCGGCGCAATGCCGCGCAACTGTCGCACGCTCTCCTGCAGCGCATACATGCCGTACATGCCCGAGTGCATGTAGGAGAGCCCGCCGCCGTTCGTATTAAGCGGCAGCTTCCCGATCGGCTTGCCGTCCTTCGCGGGCGCCGTGTTGCGCTCGCGGATGAACGCCGCCGCTTCACCCTCCTTGCAGAAGCCCAGATCTTCCAGGCCGTAGAGCGGCAAATGCGCGAAGGCATCGTAGATCATCAAATGGTCGACGTCGGCATGTGTAATGCCGGCCTCCTCGAACGCCTTCTTGCCACTGATGCGAAAGGCCGTCGAATGGGTAAAGTCATACATCTGGCTGACCATCGGCGTTTCCACGCTCTCCCCCGTGCCCAGGACATAAACTGGCTTGCGCGGGAAGTCCTTTGCGCGGTCGGCGGAGGTGAGAATCAGTGCCCCTCCACCATCTGTCACCAAGCAACACATTAGCTTTGTGAAGGGCCACGCGATGATTTCGGCATTCATCACATCGGCGACTGAGATTGGCTCCTTGTAGCTGGCGCGCGGATTTTGGGCTGCCCACTCCCGCTGGATCACAGCAACATGCGCCAAGTCCTCAACCGAATAGTTTCGAACCTGCAGATATCGCAGAACCGGCACCGTAAACATGGTGGGCGGACCCATCGGCCCGAAAGGCATCTCGAACTGACCCATCAGACTCGATGGCGCACGTCCAAAACCGCCCGCCCCCACGCGAGAGCGACCGCTCTCGCCATGCGTGATCAGGATGGTTTTCGCAAAGCCCTCATTGATCGCCGCCGCGGCGTGGCGGACGTGCAGCATGAAAGAGCATCCGCCGACACTTGTGCCGTCCGCATATGTTGGCTTGATGCCGAGATAATGGGCGAGCTCGACCGGACTGATCCCGGCCGTGGCCACACCATCGATGTCGGACGGCTTGAGGCCTGCGTCGGCCAGCGCATTCAGCGCCGCGTCGGCGTGCAGGCCGATCACGGACACATCCGGGATGCGGCCCATCTTGGTGGTTTCTGCGGCGCCGACGACTGCAACGGTTTTCTGTTTCATCGTATTACGCCCCAACGGCGGCGAAAAACGGAAGCGAGATCGCATCGCTCTGCGCTGAAAACGTAACCTTTAGCGGCATATCGAGCCGCAACGCCTCAGGGGTTTGGGGGCAGCCAACGATATTGGTCATCATGGTCGGTCCCTCGGCCAGTTTGACCACGGCAATCGCGTATGGGTCAGTTCCCATATCGGGTCGCGGGCGCATATTGATTACGTATGACCACAAGACGGCCTCGCCCGAGGCCCTGAAGATCTCTACATTCCGGCTGCCGCACTTCGGGCAAAACGGACGCGGGGGGAAATACGCGCCACCGTCGCATTCGGTGCACCGTTGCAGGCGAAGCTCGCCCGCTTTGCAGCCCTCCCAGAAGTGGCGCGTCTCTGGAGTCGGCTCAGGTAACATTCGCGGTGGCATTTGGTCCTCGATGTGGCGGATTTGATCCGTGCAGAAATTAATGTTGGCTTTTTGGAAGGTCGACCACCAAGCCGTCGAGCTGCGCCTCGACCTTGATCTGACAACCGAGTCGTGAGTTCGCGCGCTCTCCCTCGACGAACTCCAACATGTTGAGCTCCATTTCAGCCTTCGGCAGAAGGCGGCCCAACCAATCTTCCGAGACGTAAACATGACATGTGCCGCAAGCCGCGGCACCGCCGCAATCACCATCGATGCCCGGAACGCTGTTGCGAACAGCGCCCTCCATCACGGTCGTTCCAACGGGTGCTTCGACTTCGTACACATCACCAGCATGGGTACGGTACACAATCCGTGGCATGGACCCTCTCCGACAGCCTCAAGGCGCAACAGCTATGTGCATGTGAAACGCTGTTCGACAAGCCGTTTTATTCGGCCCGCATCTGTCGGCCACCTGATCGATCCTGCATGCTGGATTTCCGCCAGTTCCATTCGCACACTGTGCTTGACCTTTTTCTTTAACGGCGTCGCGTAACAAGCAGGATATCCGGTACGTGCGTTGACGTCCGAGGCAGAGTTGTTACCGTATGAACGCAAAGCTCACGCTGAAGCCGGCGGGCCGCCAACGCATTCGAGGCGGACACATGCTTGGTCAGACATCGGAGGGAGGAGATCTCAATGTCGGCAACGCTCAATCCGAACGGAACCCTAAAGGGCAAGGTGGCACTTGTGACCGGGGCCAGTCGTGGGATCGGTGAAGCGATCAGTGTTCGCCTGGCGATGGAGGGGGCGAGGGTCGTCGCCTCTGCGCGCACGGCCGCCGAGCGCGAGAGCAAATTGCCAGGCACACTGACCGAGACTGTTGAGCGCATAACCAAGGCCGGCGGCGAGTCAATGTTCGTCAAGGCCGATCTCTCGCATCCAGAAGACCGCGAGCGGTTGGTTGATGCTGCCGTGAACGCCTATGGGCCGATCGATATCCTCGTGAACAACGCCGCGATCACCTATTTCATTCCCGTTACGGATTTTCCGGAGAAGCGCTTCAAGCTGATGATGGAGGTGCAGGTCTACGCCCCCTTCCACCTTTCCCAGCTCGTCCTGCCGGCCATGAAGGAGCGGAAAAGCGGCTCCATCATCAACATCTCCTCGCCGGCCGGCATCGATCCGAAGCCGCCCTACACACGTGCGGGCGGCGGAACGGTATATGGCATGTGCAAGGCCGCGCTCGAGCGCTTCTCAACTGGGCTCGCATCGGAGGTCTATGAGTACGGGATCGCCGTGAATGCGGTATCGCCTGGCCTGGTGGATACGCCCGGCGTCGCTGTTCACGGCCTGATCAACGAGCGCACCAAAGATCGAGTCCAGCCGATCGAGTTCATTGCCGAGGCGGTCTATCAGTTCGCGACCGGCGATCCGAAGACCCTTACTGGCCGCATAGCATACGCGGCACCGCTGCTCGAGGAATTGGCGGTCGCGCCGAGAGCGCTCATCTGAACGGACTTTCGGCGTATAGCCGGCCGACCGATAGGTCGTGTAATCACTGTGCAGGAGACGTTCATGGATTTGGCTCCAAGCGAAGCGGGATTCGATCCGGCCCGGCTTGCACGCATCACCGGACATCTGGAGCGGCACTACATCGAGCCTGAGAAGATCGCGGGTTGCCAAGTGGCCGTCGTCCGCAAGGGGCATGTCGCCTATTGGAAGAGCTTCGGTCGCATGGACCGCGAACGCGACAAGCCGATGCGGGACGACGCGATCTTCCGCATCTATTCCATGACGAAGCCGATAACTTCCGTGGCACTGATGACCCTCTACGAGCAGGGTGCCTTCCAACTCGATGATCCGGTTAGCCGCTTCGTACCGAGCTGGCGGGGGCCACAAGTGTATGAGTCCGGCGACTGTGGGGCGATGAAGACCCGCGCCCCAAAGCGGCCGGCCTCGATGCGCGATATGCTGTGTCACACAGGCGGCCTGACGTATGGAAACATGCTTGCTGCACTCGGTGCGCCGAACAGCGCGCACCCGGTTGACCAGGCCTATGCGGCACAGAAGATCCGTCGCGATCCCAGGGAGACGCTTTCGGATTTTCTGGAGAAGCTCGCGGAGATACCCCTGTTTTATGAGCCGGGCGAACGGTGGATGTATTCGCTCTCGACCGATGTGTGCGGCGCGCTTGCAGAGCGGATTTCGGGGATGCGGTTCGACAAATTTCTCGAGGCGACGATCTTTGGGCCGCTCGGCATGAAGGACACGGCGTTCTTCGTCCCGCCGGACAAGCTTTCCCGTTTTTGCGCCAACTACCGGCGCCGCATCGCCGACAAGACGCTGCAACTTATCGACGATCCCGAGACGAGCCTGTACCGCGAAGAGCCTTCATTCTTTTCCGGCGGCGGGGGACTGACGAGCACGTTGTCGGATTACCTGCGCTTCGCCGAGATGCTCCGCCGCGGCGGCGAACTGGACGGCGCGCGCATTATCGGTCCTCGCACGCTGGAGTTGATGCATCAGAACCATTTGAAAGATGGCAGGGATCTGGCGGCCATGGCGCTCAGTGCGCTCTCCGAGACCGCGAACGAAGGCGTGGGCTTCGGCCTCGGGTTCGCCTCCACGATCGACCAGGTCAAGGCGGGCACTCTGGGCGTCGGAGACTACTATTGGGGGGGTGCAGCCTCGACGATCTTCTGGGTAGACCCGAAGGAGGATATGAGCGTGGTGTTCATGACCCAGTTCATGCCGTCGGCAACGTTCGGTTTCCGGGCGCAATTAAAGAACATCATCTACTCGGCGATCATTGACTAGGCGCCATTCGAAATAGGCGCAGAGCGAGGTGTGTGTGCCGGAAATCACGCTTGCAAATCGTCCCGAGGGTCCGCCAAGGCGCTGGCCCGACGGATTTTTCACCGTCAAAGATGGTACCAGGCTGCATTATGTCGAGGCAGGCGCTGGCTGGCCGGTTGTTCTCATTCACGGAGCGCGAGGCAGCGCCATCGGAAATTGGTTTTCCAACGGAATTGCGCCGAAGCTGGCACAAACCAACAAGGTCTACGCGCTCGACATGCGCGACCACGGCCTGAGCGATGCGCAGAAGCCCCTTGATCATGATGCGATGGCGGAAGACATTCTGGAGTTCATGGACCAGAAAGGCATCGAGAAGGCCCATATGGGCGGCTTTTCGATGGGTGCGTTCCTTCTCGTTCGGTTGATGATACGAGCGCCGGAGCGCTTCATCACATGCTGCTTCCAGGGCGGCGGGCTTCGCGAGACGCCGGAGTGGCTCACGCGGATTCCGCCGGACAAGGAGGGACGAGACCCGGATCAAGACAGGGCCGAAGCGCTGGTGCGTCAGCGGCGTCGGGCGAAGGGCGCAGAGATCGGCAACAATTTCTCGGATCGGCCGCCAGACGGCGACGGCGCAAACCGCTTCCCACCAGACCTACAAGAGCGATTTCGCAAGCGGGACGCAGAGTTTGCGGCCTTCGATTTGTCATCCATCAAATTTCCGGTCATGGCGATCAACGGCGAGTTCGACCGTCCCCGGGCAATGACCCATCGCCTGTGGCGCGAGCTGGACGACTTCACGAATGTGGTGCTGCCCGGCAAAGGTCATCTGACCTCGATGATGGCCGGATTCATTCCGCAGACCTACATCGATCGGTATGCGTCTTTCGTCGTGAGCCACAATCCGGCACCTTGACGGCACGACGTGCGGACCGAGCTTCTAGCGTCGGCCTGAGTGCGGCGGTGCGGACCCGCTTCAACCGCCCATACACTTTCATTGGTAAGTTGCCACCATATTCGCACGGCCGCTTTTGGTCGCGGGTTTCTGCGTCGACATGAGAATCCAACCACAACGCGCGTGAGTGCTGCGGAACCGATTTCCGGTGCCGCACGTATTCTGACTGGTTATAAGGTCAATAGTGAAATCGATCATGCGCTCGCGCCTCATAGGACGCGTGTGAACGACGCCTGCGAGGGTTGAATGCGGTTCCGGCGCGGCTTGAGCATCATTCTGGCAGTAGTGGCAACCGGTTGCGAACCGGAAGCTCAGGGATTTTACGAATCGGGCGGGAACGAGATCGGATTGCCGCGCAACGAACCGACAAACGACCGCCTCGCCCGGAAAGGCGCAACGCGAATGATCATCGCCGGACGAAAGGTCGACGTTTGGCGGCCAGTCGCCGGCGACCGGCCTGCGCCGCTGATATTGTTTTCGCACGGGTTCAGCGGCTGCGGCGCTCAATCCAGTTTCCTCATGCGCGCGCTCGCCAATGCAGGCTATCTCGTCGTCGCGCCCAATCACAAGGACGCGCGCTGTGCCGACGGCAACTGGACGCTTTTCGGCGACCTGCCCGACCCGTCATTCCTTTCTTACCGACGTTGGAACGCGGATTCCTACAGCGGTCGGCGAGATGACATGTGGGCGGTCATGGAAGCAGTGCTGACCGACCCTGCCTTTCATGCGGACCCCGACCGGATCGGGCTCGTCGGCCATTCGCTTGGCGGCTATACCGTCCTCGGCCTTGCCGGTGCTTGGCCGGCTTGGCGCACGCCAGGTATCAAGGCGGTGGTCGCGTTGTCGCCCTGGTGCGCTCCCTTTGTCGCCGCCCATACACTGAACGGTGTATCCGTGCCCACGGAGTACCAGGGCGGCACCCTTGATCTGGGCCTCACACCCACGGTGAAGCGCAAAGACGGCTGCTACGAGAGCACGCCCGCGCCAGCAGCTTTTGTCGAATTTTCGGGCGCGGGCCACTTGGCTTGGACCGATCTCATTTCCCGGTACCAGCAGCAAGCGATCCGCTATACGCTTGCGTGGCTTGACCACTATGTGCGGGACGCACCGGCCGCTGCGATTCCGACAGCGGGCGCGAGAGTAAGGGATCAACGCGTAAAATAAGATCGCTGCTCGCGGGCTACGAGCCCGAATTATGCGCAGTTTCGCATCGGCTTGGTTCTAATTTGTTCGCTAGGATCAGATGCCAGAAGCGGCGTCAGGCCCAGCCATAGGACTGGGTTGACCTTTTGTTCCATGCTAAACAGGACAGTCTGGCAACTAGCCCAGCTGTTGCGTGCAGTTGCTACATGCCATTCGGGACCTTCGCGGCGACGTCTTCCGCTTCGACGTCTTTTTTGAATTATCCCTTGAATCCAAATCAGGAGACAGGCCAAACCACTCAATGGAGCAGATGTTTTCGATCACTCAAAAGCGTAGACGATTGCCGCCGGAGCTTCGGCGCCAGGAGATGATCGACGCCGCAGCGGCACTCCTACTGAAGCGGGGTACGCTGCCTTTACCATCAGATGATCTTCGGCGCGCTGCAGGCATAAGTAAGGCGCTCATCTATGCCTACTTTCCGACCCAGCATGATTTGCTCAATACGCTGCTGAAGCGCGAGCTTCAGGCGCTGGTCGCGATGGGCATCTGCGATGCCGTGCGCAAGATGCCCCTTCACGAAGCAGCACTTTTGTCGGCGCTCATCTACTTCGACCGAATTGCCGACGTCGGCCCGCTCGCGCACATCATCCTGCGCGAACGCTATATGACCGGCCATGTGAGCGAAGAAAACCGGCATATGCGAGATCGAATCGTCCTAGCGCTCGTCCGTGCCGGCCGACGTGAGTTGATGTTGACAGCAAAGGAAAACATCGCGGCCTTCAACCTCGTGATTGCGATACCGGAAGAGGCAGGGCGGCTCGCCTTTGTGGGTGATATGGAGCGGAGCGGGGCACGAGACCTATGCGCTCGCCTCGTTGAGAGCAGCCTTGCCGCGCTGGCCCCCGCGATCAAGTAGGGCGGAAGCTGGCGAACCAAGGACTACGTCTTCGATTACGGCGTCGAAGCGTCCAAGAAGGCATTGCCCAATCGCGCATCAATTTCGGCGACTCCGTTACGCGCGACTGACTGCTCGGAAAGCATTGCTACGACCTCAGCTTGTGGCGGATTTGCAACAAGAGCACTGCATCACACTATTGACCAACGCACAATTCTATTGACCATCTCTGCCTTCTCACAGCATTCTTGTCGGTAAGTTCGGCAGTTTGACGGTTCAAACGGCACGAACGCAAATTGACTCTCGGCACCAATCCGGCAAACCCCGATTGATGGACGAGGGCATCGGGGAGGCCAAAGTGAACATCAGGAACGCGTTATTGCTCACGGCTGCCGGAATGCTCGGCCAGATCGCGCCAGTGTTGGCTCAAAGTGCCGGCGGAGGAATCGAAACAGTCGTGGTCACGGCAGAGCGGCGCTCGGAGGATCTGCAGAACACTCCCGTGGCCGTCAGCGCATTTACGTCCAGTGACCTAGGCGCGCAACGCATCGTCACGGGCGTCGACTTAGCGACTGTCGTTCCCAACATGAGTTTTCAGACCGGACTATTCGGCAAGCCGAACTTCGCAATCCGGGGTATCGGCTACCAGCTAATTACGGCGACGGGTGAGCCCGGTGTGGCCATCCACGAAAACGGCGCCCCCGTTTCCGACTCTCGCCTCGCCGAGGCGGACTTTTACGATGTCGAACGTGTTGAGGTTCTGCGCGGCCCGCAGGGTACGCTGTATGGACGCAATGCGACAGGCGGCGTCGTCAACGTCATCACCGCCAAGCCCACGATGGATGAGTTCTCTGCAGAAGCGACTGTGGAGGGAGGCAGTTACGACACCTTCAAGACCAAGGGCTACGTTAATCTCCCGCTCGGCGACATGTTCGCACTGCGAGTTGCTGGCGATTTCACTCGGCATGACGGCTATCAATACAACGTCTTCAACGGTCACGACGTGAATGGAATCAATCTTTGGTCCGGAAGGGCGACGCTTTCCTTCGAGCCGAGCGACAAATTCCATGCTTCGGTGATGTTCGAAGAATTCGCAGAAGACGACAGCAGCAGCGGCGACGCTGGCAACATCACCAATGCGTGTCACACCGACCCCGGCCCCACTATGGTGGGTGGCGTGAGTCTGACGGACGGCAATCCAAATAACACTCTCATTCGAAATTATCTGAGCTTCGGATGTACGACACTTCAGAGCGGTCACGCATCAATCTACGACCCTGGAGTGATCGGCGGCATACTGAACGGCGTGGGAACGTTCGGTAACCGCATTGGCGTGGTCGCCGGCTTTGCGCCAGGAAACCTGTTCGCACTCAATCCTGGATTGAAGAGCCATTATGACGTGAATTTCGATCCGATCATACCCGCAATCAGCTCATTCAAGCGAACGTGGAATGGAACATCACAAACGACCTTCAAGTCGTTTCGTTGACAACCTATGATCGCGATCATTCCCAAAACGGCGGTGGCGGTGGGCAGATATCGCCTCGCGCGAATATCCCCTTCCTGCCTTATCCCGGAATGCCTTTCAGCGTGCCGCAAATTGCGAATGGTGCGCCGCTTTCGTATTATACGGAGGGCAACTACGACAATCTGTCGTCACAGGAGATCAGTGAGGAACTCCGGCTCGTATCGTCTTTCGCCGGACCCGTAAACTTCAGTGTTGGGGGAATCTATCTCCACAACCGGCGCCAAGACAATGTCTTCATCTTCGACAACGCAGACGCCTTCTACGGGACGAGCCCGCTCTTTGGGTTGAATCTGCCGATCGACAACAATCCGCCCTCTCGTTCAGATGGCGGGCACTACTACTATCAAAGCGTCAATCCTGTGACGCTGGACTCGACCGCCGCGTTCGGCGAGGTCTATTGGGACGCGACCGATAATATCCGGTTGACCGGCGGACTGCGCTACACAGATGACCGGAAAAACTTCGCCAACAATGACAGCGCCGCCAACCTGCTCTCGCCGACCGGCGGCACCAGCTACGGTCAGGGTTACGTATTCAACCCACCGGGTGGGCAGGTTGCCGACTACAGAGCATTGACGGGTCGCTTTAATGTCGACTGGCGTCCCACAGTCGATTTCACCGACGCCACACTGCTCTACGCCTCCTACTCACGAGGCTATAAGTCGGGAGGCTTCAATCCGCCGAATATCGTGCCCGAGAGCCCCTACGCTCCGGAATATGTGGATGCCTACGAGATCGGTACGAAGAACGAACTTCTCGACCACACTCTTATCCTCAATCTCACAGGATTCTTCTATAACTACAAAGGTTACCAATTCACGCAGGCTGCTGGATTCGGGACCGTCACCTCGAACGTCGATGCTCACATCTTCGGCACCGAGTTCGAAAGCAAATGGAGCCCAGTTACCGATCTCTTGTTCAACGCTCAGATTGGTTACCTGAACACTGAGATTCAAAACGGCCCAAATGCGAACTCGATCGATTCCTACAATCCCACTCAGGGCATCCCCAACTTCTACGCAGTCAAGTCGCTATCCGGCATGTGCGTCGTCAATGCGACAAACTTCGGTGGCGTTCTCAATTTGGTCAAAGCCGGCGTCCTTCCATCCTCGGCGCTGTTCGATGTTTGCGATACGCCAGCGTTAACGACCGGTTTCGGACTCTTCAACGGTGTTCCAGCTGCCGATCAGGGCGGCGTTCCGGTCAGCATTGCGGGCAATCGCTTGCCGAACGTGCCGGATTTGACCGTCGCGTTGGGTGCTCAATATACGTTCCATTTCGATGGTTCGTGGGACTTGACGCCACGCGCCGACTATCGCTACCGGGGCGGCATTTACACAGACCTTTTCAACAACAAGGATCTGCGCGTGAGGCCCTACGACACCGTCAACCTGACGCTGTCGCTGGACAAGCCCGACTGGGGATTCAGCATGATGGTCTACGCCCAAAACCTCGGAGTGAACGGCACGATCGTCGGCTTGCGATCGGCCGGAGGCGCGATCACGGGCAGCGAGAATTACGCGTACATCAGCGATCCGCCGCTCTATGGCGTCACACTCACCAAGCACTTCTGAGCGGCTCCCGAAAGAAGCGGCTCACCACGGCCTCCGCGCCCACCCATTGGCGCGGGGGCCGATTCCTCCGAGCAAGGCGTTTAGGATTGGGCCCGCAACCGGCCGGCAACGCTACGGTTGCCGGCAGTGATGATGGCAACGCTGAGCCACTCGGCCAAATCGAGTGGGATTTTCCCCTCAGCGAGCAACCTGCCGGCTCGTCGCGATACAGCAAAGAGAATCCTCGTAGTGCCATGCGCGACGTCCCGTGGCACGCCGTATCGCTCTTCCATGATCCCTGACAACCTCTCGCTTTCGCTGGAGGACCGTGCCTCGCGATCGCTTCGGAGGCCAGCACGGACACCGGGATCGTTCAAAAGGATCTGCATCAAAACACCGCGGTTCGAAACCTGCCGCAAATAGGCGACCGTAGACAACGTCACGCGCGTGAGTCGATCATGAGCACGCTCCAGCACGGATTGCTGGGCAGCGTCCATCGCGGCGAACTCCCGCTTGGCAACCGCGAGTAACAAGTCGTCTCGGCGGCTAAAATAATTGTGTGCTTGGGCCTCGCTGATCCCCACCTCACGCGCCAAGCGCTTCATGGAGGCCGCATGCAAGCCCTCACGGGCAATGATCTGTCCCGCGACGTCGATCAACTGGTTCCGTCGTACTTCACGCGACAGCGGGGCACTGCGGCGGCGCGAATGTGCCTGGCCCGGCGCGATGGTGATGATCTCCTCCACGCCGGAGGGCGCCAGCGGCATAGGCGGCCGCTTCTCCTTGCGTGCCAATGCTCGCTGTGCCCAATATCCCCGCCCTGGATACGGTATGAGGAGCCGATCGCAGATCTTTGCGACTCCGTTGCGACTAATTCCGAAGTCGGCGGCGACATTGCTAAGCGGTTTGGACCATACAAGCTTATAGAGTTCGCGGCGCGTGATTGCGCTTGAACGCCTTGTGCTCCTTCTCCCTTGTTGCGCGGATGGGTTTTGACTTGTCATGATCCGTATTGGTTGCAGTCGCGGGAACTCTTCGCACCCGACCGAACTTAGGATCATCCGACAAGACCAAATCGGTCAAGCTCTACAGCTTGCCGCCGAGACATGACGCCGGCCTATATGGCGCCATCGCGCGGTTCCGAGCGTCTTTTGCCTGCTTCAGTTATAGGCTTCGAACAGTCCCGCCGCGCCCTGGCCTGAGCCGATGCACATCGTGACCACTCCATATCTTGCGTTGCCGCGGCGGCGCGCTTCCTGAAGGATATGGCCGGTCAGCCGGGCGCCCGTCATACCGAAGGGATGGCCGATTGCGATGGAGCCGCCGTTGACGTTGTACTTCTCAGGGTCGATGCCCAGCCTGTCCCGGCAATAGAGGCATTGCGACGCAAAGGCTTCGTTCAGCTCCCATAAGTCGATATCGCCGACTTTCAGGCCGTGCCGTTCCAAGAGCCGCGGCACCGCAAAGACCGGGCCGATTCCCATCTCGTCCGGCTCGCAGCCAGCAACCACGAAGCCGCGGAATGCGCCCAGCGGCTGAAATCCACGTCGCTCGGCTTCCTTGGCCTCCATAAGGACGACGGCTGCGGCGCCGTCGGAGAGTTGGCTGGCATTTCCGGCAGTGATGAATTTTCCGGCGCCGCGCACAGGCTCCAGCTTGGCAAGGCCATCGAACGTCGTGTCGGAACGGTTGCATTCATCACGGTCCACTGTGTAGTCGACGACAATCTCTTCGCCGCTCTCCTTATTGACCTTCCGCATTTTGGTCTTGAGCGGAACGATCTCATCCTTGAACTTTTCTGCCTTTTGTGCGGCGGCCATTCGCATCTGGGATTCATAAGAATACCGATCTTGGTATTCGCGGCTGATCTTGTATCGCTCGGCAACCACATCAGCCGTGTCGATCATCGGCATATGAAAGGCGGGATACATTTGCGTCAGCTTTGCGTCCTCGTTTCGCGGCTCGCTCGATTTCCTGTCGCCCGACGGCGGCGCGGCAGGTCGGAAGCTGAGCGACTCGGTGCCGCCGGCGACCACGCAATTGGCGCCGCCTTCCACGATGTACTGCGCAGCCATCGCGATCGCCTGGAGCCCGGACGAGCAGAACCGATTGACGGTAACGCCACCCGTGCTCACCGGCAGCCCAGCAAGCAGCGCTACCGCTCGGCCGAGAGCGCCACTGGCAGAGGCCACATTGCCCATGAAGCAATCCTCGATCTCACCCTTTTCCACGCCGGCCCGGTCTACGGCATGACGCACGGCATGCGCGCCTGTCGTCATGGTAGGTGTGATATTGAAACCTCCGCGGCCCGATTTGGCGAGCCCGCTACGAGCATATGAAACGATCACGGCTTCACGCATGACTTCTCTCCCCTGTCATGATGTTCTTGGTTTCCGCGCAACGGCTGAACCTTGTGGCGCTGACTAACGCCGGCTTCGAGGCGCGACATGCTCCAAACCGTCCATCCGGTCTTGTTGATCATGTCACTATTCACCTTGGCAGCCACTCCTGACGTGCTAGACTTGAGCCGCCTCCGGAAGCGGTCCTGAAATCGCCTCGAGAGCGGCTGCGGTGTCACGCTCCTCGAGCGCCAGCCGGATCTCGTCATGCCGCTTGGAGTCGAGCCTGTATCCGAAGAATACCGTCGCGCCGACAAGGACCAGAACGATGGGCGCAAACAGATAGCACATCTGCAGAGCAAAAATGGCGTGCGGCGTGTTCACGGCATTTTCGCGTCCGTCATAGCCTGCCAGCTGCAGAATCGGGAAAATGATCGCAACAGCGATGGCCGCCCCGGTCTTCTCGATCGTGGTGACGACGGCGTAGAGCTGGCTCGTGAGATCCTGTCCCGTCGCAAGGCGAACCTCATCGACTACGTCGGCCACCATCGCGCGCATCAGGAGCAGAAAGGAGCTGGAGGCGAAGCCCACGGCGAACATTGCTGCCGCGGTGGGCAGGGCTGCCGCCAGCGTGTGGCCCGGCCAAACCCGGGGCAGGATCATGAGGATCGCCTGCGAGATGGCGTATGCGACACATGCGGCCTGAAGCGCCTGGTGCTTGCCGAAGCGCCGCGCGAGGCGTCCCCAGAATGGAGCGCCGAAGAATCCTGCACCGACGTAAAAAATGAGCAGGAAGCTCGTGTCCGCAATAGTAAAGCCCTTAACGTCCTTGAAAAAGTAGATGTAGATCGGGCCCGTCGCGGCCGCGCCAAGGCTAATCAGGATGTTGGAGATCGCAATGCGCGCCATAGAGGGACGAAAAACGGCCGCGCGATAATCGGCCAGCCGAAAACGGGGCCTCTCCTTCGCGGGGGCTATACGCTCAGGCACCACGGCCAAGCAGAGCGCAACGACCACCGGGATCGAAACGATCATGATCCAGCCGATAACCGGCATGCTGGCCACTTTTCCCGGCACGACGACGCCATGCGTAAATGCCGGAAGAAGCAGAAGGAGGACCGTTCCCAGCACGGCCATACTCTGGGTCAATCCGTAAAGCCTCGATCTCTCGTGATACGACAGTGCGAGCACAGCACCCCAGGCAGCCGAACCCAGCATGAGCACCGAGAACCCCGCATAGCTCACCAGCAGCCAGAGCATCAGATAGCTCATGCTGATCGACGCCTGCGGCATCGTCAGCATGAATATTCCGATCATCAGAACCGGCGTCGCGGCGAGCAGCCATGGCCGATACCGCCCCATGCTCGTACGGGTTTGATCCATGAAATAGCCGATTATCGGATCGACGCCGATATCCAACAAGCGCACCATTGCGATCGCGCCTCCGACCGTCGCGAAGGGCAGTCCAAGCGCGACGAAATATCTTGGCAGATAGACGCCGAATACGATGAGGAAAGCCGCCAGTGGCAAGCCCACGCTTCCGAACGAGGCGATGATGTGAGCAGGCAATCGTTCTTCTTGCTTGTCCGTGCCGCCTTCAATCCTTGCCATTCCTGCCTCCCGGCGCTGACGACAAGATCGGGAGCGCGCCCAACCGGGTGGCTCTGAATTCCGATGATGCAATCGACCCGTCTTGCGAGCGTAGGAAAGCCGCCGCAGGCGTTTTTGAAAGGACGCCTGCCCAACCGCTTCCGCCGTTCACCATCCCTGTGCTTCCGCCTTAAGGCTGTTTGGATGAGACGATAGCAAGTCTGGTGCAGGCGTCAACGATTTACAGACCGGATGTCCGTCCCGGAAGTTCGCCAACAATGGAGTCGTGCCGATCACGTTGGACTCAATTCCGTGTCCGTGACCGTCGGATTCCGTGATGGAGAGGATCTGCGTCGATCTGGATCATACCCTACGCAAGAAGGTCGCTGATCAGACCTTCTTTGTAGCGTTTCAGCAGGCTAATGGCTTGCTGCACGGTCGCGTCGTCCCGCGTGATCATTTGCTCGATTGCAAGCCCCCTCATGGCCGCAACATGCAAAGTGACCATGGCATCGATCTTCTTCTTGTCCCGGATGCCGGCAGCCTTTGCGATAGCCCAGACATAGGCGCGCCGCCTCTGCTCGATCCTCACGTACAGTTCGGGAAGTTTGGCAGCCAAGGTCCTGTCGCTACGCGCCGCGATGACGATTTCCAGTTTCGCCATGGAGGCTGGCAGCGTAATAGCCCGCCACACATCGTCCGTCAGCCGCATGAGGACACGGCGCGGGTCGGCAATCGTTTCCACTACGTCGGGCTGCGATTGTTCGCCGGCGCCGCTCGCGAACGCGACGACCGCCAGCATGATATCCACTTTGGTCGGGAACTGATGGAGCATGCCGCCCCGGCTGACGCCCGATTCCTTCGAGACCATGGCAACTGTCGTCGCAGCATAACCATATTTGTTGAGGCAGCGGATCGCACCTTCGATGACCTTGGTCCGCGTGGTCGCACTACGCTCGGCCTGGCTGAAACGCCTTCGGGATCCCTTTTGCGGACGCGATATCCGCAACAAACCCAGACGTTTCGACGGCCGGTCGCTGCGTTCGCCAGCGGCAAGCTTCATTGATTGCACCCCAAATCCGACTTCTGCCCGGAGTGTAAGTTACATGTGCCGTCGCGCCTAGGGATGGTAGTGGATTTTGCGCGCTCAGTGGGCCTCCTAACCACAGCACTAGTCGGGCACGTGGCGGGGCCATGCCGACCTTGATCCGTGCACGTCGCATCACAAGATTCGCCAAACCGATTTGGACGGGAGGCGCGCAATCTATGCATGCCAGCACTTGCGATCCGGACCTACGTTATGACGACGCTGCCGGCCCACGTTCAATTGTGGAAATGATTCGCTTGCCTGGCCGGGCATGCCGGCGATAGCTGGGACTGCAGACTGAAGTTCCCGCAACCGTGGGGTGATTCGGCCGTTTCCGTCGCCGCTTGTGGAACGATGTTCGAACGTCCAGCTTCTCCGTCTTGCCTGTCTCAGTAGTGGGTGCCGGCTTGGACGGCTTCCCGACGCTGCGATGGGCAAGGCAAGGAAACAATCGAGGCCAAACTCACCGGACGCGTGCAGGTCAGCAGTGATGGGTTCTCTTCGAGAGAACGCCCGGTCCGCCAACCCAGGGAAATCCACCATGAACATCGCCGTCAAAGCCGACACCTACGCGAAGGAAAGCGACGTGCAGAATATCCCGCTTGCCGAGATCAATCCCGGCAAGACGGACCGTTTTCAGGACGATACGATTTGGCCGATGTTCGAGCGGGTGCGGCGCGAGGATCCGGTGCACTTCACGCCCGACAGCGAATACGGACCCTATTGGTCGATCACACGCTGGGACGACATCATGACGGTCGACACCAACCACGAGGCTTTCTCCTCGGCGGGGGGCATTACTCTCGTTAACAAAAAGGCCATGGAGGCGCAGGAAGCCGCGCTCAAGGCATTGGGCGTGGAGCCCCGCCGCCGCGCCGGGGCGGGCTTCATCACCATGGACGAGCCCGAACACAGTGTGCACCGGAAGGCCGTGAGCCCGACCGTCGCGCCGCCGAACATCGCGAAGATGTCGGCCACAGTTCGCGAACGCGCGGGCCAGATCCTTGATACGCTTCCCATCGGCCAGCCATTCGACTGGGTCGACCTCGTCTCGAAGGAGCTGACGGCGATGACGCTGGCGACGCTCTTCGACTTTCCTTTCGAAGAGAGGCGGAAGCTGCCCTACTGGTCCGACATGATGATGAACCAACCCGGTCACGGCCCGGTCGAGAGCTGGATGCAGAAGGCCCAGGTCATGATGGAGTGCTTCGGCAAGTTCGATTCGCTCTGGGACGAGCGGTTGAACGCCGAACCGGGCATCGATCTGATCTCCATGCTGATCCATCATCCCGAGACCCGGGCGATGTCACGTGAGCAATACCACGGCACGGTGGTACTCCTGATCGTCGGGGGCAACGACACGACCCGCAACACGATTTCGGGCAGCGTCTATGCGCTTAACAAGTTCCCATCTGAATATGACAAGCTGCGCGCCAATCCCGGCCTGATTCCGTCGATGGTCTCGGAAACCATCCGGTTTCAGACGCCGCTTGCCCACATGGCACGAGTCGCAACCCGCGATTTCGAGCTCGGCGGAAAGACGATCAAGGCGGGCGAGCGGGTCGTCATGTGGTACATCTCGGGCAATCGCGACGAGGCGATGGTCGAGAACCCGAACGCCTACATCGTCGATCGCGAGCGGCCGCGGCAACATCTTTCCTTCGGATTCGGCGTTCACCGCTGCGTGGGCAATCGCGTCGCCGAGATGCAGCTCACGATCATCTGGGAAGAGATTCTGAAGCGCTTCCCCAAGATCGAGCTTGCAGGCGAACCGGTGCGCAGCTTTTCCTCCTTTGTGCATGGGTTCGAGAGCATGCCAGTCGTCATTCCGGCCCGGGTCTGACCCGCAAATCGGACACAAACGAGCAAACCGGCCATGAAAGCTTGGATCGCGCTCGCCGCTACCATCCTCCTACTGGCCTCGCCCGCCCTAGGTGCCGACATAACGGGCCGTTGGACGGCCAAGGTCGTGCTCGGGAACGGGCGGAGCGGCGCGCCGGCATTCGTCTTCAAGCAGGACGGTGCCGCGCTCACAGGGACCTATAGCGGCGTCCTTGGCGATTCCGCCCTCACGGGAACGGTAAAGGGCAGCGACGTTGATTTCCATTTCGAGGTCTTCGGCCGGGCCATTCGCTATATGGGAAAGGTCAACGCCCCAGGCAACGCGATCGAGGGAACGGTAGATTATGCCGGGGAGTCGAAGGGCACCTTCAGCGCTACGCGAAAGTGATCGCGCCGCGTTGACGCCCTCCTTCCATCGCGGCACGATCACGCGAACCGATAGGTCATCCCCGCGACATCGAGACGAACTTCTGGCTCATGGCCGGCAGCGCCTCGGTCAGAATGCTGCTCACCGTCCAGCCCGTGTCGCTTGTCAGCGTCTCGATCGGGCGCGGCTGGCTGTAAAGCATCAGCCTCTCGCCCGCTGCGCCAAATATCTGGCCGGAGACACCTTTCGCCGCGCCGCTTGCGAGAGCGACCGCCAGACGCGCGGGCTGGTCGGCGCGGATGGTCTGTGCCATCTGTTGTCGCCGCGCCGCCTGAGCGTCGTCCTTCACCGGGACCGACTGTGTCATGCGCGTCCAGGCAACCGGCGCAATGCAGTTGCAGCGCACGTTTCGGCTCGCGCCCTCCAGCGCCAGAATGCGCGAAAATCCGGCGATGCCCATCTTGGCTGCGCCATAGTTCGCCTGGCCGATATTGCCGATCAGCCCCGATGTCGAAGTGAACAGCACATAAGCGCCGTCCTGCTGATCGCGGAAATGCTCAATTGTGGCGCGGCAGACGTTGAACGAACCCCTGAGATGGACATCGATCACACGGTCCCAGTCCTCCTCCCCCATCTTGTGAAACATGCCGTCGCGCAAAATGCCCGCAGGATTGATCACGGCGTGCAGCCCGCCAAGGGTATCGAGCGCCTGCTCCATCATGTCGCGAACCGCAGAAAGCGAGGTTACGCTTTCGGTATTGAACGCGGCCTCTCCGCCGGCCTTTCGGATCTCCTCGCACACCGAGGCGGCCGGCCCAATGGAGCCCTCGTCTCCTCCCGCAAGGCCACCGCCCAAATCATTGACCAGAACCTTCGCACCCTCGCGTGCCGCAATCAGCGCGCACTCGCGCCCAATGCCATTGCCGCCGCCCGTGACAATCACCACCTTGCCGTCCAGCGCGCCCATCTTATCCTCCCTGTATCGCTGCCGGATTTATCCTCCGGCTTGTTCATACATCGAGCAAACCACTACATCCACGATAGCACAATGGCCGTTCAATATACATACCGGACAACCGGCTTGTTGTATGAAAGAGCTTACCGCCGATCGGCGGCCTCGCGCATTCGCAGCAGCCCTTCTTGGGCCACTGTCGCGACATGATCCCCGTTCGCCGCATAGACCGCCCCCCGGACGAAGCATCTGCCACCGTGCGCCGTCGGGCTGTCCTGGACGAACAAAAGCCACTGAGAGAAGTCGAACGGCCGATGAAACCAAACAGCGTGGTCCAAACTGGTTGCAAGCAGACCCTCGGTCGACCAAAACAGGCCATGGGGACGCATGGCGGTCTCGAGGAGGTTCATGTCCGAGGCGAAGGCAAGCGCGACATGGTGACGGTCCAACTGTGCACCCATACAATCGCCCGCGCGGATCCAAACGCTCTTTCGCGGAGGCATGACCGATCGCGGATCCGGCCGCGGATCGACCTGCAGCATGTCAACGATCGCGGCGGGCCCCGAAGCTGGGCTTCTTGGGACATGAAGCAGAAGGATCTCACTCGGCGGCGGCGCATCGGGCATCGGTTCCTGATGAGATGGACCGCTCTCGACCCCGTGGAAAGAGGCGAGAAGAACGAAAATTTCCTTTTCTTCCTGGCGGGCTGTCACGCGCCGCGTGGCAAAACTCCCGCCGTCACGAATGCGCTCGACCTCGAAGCGCAAGGGACGCGCAGGATCCCCCGCGCGCACAAAATAGCCGTGCAACGAATGGCAGACCCGATCCTCGACCGTGGAATAGGCTGCGTCCAGCGACTGCGCGACAACCTGGCCGCCGAATAGTCGCGTGCCGATCATGACGGGTATCGGCGGCGCTTCGAACCGATCGACGTCAAGGCGTCTGGTTTGAAGGCGAGTGAGGACAGGCTGCATGTGAACTCCGAGAAGCGATAGGAACGGGCAGGTTACGGGACAATCATCCTGTTTATGTTGACATTCTCATCGCGTGTTCGGCAATATCACCGGTGTTTGGGCGCCGGCATTGGATGGGGCATCGGCCGGTGGCATGGCGCCGCGCCCTCGAAACGGAAGCGCGGCGTGGAAGACATCTATGATGGGTTGGAGGGTTCAGCGCGCGAAGAAGCGTATGAGCGCTTTGTCCGCGCCAATCTGAAGCGAAATTACCTTGGTCACTTCCTGCATGGTGTGCTGGGTATGACCGGCTTCCGCCTAGTCAACGCCCCGACTTTCGTTCCCGCCTATCTGCACATGCTTTCTGGGTCCGATGCGATCGTCGGACTGGGGCTGTCATTGCAGCAGCTCGGCGGGACAATCTCGCCAATCATCGGGGCGGTGCACATCGAGCACCGCAGCCATGTCCTGCGTCTTTCCATGGCGCTGGGGACCATGATGCGCATTCCGATCCTGGGGCTCGCCCTGGCTGGATGGTTTTTGGGCGGCCGCAGCCTGCTCATAACGGTCGCGATCCTGCTTTTCCTACTTGGACTTTTTTCGGGTCCGCAAGGTGTGGCGTTTCAGTTCCTCTTGGCAAAAATGATTCCCATTCGTTTGCGCGGGCGGCTGCAGGGTTGGCGCAATGTAACCGGGGGACTGGTAGCAGCCGGGTTGTCCTATCTGGCTGGAAAATATCTTATCGGCGATAACGTGCTGGGTAATGGCTATGGCACGACGTTTCTTACCGCATTTGTGCTGACGAGCCTTGGGCTCACCGCGTTCTCGCTAATCGTCCGGGAACCGGTGCTACCAAGCCTAAAGGAGAAATCACGCGTTCATGACCGCCTGCGCCAGTTTCCCGCAATGCTGCGCGACAATCCGGCTTTCCGACACTTCATGATTGCCCGCAGCTTTGCGGGCGGCAATCGCGTAGCCGCACCTTTCTACATCATCTACGCAAGTCAGCATGTCGCGTTGTCCGGCAGCACCGTGGGAGCACTGTCTTTTGCCTACCTGATCGCGGATACCATCGCCAATCTCGTGTGGGGATATCTGTCGGACCACTCGGGCTTTCGGTCGACCTTCCTAGCAGCACTGGTTCTGTGGATAGGTTCAACAGCATTGCTGATGTCGGTCGACAGCATGTCGCTGATTCTACTAGCGTTCTTTGGCCTTGGCGCCGCCAATTCCGGCTACCTGATGAGCGCCCAGAACATCGTTTTTGAGCTGGGGCATCGCGACGACATGGCTATGCGAATGGCGCTCTCCACGACGGCAGAGAGCGTGATCGCCGCCTTTTGCCCGCTTGCAGGCGGCCTGATCGCGACACAACTCGGCTATCACGCAGTTTTCGGCATTGCCATTGCCTGTGAGGCAATTTCACTTGCCATCATAGTGGCACTAGTCAAAGAGCCGCGTAGACACGGGGATCGGCAAACGCCCGGCATCGGTTTGCAGCAATGGCAGTCCAGCCGTCCGGCGGCCCCCGAAAGCGATAAGACGTCAAAGCAATAGCCATTTGCCGCAGTTGGCGCTGCGCGCCTTGTGAAACGCTGTTCGAACGCGTCGGATCGCAGCGCGGATCGAAAAGCAAAGACGCGACATGAATCAAATGCCAGTGCGACAAGCGGATGACGCCGCTGAAGTGCACCATTTCGACGTCATTATCGTCGGAGCCGGCATCGCAGGCATCGGATCGGCTTATCATTTGAAGACGCAGGCGCCGGAGAAGAGCTTTGTCGTCCTTGAGACTAAAGAAGGCTATGGCGGCACCTGGCATACGCATCGGTATCCCGGTGTTCGGTCGGATAGCGATCTGCACACCTTCGGCTACCGCTTCAAGGCGTGGCGGGGCACACCGATCGCGACCGCATCTGAGATATTGAACTACATGGGCGAGGTGATAACCGAGTTCGATCTCGACCGGCACATTCGCTACAATACCCAAGTCCTGTCAGCGCGGTGGTCGAACGCGGATAATCTCTGGACCGTTGAAACCGTCGATGTCTCGAGCGGCGCGCGTCAAATCTTCACGACCGGATTTCTCTGGATGTGTCAGGGCTACTATCGTCATGCCGAGGGCTATACACCAACCTGGCCGCATATGGCCACCTTCGAAGGCCGGATCGTTCACCCGCAGTCTTGGCCGGAGGATCTCGACTACGAAGGCAAGCGCGTCGTCGTGATCGGTTCCGGCGCGACAGCGGCGACGCTGATTCCGGCGATAGCCGGCAAAGTGGAGCATGTGACCATGCTACAGCGCTCGCCGACCTACTTCACGCCGGGCCGAAACAGAAATGACCTTGCCGAAACGCTTCGCGAACTCGACATCGATCCTGCCTGGACGCATGAGATCGTGCGTCGCAGCATCCTCAGCAACGGCGCCAAGATGACTCGCCGGACACTCGCAAAGCCCGATGTCGTTCGCGAGGAGCTGCTCGGCGTCATCCGCAACATCCTCGGCGAGGAGTACGTCGCAAAACACTTCACGCCGAGCTATGCCCCTTGGCGGCAGCGCATTTGCTTCGTGCCGAACGGCGACTTCTTCGAGGCGATCAAGGCAGGCAAGGCCGACGTGGTCACGGATGAAATCGAGTGCTTCACGCCGAGGGGCATCCTCCTGAAGTCTGGGCAGTCGCTTGCAGCCGACATCGTCATCACCGCAACAGGCTTCGAACTGAGCGTTCTGGGCGATATCGACTTCTCAATCGACAACGAACCGGTCGATTTCTCGAAGACCGTGACCTATCGCGGCATGATGTTCACCGGCGTTCCGAACCTAATCTGGGTGTTCGGCTATTTCCGCGCGAGTTGGACCTTGCGCGCCGATCTGATCGGCGATTTCATGGCGCGCCTCCTTCGCCATATGGACGACCGGGGCGTGAAGCGCGTCACGCCGGCGCTTCGGCAGGAGGACATAGATATGGCGCTCGGACCTTGGATGGACCCCGAAAATTTCAACCCCGGCTATCTGACGCGCAGCATGCATTTGATGCCGAAAAGCGGAACTAAGCCCGAGTGGCGACACACCCAGGATTACGCTTTGGAAAAGGACACTTTTCCAAACATAGATCTTAACGATTCGGCGCTTGTTTATGAATAGTAGCCCCGGCCTGCGTAGCAGGCGCATCGGCGGCACCGCAATCAGGATCGGCAAAACACGCTGGGATCACCGGAAATGTTGTCGGCCCCTGATCCCCTAGCACGTGCGACAGACATGGAAAGCTGCGCAGCAGCGTGCTGTGCGAAGTGCGACCGTGCCGCCTACCTTCGTCTTGCCCTCAGCTGGCGCAGGGTCGCTCAATTGGCACAGTTTCAGGACGATCGGCATGCCCCCCCAACGGCTTTGCGAAGTGGACACACCTGCGCCGCGATTTTCGCAATGAAGGCAGTAAAACGAAAAAGGAAGGCGAAGCCGTCACGCTTTGATGGCATGACATTGAACAGATAGTCGAAGCGGTTAACCGATTGTGCGCCTCTGTTATTGCGGCGAGGTCCAAATTGGAATGTTCGGTCATTGTTGCTGCCTTCCGAACGTATCTGATGATGGGCCGCTACCTGCTGCATCCTCGGCAGTGTGCTAAGTCTCACAGCTGAGCTAATGCCGTGGAAAGTCCAGATAAACCGCTCTGCGCCGACATCTTTTGTCGGCTCTATTCCGGATTTTGTGTTTGTCAGGTGCCTTTTGAATCGGCCGTCAATTCGAATTCCGTAACAAGCCTTGATGATGGCTCAGTGTAAGAGAGCAAATTGGAATTGGCTGGCTTTCCTAGAGGTAAAGAGTGATGGCACCGCCAAATCCTTCTCTTTCCCCGCTCAGATACGAGCGCGGAGCGGTATTCATTGACTACGTCCTCTTCGGCCAGATGATGCGGCATCCACGCGTCATCGCTGTGCCATGCCCAAAAGTTCGACAGATCCAATATCTAGTGGGAAATCTCCCAATCTTCGCTCAAACCAGCTTGGACTGCCCGAGTTGCTAACCGCTCAGCAGGCAGCCGAGCTTCTAAACGTCAAAGCTTGCACAGTCCGCAACGAACGGCTTCGCGGCAAGCTGGGGTTTGTCAACGTCGGCGTCCGAATTTTCTACACAACGCAACACATCGCAGAGTATCTTCAACGCCAGCAGGTAACGCCATGCGCCGAAAATCAAACAAGACCAGACTTGGCCAGTTCGGAGACTACTGGCTCAGCAAGAATCCAGCTCGCAACAAGGCGACCGATTCATGGTGCCGGACCTGGTACGATCCCCGAAGCCAGCAAAGCCGCCGCGAGAGCCTTGGTACGGCGGATTTTCGAGAAGCCTCCGCCCTCCTCGCCAAATGGGTCACGGAAAACGACGAGCCGGAAGCTGATACCCGACCCGACAGAGTCCTGATCAACGTGGTCATTGCCAGCTACTGGAATGAGCACGCCGAAAAGCTGCCGAGCGCCCGAACAATCTGGAACAGCTTGCGCTACTGGAAAGATTTTTGGGGTGACGACACTGTCGCCGACATCAAGCCAAAAAAGCAGCTGAAGTTTCGTGAATTCTTGACGGCAAAGGGTCTTGGAGCTGGTGGCATGGACCGCGTCTTGTCAGATGGCCGCGCTGCTCTCAGACACGCAGTCAAATGGCAGGAACTCGATTCCGCTCCAACTATTTTCGGCCTGCTGACGCTTCAAGAAAAGCGCTCCCGCGAGCCGATGGGGCGTCCGATCGTTCCTGCCGAAATGGCTCTGCTGATGGACTCGGCGAAGTCACGACACGCGCTTGTGTTCATTCTCATCGCCTGCAACACGCTGGCGCGCCCTGGCGCGATCATGGACATGAGGGGCGCGCAATTTGACAAGCAGCATGAGCTTATCAATCTCAATCCGCCTGGGCGGCAGCAGACCAAGAAATTCCGGCCCCTGTTGAAAGCCACGCCAACATTGCTCCCGTGGCTCGGAGCCGTGACTGATCCTCGGCAGTATTATGTGTCCTATTCCGGCAAACGAGTCGGCTCGGTAAAGACGGCTTGGAACAACCTTTGCGAAGATGCGGGGCTCGATGACCGCGTGACGCCCTATTCAATTCGCCACGGCATGGCGCGCGAAATGCGCAAGCGCAAAGTGCCGACCGAGCAGATCAGCATCTTCCTCGGTCACCTACCCAAAGACTCCGACGCCACCACATCAATCTACGCGCCATATGAGCCCGATTACTGCACGGAGGCCGTTGCTGCCATCGAGGCCGTGATGACGGAAATCCGCTCACATCTTAAGCGCGCCAATATCGATCAGCCTGTCCTCGACATCGAAATGCTGTCGAAGACGATCCCAAGCAAGACCAAGGCCGGCATCGGCGACGCCAAGCGAGAAGAGCTCCGCTTTTTGATTCTTTCGGGCCTGCCGCACAAGGAAATCATGAAGCGTAGCGGCGTGTCCGCTGGAACGGTGAGCCTCATCCGGCAAGAGGTTCGCGCTGCAGTGCCGCTCTATCGCAACTCCAACTCTGGTCTTCTCGTACCTTTCTCGTACCTCTCGCACATGAGTTCGGATGAAGGCGCAGACCAACCCATTGAAAGGATTGGTGGGCCCGGCTGGATTCGAACCAGCGACCAGACCGTTATGAGCGGTCAGCTCTAACCACCTGAGCTACAGGCCCTCCGCGCGCCCCATAGCAGGATTTGCCAAGGGCCGAAACCGGCCTCCTCGCGGCTTTGTGTGAGACCGCCTATGATCGGCCCTCGGGGCGCCCCAGAAATGCCGCGCGGGCCGGAAACACTCGGCGCACGCGTTTTGAAAGGACAAGAGGAAATGAAATTCGCTGGATTGACCGGCCTGGCCGTCGGTGCCGCCCTTGGCCTGCTCGCGCTGGCGGCCCCCGCTGCCGCCGCCGACATATCGCGCACGATCACGGTCAGCGGCCAAGGCGAAGCGCGGGGCGTTCCCGATCAGGCGGAATTGAGCGCCGGAGTCGCGACCGTGGCCGTTACGGCCGACGCCGCGCTGGCGGCAAATGCCCGCAAGATGACGGGGGTGTTCGACGCGCTGAAGCACCTGGGCGTGCCCGAACGCGCGATCCAGACCTCCAACTTCTCTGTCCAGCCGCAATATGCGCAGAACGCCGGCGCGGCCCCGGAGCGCATCACCGGCTACCAGGTGTCGAACCAGGTCGACGTGACCCTCGATGATACGAAGAAGTTGGGGCCGGCGCTGGATGCACTGGTCGGCGCGGGAGCCAACCAGATCAACTCGGTCGGCTACGACATCCGCGATCCCGGCACGCTCCAGACGACGGCGCGCGAGGCCGCCATAGCAGACGCGCTGAAGCGGGCGCAGACCTATGCCAAGGCGGCCGGCGCGACGGTCGGCGCCGTCCTGTCGATCCAAGAGAACGGTACCGAGTCGCCGCGCCCGATGTTCCGGGTCAGGGCTCTTGCCGGTCTCGCCGCGGCGGCGCCGACGCCGACCGCAGCGGGCGAGCTGAGCGTCACCGCCAATGTGACCGTGGTGTTCGAGCTGAAATGAGCCAAGATCGTTACGGTCGTTTCGCCTCGATCGCGTCGATCTGGTCCATGGTGCGGTTCATGCGCGCGAGCAGCGCCTCATAGGGCGCCGGAGTCGCCATATCGAGGCCGGCCTTCTTGTAGATGTTGTACGGATAATCCGAGCCGCCGGCCTTCAGGAGCGCGATGAAGCGGTCTTGCGCGGGCTTGCCCTCGTGTTCGATCGCATCGGCAAAGCTGGCGGCGCCGGCCATCGAGGTGGCGTACTGCCAGACATAGAAGCCGTAGTAAAAATGCGGGATGAACTCCCATTCGGTGCAATAGGCCGGATCGATCTTCATCACGCCCTGGGCATCGCCGTGGTACTTCTTGAGCAGACCGCAATAGATTTCCGACATGCGTGCGCCGGACAGGGCGCGGCCGGCCTCGACCTCCTCGTGCAGCGCGAGCTGGAATTCGGCGAACATGGTCTGGCGGAAGAAGGTGGCGCGCTCCAGTTCGAGCGCCTGGCCGAGATAGAAGAGCTTCTCGGCATCGTTTTTCGCATGCGCGACCATGTAGTCGCTGAGCAGCATCTCGTTCGTGATCGAGGCCGTCTCGGCGGTGAAGGTCGAATAGTTCGAGTTCTCGAAGGGCTGGTTGTCGTGCGTGAACAGCGTGTGGACCGCGTGACCCCATTCGTGGACGAAGGTCGACAGCGCCTCATAGTCGTAGTTGTGGTTGAAGTGCAGATAGGGATGCACATCGTAAGCCGAGCCCTGCATATAGGCGCCGCCGGCCTTGCCGGGGCGGGGCAGGACGTCCATCCAGCGGCCCGCGAAACCCTTCTTCAGCTCGGCGACATATTCGGGGCCGTATGCCGCGGTGACGTCGAGCGCGATGCGTTCGGAATCCGCGACGGTGAAATGCTGCGGCTGGTCGAGTTTGAACATCGAGGGATAGATGTCGTAATAGGCGAGCTCGTCCTTGATGCCGAGCAACTGCTTGCGCAGCTTCAGATAGCGATACATCGTCGGCAGCCCGGCATTGGCCTGCGCCACGAGCTGGCGATAGACCGCCTCCGGCATGTTGTCGGCGAAGACTGCGGCGGCCAGCGCGTTCGGATAGTGCCGCACCTTGGCGTTGAACACCTCGCCCATCACCTGGGTCGTCAGCGTTGCACCCAACGTACCTTCGTACTTCTTCCACATGCCCCAGAAGGCGTCGAACACCCTCTTGCGGTCGGCGCGGAGCGGCGACTGGCGGTATTTCGAATAGCTGCCCTGGTCGATGGTCACGGTGCTGCCGTCCGACAGCTTCACCGAGGGAAACGGCGCTTCCGCATTGGCGAGCACGCTGTAGATCGCATTCGGCTGCCCAAGGACGTCGCCGGCCGAGGCGAGCACGGATTCGGATTCCAGCGACAGCGTATGCGGCGCCTGGCGCAGGACGTTGTCGAGATAGAAGCCGAAACGGCGCGCGAGTTCTGGCTCGGCCGCTTCGAAGGCGTGCACCTTGTCGGCGCCGATGCCGAGAATTTCCGGCGTCACCCAGGCTGTCTTCTCGTTGTAGAGGGTGCCCAGCGAGGCGGCGAGTTGCTGGCGCTCCTGGTTCGCCGCGATGCGGACGTCCTCGTCGGCCTTGAGGTTGGCATAGGCCGCAAGACGCATTCCGGCGCGCTGGGCGTCGCTGAAGGCGCTGAGCGCAGCCAGCAAGTCCTTCGCGCTCTTGCCGAGCGTGCCCTTGTACCTATCGAAACCCTCGGTCGTCGCCTTCACGCGGTCGCGCTCCGCCGTCCAGGCTTCCGCCGAAGGGTAGAGATCGGAAAGTTCCCACATGTAAGCCGGGTCGACCGGCGTCGCGGCGACGGCCGGCGCCGGTTTCGCGGCGGGCCTGGCGACCGCGACCACGCCACCAATTGCCGCGGCCATCAGAATCAACCCAACGATACGCGTCGTTCTCATCGAAAGCCCCGTGCAACCTGCGCGAATTCCCTAGCACATCGCGCGGACATATCCAGCGCCCACACGCAGGCGTGAAGGTTGCCGGGACCGGTTCACTTGCTAGGATGGCCCGCCCCAACCAAGCGCCGCGATGACATCCAACCCCTTCTTCGAGCCCTGGACCGCACCCTTCGAGGCGCCGCCCTTCGACCGTATCGAGCCAGGCCATTTCCCCCCTGCCTACGACCGTGCGCTCGCCGAGCACGCGGCCGAGATCGCGGGAATCGCCGGCGGGCGGGCGGAGCCCAGCTTCGCCAACACCATCGAGGCGCTGGAAAATTCGGGGCAGTTGCTGCGCAAGGTGGAGGCGGTGTTCGGCAACCTGGCGGCCTCCCACACCAACGACGCGCTGCAGGAGATCGAGCGCGACATGGCGCCCGTGCTCGCCAAGCACTGGAACGACGTCTACCTCGACGCGGTGCTGTTCGCGCGGATCGACGCCCTTCACGCCGGGCGCGGGACGCTCGGCCTGGACGCCGAGGCGTTGCGCGTGCTGGAGCGCTATCACCTCGACTTCGTGCGGGCCGGCGCGAAGCTCAAAGGCAAGGACAGGCAGCGGCTGGCGGCCATTGTCGAAGAGCTGGCCGGCCTCGGCACCAGCTTCGGACAGAACGTGTTGGCGGACGAGCAGGCCTTTGTCCTGCCGCTGCAGGAAGCGGACATGGCAGGCGTGCCGGACTTCGCCCGCGAGGCGGCCGCCGAGACGGCGAAGGAGCGCGGCCTGGGCGCGCCCTATGCCGTGACGACCTCGCGCTCCAGCGTCGAACCGTTTCTGAGCTTCGCGGAAAACCGCGACCTGCGCGAGAAGATCCTCAAGGCCTGGATATCGCGCGGCGGAAACGCCAACGCGCACAACAATGCGAAGATCATCCGCGAGATGGTGGCGCTGCGGGCGGAGCGCGCCAGGCTGCTCGGCTATCCGACTTTCGCAGACTACAAGCTGGCCGACACGATGGCGAAAACGCCCGGGACGGCACGCCACCTGCTCGAACAGGTGTGGAAGCCGGCGCGACGCCGCGCCCTGGAAGAACGCGATGCGCTGCAGGCGATCGTCACGCGCGAAGGCGGGAATTTCGCGCTCGCGGCCTGGGACTGGCGCTACTACGCCGAGAAGCTGCGCAAGGAACGCTATGAGCTCGACGAGGCCGAGCTGATGCCCTACTTCCAACTCGACAAGATGATCGCCGCGGCGTTCCACACTGCATACCGCCTGTTCGGTCTGGAATTTCATCCGCGCAGCGATATTCCCGTCTATCATCCAGACGTGCGGGTGTGGGAAGTGACACGCGGCGGCGCGCATGTCGGGCTGTTCTACGGCGACTATTTCGCGCGCGCCTCGAAACGCGGCGGCGCTTGGATGAGTGCGTTCCGCGACCAGGAGAACATGGGCAAGCCCGTGACGCCGCTGATCGTCAACAATTGCAATTTTCCCAGAGCCGAGCCGGCACTGCTGTCCTTCGACGAGGCGAAGACGCTGTTCCACGAGTTCGGCCATGCGCTGCACGGACTGCTGAGCCAGGTGCGCTATCCGCGCCTGGCGGGAACGAATGTGGCGCAGGATTTCGTCGAACTGCCGTCGCAGATCTTCGAGCACTGGCTGGAGGTGCCCGAGACGCTGGAACGCTTCGCAGTGCATGCCGAGACGGGCGAGCCGATTCCGAAGGCTTTGCTGCAGAAGCTGACCGCCGCGCGGAATTTCAACAGGGGCTTCGCGACGGTCGAATTCCTCGCCTCGGCCTTCGTCGATCTCGACTATCATGCGCTTACCGATCCGGGCGACCTCGATGCCGCCGCGTTCGAGGCCAAGGCGCTGGAGCGCATCGGCATGCCCAAGGAGATCGTCATGCGGCACGCGAGTCCGCATTTCCTGCACATCTTCACCGGCGACGGCTATTCGGCCGGCTACTACTCCTACATGTGGTCCGAAGTGCTGGATGCCGATGGCTTCCAGGCATTCCAGGAAAAGAACGACGCCTTCGATCCGGCGACGGCCAGGCGCCTGTACGACTACATCTATTCCGCCGGCGGCACACGCGACTTCGCCACCGCCTATCGCCTGTTCCGGGGCCGCGATCCGAAGATCGACGCTCTGCTCGAAGGACGAGGATTGGCCGCATGATACGCTTCGCGATCATTCTCGCTGCGGCGCTGTGCGCCGCAGCCGCCGCGCCGGCGCCGAAGGTCGCGCTCGCAAGCCTCGCCGATCTGCCGGTGGTCGAGCGCATTCCCTATGACGAGACGGCGAATGCGGACGCCGATGTGGCCGCGGCTTTCGCGCGGGCGCGCAAGAGCGGCAAGCACGTGTTCATCGATCTGGGCGGAAACTGGTGCGGCGACTGCGTCGTGCTGGCGAACATCATGCAGCTTCCGGAGGTCAAGCCCTTCATCGCGGCGCACTATGAAGTCGTGAGCGTGGATGTCGGACGCATGACCAGAAACCTGCAGATCCCGGCGCGGTTCGGCGTCGATCTGAAGGGCGGCGTGCCGACCGTCCTGATCGTGACGCCGGACGGCAAGACGCTGGTCGATGCCGGCCATATCGCGGCGCTCGAAGATGCGCGGCACATGACCCCGCAAGGAATAGCCGACTGGCTGGCGCAGTGGGCCAAGTGAGCCTGATCCATTTTTCCGCGCCGGCCGGCCATGTGGCTTTGCTGGAGATCGACAATCCGCCGATGAACGCGCTGGGGCGCGGGCCGCGCGCGGAACTGCTGGCGCGGCTGGACGAGATCGATGCCGACAAGAGCGTCCGCGCCGTGGTGCTCACGGGTCGCGGCGGGGCGTTTTGCAGCGGCGACGATCTGAAGGAACAGACGGAAGCCAACAAAGCCGGGAGCCGCGCGCATTTCGGCGAGTTCGGCCGCGTGTTGGAGCGCATCGAGACATTCCGCCTGCCGGTGATCGCGGCGGTGAACGGCCATTGCCTGGGCGGCGGGCTGGAACTCGCCAGCGTCTGCGATATCCGCGTGGCCTCCACGGCGGCGCGATTCGTATGCGCCGGCGTCAATGTCGGGCTGATGGCCTCGACCTATCGCCTGCCGCGGCTCATCGGCGTGGCGCGCGCCAAGCACATGCTGCTGACCGGCCTGCCGCACGATGCGGAGACGGCGGAGAAATTCGGGCTCGTTACCGCGGTTCATGCGCCGGACGCGCTGATGGGAGAAGCGATCAAGCTCGCGCAGCGCATCGCAAGCCGTGCGCCCTTGTCGGTCGAAGCGGTCAAACGCAACGCGTCGCTGGCGCCGAACCTGTCGCCGGAGGAAGCGGCAGAATTGAATGCCAAGGAATTGGCGGTGCTCAGCAGCAGCGCCGATCACCGCGAAGCGCTCGCCGCCTTCGCGGAGAAGCGCGAGCCGAAATTCAGGCGCGAATAAGCCCGTCCTGCGGCTTGATCGGCATCGCGGACGGAAACACCGCCGCGAGTTGCGCCCCTGACAGCCCCATGTGATCGCGCAGCACCCCCGTCGCGATGCCGCGGAAATCGGTGGTCGGCTTCAAGTCGCGGTCCTGATAGAGCGCGCCCGCCTTCAGGCCTGGCCAGTCGGCAAGAACGCGCCCGCCCTTGACTGCGCCGCCCGCCACGAACACGGCGCCGGCCGTGCCGTGGTCGGTGCCCTGTGTGCCGTTCATCGCGACCGTGCGCCCGAACTCGCTCACAATGACGACGGCGGTTTGCTTCCATGCCGGACCGAGCCCGGTCTTCAGCGCGGCCAAGCCGCGATCGAGCGTGAGCAGGTTGGTGGAGAGCGGGCTGAACGCGCCGTCCTGGTTCACATGGCTGTCCCAGCCGCCGATCTCGACCATCGCGATACGCTCGCCGTCCGACGCGCTCAGAAATTTCGCCGCGGCCGTCATCAGGCCAACGAAGGCCTGATAGCCGCCGCCAGCGCCTTCCCCCATCGCCACGCCATTTGCGCTCCGCGCATTTGCGAAGTTCTTCGCGAGCAGCGGATCGGTCTCGCCGTACAGCGCGGCGAGCCGCTGTATCGTGTCGCCGTCGGGCTGCGCCATGAGCGATGGCGCCCAGGAAGTCATCGCCGCCGGACCGCGCATCATCAATGGCATGTGCGAATTGAGCGCGACGCCAAGCGGCTTGCCGGTGCCCGGCATCTGCGAGAGCGCCCGATTGAGCCAGCCGGTGTCGAGGCCGTAAGGCCGCTCCGCGCCGTTCTCCAGCAGGTTCTGGCCGTCAAAATGCGAGCGGTCGCGATAGGGCGTGGCCGCGGCATGGACGAGGATCAATTCGCCGGAATCGTAGAGCGCCTTCATGCCCGGCAGATTGGGATGCAGTGCGAACATGGCATCGAGCTTCAGCGCGCCGCCTCTTTCGTCCGGCGAGGCAATGGCAAGCCCGTTGCGGGCGCGCTCGTAGTCCGGGTCGCCATAGGCCGGCGCGGCCGAGAGACCATCCATCGCGCCACGCAGCAGCACAACGACGAGCCGCCTGTCGGTCTCGACCGCGGCGAGCGCGGCACGGGGCAGGCCGGCAGCGAGAAGGCCGCCACCGACGAGGGCGAGGCTTTGTCGGCGTGTGATCATGGTCATCTCCTCTGGAATTCGGCCGACGCGAGCAGCAGCGTCAGGCCCTGTGCCGGGCTTTGCGCACGCGCAATGGCCTGGGCGGTCGATTGCGTGAGCATCGATCCCAGCACGTCCCTGGCGAGATCGGATGGATTCATGGACGTGGTCGCAACGCTCTGGGCCGCCTGGTTCGCCCATTCGAAGCGCTTCCAGATCGAATCCGCGCCCAGCCATTCGGCCTCGACATCGGGCCAGCCGTTCGGCCCCGGCGGATTGTACGGCGTCTGGCCCATGCTGCCATAGGCGCGCAGCAGCGAGCCGGCATCGGATTGCAGCGCTGGCAGCGCCCGGGCGGCCGAGATGACGTAGTCCTCCGGCGGCTTGAATTTGTGCGGCACGGGATCGAACGCCTCGGGACTGTTCACCAGCGCGGTGCAGACGGCCCCGAGGTCGCCGTCGCTATCGAGATAGATCGTCGTCAGGCGATCGACCACGGCGCGCGGCGGATCGTCGGAGATGAAATGGCGCGCGAGCTTGCTCGCAATAAAGTGGGCCGTGGCGGGATGACGCGCCAGATCGTTCAGCACCGCTTCGCCCTGGTCGACGCCGGCCTGGGCATAGACCTTACCCATGATCGTCTGCGGACCGGGCTCATGCTCCTCGTCGTCGAACTCGAACAGGCCTTTCGCATCGAGCCGGCGTTGCAGCACAAGCTGATACACCGGCACACGGGGCGGACCGGCGATGGTCCATCCGGTGATGACGCGCGCGAAGCTGGTCACGTCGGCCTGGGTGTAGCCGCTGCGGACGCCAAGCGTCTGCAATTCCATGATCTCGCGAGCGAGGTTCTCGTTCAGCCCTGCCGTCTGCGGGATGGAGAAGGCCTGCGGCTCCTTCGGCGCACGCAGGAATGGATCCTTGCCGACCTTCGAGTGCGGGCCGATAGAATGGTAGTTGTCGAGATAGAACAGCATCGCCGGATGCTTGGACGAAGCCATCAGCATGTCGGCAAAGCGGCCGGTGACATGCGGCCTGATTGCGTCGCGCTCGAAAGACGGCGGCATGGTGATCGCACCGGGCTTGGCGCCGGAGACGACGAAATGGTTGGTCCAGAAATGGACCAGCCGTTCGAAAAACGGCCGATCGGTCGCAACCGCGACGTCGTAGCGCGCCTTCACGGCGACGGCATAGCGCGGCAGGAAGGCCTTCACATATTCGCGCTCGATGCTGAAGCCGTTATCGCCGCCGTTGCCCGTCATGCCCCCGCCGGCCATCGCGGCCCCCGGCGCGCCCTGCGGCCTCAGGTGGTAGGGATCCATGCCGTGTTCCTTGGCCTCGGCGGCGATCTGGCGGATCCATTTGAAGAAGGCGCTCATGTCGTCGACCGTCGAGGGCAGCGACATGAGCGGCCGGGGGAGGTCCCGTTCCGGCGTCAGTTGCGCCAGCAGCCAGCCCTTGGGGTCGGCGGACACGGCCGCGACCTCGCCGGGCCGGGCGCCGAGGCCGAAGCGGTTGGCGGCAATGACACCCTGGTTGGACATGAAAATTGCTCGGATGGACGCCGGATTCAACGCCCGGCAGGTGGGTCTCCGTTGCTCGCAGGCCGCGCGACACCGCTCCCGCCGTCCGGGCGCTGGGAACCCGGCAATCTCTCCCATTGGAATGCGGCTTGAATCGGGGCCGGGGTTGCGCCATAACCGCCGCCCAACTTGGATTGCGGGCGTAGCTCAGGGGTAGAGCATAACCTTGCCAAGGTTAGGGTCGGGCGTTCGATTCGCCTCGCCCGCTCCAGGTTTTTCAAGGGCTTGTGTCGTTCTTCTGTCGGTACATGGCCCTCCCATTTGCCGTTTTAGCGGCTGCAATCGCCCATTGGTATCCACAAACACTCAATGTGCCATCACTGATGGAGCTCGCGGTATAAGCGCGAGAGACATATGTTCGGCTTGAAACACGTCGATTTCTATTCTCGCGACGTGACTCTGATCTCGTCGCATCTGGTGCACTTACAAAGTGTTCGCGCCCACTGACTCGGGTCGTCCGCAAGCATATCTGTTCGTCAGGCCACAACCGCGGCAACCAAGCGGGTGCTCAGAGCAGGAACTTAGGCTGTACCGGGCAAAGTTCCCTCCGCACAGCCCATCGCCGATCGATTAACTACCAGCTCTTGTCTCGATTGCGAGGCCTTTCGAAATTTCATACCGATAGATTTGGACGTTATGCTTTTTCTTACGCTTCTTCTTGTTGCGGTGCACAAAATTTGCTTACACTGTATGAGCGGTGAAGCGTAGTTCCGACCGGTTTTCAAATCGGATTTTGGTTTGAATTGTAGAATGGGGAACGGGTGGCGTTGACGTCCGCCGCGGGTTTGGTGTGGGGCCAATGAACGTTAGCGGCGGTGCTTTTCCTAGGGACGCAAGAGCCATTGGCATGCCCCAGACTTGGCGGGCCGACGTTCCAGCCGATCAGGCTGCATCGCCGCTCGCGCTGGCGAGCGACGCCGTGGTCATCGTCGGTCTTAGCATCGTTACCGGGGTTTTCTTTCACCTCGTGACGCGAGATATCCTTGGAGACATACCGGCGTTTACGGCAACCGGCATCATCGTAGCCGTTCTGTTCTGCGGCATGGCGCGGCTGCAGGCCACCCGCGACAAGCGCGCCAGTACGACACGCTTGGGACGCGCGCGCATGGCGGCGCTCGCATGGTGCAGTACATTTCTCTTCCTCCTGACTCTGGCCTTCTCGATGAAGATCAGTTCAGAATTCTCGCGGGGGGCAATTTTCTTTTTCTTTCTGGCCGGTTTCGCCGGCAGCATCGCCTCGCGCGTGCTTACGCCACGCCTGCTGGCACGCTGGATGACGACCAACGCTTATCGCGGCCTGGAAGTACTCATCATCGCGCCGCACCGGTCGGGGAGCACAGCGGCTCTATTCGCCGAACTTGCGCAACGCGGCTGCATGAATATCCGCGCCATTGAATTCGACGACGCCTGCACAGGTGCACCCTGGGCTGGCGAGCGCCGGCGCCTATTGCAGAAGGTATTCGAGGTCGCCCGTTCGGCCGCACCGGGGGAGATCTATGTGGTTGCTGGCCGTCTGCCTTTCGATGCCGCGGCGAGCTTGATGTCGGGACTTCGTCTTTTACCGCGCGCAGTGTATTTCGTGCCGGACGAACAAATCTCGGCCCTCCTGCAGAATTCGGTAAATGGCCTCGGTGGCATCGTTACGCTGGAGATGCAAAAGTCGCCGCTGACAAAGACGGAACGCGGCATCAAGCGCGCCATGGACGTGACGATTGCAGCGATAGCGTTGCTGTTCACAGCCCCACTTCTTGCGGCCGCTGCGGTCGCGATCAAGTCAGACTCAGTTGGCCCTATGATCTTTCGCCAAACGCGCCTTGGCTATCGCGGGCAGCCATTTCAGATCCTCAAATTCCGCACGATGACGGTGCAAGAAGACGGTGCCGTCGTCACGCAGGCGTCACGTAACGATCAACGGGTCACCCGCATCGGAAAATGGCTGCGCAAATCCAGCATCGACGAGTTGCCACAGCTATGGAATGTGCTGAAAGGCGAGATGTCCATCATCGGGCCACGGCCGCATGCATCGGCGCACGACGCCTATTTCGCGAAGCTCATCGAGAACTACGAGGTACGCCAGCACGTGAAGCCCGGTCTCACCGGCTGGGCCCAAGTTAACGGCTTGCGCGGCGAAACGCCGAACTTGGATCTCATGTATCGTCGGATCGAAGCAGATCTGTGGTACGCGAGCAACTGTAGCCTGGGTCTTGACTTCCAAATTCTGATCAAAACTTTTGCCACTGTGGTTGGACAAGAGAACGCGTTTTGATTGCCGCCCATTTGTTGGTTGCCGCGCGATAACAACGGTTATCGCGCTTTTTAAATCGAACCCCATGAAGGCAGCTGTCAAGGGGGGATTTAGCGGCGGTTTCCGGGATTACGCGGGATTTGCCGGGATATAGTGAGATACCGCGAGATGCGGTGATCGCACGTTCGAATATTTCCCGTCCTACAAAGAACAGGCGACCATGTGAGCGTAGATAACTTTCGTCTTTCGTGACCTTACAAAACCTGACATTATGAGGAAAGGTCATAATGAGCTGGCTTTTCTAATAAATCATACCAACGGCCTTAGTTTCTGACTCGTGAGGATTCAACGCGGCCGCTGTCTGTGATTCGCTTTGCGAGGTGATTCGCGAAGGGGATCGGCGATGGCGATCAAGATTTTGCGTTCGGAACACAGTGCTTCGGATTTGCGGCGGGAGGCGGCCAAGACGCGGCACGCCGATCAGGCTCGCCGGTTGCTGGCGCTGGCACTGGTGCTGGAAGGCACGTCTCGCACGGACGCGGCAACGGCGTGCGGCATGGATCGCCAGACGCTGCGCGACTGGGTGCATCGCTATAATGCGTCAGGCATCGATGGTCTTGTCGACCGCAAGGCTCCAGGCCCAACGCCCCGGCTGACGGAGCAGCAGGAGGCTGAACTTGTCCAGATTGTGGAGCAAGGTCCCGATCTTGCGAACGACGGTATGGTGCGCTGGCGCCGCGTCGATCTTCGCGACGTGATCGCCGCGCGCTTTGGCGTTGCGCTTCACGAGCGCACCGTGGGCAAGGTGCTGGATCGTCTCAACTTCAGCCATATGTCGGTTCGCCCGCGCCATCCCAAAGCAGACGCCGATGCCCAAGAGGCGTTCAAAAAAACTTCGCGCAGCTTGTCGATCGCGCCTTGCCGGATGCCGCCAAAACCAAGCCGGTCGAGATCTGGTTCCAGGATGAAGCCCGGATCGGCCAGAAGGGAAGCTTGACCAGAATGTGGGCGCGGCGCGGGACACGCCCCACCGCGCCGCGCGATCAGCGCTACAAGTGGGCCTACCTCTTCGGCGCGGTCTGTCCCGAGCGCGCCTGTGCCGCCGGTCTGGTTCTTCCTTGCGCCAATACCAGGGCGATGACGGCGCACCTCAAGGAGATCAGCCGGGCCGTCAGGCCAGGCGCCCATGCTGTCCTGGTCATGGACGGCGCTGGCTATCACGAGAAAGCCATCACCCACCTGCCGTCCAACATCTCGCTGCTGACGTTGCCGGCATACGCCCCCGAACTCAACCCGGTCGAGAATGTCTGGCAGTTCCTGCGCCAGAACCATCTCGCAAACCGCGTCTTCAAAGACTACGACGCCATCCTCGATGCTTGTTGCGACGCTTGGCGAAGCTTCCTCAGAAACCCAGACAATATCGCCTCGATAACCCAAAGATCATGGGCCAAATGTGTCAACCACTGAGGCCGTTGGTATCATTTAGAAACAACGAGTTAGCTATGAACGATCCTACCAAGCTGACACCGAAACAACAATGCTTCGTCGACGAATACCTTGTCAGTTTCAATGGCACCCAGGCAGCGATCAAAGCCGGCTACAGCGTGAAGACCGCGCGCGCCATCGCGAGCGAAAATTCGCGAAAGCCGGCCATTGCAGCCGCCATCGCCCGGCGCTCGCAAGCGCTGAGCAACCGCGCCGCAAGATACCGAGAACAATTCGTGGCAGAGGCAGCTCGTATCGCCTTCGCAGACCCCAGCGGGATCCGAGGCCCAGACGGGGAGATTCGAAATCCTGACGACTGGCCGGCAGAGACTTGGGACGCAATTCAGTCCGTCCGCTACAGCGAAAAACTGTCTTCGGGATGCAAGCCTAAAAGAGTCAGCTACCGCGCCGATATCCGGATGAAGGACAAGCTCAAAGCCTTAGACATCCTGGCGCGCTATTTGGGGATGTATGAAACGAAAGGCAGATAGCGCGATTAAACCTTCGGACGTCGGGTCAAGCGGACGCCCGGCTTATCCTCAGGACTGCCGATGAACTCGATACCGGCGGATTCAAAGGCATTTTGTAGTGCTAATAGCGTCTGACTACGACTTTTCGGGACGCCCTCCATCTGCTCCAAACGCTTCACCGTGGGCAAACTCACGCCCGATCTCACAGACACCTCCTGCCCCGACCAACGGAGGATGGCGCGCGCCGCTCTGATTTGAGCAGCGGTAATCATTCTTTGGTATTGATTATGATACCAAAGGTATCATATGATGTCTCTGAGATCATTCTTATTGGGCTGGAAGTGTCTCTGCGAACCATTACAAAACGATTTGGTCCCGACGGCAAGGGCAGATTGCCGACCATCGGCAAGTTGCCTGACTGCGACTGGTCAGACGCGCTGGTGCGTATGGACGGCGCCTATTCAGCGAATACAATCCGCTCCTATCGTGCCGATTTCTCCATCTTCGAAGCTTGGTGCCGGCAAGAATACCGGTGCGCCCTCCCCGCTGCGCCGGCGACGGTAGCGGACTTCGTGATTGCCCAAAGCAAAAGCGCGGCGCCAGCCACTGTGAGCCGACGCCGCGCTTCCATCGCCAAAATTCACAAGCTGCTGAAACTCGAAAGCCCTGTCGGCAGCGAAGAAGTAAATCTCGCCACCCGCACGGTCTTCCGTCAGAAAGGCCGCCGGCAGGACCAGGCGCTCGGCCTCTCCGCTCCACTCAAGCACAAGCTCATCGCCGCATGCCCGAACGACCTGAGAGGCCTCCGCGACCGCGCCCTCATCGCCACCGGCTACGACACCCTCTGCCGCCGCGCCGAGCTCGTACAGCTGCAGACCGACGACCTGTCCATCCGGCCCGACAATTCCGGCACCATCCTGATCCGCAAATCCAAGACCGACCAACGCGGCGACGGCCGCCTGGCCTACCTATCGGCAGAAGCCATCCAGCATCTTCGGCGCTGGCTCGACGCGACCAGCCTGACATCCGGTCCGATCTTCCGAAACGTCCGCAATGCACACGCCGCCCAAGCCGCACTTCATCCCTACGCCGTCGTCCGCATCCTGAAAACCCGCGCCCAAGATGCGAACCTCGACAAGACTACCGTCGCCAAACTTTCCGGCCACTCGATGCGCGTCGGAGCCGCCCAAGACATGGCCGCCGCCGGCATCGACCTCGGCGCCATCATGCACGCGGGAGGATGGAAATCGGCGGATATGGTGATGCGGTATATTGAGCATATGGATGTGCAGAAGTCGGGAATGGCGAGGCTGTATTCCAGATACTGACCTGAGCTCCATCCTTCATCCAGTTGGAAGTAGAGCCTGACCTTCATTTGAGCCTTGCTGGCTCGGTGATGCAACGGGACGGGGCGCGGAGCCCCACAACGGTTCAAGCGACCCGTCCCCGTTGCATCGCGGGATCGCTGAGTTTGGCGTAGACCGCAGGCGGCACGTTGCCGATGGCACTGTGCGGCCGGACGGTGTTGTAGTCGTCCTTCCAATCGGCAAGGGCTTCACGCGCGTGATGGAGTGAGGTGAACAATGTCTCGTTCAGCAGCTCGTCACGAAGCCGGCCATTGAAGCTCTCAATGAGGGCATTCTGGGTCGGTTTGCCGGGCGCGATGTAATGCCACTCGATCTGGGTCTCTTGCGACCATCGCAACGTCGCCATGTTGGTAAACTCGGTCCCGTTGTCGCTGACAATGGTCTTGGGCCTGCCGCGGCGTGCGATGACCGTGTCGAGTTCACGCACCACGCGCAGTCCTGAGAGCGATGTATCGGCGACCAGCGCGACGCATTCGCGCGTGAAGTCGTCAACGACGGTGAGCATGCGGAAGCGCCGGCTGTCGGTCAGCGTGTCACTGATGAAGTCCAGCGACCAGCGTTGGTTCGGTCCCTGTGGCAATGCCAGCGGAGCCCTTGTTCCAAGCGCTCTTTTGCGTCCACCCCGTCGGCGCACCTGAAGGCGTTCCTCGCGATAGAGCCGCCTCAGCTTCTTGTGGTTCACGCGCGTGCCCTCGCGGTGTAGCAGGAGTTGCAGGCGCCGATAGCCAAACCGGCGCCGGACAGCGGCAAACTCGCGCAACCGAGCGCGCAGGACTGCATCGTCAGGCCGCACGCTGCGATAGCGCATGGACGTTCGATCGCCACGATCACCTGACACGCCCGGCGCTGGCTCACCTCGAACACCTGGGCGAGATGAGCCATAGCTTGCCGCTTCACGACGGGCGTCACCATTTTTTTAGTTCAGTTCCTTCAGCATGGCGATATCGAGCATCGTCTCGGCCAACAGCTTCTTCAGCTTGCGGTTCTCTTCTTCCAGAACCTTCAACCGCCGGGCGTCCGACACGTCTATGCCGCCATACTTCGACTTCCATTTGAAAAATGTCGCGCTGCTGATCCGTGCTTGCGGCAAAAATCCGCCGTCTTCACCCCAGTGTCGTGCTCCCGCAGCACCCCAATGATCTGTTCTTCCGTGAACCGTGATCGCTTCATCGTCCGTCTCCTTCCAGAGACCGGCCTCCACTCAAATCTGGAGGAAGTTCAGGGGCTCAGGTCACAAGGTAAGAACCATCGGGCGCATTAATAATCCTGGGTTCAAAACTTGGCGTGGCAATCGAATCCCGCATTTCAGTGATTTGTCGACGCGGAACCGAATCGGTTTCCGGTTGTAGTCATTTTGACCGCCGTTCCTCCTTTTAGAAGAGAAATCCCTCCCGGCGACTGATCTGTCCAGATGTCGTCTGTAGCGATCAGCCTGTCCCATCTGCCTGCATTTTGAAAAAAGTACCCGTCAAACCCAATATAGAGGGTTGCTTGGTCGCTCGTCGCACCCTTCCAATCATCGGTTAGGTTCAACACATAACCAGATTCAGCAACGCTGTTTTCCTCCTGCAGATAGACATTGCAAGGGGCTGCTGTCGTGCATGACGCACCATCGACTATCTGAGCGCCAACGCCGTCCCACTTTCCGCTGTCATCGAAGGTGCCGCGAGTGGAATCTACAAGTTTGACGATCGAAGAGCCTTGCGTAACCTGAACCTTGAAAGGGACCTGTTTCCCGTGAGCATACAAACGGCTCGCGACAACGGAGATCGCACCCAATGCATCATCACTGCGAATGAGCGATTTGCCATAGCCCGGAGCAGCGATCATGTCCCCGATGAAATAAAGCTCCCCCGACGTCAGCACATGAATGCTGTCGAAGGGCGCGGGAATGCTAACCATCTTGGGGTGGTGAGAACCTCCCTCAATTTGAAAATTATTGGTGAACGATATTAACCGGGGCCCTCGCCCTTTTGCGATATGTCTCGCGTTATACGTTCCGATTGTGACCCCCTCGCCGTAGTTAAAAACGGCGGCACCGTTAGAAAAAGTAAGCTGATTGTCCTCATCAGCGTTGGGATCCGTCTGTTGCGGGGGCGTCATTATTTCCAGAGTAGATTGCCCTGTCTGGCCATCTCCGCAGTCGCGCAAATGTATGTTGGAAAATTCCGCCTCTCGCACCGAAAAGTTCGTACCGAGGGCTTGGCCATTTCCACCGATTATCAAAGCGGAGCCTGAAAGATTTTCGACTGTTATGTCTTGTGCTTTGAAGCGATCCCATCCCGAAATTTGTATTCCCTGCGCGCCTGGCAGTGTCCGCCCGATTCCGAGACTCTGTGTCTGAACATCCGCGATCCAAACACCGTACATCGAGCCGCCAATATTTTGTCCCTCAATATTTCGTATCGCGGAATCGTTCTTTTTCCATAACATAATTGGAGTCACCGCCACTGCGACCAACTCCGCCTGCCACGAGCCTATTACGTCAAGCGCAACTGGCACCTCACCCCCCTTGAGGGGCGGGTTCTGCAAAGTGATGCACTGCTTGCGTACATCAACAGAAGTTATGGTGAGCGGCGAAGGGTTTCCCTGAATTGCCACGGACTGCCCAACGGATATGCCGCGCAGCGAACTGACTCCGCATAAAATTCTATCTCCAGCTGCAACAATTCCGTTAGGAACCAACATCGGGCGCAGTGCTAACGTGGCAGTGCGTCTTGCGTGGTCAATCGCAACAATATAATTTGCGCCGGGAATGCCCAACCCGCCAATAGCCATTCCCACTTGCAATCCAGAGGTGCTTTTCAGCTGGATGACGTTGCTTTGAGCGGTGAGGGTCGCACCAACCTTAATTGGCAGCGACTTGAATGCATCGGTTGGAAGTAGCCGCGTGCCATACATCCAAAGGCTAACAGGACGGTCGATCACGATCTGCGTGCTGACCCGGTGATCACCCGGCTTGCAAGCTCGCAATAATGACGGCTCATCGAGCTTTTGTGCCGCAACGGCGGAATTGATCGCCTTGCCGTAGTCCTCCAGCATGTCCGGGCGCATCCAATTTTCGATACATGAATCGGAAAATTGAACGGTCGAGGCCCTTGCGATCGGATGGACAACCGGAATTACAAATATGAAGGCGATAATCGCTATCAAACGAAAATGGAAATTTCGACCGCGGTTGACCAACCTCATCCCAAGCGCCTCATTACAATTGATGCGATCCCAGAGGGGGCCGATTGGTCACCTCAATCTTTCCCGTCATGGCATATACTCTCAACCACAGCATCAGGAGCTGCGTGACAATTAAAGTTATGCCCACTGCTTCCAGGTTCCAAATTTTCAACGACGCCACAACAAACACTAGCGTCAGTAGGACCGCTAATATGTTAACGAGTGCCCAACTCGTGTCATAGTTACGTGCAAAAAGTCCATAATTCAGCACGTCAGACATCGAACGTATCAGCATCGCGACCAACATAGCCGGCAGAAGCCAGGGATAGAGAAGTAACGCAGGTCGCGAAATGTGGGGCAGTATCAGTTGAATACAACCGTAGACAGCGATTGCGACGACCGAATATACGGCCACCACTTTGAGCACTTCCTGGCGTATGATGCAGATTAATACCGATGGATCTGCGTGGCGCGCGCCCTCAATCAACTTGGGCATAGCGACTTGAACAACGCCTGCATAAACCAGCTGTTGTAGGCCGTTTGCGATATTTAGAAAAAATATGTAGACGCCCGTTTCCCCCAAGCCAAGTACGAAATCGACGGCAAAGCGATCCAGAAAAGCAGTGCCGGTCAGGCTCAAATCACTGACGTAAATCAGCCTAGATCGCCTCAGATGGGCGATTAGCCAAGGAAAATCTACCGGCGCGGATAATATCTGCTTCCAAGGCCAGTGTCTTAGCCCGAAAAACATCACGGAAAACGTAACGAAGAGGCCGCCGAGCCAGAAGAGTAATAAAACGAAAAAATCACGAAATCCATGATCCACAAAACCTATCGCCATGAACGGAATAGCCCACGCGATACGGAAAAAGAGTAGAAGGTTTGCAAACCACGACTTTCGCAAGCTGATTAGAAAAATGTGCATGTCAAAGGCGACAGACTCGAGCAGGCCAATCACCAGAACGACGCCCAAATGAGGCAACGGATGGAAAATTCCCGCCTGAACGGCGGTGAGTGCACAGAGCGCCGCTGACACGTAAAGTGTTGCGTTCACAGCTAGTCGGTCGCGGACACGCAATGCTGCAGCCTCTTCCGGCATTCCAACAATCTCGCGGGATACCCTGAAGTCGAGCCCAAACCCAAGTGCCGCGGGTGCGATGATTGTAAGAGCATAAATGAGCCCATACGCACCGACGGCGGCAAGGTCGAGATATTTGGCGATGTAAAGCGTGATCGCGAAGCGAGATATAAGAGCGCCCGCGCGCAAAACGATATTTGTTAAACTTAGCAAGTAGCTCATTTTGGAAACTTGTCATAGCAGTTCGCACTGCTAGCCGCTGAAATTTGAACGCGAAGGTTCGCCCAAGTCTGACAAACCAAGGTTTGTTGCGTGCAGGATGGTCTAAAGAAGGTCAAACGTGGGCCAGCTTTATTGCGCCGACATATGAGGCGACGATTTCAGCGTCGGATAGGGGCGAAGCAATTTTGCGTCCGAATATGAAGGTACAGGACGCGCCGTCCATTGCCGCAGGATTTCTCCGAACCACGTAATCCAGATATTTAAGCCAAAAAAAACAAACTCTCACTGCGAACGTTGCTGCTTTGCGAAATGCATTTCTTCCGAAGAAAGAAGTTGCGAATGCCTCAAGAGACCAAGCCAAGGCAGTTGCCGGGCCAGACACCAATCCGGAGTCAATGGCTTCAAATTGCCGGAATAACCCACGATGCCCAGAAAGCGTATAGCGTGTGAAGTCATATGCTCCTTCGTGGACTTGCTGCATAAACGGCAGCTCAGAATAAAGCAGCCCATCAATCTTGACGACCCGATAAATTTCCTCCGCGACCCGCATTGGAGTTATGACGTGTTCTAGCACCGCTGTGGTGATAACCGCGTCGAAAGAATTGTCGGCAAACGGTAGGTCATGTGCGTCACAAAAGATATCCACGTCGGCACTCACGTCTACATCGCAAAAAATAAGTAGATGCTTTTTTCCCGTCAGCAAAACGCGGGAAAGATCGGTACGTTGCCCTCCACTGCCGACCACCAAGATCTTGGCGCTCCCCATCTCGTCCAACCTCGCCCGCATGGCCGACAAAATGCGTTCTCGGCACATGTTGGTACTTCGCTTAGGTACGAGCCATCCCAACGATCTCTTGCGCTGGCCGAGCGCAGGGCCGGCTTGCAAGTAAGCATCGGCTTGAAATGCAGAATTGTCGCTGCGAAATAAAACTGGCGTTTCATTCAAAGCGGGATAGCTCGCGCAACAGTTCTCGCACTTAAGGTAATACCGTCCATCGCTGCAGAGTTGCAGCGGACCTCTGCACATGGGACAACAGAGCAAGCTTGTAACGCGCATATCCATTGATGCACCAATTCCATCTGTCACGGGATTTCTCACTTAGCGACACCAGGCTGGCAGACCTCTGAAGTTCGCAACGTCCTCACATCGGCCCGCTCCACCAGACATCGATAAAGCGCAATCAATTCATTGTTCATTCGCTCAGCAGTAAATAAATCCCTGTATCTTTTGAAGCCATTAGCGCCCCATATCGCAAGGGTTTCCCGATCCAGAGCCGCCAACGTTTCCGCGAGGCACTCCGCATTGTTGTATGGGTAAACCAAGCCTGTTTCATTCGTGGAAACCACTTCGGGCAGCGCGCCCGCCGTGCTGGCAATGACAGCTACGCTGTTACGCATCGCTTCCAGCGCTGTCAGACCAAACGCCTCCCACCTTGACGGCATCACGATTGCGTCAACCGCGTTATAATAGCTGTCCAATTCGTCGCGGGGAAGCCAGCCCAAAAACGTTACGTTGGAATTTGATTCATATTCGACCTTCTCGAGTACCGACGCGCCGATGACATAGAGATGACAAGGTAGCGCAGTCAGCTTCTTCATCGCTTCAAACAAAATGTCGAATCCCTTTTGCGTATCAAACCGGCCGACGAATAAGAGATTCAAACGGTCCGTTGGAAAACCCAATTTCTTGAGTTCACCACGCCGCTCGCCAATTCCGTGATAAATCAGTAGAGATTTTTCCTGCGAGATTCCTGCGGCTGCCGATTTTCGCAATTCATTTTTTGATGGATTGATAAAGACGTCCGTGTAATGGCCTAGAATGCTTTCAATGTTCGCATATAGCGTCTTTTTCCAAGAAGCGGTGTTTTGCAAAAACGCCCATCCGTGAGCACAATATACTAACCGGACATGTCTTTTTCCGCCAAACAGGAGGCGGCTAGCAAGTCCCGCAAATGTGCTGTGCGCATGAATAATATCTGGATTTTCTGCCTTGACTATATTGAAGACTTGGTATGCGTAGTGGATGAAGCTGAATATTCCGCGGCGGCGGCGGGTAAATGGCATTATCGTGCAGTGAGGAACTCTTTTTAGCTCCCCTGCGCTTCCTTCAGGAACGACAAATCTTATATTTGAGATACCAAACTCTTGCACTTGGCGTTCGACTATTTCATCAAGATAGCTAGCGATTCCGCCAGTTACAGTTTCGGTTATGTGCATTATTTTCATGACTTCGCTTCACACCTCGAGAAACTTTCACATGTGAGTTTGGTCCGTTGACAACATTGGGAGCAACAAAGCCCTGCAGGCCACGTCAGACGCGGCAGTCTCAAGATGCAACGGAAGGGAAGGCCGAGGAGACTCCATCAGGCGAATCGGTGCGCGCGACGTGTCCAGTGACCTGAGCCCCATCTTTCATCCAGTTGAAAGTAGAGCCTGACCTTCATTTGAGCCTTGCTGGCTCGGTGATGCACCGGGACGGGGCGTGTAGCCGCAAAGCTCAGCGACCCGTCTCATTGCATCGCGGGACCGCTGAGTTTGGCGTAGACCGCAGGCGGCACGTTGCCGATGGCACTGTGCGGCCTGACGGTGTTGTAGTCCTCCATCCAGTCTGTCAGTGCCACGCGAGCGTCAGCGAGCGATGCGAAGAGTGTCTTGTTGAGCAGTTCATCGCGCAGACGACCGTTGAAGCTCTCGATGAAGGCGTTCTGGGTCGGCTTGCCGGGCGCGATGTAATGCCACGCGACGCGGGTCTCCTGCGATCAGCTTAGGATCGCCGCGCTGGTGAACTCCGTACCGTTTTCGCTGACGATCGACAATGGCTTGCCGCGCCGGGCGGTGATGGCGTCGAGTTCGCGGCCGACACGCAGGCCCGAGAGCGAGGTGTCCGTGACCAGGGCCAAGCACTCCCGGGGGAAGTCGTCCACAGCCGCGAGGATGCGGAAGCGGCAGCTGTCGTTGAGCTGGTCGCTCAGGAAGTCCAGCGACCAGCGTTGGTTCGGTCCCTGCGGGATTGCCATCGGAGCCCCTGTTCCCAGCACTCTTTTGCGCCCGCCGCGCCGGCGGACCTGGAGCCGTTCGTCGCGATAGAGGCGTCGCAGCTTCTTGTGGTTCACATGTATCCCCTCGCGGCGGATCAGGATCAGCAGACGCCGGTAGCCGAACCGGCGGCGGATGGCGGCAAGCTCGCGCAGGCGGGCGCGCAGCATGACATCGTCGGGCCGCACGCTGCGATACCGCATCGAGGTCCGATCCGCTGCCATCACCTGACACGCCCGGCGCTCGCTCACCTCATAGGATTGGCAGAGATGGCCACAGCTTGCCGCTTCACGACGGGCGTCACCATTTTTTTGAATTGAGATCCTTCAGCATCGCGACGTCGAGCATCGTCTCAGCCAGCAGCTTCTTCAGCTTGCGATTCTCGTCTTCGAGCGCCTTAAACTTCCGGGCGTCCGACACGTCCATCCCGCCGAACTTCGCCTTCCACTTGAAGAACGTCGCGCTGCTGACGCCGTGCTTGCGGCAAAGATCGGCCGTCTTCATCCCGGCCTCATGCGCGCGCAGAATCCCAATGATCTGCTCTTCCGTAAACCTCGAACGCTTCATCGTCCGTACCCTTCCAGAGGCCGGTCTCTACTCAAATCTGGAGGAAGTTCCGGGGTTCAGGTCACCAGGTCAGATTGCAACGGCGCGGTTCGTCGCGGTTCAGACTTCGCCGGAAGCGATGCCGTGAGAGTTTAATAACTTTTGCCAAAAGGCGCTTCTCCTGGAGTTTAATACTTCTGCCACATAATCACCGGCGCGACTGTAATTTTCATTTGCCAGTGTTTTGCGAACTTCCTTGCTTCTAAGCGCCAATATTTGCTCTGCCAGTTTTTTAAAATCGCCGCGGTTGTGTATCCAACTCGGCGCAATTAGCTCGGGAGTTCCACCGGCGTTCGACGCGAGAGCCGGCGTAGCGCGGCTCATCGCTTCAATCAAAGCGCGCGGCAAGCCTTCTTGAAAACTGGTCTGCAAGTAAATGTCAATTCCGTCCAGCCAGCCAGCGATCCGCTCATGAGCGAATGCGCCCAGGAAGTGCACTCGATCCTCGACTCCCAATTGCTTCGCAAGCGCCATGAGATCGGTCGAATCTCCGAAACCTACGACCTCAAGACGCAAATTCTTTGCCGACTTAGAGGCGAAAGCAAGCGCGCGAATGGCAACATCGACTCTTTTCGATTTATGAAAAAGAGCGGCAATCATCCCCAGCGTCAGCGTGCCTTCATCACCGCGCATGGCCTTCAATCGAGCATCAAGAATGCCGGGTTCATACACCGGTATTTGAACGTTCGATACGCAGACTTTTTCCCCATAGCTGGGATAACGGTGCTGTAAAAATTCCCGGCTCACGTAAAGTGTCCATTCGCTCCGCGAAATTTCACGGCGCATTCGCCAATAAGCTATAGGCGCATAAATGCTGGCGACGATAGATCCATGATGTGCAAGGCCATCCCAGACGCATGCGACGACTTCGATAATCAAGGGCTTACCCATTCGACGAGCAATCTTTGCTGCCAACATCCCAATCTCGCTTGGCAAGCGCGCGACGACTACGTCAGTTGCGCGAATTGCAGCCTCAAGCTCCCTGGCAGCCGACCCGTTACCAAACAGCAGCGTAAAAATATTTGATAAATCGGGGAGCGCTACGAAGCGCTTTCGATCCGAAAGGAGGAGGTTAAGTCGGTCATGCATTTCCGGGCGATAATTTTGTTGACGACCAGCGATATGCATCTCGTCGAAAGCAGACTCGTAGCGTCTAACTATTTCTTCGCTGAACTCGCCCGTCGAATATACTTTTCCCGAAGGATCGACGACGAAGCGATTATCGTGGCAAAACAGGAAGCGCATTTGAAATTGATCCCCAAAATTGCAAATTTTAATTTGAGTCGCAAAAACGGAGTCAGGAGTCCAGTTGAAAAGATGGGTTTTCGCCGAGCTTTCCAAGTTCCCCATCCGAAATGGCCTGACATATGAGAAGAAAGTTCCCGGGCTTGAGCGCGAACAAGGTTATAAAAAAAGCAATCGATATATATATATATTTATTCAGAGTATAAAATGAATTGCTGGTTGCGTCACTTTTGTTGAGCCATACGTGATTGCGGAATGTGTAGTACAAACGAACTTTACTTGTAGTCGTAATAATGTTCCTGAATGAAATTTTCTCGCCAACTCCAGCCTGCCACATGGTCCCTACGTCTTTGATTATCGCGTTCGTGACAAGGCGAATAGCACCGCCGGCTTTTGTTAGTCTTCGGGTGTATTCCCAGTCGTCTGCATACAAAACGAAATCTTGTCTTGGCAGCCCTAGGACTTCAAAAGCCTCACGGTGAGCCATGAACCCGCCATAAGGGGAATACGGTATGCTGATGGTGGGTGGCATCAATGCTTTGCAAAACCCCAATCGCGTTTTGAAAGCGCGATATAGCTTCGCGAATACAACTCGTGCGTCAAATCCCATAAAGTTTGAGTTGGGCGCATAAGCATATTCCATTAATGCGGCGCTCGCAGCCCTAGCTATGCGCAAGCCAAGCGTGGCCGCCTTTTCACGCCCCACCTCTGAACTCAATTGGCCAAGCTCGTCGAGTAAGCGGTGCAGAGTACCTGGGAGCGGCACGTTGTCGTCATCCATAAGCCATATAACATTCGAATTAATAGATATGGCTTCCTTTATGCCGGCGGCGTACCCGACCGCAGAACCGGCGTTCCCCCCCAAGTCGACAACACGCAGTTTCGCGCGCCATTTAGCCTGAATTGCTGAAAGATTTTCTTGCAATCCATTGTTCACGACAACGACATTTTCAATGCAGTCTTCCTCAAGAGCGTAATCCAAAAGTTGAGAAAGAAGATTGAGACGCCGTCCATAGGTCACAGTTACCAGCGTTACGGCGAATTCGTCTGTCACACTTCTAACCTTTCAGCATGATCTGCAGCGAAAGCGGTTCGCATTAATAACGATGTGGCCGCCGCCTTTTTTGGCAGACTCGAAATCCGGATTCGCTTTTCATCACGAGAAATCACAACGAACGACGAACTTGGCAAAAGAGTTGATGTGCGTTGAAGTCGATCGAAGTCATGGCTTGAGAATAAAACCCGCGCTATTAACTCGATAACTCCCCAGCGCGCACTTTCTCAAACTTAGCTCCCCGAAAACGTATTTCTCTTCGAGAGGCGTCAGTTGACCGCTTCGCGGGAAAACACTCCTCCAACATCCACACAAAAATCGCGCACAGTAATATGGTCGCCAGTTGAGGCTTCGAAAACGCGTTAAAGCCAAACCAACAAAGGACCGACGAAGCAAAGAACGGATAGGTTATAATGCCATAAGCACGCTTCTTCAGAAAGGAATTCCAAGCGCCCCCGACGATGGCCCCCATTACAAAGAGGTAGAGATACACCCAGTTTCCCAAATCAGCGTAATAATAACCAAAGGCGGTGACCCAGTTGAAAGAAGAATTTAGGCCAGCTCTATGCGTCGCCAAAAACTCGGAAAGATAGACATCCGCATATGAGGGTAAGCCCATCAAATCTTTTGGATCGATAAAGTGATGAAGATATGGGAACTGCAGAAGGAAAGTGAAGGTGTAGCCACCGTTTCCCGCATATGGAAACTTTAAGGCGCCCTCTAGCAAAGCGCCGAGATGGTTGAAGCAGGCCGGCCCATATCCCATCACCGCATACAATAACAAATCAGTGCTACCCCTACCCCGAAGAACAGAGAACAGAACAAATATTCCGGTCAGAATTGCACCTAACTTTGCCAGAAGAGTTAGAGCAGTCCAGATAGAGGCGTCGCCGCGTTTTTCATTGAAATAGCCGAATATCACGGCGAAACCAATCACTAAGGGAATCGCCTCATATCTGGCGACCTTTGCGACAGCGATGGAAATTGACAATAAGAACGAAGCTATAATCTCATACTTCACGAACCGAAGGACCGCAGTCGACTTGTAATACTTTCCATGCTGCATATACCGAAAGAGTGCCCAAAGGTTGACAGCGATGAGGAGGGGCTGAGCGCCAGAGAACGTATTCTCAGCATTCATGCCCAATTTCACTAGATCTCCATTTCCGCTCATCAAATTATCGATCATGCCAGTAGAATTTTTTAGAATAGAGAAAATCGAAAAAATATTGAGCAAATCGACCGCGCCTAAGAAGTAAGCGAGAGCCTTAAAATTATATGCTTCTGGCATTGCTCGCTCGCGGCGGTAGCTTCCCGCCGCCGACTGTGAATTCAGCGCTATGGAAATTACCCCCAAGACAAACGAACTGACACAAAGGGTAAAAAAGATAGGCATAAATGGTGTAGACCACACATAGTCTTTCTCATGCAAGACGCTCTCGTAGAATCCGCTCGGCACGAGGTAAGCAAAAATCAAAGGGATAAAAGAAAAAAGGGCGAGACCTATCGGCGAAATGAGAAACAACGGCGACATATTTCTTTGAACGGGACGGCCGCGTAACATGCCTAGATAAACTCCATCGTGACGTGAGCCAGAGCGGACAATTCATTCAAGTTACAGTTTCTAACACGTACCATCATAGCGAAGACCTCCATCTGACGGTCGTGACCTGAGCCCCTGAACTTCCTCCAGATTTGAGTGGAGGCCGGTCTCTGGAAGGAGACGGACGATGAAGCGATCACGGTTCACGGAAGAACAGATCATTGGGGTGCTGCGGGAGCACGACACTGGGGTGAAGACGGCGGATTTTTGCCGCAAGCACGGATCAGCAGCGCGACATTTTTCAAATGGAAGTCGAAGTATGGCGGCATAGACGTGTCGGACGCCCGGCGGTTGAAGGTTCTGGAAGAAGAGAACCGCAAGCTGAAGAAGCTGTTGGCCGAGACGATGCTCGATATCGCCATGCTGAAGGAACTGAACTAAAAAAATGGTGACGCCCGTCGTGAAGCGGCAAGCTATGGCTCATCTCGCCCAGGTGTTCGAGGTGAGCCAGCGCCGGGCGTGTCAGGTGATCGTGGCGATCGAACGTCCATGCGCTATCGCAGCGTGCGGCCTGACGATGCAGTCCTGCGCGCTCGGTTGCGCGAGTTTGCCGCTGTCCGGCGCCGGTTTGGCTATCGGCGCCTGCAACTCCTGCTACACCGCGAGGGCACGCGCGTGAACCACAAGAAGCTGAGGCGGCTCTATCGCGAGGAACGCCTTCAGGTGCGCCGACGGGGTGGACGCAAAAGAGCGCTTGGAACAAGGGCTCCGCTGGCATTGCCACAGGGACCGAACCAACGCTGGTCGCTGGACTTCATCAGTGACACGCTGACCGACAGCCGGCGCTTCCGCATGCTCACCGTCGTTGACGACTTCACGCGCGAATGCGTCGCGCTGGTCGCCGATACATCGCTCTCAGGACTGCGCGTGGTGCGTGAACTCGACACGGTCATCGCGATGAAAGAACTTCCTCCCGAATGCAGAAGCTCCGTATCAATCAACCGCCGCGACAGTTGCGGCGACTTCAAATCGTCAGAATCAGCTAGAGAAGACTTCCGCATCCACTAGGCGTTGCCCTAATTCATCTTTTTTCGCCAATTGTGGAGGCATGCTGACCGGCCACGCTATACCGATCTCCGGATCGTTCCACAACAGACTGCGCTCATATTCCGGATGCCAATAGTCGGTGGTCTTGTACAAAAAATCTGCGGTATCGCTTGTCACAAGAAAGCCGTGCGCGAAGCCTTCAGGTATCAAAAGCTGCTTTTTATTTTCGGCCGAGAGCGTAACGCCGATCCATTTGCCGAAATTCTGCGAGTTGCGGCGCAAATCCACCGCGACATCAAAGACCTCGCCGTGAGTCACACGCACAAGCTTCCCTTGCGGATGTTCGATTTGATAGTGCAGACCGCGCAGTACGCCCCCTGTCGAGCGGCTGTGATTGTCCTGGACGAAGTCGCGCTTCAGGCCGGTGGCGGCTTCGAATTCTCGGGCGTTGAAGCTTTCGAAGAAGAAGCCACGGTCGTCACCGAAGACTTTGGGTTGCAGCAACAGGACTTCGGGAAGCGATGTGGGGGTGACGGTGTAGGGCATGAGTTATTGGTGGATAAGCTTGAGGAGATATTGGCCGTAGCTATTTTTGCGCAACGGCTTGGCGAGCGCTTCGACTCTGGCGGCGTCGATCCAGTTGTGCGCCAGTGCGATTTCTTCTGGGCAGGCAATCATCAGGCCCTGGCGCCTTTGTAGCGTGGCGATGAAGCTGGCGGCTTCGAGTAGGCTGTCATGCGTACCGGTGTCGAGCCAGGCAAAGCCGCGGCCCATGGTTTCTACGTGCAGCGTCCCCATTTCGAGGTAGCAGCGGTTGAGATCGGTGATTTCGAGTTCGCCGCGGGCGGATGGCTTGATGCTGGCCGCGAGGTCACAGACTTGGCGGTCGTAGAAATAGAGGCCTGTCACTGCGTAGTTGGATTTTGGCGCCGCCGGCTTTTCGTCAATGCTGATGGCGCGTTGGTGTTCGTCGAATTCGACGACACCGTAACGCTCGGGATCGTGGACGTGATATGCGAAGACGCTGGCGCCCGTCTGGCGCGCGTCGGCCGCTTGCAGAAGCTTCACCATGTCGTGGCCGTAATAGATATTGTCGCCTAGGACCAACGCGCTCGGCGAATTCCCCACGAATTCGCGGCCGATGATAAAGGCTTGCGCGAGACCATCCGGTGAGGGCTGGACGGCGTATTGGATGTTGATGCCCCACTGGCTGCCATCGCCGAGCAATTCTGCGAAACGCGGCGTGTCGTGCGGCGTCGAGATCACCAGAATGTCGCGGATGCCGCTCAGCATCAGGGTGGTGAGCGGATAGTAGATCATCGGCTTGTCGTAAACCGGCATCAATTGCTTCGAGACCGATTGCGTAATCGGATAGAGCCGGGTGCCGGAGCCGCCGGCCAGGACGATGCCCTTTCGTGCCGGCGTATTTCTTTGTGGCGCGATCATGTCGCCGTCGCGGGCAAAAGCTGGTCGAGTACGGCGTCGACGTCGTCGGTCCAATCCGGCAGCGTGAGGTTGAACGCCGCCCGAAGCTTGGATGTATCGAGACGCGAATTCTTTGGCCGCATTGCCGGCGTTGGGTATTCCGCGGTCGTTATCGGCATGACGGATTGCGGCTCGGCCTTGAGAGCAATGCCCGTTTGGCGGGCTCGCGCGATAACATGTTTGGCAAGCCCGTGCCAGCTGGTCTCGCCGCCCGCCACTGTGTGATAAAGTCCCCAGCGGCTGTCGCCGGCCTTTGCCGCGGCAAGCTGTGAAAGAGTCTTAGCGGTGATGTCGGCGAGCAAGGCGGCGGAGGTCGGCGCGCCGAACTGATCGGCTACCACGCGCAACACGTCGCGCTCGCCGGCCAGGCGCAACATGGTCTTGATGAAATTCTGGCCGTGGGCGCTGACGACCCAGCTGGTGCGAAAAATCAGATGCTTTCGGCAGGTCCGCACGGCAAGCTCGCCCTCCAGCTTGCTGCTGCCATAGACCGACAACGGTCCCGTCGCGTCTGTTTCGACATACGGTGAAGACTTACTCCCGTCGAACACATAGTCCGTCGAATAGTGAACCAAGCAAGCCCCGAGCGTTTCCGCTTCTTCGGCAAGGACAGCCGGCGCCGTCGCGTTAATCGCGAAAGCACGATCCGGCTCGCTTTCGGCCTTGTCGACGGCTGTGTAGGCAGCCGCGTTGAGGATGATGCTGGGTTCATGCCGGCGCACAACTGCGCGCAAAGACTCAGGATTGGCAAGATCGATATCAGGTCTGGCGAGCGCGATGACCGGACCCAGCGCAGCTAGCGTATGGCGCAATTCCTGGCCGACCTGGCCGTTGGCGCCGAGCAGCAGGATGGAGCGCTGCGTCACGTTAGGTGCCGTATTGCCGGTCGATCCATTGGCGATAGCCGCCGCTGGTCACGCCCTCGACCCAGGCTTGATTGTCGAGATACCACTGCACGGTCTTGCGGATTCCGGTATCGAAGGTTTCCTGCGGCTTCCAGCCAAGCTCGCGCTCGATCTTGCCGGCGTCGATGGCGTAGCGCCGGTCGTGACCGGGACGGTCTTTCACATAGGTGACCTGATCGGCGTAGGATTTTCCGTCGGCTTTGGGTCGCAGCTCGCCGAGGATGGCGCAGACTGTTTTGACGACATCCAGGTTGGCCATCTCGTTCCAGCCGCCGATATTGTAGGTCTCGCCGACGCGCCCAGCCTGCAACACCCGAATGATGGCGCGGCAATGGTCTTCGACATAGAGCCAATCGCGAACCTGCAATCCGTCGCCATAAATCGGCAGCGGCTTGCCCGCGAGTGCGTTTAGGATGATCAGCGGGATGAGCTTTTCTGGGAAGTGATAGGGTCCGTAATTGTTGCTGCAGTTGGTCGTCAGAACCGGCAGGCCGTAGGTATGATGCCAGGCACGCACCAGATGATCGCTGGCGGCCTTGCTTGCGGAATAGGGCGAGTTCGGTTCGTAGGTGTCGCTCTCCTTGAACGGAGCCTCATCTGCATCGAGCGTTCCATACACCTCGTCGGTCGAAACGTGCAGGAAGCGAAACGCGTCTTTCTGCTCGGGCGGCAGATCACTCCAATAGCCGCGCACGGCTTCGAGCAGATTGAAGGTGCCGACCACATTGGTCTGGATGAAGTCTCCCGGGCCATGGATCGAGCGATCGACATGCGACTCGGCAGCGAAATTGATCACCGCGCGCGGACGATGCTCGCTCAGCAATCGTCCGACCAGCGCACTGTCGCCGATGCTGCCGCGGACGAATACGTGCCGCTGATCGCCGCGCAAAGGCGCGAGGTTGGCGAGATTGCCGGCATAGGTCAGGCAATCCAGGTTGATCACAGCCTCGTCCGCCTGGGCCAGCCAGGTGTGGACGAAATTGCTGCCGATGAAACCGGCGCAGCCCGTGGTGAGGATGGTCACGCGAACAATGCTTTCGTTGTGATCCGGATTGCGGCGGATTCTTCAAGCTACCGCCGTTCGGGTGAAACGTGTTTCACCCGTGCGGTTGTGCTTCGTGCAGCGCTTCACGCCGCCGGCGCGAGCGCTTCCTGGCGCAAGGCCACCGAGACGGCGCGGCCCAACAGATCGAGCAGCACGCGGACGCGGCCGGAGGCGTCGAGTTGTTCGAGCGTACCGATCAGATCCGTGAAGGGGCCCTCCGTGATGCGGATGGCCTGGCCGATCTTGAAGCTCGGTGCCCAGTTCATCGCGCCGTCGCCGCCCATGCGGGACTGCAGGGCTTCGACGATGCCGTGCGGAACGGGCTGTGGCGCTTCGCCTTGGGTGATCAGGCGCATGACGCCGAACGTGCCGTTGACGCTGCGCCAGGACTCGATCGCGATGTCGCGTTCCAGAAACACATAGCCGGGGAACAGCGGCGAGAAAACCTGCTTCACCGCGCGGGCATGGCGGACAGTTTTGCGGATGCGGGGGCAGAAGACGTGGAAGCCCTGGCGCTCCAGATTGGCGATGGCGCGGTTTTCGGCGTGGGGCTGGGTTTGGAGGACGTACCAGCGCGCTCCGGTCGCGATGACCTTGTCCATGGAAACCGATCCGCCCCATTGCAGGCCCCCGCCTGCGCTAACACGCGATAACGCCGCTTATCATGCCTTCGGCCACGCTGCCGCCGTTCGGGTGAAACGAGATTTCACCCCGAGCATACTTGGCCGTCTCCCGCTTGCTCGAAGTCAGGCGGCGGACACCAGCACCTCGGTGCGCAACGTCACCGACACGGAGCGTCCGAGAAGATCCAGCAGCACGCGCACCCGGCCCGGTGCATCAAGCTTTTCGAGTTTTCCCACCAGATCGGCGAATGGGCCGTCGACGATGCGTACAGCCTGGCCGATCTCGAATGCCGTGTGGCGCGCGACCGCGCCGTCTTCGTCGAGTTGCGCACGAAGCGCCTCGACCACGCCGATCGGCACCGGCTGCGGCGTATCGCCGTGCGCGATGAGGCGCGCAACGCCGGTCGTACCGTTCACGGCGCGCCATTGCTCATGCGCAATATCGAGGTTTAGAAAGAGATAGCCGGGAAACAGCGGCACAAGCGTGCGCGTTACCTTGCGGGCGTGGCGTATCGTCCGGTGGATGCGCGGGCAGAAAAGGCGATAACCCTGCCGCTCGAGATGGAAGCCCGCACGGTTCTCCGCATGCGGCTGGACTTGGACAACGTACCAGCGGGAGACATACAAATCCGCGGCGCGCATCGCTTGCGCGCCCGGAACCGACTGTATGGCGCGCACGGACGGCGCGGGCGCCGGGCCCGAGGGCGTGTCTTGCGGATTTGCAGCCGCTCTCATTGCCCGACAAAAGCCCCACGACGCATTGCAGCAAAAGCCCCAAAACTTGATGAGATGTGCTAGGCTGACATGTGGATCAATCTTGCCATCCCATTCCATCGAAACACTAAATCAGTCTTTCTGCACTGCACAAGTCCAATCGCGGCGCTGCGGCGATTATCTTTCATGCCGGTTAATCGGACGCGCGATCGGACCGTCAATCTCACGCAGGACTCGCGCCCGGCTGGGCGCGGCTGCGTTGTGCTTGCGCGACGCCCAAGCCGAGCATGGCCGCATAAAAAGTTCCCACGGCCGGAAGCTGCAGGCTGAAGTCCACAGCTGAGTGTACGGCCACGAGAATCGTAGCGCAGAAGCCTAGCAGGGCAAAATGGCGGTTGCGCCGGCGGGCGAAGACCCCGCGGGCACACAGGATAGCAAGCCAAACGAGGGCGGTCCACCAGGCGATCCCCGCAGGCAAACCGACGCCGGCCGCGAATTCGAGATAGTCGCAATGAGCCTTGTCCATGACGAAAGGAAGGGCCTGCCGCGCGTAGAGCGGATAGGCGTCCTGAAAGGTCCCAAGGCCCAAGCCACGCCACGGTGCGTCGCCAATCATGCGCCACGTCGCGTCCCAAAGGGCGAGGCGGATCTGATCGGCCTCCCCGGCGTCTGCAAGTCTGGCCAGCCGATCGCCCAACGTATCGCCGTTGAGCATGATGACCGTAAAGATTGCAACGAGCGATGCGATCGCAGCCGCTGCCGTCCATCCGCGTACCTGCGAGCGTCGCGCGAGAAATGCAGCTACGATGGCCATGGCGAGCAAAGCTGTCGCAGTTGCCACAAATCCAGCCCGCGAGGCCGACGCTATGACGGCGGAAAACGACAATAACGCGGCGATGAGAGTCGGCGCGCCGCGTCCGAATGAGAATTGCAGCGCGGAATGAAACAGCGGACGCAGGCCGCGATGGGTTACGACATTCTCGCGCCCGAGATCGAAAAGCCGAAGGATGGCGGCGAGCGTACCCAGTCCTTCGAACGTCGCGAACGAGTTATGCAGCATGAACGGGCCCGAAATGAAGGACCGCTGAAACGGGATGGCGTAGATCAGTCCGGCCTGCGCGATATCGAGAATGGCGAGCACGAAGCCGTACGCAGCGTACAGCGCGGCGATGGCGACGATGGCATTCAGCAAAGTCTTCGCCATTTCGGAACGTCGGGCCATGACGAAGGCGAGCCAGAAGGCGGCGGCGTAGCTGACGAGCTTGAGCGTCTCCGCATGGGTGCGCCAAGGATCGATCGACACGACACCGCGGATGGGCCGTCCCAGGGAATGCGCGGTCATGGCCCAGATCGGATGCGCCCAGTTTTCCGGAACAATCGGGAGTGTCTGAACGACCGTCCAAGCCAATACGATCAAGGCGATGGCCGCGGGCGCGGCGATGGGTCGGAGCCGCGCGGTGTCTTCGGGCGTATCACCGACCGTCGAGATCGCCCAGAGAACCCAGGAAGACGCGATCATCAGTTCGAGCAGCGGCGCGCCCCAACTAACGGCGCTGCCCAACGGAAACGGCGCCCAAGCCAGAGCCGCGATCAGTAGCCAAAAGGCGCCGGCGCGAAGCCACCCGGCGAAAGCGAAAGGTTTCGTCTCATGGCCTTTTGGCGCCCCTGCTGGGATCATCGTCCCACCCGCTCCTCGGTCGCGGCTCGGCGGCGTTCCTGAGAGAGCCAGCGGTTGAAGGCACGAAAATCGTCAGGACGACTTGCAAACGCACGGATCACCAGCGCGACACCGGCCGGCGTCGAGAGAAGCGGGGGGAGGTATCGTCGTAGCGGCTCCTGCTCCCAAAGAAGTTGAACTTGGCGCAACGCCATCGTTCGCGTTTCGCCATCCAATGCGTCCCACTGTGCGGCTGCGTCGCGGGCCCGCTCGCCAGCCAGCCAGAAGTCGTAAGGCGCCAATACAAGGGCCTGCGAAAGCGCCTCAGCGGCTCGCCGGCGGTCGCTGGAAGCGAGCATTTCCGACAACAATAGCCAGCCGCGCGGCACGGCCGGCGCATCTTCTATGCCATGTTCGAGACGGACAATCTCTGCCGGTCCGCCTTGGCCGCCGCGTATTGCCGCCTCCGCTGCCGCGATCTGCGCTTCTCCATCGGCCCGAGAGGCGCGCGATAGGGCTTTAAAAGCATTGCGATAGGCGACCGGCGGCATGGAAACTTGTCGGATCATGTAAATCGGCACAGGTATAGCCGCGTCGCGCGCCAGGCCGTCCTCAAAATGAGGAAAAGCCAACAGGGCGAAGGTAATTCCGGAGATGGCCGCTAAGACGGCGAAAGGGATTCGTGCCGGCGTTGCCATCGGCATTCCAGGTAACCCCCAATGACTCAGCTATAGTACTTATTATAATTGTAATAATTTTGGTAGCCGTAGCTGTAGTAACGGAAACGTTCGCTATCAGCGCGCGTCAATGCGATACCGGAAACCGGCGCGTGCACGTCGGCCAGCGAGCGCAGTGCGTTTACAACAGCTTCGCGGGGCGTTTTCTCCCAGCGCACGACGAATAGAATGGCATCCGCCATTCGGCTCAGGATTTTCGTGTCGTTCACCGGAAGCATCGGCGCGGAGTCGATGATCACCAAATCGAACGCCTTGGAGAGGCTGGTCACGAGCTGATGCATCGCTTGCGAGTTCAACATATCGGCCGGATTCGCCGGCGTCTTCAGGCACGGCAAAACGACCGCATCGGACTTTGGATCTTTCGTTACGCACTGATCGAGCGGGAACTGGCCCAGGAGAACTTCAATCAAGCCGCTGGTGAAGTTCTCTTTACCGAATGACTTCGCAACATTCGGCCTGCGCAGGTCGCCGTCTATTACGATTGTCTTTAGGCCACCACGAGCGGCGATGCGAGCGAGGCTTATGGCAACGGTGGTCTTGCCCTCGCCAGGAACCGATGATGTAACGACGATGATCTTGGGTTGGCGATCCACATTCGAGAGTGAGAGGCCAAGCTGCAAGCCGCGCACGGCTTCGGCAAAAGACGACAGGGGCTTGTCCACCACATAATCTGCGGCTTCGTAACCTTTCTTGCCCAATCCCACGATTTCCGGAACGGTCGACAAAACCGGCAGACCGAGCACGCTTTCGACATGCTGCGTCGTGCGAAAGCCGGAGTCGAGGCGCTCCAATGCGAAGGCAAGCATCAACCCGAGGACGATGCCGGCGGGTATCGCAAGCCCGATCGTCAGACCTTTTTTCGGAAAACTGGGGGATGTCGGCGTTTCCGCATTGGAGATCACACGCGAATCCGGAGTCAGGATGCCCTCTTGCCCCTGCGTTTGATTCAACCGGCCAAGAAAAGCTTCATACATCGAACGCGCCGACGTAGCAGCGGACTGAAGCGCGGTCAGCTGAACTGCATCCTGGTTTTGCGTCGCGCCCTGGTTCTCCAGCGTGCTCAAACTGCCTTGCAGCGAGCCGACATGTGCGGCAGCGATCGAGACATCGTTTCGCGCCGAATCGACAATGCGTTGAACCTCTTCGTCGATCTTCGCCTTTATATTGGCCTTTTGCGCCTCGAGATCGAGAATCTTGGGATGTCCGGGAAGATATTTGGTCGACAGGTCAGCCAGTTGCCGGGCGATATCGGACTCTTGTGCTCGCAGCGCGCTGATGACAGGCGATGCCATCGCAGCAGCAGAGTCGGCGGCCCGTCCAGCACGGGCAAGTGCCAACAAGCCCGAATAAGCGGCTTGCTTTTCGGCCAATACCGTCTTTGACATGACAAGCTGGCTGTTGATGTCGGACGTCTGCTGCTCGACCACCGACACGCCGTTTCCTGTCGTGGTTATATTGTGTTCGGCCTTGTAGCGCTGAACCGCGGCGTCCGCTTCTTCGGCTTTGCGCGATAGCTCACCGATACGGCCAGAGAGCCATTGCGTGGCCTTTTGCGTCGCGTCGAACTTGGCCTCCAACTGATCCTCGACATAGGCGTTGGCTATGGCATTTGTAATCTTCGATGCCTTCGCGGGATCTTCCGACTCGAACGAGACGGTCATAGCCGTGGACAACCCGATCGGGGACACCGTCAACCGCGACAGGTATTTGCGAATGACGGCGTTGCGGGCTAGGTCTTGTCCCTGTGCTGCAGCCTGTGTGTCAGCGTCTCCGGGAAACCAAGTGAATGGATTGAGGTAGGCTAGAAAAGCCAGCCATCCCGCGCCTTGCGGATTGAACTCCGGATCCTGATCGAGTTTCAGCTTGTCGACGACCCGGCTTGCGAGTTCTAGGGACGTCAGAATTTGGACTTGGTTCTGGATTGTCGCTTGATCGCTGCCGAGACCCGACAGGATCGCGCTGGCGCTTTCCACACTATTCTTTTGCTGATCTAGCATCACGATCGCGCTCGCCGAATATAGCGGTGTCATAAGCACGACGAAGGCAACCGCAAGAGCAGTAACCACGACCGTCGCCCCAGCGATCACTTTCCACCGGACGCGGACGATACGGAGAAAATCGACCAGCGAAAACCCGGAGTCCTCGGGCACGAAAGACTCGGCCTCGTGGCCTTCGTGCTCGTCATCGGCGATACGTTTTTGCATGTTCATTTCGGTGTTGCGCCAGCGGTTCTCACCGCAACTCTACAGGCTCTTCCGGCACGACTAACCTGTTTTTTCAATGACTGACTAACGACACAGCCTACTCCACTGTCGCCAGCTGTGCGTCTCTTCCGTCATGCCCGATCACAACACCGCCAAACCGACTACTCATCAGATATGCAGAGAGAGGCCGAGGCTGATCGTGTTGTCCGTATAGTCAATGCCGGGGAAGTTCGACGAACGCTCACTGTAGTTGTATCGCACGTTTGCGCTCATATACCGGGTCATCAAGTACTTAACGCCGATGCCGGCGCCAGGATAGTTGTCCGTTCGCGTCGTGCCAACCAGTTCGCTATCTGTATAGGAGAAGTAGCCCTGAACAATGATGTTCCTCCGGAACTCATAGTCCGCGCTCAGTTTGATAAGCTTGTCGTCGCTAGCCGAGACTCCGCCAATCGTCACATCATTGATCTGATGCTCGCCATTCAGGTGCACGGTCAAAACCGGCAAAGCGAACCAGTCGAGGCTGACACCATAGTCGACACCCGAAATGTTCTTCAGCGGCGCCGCGAAGTCCTGATTGAGATAACCAACATAGACATCGCCCGCCAACAGATGCGTAAGCTGCAATGTCAAGCCGGCGTCAAAACGATAACCGTTCGATGCGCGATGTACGCCGGTGCGGTCAAAGAACAAGTCGAACTGGCGCGAGTCGTATAGGGCCTTCACATAGCCCGAATAGCCGGGCGAGAAATCGTAGTTGACCTTGGCGAAGCCCTGAAACTCGTCTTCATTGCGGTCCGTGTTGAACAGCAGGCCACCGCCGATCTTTGGCGTATTCAGCCAATCGTAACGATCATAGCCACCGCCGATACTGAAGCCGAGACGATTGGGCTGATAGCGGCCGGTCGTGTCGACATGGGTCTTATTATAGCGGTTCGGCGAGGACTGAAAACCCACAGTGTTCGGCGAACTCAAGGCTTCATGATATTCGCCATAGGAGGCGTTGGCCGACCAGTCGGCGGCGCGTGAAATGTCAAAGCGGCCGTCGCTGCCGACGTTCCAGTCCGTCAAGTTGAGCCGGCTGAAGCTCGCATAATTGTAGTTATCGGCACCACCGTAGACCTCAAAGAAATGACGACCCCACTGTGAGATCAGCCGAAGAGATGGCGCTTCCTCGAAATACCAATCCGAACTCGCGGCAGGAATCCGGAGGACATTGTCATCATAGTTCGCACTGACGTCGAGCGACGGGAAGAGACGAAAACCGCCGAGTGGAACGCCCTTCGCATCATATTCCGGCCGCGGGCGCTCCAGAACACCAACATCCTGCGGTGTCATGCCGATATAAGTCGGCGATGTTGCGTCGTCGGCGATCGCCGGTACGGCAAAGCCCGTGATGCTCGCACCGGCCGCGGAGAAACCAATAACCATGGCAGCGCGGCGCAGGGCTTTCTGCACAAGGTTGTATCTGTACATATGCTGCGCCGTCGCAGTTGCATATCGCGGCTGCTGCGCACCGGCTTCGAGCATAACGAATACCGCCGAAAGCTCCTCAAGTGCCGCGTCTATGCGCTGAAGGCCCCCAGCACGAGAGTCATTCGCCGCGATGCGCTGCGCAAGCGTTGCACGCAGCAGACGCAGTTCGATCAGGGCGCCTTCAAATTTGTCCGAAAGAGCGCGGCCATCCAGATCGGCCTCGCCCGCCAAACGCTGCGCGAGAAGCGACAGGCACTCGGCGATCCGCCCAAGCGTGTCTGCTCGCGAACCATTACCGTTACCAGGAGCAGACGTTTCGAACATGCCCCATTGCGGACGAACGCCCATCAAAACACACCCCACCATTATCGAATGCGCTACTATCGAATATCGATGTCTTTTTTAGAGACTGGTGCAGGACGGGTTCAGACAGCCACCGCCGCTGGGAGTGCCACCCGCCAGATTTCTGCCGCCACTGATGCCGTTGAGGTTCCCGCCCGTCTCACTAGTCGAAGGCGTTTTGCCGGCAACCGACGCGAGATTGGAATAACCGAGCGACGTCGTGGTTGATTGGTAACTCGCCACTTCGTCGGTCTTGCCTTCATTCGCCAGCGTCGACGCGATCGCCGAAGCGGCGGTTGTGCTGGTCGGGGCAATCGCTGCGGAGGCCTGCCCCAAGCCGGCTCCGATCTCGGAGGCTGTGGCGCCGGCGCTTTCGGCGATCGTCAGCACTGCCGACGTGATCGACGCTGCGGCGTCGGTGCCGTAGGTTGCGATGGCATCCTGCACGGACTTCGAAATGGCCGCTTCGATAGCTGCCGGATCGCCGTTCGCAGCTTGGATGGCTGCGGTCAACGACGTCTGGAGCGAAGAGGTCTGCTCGACCGTCAGCGAGACCGCCGCAAAGGCAGGCGTCATCATCGCAAATTCGGCCACGCCGACCGAGGAACTCACCAATGCCGCGCTGAGCGCCAGCGACGCCGCGCCGGTCCGCAACGACTTTAGGAAAGCCTTCTTCATGGGAACCCCCTTACCAGATACGTACGAACCCAGCAGCCAGACAATCTAAAGTTGCGACCCTCGCAACTGCAGCAATACACTAGCCTAAAAAGTACAAACGCTCAATGCACTGCAAGCCTCTCTTTGATATAAGGCTTAAGTGATGTGCTTAAGAAAGCGTATAATTTTTCGACTGTCGCTTTCCTGCAACCCAGAATTTGTGCAGCCAGCCTGGAGAAGGGCTTCCACCTACCCAGATCGGGATGGCGCGCTGGCGTCTTCAGCTTAGAAAATCCGTTCGCCGATCCGAACGATGTCGCCGGGATAGATGCGAGTCGACGCGTTCGCAGGGAACATCTCTTCCTTCATCATCCCGTTCCGGCGGATATAGACGTCGGTATCGTCGGCCCGATAGGTATAACCACCCGCCAGCGCCACGGCGCCCAGGATGTTGAGGCTGTTTTCGTAGGGATATTCGCCCGGTTTGTTCACTTCGCCGATGATGTAAAACGGCCGATAGTTCTCGATTTGTGCGCTGACTTTTGGGTCGCGGAGATATTTGGAGCTGAGCATCGTCTGAACTTCACTGACGAACTCATGGATGGTGAGGCCGGCCGCCTTCACCTGGCCGACGAGCGGCAATTGGACTTGCCCGGACCCGTCGACGAAGAACTCGCCGCTCAGATCGTCTTCGCCATAGACCGTGACTTTAACCTTGTCGCCCGTACCCAGCCGATAATTCTCGTCGACGAACACCGGTCCGGTGCTCGGCAGGGTTGCCGGCGGAGCCACCTCGGTCGGCGGCGGTGCGGCCACCCCGGCACTGGGACCCGGCAAGGTGGACTGGGCCACAGCCGGCCCGCCCAGCGCCAGAGACAAAAGGAGTGTCATGGAGATCGCCGCGGCAAACGCGCAAATTTCAAGGCATATGCGGTTCATATTCGTCATTTCCCAATCTCGAACAGGCGCCCCCCGAGCCAAGCAAGGGATGTTCCTTACGACAGAGCTGCGTCCATCTTGGCCGGTGCCGTCGCCAGGAACGTGCAATCCTCCCCCTCCAAAACGGCGGCTGTAAGGCAACCCGTCGCGTGAGCCCCGGTATCGATACCGATCCGGTTTCGCCGCCTCACCGGCGTAGGTGTCGGCGTGTGACCATGGACCACAACCTTATCGAACAGGCGACTGGAAAGCAGAAAATCGTCGCGGATCCAAAGCAAATCTTCCTGCATCTGCTTGTCGAGCGGAATGCCCGGCCGGATGCCTGCGTGCACGAACAGATAATCGCCTTCCTCGTGCGTTAACGCCAAATCGGCGAGAAACCGCAAATGCGACTGGGGGCACTTCTCGGCCAGTTCGTCCCGTGCCTTGGAGAAGGCTTTTTCGTCGTCGAACCGCGGCGGCATCACGCCATAGCTGAGAAGCGTCTCCGGCGCACCGAAATTGCGCCAAGCCCGGTAGAAATTCGGATCGCCGAGGAAATCCAGGAATGCCTGATCGTGATTGCCGCGCAGAAAGGTCGTTTCCCACCCCGGCAGACGAAGACCGATGAGGTATTCGATGACATCCTTCGACCGCGGGCCGCGATCGATATAGTCCCCCAACAGCACCAGCGAATTCACCGCCGGCTCGCCCCTGACGGCGTAGTCGCGAAGCTGCCCTATCAATCGCTCCAGAAGATCGAGACGTCCGTGGACGTCGCCCACCGCGAACACGCGCCGGCCGGCGGGCACGGCAGGCGCCTTCGCATTCTGGCCCAAAAGGCGGGCAAGCCAACCACCGCGCTCGTTAATCACTGCCGCTTTTGCCGTCATGGTATCTCACTTAACGCCTATTTTAGGTTCTTCTAGTTCGCGGCCGCAACAAGCGTCTAAGCGATTGAAAACAAGCTTCTAACACACGTGCCGCGACGCGCATCGGCATCAATAAATTCGTTCGAATTTTAATCGAATGATCCAAAAATACGTATTAAATACTGATACTTAGCTTAAGCCGACCGAAATTGGCCCCCGCCTAGTCTCGCCCGCGAATTCAAGGGTAGAGACCGGTGAACCAGACGCTTTCCAGATTAATGGCAGTTGTCGTTCTCGCGGTCGCGGTGTCGGGATGCGCGACATCAGACTTGCCGGTCGCCTCCATCCCATCGGCGCCGATACTGGCCACGCCGCCGGCCCTTTCGCCCCTTGCCGCCCCTATAGCGAAACCCATGCCGGTGTCGGCCGACGCGGCCGTCACCCCTGGTGGTTATGTCAGCTTTTGCCTGCGGTTCCCCGACCAGTGCCAGACCACGCCCAACGCACCAGCCTCCGTCATACTGACGTCCCAGGCCTGGGCGACGCTCGCCAAGGTCAATTCCGACGTCAATGCCGCGATCTGGCCGGAAGACGATAGCCGGCACTATGGCCGGGTCGAATACTGGACGATTCCGACGGACGGCTATGGCGACTGTGAAGACTACGCCCTGACCAAACGCAAGACACTGGCAGCTTTGGGCCTGCCGCTCTCCGCCTTGCGGATAGCCGTTGTTGTCACGCCCAATGAGGTCCGACATGCCGTCCTGACGATCGTGACGGACAAGGGTGACTTTGTACTGGACAATCTCACCAACGACATTCTGCCTTGGGATCGAACCGGCTTCACTTGGGTCGAACAGCAGGCGCCGGGGAATGCAATGGCCTGGGTGTCCATGAGGCCCGCGGATCGGATGCTGGCCTCAACTGGCGACAGCATAGTCACCGGCGGCACGCATTAAGCGCACCGGAGACCGTCCCTGCGCTTGAGCACCGAGCGAGTTAAAGGACCGACGGCCATAGTCTTCGATTGCCGGCTTTATCGGCGAGCTTTTGCGGAAGGTGTAAGAGACGCCGGCAGATTTCTGCGACACCGACTCATCGTATTCGGTATTCGGCCCGGAAATCAGCGCAGTGCAACAACAACGGCCGCAGCAGCCAGCCAGAAGAACCCGCAGCTCATCGCAACGAAGCGGAGCGTCATTCCCAATTCCCACCTGTCCGTGTCAGCGAATGATTGTTCGTCGCCGAACATGAGCGCGAGCTCGGACAACGCCCGGTTGGCCGGGCCGCCACCGGGCTGGTCGATGGACGGAGCAGCGACGCTTTCGTCGAGGATCGGAGCGGCTATCGAACCGACGAAGGAGGCACGTCGTGCCATCGGCGCTCTTTCGATCAAGGGAATTTCGGGCTTTCAGCTTCGCAGCAAGTTGTTAATCGGTAGTAAAACGGCGGGCTCAGACATTGTTTCCATAGACCGGCAACCTTCTTGGATCAGGCTCGCCTGTGTTCGCTATCCGTTCTCTCGAGGTTTTGTCGGTCGATAGTGAGAAAGCCTGGATTTATGTGATTTCCTGAAGAGTTCGAATACGTCGCCAAGGTTTGGGTCGCGCGTCCGATTTGGCTCGTGCACCCTAGTTCCCCATAAGATTCAGATCGTTATACAACCGGGAGGTTTGGGAAGCGCCAAAGCCTGCTCATCTCGCCGTGGGAAAGAGGTGCGGACATGACAAACCTGCTTGCGCGGATCGGGTTCGAACTGCCGATCATCCAGGCGCCGATGGCCGGGACCTCGACGCCGGCCATGGCGGCGGCGGTGACGAACGCTGGTGCGCTCGGCTCTATCGGCGTCGGTGCCGCCGATGCGAGGGGCGCCCGCGCCATGATCGAAGCACTGCGAAAAGCGACTTCGGGGCCGTTCAACGTCAACGTCTTCTGTCATAGGCCCGCCATCGCAGATGCCGAGCGCGAACGGACATGGCTGGAAGCCCTGAAGCCGGTCTTCGCGCGCTATGGCGCCGAACCGCCTGAGACCATCCACGAGATATACACCAGCTTTGTCGCCGACGCGGCGATGCTGGACCTTTTCGTCGAGGCCCGGCCCGCGGTCGTCAGTTTCCATTTCGGGCTGCCCTCCCCCGAAACCATCGCGAGGCTCAAAGCGGCTGGCATCGTCCTGTTCTCCACGGCGACCAATCTTGCGGAAGCCAAGGCGGCGGCTGCGGCGGGTGTCGATGCCATTGTTGCCCAAGGCTACGAGGCCGGCGGGCATCGCGGCATGTTCGACCCGTCCGCACCGGACAGCCAACTGGGCGTCCTCGCCCTGATCCGCCTGCTGGTCCACGCGATCGACCTACCGGTGATCGCGGCCGGCGGGATCATGGACGGCGCCGGGATAGCGGCCGCCCTCGACCTCGGCGCCGTAGCGGCGCAGTTGGGAACGGCCTTCATCGCCTGCCCGGAATCCAGCGCCGATCGCTATCACCGCGAGGCGCTGTTCGGGCCGGTCGCGGCCATGACCGAGATGACCGCGCTGATCTCGGGCCGGCCGGCACGCTGCCTGCCGAACAGGTTCACCGCGCTGAAGGACGCGGAACTCAAGGACCGCACCGGCCCTGACTATCCGATCGCCTACGATGCCGCCAAAGCCCTGGCGACTGCCGCGCGGGCGAAAGGCGAAGGCGGCTTCGGCGCGCAATGGGCCGGCCAGGGCGCACCGCTGGTGCGGCCGATGCCGGCGACCGAGCTCGTCCGCGTGCTGCGCGACGAGCTCGATGCCGCGCGGCGATCCCTTTAAGCCACCAGCGTCGCGTCGAGCGTGATGTCGGCCTTGAGGAGCTTAGAGACGGGACAGCCCGCCTTCGCCGCCGCAGCGAGTTTCTCGAACGTCTCCTGGTCGGCGCCCGGTATCTTCGCCGTCAGCATCAGATGAACGGCCGTGATCGCATAGCCGCCCGGAACCTGCTCCAGTGTCACCTGGGCCGACGTCTCCATGTGCTCGGCGACGAGCTTCGCCTCGCCCAGGATCAGCGAGAGCGCCATGGTGAAGCAGCCTGCATGCGCGGCCCCGATCAGCTCTTCCGGGTTGGTGCCCGGCTTTCCTTCGAAGCGGCTGGAGAACCCATAAGGATAGGAACTGAGCGCGCCGCTTTGCGTCGAGATCGCACCCTTGCCGTCCTTGATGCCGCCTTCCCAGACGGCGGAGCCTTTGCGATTGATCTTCATTTTGTTCTCCTTGGTGTCGGTCCGTCGCGGTGCGGGAACGCCGTCAATTCTCCTGGCGCAGCCTGGCCACGTCTTTCGCGGTAAGGCCGGACGGCTCGGTGCCGAAGCGCGCGGTGACGTAGTTCGCGACTGCCGCGATCTCCTGGTTCGTATAGGCGCTGCCGAACGCCGGCATGAAGATCTGGCCGTGCGGCGTCTCGCGCGACGTGCCGTTCAGCACGATCTGCGCGACATTGACCGCGGTGCGGTCGTTGACGGCACGCGCGCCGGTCAAGGTGGCGAAGCGAGTGAGCGAACTCACGCCCGTCCAGTCATGGCAGCTCGCGCAGGCGCCTTCGTAAATCTTCTTGCCTTGCGGATCGAACGCCGCGACCAGGCCTTGCTTGTGGGACGCTGGCGCGGGTGTCGTTTTCGGAGCAGGAAGATCGGACGAGGCGACGGCCGGCACGCTGCGCAGATAGGCCACGATGGTGGCGATGTCGCTGGGCGCCAGATGGCTCAAGCTATGGTCAACAGCTTCGCCCATTGGGCCGCCCGCCGTGCCATGTCCCTCGGCGTGACCGGCCGACAGATAGTCCGCCAGCGCGGCATCGCTCCAGGCACCGACGCCGCTCGCGGCATCGGAGGTGATGTTGTAGGCGCGCCATCCCGCCTGCGTGGCGCCGGCGAATTTCCGGCGGTTGTCGAGCGACTGGAACAGCGTGCGGGGCGTGTGGCACTCGCCGCAATGTTCGAGATTCTCGGTCAGATAGGCGCCGCGATTCCATTCCAGGGTGCGCGCCGTATCCGGTTCGAACCGCTTGCCCGGGTTGAACAGGAACGACCAGACGCCCATCAGCCAGCGCTGGTTGAATGGGAACACCAAGTTGTTCGCCGGCGCGATGGCATGCACCGGTCGCAGACTGAACAGATAGGCCTTGATCGCCAGCGCGTCCGCGTCGGTCATGCCGGTGTAGGAGACATAGGGCATGGCGGGATAGAGATGCCGGCCCTTGTCGTCGATGCCCTTGCGGAGCGCGTTCAGGAAGGCGGCGTCGCTCCAGCTTCCGATTCCGGTATCCTTGTCAGGCGTGATGTTCGAGGAATAGAGCGTGCCGAACGGGAGCACGAAGGAAAAGCCGCCGGCGAACGGTGCGCCGCCCTTGACCGTATGGCAGGCTTCGCAATCGGCGGCGCGTGCGAGATATTGGCCGCGCGCAACGAGGCTGGCGCGGCGCAGTTCGGCCGGAACGCCGGTCGGATCGCCGCCGTGATAGTCGGCAAGCGCGACGCGGTCGCCGCCGGCGAAGTCGGTTGGTCCCGGACCGAGCACGATCCAGGCGAAGCCGATCAGCAGGACTACTGCGACCGCGGCGACTCCCAAGATCGCATAGCGCCAAGCAGGGTTCAGCTTGAGGAAGGCATTCATGCCGGCTTCCTCGCCGCCAGGACGTCGCGATCGAAGGGCAGCCGCCTGAGCGCGATGCCCGTCGCGGCGAAGATCGCATTGCGGATGGCCGGCGGCGCCGCCGTCGTGCCCGTCTCGCCGATGCCGCCGGGCGCCTCGCCGCTGCGGATCAGATGGACGTCGATGACCGGCGTCTGGTCGATGCGCAGCATCCGGTAGTCGTTGAAATTGCTCTGCTGCACGCGGCCCTTGTCGATGGTGATCTCGCCGTAGAGCGCGGCCGTGGTCCCGAAGATCAGGCCGCCCTGCAATTGCGCTATGACGGTGTCCGGGTTCACGGCGATGCCGGTATCGACCGCGCTTGTGATGCGGCGGACATGGACTTCGCCGTCCCGATCGACCTCGACTTCGGCGATGGTGGCGATGAAGCTTGCGAACGCGACCTGCACCGCGACGCCACGGCCGGTGCGCGGCGGCAGCGCCGTGCCCCAGCCGGCCTTGCGGGCGGCCAATTGCAGCGCCGCTTTCAGGCGAGGGGTTTTCTTCTCGAGCATCGCGATGCGGAAATCGACCGGATCCTGACCGGCCCTTTTCGCCAATTCGTCGATGAAGCTTTCGATGGCGAAGACGTTGTTGTTCGGGCCCACGCCGCGCCAGAAGCCGGTCGGCACGGCGGGCGGTTCGTGCTGCAGGAATTCCACCCGCATATTGGGGATGTCGTAAGGCTCGTCGACCGCGCTGTCGACGCCGTCGCCGTCGACGCCATGCTGGAAGCCCAGGGGAAACCAGCGCGCCATGACCGACGATCCGGTGACGCGATGCTTCCAGCCATGAATGCGGCCGTCCTTCAGCGTCGCGGTGAGGCGGTCGTAGTACAGCGGCCGATAGAAATCGTGCTGGATGTCTTCCTCGCGCGTCCGCACCAGCTTGACCGGCCCGTCGACCTTTTGCGCCACGCGCACGGCCTGCTCGATGCCGTCGATATCCAGCCGGCGTCCGAAACCGCCGCCGAGAAGCTGGTTGTGCACCGTGACCTTGTCGAGCGGCAGCCCGGTGACCTTGGCGGCGATGGCCTGGGTGCGGGCGGCAACCTGCGTTCCGACCCACACTTCACAACTATCGGGGCGGACATGCGCGGTGCAGTTGATCGGCTCCATGGGCGCATGGGCGAGGAAGGGGACTTCGTAATGCGCTTCGAGCGGATCGCCCTCTTTCAAAGCTTTCGCCGCATCGCCGAGCGATTTTGCGACGGCGCCGTCATGCGCGCTGGCAGCCTGGATGTCCTTGCGGATCAGCGCCGAGTCGACATGGGCGTTGGCGCCCTCGTTCCAGCGGATGACGAGCGCCTGCAGGCCCTTCTGGGCCGCCCACATATGATCGCCCACGACCGCGACGAGATCGTCCAGCACGACGATCTGGCGCACGCCGGGAACCGCTTTGGCGGCGCGGTCGTCGATATGCGCGACCTTGCCGCCGAATACCGGGCAGGCCGCGAGCGTCGCGAACTTCACGCCCGGCGGCAGCATGTCGATGCCGTAGAGCGCTTTGCCGTTGACCTTGTCGGGCGTGTCGAGCCGCCGGAGGGGCCTTCCGATCAGCTTGAATTGCTTGGGGTCTTTGAGCGGCGGGCTGGCCGGCGGCTTGAGCTTCGCCGCGGCATCGGCCAGCGCGCCATAGGCGAGCTTTCGCCCGGTCGCCGTGTGGATCACTTCGCTGTTCGCCGCCGTGCAGCTTGCGGGATCGACCTTCCACTGCGCAGCCGCTGCCTGTACCAGCATGGCGCGCGCCGCGGCGCCGGCGGTCCGCAGCTTCGTCCAGAAGGCGCGGATGGAATTGGAATTGCCCGTCGCCTGGATGCCGAAGACGGGATTGGCATAAAGCGCGTCGCTCGGCGGCGCCGCTTCGAGCACGACGCGGTCGAACGCGGCATCGAGTTCTTCGGCGAGGATCATGGACAGCGAGGTGTAGACGCCCTGCCCCATCTCGACCTGCGGCATGACCAGCGTGACCTTGCCGGCGCGATCGATGCGGATGAAGGCGTCGGGCGCGAAGGGGCCGTCGTTCGACGCCGCGCCGCCGGTATTGACCGGTGCGGCGGCCGCGAAGCCGGTGTAGAGGCCGAGCAGCAAGCCGCCGCCGGCGGCCGCGCCGACGCGCAGGACGGTCCGGCGGGACAGGACGTCTTTCGGACGGGGGATCGTATGGATCGTCATGGCCAGATGCCCTTTCCGCTCAAACCTGTTCCGCGCCGGCCGCTTTCTTGATCGCGGCCCGGATGCGCACATAGGTCCCGCAGCGGCAGATGTTGCCCGCCATGGCGGCATCGATGTCGGAGTCGTCCGGGCGCGGCGTGGTCGCGAGCAGCGCGGCGGCGGACATGATCTGCCCGGACTGGCAATAGCCGCACTGCACGACTTCCAGGTCGAGCCAGGCCTTCTGGACCTTGGCGCCGGCGGGCGTTTCACCGACCGCCTCGATGGTGGTGATCGCCTTGTTGCCGATCGAGCCGACCGGGAGCATGCAGGAGCGGACCGCCTTGCCGCCGACATGGACGGTGCAGGCACCGCACTGCGCAATGCCGCAGCCGAATTTCGTGCCGGTCATCCCCAGAATGTCGCGCAAGACCCACAGCAGCGGCATCTCGGCCGGGGCGTCGACCTCGCGAAACTGACCGTTGATGCGCAAACGTGTCATACTGGATGCTCCCGCGCCGGCCGCAAACGACCGCATTCCTCAAAGAAAGACAAAAGTCCGGCGCCCGCAGAGAAGCCGATATTCTCGGAATCCGGGACGATGCCCATTACTCTACCAGATCGGAACCGATGCTATTGGACAAAAGTATCGCGAATTGTGCGGCAGCCTCTGTGGACGCAAAAAATGGATCGTCACATGCAAAACGCCGCTGGAACGTAACTATATAGGCCCAACGTCGGACATGTGCCTTGCGCGGCTAAGGCGGGCCCTGGCGACATCGTCTTGAGGATCGGTCATGACAGACATTTATTTGGCACCTGGGCTTCGCACACCTTTCACAAAGGCCGGCGGCCTCTATGCCAAGCACTCCGCGCTCGCGCTGTCGTCGGCCGTGGCCTCTGCCATGGCGGCGAAGGCGCGGCCGGATTTCCTCACCTGGGGTCAGGTCATTCCCGATCCCACCGTGTCGAACATCGCGCGCGAGCTCGTATTCGAAGCCGGGCTCGACCCGAGCATACCGGCATTTTCCACCATCCTGGCCTGCTCGACCAGTTTCATGGCGGCCATCGAAGCCGCCGGCCTGATCGGCCGCGGCGGCACGCATCTGGCGCTGATCGGCGGGGTGGAGACGATGAGCCATGTGCCCATCGCGCTCACCATGGCCAAGGCGGATGCCGTCCTGGCGACGTTCCGCACGGACCCTGCGGCCGCGGCCGCCATGCTGTCCCAACTCACGCCCGGCGATTTCGACCTGCCGATCCATGGCTGGGCCAACAAGCAGAGCGGCCGCAGCCAGGGCGAGCACACCGAGGATACGGCAAGGTATTTCAACATCGCGCGCGCGGATCAGGACGATCGTGCGTTAAAAAGCCATCAAGGCGCGATCGCCGGGATGGATAGCGGCTTCTTCGACGATCTGATCGTGCCGTTCGGCGGCGTCTCGGCCGATACGATTCCTCGGCGCGACACCTCCGTGGAGGCTCTCGCAAAGCTCAGGCCGGCCTTTGCCGCGGACGGCACGCTGACGGCGGGCAATTCCTCGCCGCTGACGGACGGCGCTGCGTCGCTGTGGGTCGGCGACCGCGAAGGCGTCGAACGGCTTGGCAGCGCGGCCAGCGTGAAGCTGGTCGATTGGGAATTGGCGGCAATGGACTTCCGCAAGGAGCCCGAAGGCATTCTCATGTCGCCGGCGCGCGCCATTCCGCGGCTGCTGGCGCGGCACCGCCTGACCTTCAGGGATATCGGCTCGTGGAACATCCACGAGGCGTTCGCGGCGCAGGTGATCGCCAATATCCGCGCCGCCTCCGATCCGCAATACCGCAAGGCGAAGGCCGGCGTCGATGCGGACCTGGGCGATTTTCCCTGGGAGCGCGTCAATCCGCATGGCGGTTCTCTGGCGCTCGGCCATCCTTTCGCGGCGACCGGCGCGCGCGTCCTGAGTCAGGCGGCGAAGGAATTGGCGGCGATGCCCGTCGGCACGCGCGGCATCGTCTCGGTCTGCGCCGATGGCGGCCAGGGTACGGTGGCGCTGCTCGAACGCGTGTGATGAGGCCCTATTTGACCCCGCGATAGACGGCGAATTCCGTGTCCTGTGCGACCGTCGTCACCGCGGCGATGGCGTCGCGTAGCGCCGGCGCATAGCTGAGATGGCGGTTCGCGACCAGCCAGAGCTCGCCGCCCTTGCGCAACGCGCCGGACGCGGCCCGCGCCACGGCCAGGCCAAGCGCACGGTTCTCCGCGCCACCCTCGTGAAAGGGCGGGTTGGTCACGACGAAATCGAGGCCGGTTGCGATCGCGACGGTGGCATCCGTCCATTGAAAGCCGGCGCGGGGATCGACGACGTTGCGCCGAGCGGCTTCGATGGCACGGCGGTCGATATCGGCGAGGAGGATCGACTCGACGTCTTTCGATTCCAGGATGCGGCGTGCGAGATAGCCGGCGCCGCAGCCGAGATCGGCGCCGTGTCCGCGGAAGGAGGGCAGATGCCCGGCGAGCAGCCGGCTTCCGGCATCGATCCGATCCCAGCCGAAGATGCCGGGCTGCGACCACAAACCGGTCGCCGCGACATATTGAAGAGCACCGGAGGCAATCGCCCCGGCGATGCCCGCCGGCTGCTTGGGCCGCATGCCTTCACAAAGACGAAAATGCGCGCGGGCGGTCTCCGCCGCCGCGATGCCGAATTCCGTCAACTCGCCGCGCAGGCGCGTGCCGCCCCGGTTGCGCGGCGCGAGCGCGACGAGCCTGCCGCCGATCTGGAGCGAACGGAGCGACAGGGCCAGGACATAGCGGCGCTCCAGCGTTCCGGGCGGCGCGAGCACGGTAATCGACGCCAAGCTTTCTTCGACGACCGTCTCCAAGGATAGCGAGCCGGGGACCAGCGGCGAGAACTGTTCGGCACCGGGCGGCACATCTGCCAGCCCCGCCGGGATGGCGCCGTAGACGCCGTGCCGCTCTCTCACTGTCGATTCCGCGCCGCTCAAACCGCCGCGACGATACCAGCTTGCCGGGCAAGTTCGAAAAGGCCCCGCGCGGCGAGCGGTTCGGGATCGACCGTCGAGAACGCTCGGCCACCCAGTGCAAGCGCCGCGGCATAGGATTCCGCGATCGCGCCGCGCGCGGCGAGGACAACCTCGGACGCCGTCTCGCGCGCGACTTCCTCTCCGATCAGGACGCCATCGACGAAGGCGGCGGCGTGTTCGGGCGCAAGCGTTCCCAGAAGCCGCCGGGCACGGGCCTGGAACAGGGCGCGGGTGACACCGAGCACGGCGGCGCGCACGCCTTGCGCGAAGGCATCGGCCGAGGGCTGCTGTGCGACGCCGGTGGCGAGCGCGCCGTGTTCAAGCAGCGCAGACCGCAATTCGCCCGTCACATAGGTGCGGAAGCCGACGATGCGGCCATCCGCGATGTCGGCCCATTTGCTATGGGTGCCGGGCAGGCAGACCGTGGCGCGCTGGGGCTGAAGCCCAACGATGAGCGCCTCCTCGCCGCGCATGACTTCCCGGCCGTCGCCATCGGCGAAGGATACGCCGGGCACGATCCAGGCGGGCCGTTCGAACGGCGTGCGGACCATCGCCCGCGCGAGATCGGCGGCGCCCGCCGGCGCCGGAACGTACGGCGCGTGCAGCCATCCGCGGTCGCTGCCGACCATGCCGCAGAGGAGGATCGGAACGCCGTCCCCGAGCCAGTCGCCCAGCACAGCGCGAAGGCGGGCGTCGAACGATCCCTTACCGGTGAAGACGCCGTCGGCGGAGCGGCGGACGTCGAGGATCGAACCATCGGCGGCGATACGAAAAGCCCGCAGGCTCGATGAGCCCCAGTCGACGCCAAGCAACGCTGTATCCGTCATGGCCGGGCCATCTCGACGCACGCCGCGGGCGGCCGGGTTATCTTGTTGCTCATCAGAATCTTATAGCAAGTTGCCGCCGGTGTCGCGCGGCGGCCGCATGGTACGTCCGTTCGCTGGGAGCAAGGCACATGCCGGAAGATGACGATGACAATCGCCATGGCGCGAACATGGCAGTGCTCGGGGCTGTGGCAATCCTGGTGATCCTGGGTGTCCTTGTGATGACCTGGATTTCAGGCAGCCTCAAGATGGAGCGCTGCCTGGAGGAACGCCGGCGCGGCTGCGATGCGAGCGCGACGCAAAGTCCCTGATCCCTTCGGTCAGGCCGGACGCCCGACCTGGCGTTCGTCGAGCCGGCTGATGATCATGATCTTCTGCCAGATCTTGCGTCCCAGATCGGACGTCAGCTCCTCGACCTCGTTCACCGCGGCGATCACCGCCGCGTCCTGCACCGAACCGGAATAGAGCGCCGCGAGCTTGGCGATCAGCGCCAGCGCCTCGGCGCAGTAGTCGAGATAACGGGACAGTTCGAACTCGCTCATCCGGCGCTGCGGCGATGACGCGGTCGGCGGCCCGGCGGAGAGGATCACGGTCGGGTCCTTGGTCAACTGGTGCATGTCGACGACATGGGCGAAGGACCGGAGCTCGAACAGCCGGCGCAGCACGGCGCGGCGTTTCAGCCGGCGCTCCAGGGTCAGCACGAACCAGATCGCGCCGAACGCCAAAAGCAGCAGATTGACCACCGAATCCAGGCCTTGCGTGATTCCGACCGCGTCGGAGCGGCGGATGACGGCCGCCCAATCGATCAGCCGGGCGACATAGACCTGCGCCGCGAGGCCGGCGATCACGGCCAGGACCGCGAGGGATCGCAAGGCGAGATTCGGCCGGCCCAACTCGTCCACGCGCGATGCCGTGGCCTGCGCGGTTTGGGCGAGACCGGCGGCGACGGACGCAAGACCGGAGCCGGGGAAGCGTTCCTCGATCCGCGCGCGCAGGCGCGCGACGGTTTCGACGATTTTTCGGGCATCCAGGACCGGCACATCCGATCCGTTCGGCAAAAGCGGCATCCTCGCTCCGTCCGGCGCGCCCAAAATCCTATACCGCAAACCGCGCGAGGGTTCACGCAAGGCTGTTGCCGCCGCCGCCGGCTTGCTAGAAAACCGGTCGGGATCGGAGGCGGCGATGACTGGCGTGGAAGTCGGATCGGTGGGACGGCTTGCCCGCTTCTACCGCCGCTCGGAAGCCGCGCGTGGGCTTTTGCTGCTTTCGCCGACCATGGCGATCATGCTGGCGGCGCTGGCGGCGCCCATGATCCTGCTGGCGCTCTACAGTTTCTGGACCCAGGACGGCTATGCGGTGAACACCCAGCCGACACTGGCGCAATACGCGACCAGCCTGGGCCGGCCGACCTATCGCGCGCTGTTCTACCGCTCGATCGAGATTTCCGCCGCGGTGACATTGATCACCGTGTTGCTCGCCTATCCCATGGCCTATTTCGTCGCCTTCCGCGTGGATAAGACCAAATTCGTCTGGCTGATCCTTCTGACCATCCCGTTCTGGACGAGCTACCTGCTGCGCGTCTTCGCCTGGAAGCTGATCCTCGGCTACAACGGCGTCATCAATTCGGGGCTGATGAGCCTGGGGCTGATCCACCAGCCGCTCGAATTCCTGCTCTACAATCCGACCGCGGTCGTGGTGACGCTGGCGCATGCCTGGGCGCCTTTCGCAATCCTGCCGATCTATGTGAGCCTGGAGAAGATCGACCGGTCGCTGCTGGACGCGGCGGCCGATCTGGGCGACGGGGCGGTGCGGCGCTTCCTGCGCGTGACGCTGCCGCTGTCGCTGCCCGGCGTGATCGGCGCGGCGGTGCTGATTTTCGTGCCGACGACGGGCGACTATGTCACGCCGACGCTGGTCGGTGGATCGGGCGGCGTAATGATCGCCAATGTGATCGAGGAGCAGTTCGACAAGGTCGGCAACTGGCCGCTGGGCGCGGCGCTGGCCATGGCGAGCATGGCCGCCGTCGCCGTGGCGACGCTCCTGTTCGTGGCGGCCCTGCGCGCCGCGGCGGCGAGGATCCGCTGATGGCGAAAAAAAGCGGCGGATTGGGTCTTTTCCTCTATGCGGTGTTCTACCTGGCATTCCTCTATGTGCCGGTGCTGTTCCTGCCGCTGTTCTCGTTCAACAATTCGACCTTCATCGCCTTTCCGCTGAGCGGATTCACCACGCAGTGGTATCAGCAGATGTTCGCCGACGAGGCGGTGCAGCAGGCACTGTTCAACAGCCTGCGGGTGGGCGCCATCGCGGCAGTCGCGGCCACGACGCTGGCCCTGCCCGCCGCCAAGGCGCTTACGCGCTACCGCGTGCCGGGCGGGAGCGCCGTGCTCGGTCTCGCCAATCTTTCGCTGTTCATCCCGGAGATCGTGCTCGGCATCTCGCTTCTCATATTGCTGAGCGTCCTGGGCATTCCCCTGTCGCTGTGGACGGTCACGCTCGGCCATGTCGTCATCTGCGTACCCTTCGCGATCACGGTCTTGATGTCGCGGATGGAGGGGTTCGACGAGAGTCTCGAAGAAGCCTCGCTCGACCTCGGCGAGAGCGGCTGGATGACGTTCTGGCGCGTGACCTTCCCCTTGATCCTGCCCGGTGTGATATCGAGCCTGCTCCTCAGCTTCATGGTGTCGTTCGACGATTTCCTGATCGCCTATTTTCTCGTGGGCAACGACGCGACCCTGCCGATCTACATCTGGGGACAGCTCCGCTTTCCCTACAAACTGCCCTCCGTCCTGGCGCTGGGCGCGATGATTCTCGTGGCATCGACCATATTGGTCGTCATCGCCGAGGTCGTAAGAAGCTATGGCCTGAAGGACCGTCACAAGATGGTGGGCGCATGAGCATGGCCGAAGAGCGCGGGCGCAACGCGAGCGAAGAAACGTTTCTGCACATCGCGGGCGTCACCAAGCGCTTCGGCGGCATGACGGCGGTCGACGCGGTGGACGTGACGGTCCGGCGCGGCGAGTTCTTCTCGCTGCTCGGGCCTTCGGGCTGCGGGAAGACGACGCTGCTGCGGATGATCGCCGGTTTCGAATATCCGGACAGCGGTGACATCTTCGTCGAAGGCCAGCGCATCACCGATACGCCGCCCAATCTGCGCCCGTCGAACATGGTGTTCCAGTCCTATGCGATCTTTCCGCATCTGAACGTCTCCGACAACATCGCCTATGGGCTGAGGAAGGACCGGCTGAGGCGCGGCGAACTGAACCGGCGCGTCAAGGAAGCGCTCGCAATGATCAAGCTCGAAGGCTTCGGCGCGCGGCGGGCCGACGAATTGTCGGGCGGGCAGCGGCAGCGTGTAGCGCTGGCACGCGCGCTGATCCGCCGGCCGAAGGTGCTGCTGCTCGACGAGCCGCTTGGGGCGCTCGACAAGAGGTTGCGCGAGGCGATGCAGATCGAGCTGCGGCAATTGCAGAAGAGTGTCGGCATCACCTTCGTATTCGTGACCCACGACCAGGAAGAAGCGCTGTCGATGTCCGACCGGATCGCTGTGATGTCCGGCGGCAAGGTGTTGCAAATCGCCTCCCCGCGCGAACTCTATGAGGCGCCCAATTGCCGCGAGGTTGCCGATTTTATCGGCGAGATCAATTTCTTCGACGGCGTCGTGACGGGGCGCGATGGCGAGATGGCGCTGATCGATGCGCAACCACTCGGCCGGATAGCGGCGAAAGCGGCCCAGGCTGCCGGCACGAAGGTTCTGGTCGCGCTCCGGCCGGAGAAGATCGCGCTGGCGGCCGAAGGCGTGGCGGGCAGGATCGCGGCGGCCGCCTATCTGGGCGAGCGCAGTCACTACGCCGTGACGGTGGAGGGGCGCGCCGATCCGATCGCGGTCGCGGCGCAGAACGTGGCGAAGGCGGCGGCGCGGGGCCTCGCCCCGGGGGACGCCGTGCATCTGAGCTGGGCGCCGGAAGCCGTGGTCGTGCTGCCGCTGGAGTAGCGGCTGGGTCGTAGAGTATTTCCCTATTCCAGATTGTCATTCCCGCGAAAGTGGGAATCCATCCCCGCTTTCCGCCAAGCCGCTGGATGGCCGCCTGCGCGGGCACGACAGACTAACGAAGAACGGCGTTCAGGATATCGCGCACCTCCGCCTGCGCTCGGATCAATCGCGCTTCCAGTTCCTCAAAACTCTCATACCCCGTCGCGCGCACAAGCAGCGCCCTCAGACCCGGCGTGGCGTGTTCGGGTTCCAGCGTGCCGTCGAGCGCGATGCGCAGGACCTGGGTCAGGGCATGTTCCAGCTCGGCTGCTGCAATGAGCGTCTGTGCTTTCTCGGACCGCAGCGCGCCGACGGTTTCGAGCTTCTTCAGGGCTTCGATCGTGTTGGCGTCGAGAACTTCGGGTCGCATGGGCGCGGCGCAGAGCTGCAAGGTCTGCGCGATAAATTCGATGTCGACGAGGCCTCCGGGCGCGAATTTCAGATCCCAGCGGTTCTTGCCGGGAAATTGTGCGGCGAGCTTGTCACGCATGTCGCGGGCGTCGGCTTTGATCTTGCCGGGATCGGCACCGGCAGTCAGCGTCGTTCGGATCGCGGCTTCGACCTGCGCGGCGAAATCGGGCGCCGCATGAACGACGCGGGCACGGGTCAGCGCCAAGCGCTCCCAGGTCCAGGATTCCTCGGCGTGGTAGCGCCGGAACGACGCGAGACTGACTGCAACCGGGCCCTTGTTGCCGGTCGGGCGCAGGCGCATGTCGACCTCATAGAGCCCGCCGGCGGCCGTGAGCGCCGTCAGCGCCGAGATGAAACGCTGCGCCAGGCGCGCGTAATAGACGATCGCCGGCAGCGGCTTGGGGCCGTCGCTCGCCTCGACGTCCGGCGGCACGTCGTAGACGAAGATGAGGTCGAGGTCGGAGCCCGCGGTCATCTCGCGACCGCCGAGTTTTCCCATGGCGACGACGGCAAAACGGCCGCCCGGCATGCGACCGGCGGTCTCGGCGAGTTCGTCTTCGACCGCCGGCAACAGCCCGGCGATGACCGCTTCGGCGATGTTCGCAAGCGCGGGACCCGCCTGGTCCGGCTTGGCGGTGCTTTCGATGATCTGCACGCCGACGCGGAACATCTGTTCCTTGGCGAAGCGGCGCGCGGCGTCGAGCGCCGCTTCGTAGTCCGCCGCGCGCGCGAGCTGGTCGGCCAGCGCCGCATCGAGCGCCCCGCGCGACGGCAGGGTGTGCAGGAAGTCGGCATCGATCAGTGCGTCGAGCGTGGCCGGCGCGCGGCTTAGATGCTCGGCGAGGCGCGGCGCCGAGCCGACGATGGTGGCGATCAGGCGCAGGAAATCGGGACGGGCGAGGAATTGCGAGAAGAGTTGCACGCCGGCCGGCAGGTTGGTGAGGAAACGGTCGAATTGCGTGAAAGCGGCATCGGGATCGGCGGTCGCGGCGAGCGCCGGCAGCAGCACCGGCACGAGCTTGGTCAAAAGCTCGCGGGCGCGCGCGCTGCGCGTGGCGCGGATACGGCCGTGATGCCAGCCGCGGATCGCGGCGGAAACATGCGCCGCGTCGCGGAAGCCGAGCTTCTGCAACGTTTTGATGGTCTCGGGGTCTTCCTCCACGCCGGTGAAGACGAGGTTGCCTTCCGAGGCAGTCAGATCCTGCTCTCGCTCGAACAGCCGCGCATAGTGGCCCTGCACCGTCTCGAGCTGTCCGATCAGCGCCTCGCCGAATGAGTCCGCGTCGGGATAGCCCATGAAGCAGGCGATGTGTGCAATACCTTCCGGCGACTTCGGGATCGAATGGGTCTGCTCGTCCTCGATCATCTGAAGGCGGTGTTCCAGCGTGCGCAGGAAACGATAAGCGGTCTTGAGGTCTTCGGTCGTCGACGGCGCGACGAGGCCGCGACCGCACAGCGCGTCGAGCGCATCCACGGTGCGGCTCTGGCGCAGCGCCGGCATGCGGCCGCCCAGAATGAGCTGCTGCGTCTGGGCGAAGAACTCGATCTCGCGGATGCCGCCGCGGCCGAGCTTGATGTTGTGACCGGCGACCGCGATGGCGCCGTGGCCGCCATGGGCGTGGATCTGGCGCTTGATGGAGTGGATGTCCTCGATCGCCGCGAAGTCGAGATGCCGGCGCCAGATGAAGGGTTCGAGCGATTTGAGGAATTGTTCGCCGGTCTTAGGATCGCCCGCGCAGGCACGGGCCTTGATGAAGGCGGCCCGCTCCCAGTTCTGCCCCATGCCTTCGTAGTAGGATTCCGCCGCATCGGTGGAGATCGCGACCTGAGTGGCGCCGGCATCGGGACGCAGGCGCAGGTCGACGCGGAAGACATAGCCGTCCGCGGTGATCTCGGTCAGCAGCTTCACGATGCCGCGCACCAGATCGACGGCGGCGCCGCGCGCGTCGTCGCGCTTGCGGAAGGGAAAGCGGGCAGGATCGTAGAACACGACGAGATCGATATCCGACGAGTAGTTGAGCTCATAGGCGCCGTACTTGCCCATGGCGAGGATGGTTAGGCCGGTCGTCTCCTCCAGGATGGCACCGTCGCGTTCGGCCATCTCGGCACGTTCGGCGGCGGCACACAGCATGAAGCGCAGCGCGCCCTTGACGCAGGCATCGGCGAACTCGGTGAGGGCGCGCGTGACGCGTTCGAGCGGCCAATGGCCGGCGATGTCGGCGAGCGCGATGGCGAGCGCGGCGCGGCGCTTGGCGACGCGCAGGCGCGCCATGGCTTCCGCCTCGGTCGCGGCGTCCGCGGCCGAGAGCGCGAGCAGGATGGCATCGGCGATCGCGGGATCGGAGCCGTCGGCGAGCAGCGACGGCAGCCTCGCATGCTCCCGTAACGCAAGGCGGGCGAGGAAGGGGCTGTTGCCGAATACGGCGGCAAGGACGGAGCGGTCCGCCTCGTCGGGCACGACGCCGTGTTCCGCCAGCGCATCGAAGGTGCGCGCTCCGCGCGCGGGATCGAAGGGCCGCGGCAAATCGAGCGGAACGGCGTCGAAGCTCATTTCCAAAGAATGCCATGGCCCGCAATCGCGGGCCATGGCACCCGAGCGATCTCGCACGTCTATCGCGCCCTTGGCGCGGGCCGCGGGAAGCGGATGACGGCGCGCAGGCCGGGGGCGTTGTCTTCGAGGATCAGACGCGCGTCGTGCAGCCTGGCCACGGCAGCGACCAGGCTGAGGCCAAGGCCGGTGCCTGGGGAGTTGCGGCTGGCTTCCAGGCGGACGAAGCGTTCGACGACGCGCGGGCGTTCCTCCGGCGGGATGCCGGGGCCGCTGTCGGCGACTCGGAGCTCCACGCCAAGCGGCGTGTCCAGCGCGGTGACGGAGACGTGGCCGCCGGCCGGGGTGTATTTGATCGCGTTGTCGACCAGGTTTGCGAGGGCCTGGCTGATGAGACTCCGGTTGCCTTCGATCATGGTGGCGCCGGCCGGATCGATCTTGAGGACGACGCCCTTCTCCTCGGCCAGCGGCGCGTAGAGTTCGGCCATGTCTTCGGCGATGGGCGCCAGGTCGATCGGTGCCATCTTGCCCCGCCCCACGCCGGCATCGGCCTCGGCGATCAGGAGCAGCGCGTTGAAGGTGGCGATGAGCTGGTCGGTCTCGGCGACCGCGGCCTCGATCTCGGGCGCCTGGTTGCTGGCGGGGTCGATGTGGCGCAGCACAGCTTCCAGCCGGTTGCGCAGGCGGTTGAGCGGCGTGCGCAGGTCGTGGGCGACGGAATCGGTCACTTCGCGTACGCCCTTCATCAGCCGCTCGATCCGGTCGAGCATGGCGTTCAGGTTCTCGGCCAGCGCGTCGAACTCATCATGCGCATCGCTCATGGGCACGCGGCGGGACAGGTCGCCTTCGATGATCTCGGCGCTGGTGCGGTTGATCTGGTCGAGCCGTGCCAGCATGTTGCGGCTCATCAGCGCCCCGCCGATGAGGCCCAGCAGCAGCACAAGGCCGACGGTCCACGGCAACGTGGTGGTGAAGAGCCGCTCGGTCAGGTAGCGCTCATGGACGTCCTGCGCCACCAGCAGGTTGAAGCCGCCGGCCAGCGCGAAGACGCGGCCCCGCGCCTCGCGCGTCTCGAACTGGTTCTCGACGCGGCGCTGGTAGTCGAAATCGACGAAGCTGTTGGGCTTCTGGCCGTTGCCGGGCCAGGCGTCGAGGTTGCCGACGATGGGCTGCTTGTAGCGGTTGGCGAGCAGATAGAGGCCTGGGCCGCCATGCGCGGAGCGGCTGATCACCACATCGGCAAGGCCGCGCAGGCCGAGCTGCTGGTATTGCTCGGACAGGCCCGCGATCTCTGCCGCGATGATCTGATCGGTCTGCGCGTCGAGCGCGCGCTTGGTGTTCCAATAGGTGAAGGCGATCAGCGCCGTCACCGAGACGGCGAAGACCGCGACATAGACGAGGACGATCCGGTACGCCTGCGTCCGAAGGATGCCGGGCGCGCGCACCGATCAGGCAGCCGGGCGCGCCGCGCGTATCATGTAGCCGGCGCCGCGCACCGTGTGCAGCAGCGCGGTGTCGAAGCCCTTGTCGATCTTCGCGCGCAGCCGTGAGATGTGCACGTCGATCACGTTGGTCTGCGGATCGAAATGATATTCCCATACGCTTTCGAGCAGCATGGTGCGGGTCACCACCTGGCTGGCATGGCGCATGAGATATTCGAGGAGGCGGAATTCGCGCGGCTGAAGGTCGATCGCGGCGCCGGCACGCTGCGCCGTGCGGGTGAGCAGGTCGAGCTCCAGATCGCCGACCTGAAGCTTGGTCTTGACCGCCTGGGGCGAGCGGCGGCGCATCAAGGCGTCGATCCGCGCCAGCAATTCAACGAAGGCATAAGGCTTGGTGAGATAGTCGTCGCCGCCGGCCTTCAGCCCCTTCACGCGGTCGTCGACTTCCGAGAGCGCGCTCAGGAACAGGACCGGCGTCGTGTTCGAATGCTCGCGCATGTCGGCGACGACCTTCAGGCCGTCGAGCTTGGGCAGCATGCGATCGATGATCGCGACGTCGTAGGGCCGCGACAGCGCCAGCGTGAGGCCCGTTTCGCCATCGGCGGCGTCGTCGACGACATGGCCCGCCTCCTTCAGCCCGTTGACGAGGTAGCGCTGGGCTTCCAGGTCGTCTTCCACCACGAGAATGCGCAAGCGGGTCCCTCCACTCTCAATTCGGGTCCGCGCCGGCGGCAGCAACGGGGGGGATGGGGCCACCACCACCGGCGCGGGGGCCGGGCCCACGGCTTGCGCCACAGGCCCGGTACACGTGAAATCCGAAGCCAAGCCTCGGATAATTGGTTCGTCTCGCCCTCTTAGGCCTGACCGATATCGACGGCGACGAAGCGGGTACCGCCCTGGGTCGCGACCAGGAGCAGGACCGATTTGTGGCCGGCCGAACGCGCGGCCGCGATCTCGGCCAGCACGTCGCGCGGATTGCGCACCGGCTTGTTGGCGACCGAGAGCACGACGTCACCCGGCTGGATTCCCTTGTCGCCGGCGTCGCTGTTGGGATCGACGCGGGTAACGAGCACGCCGTCGATGGCCGCGTCGATATTGAAGTTGCGGCGCGCCTCCGGCGTCACGGAGGCGAGACCCAGGCCCATCGCCTGCGCCTGGTTGCCGCCCATCGTCTGGGCGCCGTCATGATTGTCGCCGTCGTCATTGGCGGCGATGCGCTGGTCGGGGCGCGCGCCGATCTTGGCAGTGATTTTCTTCTGCTCGCCGCCGCGCAGCACGGTGAAGATCGCCGAGGCGCCGGCCGGCAGCGAGGCGATGTGACGCGTCAGGTCGCGCGAATCCTCGACATTGCGGCCGTTGAGCGCGACGACGACGTCGCCCTGCAGGAAGCCGGCCTGGGCGGCCGGACCACCCGGAACGACCTGGGCGACGATGGCGCCCTTCGGGTTTCCGATGCCGAGCGAGGCGGCGATGTCGGGCGTCAGGCTCTGGATGTTCACGCCCAGATAGCCGCGGTCGACATGACCGTGCGCCTGAAGCTGCGCGATCACGTCGTGGATGGTGGACGCGGGAATGGCGAAGCCGATGCCGACGCTGCCCCCCGAGGGCGAGAAGATCATCGAGTTCATGCCGATGACCTGGCCGCGCAGGTCGAAGGTCGGCCCTCCGGAATTGCCGCGGTTGATCGGCGCGTCGATCTGGATGAAGTCCGTATACGGACCGTTTCCGATGTCGCGGCCGAGCGAAGAGACGATGCCGGCGGTGACGGAGTTGGAGAGGCCGAAGGGATTGCCGACCGCGACCACCCAGTCTCCGACGCGGACCTGGCGGTCATCGCCGAACTCGACGGTGGGCAGCGGCTTGTCGCTCTTGATCTTGAGCAGGGCGACATCGGTCAGCGCATCGGTGCCGATCAGCTTGGCCTCGAAGCTGCGCCCGTCCGGCAGCTTGACGGTGATCTTGCGGGCATTGTCGATGACGTGGTTGTTGGTGACGACGAGGCCGTTCCTGTCGATGATGAAGCCCGAGCCGGCCGAGAGCGCCTTGCGCGGCGTGGCCGAGCGGCCCTGACCCTGGCCGTACTGGTTGAAGAAGTCGCGGAACGGCGCCGGCAGATCGTCGGTGGCGACGGGGCCGGTCTCGACGGTCTCGGCGGTGATGGTGACGACGGCCGGGCTGACGCGCTCGACGAGGTCGGCGAAGCTGAACGGCGCGCCGTTTTCCAACATGCGCGGCGGGCCGCTATGGACCGGTACGGCCGCGGCGAGCTGGCGCGGGGCATTGTCGTTGACCGGGCGGACGCCGGGAACCAGCGCGAAGGCGCTCAGACCGACCAGGACGATCGCGGCAGCCGAGCCCATGGCGATGGCATGGCGGTGGCGTTTGATGGGATGGGGCTTGGGGTCGTTCATCTATGTCTCCTGAGCCGGCAATGGCGGCTCCGCTCTGCCAAGTATATCAACAACATTGCTAAATCCATTCCCGGTCATTAACTATCTGTAATGAACCGCAACGGCCCCGGACTCTCGCGCTTTCGTGACTGGAGGCTGGTTCAGGCCACGCCTTTTCGGCCGGCCAGGACAACAACCCAAATGGCGACGCCCGCGGCCACTATCAAGACCAGAAAAGGTGTCAGCCATAAGGCGTAGGTATTAGCGTCGAACGGCGGCCGCATGAGAATGACATCGCCGTAGCGCGCGACGAGGAACTGCTTGATGTCGTCGTCGCTCTCGCCCGCCTTGATGTGGGCGCGGATCAGGGCGCGCAGGTCGGCGGCGAGCGGCGCGTTGGATTCGTCGATCGACTCGCCCTGGCAGACCATGCAGCGCAGTTCCTTCTGCAGGGCGCGGGCGCGCGCTTCCTGTGACGGATCGTCCAGTGTTCCCGGCGCCGGCGCGGCGTACGCCGCGGCCGAAACCAGAAACAGCAGCGCGGCGAGCCACGTCCTCATTCCGCGGCGACCGCGGCAGCATCGGGAACGCCGCGCCTGCCGCGCAGCCGGCCCGCGAGCGAGGCAAAGCCGCCGAGCGCCATCACCACCGCGCCGAGCCAGATGAAGGGCGCCAGCGGATTGACGTAGGCGCGCAGGGTCCAGTGCGTATCGTCGCGCCGGTCGCCGAGCGCGAGGTAGAGATCGGCCAGGATCGTGGTGCGGATCGCGGTCTGCACGGTCTCCTGCCGCTCGGCGGGAAAGATGCGGCGCTCCGGATGCATGACCGCGACGATTCGATCGTCCGACAGCACCGTCACATCGGCATGCGCCGCCTGGTAGTTCGGACCTTGCACGCCGCGCACGCCGTCGAGCCTGAGCGTGTAGCCGCCGACATTCATGCTTTCGCCGAACTTCAGGACCTCGAGGCCCTCGCTCTTCCACAGCGTGGTGCCGGCGACGCCGATGAGCGTCACGGCGAGGCCGGCATGGGCGAGCGCCGATGCGAACGCGCCGATGCGCGCCGCACGCCAGTTGAGCTTCGAAAGATCGATGGCGCTCGATGCGATCAGCCAGGCGGCGAGGCCGAACATCGCGGCGCCGCTAAGCGTATGCGGCGACGTGAAGGCGAGTATCGAAATCGCGGCGACGACCGCGATGCCGAAGGCGGGCGACAGCGTCCGCAAAGCCTGCCCGAGATCGCCCTTCTGCCAGCCGAGCCGGGGCCCGAAGGGAACAAGAAGAAGAAGCAGGCCGAAGATCGGCGCGAAGGTGATCGCGAAATAGGGCGGTCCGACCGAGAGCTTGGTGCCGGTCAGCGAGTCCAGCACCAGCGGATAGAGCGTGCCGACAAAAACGGTGGCGGCCGCGGCGGTCAGGAAGACGTTGTTGATCAGCAGCGTCGTCTCGCGGCTGACGACCGCGAAATGCGTCCCCTCCTCCAACTTGGGCGCGCGCAAGGCGAACAGCGCGAGCGCGCCGCCGATCGCAGTGACGATCAGCGCGAGGATATAGAGCCCGCGCGTCGGGTCCTTGGCGAAGGAATGCACAGAGGAGAGCACGCCGGAGCGCACCAGGAAGGTGCCGATCAGGCTCAAGGAAAAGCCGGCGATGGCAAGCAGCAGCGACCAGGAACGGAAGGCGCCGGTCCGCTCCGTCGCCAGCGCCGAATGGAGGAGCGCCGTGGCGATCAACCAGGGCATCAGCGAGGCGTTCTCCACCGGGTCCCAGAACCAGAATCCGCCCCAGCCGAGATCGTAATAGGCCCACCAGCTCCCCAGCGCGATGCCCAGCGTCAGCGCGATCCAGGCCGCCAGCATGAAGGGCCGCGCGGCGCGCGCCCAATCCCGCTCCTGCGCGATCAACGCGCTGGCCGCGAAGGAAAATGCCGCCGAAAGGCCGACATAGCCGATGTAGAGCATGGGCGGATGGAGCGCGAGGCCGGGGTCCTGCAACAGCGGATTGAGGCCCGCGCCCTCGAACGGCGCGGGATCGAGACGCAGGAATGGGTTGGACGTGAACAGGATGAAGAGGATGAAGGCGGCCGCGATCAGGCCCTGGACACCGAGCGCGCCGCTGATCAGTCTTTCGCTGCCGCGGCGGCCGAGCGCGACGGCACCGGAATAGATCGCCAGCACCAGCACCCACAGCATCATGGAGCCTTCGTGGTTTCCCCATACGCCGGAAATCTTGTAGATCAAGGGTTTCAGCGTGTGAGAATTCTGCGCCACGTTGAGGATCGAGAAATCGTCGGTCACCGAGGCATAGGTCAGCGTGCCGAAGGACAGCGCGATGAAGACCAGCAGGCCGAGCGAAGCGGTCGACGCGACCCGGCGCGCGAGTTCGGATCGCGGCCGCGTACCGGCAAGCCCGGTCATCGCCTGGACCAAAGCGAGCGCCAGCGCGAGGCAGAGCGCGAGAAGCCCGATCTCGCCGGTCATTGTCCTTCTTTCCAGCGTCCCGCTTTCTTGAGCGCCGCAACGACCTCGGGCGGCATGTAGCGCTCGTCGTGCTTGGCGAGCACCTCGCTGGCGTCGAAGGTGCCGCTTCCATCGATGGCGCCGAGCGCGACGACGCCCTGTCCTTCCCGGAACAGAGCCGGCAGCACGCCGTGGAAGCGCACCGGCACATTCGCCTTGCCGTCGGTGACGGCGAAGCGCACATCGGCGCCCGGGCCGCGGTTGACGCTGTGCTCCACGACGAGGCCGCCGATGCGGAAATTGACGCCGGCCTGGACGTGCTTCGCGAAGACGTCGCTCGGGCTGTAGAAGTAGAGGACATTGTCCTTGAGCGCGAAGACGACGAGCACGGCCGCGACCGCGCCGGCGGCCACAAGGGTCGCGGCGAAGGCAAGACGGCGGCGCTGCTTCGGATTCATTCGACTGATCGCTTTTTCGGCGCGCGGACTATACTGAGCCGACGCGGGCATACCAAATATCTGCCGTGCTTCCGCCCAATTTGCCGCGCAGGGTTTGCGCGACCCAGGGGATCGTTCCATGACCAGGATCAAAATCGCGCTTGCGCTTGCCGCGACGCTGGTGGTTACGGCCTGCTATCCCCCGACAACCAGCCATCCGGTCGGGACGACCGCGGGCCTCAAGCCCGACCCCGTCCTCACCGGCACCTGGAAAGGCACGAATTCGGACGGCAAGCCCTTCTATCTCCATTTCCTCCAGCAGAGCGACGGAACGCTTTCGGCAGTGATCGTCGAGTCCGGGCCGAAGGCCGAGGATTGGAACGTCGTGACCGCGACGACCGCGACGCTGGCCGGCAACCACTACATGAACGCGCGGCTGCTGTGGACCAACGGCAAGCCGGAGGAAGCGCCGGCGGGCACGGTACCCGTCCTCTATCGACTGGATGCCAAAGGCGTGCTGACCTTTTCGCTCTTGGACGAGGGCGCGGTGAAGGCGGCGATCACGTCTGGGAAGATCAAAGGCACCGTCGAGAAGGCCGAGCTTGGCGACGCCACGATCACTGCAGGCCCGAAGGCGCTCGATGCTTATTTCGCTGCACCGGGCACCGCCAAGCTGTTCTCGAATACGCTTTTCGCCGTGCACAAGGTGGACTAAGGCGGCTCTAATGCCCGCTCTTGTGCAGGATTTCGCCCGCCATGCCGGTGTCGTAGGCAAGGCCTTCGGCCGTGAGAACCATTTCGCGCGGATAGTCGGCGCGGGCGAGGCCCTTGCGGGTCAGCGCGTTCCACACCGCCTCGTTGTAGAGTCCGGTCGCGTCCTTGCCGGCCACTACGGCATCGCCGAGATGGAAGTGATCGCCATGCGCGTTGGGGAATTGCGCAATGCGGACCTCGCCATTGGGGAGCACACCGGCGGCTCCGGGGATCGCGGCAATGGCCTGCAACAGGGTCAGGGTGCGAAGCTGCAGCGGGTTCAGTTTCAGCGGATTGTGTTTCGGCGGCATGGCGGTTCCTGGCGGCGTCTCCGATCCTTTGGCATGGAAGGCGGCGCCATGCAATTTCCGCAAGCGGCGCTATAGTCCCGCCGCATTTCAAAAGGGTTGGTACCGTGGCCGCGTATTCCCCCGGACCGTTCGATGGTCTTCGCGTCGTCGATTTCGGCCGCTACATCGCCGGGCCTTATTGCGCCGCGCTGCTGGGCGATCTCGGCGCCGACGTAATCCGGGTGGAGAAGCGCGAGGGCCGCGAGGACCGCACCCTGGTTTCCCTCGCCCAGAACGACGACGGCACGCCGCGCGAGGGCGCGATGTTCCTGCAGATGAACCGCAACAAGCGCAGCCTGACCTGCGATCCGATGAACGAGGCCGGACGCGAGGTCGTGCGCCGGCTGGTGAAAAGCGCCGACGTGGTGGTGGCGAACCTGCCGGCGGAAACGCTGAAGGCCATGGGGCTCGACTGGACAAGCGTCAGCGCGCTCAATCCGCGCGTCATCCTGGCCGTCGGCACGGCGTTCGGGCTCGAAGGACCCTATGCGGGACGCGTCGGCTTCGACGGCGTGGCGCAGGCGATGTCGGGCGCGACCTGGTTCTCCGGCACCGAGGACCAGCCGGTGCGGTGCAGCGCGCCTTACGTCGATTTCGGCACCGCCTCGCTGCTTGCGCTCGGCGTCGCCGCGGCGCTCCGCGCGCGCGAGGCAAGCGGCAAGGGGCAGATGGTCGAGGGCGCGCTGCTGCGTACCGCGCTGACCTTCTTCGCGCCGACGCTGATCGAGGAGGACGCGCTGAAGCTGGACCGCCGCCCGACGCTGAACCGCAGCCAGACGGCGGGTCCGTCGGACATCTACCGGGCCAAGGACGGCTGGATCACCGTGGCGGTGAACGGCGATCCCCTGTTCCGCCGCGCCGCCAGGCTGATCGGCGCGACCGAATGGCTCGACGATTCGCGCTTTTCCTCCGACAAGGCGCGCGGCGATCACGGCGCCGTCATCTCCGCGCGCGTCGGCGAATGGGTCGCGCAACGCACGAGCGCCGAAGCGATCGCCGCGTTCGAGGGTGCGCGGGTGCCGGCCGGGCCGGTGCTGCGCCCGCGCGAGACGCTGGACGACCCCCATGTCGCCGGCGGCGATTTCTTCGCCGAGATCGACTTTCCCGGCATCGGCGCGGCCAAGGTCGCGGCCACGCCGGTCAAGCTGCACGGCACGCCGGGCACGGTGCGCACGCGTCCCCCGCTGCTGGGCGAACACACCGACGAGGTGCTGCGCGAACTCGGCTTCAGCGGAATCGAGATCGCCGCGCTCAAGCAGGAAGGCGCGGTATGAGCCGCGCTTCAAAGATACCGGTCGAAGTCCATGCTTTGATGCAGGACACGGACGACGTAAATGCCTGCATCTGTTTTTCGATAGAACACGATATGCGAACCGGCCGCGATACGGCGAAATCCCGGGCGGATATCATTGCAAGCATGACCCGAGGTTGGCCGCCGCGTCGCTTTTTCGAACACGGCGTCGATCAGGCGGATATAGCGGGCTGCTTGGCTTTGACCCCATCGCCCGTTGCTATACGACCAGATGTCGATCAGGTCGGCTCGCGCCAGCGGAGAAAGCTCATAGGACGGGATCACCGCCGCTTGGCAGTCTTGCGTTTATTCCGTGTGCGCCCTTCATGACGTTCGGCGAGGAACTGCTCGATATCGAAAGGCTGCGGCGGGCCGCTGTTCTCGCCCGCGATCAGGGCGTCGCGAAGCGCCTTCAGTTTGGCTTCCCGCTCCTCCAGTAGACGCAAACTGGCGCGCACGACGTCGCTCGCCGAGCCGTAACGGCCCTGCGACACCTGTTCGTCGATAAAGGCGGCGAAGTGATCGCCAAGGCTGACGGACGTGTTCCGGCTCATGGCTGTCTCCCAAGATGGGATATACCAATTCTTGGTACAGGTGTCTACGCTGCGGCGGCAGCCTGGATCGCGGCTTTGCCGCGGCGACGCAGGAGATCGGCTTCCTCTTCGCTGAAGAGGATCGCGGTCAGGGCGGAGACGACCTCGAACTGGCTTTCCACAACGGCGCGTCGTGCGCCGTCGGCGGTGCGCAGCTCCTTCACCACGTCCTCGTTGTAGGTGCGCAGGAGCTGGCACATCTCCTCGTCCGCCTTCTTCTGCGTCGCGCCGAAGGACGCCGCGGCGGCGAACGTCTTGCAGCCGGCGACGAGCCTGGCATAGCGCAGCGCGCGCTCGCTCTTCTCGGAGTCGATCGGCTTGGTGAAGTCCGGATATTTCGGGCCGCCGCCGAAACTGCCGCTCTTCTGCAAGGGCAGCGCCGCGGACATCTCCTTGGGCGCGCGCTCCATGAAGCCGTCCATCACTTCGGCGAGCGCCGCGCGGTCCTTCATCAGGCGCTGGCCCCATTTGCCGTCGCGGCGCATGTCGATGCCCTTGACGATGCCCGAGGACAGCATGGTGAAACGCGTCAGGCTGTCGAGCAACTGGACCGCGTCGAAATTCGGCGGCTTGACCGCCCGCACGGCGTTGCCGTGGTTCTCGATCTCGCCGAACAGGATCTCGCCGACGAGGCCCATGTCGGTGGAGCTGATCAGCGTATCCTGCGTCTGGCGCGAGACCAGGAGCGGCAGCTTCAGCGCCTCCCACGGCCGCGCCAGCCGATGCATCGCGATGACCGCGACGTAAGGCGCCGCATCGGGCGTATTCGCGGCCAGCCGGTCGTAGATTTTGCGCAGCGACCACAGCAGTTCGTCCGTCAGCGACGGCACGAGCCTGGGCAGAAGATTCTGGATATCGACGACGTCGGGGCCGACGCCGAGCAGAAGCGCCATCTCCGCCGCGTCCGCGACGACGAGTTCGGAGCCGAGCGCGACGCGCGACTTCCTGACGTCGGCGACGGCGCTGCCCAGCGCGGCTGCGGCGACGGGCCAAAAGGCAGCCGCGCGGGCGCGGGCCTCGGCCTGCCGGCCGGCCAGCACCAGGGCCCGGAAATCGCGGATGAAGTCCTTGCTCTGCTCGACGAGCAGCGTCTGACTGATGAACGCCCATATCGGCGTGACGCTGCCGCGCGCGATCGAGCCTTTTTGCTTGGTCTTGCGCGGCAGAAGCGTGAAGAGATCCTCGAACGGCAGGCAGAAGGCGCGCAGCGGCGTCGGTGTTCGGTCGGCGCCTGCGGTACGGCGCAAGGCCGGCCGCAAGCCTTCGAGAATCATTTCATGGGGCAGCGACTTGCCGTCGACCAGCCGGTCGGCTTCCACCGCCTGCGCGAGGCGCGCGGCGATCTGCTCGGGCAGGCCGCCCAAGAATGATTTCAGAAGTCCGGTGCGTTCCGGCGTAAGCATACTATCCCCAGGGTCGCTTGCGCATCGCGTCTCATTGCGACCATACCCGCCAGATATAGGCGACGGACGGTTAATGCGATGTTTCGCCGGGCAACAGACTTGTCACAATCGGCCTAGACAATCGCCGGTAGCGTCAATTTTGCCGACAAACCGCCCAGATCCGAGGCCCCGAGGTCGATCGCACCGCCATAGAGCTTGGCGATGTCGCGCACGATGGCAAGGCCCAGGCCGGTGCCCGGCACGCTCTCGTCGAGCCTTTCGCCGCGCTCGCCGACCTGCTCGCGCTCCTCCGGCGTCAGGCCGGGTCCGTCATCCTCCACCAGGAGCGCGAACTGCGCGCCGGCGGGCGCCGCCGTCACCCGCACCCGGGACGATGCCCATTTGCACGCATTGTCGATCAGATTGCCGGCCATCTCCTCCAGATCCTGCCGCTCGCCGCGAAACGCCAGCCCGGACGGACAGGCGACGTCGATCATGATGTTGCGGTCGCGATGGATGCGCCGCAGCGTACGGGCCAGATCGTCGAGCACCTGCGCGACGGAGGTGCGGTTGCCCAGCACGTCGAGGGCGCCGGCGGCGCGGGCGCGGGCAAGATAGTGATCGACCTGCCGGCGCATGGTCAGAACCTGACGGTTGACGGCATCGGCCAAGGGACCGGGCTGCGCTTCGGCCTCGCTGGTCAAGACCGTCAGCGGCGTCTTCAGGAAATGGGCGAGATTGGAGACATAGGAACGGGCACGGCCGACGACCTCGGCCGAATGCTCGATCAGGCTGTTGAGTTCGGATGCGAGCGGCTCGATCTCGGAGGGAAAGCGGCCGTCGAGGCGCCGCGCGCTGCCGTCGCGGATGCGGTGCAGCGCCAGCGTCACCCGGCGCAACGGCTGAAGTCCGATGCGGACCTGGAGAAACACGGCGGCGACAAGGCCCAGGCCCAGGATCACGAAGGACCAGGTCAGCGTGCCGTTGAAGGTGGCGATGCGGTCGTTCATCTCCTTCATGTCGGCTGCGACGGTGAACATATAGGCGCGGCTGTCGTCAGGCTTGGCGGTGGCGGCGATCGGAAATTCGATGCGGCGCGCCAGGATGCGCAGATACTGTCCGTCGGGTCCTTCGCCATGGCCGAAGACGAAACCATCGCGCGTGGTCTGCGAATCGGCGAAGACGAGCGAATGATCGAGCAGCGAATGGGAGATCATCGTCTCGTCCTTCTTGCCGACGGGCTCTATCTGCCAGTAGTCGCCGGAATAGGCGCGCTGGAAGCGTGAACTCAGATAGTGCTGGTCGAGCTGGATCGCGCCGTTGCGGTCATAGCCGGCCGCGGCAACGAGAGAGTCGAGTTCGGAGCGCAGCTCGGAGTCAAAATCGTTCTGCACGGAGGTGCGGAAGGCGCTGGAGAGGATGAGCCCGCCCGCCACCAGCGCGAACAGCGTCCATACCGCCGCCGCCGCGATAAGACGGAAGGCAAGCGAGTTGAAGCGGAAGCGGGCGGCGACGTTCATGGCGCGCCGAAAACAACAAAACCGATCACGGCCGGCCCCGCGCCGGCCATCCCTGAACATATCGCTTCGGAGTTCGTCATTGGCGCTTCCGCTTGTGAAGAGAATCGCGCTCGTACTTACGGCATGCGGGATTGCAGGCGACCGTACGAGGCGGCGATGATGAAATGTCTAGCGCGAATCCGACTGTTTCGCGTCCAGGCAGTAGCCGAGGCCGCGAACGGTCTGGATCAGGTCGGTGTCGAGCTTCTTGCGCAGCCGGCCGACGAACACCTCGATCGTGTTCGAATCGCGGTCGAAATCCTGGTCGTAGAGATGCTCGACCAGTTCGGTTCGGCTCACCACCTTGCCCTTGTGATGGGCGAGATAGGACAAGAGGCGGTATTCGAGGCTCGTCAACTTGACCGGATTGCCGTTCACCGTGACCCGGCTGGCGCGGGTATCGATGCGTAGCGGGCCGATCTCGATCTCGCTGGTGGCGAGGCCGGCGGCGCGGCGCAGGAGCGCGCGGACGCGGGCGAGCAATTCCTCGGTCACGAAGGGTTTGGCGAGATAATCGTCGGCGCCGGCATCGAAGCCCGCGACCTTGTCGCTCCAGCGGTCGCGCGCGGTCAGGATCAAGACCGGCATGGTCTTGCCGTCCTTGCGCCATTTCTCGAGCACGCGCACGCCGTCGAGCTTGGGCAGGCCGAGATCGAGGATCACCGCATCATAGGGTTCGGTATCGCCGAGGAAGTGGCCTTCCTCGCCATCGGCCGCCGTGTCGACCACATAGCCGGAATCGCCCAACGCCTTCTTCAAGAGGCGCTGGAGGTCTTTGTCGTCTTCAACAAGCAGAAGTCTCATTGCGGTCTGCCGTGGTGATGCCGGCCCCCATTATCGCCCCCATTTCCGCCGCCGCGCCAGTCGCCGCCGCCCCAATTGCCGCCGCGATGCCAGCTTCCGCCGTCCCGGCCATGGCCGTGCCAGTCGCCGCCGCCGGAATTGTCGCGTCCGCGCCAATCGCCGCCGCCCTGCCAGTTTCCCCTGCCACCGCCGCGCGAATCGCCGTCGCCGTCGCTGTCGCCCGGTTCGGTGTTCCAGCGACCGCGGCGGCCGTGGTCCTCGCCGTCGCCGCGCGAGCGCCGCCAGCCATTGCCTTGGTCGCCGCCGGAATTGGAGTAGCGCCCGGTATTCGCGTCGGCGTCGAAATAGAGGACACGGCCCTCGGGCGTCATCCACTTGATCCGGTAATGCCGATTGCCTTCGCCATCGGTCCAGGGCTCGGCGTCGGAGAGCCGACCGGGATGCTGGGCGCGGATATGCGGCAGGATGCTGTCGAGTGTGCTGCGCGCGCAGGCCGGTGTGGCCAGCAGCAACAGAAAAAATGCGAGGAAAAATCGCGAGCGCATGGCCGTTTCTAAGGTCCGCGACATGAACCGCGAATGAACATTGCGTCCAGAGTTGGTTCAGCCGGAGGGGAGCATCTTACGCGACATCGAAACGGGGTCCAGCCGGACCCGAAGCCAAGGCCGAGGCGGCCGCGGCTTCTTAACCAAGGCCCCGACGGGCGAGATGGAGACGAAGATGCAGATCAAGAAAATCCTCACGGCCGCCGCCGCGGTCCTCACGCTGGGCCTGGCGGCCGCGCCCGCGGCGCAAGCCGATGTGTGGGGTCATGCGGGCCACCGCGGCGTCGACCGCCGCGCCAGCTTCGACCGCCGCGTCGTGGTTGATCACCGCGTCGTGTTCAACACCCTGCGCGCCCATCGCATCCGCTATACCGGGACGCCCTATTTCGTGCGCGGCCACTATGTCGTGCGCAGCTTCGACCGGTTCGGCCGTGCGAGCTTCGTCGAGGTCAATCCCTATACCGGCGCGTTCATCGGTTTCATCCGGCTCTGACCGGATGACGCGAACTTGAGGGCCGGTTCCGCAGCAAGCCCCTCCCTGTAGGGACCGATCTTTCAAGCGAGAGCCCGCGTCGGCGAAAGCCGGCGCGGGTTTCTCATATCCGCCTCCCGGTAAACGCGGAGCCGCGTCGCCGGCGACGGCGCGACCGCTGCCGTGACCTGCCCCGGCAGCCCGTGATAATGGCCAGGACGGATCGACACCGGGTCCTGGCATGTCCTCGCGCAAACCCCTGCCCAAGAACTTCTTCGCCCGCGACGCCGACATCGTCGCCCGGGCGCTGATCGGCGCGACCCTGACGTTCGGCGGCGTCGGCGGCATCATCGTCGAGACCGAGAGCTATGACACCGCCGATCCGGCCTCGCACGCCTTCCTGCGGCGGCAGACCAAGCGCAACGCGGTGATATTCGGCCCACCGGGGCATGCCTATGTCTATCGCATCTACGGCATGCATTGGTGCCTGAACTTCGTGTGCAGCGACGCCAGCGCCCTGCTGGTCCGCGCCCTCGAACCGCAGGTCGGTATCGCCAAGATGCAGGCGCGGCGCGGGACCGACGTCGCGGCCCTTCTGTGCAGCGGGCCGGGACGGCTGTGCCAGGCCCTGGCCATCGGCGGCGCGCAGAACGGCCTGTCGCTGTACGCCCCGCCCTTCCTGCTGTATCGCGCCGCGGACCCGGCCGAGTTGTCTGTCGGACCGCGCATCGGCATCACCAAGGGCATCCTGGCGCAACGCCGGTTCGGGCTCGCGCGTTCGCGCTTCGTGAGCCGACGCTTTCCGGACCCCTGACATGCGCCAACCCGATCTGTTCGCCGCCGCGCCGGAAGGCTTCGCCTATCGCGACGGACTGCTTTCGCCGGGCGACGAGGCCGAACTCGTCCGCCACATCGAGACATTGCCGTTCCAGCCTTTCGCGTTCCACGGCTATCTGGGCAAGCGCCGCATCGTGTCGTTCGGCTGGCGCTACGACTATTCGGGACGCGCCCTGCGCGAGAGCGCGGCGCCGCCCGGCTTCCTGCTGCCGCTGCGGGACAAGGCGGCCGCCTTCGCCGGCGTCGCCGCGGACGACCTGCGGCAAGCCCTGGTGACGGAATACGCGCCCGGCGCCGGCATCGGCTGGCATCGCGACAAGCCGATGTTCGAAGACGTCGTCGCCATCTCGCTGCTCGCTCCCTGCACGCTGCGCTTCCGCCGCGCTCGGGCCAAGGGATGGGAGCGCAATTCGGTTTTCGTCGCGCCGCGCTCGGCCTATCTGCTGCGCGGACCGGCGCGGACCGTGTGGGAGCACAGCGTGCCGCCGGTCGAGGCGCTGCGCTATTCCATCACCTTTCGCAACTTCGTGGCCGTCAAGGCGCCCTAGCGGCGGGCCTCACGCGGTCTCGCGGATCACGGCCCATTCCGACAGCGGCGCGCGTTCGGAGACGAGGCTGTTGATCGGCGCGGCATCGTCGGCATAGCCGATCGCCATGCCGCAGAAGATCATCTCTTCCGGCGGGATCTTCAGATAGTCGCGGATCACTTCGTGGAACGGCGCCCAGGCTTCCTGGGCGCAACTCGAGAGGCCGTATTCCCGCGCGAGCAGCATGATCGATTGCAGGAAGCCGCCGAGATCGGACCACTGGCCCTGCTGCATCTGGCGGTCGAAGGAAAAAATGAGCCCGACCGGCGCCCCGAAGAATTCCCAATTGCGTACGAACTGCGCCAGGCGGCCGAGCTTGTCCTCGCGGGGGATGTTCATGGTTGCATACATCGCCTCGCCGATGCGGAAGCGCCGCGTCTTGTAGGGCTCGGTCAAATCGGGCGGATAGATGTGATATTCGGGCACGCCGCCCCGCGGGTTGGCCGCCATGCGTTCCTTGGTGCGCCGCACCAACTCGTCGCGCGCCGCGCCCAGGAGAACATGCACCTTCCAGGGCTGAAGATTGCCGCCGGACGGCGCGCGGGCGGCCTTGAGCAGGATCTCTTCGACCAGCGCGCGCGGTACCGGATCGGGCTTGAAGGCGCGGATGGATTTGCGCGTGGCGAGCGCTTCGCTGACGTTCATGGTCGGGTACTCGAATAACAAGCGGCGATGATGCGCCGGCGCCGCGCATAGACGCAAGCTTTCGCAGCGTAACGGTTCAGGCGGCGCGCGGCCGCAGCAGCTTCGTGGTCGTGGTGCCGCCGGCCTGGGTGACGGACATCGTGTCTTCCACCACCATCGTCTTTCCGATCCGCGTCCAGGCGGCGCGGGTGCGGCCGTCGTTGAACATCGACGCGATGATGCGCCCGTTCGGCGCGAGATTGCGCGCATAGCGCGCCAGGACGGCGTCGGGATCGGGAATGTAGCCCAGAACCTGGCAGAAGATGATGACGTCGAAGCGCCGGTCGACGTGGAAGTCGCAGGCGTCCGCGACCGCGAAGGCGGTGCGGGCATCGGCGACCGGCGCGGCCTGCGCGATCGCTTCCGCGGACAGGTCGACGCCGAGATAGGATCGGTAGGGCAGAACCTTCAGCTTCCTGGCGAGAAGCCCCGCGCCGCAGCCGACGTCGAGGATCGCCGCCGGCTCGAGGAACTGGCAATAGGCGAGCACGCTGGCGAGGCCGCCCAGATTGTCGAGCGTGCCCAGATAATCCCAGCGCCCGGCCTTGTATTCGCGGTCCCAGACCGGGGCGGCGACCGGCGAGGGGCGAAAGCCGATCATCTGGAAGACGGCGTAGCTCGCGATTCTCCTGACGATGTCCATGAACGGCACAGTTCCGCTGCAAACCCGGACGGCGCTGCAAGTCCCGTGCAGGAACCGCCGTCGCAGTCCGGCACGGCTCGCGCGTGCCCGAGCGGACCGACGTTTCAAATCGGGCCGGCGCGCGCCGGCGCCGCGCAAGGTCAATGCGCGTCCGTCGCCACGCCATGACGCAGGGTCACGGCGAGGATCGCGGGCACGGCGAGGTTGAGGGCCGCGGCCGGCGTCAGGTCGCCCGTCAGCCAGCCGCCGAGCGCACCGAGCACGGCAAGCGCGCCGGCGATGTAGGTCTTGTATCCGTTGAGCATGGGGTCTCCTTTCCGGGAGGGTTGGAGGCTGCCGGATGGGCGGCCTTGGGTCGAAACGGGATCGGACGATCTGGCTTCCAGCGCGGCGAGGCGCGCGGCGAGGCCGGCCAGCGTGAACTGCGCGAGTTCGTCGTAGCGCAGGCCGAGCGTCCAGGCCGGCGCGCCGGCCGCGTCGGTGCCCCGATCGCGGCAGACGATGCCGTACCGCATCGGATCGAGGCCCTCGGCCGCGAAGGCGGCGGCGACGTCCTCGAAGATCGCGCCGCAATGCCACCGCGCGGCATCCGCGCCCTTGCCGGCGACGGCGTCCGCGAACCGAAAGAGCCGCACATTCGCGGCGAGCGCCCTGGCGACCGCGATCTCCGCCGCCGCCGGCGGGCGGATATCGGTCTTGGTGGCGGCGCCCGAGGTGTTGATCGTGCCGGTTCCGGCATAGACGGTGCGGAAGCGGAACGAGGCCGAGCCGAGATCGTATGTATTGTCCGCGTGGGGGAAAATGCTGCCGGCCACGTCGAGCGATGCGTTCGGGCTCGTCGTGCCGATTCCCACCCTGCCGGATGCCTTCAGCGTCAAGGCGGCGATGGCGGCGGTGCTCGGCGAAAACGCCATGTCGCTGGTGCCGCTCGAGCTGCCGAACAGCAGGTTCTTGGTCGCGAGGCCGCCAACGGTGTTCGCGTTGGCGACGATACCGAACGAGACCGCATTCGCGCTGGTCTCGTTGATGGTGAGGCCGCTGGCGTCGGCGGTCAGCAATATGGTCGTCGGGCCCAAGGTCTTGTTGGTGAGCGTCTCCGCGCCGCTTCTTGTCGCGGCATCGCCGGGATCGCGGTCAGCGCGGAAATAGGCGAGCTCGCGCCAATTGCCGCTGGCGTCCGAGGCGTAGAGGCCGACATCGTTGGCGGCGGTCGTCCGGCTCGCGCCGCCGAGCAGTCTCAGCGCGGTCGCGTTATGCGTCAGCGTCAGCGCAGCGGAGAAGCGCACGAAGCGCAGCGCATTCGCGGCCGTGCCGAAAGACGTTATCGCCGTCGTGCCCGTGACATTCGCCTTGAGCGAGGAAGCGGTCCCCAGATCGGTCGTCGCGGCGCTGGCGAGGACGGTCTCGCTGGCGAGGAAGTCAACCGAACCGTCTGTCCGGTTGATGTCGAACCCGTCGAACCATGTGGCGCCGTCGGGCGAGACCTTGAAGTGGAAGTCGTCGTCGCCGCACAGGCCGAGCTCGGCGCGGCCGGAATAATTGGTCTGGTAGAGCAGCGAGGCGGTGTCGCCGCCGGCATGCTTGTTGAACTTGGCCTGCACGCCATTGCCGACATTATCGAACAGTAGGGCGGCGGATTTGACCGCGAGCTTGTTTGTGGCGTCGGCGGCGGCGTTGACGCCGAGCAGCTGCACGTTCTGCAGCGCGAGGATGCTCGCATAATCGACCCAGGCGGCGCCGGTGAAGACGACGAGCCGGGATTCATCGACGACGAAGGCGACAAGGCCGGCAAACGGCGCGGCGAACCGCCAGGCGCCGTCGACGGCATAGGCGATCTGTCCGTCCTCGCCCGTCCAGTCGCCGGTCGCGGTGGCATGGACGAGATAGGTGTCGCCGTCGGCGGGAGACGCCGGCGGCGCGGTCAGGTCGCGGTCGATAAAGCGGGCGAAGAGCAGCGCGTCGAGTCGCAGCAGGGCTTCGTTGTGCGTGACGTGCTTCTGCGCCTGGGCGGCGGCGAGCAGCGGGAGCGCGGTGCGGGGCGTGGTGTCGGACATGGGTGAATCCTCGTTTCACCTCCCGCGCGGGGAGGCGGATATGCGTGTCAGAGGCGTGTGCCGACTCCGCGGCCGAAAGCGGCGCTGAGCTGGTAGACGGCGAAGCGGAACGGCCTGGGAAGGCCGGACGGGAAATCGGCGGCGATCTGGGCGGCGGTGTAGGCATAGCTCGCGGCGGGATTGGCCGGGACCGTTCGGATGACGTGGCCGCCGCCATCGAGAATCTCGATGTCGTAGCGCTCGCTCTCCTCGGCGAGGGGAACGTCGGTCTGGTCCCAATTGTCGCCGCCCAGCCGCGTGCGGCGGATCCAGGACAGGACGAGATTGCCCGAACTCCAATGCGTGGCGAGGTGGACGGGCGACAGCGGGCGCAGGCCGACGCCTTCGAACTGCATCTGCGCCATCTGCCAGGAGGGATCGGACAGCGGCTTTCCCGGCGGACCCCAGGCATAGAAGAAGGGCAGCGTCGCCTCGTTCTGCGCCAGGTCGAGCTGCTGCGTCGCGCCGTCCAGGAGGACGACGCGCGCCCCGGCGGCGACCGGGTCGCGCATCGCGCTTTCCGTTCCGGCCTGGCCGCGGAGCAGGCGCGTCAGCGTCCATTCGTTCGGCGCGGTGAGTTGGGCGGCGGCGAATTGCACGATCTCCCATTGGCCGTCCGCGTTCTGGACGGCGAGCGCGTTGGCGCCGCCGAGCACGGCGAGATCGTCCTGGGCGGCAAGCGTGCCGGCGGCGAGGCGGACGCGCAGCGCGTTCACCCGGTCCCAGCGCCACACAGGCCCGGAATGGAAATCGGCGGTGGTGCGGCCGAGGGTGGCGGCCCTGGCCAGCACGCGGCTGAGCGTGAAATTCGCATCGCTCACGCTTTTGAGGATCTGGATGGCGCCCGGCCAGGGCGCGGCGAAGGCGGCTACGGTCGGCGCGTGCGGTATTTCCTTGCCGGTGAGCAGCGGCAGGTCGAGGAAGACCGCGAGCGCGCGGCCGGGCTGGGCAAGGCTCTGCGCCGCGAGCGGGCCGCGCGACGGACCGGTCAGCGCTTCGTAGAGCGAGGGATCGGTCGCCACCGCCTCGATGGCGCGCGAGGCCGCGTCGTCGATCTGGGTGAGGCGCAGGCGATGGGCGCGGCCGCCGGCGGTGAAGACGATCTCGTCCGTCGGATCGAGCGCGAGACGCGAGGGCGGCAGCGCCAGCGTCGCGCTTTCGCGCATCGTCCAGGCATCCTGCAACAGACGCTCGCCGATGCCGATGGCCTGGCCCTGGTCCATCACGAGGGGCAGGCGCGAACTCGCCACGCGGTCGGAGCGGGTGACGAGGCGGCGCGCTTCGACGCTGGCCTGGCGGTAATCGGCGTCGGCGTCGATATAGGCGATGCGCGAGACGTTCGGCAGGTCGGTCTCCTGGGCGCGGACCAGGGAGAAGCCGAGCCCGTCGGCATCGTCGGGGAGCGCCAGATCGTCTTCGACGACGGATGGCGCCGTGGGGCGGCCGCGCATCGCGAAACGGATCCAGCCCTCGCTCTCGGCGGCGTCGAAATGAAAGGCGGCGGCGAGCGGGTCCAGCGCGTCGCGCGCGCTCATCGTGTCGGTGACGGCGAAGCCGGTCACGAGGCCGTCGAGGCCCGAGGTGTCGGTTCCGGAGAAGTTCGCCGCGGCGCAGACATCGGCGACGATGGCGCCGAGCGGCACGGCGCCGAGCCGCCCATTCAGCCAATGGCCCAGCCGCCAGTTCGCGGCATCGCCCCACACGGTGGAGAGCGCGGGGAAGAACGGATAGGGCCGCGCGTCCCAGCACCACACATATATGTTGGACGTGTCCACCATGCGGCCGGCATAGTGCGACGAGGCGGGGTTGTTCGCGGGCGCGTTCCAGAACGCGAAATGCGCTTCCAGGAAGCGGCGCTGGACCAGGTCGTCGCGCGCGCCGGTCGAGAAGTAAGGCAGCGCGCTTTCCGCCGATTTGGGATCGAAGAACACGTTGGGCTGATTGGCGCCCTTGTCGATGGCGGGGCATCCGAGCTCGGTGAACCAGATCGGCTTGCCCTGCGGCGTCCAGGCGGTGGGCGACGCGGCTTCGGCGCCCGTCGGGCGGTCGTAATGCGCGCTGCCCCACCAGTTCCACAGATCCTTCGCGCGCCACACAAAGGGCTTGCCGAGACCGTCGGCGATCGGCGTGCGGGTCTGCGCCGCGCGGTCGGCGTCGGAGGCGTAGTACCAGTCGTAGTCCTCGCCGCCGCGGATATTGGCGGCGAGATAGGCGGGGTCGGTGATCGCGGTGGGGCCATCGGGATCGTAGTCGAGATGCGCGGTGCCGTCGCGCCAATCGGCGAGGGGCAGGTAATTGTCGATACCGACGAAATCGATGTTGGGGTCCGACCACAAAGGATCGAGGTTGAACAGCAGCGCGCCGCCACCCGTCTGGTGATTGTTGTATTCGCTCCAATCGGCGGCATAGCCGAGCTTGGCCGCGGGCAGGATCGCGCGCACGTCGGCGGCAAGCGTCTTCAGCGCCGCGACGGCGGGATAATGCGTGGCGCTGTCGCGCACGCGGGTAAGGCCGCGCAATTCGCTGCCGATCAGGAAGGCGTCGACGCCGCCGGCCGCGGCGGCAAGCTTGGCGTAGTGCAGGATCATCCGGCGCAAGCCCCAATCGGCGCCGCCGGTCCAGGCGACCGTGGTGCCGCTTACCGCGAAGTTCGCGGCCGTCGCTGTGCCGAAGAAAGCGCTCACCTGCGTCGCGGCGGCGGCGGTCCGGTCGGGCGAACCCGCCACGCCCGGCGCCGGCGCGCAGGTGATGCGGCCGCGCCAGGGGAAAGCCGGCTGGCCGGCTGCGCCGGTATAGGGATCGGTCAGCGTGTTGCCCGGCGCGATGTCCATGAACAGGAAGGGACACAGCATGACGCGAAGCCCGCGCGCTTTCAGATTCTGGATGGCGCTGACAATGGAGCCGTCGGACGGCGTGCCGCCATAGGCGGGAACGCCGCCGAGCTGGCTCACCACATGCGCGGCGCCGCGCGCGATGCCGTTCACGCTCCAGGTCTCGGGATAGGTGGTCTTCGCCGCGGTCTCGACGCCCGGCCTGATCGTGCAGGTGCCGGCGCGCAAATCGCTCGCGAACCAGCCGGTGACGAGCGACACCGCGCCGAGATTGGGCGCCAACGCGGTCAATTCGTCGAGCGAGGCGTCGATGTCGGCGGTGCCGGCGGAATTGTGCGCGTTCTGCGCCACGGTGGAGCCTTCGCCGTCGTCCTCGCTGACGATCGTGGCGTCATAGGCGAACTCGCCGGCGCCAGGGATCAGCGCGACTCCGGTCAGCCCGCTCTCGAGCGCGCCCGGGTCGCCCAGCGTGCGGAAGACCTCGAAGGAAAGCTGCGGGATGCGGTTGCCGAAATCGGCGAGGGCAAAATCCTCGAACACGACATAGGCGAGATCGCGGAAGGCCGGCGCGTTGCCGGCACCCTCGATGTCGGCGATCGAGGGATCGGCCACCTGCGCCGCGTCGCCGGAATGAAAGCGCAGCATGACCTTCGACAGATCGAGCAGATTGCCGTCGGCCCACACCCGGCCGATGCGGGTCGCGCCGGCGCACAGCCCGACCGCGAAGGAGATGGAATAGGTGTAGTCCGTCGTGGCTACCGAGGGCGCGCCGATGCCCTTGCCGCCGCCGCTCGACGTGGTGGTCGCGGTTTCCTTGTAGCGGCTGGCCCAGATCACCTGCCCCGCCAGCCGCACGCGGCCATAGAGGCGCGGGATCGGCGCGCCCTCGGTCGAGGCTTGCAGCGAGGTGTCGGCGAGGCGCGGGCCGTTGGTGTGGCGGCCGGGCGCCAGCGCGGCGTCGATCTCGCTGCCGGCGAGCGCGCCCAACGCGCCGCCGAGCTGCGCGCCCGTCACGCCGAGAAAGCTGAGGCCGCCGAACAGCGACCCGCCCAGCGCCGAGCCGGCGATTCCCAGAACGAGAGAGGCCATCAGGATCGATCCTCCCTCTCCCGCGAAGGTAGAGGGTTCTTTGAATTACAGTCGAAAGGCATAGGCGAGTTTGGCGCGCCAGAAGGACGAGAACGGTTCTTCGCTCACGCGCCGGTTCTGGCGGGCATGGATCAGGGTCGGCGCGCCGTCGCGTTCGCCGACGATCCCGCAATGTTTCGCCGGGCCGCGGCGCGCCATGCGGAACAGGGCGACGTCGCCCGGCGCCAGCGCGGCGCGGTCGATCTCGGTCAGGTGGCGGGCGAGCGCCGTATATAAGGTCTCGCGGCCGGTGGCTTCGGCCCAGTCGGGCGAATAGGGCGGCGGATCCTCGGGCTCTTCGCCGTGCAGCTCGCGCCACACCCCGCGCAGCAGGCCGAGGCAATCGCAGCCCGCGCCCTTGGCGCTCGCCTGGTGCACATAGGGCGTGCCGATCCAGGCGCGGGCGACGGAGACGACGTCAGTTGCCATAGCGGCTGCCTCCATCGAGCGGTTGCGACTGGGTGGGCGGCGCCAGGGCGGCGTCGTTGCCGGGCATGAAGGGGAAGCCGCGGAAATTGACGCCGTTGGCGAATTTCGCCTTGCAGGTCGAAAACTGCTTGTCGCAGCCGGCGCTCAGCGTGAAGCCGTCGCCGGGCGCGATGGCCTCGCTCATCGCCTGCCAGAGCTCGATCGAGCCGGCCGCGTGGCGCTTTATCTCCATCGCGCGGCCGTCATTGGCGCCCGAGGTGAAGGCAAGCCTGCCGCCGCTGAACCAGCCGGCGGCATAGGCGCCAAGGCCCGCCGTGGTGAAACGGCGATTGTCGATGACGGCGAGCACCGTGGCCGAGGCGGTGAACGCCGTGCCCGAGATGTCTTTGCCGCAGCGCGTGTCGCCGAGGTCGGCGTCGCAGGAATAGCCGTAGACGCGGCCCACCGGCTGGTTCAGCCGATGCGCCAGGCCGCGCACCTCGCAGGAGAAAGCGGTCTTGCCGCGCTTGACCTCGCCCAGGCTGCCCTTGCGCATCAGGACGCGCTGCTCCGGCGCGGCCCAGTTGACGCGCCAGACCTCGATGTCCGCATCGTCGTAGAGGCCCGCGGCGAGGTCCGTCTCGTTCAGCGTTGCCGAACTCAGTGCTCCGGCGACGGTGAGGTTGTCGACGGCGAGGCCAAGCGTCGACTGCACGTCGCTGGCGGTGAAGCCGGCGACGGCCTGGTAGACGACGGCATCGAAGGTCACGGGCAGGTCGTGGTCGGTGAAGCCGAGCACGGCGCCGTCGCGGCGGACGATCTTCCAGCACCAGCACAGAGTCGTGGCGCCCGAGGAGAGATGGGATTGGAGGGCGGGGGAGAGAGTCTTCATGTGTCTCAGTCATGCGTTTCCTCCCCCGCAACAGCGGGGGAGGAAGTTCAGATCCTTATCTCCACCAGCGGAATGCTCGGGATCTCGCCGGCGGCGAAGCTGGAGAGGTTGATCGACAATCGGTCGGTGTCGAAGCGCACCGGTACGTCGAACTCGAAGCCGGCGGTCAGCGTGCCGGTCGGCGCCGCCGCGAAGGTGACGAGGCCGGTCGTCGTGTCGACCGTGAAGCCGCTCATCCGTTCGACGCCGGCGACCGCGACGCGGACGGTGCCGGCGACGGGCTTGGCGATGACGCGGGTCCAGCTCGCCGGACCCGAGGGATAGGCCTTGGCGAGCTGGAAGACGGTCGCATGCCCGTCGCCGGTCCCGAGCGCCTGGTCGAACGGGGACGCGGACCCGTCCGGCGCGCAGGATTTGAAGTCGCTCCCATCCTTGAAGCGGAAGCCATAGAGCCGGCCCTGGCGCGCCTCGAAGAAGGCGATGACGGCGTGCAGGTCGCCCAGCGAGCGCACGCCGTAGCCGGCGTCGTAGCGGCGGCGCGAATTGGCCCACACCGCATTGCGCTCCTCGAAGCCGGAGCCGAGCGTGACGATCTCGGTCTTGCGCTCCGGCCCGCCCGTCGAATGGAAGGCGAGCGCGGTGGGGAAGCGGATTTCGTGGAAGGTCATTTATCTCCCCCTCCGCCCTTCGCACCTCGCGGTGCTACGGGCACCCTGCCGCAAACGCGGCCTTCATACGCTGTCGCTACGAAGCCCCCGCCAGCGCTACGCGCGCGGGGGAGGCGGGCTTTTGCTTGGTCGTCCATCAAAGATTCCGCTGCCCGCGCGCCAGGGCGCGGCTCAGCATCGCGGCGACCTGGGATTCCGATTTCAGGAAGCTTCCCGCATCCGGGGTCTGTACGTTGAGCGTGATGGCGCGTGGGCCGAGCGCGGCGTTCGGCGCGATGGCGCCCGACGCGCCCGGCACGAACAGCTCCGGTCCCTGCTCGCCGACGAGATAGGGCGTGCCGGCATCGACCGGCCCGCCCGCCGCGCGCGCGCCGCCGATGGGCAAGAGCGAGCCGGCGATCGAGCTCAGGACGTTCTCGATCGGCTTGACGATGAATTGCGTCGTGGCGATGCGGTCGAAGCCGGCGAGGATCGAAGTGACGAGACTGTCCATCGAGGTCTTGCCGGAGATCACGGCGCGGGCGATCGTGTTCTCCACCGAGGAGAAGCTGCGCGTCACCGCGGTTTCGATGGCGCCCGTCGCGCTCTGCACCGGCCCGCCCACGAAAGCGCTGAGCGCCTGCCCCGCGGCTGCGAGGGATTGGTCGATGGGTGTTTCTGCCATGGGGTCGGTCTTTCATGTCGCGGTGACGTTGATTCACGCGGAGGCGCGGAGGTGTCTCCGCGTTCTCCGCGGCTCCGCGTGAGATTTTTTGCTCGCGCTTCGCGCGATGACGGAAATTTCAATCCGGATGCTGAGACATCAGGCGTTCGAACTCTGCGCGTGCGAGCGGTTGCTCGCCCGGTGGCTGCGCGGTCAACGCGCGCCATTCGGGGAGCGACAGGCGCCAGAAGGTTTCGGGCGACAGGCGGAGGCGGCCGAGGCCAAGGCTCAGCCAGTCGCGCCAGAGAAAGGGTGGGCGGTGTCTCCCGTGTCGCGCGACGGCGCGAGACCGGCGGCGTCGAAGGCGGCGGTGACGGCTACGACGAGCGTGCCGAGATCGCAGGGCAGCCGCAGGACGTCGGCTGCTTCGAACTCATGTCCGCCGCCGCGCAGGAGTGCCGCCGCGACCACGGCGAGATCGGCCGCCCGCACCGTTTTCAACCGCGACGCGACATCGGAAAGGTCGGCGAGGCCGAGGCCGTCCTCGATCTCGGCCAGCGCGCCGAGCGTAAGCAGCAGGCGATACGTCTTCCCATCGGCGGCCAGTGCGGCTTCGCCGCGGATGCGGTTGGGCATGGGATATCCTTTCCGCCCCCTTCGGGGCGACGATCAAATCGCCGCGAACGCCAGCGCGCCGGCGGATGCGAGCGAAAGCGAGATCTTCAATTCGCCGTCGTAAGGCCCGTCATATTGCAGCGAGGCGATCTTGAACGGGCCGGTGACGATGCCGAAGCTCGGGATGGTGAGCTGGAAATTGCCGATGGCCTGGTTGAAGAACGCCGTGCGCAGCGCGGCGTCCGACGCCGCGTCCTTGAATACGCCCGAGCCGGTGACGGATGCGGTCTTGACCCCGCCGCCCGCGAGCAGCTCGCGCCACTGATCGGCGGAATCGGCATTGGTGATGTCGACCGTCGTGGCGTTGAAGGTAAGCTGGGTGGCGCGCAGTCCGGCGACGGTCGTGAAGCCTTCCGGCGACCCGCCGTCGCCGATCTTGATGAGCAGGTCTTTGCCTTTTTGGGCGGACATGGCGGTCTCCTTTACCCTCCCCCTGAGGGAGCGTCGAAAAATCGAAGCGAAGCGAAGATTTTTCGGGGAGGGGTCCGGCCGTGCAGCCGGCCCCCCTCCCCGAAATTTGCTTCGCAAATTTCGACCCTCCCTCAAGGGCAGGGCTATCGCATATGTCTGATGAGGTCGAAGAGGAAGTTGTCGTCCCATCCTGCGCGGAGGATTTTGCGGCGCAGGGAAGTCTTTGTATTGGGATGTGCTCTTGCGATGTTGAGTGCGGTTCGTCTGAGGACGGCGAGGTTTTGCGGCGCGTTGTCTTTTCGGCTGCGCGCCAGATCCTCGTCGAGGACGACGTCGAGGGCCCAGTGGAGCTGGTTTTCGATACCCCAATGGGCCCGCACGATGCGCAGCAGTTCGGCACCGGTGCAGGAGCGCGACAGCAGGAAGTAGCGCTCGACGGGCTTGTCCGTGCCGCGGCGGCAGACGATCCTGGCCACCGCCTTCAAGCCCGGGAAGGCGTGCTTGTCGGCCATGCCTGGGGCCGAGGTGACCAGGGCGGCGCGGCTTTCGGTGCGGCCGTGATGGCCGTCCCGGCTCCTGGCCGGTTCGGTGTCCTTGGGCAGCACCGCCAGGGCTGCCTTGGCATCGGCCAACAATCCCGGCTGGTTGTCCTTGACCGCCAGCACATAGTCGCCGCCGCGGTTCACGATCGTCCGGGCCATCTTGCGATGGCAGTGCAGCGCGTCGGCGGTGACGATGCAGCCCTTCAGCGCCACCAGTTCGAGCAGCTTCAGCGCCGTGCCGGCCTCGTCGTTGTCCGGCGCCAGCATGTTGGCCAGGGCCATGCGGGTCTGGGCGCCCCATGCCGTCACCATCAGCCGCGGCATGTGGCTTTGGCCCGCCTCGTAGGCGCGGCGCAGCGACTTGCCGTCCACCGCCACGACGCCCTTGGTCTTGCCCAGCTTCGCCGCCGCCCCAAAGGCCGCCATGAACGTCCGGAAGGCCGCCTCGAACGCCTGCGGATCGAGCATCCGGAACACCCGGCTGAAGGTGTCGTGGCTCGGAATGCCATGCTCCAGCACCAGGATTTGCCGAAGAAGCGGTTCCTTCGACAGTCCGAACTCTTCCATGTCGCTGCACGACGTGGCCCCGCACAGCGTCCCAACCAGGGCGATGAAAAGGACTTCCACAAGATCGTGGCGCGCATTGTCCGCGCGCGGATCGGGCAAGTCCCCAAATACCTCGTGGAAGCTGTCCATTCCCGTCTCCTGAAGAATCAGAAGACACCTTCAGAAGCCACAAAGACCAAGCCCGCAACCGCCAAAATCCCATATGCGATTCCCCTGCCCTCAAGGGGAGGGTAAGACTCACGCCGGTTCCGTCACCGCGCGGAATCTGAGCTGCGCATGCACCGTCTCGCCGTCGCTCTCGCGGGTGCTTTCGCTTTCGAGCCAGCGCAGGTCGATCAGCGACTGGCCGGCGAGCGCGAGTTCGGCGCCGTTCAGCGCGGCGATCACCGCCTCGGCGGCCAGCCGCGTCTCGCGGCGGCCCGCGGCGCGCGACCAGACATGGATCGTGAGCGCATGGACGCTGCCGGGTTCGGTCGCGGTCGACCAGTCGCTTTCCTTGTCGTCGCCGATGACGATGTAGGGATAGGCGCTGCCGCGCGGCACCGCGTCGAAGATGCGATCGCCCACCGCGTCCGTCACGCCGCTGTCGGACGACAGCGTGGCGAAGATCGCCTGTTGCAGGGCCCAGCTCGCGGCGCTCATGACGGATCTCCGGGAAGTTCTTCGCAGGCCAGCGTGACGGCGGCGGCGCGCGGGCCTTCGTCGATCACGGCGTGCACGCGGAACAGCCGCGCGCCGACCTGCACGCGCTGGCCGGCGGCGAGGTCGGTGCGGCGGCGCAAGGTGATGCGGTGGCGGACGCGCGATTGCAGATGGTCGGCGCCGACCGTGTCGGCCGCGCCGAGCGGTTCGAGCGCGATCCACACCGCGGCGAACGCCTCCCAGGCTTGGCCGAAGCCGCCGCCGCCATCGGGCGTGAGCGTGCAGGCGAGCAGCGCCGCCCGCTGAGTCAGGGTGGAGAGCATGGCTGTTCCCTAAAGCTTCAGCACACGGAACGGCGCCAGCAGCGCCAGCGCCGCGGGCGGCAGTTCGGCCGGGGCCTCGCCGCGGTTCTCATAGAGAAAGGCGGTGAGTTCGAGGATCGCTTCCTTCAATAGGCCCGGCACATCCGATGCGGCGCCGCCATAGCCGGCGGTGAAGGCGATGGCGAGCGCGTTGACGCGGCGCAAATCCGCCGGCGGCGGCACACCGGTCTTGAGCGCGAGACGCGCCGGCGCGGATGCCGCGTCGACGGTGTAGAGCGTGGCGCTCAGGACCGTCGCGACGTCGTCGCGGCCATAGGTCGTGACCGATGTCACGCTTTGCAGCGGCGGCAGCGGTATCTCGACGATGCCGCTCTGAGGCCAGCAATCCAGATGCAGCGTCCAGCCCTGGGTGATCAGGGCGCGGCCGGTGTGCCATTCGGCGCGGGCCCGCGCGGCGGTGATCATCGCCGCGATCAGCGCGTCGTCGTCGGTCGTGTCGACCTTCAGATGCGCCTTGGCATCGGCGAGGGTGACGGGCTCGAGCGCGGGCGGCGTGGTGAGGGTGAGGGGCATGGTAACTCCTAACCCCTCCCGCGACGCGGGAGAGGTCGATTTGGAGCGCAGCGACAAATCGGGTGAGGGCCTGTGCGGGGCGATAGCCCTCACCAGCAAAAGCTAAGCACTTAGCTGCGCTTCGCTCCGCTAAGTGCAAGCTTTTGCGTCCTCTCCCGCAAGCGGGAGAGGTTGTTACGACACGCTGAACTTCATCAGCTTGATCGCCTCGTAGTTCTGCACGGCGCCGCCGACGCGCTTGGTCGTGTAGAACAGCACATAGGGCTTGGCCGAATAGGGATCGCGCAGGGTGCGGATGCCGATGCGGTCGACCACCAGATAGCCGCGCGCGAAATCGCCGAACGCGATGGCGTAGCTCGCCGAGGCGATGTCGGGCATGTCCTCCGCTTCCGCCACCGGATAGCCCATCAGCGTCGGCGGCTGGCCGGCGGCGGCGCCGGGCTGCCAGATGTAGTTGCCCGTCGAGTCCTTGAACTTGCGGATCACGCTCTCGGTCTTGCGGTTCATCACCCAGGTGCCGTTGGCGCGATAGGCCTGCTTGGGCGCATAGGCGAGATTGACCAGCGTGTCGGTCGGGTTCGAGGCGGCGAAGGCGCCGTCCGCGCCCGACGCGACATAGCCGAGCTTGGTCCAGGCCCAGCTCGCATCGGCAACGATGGTCTCCGACAGGAAGCCCTTGGGCTGCGTCGTGCCGTTGCCGCCGACGAAGGCGGCGCCTTCCTGCTGCGCGAAGACGAGCTGCACCTCCGAGGCGAGCCATTGCTCGATATCCACGGCGGAATCGTCGAGCAGATGCGGCGTCGCGGCCGGCATGGCGTAGAGCTCCATGGTCGGGAAATCGATCACCGCCAGGGTCGGCGTGTCGGTCTGCGGCCGCGCCGCCGTCTCCGCCACCCAGCCGGTGGCGGGACCGTTGGTGGCGATCGGCTTGCGATAGGTGGTGCCGCCGATCTGGCGGACGGTCGCGATGGCGCGGATCGGCGACGCCTTGATCAGGACCGAATCGATGGCGGTCTCGATCTCCAGCGGCACGGTGTAGCCGCCGTCGGCGTTGGAGCCGGCGGAGAAGGACGATTTCAGCTCCAGCGCGTCCAGGCCGTTCGCGTCGCCCTTGCGGACATAGCGGTCGAAGGCGGATTTGCGTTCGAGGACGTCGCGATCGGTCTGCGATTTGCGCTCGGCGCCCAGCGCGGGGCGGCCGGCCTCCAGCGTCAGCGTGTCGAGCAGGCGCTTCTGCTCGTCCAGCGCCTTGTTGATGCGGTCGACCTTCTCTTCGGTGACGACATCGGCCGAGCGGCGTTCGAGCGCGGCCAGGCGTTCGTCGTTGGCGTCCTTGAATTGCGCGAAGGCCTGCAGGAAATCGTCGAAGGCGTCCTTGACCTCCGGCGTCGCGGCTTTGGTTTCATAGTTCATGTCATGTCTCCTTGGGGGTGATTTTGAGGTTTCCTCCCCCGCTGTTGCGGGGGAGGTGCCGAGCGGAGCGAGGCGGAGGGGGGCCGCTCAGCCGGTCCCCCTCCACCGCAAACGGGGGGGAGGAAAGAGGAGTGCTGCGCAACAGATGCGCGGCGCGCTTGAGCAGCTCGGCTTCGCGGGCCTTGGCGCCGATGGCGGTGACTTCGCTGCCGGGGAGCAGCGGGAAGGTGACGACGGAGATCTCCCACAGGTCGATCTCGTTGAGCAGGCGCTGACCCGTCGCGCGGTCGCGCCGGGCGCGGATGGCGCGGAAGCCGATGGAAAGCCCGTTCAGCGCGCCCTGCGCGATCAGCGAGCCGACGTCGCGGGCGCGCTCGACATCCAGGTTGAGGCGGCCGCGGACATAAAGGCCCTTGCCGTCCTCGGCGATGGTCTCCCACACGCCGAGTGGCTCGTCGGCGTGGTGCTGATAGAGCATGCGCACGCGGTCGGGGCCGCGGCGCTTGAGCGACCGCGCGAAGGCGCCGGGCGCGACGACGTCGCCGGCACCGTCCGCGACGGAGAACAGCGAGGCGTAGCCTTCGAATTCGCCGTGACCGAGCGCTTCGATCAGCGCGGGCGTGTTCTGCCGCGCGAGGCGGGGCCTCACGCGTTGGACGATGGGCATGTGGGTGGTCCTTCGGACGCGGGTAGCGAATAGGGAATGAGAAGGTGTTTCCCTACTCGCTACTCGCTATTCGCTACTCGCTATTCGCTACTCGCTATTTCGCTTTATCCAGCTTGGTCTCGATGCGCCCCAGCGCGGCGCGGATGTCGGAGAGCTGCGCCTCCAGGACCGCGACACGCTCGATCGCCGCCTGGTCGTGCGCCAGCGTGCGTTCGAGATCGGCGATGCGCTCGGCGGCGGAGCCAGCCCAGAACAGCGCGCCCGCCGTCTGCAACAAAAAAGCCGCCACAAGGGCGGCGGGGAGCTTCTTCTCCAGCACCGGCTGGAAGGCTTCGGCAAGGGCCATGAGGCTGATCTTTCCCTTCTCCCGGAACCGACGGGACGGGTTAAAGCGACGTTTACGTCTTTCGGAACCGGCCGCGGCTTTACGCCCGGTCAATGGTCTTGGCGCAGGATCGCGCCATGGTGAAATGCCGGATCGAGGACTTCAATGCGTGGGCCGAACGCGACGGCTGGGAAACCCGCGTCGACGGCACGCTGAACTTCCGCTCGCCCAAGCTGAAAGAGTGCCTGGCGGTGTGGACGCGCGCCGCCGCCGGCAAGCCGCTTCCGATGCGCGCCGACCTGACGCCGCGGGCGATGAAGACCTTCCTGTCCAGCGTCATCGTCTGGGACGTGCTCGGCGGTGAAAGCGCAAACCGCTTCCGCCTGCGCGTGATGGGCAGCCAGCCGCAGCGCATCTGGGGCGGCAAGGCCGGCGACTTCATCGACGAAGTGGTGCCCGAGCCGTTCCGCGCCCGCTGGCACCGCATCGCCCAGCTGTGCCTGGACCTGCGCGCGCCGCTGCGCAGCCATGGAATCGTGCAATTCGCCAACCGGACCTATTTCCAGTCCGAAACCTTCCAAGCCCCGCTCGCCGGTGAAGGCGACGCGCCGGATGCGATCCTGTTCGTGCATATCGTCGAACCCAAAGCCTATCTGCCCGCGGCGCCGACGGGGGCGGGCATGCCATCGCATCACGCCCGCGGCAGCGGGCCGTAACCGGCCGCCGCGCGTTTTTCGTCCTCGGTCAGGAAGGTCGCGGCGTTGAGACGGTCCCACACGCTTTCGCGTTCGATCGCCAGCGCGTCTACCGCGTCGGGATCGTAGCCGATGCGCAGACCCTCGCCGAAGCGGGGGCCGAGCCAGCGCGACAGCGCCGCGGCCGTGCGCGCCACCAAGGGCAGGATCGTCTGGCGCCAGAAACTCAGATTCGCCTCGCGATAGTTCGAATAGGTGTTGTCGCCGGGAATGCCCAGCAGCATCGGCGGCACGCCGAAGGCGAGCGCGATCTCGCGCGCCGCGACGTCGCGGGTGTTCGAGAAATCCATGTCGGCGGGCGTGTGGCTCATGGCCTTCCAGTCGAGGCCGCCTTCGAGGACCATCGGGCGGCCGGCATTGCCGGCGCCCTGATAGGCGTCTTCCAATTCTCGTTTGAGCCGCGCGAACTGATCGTCGGTGAGGCCGCTCTGGCCGTCGGGGCCGCGATAGACCAGCGCGCCGGAGGGCCTGGCCGCATTGTCGAGCAGCGCCTTGGTCCAGGCCGCGCCGGCATTGTGCACCTCGATGGCGCGCGCCGCCGCCTCGACCGGCGAGAGGCCGTAATAGTCGTCGAGCGGATGGAACAGCGTGGTGTGCAGCACGGGCAGGAAGCCGTCGGCGCCGCGCGCGATGCGCGTGGTCCTGCCGTCGACCGTGTAGTCATAGGCCTGCGGCCAGCCGCGCGGACCGGGCACCACGGCCATGCGGTCGGGGCGCAGCGTGTAGAGCGCCTTCACCGCGCCGCCGGCCGCCACCGCCTCGACATAAGCGTTGCCGGCGCATTGCAGGAACGAATACCAGCGCGCGAAGAACGCCGTGCCGTCTTCTTCCGGGTTGGGATGCGTCAGGAGCGCAAGCAGCGGGTGCGCGTCGAGCTCGGCGGCGCCGTCATAGAGCAGGAACGGCACCGAGGCGGCGCCTTCGGCGATCATCCGAACGCAGCGATAGACGATGGCGTTGGCGAGCACGCCTTCGCGGGCGAGGCTGGCGTAGTTGCGCGGCGCCCAGCGCGCCGTGCCGGCGAGCGAGAGCGCGACGAGCGGCGCGGATTTGCGTTCCGGCGCGCGCGGCGCGCGACGGTTGAGGAATTCGAACATGGGTTGAGCTTTCGATTGCGCGATTCCTCCCCCGCTGTTGCGGGGGAGGCGGCACGCCGTAGCGAAGCGTCGGCGTGACGGAGGGGGGCCATCTAGGCGAGCCCCCCGCCTCGCTTCGCTCGGCACCTCCCCCGCAACAGCGGGGGAGGAAGGCTTCTTCAGATCTTCCTGACCTTGGGACTTGCCCGCCGTTCCATCGGGAACAGGTGCGAGAGCGCCCAGACCAGCGCATCCATGCGGTCGGGGCTTTTGCCCGTGCCGTCATATTGGCACATCTGGTCCTCCAGCGCGGCAAAGACGCCGACGTGATGCACCCGGCCCTGCTCGTAGAGCGCGGCGACCGGCATGGCGCGGGTCTTCTTCGACCGCGTCGCATGCACCAGCCGGACCGGCAGGTCGGGAAACTGTTCGGTGAGCACGGCGCGCACCATGTCGCCGCCCTGGTTCGCTTCGGCGATCACCAGGTCGGCGTCGAAATCCATGAAGACACCGTTCACCCCGCGCCGACCACTCGCCGGGCGTCAGGCCGTCCGACGAGACGTCGGCCAGCACGTAACCGTCGCCGTCGTTCTCGACCCGACCCGCCACGACGATGCCGCAGGCGTCGCCGCCGGCGCTGGCCGGCGGATCGACCGCGACGACGACCCGGCCCAGCGCCGGCGCCGTCCGCACCCGCGCGAGATCGATCCAGGCGCGGCGCCACAGCGCGACATCGTTGTCCTCGATGATCTCGGCATCGAGCTCCTGGCGGCCGAGGCGCGAGCCGGCATAGCGGCGCCGCATCGTTTCGAGAAAGCCGGGCGCGAGATTGGCCGCGTTGTCGGCAGTGACGCCCCGCGTGACCGCCACATCGGGCGAGGCCAGGAGATTCTTGAGCGCCGCGATGGCGCGCGGCGTGGTGGTGATCGCCATGCGCGGATCCTTGCCGATGCGAAGGCTCATCAAGGCCATGTCGAGGGCTTCCTGCGGCTCGGCCCATTTGGCGAATTCGTCGGCCCAGATGGCGTCGAACTGGTGGCCGCGGATGCCGTCGGGCTCGTCGGCACTGAGCACGGTGGCGATCGCGCCGTTCGGCCATCTGACGCGGCGGAGCGAAGGCTCGAAATCCGCGCCCGCGCTGACCGCCTTCAATCCCGCGACGCCTTCGATCATGACCGCCCGCGCGTCGTTGTATGTGGCGCCGATGAGGCCGATGCGTTGCATGGCGCCGCCGTCGACGCCTTCCGCGATCCATTCGGCGCCGCTACGCGTTTTTCCGGTGCCGCGTCCACCGAGGAAGAGCCAGATTCGCCAGTCGCCTTGCGGCGGAACCTGTTCGGGGCGCGCCCGGACGAGCCAGTCGTCCCGGAGGAATGCGAGTTGATCGTCATCGAGACTCTCCAGTGCCGTCCGAAGCTCGTCCGGCGTGAACTGCCGCCAGAACGTCGCGTTGTAGGCGGGCACGGGTTTCGGTGCGGGTTCCGGTCTTCTTGGTGGCACGCAGTGAGGCACGCTCCATCTCCATCCGGGTCAGGCGTTCGAGCTGGTTCTGCAGGCGGCCGAGCGTGCGGGCGGCTTTCTCGCGCGCATCCGGCTTGTCGTCGTACTCGCCGTTCGCGTTCTTCTTGTCGGATTCCTGCTCGCTGATCCGCTCGACGCGGATCATCTGGCGGTTCAGTTCGTCGAAGAGGCGCTTGACCATGTCGTCTATCCATCCTGGCGGAATGTCTTCGGCGGTGACGCCGATCCAATGCTTGGCATTCGTGCGCGGCAGCGCGCGGCGCGCCGCTTCCGGGTCCGTTTCCATCTTGGCTACACTTGTGGGGATATGGGAGATTTGGTGCGTAGACCGACTCGGTTCAAGGGGCGCGCGAAAATTTTTCGAAGCGGCCTTCGAACGGCACTTATCCAACAGAGGGCTTCGCGCGGAGCCGCGAAGAGCGCGGAGGAATCGAAATTGCTGCGTGGATAGAGTTTTTGGGTGCGCTGCGGCGAACGATATTTTGTTTCGCGAAAATATTTCGAATCCTTCGCACGGCATGCCGTTTTCAACGTCCGGACGGATTCCAGATCGTCATTCCCGCGAAAGCGGGATCGAGGTTTGGCAGCGCGCCTGGTCGTTCGATGCCCGCCTGCGCGGGCATGACGGCTTGCATGAAGACGCGCCGGACGGCGTCACTTCCCGCTGAACACCGGCTTGCGCTTTTCGAAGAAGGCCTTGCGGGCCTCCTTGGCGTCCTCGCTGCCGAACGCCATGCGGATGTTGGAGAGCTCGTAGCGGAGCTGCTGCTCCATGTCGGTCGACTCCATCGATTTGACCATGCCGCGCTTCAAGAGGCGCAGCGTGATCGGCGACCATTCGCAAAGCTGGGCGCAATAGGCGGCGGTCCGATCCGCGAGCCTGTCGTCGTCCACCACCTCGCCGGCCATGCCGAGCGCCACCGCCTCCTCGCCCTGGACGGTGCGGTTCTCCATCATGAAGCGCAGGGCGCGCTCGTAACCCATCGCCTGGGGCAGCGTGATCGTGAGCCCGGCATCGGGCGAGCCGCCGATCCGGGTGTAGCCGGCCATCAGCCGCGCGCCGCGCGCGACGATGCGCACATCGGTCGCCATGGCGAGGCCGAGCCCGGCGCCCACCGCGACGCCGTTGATCGCGCCGACCACCGGCTTGTCGCAGCGCTTGCGGATGGCGAGCAGGAAATTGCTGACCCAGCCCAGATCGTCGAGCTGCGCGGTCTGCGGCGAGGCCGGATGGAAGCGCTCGCCGCCCGTGAGGTCGAGGCCGGCGCAGAACGAGTCGCCGCTGCCGGTCAGCGCGACGACCCAGATGTCATCGTCCTTCGCAGCGTCGTCGATCGCGGCCACGACGCCCCAGGCCAGCGCGTTCGAGAGCGCGTTCTTCTTCTCCGGCCGATTGAGGACGATGGTGCGCACATGGCCGTGGTCGCTGACCTTGATGACGTCCGACATGTCGAATTCCTCCCATGCGGCTGGTTTGCCCCGCTCGGCCGCATTGTTCGTCGCCAGGGAGGCGGACGCAAATGCGAAGTTGGGGGCTTTGGAGTTGCCCGACGCAAGCTTGCCATGCGTTGCACAAATTCCAGATTCCCGCGCAGGCGGGGAATCACTCTTGGCGGATCGCCCTGTCGCTGGATGCCCGCCCTCGCGGGCATGACAGGCGTGATTTGCAGGGAAGCGGCAATTGCCCCTGCGGCATCTGCCGGATACGCTTCGCGCATCGTTCGCTCGCGACGGGTTGCCCGTGCTTCAGCCCACCCGATCCCTTGCCATGGGTCTGTCCCTCGCCGCGCTGGCGGCGCTTGCCGCCGTGCCCGCACGCGGCGCCGACGATGGAGGCCGTGCGCGCATGGCGGCGTGCCAGGATTCCTGGTTCGACTGGCAGAAGAGCGATCCCCCGAAGCTGAAAGCCTTCGCCGACCGCTTTCACGCGGCCTTCATCCGCAAAGGCGACGACCCCTATGTCGTGCCGAAGGCGGCGACCTCGGTCGACGGCCTCAAGATCGTCGAAGCGTTTCCCGGCAGCGTCGGCATGGGCGTGGGCTTCTCGCTCCTGGTCGACGCGAAATTCGACGCGGCGAAGCAGATGCTGGCGCATCGCGTCGGCAAGCCGCTCGGCCATTGCGAGACCGGCGACAGCATGCGGAGCTGCGAATTGCAGATCGCCGAACAGCGCACGCTGACGGTGATGGCGCAGGACGACCCGAAGACCGCGCAGACCCTGATCGGCTGCTATTACTTCTACGAGAAGTGAGCGGCACATCCCACTTGTCATGGCCCGCGAATGCGCGCCGCCCAGGTGACGCCTTGCGGAGCAGGCGTCACCTGGGTCCGCCCGTGAGGATGTTAATGCCCGCCCGCCTTGCCGATGGCGTCCAGCCTGGCGAGCACGTCCTCGGACAACACGATATCCGCCGCCGCCAGGTTCTCCCGCAGATGGCCCACCGACGACGTGCCGGGAATGAGCAGGATGTTCGGCGAGCGGTGCAGCAGCCAGGCGAGCGCGACCTGCATCGGCGTGGCGCCGAGCCCCGCCGCGACCTCGGACAGGATCGTCGACTGCAAGGGCGAGAAGCCGCCGAGCGGGAAGAACGGAACATAGGCGATGCCCAGCCCCGCCAGTTCGTCGACGAATGCGTCGTCGGCGCGCTGGGCGAGATTGTAGAGATTCTGCACGCAGACGACCGGCGCGATGCCGCGCGCTTCCTTCAATTGCATGCTCGTCACATTGCTCAGGCCGAGATGGCGGACGAGGCCCTGCTCGCGGAGCCCGGCCAGCACCGAGAACTGCTCCGCGATCGAGCCTTCGGCGGGCTCGTGCAAGGCGCCGGGGACGCGCAGATTGACGACGTCCAGCGCGTCGAGCCCAAGACGGCGCAGATTGTCGTGCACCGCGCCGGTCAGCTCGGCCGGCGTCTGCGCCGGAAGCCACGAGCCGTCTTCGCCCCGCCGCGCGCCGACCTTGGTCACGATGACAAGATCCTTCGGATAGGGATGCAGCGCCTCGCGGATCAGAAGATTGGTGACATGCGGGCCGTAGAAATCGCTGGTGTCGATGTGGTCGACGCCGCCGGCGATCGCCTCGCGCAGGACGGCCAGGGCGGCGGCCTTGTCTTTCGGCGGGCCGAACACGCCGGGGCCGGCAAGCTGCATCGCGCCATAGCCCATGCGGTTCACGGCGCGGTCGCCGAGGGTGAAGGTGTCGGTCATGTCGGGGTCTCCTGAAAGGTACAGGCGGAATATGGCGTGCTTGGCATCGCGCGATAATCCTGCATAATCGGCACGGGTTGTGCGGAATTTCGGACAGTGGACCTGAACGACCTCGCCGCCTTCATGACCGTCGTACGGGCGGGCGGATTCCGCGACGGGGCGCGGCTGACCGGGCAATCGCCGTCCGGCCTGAGCGAGGCGGTGCGCCGGCTGGAGGCCAGACTGGGCGCGCGGCTGATCAACCGCACGACGCGCAGCATCGCGCCGACCGAGGCGGGGACGCGGCTGTTCGAGCGGCTGGCGCCGGCGCTCGGCGAGGTCGAGGCGGCGCTCGATGTCGTGAATGCTTTCCGCGAGCGGCCGACGGGCACGCTGAAGCTCAACGTGCCGGGCGTCGTCGCGCTTCTGGTTCTTCCCGCGATCGTGCCCGACTTCCTCAAGGCCTATCCCGACATCCGGCTGGAGGTCGTGGTCGAGGAAGGCTTCGTCGACGTGCTGGCGGCCGGCTGCGACGCCGGCGTGCGTTACGACGAGCGGCTCGAGCAGGACATGATCGCCGTGCCGATCGGGCCGCGCATGCAGCGCTACGCCACCGCGGCGGCGCCCGCCTATCTCGCGGCGCGCGGCCGGCCCGAGCATCCGCGCGATCTGCTGCGCCATGCCTGCCTCCGGGGGCGCTTCGCCAGCGGCGCCTCGCCGCCCTGGGAATACGAACGCGACGGCGAGGTGGTGAAGATCGATCCGACCGGCCCGCTTGTCGTGCGCCTGGGCGGCGCGGCCAATCTTCTGGTCGACGCCGCCGTCGCGGGCGTCGGCGTTATTCAAAGCTTCGAAGAATGGCTGCGCCCGGCGCTCGACAGCGGCACGCTGGTGCCGGTGCTGGAGCCGTGGTGGCAGGAATTTTCGGGACCGTTCCTCTACTATCCCGGCCGCCGCCATCTGCCGGCGCCGCTGCGGGCCTTCGTGGATTTCATCAAGAGTCGCTGACAACTCCCGGCAAAGCGCGGGCCGCGCGCACATTACAATCGCGTTAAGGCCTAAAGCCTTGATTGCGCCGCAAATATGGGCGACGTACGCGGCCCATGGCTGGCAACGAACCCCTTGAGGTCATTTCGCAGAACGTCCAGGCGCTCGCGGATTTCTTCGTCAGGCGCAAGCGGTTCTTCGCGCCGCTGCTCGCCATCCTGACGGCGGCGATCGCGGTTCCGCTGGCGAGCCTGCTGCTCCTGCCGACGATCCTGTCCTGGTTCGCCTCGCCGCTGGACATGTCGAAGGACCTTTACGCCGTCAACCGGCCGATCGCCTTCACCTTTCTGGACGCCGACGGCAACGAGGTCGGCCACAGAGGCGCGATCATCGGCAAGCGCTTGACGCTGGAGCAGATGCCCGCCTATGTGCCGGCCGCCTTCATCGCCATGGAGGACCGCGACTTCTATTCGCATGGCGGCTTCTCGGTGCGCGGGCTGACGCGCGCGCTGTGGACCAATTGGCGCGCCGGCCACACGGTGCAGGGCGGCTCCACCATCACGCAGCAGACGGTGAAGATCGTGTTCCTCTCCCAGGAACGCACGATGAGCCGCAAGATGGAGGAGCTGGTCGACGCGGCCAAGCTCGAGAAATCGCTCTCCAAGAAACAGATCCTGGAGCTCTACCTCAACCGCATCTATCTCGGCTCCGGCGCCTATGGCGTCGACGGCGCGGCGCATGTCTATTTCAACAAATCGGCGAGCGAGCTGACCCTGCCCGAGGCCGCGATGCTGGCGACGCTGACCCGCGCGCCGAGCGCGTTCTCGCCGCGCCGCGATCTGGTGCGGGCGCAGGCGCGCGCCGCCGTCGTGCTGCGCGCCATGGTCGAGACCGGCGCGATCACGCAAGCGCAAGCTGACGCGGCCAAGGCGAGCCCCGCCGTGGTCTCCGAGCGCGAGGGGCGCGACACGCAGAACTACTATTTCGACACCGCCGCCGACGAGGCGATGCGGCTGGCGGCCCGCGACGGCATGGCGCCGAACGAAGATCTCATCGTGCACACGACGCTGGAGCCCAAGATCCAGAACGCCGCGCGCGCCGCGGCGCAGAAGGTGATCGCCAAGAGCGGACCCAAGGCGCATGCGAGCCAGGCGGCCGTGGTGGTGATGAAGCCGGACGGCGCGGTGGTCGCCCTGGTCGGCGGCACCGACTACGACGAGAGCACCTTCAACCGCGCCACCCAGGCGCATCGCCAGCCCGGCTCGGCCTTCAAGCCTTTCGTCTATCTCGCGGCGCTGGAAAGCGGTCTCACGCCCTGGGACCAGAGAGAGGATCAGCCGGTCGATATCGGCGGCTGGACGCCGACCAATTTCGGCGGACGCTCCTACGGCACGATCACGCTGGCCGACGCGCTGGCGCATTCGGTGAACACGATCACCGCCAACCTCGCCCAGGAAGTGGGCGTCGACAATGTCGTGCTGGCGGCGCAGCGGCTGGGCATCCAGTCCAAGCTGACGCAGAACGCCTCGCTGGCGCTCGGCACCTCCGAGGTCACGCCGCTGGAACTGACGCGCGCCTATGCGGTGTTCGCCAATGGCGGCCTCAAGGTCTATCCCTATTTCGTCACCCAGATCGACGATCACGGCGGCAACGTCCTTTATCGCCGGAAGCCGGCCGAGCAGCCCGAGCGCATCGTGGCGAGCCACGTCAACCGCGACCTCGTCGCGATGCTGAACGGCGTGGTGCTGCACGGCACCGGCATGTCGGCGGCGCTGGCCGGGCACGACGCGGGCGGCAAGACCGGCACGACGCAGGATTTCCACGACGCGTGGTTCGCGGGCTTCACCCACGACTATGTCGCGGCGGTGTGGGTCGGCAACGACGATTCGACGCCGATGAAGGGCGTGACCGGCGGCTCGCTGCCGGCGCAGATCTGGAAGGCGACGATGACGGTGGCGGAGAAGGGGCTGGCCTCGACGCCGCTCGACAAGTCCGACGTGCAGCCGCCGGCCGACACCTCGACCATCTTCGGCGACAGCGCAGACGCCTACACGCCGACGACGGGCGACGACGAGTCGGGCAACGGTACCTTCTATGCCGGCGGACGCGGCTCACATGGCGACGACGACGCGCCGCCGCCGGATGCCAGCGGCAATCGCGGCAATTTCTGGGACTGGCTGTTCAACCGCCGCGGCCGCGACTCGCGGGGCCGCCCGTCCGAGCAACAGCAGCAGGACGGCACGCCGCAAGACGGCGACAGCCAGAGCTCGGGCAGCAGCCAGGAATCGAATTAAAGGACCGCCGTCTCACCGGCCCATCACGCAATCGAGGACGTGGTTGTCCAGCGGGGAGCCGATCAGCATGCGGGTGCCGCTCACCGCGGCGACGCTGGAGCCGCCGATCTGCGTGCCCATGTCGCTGTAGACCACCTGCGCCGATTGCGGGATGTCGTTCGCGAGCGTGACCTTGAAGATCTCCGACGGCGCCGGCCTCGAGGGATCGCTCCGGAACGCGTTCATCGCGATGTTCTTGGGATGACTGCCGACCCAGAGCTGGCCCTTGGCATCGAAGCGCAGATTGTCGACGCCCGAAGGAATGTCGAGCGTGCCGGCCTGGTCGAGCGATCCCGACACGGGCTGGCGCGCGAAGGTGTCGATGCGGCGGGCATTGATCTCGGTCGCGTAGAGGTAGCGGCCATCGGGCGACAGCGCGAGACCGGCGGGATAGGCCAGGTGCTGCGCCACCACACGAAACACCATGCCGTCGAAATAGAGGAGATTGGCGCGCGGCAGCACGAGAAGGTCCTCCAGCCAGCGGCCGAAGGCGGTCGTGCTGCCGTGATCGTTGACGACGTAGAAACGCTCGCGGTCGACCGCCGCGATGGCGTTGGGGCTCGACAATTCGCGGCTCTCGACATCGCCGATATGGATCAGCCGGACGGGACCGCCGGACGGCGCCGAGACGTCGAATATCTCGATGCCGCTCGTGCCGTCCGTGTGATGGCTGATGACCTGCAGCACCAACCCGCCCGCGTCGCGCAGCAGGCTGATGCCGTGGGGATGAAAATCCGCCGGCGCACCGGCGAGCTTGGTCAGATGCGCCGGGCCGTCCAGCGGCAGGACATAGATACCGTCCTGCGGCGACGGCTTGCCCTTCGCCATGGCGTAGCGGTCGAGCGCCGAGACGAAGGCGAGCCGTGTTTTCTCGTCGATCGCGATGTCTTCCGGGCCCACGACGCCCCGGATCGCCGTGCACTGCCCGGCGAAGGCCGGCGTCACATCGGTGAATACGCCATAGACGTTGAGCGTGCGCACCGCCACGCCGACCGCGACCGCCGCCAGCACGGCTCCGGCGGTCAGTGCGGCGCGGAGGTACGGACGCATCGTCAGCTCGCCAGGGCCAGGGCGCTGCTGAATTGCAGATCGGCGAGGCGCGCATAGAGCCCGCCATGGGCGACCAGCTCGGCATGGCTGCCCTCGCCCACCACGCGGCCCTGGTCCATCACCACGATGCGCTTGAGGCGCTGGATGGTGGCGAGGCGGTGCGCGATGACGATGGTGGTGCGCCCCGCCATCAGATTCTCCAGGCCGATCTGGACCAGGCGCTCATTCTCGGCGTCGAGCGCGCTGGTCGCCTCGTCGAGCAGGAGCAGCGGCGCGTCGCGCAGGATGGCACGGGCGATGGCGACGCGCTGGCGCTGGCCGCCCGACAGCGTCACGCCGCGCTCCCCCACCAGGGTTTCGTAGCCGTTCGGCAATCTCTCGATGAACTCGTCGGCCGCGGCGGCCGTGGCGGCGCGGCGGACATCGGCGTCGGAGGCGTCGGGCCGGCCGTAGCGGATATTGTCCGCCAGCGTACCGGAGAAGATCACGCTGTCCTGCGCCACCACGGCGATGTTGGAGCGCAGATCCGTCGGGTCGAGCCCGGAAAGATCGACGCCGTCGAAGGTGATGGCGCCCGCTTGCGGCGCGAAGAAGCGCAGCAGGAGCTGGAACACGGTGGACTTGCCGGCGCCCGAGGGGCCGACCAGCGCCACCGCCTCGCCGGGGCGGATGTCGAGCGAGAAGCCGTTCAGCGCCTTGAAGTCGGGGCGCGACGGATAGCGGAAGCTCACATCGCGGAAGGAGACCGCACCCTTCGCGGGCTTGGGCAGCGGCTTGGGCGCCGGCGGCGCCGCGATCTCGGGCTCGGTGTGCAGCAATTCCATCAGCCGCTCCGACGCGCCGGCGGCGCGCTGAAGATCGCCCCAGGTCTCGCTCATCGCGCCCATGCCGGTGACGAAGATGATCGCATAGCCGGCGAACTGGGTGAGGATGCCGACCGACATGCGGTCCGCCACCACGTCGTGCGCACCGACCCAGAACACGCCGACGATGCAGGCCGCCACCGCCGCCATCACCACCGCCGTCATGATCGCGCGCGCCCGGGTGCGCAGGATGGCGACCGCGAAGGAGCTTTCGACCGCGGCGCCGAACAGCTTGCGTTCGGTGGCCTCGCGGGTGAAGGCCTGCACGGTCTGCACCGCGTTCAGCGTCTCGCTGGCGCGGGCCGAGGTGTCGGCGACCTTATCCTGGCTGCGGCGGCTCAAGGTGCGCACCCAGCGGCCGAACAGGATCAGCGGCAACAGCACCAGCACCACGATGCCGATCACCAGCAGGGTCAGCTTGACCGAGGTGACGAACAGAAGCACCAGCGCGCCGATCAGCATGACGAGATTGCGCGCCGCGACCGACGCGGACGAGCCGACTACGGTCTGGATCAGCGTGGCGTCGGCGGTCAGGCGCGACAGCACCTCGCCGGTGCGCGTCACCTCGAAGAAGGCGGGCGTCAGGCCGAGGATGTGGTCGAACACGGCCTTGCGGATGTCGGCGATCACCCGCTCCCCCAGCCAGGTGACGAAGTAGAAGCGGATCGCGGTCGCCACCGCGAGCGCGCAGGCGATGCCGATCAGCGGGAAGAAATAGCGGTCGATCTGCGACGCCATCGCCTCGCTGAAGCCGTTCTGCACCAGACGGCCGAGCGCCGGCGGGATCAGGAGGCTCGCGGTCGAGGAACAGACCAGGGCGACGAAGGCCACCGCGATGGCGGTCCGATAGGGCTTCAGGAAGGGGACAAGCTGGCGCAGCGGCGCGAGGGAGCGCGCCTTGGGCCGGGCGGCGGCCACGAATTCCAGCTGCTCGGCGTATTCTTCCCCGGTCTGCGCCACGGTCCTGCCAATCCTGGTCTGCCCGCGACATATATAGGAGGGAAAGGGAGCGGCATAAGGGGCCCATCGCCGCGCGGCTTTTGCTAGAAATGCGCCGGGGAGGCCGAATATGACGAAACCGCTGGACGGACAGGTGGCGCTGGTGGCGGGCGCGACGCGGGGCGCGGGCCGGGGCATCGCGCGCGAATTGGCGGCGGCGGGCGCCAGGGTCTATTGCACCGGGCGCAGCACGCGCGGCCATGCCGCGACGCCGGGCCGGCCGGAGACCATCGAAGAGACCGCCGACATCATCGCGGCCGACGGCGGCAGCGCCGTCGCCATCCGCGTCGATCACACGGTGGAGGACGAGGTCATCGCCCTTGCCGAACGGCTGCGCGCCGAGGAAGGCCGGCTCGACGTGCTGGTCAACGATATCTGGGGCGGCGACGACCGGATCGACTGGGGCGCCAAGTTCTGGACCCAGGACATCGCCAAGGCGCGGGCGCTGACCGATCAGGCGGTGTTCAGCCATCTGATCACCGCGCGCCATCTCGCGCCGCCGATGATCGAAGCCGGGCGCGGGCTGATCGTGGAGATCACCGACGGCGAGATGCCGGGCTATCGCGGAAACCTGCTCTACGATTACATCAAATCGTCGGTCGTCCGGCTCGCCTATGCGATGGCGTGGGATCTTCACGGCACCGGCGTGACCGCGCTGGCGCTGTCGCCGGGCTTCCTGCGTTCGGAAGCGATGCTCGATCTATTCAAGGTGACCGAGGCCGATTGGCGCGACGGCGCCAAACGCGATCCCGCCTTCATCTGGTCGGAGACGCCGCGCTATGTCGGACGCGCCGTGGCGGCCCTCGCCGCCGATCCCGATGTCGGCGCCAAATCGGGCCTGGTGCTGTGGGGCGCCGACCTGGCGCGCGCATACGGCTTTACGGACATCGACGACAGCCAACCCGACTTCTGGCGGAACGTCGAAGCCTGGCTGGACGGCGAATGCGCCAAGCCCGGGCCGCTCGGCGACGAGGCCCGGTTCATCGCGCTGTCGCGCTATGGCCACATCCATGCCGACCCGGCGCGGGCCGCGCGGGCCGGGACTTACGCGGAAAAGCTGGGGTTTTCGGGCGCCGGCGCGGGATTAAGACCCCATGGACGCTGAGATTGCGCCTTGCACCGCCCGCGCCCTGCCCCTATAAGGCGCGGCTTCGAATTCGCGTCAAAGGGCCAAAGGCCATGAAAAAAGGCATCCACCCCAACTACCATTTCGTCGAGGTCCGGCTGAACGACGGTTCGACCTACAAGACTCGCACGACCTGGGGCGAGGCCGGCCAGCAGCTCACGCTCGACATCGATCCTACGACGCATCCGGCCTGGACCGGCGGCCAGCAGCAGCTCATGGACCGCGGCGGCCGCCTGACGCGCTTCAACAAGAAGTTCGCCGGCTTCGTGAAGTCGTAAAGACCAGAATGTCACGGCCCGCGAATGCGGGCCGCCCAGGTGACGCCTGCACCAGACTTCATTTTTTATATTTTTGAAAAATAGAAGCGAACCGAACCGGGTGGCCCGCATTCGCCGGCCGTGACAGCGCCGGTTCTACTCTTCCGCGCCGAACGCCTGCTCCAGGCGGTTCATCTGCGCCTGGACGCCGCCGGATTGGCCTTTGAGGCCGTCCTCGAACAGCACGCCGTCGAGCCGCGCGATGCGGCGGTAGAGGTTGTCGCTGCGCGAGAGCAGATCCTGCAGCGTCGCGGGCAGCAGGTCGACGCCGGCCGCCCCGCCGCCGAGGCAGATATCCTTCGAGCCCAGGCGATAGCGCTCGTCGCGCGCATCCTCCGGCGCCATGTCGCCCTCGTGCACCGCGCGCTGCACCAGGAGCCAGCTCGCCGCCTGCATCAGGCGCGTGGTCACGCGCATGCTTTCGCCGGCATAGAGCAAAGCGGTCTTGCGCGGCAGGTCGCGCGCTTCCTGGCGGCCGCGGCCGTCGAGATATTTCGCCGTCTCCTCGACCAGCGACATGCCTTCGTCGAAGGTGCGGTCGAACAGCGCCGAGCCGGTGAAGCTGTGAATGGATTCGCCGCGCAGAAATTCGTCGTCGGCTATGCTGGTGCCCATATCGATATGCCGCCCGCGTCGTGCAGGGCGCAAGCTATCAACTCGTGCGTCGCGCGCAATACATATCACTCGGCTTTCGCGGCATAAACCAAAGGAATGGTTGCATGCGCGCAACGAATGGCTGTGCGTATTAATCTTGATCGGGAACTCGCGCCGCGATTAACGCTTAAAGAATGCGTCCGCCGCCGATTTCGTGCGCGCGCGGTCGGCGATGGCGTCGCGGCAGCGCGCGATCTCGGACTCCAATGCTGCGATGCGGCGCTCGAGTTCGTGCGCCGACATCGCGGAGATGTCCTCGCCGAGCACGATGCCGGCCGCCTTCTTGCGCGGTTCTTCGGGTTCGATCGCCATTTCCGCCTCCGCGGGTTCGCCTGCTATCTTCCCCTTTCGACATCTCCCTTGCCAAGCGAAAGAGACGCCATGAAGGCCATCGACGTTGCAAATCCGGGACAGGCTTACGCGCTCGCGGTCGCGGACATCCCCAAGCCCGTCGCGGGCGCCGGCGAGGTGCTGATCAAGGTCGCCGCCGCCGGACTCAACCGCGCCGATCTGGCACAGGCGATGGGCGGCTATCCGCCGCCGCCCGGTGCGTCGGCGACGCTGGGCATGGAGGTCTCCGGCACGATCGAAAGCGTTGGCGCGAAGGTGACGCAATGGAAGGCGGGCGATGCGGTCTGCGCGCTGATCCCCGGCGGCGGCTATGCCGAATACGCGGTCGCGTCGGAAAAATCCGTGCTGCCGGTGCCGAAGGGCGTGAGCCTCGTCGAGGCGGCGGCGCTGCCCGAGGTGCATTTCACCGTGTGGACGAACCTGATGGACTCGGCGCGGCTGAAGCCGGGCGAGAGCGTCCTGATCCACGGCGGATCGAGCGGCATCGGCACGGCGGCGATCCAGTTCTGCGCCGCGCGCGGGCACAAGGTGTTCTCGACCGCGGCCAATGCGGAGAAATGCGCGGCGATCGCGGCGCTGGGGGCAGAGGCGATCAACTACAAGGAGCAGGATTTCGTCGCGGTGGTGAAGGACGCCACCGGCGGACGCGGCGTCGACGTGATCCTCGACATGGTCGGCGGCGATTACATCCAGCGCAATATGAGCGCGGCGGCGCTGTGGGGCCGCATCGTCAACATCGCCTATCAGAGCGGCATGAGCGCGACGGTGAACTTCGCGCCCATGCTGATGAAGCGGCTGAGCCTGTTGGCGACGACGCTGCGCGTGCGGAGCAATGACGAGAAGGGCGCGATCCGCGACGCCGTGTTGCGCGAGGTGTGGCCGCTGATCGGCGCGGGCAAGATCAGGCCGGTGGTGGACCGGACCTATCCGCTGGCCGAAGCCGCCGCCGCGCACAAGCGGATGGCCGGGAGCGAGCACATCGGGAAGATTTTGCTGACGCTTTGATGTGCTCAGCGCACGAAGTGCACGCCGAGCACGGTTTCGCCGTCAGCCGAAAGCTCGACCTCAAATGCGGGAATTTTGCCGCTGTTTCCAAGAAAGCCGGGCCTGGGATCTTCGTCGCTGAAGATGACCACGACACTGTTTCCGTGAAGGGAGAGGCGCGACTTCCGATATTTCAATCCACGTCCGACGCAAACGGCCTGCGCGCTCTCCTTCGCGCGATGCGCGACGTCCGGGGAGATTTCAACAGGCATGGCCTTAACGATCACCGTCACCCGACATGCGGCTTCCCCCTTCGGAAAAAGCCGCGCCGAGGCGGGCAATATGCCAATCCGGGCCGGGCTTGTTAACGATTATTGCCTCGAAAATCTGTTCTTTCTTTTCGATCCCCCACCCGCTAAAACCCCTGCCATTCCTCGAAAGGTGCAGCCTGGAGAGGTCGGTGGGTCCGGTGAACGGGCCCCCGGCAAGGGAGAAGATTTATGGCCGTCGATACCAAGCCCCTCATGCCCAAGGCGACCGCCGTCTGGCTGGTCGACAACACCTCGCTCACCTTCGAGCAGATCGCCGATTTCTGCGGCCTGCACCCGCTCGAGGTGAAGGGCATCGCCGACGAGGACGTCGCCAAGGGCATCAAGGGCCAGGACCCGGTCTCCTCCGGCCAGCTCACGCGCGAAATGATCGAGGCCGCGGAGGCCAATCCCAAGCTGCGCCTCAAGATGGCGCCGCCCAAGCACAAGATGCCGAGCGTCAAGCAGAAGAAGGCGCCGCGCTATACCCCCGTCTCCAAGCGCCAGGACAAGCCCGACGCGGTCTACTGGATCCTGCGCAACCACCCCGAATTCGCGGACGCGGACATCATCCGGCTGATCGGCACCACCAAGGCGACGATCCAGAAGATCCGCGAGCGCAGCCACTGGAACGCGACCAACATCAAGGCGGTCGATCCGGTGACGCTGGGGCTTTGCTCGCAGCTCGAGCTCGACCTCGCGGTCTCCCGCGCCGGCGCCAAGCGCGACCGGGCCGAGAAGCGCGCGGTCAAGCGCGGCGACACGCTGAAGCCGATCTCCGAGACGGCGTCGGTCGATTCCGCGCCGGCGCCCGATCCGGACCCGCTGGAATTCCCGGCCGAGGACGACAGCCCGGGCTGATACCGGCGCCTATGCCGCCGCCTGCTCGTCGCCGCCGCGCGGATCGAGCGCCGCTTCGGCCTGCGTCGCTTGCGGCGGCATCGGCTCGAACCGTTCGCGCGACGTGGGCGAGGCGGCCTCCTTCATCGTGATGCGCATGATCGTGAACGCCGCCATCGCGAGATGGATCGCCGCGGTATAGAAGAACAGCGCGCTGGTTCCGAACCGGCCCATCGCCAGCGCCGCCAGCGTCGGCCCGCTGACCGAGGCGAGCGAGTTGATCATCAGGAGCGTCGCGGAGGTCTCCACGAACTCGTCGCGCGCGATGCGGTCATTGGTGTGGGCGACCGACAGGCCGTAGAGCGGCAGCGCCACCAGGCCGAACAATCCGATCAGGGGCAGGATCGTCCAGCGATGCGCGCCGCCGAAGGTCGCGAGCGCGACGCCGAGCGCCGCCGCCGCGAAGCAGACGAAGGCGATGATGTAGCGCCGGTCCATCCGGTCGGAGATGCGCCCGAGCGGCGGCTGCACGAGGGCGCCGCCCAGGGTGAAGACGCTCATGAACACCGCGATCCAGCCCTTGGCGAGGCCGTGGGCGTCGGCATAGACCGGCGCCAGCGTCCACACCGCGCTGTTGGCGAAACCGACCGCGATGCAGCCCATCACGCCGACCGGCGAGATGCGATAGAGGCGGAGCGGCCGCGGGACCGGCGCCGCCGCGGCATTGGGCTGCGGCAGCCGCGTCAGGCCCATCGGGATCAGGCAGAGGGCGTAGAACACCGCCGTCAGGCTGAAGAGCGTGGCGCCCGAGGGTTTCGAGGTGCCGAACAGCATCTGGCCGACGATGAGGGCGGAGAAATTGACGGTGAGATAGGCGGAGAAGATGCGGCCGCGATTCTCGTTGGCGGCGCGGTCGTTCAGCCAGCTCTCGATCACCATGTACATGCACGCCGCCGCGACGCCGAAGCCGGTGCGCAGCAGGATCCAGAGCGGCACCGAGACGAACATCGATTGCAGCAGCACCGTCGCCGCCGACAGGCCGGCGCCGATGCCGAAGGTGCGGCTGTGGCCCGACCGCGCCAGCAGGCGCGGGCCAAGGAAGCAGCCGAGCACGAAACCCGCGAAATAGAACGAGCCGATCACGCCCAGCGCGAGGTTGGAGAAGCCCGCCTGATGGCCGCGCACCGGAATGAGCACGCCGATCAGGCCGTTGCCCATGATGTAGAGCGCGGTGGAGAAGAGGATGGCGCCGACGGCCAGGATCTGCTTGCGCATGGGGCTCTCGCGAAGCCAAGCGGTATGACGCGCGATTGTGGCCAAGTCAAAGCGGAGCTGTATTGCAAAAACGCAAGGCGCGACGGCCGGATCGCAGGACGGGATGCTCCACCCTCCCGCAAGGGGAGGGTGGATTCTCACAAGTATTTCAGCGCCACGAAGCCCAGCACGACCAGGACCAGGAAGGCGATCAGTACCGCTTCCATGTAACGCTCGAGGAAGGCTTGGGCCTTGTCGCCGAAGATATAGACCAGGAGCCCCTCCAGCACGATGAAGCGCAGGCTGCGCGTGATGGCGGAATAGAGCATGAACGCCGCGAAGGGCACGTTGGCGAGGCCGGCCGAGATCGTGACCAGCTTGTAAGGCACCGGCGTCAGGCCCTGGACCACGATCAGATAGGCGTGCTCGCTGTATTTCAGCCGCAACGCCTCGACCTCGGCCAGCGGGATGTGCAGCAGCCCGATCAGCCATAGCCCGGCGGTGTCCCAGAACAGGGCGCCGATCGCATAGCCGAGCATGCCGCCCATCACCGACCAGAAGGTGCACCACGCCGCCAGCGCCAGGGCGCGCTCGCGATGCGCCAGCATCATCGGCAGAAGCATGACGTCGGGCGGGATCGGGAAAAATGACGCTTCCGCGAAGGCGAAGGCCGCGAGCGCCGCCCAGGCATGGCGGCCGCGAGCGTTCTCCATCATCCAGGCATAGAGCCGGCGAAGGCCGCGCGGCGCGGGTTGGACCTGTTCGGACATCGCTGTTCTTCTGGAGACGCCCCTTCCTAGCAACGCCGCCGCCGTCCGTCCATCGCCCGCGCTTGCTGGTTAATGCGGCATTCTTTAGCGTTTCGCGCGACTGTGGACATTCCGGGCGTTCGATAATGGCAAAGACCAAAAAGAAGAAGAAATCCGTCAAAGCCGCCAAGGCCAAAGCGGTGAAAAAGCGGAGCGCAAAGACCGCCGCGCAGAAGAAGCCGGTCAAGGCCGCGAAAAAGACCGTCGCGAAGCCCGGGCCGCAGACGGCCCGCCTGCCCGCGGCCAAGCCCGGCATGCAGCGGCGGCCGAAATCGCTTGTCCGCCGCGCCGTCGAAGGGGCGATGCGCGCCATGCCGCGGCTCGCGCCGCGCCGCGCCGGCAAGTACGACACCGATCTCGACCGCAATCCGGCGAACTACCAGCCGCTGACGCCGCTGTCCTTCCTGGAGCGCGCCGCCTATGTCTTTCCCAACCGCACCGCGATCATCCACGGGCGGCAGACCGTCACCTATGCCGAATATTATGCGCGGTCGCGCCGGCTCGGCTCCGCGCTCGCCAGGGCGGGCGTGAAGAAGGGCGACACGGTCGCCGTCATGCTCGCCAACACGCCGCCCATGCTGGAGGCCCACTATGGCGTGCCGATGGCCGGCGGCGTGCTGAACGCGCTGAACACCAGGCTCGACCCCGCGGGGCTGGCCTTCATCCTCGACCATGGCGAGGCCAAGGTGCTGATCACCGACCGCGAATTCGCCGGCACGATGGCCGAGACGCTGAAGCTCGCCAAGGTGAAGCCCATCGTCATCGACTACGACGATCCGGAATTCCCGCAGACCGGCGAAAGGCTGGGTCATATCGACTACGAGGCCTTCGTCGCCGACGGCGATCCGGAGTTCGCCTGGTCTTATCCGGGGGACGAGTGGGACGCGATCGCGCTCAACTACACCTCGGGCACGACGGGCAATCCGAAGGGCGTGGTGTTCCACCATCGCGGCGCGGCGCTGATGGGTTACGGCAACATCCTGGCGGCGCGGATGCCGTACCATCCGATCTATCTGTGGACGTTGCCGATGTTCCACTGCAATGGCTGGTGCTTTCCCTGGTCGCTGTCGGTGGTGGCGGGAACGCATGTCTGCCTTCGCTGGGTGCGCGCCAAGGCGATGTTCGACGCCATCGCCGATCACAAGGTCACCCATCTGTGCGGCGCGCCGATCGTGATGTCGGCCTTCATCAACGCCAAGCCGGAAGAGCGCCGGGCGCTGCCGCATACCGTCGAGTTCATCACCGCCGCCGCGCCGCCGCCCGAATCGGTGCTCGCCGCGATGAGCGATGCGGGGTTCAACGTCACCCATGTCTACGGCCTGACCGAGACCTACGGCCCCGCCGTGGTGAACGAGTGGAGCCTGGAATGGGACGCGCTCGACAAGGGCCACCGCGCGGCGAAGAAGGCGCGCCAGGGCGTGCGCTATCACGCGCTCGACGCGCTGACCGTGATGGACCCCGAAACGATGGAGCCGGTGCCGGCCGACGGGACGACGCTGGGCGAGGTGATGTTTCGCGGCAATGTCGTGATGAAGGGTTACCTCAAGAACCCGACCGCGACCAGGGAAGCCTTCGCCGGCGGCTGGTTCCATTCGGGCGATCTGGGCGTGATGTATCCGGACGGCTATGTGCAGCTGAAGGACCGCTCCAAGGACATCATCATCTCGGGCGGCGAGAACATCTCCTCCATCGAGGTCGAGGATGTGCTGAACAAGCATCCGGCCGTGATGTTCGTCGCGGTGGTCGCCAAGGAGGACGAGAAATGGGGCGAGACGCCCGTCGCCTTCGTCGAGCTGAAGGCCGGCCATGAGAATGTGACGGCGGAGGAGCTGATCGAATATTGCCGCGCCCATCTCGCGCGCTACAAATGCCCGCGCCACATCGTCTTCGTCGAGCTGCCCAAGACCTCGACCGGCAAGATCCAGAAATTCAAGCTGCGCGAGATGACGAAAGACGTGGTCTGACGGCGATGCGCCGGCGGGAGCGCGAAAGGCCACCTCGCGCGAAGCGGCGCTCGCGCTGGCGAAAGAGCAGTACGTCTATTGCAGCGACCTCATCGAACGGGGCGTGGACACCTTTAACGCGCTCGCCGCCGCCTTGATGACGGACGATTTGTGGTTCTTCCGGTGGGGTTGACGGCGCGCGCGCCAAAATCCGGGCACAACCTCTCAAGAAATACAGGTTGCAATTCACAACTCCGAGGCCGGGCATGAAGTACCCCCGATTCAGAGGGGTGGTTCGCGCACCGGTGGTGGCCGATCCTCCCGCTTATAGTGCTTGCGGGAGTGTGCATGTCATCGAGTGCCGTATCCAAGACCGCCCTGCGCGGCGACGATCTGCTGCAGCGCCTGCAGGACATGCTCTACGAATATCACGCGCTGGGCCGCTTCGATGAAGCACGGCCGCATATCCTCTGGCTGATGGAAATCGCCGAGAAGGAAGAGGCGGCGGCGCTCGGCCGTCCCGTCTGAAGAGGCGTCCCTTGCCTTCGCGTGCTTGACTCCGGGCCGTCTCGGAACAAACATAGAACGAGCGTTGGCGCAGCGGGTTGCGACGGTGACCGCGGCCCCGCGGGATTCTAGGGTGCGTGGGCAGGGGAGGCGCATGACCGACGACACACGGCCATTGGCCAGCCGATACGCGCTGGCCTTCATCTTCGCGACCATGCTGATCGACACGATCGGGCTGGGCATCATCCTGCCGGTGACGCCGGCGATCATCAAGCAACTCACCGGCGAGGATTTGAGCGGCGCCGCCGGCTGGGGCGGCTGGCTGATGTTCGTCTACGCGCTGATGCAGTTCCTCTGCGCGCCGGCGATCGGCAATCTGAGCGACCGGTTCGGGCGCAGGCCGGTGCTGATCGTCTCGCTGGTCGCGCTGGCGGTCGACTATGCGATCACCGGCTGGGCGCCGACCATCGCCTGGCTGTTCGTCGGCCGCTTCCTGTCGGGGATCGCGGGCGCCGCCTATCCCACCGTCAACGCCTATATCGCCGACGTCTCGCCGCCGGAAAAGCGCGCGGCGAATTTCGGGTTGACCGGCGCCGCCTTCGGCATCGGCTTCGTGGTCGGCCCCGCGATCGGCGGGATCATCGGCGACCATTGGGGGGCGCGGGCGCCGTTCTTCGTTGCCGCGGGTTTCGCGCTGGCCAACGCGCTGTTCGGCCTCGTCGTGCTGAAGGAATCGCTGCCCGTCGAGCACCGGCGCAAATTCGAGATCCGGTGCGCCCACCCGGCCGGCGCGCTGCGTGCCCTGCGCCGCTTTCCCATGATCGTCGGACTTCTCGGCGTGACGGTGCTGATGCGGCTGGCGCATGACGCCCTGCCGTCGACCTGGACTTTCTACACGATGCTGCGCTTCCACTGGACGGCCGCTGAGGTCGGCTATTCGCTGATGGCGGTGGGCGCGCTGACCGCGTTCTCCTTCGGCGTGCTGCCCCGGCTGATCGTGCCGCGCATCGGCGAGACGCGCGCGGTCTATGTCGGGCTGTTCTTCACGGGCCTCGGCTATGCCGGCTATGCGGTCTCGAGCCAGCCCTGGATGATCTATGCCTGGATGGCGGTGTGGGCGCTGGGCGGCGTCGGCGGGCCGGCGCTGAATGCGATCATGTCGCGGAGCGTGCCGGCGAACGAGCAGGGCGAATTGATGGGCGCACTGGCGAGCGCGGGCAGCATCACCTCCATCGTCGCGCCGCTGCTGCTGACGAACCTGTTCGGCTGGTTCACCAGCGGCCGCGCGCCGGTTTATTTCCCGGGCGCGTCCTTCGCCGCCGCGGCGCTGTTCGAGCTCGGCGCGCTGGCCGTGTTCGCGGCGATGCAGCCCCGCCTTGTGGCGCGGCCGGTCGCGGCGGGTCGGACGTGAGACGTGAGGGTCTTAGTGAACGCTGTTTCGGAGGCGTTCGAGCTCGTCTTTTATTCGGAGCTTTTCTTTCTTGAGCGCCGCGACCGCGACCTGGTCCCAGTCGGGATGGGCCATCTCGTCGTGGATGCGTTCTTCGAGTCGCTTATGTTTTTCGGACAATTCCTGGATATGCCCTTGCAGTGCCATGCGTGCACCTCTCTCTTAGGCTTCGGAAGTAGATCACTGTCGGCCAGGGCTGTCACGCCCTCTTCCGCCCACGACCCACTTTCTGTAAACCGACCCCCATGGCCAAGGTTGCGGAAACCCTGAAAAAAGAAAGACTTGTGGTCGGCATCAGCGGCGCCTCCGGCGTCGCCTATGGCATCCGGCTGCTGGACGCGCTGGCGGAACTGAAGATCGAGTCCCACCTCGTCGTCACCAAGGCGGCCGCGCTGACGATCGCGCTGGAGACCGGGCTGAAGCCCAAGGCGGTCGCTGCCAAGGCCACCCATGCCTATGCGCCCGGCGATATCGGCGCGCCGATCGCGTCGGGCACCTTCAAGACCAGGGGGATGATCGTGGCGCCCTGCTCCGTCCGCAGCTGGTCGGAGATCGCCACCGGCGTGACGACCGGCCTTCTGACGCGCGCCGCCGACGTCACGCTGAAGGAGCGCCGGCCGCTGATCCTGATGGTGCGCGAGACGCCGCTGCATGCGGGACATCTGCGGACGCTGGCGCAGCTCGCCGAGATGGGCGCCATCGTGCTGCCGCCGGTGCCGGCCTTCTATGACGAGCCGCACCGGATTTCGGATTTCGTCGACCAGATCGTCGGCCGCGCTCTCGACCTCCTGGGCTATGATTGGCCGGCGCATAAGCGCTGGAACGGGGCGCCGAAGACGCGATGAACAACCAGGTCACACGACCCGACGAAGTCGCGCTCAGGGCCAAGCTGGCGGAGCTCAGCCAGGAGCACCGCGATCTCGACAACGCCATCGCCGCGCTGTCCGAGGCCGGCGGGCGCGACCAGCTTCAATTGACGCGGCTGAAGAAGCGCAAGCTTCAGCTCAAGGACGAGATCGCGAAGATCAACGACCGGCTGCTGCCTGACATCATCGCGTAGGGCCGCCGCCGTTCCGGTTGGGGAAGATCGAATCGGGAGGAGGCATCGTGAGCGGCCAAAGAGACTTCAAGCGCATCGCCACCGAGGAAGCCTGGAGCATTCCGGAGATTCCCAAGGCCCAGCTCGAATTGCTGCACGGCCCCTGCCCGCCCGACGATCCGTCGCTGCGCATGGGTGCGATGTTCGCCTCTTTCCCGGCGCTGCAGGAGCAGCTCTGCGATATCGGCGAAGGCCGCATCCGGCGCATGGACGAACTGGGCATCGACCGCCAGCTTCTGCTCCTGACCGCGCCGGGCGTGCAGGTGCTGAACCCGCGCGAAGGCACCGAACTGGCCGCCCTGTCGAACGACCGGCTGGCGGACGCCTGCCGGAAATATCCCGACCGGTTCTCGGGCCTCGCCGCCTTCGCAGCCCAGGATGTCAAAGGCGCGGTCGCTGAGATCGAGCGCGGCATGACCCGGCTCGCCCTCAACGGCGCGGTGCTCAATTCGCACACCCAAGGCCATTATCTCGACGAGCCGGCCTTCGAACCGATCCTCGAAGCGCTGGAGCATTTCGATGCCGCGCTCTACATCCACCCGACCAGCCCGCCGGCCAAGTGGGTGCATCCGTACGAATTCCGCAGCTTCACCGGCGCCCTCGCGGGCTTTTCCCACGAGGTGTGGATGCACACGATGGGGCTGATCTTCTCCGGCGCCTTCGACCGCCATCCCAAGCTCAGGCTGGTGATCGGCCATGCGGGCGAGGCGATGCCGCTTTTGCTCTATCGCTTCGACTGGATGCAATCCAATGCCGATGGGCGGCCGGGCCTGCGCGGCGGGCAGCCGACGGTGAAGCTGAAGCACAAGGTCTCGCACTATTTCCGCAACAATATCTGGATCACCACCAGCGGCGTCGCCTGGGCGCCGGCGATCAAGTTCTGCCAGGAGGTGCTGGGTCCCGACCGCGTTCTCTATGCGATGGATTATCCCTATCAGGTGTCGGCGGAGGAGGTCGCGACCTATGACGCGCTCGACATATCGGCCGAGCACAAGCGCATGCTGATGCAGACCAACGCCGAGCACGTCTTCCGCCTGCCGCCGCTGGGGTGACGGGACGATCGGCAGCGCTCGTCGCGAAGTGGAAATCCATCCCACCTTTTCATCCGCCGCGAATGCCGCGGCCCAGGTGACGCTTGAGCGGCGCAGGCGTCATCTGGGTGGCCCGCATTCGTGGGCCATGACAACCTTATTTTGGCTTGGGCATTAACAACGACTGATCAGCGCGCGCTTCTCTTATGCGCGTACATCGCCTCGTCGGCGCGGGCCATGGCCATGTCGGCGTCGTCGCCGGCTTTCAGCTCGAAGGCGCCATAGGCGAAGCTGATCGGGATCGACTGGCCGTTCCACTTGGTCGGCGATGCCCGCAGCCGCTCCGCCAGGATGTCGGCCTTCTTGTGCGCCTGCTCCTGGTCGGCATGGCTGAGCAGCACGCCGAACTCGTCGCCACCGAGACGGCCGACGCAGTCGCTGTCGCGGACATTGCCGGCGAGCACGGAAGCGAAATTCTTGAGCACCGCGTCGCCGCCGGCATGGCCGTTCGAATCGTTGATCGCCTTGAAGCCGTTCAGGTCGAAATAGATCAGGCTTGCCGACGTGCCGTAGCGGCCGGCGAAGGCGATGTAGCGCGTCAGCTCGCGCACGAAGGCGCGGCGGTTGAGCAGCGGCGGCACCAGATGGTCCTGGTCGGCGTTCTTCTCCGCCTCGTCGAGGCGGGCCATGGTCGCGGCGAGCTCGCGGCGCAGATTGTCGACCTCGCCCATCAGCGTGACGATGGCGTCGCGCACGCGCGGGGTGAATTCGCTCTCCGGAATGCCGAGCACACTGGCGGTTGCGCCGATGGTGGCGGCGCTTACCGGCTCGGCGACGGCGGCCTGGCGCGCATAGGCTGCGGCGCCGACAGACCGCGCACTCCTGGTTGATCCCGTCCGCTCGATCTTCATGATCGACCCCATTCGGCCATTCTGGCGGCAAAAACAATACTAAGATGGCTTTAACAATTCCTTTATGAACCCGACCAAAAGGTAAACGACTGGCAAACGGCCTCTTTTCCTGAAGGTTTCCCGCCCTATACTCCGCCGCTTCCCGGTGATTTGCCGGTCCACGCCGCAAGGGAAGCATGCCCCGGACAACCAAACCGCGAAGCCCGAACCCTCTGGTGGGCCTGATCATGGGAAGCCAGTCGGACTGGCCGACGCTGAAACCCGCATCCGAGATCCTGACCGGCCTGGGCGTGGCGCATGAGAGCCGGATCGTCTCGGCCCACCGCACGCCGGACCGGATGAGCGCCTATGCCAAGCGGGCGGCGGGGCGCGGCCTGAAAGTCATCATCGCCGGCGCCGGCGGGGCGGCGCATCTGCCGGGCATGACGGCCTCCATGACGACGCTTCCGGTTCTGGGCGTGCCGGTCGAGTCCCGGGCGCTGAAAGGTTTGGACAGCCTTCTCTCCATCGTCCAGATGCCGGGCGGCGTGCCGGTCGCAACCTTCGCCATCGGCGAAGCGGGCGCGAAGAACGCCGCGCTGCACGCCGCGGCGATCCTGGCGCTGTCGGACAAGACGTTGGCCAAGCGCCTCGCCGCCTGGCGGGCGAAGCAGACCCATGCGGTCGCGAAAGCGCCCTCCGACAAATGAGCGCGATCCGGACATTGAAAGCGCCCGTTCCTCCGGGCGGCACGGTCGGGATTCTCGGCGGCGGGCAGCTCGGCCGGATGCTGGCGCTGGCGGCGGCGCGGCTGGGGCTGCGAACGCATGTGTTCTGCGACGACCCGAAATCGCCGGCCTCGCAGGTGTGCGACGCGCATAGGGTGGGGAAATTCGAGGACCTCGAAGCGGTCGCGGATTTCGCCTCCGCCTGCGACGCCGTCACCTTCGAGTTCGAGAACGTGCCGGCGGCGACCATCGATCGCATCGCGGCCGTCGTGCCGGCCAGCCCGAATGCGCGCGCCCTTCGCCTGACCCAGGACCGCTTCGAGGAGAAGAGCTTCATCCAGGCACTCGGCCTTTCCACGGCGCGCTTCGCGGCGGTGAACTCCGCCGGTGACGCCCGCGACCTGTTCGGCGCGTTCGGCGCGCGCGCCGTGCTGAAGACGCGCCGCTTCGGCTATGACGGCAAGGGCCAGGCCAAGCCCGGCAAGGCCGACGACGCGGCGGCCGCCTTCGCCGATTTCAAGAACGCGCCGTCGATCATGGAGGCGTTCATCGACTTCGCCTTCGAAGCTTCGGTCGTGGCGGCGCGGGGACGGGACGGCGCCTTCGCCGCCTACGATCCGCCGGAGAACCTGCACGAGCACCACATCCTCAGGCGGTCGACGGTGCCGGGGCGGCTGAGCGCGGACCAGGGCGAGGCGGCGAAGGCCATCGCGCGGAAGATCGCCGATGCGCTCGACTATATCGGCGTGCTGGCGGTGGAATTGTTCGTGCTGAAGGACGGATCGCTGCTGGTCAACGAGATCGCGCCCCGGGTGCACAATTCCGGACACTGGACCATCGAGGCCTGCGCCGTCAGCCAGTTCGAGCAGCATATCCGCGCCGTCTGCGGCTGGCCGCTGGGCGATCCGGCCCGTCACGCCGATGCGGTGATGGAGAACATCATCGGCGCCGAGGCCGACGCCTGGGAGAGCTATGCCCGGCGGGCCGGCGCGCTGCACCTCTACGGCAAGGGCGAGGCGCGACCGGGGCGCAAGATGGGGCACTTCACCGCGCTCCGCCCGTTGACGAAGCGCTGAACGCCCCATAGGGTCCGCCGCCATGAAAACGACGCCGAAGCGCGAGACGAAGACGACGAAGCCGGCAACGGCTTCGGAGCTTGCGCGCGCGTAACGTCCCCACGCATCGCCTGATCCGGAGCCCCGCCGAAAGCGGGGCTTTTTGTTTGGAGAGACTAGGGTCCAGACTCATAAAGTCCACCACACGATAGCAGCGACGAGGCATACGGAGGCTAGGAAGTTTCTGGCGAGCCTGTCGTAGCGTGTGGCGATGCGCCTGAAGTCCTTGAGGCGGCAGAAGGCGTTCTCGATCTTGTGTCGCTGCTTGTAGGATTTTCTGTCGAAGCTGAAGGGCTGCTTGCGGTTCGATCTGTTGGGCACGACGGGCTTGGTGCCGCGCGCCGTCAGCCATAATCGCAGTTCTTCGCTGTCGTAGGCTTTGTCGCCGAGCAGCTTCTTGGCGATCTTGCTTCGGCGGATGAGACGCTGGGCCGGCGGGCAATCGTGCGCCTGGCCGCCGGTCAGGAGGATGGAAAGAAGACGGCCCTTAGCATCTGCGATTGCGTGGATTTTCGTGTTTCGCCCGCCGCGCGAGCGGCCGATCGCCTGCTTAAGCTCCCCCTTTTTGCGCCCGATGCCGAGCGGTGGGCTTTGACATGCGTCGAGTCGATCATCTGGGTATCGGTGGATCGTCCGCGCTCCGCCAATTTGCGGAACAGCCGCTCCCAGATGCCGCGCTCGGCCCAGCGCACGAAGCGATTGTAGATTGTCGTATGGGGGCCGTATTCCGGCGGGCAGTCGCACCACCGGCAGCCGCTCTTCAAGACATGTAGGATGCCGCTGATTACGCGACGGTCGTCCACACGATCTTTGCCGCGCACGTCCGTCGGCAAGTGCGGCTCGATCCGAAGCCATTGCTCGTCGCTCAGCCAAAACAGGTTGTTCCGCATCCCAATGCCTCCGAATCACGAAGCAACGGAATCATCAACCGATTCAACCGACAATGACTTTTTTGGGTTTCGGCCCTAATGAAGAAGAATCCCACCGTTGCCATCGTCGGCGCCACCGGCGCGGTCGGCGCCGAATTCGTCGGCTGCCTTCAGGCGCGCAACTTCCCGGTGGGGAGGCTGAAGGCGCTGGCCAGCGCGCGGTCGGCGGGCAGGACGCTCGACGTCCGCGGCGAGACGATCGTCGTGGAAGAGCTGACGGAGACTTCGTTCGAGGGCGTCGACATCGCCCTGTTCTCGGCCGGCGGCGGCATCTCGCGCAAATACGCGCCGGTGGCGGTGAAGGCCGGCGCGGTGGTGGTCGACAATTCCTCGGCCTTCCGGATGGACCCGGACGTGCCGCTGGTGATCCCGGAGATCAATGCCCGCCGCATCGCGGAGCACAAGGGCATCATCGCCAATCCGAACTGCTCGGCGATCACCGCGCTGGTGCCGCTGTGGCCGATCCATCGCAAGAACCGCATCAAGCGCATGATCCTGTCGACCTATCAGGCGGCGAGCGGCGCCGGCGCCGCGGCAATGCAGGAGCTGGTGGATTCGACCCGCGCCTATCTGGACGGCAAGCCCTTCGCGCCCAACGTGCTGCCGCATCCCTATGCCTTCAACGTGTTCAACCACAACACGGCGATCGATCCCGACACCGGCTACAACGACGAAGAGACCAAGGTCATCAAAGAGACGAAGAAGATCTTCGAGGACGATCGCATCGCCATCGGCGTGACCTGCGTGCGCGTACCGGTGTTGCGCGCCCACAGCGAAGCCATCACCTTCGAATGCGAGAACCCGATCAGCGAGGACGCGGTGCGGGCGATCCTGTCGGACGCGCCGGGCGTGCGGATCGTCGATGACCGGGCGAAGAATTATTTCCCGATGCCGATCGACGCTTCCGGCCAGGGCGACATCCTGGTCGGACGCATCCGCACGGATCTGAGCGATCCTACGGGGCATTCCATCGCGATGTTCGTCGCCGGCGACCAGCTTCTCAAAGGCGCGGCGCTGAACGCGGTGCAGATCGCGGAGTATTTGATTTGACCGACCCTCCCTCAAGGGGAGGGTAGATTCAACGCCGGGCGTTCAGGCCGCCCAAAATATCCGCAAGCGAGGGAAGCCGGCTCAGGGCGTCTTTCGCCTGCGCCTTGAATTTCTCGAAGGCCATCACGTTCTCGATGCGGTCGGCGAGGAATTTCGCGGTCTCGCTCTCGTCGGCGCTGGTGTCGGTGAACCAGCGCATCATGGTCGCGGTGTAGACCCCGGCCAGGATGGTGCGCTTGGTATAGAAGTTGAAATCCGTCGACCTGTCGCCGGCGGCGCGCCACATCGCATCCGCCGTGCGCCAGACCAGATTCGCGCCCAGCGCCGCGTGCGGCGGCAGCGTCAGGAAGGCGGCGGCGCGCCGCGCGGCTTCCTTGTGGGGGCGCACCGCCTCGATCCTGGCCATCACGGCGGCGGCGATGCGGGCGCGGATCTTCATCGCCGTCGGATCCATCGCGGCGAGATGTTTTTCCATCGCGGCATCGGCGCTTTGCGAGAACGCCTCGACCAGGCTGAGCGGGCCTTGGGGGAAAAGCTGCGCCAGCTTGTCCTTCGCGACGCCCGCCTCCTTCGCCGCGCGCCCCAGCGCCGTGTCGGAGAAGCCGTCGAACACGACATGCGGCAGCGCCGCGTCCAGCACCTTGGCCTTCAGGGCGGCATCGTCGAGCGGCTTCTTGCGCGGCGCCATGGCGGCCTTCGAAAAAAGGGCGCCGTGAGTATCGGCGCCTCGCGGGCAAAAGTCAGCAGCGGCGTCAGCCGCCCGACGCCCAATGTTTCGCTTCGCTCTCGAAGATCAGCTTGCCCAGATCGGTCATGCGGCTGGGATAGAGCCGCCCGTCGAGATGATCGCATTCGTGCTGGACGACGCGGGCGTGGAAGCCCTTGGCGGTGCGCGACACCACGCGGCCCTCGAGATCGAAGCCGCGATAGCGGATGTGGAACGGCCGCTCGACATAGCCGCGCAGGCCCGGGACGGAGAGGCAGCCTTCCCAGCCGCCCTCGACCTCCGCCCCCACGATCTCGATCTGGGGATTGATCAGCACGGTCAGGGGCGCGGTGTGGTCGAAGCGCTCGGCTTCCGAGAGGCCCGGATCGCTGCGTCCGTCGGGCGCCTGGAACACCACCACGCGCAGGGGCACATGCACCTGGGGCGCGGCGAGGCCGGCGCCGTTGGCGTCGATCATGGTCTCGATCATGTCGGCGACCAGGCGGCGGATTTCCGGCGCGCCGGGGTTGGCGACCGGCTGGGCGATCTGGGCGAGGACGGGATGGCCCATGCGGGCGATCTTCAGGATTGCCATTATATTTCAATCACTTACATTTTCCGGCATTCGAACCTCAAAAAAATCGAGGGGGGGGTCCCCCTCCCCCGCCGCCTTCCGTCTGGAGAGGTTCGAAGCGCGGGCGGCCGGGCCGGCGGGCCGATCCGACACCCGTGGAACATATAGGAATTGGCGCAAAGTCGCGCAAGCGCGGTGGACAGGCCTGGGGCCTTCTGATATCACCCGCGCCTCCCAAAACGGGCCTTAAGGAGCGGAATTTGCAGATCATCGTTCGCGACAACAACATCGACCAGGCGCTGAAGGCGCTGAAGAAGAAGATGCAGCGCGAGGGCATCTTCCGCGAGATGAAGCTTCGGGGCCATTACGAGAAGCCGAGCGAGAAGCGTGCCCGCGAGCGGGCCGAGGCGATCCGCCGCTATCGCAAGCTGCAGCGCAAGCGCCTGCAGCGCGAGGGCCTTCTGCCGCGCTGAGCCGCGTCCGGGAGACGAATTGGAAAAAGCCGCCGGTTCCGTCCGGCGGCTTTTTTGTCGGCTCTCCCAAATCCGTCATCGCCCGCGAAGGCGGGCGACCCATTTTTTTCAACAACGAAGAAAATGGATTGCCCGGACAAGCCGGGCAATGACGATAGTGGGTACGTCAAAGCACGGAATGGGACCATGACCGATATTTCCGACCGCGTCCGCATCGAGGACGTTACGGTCCTCTCCGACAATTGGTACGTCCTGCGCAAGGTCACCTTTTCGCTGCGGCGCGCCGATGGCACCTGGCAGCGCAGCACGCGCGAGGCCTATGACCGCGGCAACGGCGCCACGATCCTGCTCCACGACAAGGCGCGGCGGACGGTGGTGCTGACGCGCCAGTTCCGCCTGCCGGCCTTCCTGAACGGCTATCGCGAGATGATGATCGAGGCGGCCGCCGGCCTTCTGGACGACGCCTCGCCGGAAGACCGCATCCGCGCCGAGACCGAGGAGGAGACCGGCTATCGCGTGCGCGACGTGGAGAAGGTGTTCGAGCTGTTCATGAGCCCCGGCTCGGTGACGGAGAAGCTGTATTTCTTCGCCGCCGCCTATGACGCGAAAGCCAAGGCGGGCGCGGGCGGCGGCATCGCGGAGGAAGGCGAGGACATCGAGGTGCTCGAGCTGCCGTTCGACGAGGCGATGGCGATGGTGGCGGACGGCCGCATCTGCGATGCCAAGACGGTGCTGCTGCTGCAATGGGCGGAGAAGACGGTGTTCGGATAGGGCGCCGATTTCCGGCCCGTCACGCCTTTCCGAAACCGAACCAGCGGCGGCGCGCGGCGGGCAGGTCTTCGCGGGCGAGGCCGACACCGGCAAGGAAAGCCTCGAGCGCGTCCATATGGTCCGAAGAGACGATGGCGCCGATATAGCCGTCCGGCCGCACCAGCACCCAATCGCCTGGCGCGACGCCGTAAGCCGCGCGGAACTGGTCCCGGTCGTCGGCGATGTCGCCGCGCGGGCCGACCGCGTGGATGCGCAGGCCGCGACGCGGGCTGATGGCGGAGAGGCGCTCCACGCCGTAGCCGAGCAGCGTCCAGTGCGGGCCGCGGAACAGTTCGAACAGGCGCACGGGCAATCCCGCGGCGCCGCGCATCTGCGCGTCGGGCGCCCGGTCGCCGGCAAGCACGCCGCCTTGGCGCGCCGGCTTCTCCAGCACAAGGGACGATTGCGGATAGCCGATGTCGAGCTGGTGGACTTCGCGGCCGCGCCGCATCGAGCCCTGCTTGGCCGCTTCGAGCAATCCGGTCGCCAGGCCGAGCATCTGCGCCGCGACGGGCCGGCGCTCTTCCTCATAGCTGTCCAGCAGCGCGTCCGGCGCGCCGCGCAGCACCGCGCCGAGCTTCCAGCCGAGATTGTAGGCGTCCTGCACGCTGGTGTTCAGCCCCTGCCCGCCCGTCGGCGGATGGATATGCGCGGCGTCGCCCGCCAGGAAGACGCGACCGGCGCGGTAGCGGGCGGCCAGGCGTGCATTCATCGCGAAGGCCGAAGCCCACGACACCGCGCGGACGACGAGATCGCTGCGTCCGGTGCGCCGGGCGAGCAGCGCGGTCAGGCCCTGCGCGGTGAGATCGATATCGCCTTCGAGCGGAATGGGTCCCTGGAGCTGGAACATGTCCGTTCCCGCAAGCGGACACAGGGAGATCTGGTCCTGCGAGCCCTCGCCCCAGCGATGCCAGGCGTCCCGGCCGAGGCCATCGATATGAATGTCCGCCACGATGGCGCGGACGCCGAGCGTCTGGCCGGGAAAGTCGATGCCCAGGGCATGGCGGACGAAACTGCGCCCGCCGTCGGCGCCGACGAGATAACGCGTGCGGACCGTCCGTTTTCCTTTTCCGCCGGACAGCGTGGCCGTAACGGCATCGCCGTCCGGCTTGAAGGCGACGAGTTCGGTTCCGAATTCCACGCGATGGCCCAGCTCCGCCAGGCGCTCGCGCAGCACGGCCTCGGTCAGGAATTGCGGCACCATCAGCGGAATCTGATAAGGCTCGGCCGGCGTGGGCTCGCCGAGCTCGACCACCACCGAATCCTCGAAACTGCCGTCGGGACGATAGGCGCGCTGCGGCGGATAGAAGCCGCCCGCGGCGACGATGCGGTCGACGATGCCGAGATCCTCGAACACCTCCTGGCTGCGCGGCTGGATGCCCTTGCCGCGCGAGCCCGCGAAGGGCGCGGCCGACTTCTCGATCAGGCGGAACGCGATGCCGCGACGCGCCAGATCGACGGCCAGCGTGAGGCCGGCGGCGCCGGCGCCGCAGATCAGGACTTCGGTCGAAACGTCCTTGGCCATGGCGACCTCCGATTGTGTGTATTATGCACATAATGCGGCGGCGGCGGCGCGGGGTCAAGGAGTATGTGCAAAATGCACGGAATAGGATAAGGGTCCAGCGCAGCCCCGGGCGGACACCGCCATGCCGAAAGACCGCAAGGCGTCGCAGATCCGCGATCTGCACGCCGCCATGATCGACCTCGTCGCCCTGATGAACGAGCCGCAGCGCGACGAATTCCTGCTGAAGGAGGCCGGCCTTTCGCTCGACCGCGCGCTCTTTCCGCTGCTCTCGGCCATCGAGCGGTTCGGGCCGATCGGCGTGGTCGACCTGGCCGATCGGGCGGGGCGCGATCACACCACGGTCAGCCGTCAGGTCGCCAAGCTGGTCGCGCTGGGCCTGGTCGAGCGGCGCGCCGCCAAGGACGACGCCCGCGTGCACGCGGCCGTGCTCACCCGGCACGGCCGGAAGATGACGGATGCACTGGCCGCCGCGCGCCAGCGCGTCGCCGCGCCGGTGCTGGCGCGCTGGAGCGCGCGGGACTTCGACAGCCTCGTGCGGCTGATGCGCCGCTTCGTCGACGACCTGGCGGGCTTGGGAAACAAGGACGCTGCGCCGGACTAGCCGGCAGTCCGCTGCCCGGCGAACCAGCGCGCGGTCGCGGGCACGCCGACCGCGTAGGGCGTCACGTCCGACCAGAAGCGCGTCTTGAACTTCGTCGCATCGACCGCATAGGGGCGGTCCCAGGTGAAGCCGACATCCGCGACCTCGCGCAGGAATTTGGAGAAAAGGCCCAGCACCGGCCACAGGCGTTGCGGAATCGCCCGCAGCCGCAGCTTCACCCCGAGCGTATCGGCGCCGAGCTGCAGGATCGCGCGCGGCGTGGTGGTCGGTGCGCAGGGCATGTTCCAGACCTGTCCGTAGGCATCGTCCGGCGCGTCCAGCAGCGTGACGATGGCGCGCGCGATGTCGGGCACATAGGCGAAGTCGTGCGGCGTGTCCGGTGGCGCCAGCAGGAAGGCCGGCCGGCCCTGGGCGAGCGCGCCCAGGCCGTTCGCGCCGACATGCGACACCGGCACGCCGGGGCCATAGAAATCCGTGGCGCGCAGGGCGGCGAGGCGGACGCGCCCCGACACCGACGCCGCCGCCCAGATCCGCGTCACCTCGGAGAGGATCGCGGGCTTGGCGCCCTGCGCCGTCAGCGGCATGTCCTCGCGGCGCGGCGCGGTCTGCGGCCCCAACTGATAGAGATTGTCGAGGAAGACGACGCGCGCGCCGGTCGCGGCGCAGGCGTCGACGACGTTGGTCATCGTCTTCGGCCAGACCTTGCGCCACAGCTTCGAGTCGTAGGCGAAGCCGACGCAGAGCACGACCCGGTCGGCGCCCTCGACCGCGCGGCGGACCGAGCCCGCATCGAGCACGTCGCAGGCGCGGAACGTCGCGTCCGGCGGAAGATCGGCGGGCCGCTTGCGCTGCGCGATGCAGACGGCGTCGCCGCGTGCCAGAAGCGCCTCGGTCACGGCGCGGCCCACGGCGCCGAAGCCCAGTACGATTGTCGAATGCGTCATTGGCGTTCTCCTTTGCCCGGCAAGCTAGGAGCGCATTTGGCATATCACAAATGCATGTTTATGATCGTCACCATGCGTGAAGTGAATATTGCAGGGCTCGATCTCAACCTGGTGCCGGCGCTCGACGCGCTCTTGCGCCACCGCAACGTCACGCGCGCCGCGGCGGAGGCGGGCTTGAGCCAGCCGGCGATGAGCCGCGCCCTGTCGCGCCTGCGCGACCTGCACGGCGATCCCTTGCTGGTGCGCACGCGCAGCGGCTATGTGCTGACGCCGCGGGCGAAGGAGATCCAGCCGGTCCTGGCCGAGGCCATCGCGCATCTGCGCGGCGTGTATCGCAAGAAGACCTTCGATCCGGGCGTCGAACGGCGGACGGTGAGGCTGGCCGCCGCGGATTCGCATACGATCCTGATCCTGCCCGGGGTGATGGCGCGGCTCGCGGCCGAGGCGCCCGGCGTCGACCTGCGGGTCGAGCCCTATCGGCCCGGCGTCTACGACCGGCTCGACACCGGCGCGCTGGATTTCGCCTTCGCCCTGTCCTCCACGCCGCTGCCGCCCGGCATCTCCAGCGAGACGATCGCGGAGGACAAGGTGGTGCTGGTGATGCGGCGGGGCCATCCCGCCGCGAAGCGCAGATGGTCGATTCGCGACTATGCGAAGTACAAGCATGTCGGCGTCGCGCTGGTCGGCGACGGCCAGTCGGAGATCGACGCGCTGCTGGCGGCGGCGGGCGTCTCGCGGCACATCGCGCTGGTGACGCCGCATTTCATCGGCGCGCTGGCGGCGGTGGCGGCGACGGACATGGTGACGACCCTTTCGGCCGCGCTGGCGCGGCGCTTCGCCGCCAGCCTCGGCCTGGTGCTGCGCGACGCACCGCTGGGCGAGACGCGGATCGAGACGACGCTGGTCTGCTCGCATATCCGCGGCGCGGATTCGTTCTACGCCTGGTTCCGCGCCCTGGTGCGCGACGTCGCGTCGGCGGCCATGAAACGCTAAGCCGTCGCGGCTTTGGGGGGTGGGGCGAGGTTCTCGCGCTGGGCCTTGGCGAACATCTCCTTCGCGGCGGGCCGCGCGTTGATGCGGGCGAGCCAGTCCATCAGATGCGGCGTCGCCTTCGGGTTCACGATGTCGGCGAAGCCGCGCTCCATGCCGTTGGCGATGGCGAAGTTGCAGATGTCGGCCAGCGTGTAGTCGGGGCCGGCCAGCCAGGGGCTCTCGCTCAGGCGTTCCTCCAGCCGCGCGATGGAGACGCGGATCTTGCGCATCTCCTCCTCCAGCACCTCCTTGGGGAAGCCGGCGCGGGCGTTGCGCCATTTGGTCTGCTGCTCGGGGATCGGGATGCGCCGGACCTTCGCCTCGAACTCCTCGTCGGAGAGGGCGCGCGCCATGCCGCTGACCATCCGCTCCCAGCCGATGGTCGAGACGCACCAGCAGAAATATTCGTCGACCCATTTGGTCCAGATGCGCATCTGCGCGACGACGTAGGGGTCCTTCGGGCGCAGCGGCTTGTCGTTCGGGAAGACGTCTTCGAGATATTCGCAGATCACCGTCGACTCGGTGACGATCTTGCCGTCGTGGTCGAGCGCGGGCACCTGGCCGCGCGGATTGATCTTTTTGTACCAGTCCTCGTGATGCTCGAACGCCGCCGGATTGAGGAAGCGCGGCGTGAACGGCAGGCCCTTCTCGTAGAGCGCCAGCATGGGCTTCAGGGAATTGGCGCCGGGGCCGAAGCTGTAAAGCGTGAGCATGGGTGGTCTCCTGTATGGTCTTGCGGCGGGATCAGAAATCCTCGGCCGGGACCTTGGTCTGGGTGTCGTAGATCGGGTTGTACATCAGCGAGCCGAACTGCTTGACCAGCGCGGCGCGGGCGACGTTGGGTGTCTCGTCCGGTATGGCGCGCAGGAGCGCCTCGTTGCGCGCGACGATGCCGCCCTTGAATTCCGGATGGCTCATGATGAAGAGATCGTTCCGCAGGATGCCGCGCAGCACGCGCTTGCCGACTTCCTCCGTCGTCATGAACAGGCTGGTGTCGTAGCCGGGACCGGGGCGGGGATCGCGCTGGCCGGGGATGTTCGTCGCGACGGCTTCGTTCTGCAGATGGGCCGGCCGCACTTCATGCGTCGTCATGCCGAGGCTGGTCTGCACCGGACCCGGAAAGAACACCGAGGCGCCGATCTTCGTGCCCTTCAGGTCGGTGGCGAGCGATTCCATCATGCCGGCCACCGCGAACTTGGACGTGCAGTAGAGCCCCGCCCCGCCGACCGCGGAGAAACCGCCGGTAGAGGAGGTCGTAACAACATGGCCTTCCTCGCCATGCGCCAGCATGCGCGGCAGGAAGGTGACGAGGCCGTTGGCCACGCCGCCGATATTGACCGAGAGGTTGAAGTCCCAATCCTTGTAGGTCGCCGCCTGCATCGGGCCGAGCACGCCGACGCCGGCATTGAGCGTCAGCACATGGACCTTGCCGAAATGCCGCTCGGCTTCGTCGGCGGCCGCGACCCAGCGGGCGCGGTCGGTGACGTCGAGCAGGACCGGCTGCACCGCGAGGTTGGTGTTGTCGAATGTCTTCATCGCCTCGGCGAGGGCGGCCTCGCGCACGTCGGCGATCACGACTTTCATCCCGGCCTTTGCGAACACCGTCGCCATGCCGAGGCCCATGCCGCTCGCGCCGCCGGTGATGAAGGCGGTCTTGCCGCTGACGTCTTTCATGACTTGCCCTGCTCCTTGTTGAACACCCGCGCGCGGTCGGCGGCCCAGGCCTGCAGCGCCGCGACGCGCTTTTTCGCGCCTTCGGGATCGGCCTCCATCGGCAGCACCGAGTCGAGGATGGCGTCGAAATGCTTCTTCAGGCCCTCCTTCGCCTCCGGATAGGGAATGATGTAGAGCCGGTTCGCCTCGATGGCGCGCTTGACGTGGCCGGCGAGCTCGACCGGCTCCATGCCGTGGATGTAGATCGAGTGCAGCGAGGCGATCGATTCCTCGTCCTCGACATAGCCGGACTTGGCGTATTTGGCCGGTCGGATGCGCACAGCCTCGGCGATGTTCGACTTGATGTTGGCCGGGCACAGCACCGAGACGCCGATGCCGTATTTCTCCAGCGACATGCGGTAGCCTTCCATCAGGTTGATCACCGCCGCCTTGGCCGCGGAATAGGGCGCCGCCAGCGCGCTGCCCTGCAATCCGCCGAGGGACGAGACGGTCACGATATGCGCCGGCTTGCCGGCCTTGATCATGCGCGGCACGAAGGTGACCATGCCGTTGATCACGCCGCCGAGATTGACGCCGATCAGCCAGTCGAAATCGTCATAGGTCGAATTCTCGACCGGCCCGAAGCTGTTCACGCCGGCGGTGTTGAAGAGCAGCGTCGGCGGGCCGCCGAACACCTTCTCGACTTCGTCGGCGGCCTTCGCATAGGCGGCGCGGTCGGTGATGTCGAGCACGATGCCGTGCGCCGCGACGCCGTCCGCCTTGAGATCGGCCAGCGCCTTCTCGACCGCCGGCGCGCGCACATCGGCGATCACGATCCTCGCGCCGGCGCGGCCGAACACCGTCGCCTGGCCGAAGCCGGCGCCCGAGGCGCCGCCGGTGATGAAGGCGATCTGATCCTTGAAGTCCTTCACTTCCGTCTCCCCGAATGTTCTCGGGCGCGATCCTGCAAGATCGCGTCGGGGGCCGCCATCGCCGGGGCGAACCAGTTATGTCCGATAGGCGAACTCGCGGTCAGGTGCGCCGCAACAAGCCGCGCAGCAGCGCGCCGAGCGCCGGCGGCCGCTCCGTCGTGAGCACGTGCGTGGCAAAGACCCGGCCGGTCCACAGCACCATCAGCACGGTGGTCGCGAGGGCCAGCGCCACCGCGCCCCAGAGCTGCCAGGCCGGCGGGTGCGAGGCGATGCGCAGCATCATGAAGAACGGCGTGTAGATCGGTATCCAGGTCAGCGCCGTCGCGAAGGCGCCGTTGGGATCGTGCATGACGCCCGCGATCATCACATTGGGCAGCATCAGGATCAGCATGGCGGGCCCGAGCAGGGACTGCGCGTCGGCCAGGCTCGACGCCATGGAGCCGATGGCAAGGAACAGCGAGCCGTAGATCAGAAGCCCGCAGAGGAAGAAGACCAGCAGGAAGGGCAGCGTGTCGATTCCGGCGATCGCCTTCAGCGAGGCGAGGACCGTCGTCACCGTGCCGTGGCTCGCCAGCGCCATCAGCGCGAACAGGACCAGGGCCCATATCAGGAGCGTCGTCAGCGCGACCGCGATGACGCCGATCAGCTTGCCGGAGGTGATCTCGCGCGGCGTGGCGCAGGACAGCAGCACCTCGATCATGCGGGTCGATTTCTCCTCGACCACGCCCTGCAGCAGGACCGAGGAATTCATCACCGAGACGACGAACAGGATGATGGCGAGCGCGATAGGGACAGACGAGGCGACGATGGAATCCACCGGCGCCGCGCGCTCCGGATTTCGCGACTGCAAATCGACCGAAACATCGAGGATCGCGGGATCGTTCAATTGCGGCGCCAGGCGGTGGATTGCCTCGATCTGCAATTGCGCGGTCAAGGCGCCGGTCAGGAAGGCGCGGAAGCGGCCGTTCTGGCCGTCGTCCCGCGTCCAAATCTGGGCGTGGTCATCCCGGCCGAAATCCGCCGGCACCAGGAGGACGGTGTCGACCCGCGCGCCCCGGTCCCTCGCCTCGTCGCCGAACAGCGCGCGCACCGCATGCGCGAAATGCGTATCGCTTGCCGTGCGCAGATAGTCCGGTGCCGGCGTGTAGACCCAGGCCGGCCCGTGCGCCTTGTTCCAGCGCGCCAGCGCCGCGACGACGGCATCGCGATAGGTGCCGCCCGTGCGGTCGACGACCGTGAAGGTGTGCGGCGCGGGGCCGGAGGCGCCCCCGCCCGTCAGTTGCGGCACGAAGATCACCACCATGATCCACAGCGGGAACATCAGGATCGAGATGAGGAAGCCGCGCCGCGTGACGTATTTGACGAATTCCTGGCGGGCGATGAGGAAGGTGTGCCTCATGCCGCCTCGCTCTGCGGATGCGGACCGACGAGGCTGACGAAGACCTCGTGCAGGCCGGGCGGCGCGACGTCGAAATGGGTCAGCGGCACGGCGCGCGCGAAACAGGCGGCGAGCAGGGCGCGGCCGTCATCGCCCTCCTTGAGGTCGAGCGTCCACCAGGGCTGGCCCGGCGACGGCGGCGTCGCGCGTTCGACGCCGGGCACCGCGCTCAGAAAGCTGAGATCGGCATCGGCGCCGATGCGGGCGCGGCGGGGCAGGAGGCCGCGCGCCTCGTCCAGCGTGCCCTCGAAGACCTTGCGGCCCTTGGCGAGCACGATCAGCCGGTCGCACAGCCGCTCGGCATGCTGCATCGTATGCGTCGAGAACAGGATCGTCTTGCCCTCGCCCGCGAGGCGGCGGATGAAGGCTTCGAGCTCGCTCTGGTTGACGGGATCGAGGCCGCTGAACGGCTCGTCCAGGATGACGAATTCGGGATCGTGCGCGATCGCGGCCAGGACCTGGACCTTCTGCGCCATGCCCTTGGACAGGCCCTCGATCCGCACCTGGGCGAAATCGCCCAGGCCGAAATCGGCGAGCAGCGCGCGGGCGCGGGCGAGCGCGGCGGCGCCGGTCATGCCCTTCAGCGTCGCGATATAGGCGATGGCGGCGTCGGCGCGCATGCGCCGGTAGAGGCCGCGCTCTTCGGGGAGATAGCCGATGCGCTCGCGCACCAGCGCGACGTCCTGGCCGAGCACCCGGACGGTTCCCTCGTCCGCCGGGAAGATGCCCAGCATCATCCGCAGCGTCGTCGTCTTGCCCGCGCCGTTGGGGCCGAGGAAGCCCAGGATCGAGCCCTTGGCGAGGCTGAACGACAGATCGCGCACGGCGGTGAAGTCGCCGAAGCGCTTGGTGACGTGGGAAAGCTCGACGATGGGCGCGGTCATGCCCCCGGACATTAGGCGATCCTCCCGCTGCAAGGGAGGGGGAAACCTGCAGCGGGAGGGAAAGGCGTCTAGCGCAGACCGCCGGACGCCTGCAACCGTTCGCCGGTGAGCCAGCCGGATTCGTCGGAGGCGAGGAACACCGCGACGGCCGCGATGTCGCGCGCCTGGCCGACGCGGCCGAGCGGGGTCCTGGCCACGGCCGCCTTCTCGAAATCGCTGCCCGCGAACCCGGCGGTGTTGAAGCCTTCGGTGTCGACCGGGCCCGGCGCGATGGCGTTGACGCGGATGCCGCGCGGGCCGAGCTCGGCGGCGAGGCTCAGCGTGACGTTGTCGACCGCGGCCTTGGTCGCCGAATAGATCGTGCTGCCGGGCGGCGGATTGACCGATACGACGGAGCTCAGATTGATGATGCTGCCGCCCTTGTTGCCGAAATTCTTGGCGGCTTCCTGGCTCGCGAGCACCGTGCCCAGGACGTTGACGTTGAACTGGCGGTGGAACTCGTCTTCCGTGAGGTCCTCGAGCGGCATGAATCTGAAGATGCCGGCATTGTTGACCAGGATGTCCGGCGCGCCGAACGCCTGGCGCGTCTCGCGGAAGAGACGCTTCACATCCGATGCGACGGCGACGTCGCCCTGCACCACGATCGCCTTGCCGCCCTTCGCCACGATATCGGCGGCGACCTTGTCGGCCCCAACGCGGTCGCCGGCATAGTTGACGACGACGGACGCGCCTTCGGCGGCCAGCGCCCGGGCGATGCCGGCGCCGATGCCCTTGGAGGCGCCGGTCACGACGGCGGTTTTACCTTGCAATCTGCTCATGGGGGTCACCCTCTGGTTTCGCTTCGACAGTTAGATAATTGTCGAACTGTCGAAATCAAGAGCGCGCCCGGCGCGGGGCGGCCCGTCAGATTCCGCCGAGCTGGCCCAGATAGGCGGAAAGAACGCCGCGGTTGAGCGAGAGATTCATGAACTTGCCGTCGCGCGCGGTGTCCACCAGGCCGGCGGTCTCCAGTTCCTTGATGTGGTGCGACAGCGTGGCGGCGCTGATCTTGTGGCGCGCCCGCAGCTCGGCGCAGGTGTAAGGCGTCTTGGACGCGCCGATCTCCTTGAGGATCTGGTAACGGCGCGGTTCGGCGAGCGCGCGGGCGATGCGCGCGACGTCCTTGTCGGTGAGCTTGATGTCCTTGGCCATGACACGAAGGTAATGGGACGGCGCCCGGACTTAAAGAGGCGTCACCCGGTAGGCGCAGCGGCCGGCCCCGGCGAGGATGTGGGAAAGGCGCTCGATCCTGACGCCCTTGCCGAGCACCCGGTGGAACAGCGCCAGCTCCTCGCGGCAAAGGCCCGTGCAGAGCCGGGCGGCGGCGCAGACCGGGCAATGGTTCTCCACGAACAGCCACTCGCCGGTTTCCGTCTCGCGGCGGACCTCGGCCATATAGCCTTCGGCGCTGCGCAGCTTCGCCAGCGCGTCGAGCTTGGCCTTCAGAGTTGTCGCCCTGTCGGTCCTGGCGCGATAGGCCTTTTCCAGGTCGGCGTTGCGCAGCTTGAGCAGGCGGTCCAGCCCCTCCTCCCCGAATGCCTTGCGCACCTGCACGATCAGGTCGGCGGCGAGGCCGGCATGGCTGTCCGCGAAATGGCTGTCGGCGGCAGCGGTGGCGCGCCACAGCTTCACCGGACGGCCGCGCGGGCGGGCCTGTTCGTCGAACGCGGCCTTGCCCGCCCCAGCCAGGGCATAGAGATGCTGGCGCACCGCCATCGCGGTGATGTCCAGCCGATCGGCCAGCGAGTCCGCCGAAATCGGGCCTTCGCGCTTCAGCAGATCGAGCACGGCGGCGCGGCCGGTCGCGGGCAGGGTTGCGGAATCGCGCGGGGCGGGCATGCGTTATTTTCTAAAGTCAGGACTTGCGTAAATCAAGGTCCTGGATATCCTAAAGTCGTGGCTTTGGAAAAGAGGGCGGCCATGTTCATCGCGACGGGATTGGACGAGGCCGCGCTGGCGGCGGCGGGCCGCAAGGTGTTCCGCCGGGACGGCAAGCAGGTCCTGCTGATCGCGAGCGGCGGACGCGTCTTCGCCATCGCCAATCGCTGCCCGCATGAGGGCTATCCCCTGAGCGAGGGCAGCCTCGGCGCCGACTGCGCGCTGACCTGCAACTGGCACAATTGGAAATTCGACCTGAAGACCGGCGCGGCGCTGGCCGGGCGCGATCCGGTGCGTACCTATGATGTCGAAATCCGCGGCGGCGAGATCTTCGTCGACCTCGCCGATCCGCCGGCGGACGCGCAGAGGGACCGCGCGCTGAAGGGCCTCGCCGACGCGGTCGGCGACAACGACCGCCCACGCATGGCGCGCGAGGTGGCGCGGCTGGAGCGCGCGGGTTTCGACGCGCGGCTGGCGCTGACCCATGCCATCGCGGCGCGCAATGCGCATCTGGAATACGGCACGACGCACGCCCATGCCGCGGCGGCGGACTGGTTGAAACTCGCCGCGCGGGCGAAGAACGAGGACGCGCGGTTGGCCGCCACGCTCGAACCCATCGCGCATCTGGCCTGGGATACGCCGGGGGCGGACCGCTTTCCCTATGCGGAAGACGCGCGCGACTGGAACGCGGCGGCGTTCGTCGCGGCGATCGAGGCGGAGAACGAAGCCGAAGCGGTGGCGCTGATGCGCGGGGCGCTCTGGCTTGGCGTGGCGAAGCGCGACATCGGTGCGGCGCTGGGCCGCGCGGCGCTGGCGCATTACGCCGATTTCGGGCACAGCGCGATCTATGTGCGCAAGACGGCGGAGCTGATCGACCTACTGGGACCCGATAGCGAGGCTGCAATCCTGCTGGCGCTGGTGCGTTCGCTGGTGACGGCGACGCGCGAGGAACGGCTGCCGGAATTCCGCGGTTACGCCAAGGCGCTGGCGGAATGGGACGGCAGGGGCGATGCGCCGGCGCGCGCCGAGGATTTCCTCGGCCTTTCGGTCGAGGGCGCGCTGCGCCGGACGCTGGCTTCGTCGGGTCGGCCGGTGCGGGAAATCTACGACGCGCTGCTGGGCGCCGCCGCCTGGAACCTGCTGCATTTCGACCTCGCGCATGACCGCGCGACGGACAACGCCATCGCCGACAATGTGAGCTGGCTCGACTTCACGCATGCGCTCACCTTCGCCAATGCCGCGCGGTCCATCTGCGACGGCGCGCCGTCGCTGTGGCCCAAGGCGCTGCTGCAGCTCGCGCTCTTCGTCGGGCGCAACAAGGCCTATGTGACGGCGCAGCAGGAGGTCGATGGCTGGCGCGTCGGCGACACGCAGCGCTTTATCGCCGACGAGATGGCGGGCCTCTACGATCACGGCATCGTCGAGCCGATCATCGCCTGTCACCGGGTAAAGATGCTGTTCGCGTTCGAGGACGAACTGGCCGCGGCGCCGGGTGCGCCCTGGGCCGACGCGATGGCGGCGGCGATGAACCGCTGGCTGCATACGCCGCAGAAGCGGCATCACGGCCTGCGCTTCGCCGCCCAGGCCCGCGACTTCGTCGCGAAGGAGGGATGAGATGCGCAAAGGGGCGGCCATCGTTGCGGGCGTCGTCGTGCTGGCCGTGCTGGCCGCATGGCTGATCTATCTTCCCTCCGTCGTCGTGCATGCGGTGCGCATCCCGGCGGACACGACGCCGGCGGCGTTCGACATCGGCTTTTCCGATGTGAGCTTTCCCACGCGGGGCGGCGGGCCGACGCTGCGCGGCTGGTGGATGGAGGCGCGCGATCCGAAGGGCGTCGTCATTTTCGTGCATGGCGGCAACGGCAATCGCCGCGATATCTATGCCGGCGGGCTGGAGATGCAGGCCTTCCTCGTCGGCCAGGGCTATTCGGTGCTCGCCTTCGACCAGCGCAACCATGGCCGCTCCGACGCGACGGCAGACGGGCAGATCACGCTCGGCATCGAGGAATCGCGCGACGCGCTGGGCGCCGTCGACTACGTCGCGAAGCGGGCGCCGGGCCGGAAGATCACCCTGCTCGCCGATTCCATGGGCGGCGCCACCGCGATCTATGCCGCGACGAAGGACCGGCGCATCGCCGGCCTCATGCTGATCGATCCGGCGCTCGACGCGGACAGCGTGGAGCTCGGCGCGCTCTACGCCAATATCGGCCTGCCGCAGATCCTGCTGCCGCCGATCGCCTGGAGCGCCAAGACGTTCTTCGCCCATCCGACCGAGGCGCGCGATGCGCTGAAAGAGGGCGAGCGGCTCGCCGTTCCGATCCTGCTGATCCAGGACGACCGCGATCCGGTCTGCCGGCCGGAATTCTCGCGTGCCCTCGCGGCGGCGAACCGGCACGTCACGCTGTGGATCTCGCGCGATCCCGACGCGCCGGCGGGGCGCTGGGGCTATCACACCGGCGCCTGGAAGCTGCATCGCGCCGAGGTCGCGCAGCAGATGCTGCGCTTCCTGGCCGGCGGAGGCTGAGAGGAATGGATTCTGCGCCGCGGCGAGGATCGAGACGATCTACGGCGCGCCGCAATCGGCGCAGACCGCGACCTCGACCGTGACGTGACTTAAGTCGGGGAAGTGGCGGCGCAGGCCGGTCTTGATCGCTTCCGAATCCGTAGGCGCCGGGCTGACCAGCGAGACGATCAATCCGCGATGGCCGGGGCCGAGCCGCCACAGATGCAGGTCGCAGACCCGCGTGCCCTCCGCCTGCTCCAGATGGCCGCGGATCTCGGCCGCCAGATGCGGGCTGTCTTCGGCGTCGAGCAGGACCAGCGCGCTGTCGCGGATCAGGCCATAGGACCATGAGGCGATGACGAAGGCGCCGATCACGCCCACCAGGGGATCGAGGAAGGCGACGCCGAAGAACAGCCCCGCCGCCAGCGCGACGATGGCGAGCACCGAGGTCGCGGCGTCCGCCAAGACGTGGATATAGGCCGCGCGCATGTTGTTGTCGGCATGGTCCTGATGGTGATGGGCATGGCCGTGCTCATGGGCGTGTTCGTCGTCCTTCAGGATGAAGGCGCTGACGATGTTGACCAGCAGGCCCAGCGTGGCGACGACCAGCGCGTCGCCATAGCTCACCGGCACGGGAGACGCGAGACGCGCCACGGATTCGAACGCCACGCCCAGCGCGATCAGGCCGAGCACGATGGCGCTGGCGAAGGCCGCGAGGTCGCCGAACTTGCCCGAGCCGAAGGTGAAGCGGGTGTCCTTGGCATGACGCCGTGCCAGCCAATAGGCGCCGGCCGCGAGCCCGAGCGCGCCGACATGGGTCGCCATGTGGAAGCCGTCGGCGAGGAGCGCCATGGAACCGAAGAGAAGGCCGCAGACGATCTCGACCGCCATGAAGGCGGCGGTGATCAGCGTGGCGAGCCGGGCACGCCGCTCCGCCCGCGCATGGCCCGCGCCCAGGAAGACGTGGTCATGCGTCCAGATGCCGTGCTCGTGATGGTCGTGGACCGCCATGGCCCAAGGATACGCCTTCGCGCGGCCAAAAGAAAAAGGGCCGCACTGGGTATGCGGCCCCCTTTCCCAACGGAGAAGGATGAAACTTCGTTTAGTGGCTGAGGACCACTTTGCGCTGGTCGGCGAAGGTCTGGCCTTCGAGCGACTCGCCATGCGGCTTCAGCACCGCATAGGTCTCGCCCGAGGCGGAGATGAGCTGATAGCCCGAGCCGGTCGGCGCCCATTTGGTGAGCGTCGTGCCGGTGGCGCAATCGGCCGCCGGCGTGATGGCGCCGTCGGCGGTGATGGTCAGGTCGCAGGGCGCCTTGGCGCCGACGGCGAGCTTGTAGGTACCGGCCGCCAGCGCGGGCGCCTGGGCGTAGGCCGAGCTGAAGCCGGAGATCGCGAGGACGAAGGAAAGGGTCAGGAGGCGGGACGTGTTCATGTGAATAATTCCTTCAAGGTTCAACATTCAGAAGATTAGTATCAGGCGATCCAATTTCAAGGATATTTTCTTCGCAGATGCAACAATTCGTATTGCGAAAAGTGCAAACATGGAAAATCCGTATATTGTTCAATATGTTATACGATGAAAAATTTTTATGAACGGCGCGGATTTCCTGCATGCGAGGCGCGCATGGCTGCGGCGCACAACGGCATTATCGCGGCCAGTCTTGTTCCCATCGGGAGAGGTGCCGAGACAAACAGGCCGCGGTGGGACGGTGCGACCGGTCGCGAAAAAGGCTCGCCCACGCGGGGATTGGGCGCCGAGATCGGATGGATGATGGCGGTGTCACCTCTCTCCCGGTGGAGAGAGGGGGACCGGTCCGCCGCTATTTCGGCTGGGGCACGATGCGCAGATAGGGGCGCGGGGCCTTCCAGCCGCCGGGATAGAGCTTCTCGGCTTCCTCATTGGTGACGGTGCCGGCGATGATGACGTCCTCGCCCGGCTTCCAGTTCGCCGGCGTCGCCACCCGGTGCCTGGCGCCGAGCTGCAGCGAGTCGATGACGCGCAGCACCTCGTCGAAATTGCGGCCCACCGTCATCGGATAGACCAGGATGAGCTTGATCTTCTTGTCCGGGCCGATGATGAAGACGTTGCGCACCGTCTGGTTGTCGGCCGGCGTGCGCTTGAGCGGATCGCCCGAAATCTCCGCCGGCAGCATGTTGTAGAGCTTGGAGACGTTGAAATCGGTGTCGCCGATCATCGGATAATTGGGCGCGGTGCCCTGGGTATCGGCGATGTCCTGGGCCCATTGCGCGTGGCGGTCGACCGGATCGACCGACAGGCCGATGATCTTGACGTTGCGCTTGTCGAATTCCGGCTTGAGCTTGGCCATGGTGCCGAGCTCGGTCGTGCACACCGGCGTGAAATCCTTCGGGTGCGAGAACAGCACGCCCCAGGAATCCCCGAGCCAGGTGTGGAAGTTGATCCGGCCTTCGGTGGTGTCGGCGTCGAAATCGGGCGCGGTATCGCCGATGCGCAGGGACATGGGAGCCTCCGTCTAGTGTTCCACTATACAACGGCGACGAGCTTAGCCAAATTTTGTGTCACGCGTGAGGGCTGGCTTTCGGACCTGCGAAAAGCCAGACCGAGACGAAGGTCGCCGCCAGCGCGCCCGCGATTTCCGCGACGACGAAGGCGGGCGCGTCGGCCGGGCGGATGCCGGAAAAGGTCGGCGTCAGGGCGCGCGCCACGGTGACGGCGGGATTGGCGAAGGCGGTCGACGCGGTGAACCAATAGGCCGCCGCGATATAGAGGCCGACGGCGAAGGCGACGACGCGCTCACCCCGCATGGCGAAGATCGCCAGCAGCAGGCCGAAGGTCGCCACGAACTCCGACAGCCAGATCGGCGGACCGCTGCGCGCGGCGATGCCCGGGGCGAGAACGGGCAAGGCGAACATCGCATGCGCGAGCCAGGTGCCGGCAATGCCGCCGGCGAACTGAGCGACCATGTAAGCCGCAGCGTTTCTCCAGGCGAATTCGCCGCGCACCGCGAAGGCCAGCGTCACCGCCGGATTGAAATGGGCGCCGGATACCGGCGCCAGCGCCAGGATCAGCACGACGAGCAATGCCGCCGTCGCCGCGGTGTTGCAGAGCAGCGCCAGGGCGGCATCCCGGGTCAGCGTCTCGGCCATGATCCCCGAGCCGACGACTCCCGCAGCCAGCAGGCAGGTCCCGAGCGCCTCGGCAAAGCAGGCCCGGCGAAGATCAGCCACGGCCGATCGCGTCCACATGCGTCTTCGCGGCAAGGCGGTCGAGCTTCGCGATCGGCAGCGCCGTGAAAACGCGGATGCGGTTGGTCAGCAGGCGCAGCGTGGCGCGGAAGGCCTGCGCCTTCCGTGCGTCGCTGCCCTCCACTGCCGCCGGATCGGGCATCCCCCAATGGGCGGTGACGGGATGGCCGGGCCATACCGGACAGACTTCGCCGGCCGCGTCGTCGCAGACGGTGAACACGAAATCCATCACCGGCGCGTCGGACGCGGCGAACTCGTCCCAGCTCTTGGAGCGATAGCCTTCGGCGGCGAGCCCGGCCTGTTTCAGCATGGCGAGCGCGAAGGGATTGACCGTTCCCTTCGGGAAACTGCCCGCCGAGAAGGCGCGGAAGCGGCCTCTGCTTTCCGCGTTCAGGATCGCTTCGGCGAGGATCGAGCGGGCCGAGTTGCCGGTGCAGAGGAAAAGCACGTTGTAGACTTGCCCGCTCATGCGCCGCACCGGGTCGACGCAGCGTCCGGCACGATGTTGCATATCTCGGGACGGCCGCCGCAGCAATCCTCCATCAGGAAGGCCAGCAGCGAACGCATGCCGTCGAAATGCGCGGTGTAGATCAGGCTGCGGCTCTCGCGCCGCTGGACGATGAGGCCGGCGCGTTCCAGCTCCTTCAGGTGGAAGGACAGCGTCGGCGCGGGCGTGGACAGCGCCTCGGCGATGGCGCCGGCGCTTTCGCCCGCCGGACCGGCGCGGACGAGCCGGCGGAAGATCGCCAGGCGGGTGTCCTGCGCAAGGGCGGATAGTTTGGCGAGGGCGTCGTCCGATTCCATATTTCTAGAATAATGAAATCATTGGGGCGGTCAAGGCTCGCACCAAAAAAGGCGGCCCGAGAGCCGCGATCCACGCACTGCGCGTCGCGTCGACGGGCGGCGCGGCGCGGCGCTCGGGATGAACTTCGCGCGCGCGCCAGACGCCGCACCTGCAAAGGCGCTTACATCGTTGACTATATCGATTTACTAGAGTTTAAAGGCATACCGGGCTTGCCCGGTGGTTCCTCCCTGAACTTGGCAGCGGGCCGGAGGGACGAACGCGGCGCGGCGCAAGTCCCCTTTTGCGCCGCCTCACCGGCCGTCTTAAGCTCCGGCCCGCACTTTTTGCCTTGACGGAGTTCACCCGTGTCCAAGATCGCCACCCGCACCCTGACGCCCACCATCGGCGCGGTCGTCGAAGGCGTCGACTTGTCGAAGCGGCTGGACGATGCGGAGATCGCCGCCGTCCGCGCGGCCCTGCTCAAGCACAAGGTGATCTTCTTCGAGGACCAGCACATCACGCCGGTGCAGCATCGCGACTTCGCGGCGCGCTTCGGCATGCTGCACACCCATCCGCTCTATCCCGGCGTGCCCGAGGCGCCGGAGATGTTCATCCTGGACAACCACGCGAACAATCCGACCGACAACGACGCCTGGCACACCGATGTGACGTTCATCGAGACGCCGCCCCTGGGCGCGATCCTCTATGCCAAGCTGCTGCCGCCGAAGGGCGGCGACACGGTGTGGGCCAACATGCAGGCGGCGTATGAAGGGCTATCGAAGCCGCTGCAGCGATTCCTGAGCGAGCTCGACGCGGTCCATGATTTCGCGCGCGGCTTCCCGGCGCGCGGCACGGTCGCGGGCCAGGCCGGCGCGGAGAAACACGCGAAGGCGGTGGCGGAGCATCCGCCGGTGATCCACCCCGTGGTGCGCACCCATCCGGAGACCGGCGCCGACGGGCTGTTCGTGAATTACGGCTTTACGGATCGCATCAAGGGCCTGCGCCGCGAGGAGAGCGCCGCCCTCCTGAACATGCTGTTCGTGCACGTCCAGAAGCCGGAATACCAGGTGCGCTGGAAGTGGAAGGAGAATTCGATCGCCTTCTGGGACAACCGCATAACGCAGCACTACGCGGTGAACGACTACCTGCCCCACCGCCGCATCATGAACCGCGCGACGATCCTGGGGGACCGCCCCTTCAACAAGGCGCGCCGGCCGGCGGATGTGCGCCAGGCGGCGGAATGAATAAAAGGCCAAGGCTTCTCACACGTCTACTACGATCAAAGACGACCCCCATTTGACAAGGGTTCCGCGCGCGCCGTTTAATGAGGCAACTCCACTTCAATCTAGCATTATCTGGTCAACAAACTCATTTTTTGCCACGACGCGATTTTCGTCCGTGGTTTGAGCTGGCTCAAACCGAGATCGAAGCCACCTCTCAACAAGTTGGTCGTGCCTTGTGCGTAGCGTTTCGTAATCGCGCTCAATCTCTTGGATGGTTTTCTTGTCTGGGATCATGCCGGCCATAACCATCCTCCATTCGACGAGACAGAATCAGTAACACCATTCGCATGCGCTGGGAATCCCGTGAATACACTCATACCCAGGATTGAGTTTCCGGAACTCGTATTCGGTTTCGTTGCGCCAATCGGCGCCGACTACAATCGGCCGCTGCAGGCCGCGAAAGCATTCTTCCGAGCGCAACGATATGACGTGATAGACATCAAAGTCACAGACGTATTTCAGGTCTTAAAACAGCATGTCGAACCTATCGACACACTTGAGACATTTCCACCTCAGTCCCGCTACAAATCCTACATCAAGTACGGAGACCAGCTCCGGAAACATTTCGTAGACGACTCGTTTCTGGCAGCCACCACTATCGCCCGCGTCGTGCGGAAGAGAGCTGCGCAACCTCGCCCGCCGGAGCAGAAATTTAGCCGAACAGTCTACCTTCTTCACCAGTTCAAGAGGCGTGAGGAGATAGATCTACTTCGATCCGTATACGGAGATATCTTCTTCCAGATTTCGATCTACTCGCGCCGAGGTGCGCGCGTAGATCATATGGCCAGGAAATTTGCGTCTGGCCATGATTCATTCAACTTTAATAACTTTCGTGCGTTCGCGGAAGAACTCGTTCAGATCGATGAAAATGAGCAAGATGATCACGGGCAACAAGTCGGAAAAATATTTCATGATGCAGACTTCATCGTAAATCTCGACGAGCATTCACCTAGCGCAGAAGACCAAACTAGTCGTTTCTGCGAATTGTTGTTTTCCTCAAATTCGATTTCCCCAACCAAGCTTGAGCACGGAATGTTCCTTGCGAAGGGCGCTGCCCTAAGGAGCCTCGACCTTTCGCGGCAGGTCGGCGCATGCATTCTCGATGGTCAGGGCCAAATTATCTCGCTGGGTGCCAACGAAGTACCCAAAGCGGAAGGAGGAACGTATTGGGCAGATGGCGAGTTCGACGATCGGGATTTCAAACGCGGCGAAGATTCGAACGAAATCAGAAAAAGAGAAATTCTTTCCGAAATTCTCCGTGCCGTTGGCAATCCGAAAAGCGTCGATGAAATACTAAGAGACAAAGGTGTACGAGATTCACAGCTGATGGACGCGCTGGAATATGCCCGAGTTATTCATGGCGAAATGAATGCCATCTGTGACGCCGCGCGACTAGGTAGAGCTCTGCAAGGGGCAGTTCTTTATTGCACAACATTTCCCTGCCACATTTGCGCCAAACACATAATCGCTGCCGGCATTTCAAAAGTAGTATTTTTGGAACCGTATCCCAAAAGCCTGACTGCTCAGCTACATAGTGATTCTGCGCAAATTGAAGGGCATGACCGCGGCCAATATACCCGTTTTCCGGCCATTGAATTTCACCATTTCTATGGAGTTACACCGCGCCGCTATCAAGAGCTCTTTCAACGCGGACGGCGCAAAAATAGAGACGCCCGGTTCGAGGCGTATCGGGACGACCGAAAGCAGCCGTTGGTTGACATTAAATCTCCTGCATACAGCCAACCGGAGGGCGTCGTGCTCAAAAGTTTACAGCGGAATTATCGGACCCGGCTGGGCGCCACGGCGGATCAAATGCAAAGGCAGCTTGACGAAGAAAAATAGTTATGTCGGCGGCGGGGCGTGGAGGTAGCTCTCCACCAGGCTGCCCGCGACCAGGCGCCAGCCGTCCACCAGCACGAAGAAGATCAGCTTGAACGGCAGCGAAATGATCACCGGCGGCAGCATCATCATGCCCATGCTCATCAGGATCGAGGCCACCGCCATGTCGATGATCAGGAACGGCACGAAGATCAGGAACCCGATCTCGAAGGCGCGCTTGAGCTCGCTCAGCATGAAGGCCGGGGCGATGGTGGTGACCGCCACGTCCTGCGGCTTGGCCGGCGCCTTGGCGTTGCTCATGTCGAGGAACAGCTTCAGGTCCGCGGCGCGGACGTGACCCAGCATGAATTTCTTCATCGGCGTCGCGGCGCGGTCGAACGCCTGCTCGGTGGTGATCTGGTTGTTCACCAGGGGAACGATGCCCTGGTTGTAGGCGTCCTTCAGGGTCGGCGTCATCACGAACAGCGTCAGGAACAGCGACAGCGAGACGATCACGCTGTTGGGCGGGCTCTGCTGCAGGCCCATCGCGGTGCGCAGCAGCGACAGCACCACGACGATGCGCACGAAGCTCGTCATCATGATCAGGATCGAGGGCGCGATCGACAGGACCGTGATCAGCGCGATGATCTGCATGATCTTGTCGGTGAAGAGCCCGCCGCCCGACAGATCGATGTTGAGGCCGCCGGCGGCCGTCGACGTCGCGCCCGTCGTCGCCGCGGCGATCGCATGCGCGGCCGGCGACGCGGCCTCAGCGGCGTGCGGCAGCGCGAGCGCGGCCAGCGCGACGGCGGCGAAAAGGAGCCCCGTGCGCTTCACGAATGCGCCTCGGCGGTCATGAGCGCGGCGGTGATCGGCATCGCCTGCGCCGGGATGCCGGATTCGATGACGCTGGCGCCGTCGGGACCCGACAGCACGACGTGCTCGACATTGTCGCGGCGCACGATCATCAGGCGCTGGCGCGGGCCGATCGTCAGCGTCTCGACCACGGCGAGGCGGCGCGTCGCCGACGGCTTGACGAGCGAGCCGAGGCCGAAGCGCCGCGCCGCGAGGCCGGCGGCCCCGACGAGGCCCAGCACCAGAAGAAGGGCGCCGATATAGCGCGCGAAATCCATCAGTTCCATGCGCGCATCAAACTTCGTCAACCTTAATCGCGCGTTAAAAACGGGACGAATTTGCCGGGCAGGTATTTCCACCAGCGTTAAGCGACGCTTAATCGATCGGCGGCATGCTGGGTGCGGTTAAGGCTAATTTTCCGTATACGGAGAACAACGATGGCTCTCAACGTATCCGACATGCCGCTGATGGCGATGCTGAAGGAGCGCATGAGCTGGCTCAGCGCGCGGCAGAACGTGCTGGCGCAGAACGTCGCCAATGTCGACACGCCCGGCTACAGCGCCAAGGACCTCAAGCCCGTCGATTTCGCCGACATCCTGAAGGATTCCACCGCGCCGTCGCAGTTCCAGGGCGGCATGGCGACCACCGATCCGCGCCACATCTCGCTCAGCCATTCCGGCGGCGCCGACTATACCGACTTCAACTCGCCCGACGCCGAAGCCAATCCGTCGGGCAACACGGTGTCGCTGGAGCAGGAGATGATCCGCGTCTCCGACACCCAGGCGGAATTCCAGGCCGCGAGCAATCTCTACGCCAAGGCGATCGACATGATGAAGACCGCGATCGGCCACGGCGGCTGAAGGAGACCAAGATGGATTTCACCACCTCCCTCATCGTCGCCGCGTCGGGCATGCGGGCGCAGTCCGACCGCATGCGCGTCATCGCGGAGAACATCGCCAACGCCAATTCGACCTCGGCGGCGCCGGGCGGCGATCCCTATCGCCGCAAGATCGCGACGGTGAAGAGCGAATTCGACCGCGAGCTGAACGCGACTCTCGTGACCCCGGGAAAACCGATGGCCGACATGTCCGACTTCACCACGCGCTACGATCCGGGCAATCCGAACGCCGACGCCAAGGGCTATGTCAAGCTGCCCAACGTCAACGCGCTGGTCGAAATCATGGACATGCGCGAGGCGCAGCGGTCCTACGAGGCCGACCTGACAGTGATGGACGCGTCCAAGACCATGCTGTCGCGCACCGTCGACCTGTTGAGAAAGTGACGCGCAGCGTCATCCCGCGGAAGCGGGGATCCCGTCAAAGGAGTAAACCATGGCCGTCCTTCCCGCCGCCGCCGCCGCGGCCTATCAGGCGATCTCCAATATCGGCGGCGCCGGCGCGGCCGGCGGCGCGGCCTCGCCCGGCGCGCTCGGCGCGGGCGCCAGCGATTTCACCAGCTTCCTGCAGGGCGCGCTCAAGGACGGCATGGGCACGATGAAGCAGGGCGAGACCATGGCGGCGCGCCAGGTCGCGGGCCAGGCCAACATCGTCGACGTCGTGAACGCGGTGAACCAGGCGGAGATCACGCTCGATACCGTGGTGGCGGTGCGCGACAAGGTCGTCGCCGCCTATCAGTCCATCATGAACATGCCGATCTGAAGACGGCGCGCGGGGGCGAGACTATGACAGCAGCGGATTCCATCGACTTTGCGCGTTCTTCCATCCTCGTCCTCCTGGAGGTCATCACGCCCTCCATGCTGACGGCCCTGGTGGTCGGCCTCGCCATCGGCCTGCTCCAGGCGCTGACGCAGATCCAGGAAATGACGCTGGTCTTCGTGCCCAAGATCGTGGCGATCTTCGTGGTCCTGCTGATCACCCTGCCCTTCGCCGGCTCGGCGATGAACGGATTGATGGTCGACATCGCGCAGCGCATCGCGGCGTATTGACGATGGATGACGCTGCTTCTTCTTTCCTCCCCCGCCGTTGCGGGCTCGTAGCGACAGCGTATCGAGGGGGCCCGCCTGGCGGCCCCCCTCCGCCTCGCTCCGCTCGGCACCTCCCCCGCAAACGCGGGGGAGGAAAGGCTTAGCGCCATGCATATCCATCTGCCCGCTCTCTCGGGAATGCTGCTCACCTATCTGCTCGTCTTCGCGCGGACCGGCTCGCTCATGATGCTGCTGCCGGCGCTGGGCGAAGGCGGAATCCCCGCGCGGGTGCGGCTGGTGCTGGCGCTGGCGGTGACGGTGGCGCTGACGCCGGTGGTGCAGAGCCATTATCCGGCGGCGGCGCCGTCCAACGTGCTGCAGCTCGCGCTGCTCGTCGCGCAGGAGGCGACCGCCGGCATCCTGATCGGCGCGATGTCGCGCATCATCATGAGCGCGCTGCAGACCGCGGGCCTCTTGATCGCGACGCAGACCGGCCTTGCCTATGCCCAGACCGTCGATCCGACGCAGCACGAGCAGGGCGCCGCCATCGGAAATTTCTTCTCGCTGCTGGGCGCGGTGCTGATCTTCTCGACCGACCTGCACCATGTCGCGATCGGCGCCATCGCCGGCAGCTACAAGATGATCCCGCCGGGCGCAGCCCTTCCCACCGGCGACATGGCGGAGCTGACCGTTCGCCTCGTCAGCGCGTCCTTCGTGCTCGGCTTCCAGCTCTCCGCGCCGTTCCTGGTGTTCGGCTTCGCGCTTTATGCCGCGCTGGGCATCCTGGCGCGGCTGATGCCGCAGCTCCAGGTGTTCTTCGTCGCCATGCCGATCAACATCATGTTCGGCTTCGTGCTGCTGGCGCTCCTGCTCGGCTCGATGATGACGCTGTTCCTGAATTTCTACGCGGCGCAGATGGGACAGTTCCTGTGAGTGCGTGCGGTCCCATTCTCCATTGTCATGCCCGCGAAGGCGGGCATCCAGGGTTTCGGGCGACGCGCCGGCGGCTCTGGATCCCCGCCTGCGCGGGGATGACAGGGACGGAAAGGGCAGCGGCTTAAGCCATGGCCGACGATCGCGACGAATCGCAACAGACCGAACAGCCGACGCAGAAGCGGCTCGACGAAGCGCAGGCGCATGGCGACGTCGTCAAGAGCCCGGAAGTCTCGGCCTTCGTTCTGCTGCTCGGCGGCACGATGGCGATCATGATGTTCGGCGCCTCCACCGCCAAGTCGCTGGCGACCGCGATGCGCATGTTCCTGGAGCAGCCCGACCAGATCGGCGTTTCGACCTCGGCCGACATCATGGCGCTGATGCGGCAGGTGACGACCACGCTGGGGGGCATCCTGGCGCCGATCTTCGCAGTGATGATCGTCGCGGCGCTGGCCGGGCACGTACTGCAGGCGCGGCCGAGCATCACGCTGGAGAAGATCAAGCCCGATTTCTCCAAGCTCAACATCTTCGCCGGCCTCAAGAAGATGTTCGGCTTCGACGGCCTGATGAATCTCGTCAAGGGCCTACTCAAGATCGGCGTGGTCGGCTTCGCGGTGTGGACCCAGATCTGGCCCGAGCGGACCATGCTGCAATCGGTGCTCGACCAATCGGCTTTCGCGGTGGCGGGCGACATGACCCGTCTGCTCTACAAGGTGCTCTACGCGGCGCTGGGCGCTCTCGCCGCCATCGCCGCCATCGATTACATCCTGCAGCGCTATCAGTTCATGAAGCGCAACAAGATGTCACGCCAGGAGATCAAGGAGGAATACCGCCAGAACGAAGGCGACCCGCAGATCAAGGCGAAGATCCGCCAGATCCGCATCGAACGCGCCAAGAAGCGCATGATCGCGGCGGTGCCCGAGGCGACGGTGATCATCACCAATCCGACGCATTACGCGGTCGCGCTGAAATACGAGCAGGGCAAGATGGCGGCGCCGATCTGCGTCGCCAAGGGCATCGATGCGCTGGCGCTCAAGATCCGCGAAGTGGCGAAGGAGCACAATGTGCCGATCGTCGAGAACCCGCCGCTCGCCCGCGCGCTGCACGCAACCGTCGAGGTCGACGAGGTCGTGCCGCAGGAGCACTTCAAGGCGGTGGCGCAGGTGATCGGCTATGTCTACCGCCTCACCGGCAAGATCAAGGCGCGGTAGAGCAAAACATCTGCTGGAATGGAATTGCTTCCAGAGTGTCATTCCCGCGCAGGCGGGAATCCAGACTCAGCGTGCCGTCCAGTCCACTGCATGCCCGCCTGCGCGGGCATGACAAATCTTTTCAACCAAACATGGTCATGCGGTAGCGAAGCGGTCCAGCGCGGCGACGATGCTTTCGCGCATGCCGGGCGTCCGCATCTCGTGGCCGGCGTCGTGGATGACGACGAGTTCGCTGCCGGGCCAGGCGCGCGACAACGCCCAGGCGGTGTCGATCGGCGAGCCGAGATCGAGGCGGCCATGGATCAGCACGCCGGGAATGCCGACAAGCTTGTAGGCGCCCCGGATCAGCGCGCCCTCCTCCAGCCAGGCGCCGCGCCGGAAGTAATGCGTGACGATGCGCGCGAACGCCATGCGGAAGCGCGGATCGGCATAGCGCGGGTGTGGCTTGCGGCCCGGCGCGGTGGAGACCACGGCGTCTTCCCAGTCGCACCAGTCGCGCGCCGCTTTCTCGCGCACCGCCGGATCGGAATCGTTTAGCAGACGCGCATAGGCTTCGACCAGATCGTCGCCCGCCGCCCCGGCGCGGAAGCGTGCCCACGCCTCGGGGAAATAGCGGCCCGCGTCGTGATAGAGCCAATGGATTTCCGATCGCCGCGTGGTCGTCACGCTCGACAGCACCATGGCGCGCACGCGCCCCGGATGCGCCTGCGCATAGGCCAGCGCCAGCGTCGTGCCCCAGGAACTGCCGAACAGGAGCCAGTGCTCGATGCCGAGATGCGCACGGAGCTTTTCAAGATCGGCGATCAGATGCGCCGTCGTATTGGTGGAAAGGTCGGTCGCGACATCGCCCGCATGCGGCGTGCTGCGGCCGGCATTGCGCTGATCGAACAGCACGACGCGATAGCGCGCGGGATCGAAGAAGCGCCGGACATCCGGCATGCAGCCCGAACCCGGCCCGCCATGCAGGACGACGGCCGGCGTGCCGGAGGGATTGCCGCACACTTCCCAATAGAGGCGATGACCCTCCCCCACATCGAGCATGCCGCTGTCGAAGGGCTCGATCTTCGGGTAGAGGTCCGGCATCAGCGGACGATAGCAATGGCACCCAACGGTGTCATCCGCCGTGAGTTCGTAGCGACAGCGTGCGAACGGCGGGCCCAGGTGACATCTGCTCTACAAGATGTCACCTGGGCGGCCCGCATTCGCGGGCCATGACAGTTTTTTTGAAATGGCAGACTTCCGTTGAACCCGCGGCCTGCCGGTCAGCACTACTTGCACAGCGTGTCGAAGGGCAACACCTTGACGTTGCGCGGGATGAAGCTCACGCCACGGGCAAGCAGCGCCTGTTCGAGATTCGCCGGCGTCGGCGGCAGGCGCGGATCGAGCTGCGCCGCGTAGAACGGATCGCGCTCGGCCTCTTCCAGCGGCAGATAGCTCACGCCCCGGGTCTTATAGAGGTCCAGCAGGCGCGGCATCATACGGGCGTCGAAGGCGCCCAGATGCATCAGGAGCACATAGGCGATGTCGCGGCCGAACAGCTGCATCGACAGATTGTGGTAATAGGCCAGACTCGCATCCGCGGCCGTCAGGAAGGCGGCTTCCATCGTCGCGACGGTCGCGTCGTCCTTCTTGGCGACGCAGCGCGCATAGGCGTCGTTCCACTGATAGTCGTCGAAGCTCATCGTCACCGCGGCGATGCGGTAGCCGTGCATCGCCAGGAAGGCGCGCGCCTCCAGGTGCTTGGCCAGCGTGTCGCCCTCGGCGAGATAGGGATAGCGCAGCCAGTGCCAGTCCTGGCCCGTCATCAGCGGCGCGATCGCGGCTTCGCCCTTCAGCGTGTCGGCGCTCCATTCCGCCGTCGTGTGCGCGTTCAGGCTCATATGCGAATAGGTGTGGTTGGCGAGCGGAAAGCCGGCGTCGCGCCAGAGCCTGAGCACCGGCGCGGAGGGCGGATCGTCCGTCAGCCTGAGCCCGTTGACGAAGCCGTAGACCGGCCCGGTATTAGCCGCCTTGAGCGCGGCGAGGATCTTCGCCGCGATCTCGACCCGTGTCGTGCCCTCGGGGAGCATGGCGTGCGAGGGCAGGTCGTCGAAGGTGATGGCGATCTTCATCTCGGCCGCCGCCGGAGCGGCGAACAGGCAAAGGGCGGCGGCCAGGAACAGCTTTTTCATTTCCGTTTTCCGGGATGGGCGGGACGATGGACGACGGGCGGGGGCGCGAAGAAGCCGAGCGGGATCAGCTCCGCCATCGCCTTGTAGCCTTCGACCGAGGGATGGATGTGGTCGCCGCTGTCGAAGGCCGGCAGGAGGTGATCGGGCGCGGCCGGATCGCGCAGCGCCGCGTCGAAATCGGCCACGGCGTCGACATTGCCGGTGCCGCGGATCCAGGCGTTGAGCGCCTGTCGGTCGGCCTCGTTCGCCGGCGTCGGGTGGTAATAGGTGAAGCTCATGAAGGGCGGCAGCGTGCCGGCCATCACCTTGATGCCGTGGTCGTGCGCCCGCTGCACGATCTGGCGATAGGCCGCGATGGTGCGCGCCACCAGCGCCTCGTGATCCGGCGCCGCCGCCGCCGCGTCGCGCGTCAGCATCCCCAGGTCGTTGATGCCTTCGAGCAGGATCAGCCAGCGCACGCCGCCCTGGGCGAGCACGTCGCGGTCGAAGCGCGCCAGCGCGTTGGGGCCGAGCCCGTCCAGCAAAACCCGGTTGCCGCCGATTCCCATGTTGAGCACGCCGATGCCGCGCGTCGCGGGATTGGCGGCGAGCCTGCGCGCGAGATCGTCGGGCCAGCGATTGTTCGCATTGGGAATCGAGCCGCGCCCGTCGGTGATCGAATCCCCGAGCGCGACGACCGCGCTCCGCGCGCCCGGGCCCCGGACCTCGACCGCCTCGATCAGATACCAATGCTCGAGCATCGTGTAGGGCGACGGCGTCGCCGCCGCGAGCTGGTCGCCCGGCGCCAGGAACGCCGCGGCGCGCGCGCCGGGATGGCCGGTCGGCTGGAAATCGAGCTGGTCGTAATGGAGCGTGATCGTCAGGTCGGACAGCGGCGCCACCGGAAACGCCAGCGGATCGGAGAGGAAATCGGCGCCGGCGGGGATGGTTACGTCGCTCCGTCCCGCGAAGGACAGGGCGGCATCGGTCTCAGGCACGATGACCCCGAGCAGGCCGGGCATCGGCCGGGCGACATGCACCGCCGTCAGATGCAGGGGCGCGGCGCCATAGGCGTTGGAAATCCGCACACGGATCGTCTGGCCGCCGACCGAGAGATGCATGGTCTGGCGCAAAGTGGTGTCGCGCAGCGCCTCGGCCGGGAGCTGGTTCGCCGGCTCGGGCAATTGCTGCGCCGCCGACCAGGTACCGATCCATCTCAGTTCTCCCACTGCCCCTTTGGGGGGCAAGGCGGGTGGTGCCGCGCGCGCGGATTTCGGCGATCGATGGGTTGGATGGGCAGCGCGCAGAACATGATGGACCGACGGATGGCTTTGCCGCCCCCCGGCCCTCTGCCCCTGCGGGGGCGAGGGAGACGATGACGCCGCGTATGCGCTCACGAAGGCGGCGAACAGCGCTGCCGCGATCCCTAACCCTCTCAACGCTTCCGCCCGCTTGTTCTTGGTACCGATACCAGAAGGCTATCCATTGGCATTTATCAATGCAATGCGACGACCCCTTAACGAACGGTGCCGATTAGGCCCGGGGCACAAAAGAGCCTACCTTGGGAGGGTACGAATCATGATGGCAACCCGCGTTTTCAGCAGCAGTCTGGGCATACCGGCCGGCGCCTGGCGCTGGGCGGCGCTGGGTTTCGTCTTCCTGGCGCTGGGCTCGGCGGGATTGGCGGTGGCGACGCCCCATGCGGTCGGCTGGGCCGGGGTCATGCTGCTGGCGGCGATCGGCGCGGTCGCGAGCCTCTTCCTCTTTGCGGTATGGCCGAAGGACAAGGTCTCCGCCGCCGACGCCAGGCGCGTTGCCGAGGCCGCGGCGCGGGCCAATATCGCCTGGGCGATCACCGCCACGGACGGCGCCGTGGTCGACTGCAACGACGTCTATCGCCGCATGTCGGGCGCCAAGGAGGGCGAGTCCGCCCCGCCGCCGGAACTGGCGCTGGCGGGCGAGCCGTCCGCCGCCGTGCTCTATCGCCTGACGCGCGGCGCCGCCGACGGCGTGCCGCGCGAGGAATCCTTCGCGGTCGGTCCGGGCATCGAACTCGTCGCCGCCGTCCGGCCGCTGTCGGGCGGGCAGACCGCCTGGTGGTTCACGCCGCGCCTGTCGAGCCCTTCGGTGCAGGCCGCGCCCGCCAAGCCGGTCGCCGCGCCCGCACCGGTGACCGCGCCGGCCGCCATCGGCGACATCTTCCGCGACGCGCCGGTCGGCGTCGCTTTCGCCGGCAGCGACGGCAAGATCGCCGACGCCAATCCGGCCTTCGCGAAATTCTTCGGCGTGACGGGCGCGCTGGCGGGGCGGCCGTTCGGCGAACTGGTCGAGGGCGCCGACCGCGCCCGTGTGGTGGAGCTCATCGCGCAGGCGGCGCAGGGCGCGCACAACGTCGCCAGCGCCGAATTGCGCGCCGCGGGGATCGACGAGCGCACGGCGGAATTGTTCGCCTCGCCGATCAGCGGCGGCCGCGCCATCCTCTATCTCGTCGACGTGTCCGAGCAGAAGGCGCTGGAGACCAAATTCGCCCAGAGCCAGAAGATGCAGGCGGTCGGCCAGCTTGCCGGCGGCGTGGCGCACGACTTCAACAACCTGCTCACGGTCATCATCGGCAATTCCGAATTCCTCCTGATGCGGCACCAGGCGGGCGATCCGTCGTTCAAGGAGATCAACGAGATCCACCAGAACGCGCTGCGCGCCGCGACGCTGGTGGGCCAGCTTCTCGCCTTTTCGCGCAAGCAGACCATGCAGCCCAAGGTGCTGGCGGTGCGCGACGTGGTCGGCGAGCTGGCGCTCATGCTGCGCCGGCTGCTGCGCGAGGGCGTCGATCTCAAGCTCGAGCACGGGCCGGACGTCTGGCCGATCCATGCCGACGAGGCGCAGCTGTCCAACGCGATCATCAACCTGGTGGTCAATGCCCGCGATGCGATGCCCAAGGGCGGCACGGTGACGATCCGCACCGCGAACGAGGCGGTGACCGCGCCGGTCGCCTTCGGCACCGGTGTGATGCCGGCCGGCGACTATGTCCGCCTGGACGTGTCCGACACCGGCACCGGCATCGCCAAGGAGCATCTGGGCAAGATCTTCGATCCCTTCTTCACGACCAAGCCCGTGGGCCAGGGCACGGGGCTTGGGCTCGCGACCGTCTACGGCATCGTCAAGCAGACCGGCGGCTTCATCATGGTCGACTCGGAGATCGGCAAGGGCACGACCTTCCGCATCTACCTGCCGCGCCACCGCATCGACGCCAACGCCGCCGTCACCGCCGAGCCGGAACGCGCCGGGCCGCGCGACGTGACGGGCCAGGACACGATCCTGCTGGTGGAGGACGAAGAGGCGGTGCGCAGCTTCGCGGCCCGCGCCCTCAAGATGCGCGGCTACAGCGTGCTGGAGGCGAGCGGCGGCGAGGAAGCGCTGGAGATCGTGAAGAACGCCAAGGCGCCCATCGACCTGCTTATTACGGATGTCGTGATGCCGAACATGGACGGCCCGACGCTGGTGCGCGCCGTCAAGCGGATCAAGCCCGAGATGGCGGTGATCTTCATGAGCGGCTACGCCGAGGAAGCCTTCCGCCGCAACGACGAGAAGGCCGAGGACCTGCACTTCCTGCCCAAGCCGTTCGGGCTGAAACAGCTCGCGGCCAAGGTGAAGGAAGTGCTGAGCGGCGCGCCGGCGCCGAAGCGCGTGGTGGGCGAATAGCGCCTTGAATATCCCCGTCATCGACATCGCGCCGTTTTCTTCGAGCGACGGCCGCGCGGCCGTCGCGGCGCAGTGGAACGCGGCGATGCGGGGGACCGGGTTCGCGCTGATCGGCGGTCATGGCATAGACAGCGCATTAATCGATGGCATCTATGCGCATGCGCAGGCGTTCTTCGCGCGGCCGCTCGCGGAGAAGACGAAGCTCACTTTTCCGGACAAGGGACGCGGCCAGGGCTATCTGCCGTTGCGGAGCGAAATCGTCGGCAGCGGGCGCGATCCGCAGGCGCGGCCCGATCTCTGCGAGTCCCTCACCTTCGCCAATCCGCGCTTCGACCGCGCCGCGCCGGACACTGCGCTGGACGCACGGCTCTATCGCGCCAATCTGTGGCCGCACGACATGCCGGGCTTCCGCGAGACGGTGGAGGCCTATATTGCGGCGGGGCAGCGCCTCGCGCTGGACCTGATGCGGCTGAGCGCGGTGGCGCTCGATCTGCCGGAGGACTATTTCGCGCCGTTCTTCGACAAGATGGAATTGAATCTGCGCTGCGTGCTCTATCCCGACCAGCCCGAGGCGCCGGGCGCACATGAATTGCGCTATGGCCCGCACACCGATTTCTCCGGCTTCACGATCCTGCGCCAGGACGCGGCGCCGGGCGGGCTCCAGGTGAAGAGCGGCGCCGACTGGATCGACGTGCCGGCGGTGCCGGGCACCCTCGTCATCAACGCGGGCGACCTGATCCAGCGCTGGACCAACGACCGCTGGGTGTCGAACGTGCACCGCGTCGTCAATCCGCCGCGCGATGTGAAGACGGGGACGCGGCGGCTTTCCATCGTGCTGTTCACCGGACCGAACAGCGACGCGCGGATCGAGTGCCTGCCGGGTTGCGGAGAGGCCAAATATCCGCCCATTCTCGCCGGACTTCATTCCGAAGAGAGGATGCGGCAGACCTATGGAACGGCTTCTTCCTAAGACTGTCATGCCCGCGCAGGCGGGCATCCAGGGACGCAAGCGACTCTGGATGCCCGCCTGCGTGGGCATGACGATTTTGCTTGCGGCGCTGGCAGCGCACGCCGCACCGCCGTCGCGCGAGGCTCGCGTCGCCGCCGTGATCGCGCACGCCGCCGCCTCGCCTCCCGCCTTGCGCGTCCTGCTGCAGCCCATGCCGAAGGGCGGCGACCTGCACAACCATCTCGACGGCTCGGTCTATGCCGAGGATTATCTCCAATGGGCGAGCGACGACGGCGACTGCATCGCGCGCGCCACGCGGGCGATCACGCCGCCGCCCTGCGCGGCCGACGCCGTGCCGGCCAAGGACTTGGTCTCGCGCGATCCGAAGTTCTACCAGGAGACCATCGACGCGCTGTCGATGCGCAACTGGTTTCCCGGCAGCGGCACCGGCGAGGCCTCGGGCCACGACCACACTTTCGCGACGTTCGGGCGGTTCATCCCGGCCGGGGCGGGGCATCTGAGCGACATGCTGGTGGCGACGCGGCGGATCGCGGCGGCCGATCATGTGACCTATATCGAGCAGATGACCGATCCCGCGGCTGCGTTCGCGCCCGCGCTGTTCGGCGACGACGTCGCGTTCGACGCCGCCGATCTGTCCCGGAGCTTCGACGCGGTGGCTCCGAAACTTCCGGCCCCGGCCGCCGCGGCGCGCGCCGAATACGACGCGGCCGAGGCGAAGATGCGCGCGGCGCTGGCCTGCGGCACGCCGAGGGCCGACGCCGCCTGCGACGTGGCGGTGCATTATCTCTTCTATGCCGTGCGCACGCTGCCGCCCAAACAGGTGTTCGCGCAGATCGCGCTGGGCTTCACGCTGGCCGCGACCGATCCGCGCTTCGTCGGCGTCGATCTCGTGGCGCCGGAGGACGATCCCGTCAGCCTGCGCGATTTCGAGCTGCAGATGCGGATGTTCCGCTTCTTCAAGACCTGCTTTCCCGGGGTGAACCTGTCGCTGCATGCCGGCGAGCTGGCGCTGGGCCTGGTGCCGCCGACGGAGCTCGGCTTCCACATCCGCGACACGGTCGAGATCGCGGGAGCGCGGCGGATCGGGCACGGCTATTCGATTCCTTATGAGCGCGACGCCGCCGGTCTGCTGGCGGAGATGGCGGCGAAGAAGATCGCGGTCGAGATCAACCTCACCAGCAACGACATCACGCCGGGGATCAAGGGCGCGGAGCATCCGCTGGCGCTCTACCGCCGCGCCGGCGTGCCGGTGACGCTTTCGGCCGACGACGAGGGCGTGTTCCGCATCGATCTCACCCACGAATATGTCCGCGCCGCGACGGAGCAGAATCTCGGCTATCTCGATCTCAAGAAACTCGCGCGCAACGGCCTGGAATACAGCTTCCTGCCGGGCCAAAGCCTTTGGCAGAGCGGCGACTACGCCAAGCCGGCACCCGCCTGCGCCGGCAATCCGCCGGGCGCCGCGACGCCGAGCGCGCCTTGCGCCGCCTTCCTGGCGGAAAACGAGAAGGCCGCTATTCAATGGCGGTTCGAGCGCGAGATCGCGGCCTATGAGGATGCGGTCCTGGCCGGCCTTTTCGCGAAACACTGAACCCGTCACACGAATGTGTAGACCGGCGGCGCCCGCGATCCCCTAATCTGCCGGCCGTGCTCTTCCCCGGGGGATAGGATGAGACGTCTCGCTCCGATCGCTTTGCCGGTTCTTCTTTTCTGCGGCGTCGCCCGGGCGGTCGAGCCGCCGGCCTATGTCGCCCAGGCGGTCGTCGATCCGACGCGGCCCAAGGACGACCGCGATGCCGACGCGCTGCGCGATCCCGGCGACACCATCGTCCTCGCCGGCGTGAAGCCCGGCATGATCGTCGGCGAGCTTTATCCCTGCGGCGGCTATTTCTCGCGGATGCTGAGCGACGTGGTGGGCGCGAAGGGCAAGGTCTATGGGCTGGAGACCATGCGCTGGAAGGATTGCCTGCCCACCGACGAGAAGATGGTCGCGAGCCTGCCGCTGAAGAACATGACGGTCGCCGGCGCGGCGTTCGGCGAATTCACCCTGCCGGAAAAGGTCGATCTGTTCTGGATCACGCAGAATTATCACGACCTGCACATCAAGGAGTATGGCGACGTCGACATGGCGGCGTTCAACCGGCATGTCTTCGACTCGCTGAAGCCGGGCGGCATCTATTTCATCCTCGACCATCAGGCGGCCGGCGCGCTGAGCGACGACGACATCGCCAAGCTCCATCGCATCTGGCGCGACCAGATCGTGCGCGAGGTGACGGCGGCGGGCTTCAGGCTGGCCGACGAGGGAAGCTTCCTGCGCCGGCCGGGCGACGACCACACCAGGTCGATCTTCGATCCGGCGATCCGCGGCCACACGGATCAATACGCGTTGAAATTCGTGAAGCCTTAGGGACGGCGCAACGCCTGCGCCCGGGCGACGAGGTTGGCGGTCGGCAGTTCCTTTTTCATGACGCCCTCGATGAAGTCGACGCCGGAATAGCCCGCCGCTATCAGGCCGAGGATCGTCTTCGGGTCGGGCGCGGGGGGACCCTTGCTGCCGAGCTCCAACACCACCGCCGCGAGCGCGCCGGCGACGGCGCCATAGAGCAGGCTGAGCAGGACGTCCGACCACTTGAACGCCGCGTCGAACACCTGGCTGCTGTCCGCGCCCGCCAGCACGGCCGCCGCGGCGGATGCGTTGTTCAGTTTCTTTATACCGATGGCGACCCGTATGCCCTGGCCGACAACGCCGCACAAGCAGCCCAGCAGCAGAAGCTGGATCCAATCCGTTACCGTCATGACGCCTATCTCCTCGATGCGGCGTCAAAACTAGGCGCATCGTCGGCGCGCCGCCGTGACGACCGTCACGCCGCGACGGCGATATACATGTCGACATGGGAGCCCTTGCGCATCGGCTCGAAGTCGGAGGGATAGAGTTCGAAGTCCGGCGCGGGCACGGTCTTGAAGCCGGAGCGCGGCAGAAGCTCGCCCCATATCTTTCCCATCGCGGCCTGCATCTGCGGATGCAGGGGCGTTCCGTCCAGCGTCAGGCGGAAGACGGCGTAGCTGTGCGCGTCGAGGCCGATGCGCTCGAACCCGTCCGGCAGCGGCGCGTCGCCCGCCACCTCCACGCCCGCGATGTATCTGAGGATGCCTTCCGCCTTGTCCTCCATCCTGCACACGCCATAGGTGCGCGCATCGGCCTGGCCGGGAAGCGGCAGGACGCGGATGAGGCGCGGCCAGAGGCCGGGGATGCCGCTCTTGTTCTCGTCGGTGAACAGCGCGCCGACCCCGGCGACGGCGAAGGCGCCGCGCGGCACGAGATCCGGGAGCATTTCGACCTTTGCGGCGGCGGACATGACGGTCTCCTTTTTCGGTTGCCTGAGGGCGTCGCGCTTGAACTGGCCGGGCGGCACGCCATAGCGGCGGCGGAAGGCGCGGGTGAAGGCTTCCTGGCTCTCGAAGCCGCAATCGAAGGCGAGCGCGGCCAGCGGCGGCGGCGCGTCGCCGGTCAGGCGCAGCGCCGCAGCCTGGAGCCGGCAGAGCCGGACATAGCCCATCACGCTTTCCCCGAAGCGCGCGGTGAACAGGCGCGAGAAATGGTAGGGCGAGAAGCCGGCGACGGCCGCCAGCTCCGCCACCGTCAGGGGCTCGTCGCGATGGGCCTCGATATAGGCGAGGACTTCGGCCAGGAAGTCGGGTTCGGACATGGAGGGATCATGGCAGGTGCCCCGGGCGCCGTCCTGACCGGGCTTGCGGCCACCCTTTGCCGCCCGGTACGTTTCCTTTCGGACGCGCAGCCAGGAGACCCCGATGGCAGAGCCCAACGAGTCCAATTCCGCCCAGCAGAACCAGGACCGGCAAAAACCGGGGCCGGTGAAGCTCGATCCCCTGGCCAACCGCACGGTTCCGGCGGCCGACGGCGCGGTTCATGGCGGCGAGGTGACCAAGCCCGGCCAGATGGACGGCGACGAGGACGTCTCGCCCAGCGCGCCGCAAAGCGAGGTCGAGAAGGCCGTGCGCGGCCGAAGTTGAGAGACGTAGAATGTTGTAGCAAGTTATATGTGGTTATAGCATTCAATCTCGTCTCGACGTCTTGGCCTTAACTGCCGGCTGAGCCCTCTTCATGAACTGGTCGAAGAGGGGCACGGTGAAATCGATCTCGCCATAGCGCGGACTGTAAATCATGCCCTTTTTGATCAATGAATCTCGAACCGGGCCGAACGATGCCCCCTTCTTCTTGAAGAAGGCGGCGATATCGGCAGTTTTGTAAGGACCTGAGCCAAGTTCGGCCATTGCGCGAAGATAGCGTTTCTCGGAATCGGTAACGCGATCGAGTCTCACGCGGAAGAAGCTTTCGTCGAGTTTTCGTGTCGCTTCGGCACTTGCGTTTTTCACGTCGTCCAGAGTTATGGGCGATTGAGGTGCAAGGTCCCAGACGACCGATCCCCACGCCTGTACAAAATAGGGATAGCCCGCCGTCGTGCGAACGATCTCTTCCAGGGCATCGTCCGTATATTCGACATTCAGATCCCGGGCGGGCTCGGTGATTGCGCGACGCGCGTCTCTGGCCTCCAGCGCGCCGATGATCGGATAGGTGAATAGCCGTTCGGCATAGGATTTCGCGTCACCCGATAATGCGGGAAGGAGCGGTAGACCGGCCCCGATCACGATTATCGGAAGGTTTCTCTGCGCGACTCGATGTGTCGCGACGATGAGCGCTGCCAAATCGGTCTGGGAAAGATATTGGATTTCATCAATCAGAAGGGCAATGCCGGTTCCGTTTGCTTTTGCGGCCTCTCCCGCCGCCAGGAAAAGGTCGGGAAGGTCTCGCTCCAGATCGCCGCTGTCGGCGGTGCCAATGACAGCCTTGTTGCTGAGCGCGACCTGCACCTCTCCGATCTTCATCGATAGAGTGAAGCTTTTGAGGACGCCCAACGCACGATCGGCAACGTCCTTGGCCTTCTCCAATACGCTGATTTTTAGGAGCGCCTGCCGCAGGCTTGGGGCCAGCAGTTCTGCCAAGGCACGGTTTTCCGGAGCTTCGATGAAGTCGACAACGTATCCTTCTTTTTGCGCAATTCGCAGGAACTCATTCAGAAGGACGGTCTTGCCCACACCCCGAAGGCCGGTGAGAAACATTCCCTGGCTTGGGCGACCCGCTATGACGCGCGCCAAGGCAACTTCGACGTCGTCGAGAATCTTGTCGCGCCCTGTCAATTCGGGCGGCGGCGTGCCGGCCCCAGGAGCATACGGATTCTTCTTGCGGTCCATATAACTGCCTATTTCTTGTTATAACTATCTAAGATTCCCTAAAATTTGCAACTTCGACGTGCGGGCACGAAGTCTACGCCGACGTTCAGGCGCCGCGAACACATACCGAACGATATTTCATATTCAACAATAATACCATTGCCTTAGGGTGCATCTTGCAAACAAGAACAAATCATGTACTTTGGCGTCTTCGTGGCGGTGGCTTGGGTTTTCCTTGCCGCTCTGAAATAAGGAGGCGGATCTCATGTCACAGGCGGCTTTGCGGGTAGTGGCCAAGGACGATAAGGAAAATGCCGATCGCAAGCGTGCGCTGGACGCGGCGCTGAGCCAGATCGACCGCGCCTTCGGCAAGGGCTCCGTCATGAAGATGGGCGCCCGGGACCTGGGGGTCGCGACCGACGCGGTCTCCACCGGCTCGCTCGGGCTCGATATCGCGCTGGGCATCGGCGGGCTGCCGCGCGGCCGGGTGATCGAGGTCTATGGCCCGGAAAGTTCGGGCAAAACGACGCTGGCGCTGCATGTCGTGGCGGAGATCCAGAAGAAGGGCGGCATCGCCGCTTATATCGATGCCGAACATGCGATGGACCCCGGCTATGCCAAGAAGCTGGGCGTCGATATCGACGAGATGCTGATCTCCCAGCCCGATACCGGCGAGCAGGCGCTGGAGATCACCGATACGCTGGTGCGCTCGGGCGGCGTCGACATCGTGGTGATCGATTCGGTCGCGGCGCTGACGCCCAAGGCCGAGCTTGAGGGCGAGATGGGCGATTCGCTGCCCGGCCTGCAGGCGCGGCTGATGAGCCAGGCGCTGCGCAAGCTCACCGCCTCGATCTCCAAATCCAACACCATCGTGCTCTTCATCAACCAGATCCGCATGAAGATCGGCGTGATGTTCGGCAATCCCGAAACGACGACCGGTGGCAATGCGCTGAAATTCTACGCTTCGGTGCGGCTCGACATTCGCCGCATCGGCGCGATCAAGGACCGCGACGAGGTGATCGGCAACCAGACGCGCGTGAAGGTGGTCAAGAACAAGGTCGCGCCGCCCTTCAAGCAGGTCGAGTTCGACATCATGTACGGCCAGGGCATTTCCAAGACGGGCGAACTGCTCGATCTGGGCGTCAAGGCAGGCGTGGTGGAGAAATCCGGCTCCTGGTTCTCCCATGACGGCGACCGCATCGGCCAGGGCCGCGAGCAGGCCAAGACCTTCCTTTCCGCCCATCCCGACATCGCCGACAGGATAGAGGCCGCGATCCGCGGCAATGCCGGGCTGATCGCCCAGAACCTGGCGTTGGGCGGCTCGGACAAGGACGCGGACGAAGACGAGGAATAGGCCGGCCCGGCCCAACGACCGGCAAGGCCGGCTTGTTGATTATCGCGCAGCTGACGCTGCGCTTTGTGTTCGTTCCTTTATTGGCATGAGGGAACGACTCCGGCGAAGGGGCGCCCCGCCACGGGCGCCCCTTCGTTTTTCCCCACCGTCCCCTTGAGGGAGGGTCGATATCCGTCGGGAAGAACCGCCATTCCACGCCTGGGGATGACAGAAAATGGCGCGGCGGCTACATAGGCCCCATGACAAGCCTCGCAGACGTCCGCACCTCGTTCACCGATTTCTTCCGGGACCGCCAGCATGCGGTGGTGCCCTCCTCCCCGCTCGTGCCGCGCAACGACCCGACCCTGATGTTCACCAATGCGGGCATGGTGCAGTTCAAGAACGTGTTCACCGGGGCGGAGAAGCGGCCCTATACCCGCGCCACCTCGGTGCAGAAATGCGTGCGGGCCGGCGGCAAGCACAACGACCTCGACAATGTCGGCTATACCGCGCGCCACCACACCTTCTTCGAGATGCTGGGCAATTTCTCGTTCGGCGACTACTTCAAGGAAGTCGCGATCGCCAATGCCTGGGACTACATCTCGGGCACGCTGGCGCTGCCCAAAGACAAGCTGTGGGTGACGGTCTATCCGACCGACGAGGTCGCGCGCGGGCTGTGGAAGAAGATCGCCGGCCTTCCCGACGACCGCATCGTCGGCCATGAGAGCAATCTGTGGGCGATGGGGCCGGTCGGTCCTTGCGGCTATTGCTCGGAGATCTTCTACGACCAGGGCGACAGCGTCGCGGGCGGCCCGCCCGGTTCCCCGGAGGAGGACGGCGACCGCTTCCTGGAATTCTGGAACCTCGTCTTCATGCAGTTCGAGCAGGTCGACGCGGACACCCGCATCGACCTGCCGCGCCCCTCGATCGACACCGGCATGGGGCTGGAGCGCATCACCGCCATCCTGCAGGGCGTCACCAACAATTACGACGTCGACCTGTTCCGCCACCTGATCGCCGCCTCGGTCGACCTCTCCGGCGCCAGGGCGGAAGGCGACGCGGTGTTCAGCCACCGGGTCATCGCCGACCATCTGCGCTCGACCTCCTTCCTGATCGCCGACGGCGTCCTGCCCTCGAACGAGGGCCGCGGCTATGTGCTGCGCCGCATCATGCGCCGCGCCATGCGCCATGCGCATTTGATCGGCTCGAAGGACCCCCTGATGCACCGGCTGGTGCCGGCGCTGGTCGCCGAGATGGGCCAGGCCTATCCCGAGCTCAAGCGCGCCGAGACGCTGATCGGCGAGACACTGAAGCTGGAGGAGATCCGCTTCCGCGAGACCCTGGCGCGCGGCCTCAAGCTGCTCGACGAGGCCGCGGCCGGCATCCCGGCCGGCGGCAAGCTGGCGGGCGACGTCGCCTTCAAGCTCTACGACACGTTCGGCTTCCCGCTCGACCTGACGCAGGACGCGCTGAAGGCCAAGAATATCGACGTCGACACCGAGGGCTTCGACGCCGCCATGGCGCGGCAAAAGGCCGAGGCGCGCAAGGCCTGGGCCGGCACCGGCGAGGCCACCACCGACGCGCAATGGTTCGCGCTGAAGGACGAACTGGGCTCGACAGAGTTCCTCGGCTACGACACCGAACATGCCGAAGGCACCATCCTCGCCGTCCTGAAGGACGGCGACCGGCTGGCCGCCGCCGCCAAGGGCGAGACCGTGCTGATCGTGACCAACCAGACGCCGTTCTACGCCGAATCCGGCGGCCAGGTCGGCGACCAGGGCACGATGACCTCGCCCAAGGGCGCCGGCCGCGTGATCGACACCGAGAAGAAGCTCGGCAGCCTGCATGTCCATGTCGTGACCGTGGAGCATGGCGCGCTGTCCGTGGGCGAGACCGTCGACCTCAAGGTCGACGGCGAGCGCCGCCGCGCCACGCGGGCCAACCATTCGGCGACGCATCTTCTGCATGCCGCGCTGAAGCGCGTGCTGGGCGGCCATGTGCAGCAGAAGGGCTCGCTGGTCGCGCCCGAGCGGCTGCGCTTCGATTTCAGCCATCCCAAGCCGGTGACGCATGACGAGCTCGAACGCATCGAGCAGATGGTCAATGACGTGATCCGGCAGAATTCCGACGTCACCACGCGGCTGATGGCGACCGAAAAGGCCATCGACGCCGGCGCCGAGGCGCTGTTCGGCGAGAAATACGGCGACGAGGTGCGCGTCCTCTCCATGGGCACCGACATCGACGCGGCCCAGGATTATTCGGTCGAGCTGTGCGGCGGCACCCATGTCCACCGGCTGGGCGATATCGGGCTGTTCACGATCCTGAGCGAGAGCGCGGTCGGCGCCGGCGTGCGGCGCATCGAGGCGCTGACATCCGAGGGCGCGCGCAAATATCTCTCCGGCCAGGCCGAGATCGCGCGCGAGGCCGCGGCGGCGCTGAAGACGACGGCGCCCGAATTGCCGGCGCGCGTGGCGCAGCTTTCCGAAGAGCGGCGCAAGCTGGAGCGCGAGCTGGTCGAGGCGCGCAAGCAGCTTGCGCTCGGCCGGACCGCCGCGGCGCCGGCGGCGCGCGCGGAGGCCAAAGCCGGGGACGGCCCCGCCGTCGATGCGCGGATCGTCGAGGGCGTCGCGCCCAAGGATTTGAAATCGCTGGTCGACGGCGCCAAGGCGCAGATCGGCTCGGGCGTCGTCGCCTTCGTGGCGGTGGCGGAGGGACGAGCCTCGCTGGTCGTCGGCGTGACCGACGACCTGACGGCGCGGGTGAGCGCGGTCGACCTCGTCAAGCTCGGCGCCGAGGCGCTGGGCGGCAAGGGCGGCGGCGGGCGGCCCGACATGGCCCAGGCCGGCGGCCCGGACGGCGCCAAGGCACAGAGCGCGCTCGACGCGATCGCCGACCGCGTGAAAGCGCTCCCGCCGGCGGCATGAAGAGCGCGGCCGGCGAACCCTTGCGCCGGCGCGCCTATCTCGCGCTCGAAGGCGGCCGTCTGGGCGGACCCCTGGGCGCGGCCGTCGAGGGCACGCTGATCGCGCTGATCGTGCTCAACGTCGCCGCCTATACGATGCAGAGCGTGCCGGCCTTCGAGGCGGCGCACCGCCACACGCTCCACTGGTTCGAGCTCGTCTCCGTCGTGGTGTTCGCGGTTGAATATGCGACGCGGATCTGGACGGCGCCGGAAGACCCGATCGCGAGCGAGCGCGGACCGCTCCTCGGGCGGCTCTATTTCGCCAGCCGGCCGGTGATGATCATCGATTTCCTGGCGATCGCGCCCGCCATGGCGGCGCTGTTCCTGCCCGTCGCCGACCTGCGCGTGCTGCGCCTGTTCCGGCTGCTGCGGCTTCTGAAGATCGCGCGCTATTCGCCCGCCCTGTCGGCGCTGTCGCGCGTGCTGGTGGAGGAGCGGCGCGCGCTCTACGGCAGCCTGCTGCTGTTCCTCTGCGCCATGCTGCTGTTCGCCGCCGCGATGCACGCGATCGAGGCCGAGACCCAGCCGGAGGCCTTCGGCACGATCCCGCGCGCGATGTGGTGGGCGGTGACGACGCTGACGACGGTCGGCTATGGCGATGCGGTGCCGCACACGCCGCTCGGGCGCCTGCTGGCCGGCGTCGCGATGATCGTCGGCCTCGGCCTCGCCGCGCTGCCCGTCGGCATCGTGGCGACGGGCTTCGCCAACTCCATCCACCGCCGCGATTTCGTGGTGACCTTCGGCATGCTCGCGCGCGTGCCGCTGTTCCAGGGCTTCGACGCGCGCACCGTGAGCGAGATCATGGACCTGTTGCGCGCCAACACGGTCAGCGCCGGCGACATCATCTCGCCGGCGGGCGAGCACGCCGCGGCGATGTATTTCGTGGTGGCGGGCGAGGTGGAGGCGCAGATGCCCGGCGCGAGGCTGCGCTTTTCGGCGGGCGATTTCTTCGGCGAGCTCGGCCTCGTCGAGCACAGCATGCGCGACGCGACGATCGTGGCGGTGCAGACCTCGCGGCTGCTCGAATTGTCGGCGGCGGATTTCGAGGCCCTGCTGCAGAAGCGGCCGGGACTGCGCGAGACGATCGGGAAGATGACGCCCAAATCCGCGCTCGACCCCTGGCTGGCGGAGCCGGAAGTGGAAAAGGCGCACGCCGTCCAGCCGCCGGACCGAACGCGGTAGCGGGCCGCCGGCGCGTTCGGCCGTCCGCATCCCCTATGGCGCGAAATACACCGCGATCTTGTTGCCGGTCGGATCGCGCAGATAGGCGCCGTACCAGCTTCTCTTCTCCGGCGGGCGATAGCCCGGCGCGCCTTCATCCGTGCCGCCATTGGCGAGACCGCCGCTGTAAGCGGCGTTCACCGCCGCTTCCGAATAGGCCTTGAAGGCGATCATCATGCCGTTGCCAGGACGGGCCGGCTCCTTGTTGTAGGGCGGGCAGAGATAGACGCAGTGCGAATCCTTGCCCTTCGGGCCGTAGCCGACCCAGCCGCTGTCATCGAATTTCCGTTCATTGCCGCAGGCACCCAGAACGGCGTCGTAAAAGCGGCCCGACGCCTCGCAGCTCAAGGCGCCGATCGTGACATAGCCAATCATCGTCCCTTCTCCACCAAACTGGCGGATCAGCCTAAGACAAGAATTCGGAACGCATCAAGAACGATTGTTCGGGCGCGGGCCTGAAAAACGCAATGCCTGCCGCTGCAGGGATCGGGCGGTCAGGACGATTTCGCAGCCGCCCGATCGAGCGCGAGCGTGACGGAGACCACGGTCCCCGTGGGCGTGTTGGGCGAGACCCACATCGTGCCTTTATGGCCGCTGACGATCTGGCGGCTGATCGGCAGGCCGAGGCCCATGCTCATCAGCTTGGTGCTCGCGAAGGGTTCGAACAGCCGCTTGCCCACATCCTCCGGCAGGCCCGGACCGGTGTCGGCGACGTCGAAGCGCAGCGCATCCTCGTCCAGGCGGACCGTCAGCGCGATCTCCCGAAGCGGTTGGCCGGCGACGGCCTCGGCCGCATTGGTCACGAGGTTGACCAGGACCTGCTGGATCTGGACGCGATCCATCTGCACCGGCGGCAGGCCGGGCGCGACGGCGATGACGAGTTTGGCATCGGCGCGCCGGACGACCGATTCGAGCAACCGCGCCGCGTCCGCCACCACCGACGCGACGTCTTCGAGACGATGCGCCGTGGTCGCGGCCGACATGTAGCCGCGCAGCGTCTTGACGATGTCGCTGGCGCGGTCGATCTGCTGCGCGAGCTTGCCGATCAGCTCCTCCGATTTGGCATCCGAGACCGCGCCGCCGCGCTTCAAGGCGCTCAGATAATTCTTCGCCGCCGTCAGGGGCTGGGAGACGTCGTGCGCCAGGGCCGACGCCATCATCGCCATCGTGTTGAGCCGCGACATCTGGAGCAGGCCGCTGCGCAGGGCGTCGATCTGCGCCAGTTCCTCGTTGCTCCTCTGCAGCTCCAGGATGAGCCGCTCCTGATTCCGGGCGAGGCGCCGCCGCGCTTCGTCGGATTCCGGATCGGTAACGGCCGACGTCACGTCATAGACGCGATGCACGATCCAGCGGATTTCGCCCGCATCGTCGAGGATCGGCACGTTGCGCGGGCTCCAATACCGTTCCGCCAGGCCGCCGCCCTCGCTTTGCGGCAGGCGGACGTCGTAGCGGCTGATCGGCATGGATTCGGGGCGGCGCAGGCGGAACACCCGCTCGATCGAGGCGCGGAATTCCGCCGCCGCATTCGCGTCCTCGCGGTCGGGATTTTCCGGAAACACATCGAAGATGTTGAGCCCCAGAACCGCCTCGCGGTCGATCCGCATCGCCTGGCAATACGAGTCGCTCGCCGCGACGATGCGAAGCTCAGGATCGAGGACGAGATAAAGGCCGGGCGACTTCTCGAACAGAGCCTTGAAATCGACAGGCGCGGGTGGGCTCTGCGCCATGAAACCTGCTCGCTACGAAACGCCAAAACCGACCACGCCGCTCCGTGCGGTGCGATACGGAATTGTACGTACCGCAGAGCATCTTATGTCGGATGCCCGGCAATGGCCAGTCGGACGGCGCGCGCCGGCTAGGCCATCGCCGCCTTGAGGTTCTCGTCGACCTTGTCGAGGAAGCCTTCGGTGGTGAGCCATTTCTGGTCCGGGCCGACGAGCAGCGCGAGGTCCTTGGTCATGAAACCGGCCTCGACCGTCTCGACGCAGACCTTTTCCAGCGTGTGCGCGAACTTGTCGAGCGCGGCGTTGCCGTCGAGCTTGGCCCTGTGGCTAAGCCCGCGCGTCCAGGCGAAGATCGAGGCGATGGAATTGGTCGAGGTCGAGCGGCCCTTCTGGTATTCGCGGTAATGGCGCGTGACCGTGCCGTGCGCGGCTTCGGCTTCCACCGTCTTGCCGTCGGGCGTGAGCAGCACGCTGGTCATCAGGCCGAGGCTGCCGAAGCCTTGCGCCACCGTGTCGGACTGCACGTCGCCGTCGTAGTTCTTGCAGGCCCAGACATAGCCGCCGCTCCATTTCAGCGCGGCCGCCACCATGTCGTCGATCAGGCGGTGCTCATAGGTGATGCCGGCGGCCTTGTACTTGTCGGCGAATTCGGCGTCGAACACCTCCTGGAACAGATCCTTGAAGCGGCCGTCATAGGCCTTGAGGATGGTGTTCTTGGTCGAGAGATAGAGCGGATATTTGCGCGCCAGCGCGTAGTTCATCGAGGCGCGCGCGAAATCGATGATCGACCGGTCGAGATTGTACATCGCCATGGTGACGCCCGATCCCGGCGCCTGGAACACCTCGTGCTCGATCACCTTGCCGTCCTCGCCGACGAATTTGATCGAGAGCGTGCCCTTGCCCGGGAAGCGGAAATCGGTGGCGCGGTACTGGTCGCCATAGGCGTGGCGGCCGATCACGATGGGCTGGGTCCAGCCCGGCACCAGGCGCGGCACGTTCCTGCAGATGATCGGCTCGCGGAAGATCGTCCCCCCGAGAATATTTCGAATCGTGCCGTTGGGCGACTTCCACATCTTCTTGAGCTTGAACTCGGCGACGCGCGCCTCGTCCGGCGTGATGGTGGCGCATTTGACGCCGACGCCGTGCCGGGCGATGGCGTGGGCGGCGTCGATGGTGACCTGGTCGTCGGTGGCGTCGCGATGCTCGACGCCGAGGTCGTAATATTCGAGGTCGATGTCGAGATAGGGCAGGATCAGCTTTTTCTTGATGAGGTCCCAGATGATGCGGGTCATCTCGTCGCCGTCGAGCTCGACGACCGGGTTGGCGACTTTGATCTTGTCCATGGGGGCCTCGAAAGTGCTGCTGGCGCGGGGTATAGCGGGGGCCCATAGACCCGTCAAAGCCGCAAATGACCGCCCCCGCCATCATCCTCAGCCATCCCCAGCTCGGCGAGAATATCGGCGCGGCGGTGCGGGCGATGAAGAATTTCGGCCTTTCGGACCTGCGGCTGGTCCGCCCACGCGACGGCTGGCCCAACGAGAAGGCGCGCCATATGGCGGCCGGCGCCGCCGACCTGCTCGACAAGGTGCGGTTGTACGACACGGCCGCCGCGGCGCTGGGCGACCTGCAGCTCGTCTTCGCGACCACGGCGCGCGAGCGCGGCGTCGCCAAGCCGGTCGTCACCCCGCCGGAAGCGGCGCGGCAGCTCCATGCGGCGGCGGCGCGGGGAACGCGCTGCGGCGTGCTGTTCGGCGGCGAGCGGGCGGGCCTGGACAATGACGAGGTGTCGCTGGCGACCTCGATCGTCACCATCCCGACGGTGGAGTTCTCCTCCCTCAATCTCGCGCAGTCGGTGATGCTGATCTGCTATGAGTGGTTCCGCGCCATGGACGAGAGCCCGCGCACGCGCATCGACCACGGACCCATCGCCAAAAAGGCGACGCGCGAGGAGATGTTCCAGCTCTTCGAGCATCTGGAGGGCGAGTTGCTGGCGAACGGCTTCCTCTATCCGCCCAGCAAGGAGACGCCGATGATCCGCCACATGCGGGCGCTCCTGAACCGCGCCGACCTGACCGACCAGGAGGTGCGCACCATCCGCGGCATGATCGTGGCGCTCGCCAAGGGCAAGTTCCGCCGCCCGCCGCCGGAGGGGGCATGACCGCCCTCGCCTTCGCCATCTTCGCCGTCGTCGCGCTGGTCGCGGCGGCGTTCGTCGTCGGGCCGGTGCTGCTGCGTCTCAGGAACCGCCAGGGCCTGGTGCTGGGAGCGGCGGCCGTGCTGTTCGTGTTCGGCATCGGCGGGGCGCTCTATCTCACGCTCGGCCATCCGGCGCTGGCGGTGCGCACGCTGAAAGGCAAGGACGACCATGGCACCAATGCCCTGATCGGCCGGCTCGCCGCCGCGGTGAAGAGGCAGCCCCGCGATCCGCGCGGCTGGGCCCTGCTGGGCCAGTATTACTTCTCGGCGAACGACCCGTCCGATGCGGCGAGCGCCTTCTCGCGCGCCATCGACGCGGCGACGGCCCAGGGCCAGCGCTATTCCTTCCTCTATTCGGCCTATGGCGAGGCGTTGACCCAGGCCGCCATGGGCGCGGTGACGCCGGAGGCGGAAACGGCCTTCACCCAGGCGCTGGCGGTCGATCCCAAGGACAGGTCGGCGCGCTATTTCCTCGGCCTCGCATCGGCGGCGCGCGGCAATGCGCCGATGGCGTTGCAATACTGGAACGGCCTGCTCGCCGACACGCCGGCGAAGTCGGAGCTGCATGCCGACCTTGTCGATCGGATCGCGGCGCTGACAGCGCGCAGCGGCGGCGCCGCGCCCAATATCGCCGCGATGGTCGCTGGCCTCGCGGCGCGGCTCAAAGCCAATCCCGACGATGCCGAGGGCTGGCAGCGGCTGATCCGCGCCTATGCCGTGCTCGGCGATCAGGAGAAGGCGCGCGCCGCCCTGGCCGACGCGCGCAAGGCGTTCGCCGGCAACAGGGACGCGCTCACCGCCTTCGAGGCGGAGCGGAAGTCGCTGGGACTCTAGGTGTCCGCGGCGTGGGCGCGCAGCTTGGACCAATCGTCCTCGGTGTCCTCGACCACGATGGTGATGTAGCAATAGTTCATCACATATTTGAACAGGCGCGAGCGGACCTTGCCCTTCAGCGGCACGTTGCGCATGCCCGGATCGTCGCCCGGGATATCGACATAGTCGCCGACATTGGGGATCAGCGCGAACTGGTCATGGTCGACTTCGACATCCACCGGCTGGGTATTGTCCACCGGCAGAGCGCCGCCTTTGGGCAGGTAGCGATAGTCGATTCCGTATTTCACTGGGATGTCTCCATGCGACGGGAAAGGCGGTAAGCCGCATACTTACCGCGACTTGGCCCAAGTCAAGCGGCCAGGACGGGCGACAGCAAAAAGGCGACCCTTGGGCCGCCTTTTTCGCATAGAGAGCGCAATTTCGAGGGGGCGTTCAGCCCGAGATCCGGCCCTGCCAGACCGGCCAGCAATTGGTCTTCCCGGCGCGCTTTTCGGAATTGTAGAGCTTCATCTGGGCATCGGCGGCGCTGACGCCGGCCTGGAGCGCCGTGAAGTCCGTCCCACCCGCGCACCAGACGTAGAACTGATGCCGCCCGGCGGCGAAGAAATCGGCCTGCTTGGAGGAGGTGAGATTTGCCGCGAGCGCCACGCCCGCTACCGCCACCACGATGCCGCCAACGGCCGCGCCCAGAACCCGCTTCATCGTCATATGCGCCCACTCCAAAGATCGATCGCTTACGGGCCCTTGCCACGGGGCCCAAATCCTTTCGTCGGGCTTGCGCCCCTTTGTCGTCTTGTTTCCCGCCCCAGCGGGGCGTGCCGTGCTTCGCGGCATGCCTCTGTCCAGCGCGGGAAGGCTACACAAGGCACCTCGCCTTGTCATGCTTAATGTCGGGCCCGAGGAACCTCCATCCGGGAAATAAACTTATGAGGTTACCCTTGTGGCCTCGGCCCCGAGATCGGCCAGCATGCGCTCGATTTCGGCCGCGGCGGTCTCGACTTCGGCGGCGTCGCGCCCGCGCGCGACAAGCTGAACGCCGGAGCCATCCTCGCGATAGAAGGGATAGCTGCCGATTGCGACATCTTTATGAGATTTCTGGATGGCCTCGAGGCCCGCGGCGAGACGGCCTTCGGGAACCTTCGTCTGCACCGTCGCGGCGTGCACGACCGCGCCGCGCTGAAGCAAGGGCTCGATCGCATCGAGCATGGCGCGCATGATCATCGGCACGCCGGCCATCACGAAGACATTGCCGATATGCACGCCCGGCGCGGTGGAGACGCTGTTGCGCACCAGCTCGGCGCCGACCGGCACCAGCGCCATGCGCTTGCGCGCTTCGTTGAACTCACCCGGCTTGTAACGCGCCGCCATCATCGCCATCGCCTCGGGGTGATAGTGCACGTCGACGCCGAAGGCCGCGGCGATGGCTTCGAAGGTGATGTCGTCATGCGTCGGGCCGATGCCGCCGGTCGTGAAGACGTAAGTGTAGCGGGCGCGCAGCGCGTTCACCGCGGCCACGATCTCCGCCGTCACATCGGGCACGACACGGGCCTCGCGCAGGTCGATGCCGAGCGCGGCCAGGAATTTCGCGATATAGGCGGTGTTGGTGTCCTGGGTGCGGCCCGACAGGATCTCGTCGCCGATGACGAGGATGGCGGCGGTCACGGGCGCGGGCTGGCTCATGGGGCGAAGCCGGTGTAAGACGTTGTTGCGTTCGACGCGCCTAGAAAACAGGGGATTTGCCCCTACATCAAGCGACCCAAATCGACGGAATTGCCGCAATGTCCTTCATGCCCGACGCCGAAGCCTTCGAAGCCACCCGCCGCGCCCATTTCGCGGTGACGCTGCACAACCCGTCCGATTTCGAGGGCATGCGCCGCGCCGGACGGCTGGCGGCGGAGGTGCTCGACCTCATGGTTCCCGCGGTGAAGCCGGGCGTCACGACGGAATATCTCGACAAGCTGGCTTACGATTACGTCGTCAGCCACGGCGCCATCCCGGCCTGCCTGGGCTATCGCGGCTATCGCCACACGCTGTGCACCTCGATCAACCACGTCGTCTGCCACGGCATCCCGAACGACAAGCCGCTGCGCGACGGCGATATCGTCAACATCGACGTGACGGTGATCGTGGACGGCTGGCACGGCGACACCAGCCGCATGTATCTGGTCGGCGACGTGAAGCTGAAGGCCAAGAGGCTGGTCGACATCACCTATGAGTCGATGCTGCGCGGCATCGCCGCGGTCACGCCGGGCAACACGACGGGCGACATCGGCCATGCCATCCAGTCCTATGCCGAGGGCCAGGAGCGCTGCGCCGTGGTGCGCGATTTCTGCGGCCATGGCGTCGGCCGCATCTTCCACGCCCTGCCCAACATCGTGCACTACGGAAAGCCCGGCCACGGCATCGGTCTGAAGCCCGGCATGTTCTTCACCATCGAGCCGATGATCAATCTGGGCGGCTATGGCGTGAAGGTCCTGAACGACGGCTGGACCGCGGTGACGCGCGACCGCTCGCTGTCGGCCCAGTTCGAACATTCCGTGGGCGTCACCGAGGATGGCGTCGAGATCTTCACGAAATCGCCCAAGGGCTGGGACAAGCCGCCCTACGGGATCTGATTTACGCCCGTCAATTTTGACGCCGCCCGCTTCGTGCGCGACGGGACGCCTGATAAGCTCGGGTCCGCGGACGGGGCGAGCGATGGCGCGCAAGAACACCAAGCCTGCGGAAGACACGATGCGGGGCGCCGCCGACATGGGCCTGCCCTTTCGCGACCCCGAGCCGGAGGCGCACCAGATCGGCCATCGCGAACGCCTGCGCGAGCGCTTCCTGGAAGGCGGCGCCGGCGCCATGCCGGACTATGAATTGATGGAGCTCGTGCTGTTCGCCGCGATCCCGCGCCGCGATACGAAACCGCTCGCCAAGCAGCTCATCGCCCATTTCGGAAGTTTCGCCGAGGCCATCGCGGCGCCCCGCGCCCGGCTGCTCGAAGTGGACGGGGTCGGGGACGCGGTCGTCGCGCAGCTCAAGATCGTGGAGGCCGCGGCGCTCCGGCTTTCGCGCAATGCCATGCTGAACAAGCCGGCGCTGTCGTCCTGGGCGGCGCTGATCGACTATTGCACGGCGGCGATGGCGCGCAGCCCGAACGAGGAATTCCGCATCCTGTTCCTGGACCGCAAGAACATCCTGATCGCCGACGAGGTGCAGACCCGCGGCACCGTCGACCATGCGCCGGTCTATCCGCGCGAGATCGTCAAGCGGGCGCTGGAGCTGGGCGCGAGCGCGGTGATCCTGGTGCACAACCATCCGAGCGGCGATCCGACGCCGAGCCGCGCCGACATCGAGATGACCCGCGACGTGGCGGCGGCGGCCAAGGCCCTGAACATCGCGGTGCACGACCATCTGGTGATCGGCCGCAGCGGCCATGCCAGCTTCAAGGCGCTGGGACTGTTGTAGATAGGTGTTGCCGGCCTTTCGCGCGGCGCTGCTATAGTCGCGGTCAAATCGGGGAAATCATGCTGCGTTTCGTGCTGCGCGAGGCCGGGAGGACGGGGCTGGGCCTGGCGGGCGCCGTGCTGCTCGCCGCCGCCATTTCCGCGCTCGCGACGCCGGGCGCCGGCGACGGGATCTGGCATTTCCTGGTCGCCTGGGGACGCGCCCTGGACGCCTTCGCCCATTTCGATTTCGGCCATAGCGCCATGACCGGCGCGTCCGCGCGCGCGGAACTCGCCGACCGCTTGCCGCTGACGCTGGGCCTGGTGCTGGAAGGCTTCGTGATCGCTCTGATCGTAGGAATCCCGGTCGGGTTCCTGTTCGGCGCCGGGCCGGCGCGGCGCGCGGCGGCGCCCCTCGTCCAGGTTCTTTCGGCGGCGCCGATCTTCTGCGCCGGCCTGGCGCTCGCCTTCGTCGCGGCCAACCTGCTGCACTGGCCGGTGCCGCGCGGCACCGGCGTCGCGGCCGGGCTGGCGCTCGTGCCCAGGGACGCGCGTGGGCTCGAAACGCTTCTGCTTCCCGTCCTGACCGTCGGACTGTCCGGCGCCGCGGCGGCGCAACTTGCGCTGCGGCGGGCCGGCGCCGAATCGGCGCGCCAGCCCTGGCGGACGCAGCTTCGCCGCATGGGCCTGCCGGCCTGGGAGATCGAAACCGTCTACGGCGTGCCCCAGATTTTCGCCGGCCTCCTGACCGATCTGGGCGAGGTGATGCTGGCGCTGTTCTCGGCCGCCGCGGTGGCGGAATGGGTGTTCAACTATGCGGGCGCGGCCGATCTGTTCGTCAAATCGGTGGCGCTGCACGACTGGGCGATCGTGTCGCCCATCCTTCTGAGCTTCGCCGGGCTGACGATGATCGCCGATCTCATCGGCCGCTGCGCCGCCTATCCGCTGGTCGCGACGGGGGCCGCGCCATGACCCTCGCGGCGACCGCGCAGGCGCCGTCGGGCGCGACCTCGCTGCACGCCATGCTCAGGATCGTGGGATGGATCGGGCTCGGCCTGATCGCGGTCGCGGTGAGCCTGTCGGACTTCCTCGCCGGCGCGCCGGCGAATGCGACCGGCATCGGGCCGCTGCTCGCGCCGCCCTCGGCGGACTTCCGCTTCGGGACCGACATCCTGGGCCGCGACATGCTGAGCGAGACGCTGCACGCGCTGAGCGCCACGGTGCGCAGCGCCCTGCCCGCCACCGTCGTGACTCTGATCGCCGGCGCCCTGTTCGGCTTCGTGGCGGCCAGGCTGCCGCGTTCGCTCGCACTGGCGGTCCGCAGCCTCGTGGGAATTCTCGCCTCGCTGCCGGCGCTGCTGCTGGCGGTGCTGGTGATCGGGCTTTCGACGCGCGACTGGGCGGCGGTGGCGGCGGGATTGTCGGCCGCGCCCTTCACCTTCGTGCGTGCCTTCGACCGGGCGCGGATCGAGGAGCGCGCGACCCATTCCGAGTATGCGCGGGCGACCGGCATTTCCGCCTCCACGCTGCTCCGGCGCGACCTCGTCTACGAATTCAGCGACACGATCCTCTCCAGCGCGGCGCGCGCGCTGGCGGCGGTGACGCTGGTCCTGTCGACCGTGAGCTTCTTGGGCTTCGGCGCGGTGCCGCCGCACCGCGACCTCGGCCTGATGATCGCGGCGGCCAAGCCCTATTTTCTGCACGCCTGGTGGACGGCGGCGTTTCCCGCCCTGGCGCTGACCCTCTTGATCCTGTTCGCACGGCTGGCGGCCGGGCTCGACGAAGGCGAACGGGCATGAGCGACGGCCGGCCCGTCGTCGAGGTGCGGGACCTCGGCGTCATCCATGACGGCGCCGTGGCGCTGGAAAAGCTGTCCTTCAAGCTCGACGGCGGCGAGACGCTGGTGCTGCTCGGCGATGCGGCGAGCGGCAAGGACGCGCTGCTGCGGGTGCTCGGCGGCTATGGCGGGCGCGGCGACGAATGTTCCGGAACGATCGCGTTCGGCGACGGAATGCCGGTGCCGGCGGGCAAGCGCGGCAAGCCCAATCCGCGGATCGTTTATCTGGCGGCCGCCGCCGACGCGCCGCTCAATCCGCATGCCAGCGTGGCGTCGCAGCTTTCGCGCGTGATCGCGCGCCGGCATGGCGGCCCCCGCGCCAGCGCCCGCGAGGAGCTGCGCATCGCGTTGGAGCGCTTTCCCGCGGGACCGCCCTTCGCGGACTTGAAGAAGCGGCCGGGCGAACTGGACGCGATGGCGCTGTCCTGGGCGCTGCTCGCCGCCGCCATGGCGCAAGCGCCGCAGCTTCTGATCGCCGATCACGCCTTCGGCGACCTGACGCCGCGCTCCATCCGCGCCATCGTCGCCGCGCTCATGGCCGAGCAGAAGCGGCTCGGCTTCGCGCTGCTCTACGCCGCGCGCGGCCTGAAGGCGGCGTCGCAATTGCAAAGCCGCGTGATCGTGCTGCGCCAGGGCAAGGTGATCGAGGAAGGCGCCTTCGCCAAGCTCGCGAGCGGGCAGAGCCACGCCTACACCCGCACCCTGTTCAAGGCGTTGCCCAGGCCCCTGGGCCTGCCGCCGGGGCGCAACGCGACGCGCGGCGAGCCGCTGCTGCAGGTGCAGGGGCTCGATCTCGCGGGGACCAAGGGCAAGACGGGGCGCGGGCGCGACGGCATCACCTTCGAGCTGCGCCGCGGCGCCGCCCTGGCGCTGATCGGCGAGGAAGGCTCGGGGCGGCGCGCGCTGGTGCGGGCGCTGCTCGGGCTCGATCACGTCGCGAGCGGCCGCGTGGTGCTCGACCAGGTCGACATGAGCATCCTGTCGGCGCCCATGACCTCGCGCCTGCGCCGGCGCATCGCCTTCATCACCGGCGCCGACGACGCGCTCGATCCGCGCATGACGCTGTGGGACACGGTGGACGAGCCCTTGCGCGCCCATCTGCGCCTGTCGCGCGAGATGGTGGCGGGGCACCGCGAAACCGCGCTGAAGCGCGTCGGGCTCGCGAGCTATGACGGGCGGCGGTCCGTCGCCACGCTGTCGCCCTTCGACAAAAGGCGCCTGCAAGTCGCCCGCGCCATCGTGAGCGCCCCCTTCCTGGCGGTGATCGACGAGCCCTTGCGCGGCCTCGACGCCTTCGCGCAGTCGATCCTGACCGAGCTCCTGGAGGATTTCCGCCGCCAGGAGGGGCCGGCCTTCCTGGTGATCACCGCCGATGTCGGCGTCGCCCAGGCGCTGGCCGAGGACGCCATGTTCTTCAAGGACCGCAAGATCGTCGAGCGCGGGCCGCTCAGGGACATCCTGAAAAACCCGAAGGACGAGGAAACCCGCCTTCTGATCGAGGCCGCGATCCCGCCAAGCCTGTGACAGATTTGGCGCCGGCGTGGATTTGACGGCGGGTTGGACCTATAAGGCCCCGTAACGAACCGGTTCCTTCGATGATTCCCCGCTACGCGCGCGCCGAGATGGTTTCGCTCTGGTCGGACGAAACCAAATACCGCATCCATTTCGAGATCGAGGCTTACGCCGCCGAGGCGATGGCGGAGCTCGGCGTCATCCCGAAAGAAGCCGCCGCCACGATCCGGGAGAAGGGCCGCGACGCGAAAATCGACGTCGCGCGAATCGAGGAGATCGAGAAGGAGACGCGGCACGAGACCATCGCCTTCACCACCCATCTGGCGGAGCTGATCGGCCCCGCGGCGCGCTTCGTGCACCAGGGCATGACCTCGTCCGACGTGCTGGACACCACGCTGTCCGTGCAGCTCGCGCGCGCCACCGACATCCTGGTCGCCGATGTCGATCTGCTGCTGGCGGCGCTCAAGAAACGCGCCTTCGAGCACAAATACACCGTCACCATCGGCCGCAGCCACGGCATCCATGGCGAGCCGACCACATTCGGCCTGAAGCTCGCGGGTTTCTATGCCGAGTTCGTGCGCGCCAAGGCGCGGCTGATCGCGGCGAAGGCGGAGATCGCGACCTGCGCCATCTCTGGCGCGATGGGGACCTTCGCCAATGTCGATCCGCGCGTGGAAGAGCACGTCGCGAAGATGCTCGGCCTGACGGTCGAACCGGTATCGACCCAGGTGATCCCGCGCGACCGGCACGCGGCCTATTTCGCGGCGCTGGGCGTGGTGGCGAGCTCGATCGAGCGGCTGGCGACGGAGATCCGCCATCTGCAGCGCACCGAGGTGCTGGAGGCGCAGGAATTCTTCGCCGAGGGGCAGAAGGGCTCCTCCGCCATGCCGCACAAGAGAAATCCCGTGCTGAGCGAGAACCTGACAGGCCTGGCGCGCATGGTGCGGGCCTATGTCATGCCGGCGATGGAGAACGTCGCCCTGTGGCACGAGCGGGACATCTCGCATTCCTCGGTCGAGCGTTTCATCGGGCCGGACGCGACCATCACGCTGGACTTCGCGCTGGCGCGCGCCGCGGGCGTGGTCGACAAGCTCCTGGTGCGCGCCGACCGGATGAAGAAGAACCTGGAGTCGACGCAAGGCATCATCCATTCGCAGCGCGCCCTGCTGGCGCTGACCCAGGCGGGGATCGAGCGCGAGGCGGCCTACAAACTGGTGCAGAAGAACGCGATGCGCGCCTGGGCCGGCGAGGGCACGCTGCTGGACTTGCTGAAGGCCGATCCGGAGGTCTCCAAATCGGTGCCGGCCAAAGCGCTCGAGGCGATGTTCGACGTCGAGTACCACACCAAGGAAGTCGACACGATCTTCAAGCGGGTGTTCGGAGAAAAATAAGTGGGACATCCACGCCATCGGCCGGAATGTCGCTCGACTCTTTTCAAGTCGAAATGTCCCGATTGTTCCGCGACGATTTGGCAATTTAGGTGCACGTGTCACAGTGCAGCGATGCTGAATCTCAACGTTCCACCATGGGACAGGCACGACTGCTGGGGACTTCTAGTAGCTGGGTATCGCGATGAGACATACTCAGGCTCTCGGCTTATCAGCGCTACAGAGAAACGTCTCCGGCGCGCAAAAAAAGAAGCCATTCAAAAAAAACTTGGTCCCTTCGCCCAAATGCGCCGAATCAAGTCGACGAAGGGAAAGAGGCGATGATCTCCGCCAAACTCGCCTATCGCATCAGCCTGGGCGGCGCAGCCGTCATCCTGCTGCTCGTGCTCGCCGGCCTGTTCCAGCCGGCGCCGGCCGCCTGCGGCGGTCTGGCGGCGAACTATCCGGCGGTCATCGCGGAAGAACTGGCGCGCAGCGTCGCCGACCTGCAGGCGATCTTCGGCGCCGCGCCCAGCGCCTGCCGCACCGCGCTGGCGGCGAAACTGAACCTCGTCACCCTGATCGACAGCCTGGTCTTCATTCCGGCCTATGGCGCCTTCCTGCTGTTCTTCTTCCTCGCGATGGTGCCGCGCGACGAGCATGCGGCGTTCCTCGGCTTCGTGCTGTCGGCGGTCGCGGCGGTCGCGGACTATCTGGAGAATGTCTGCCTGTTCCAGGTCACGGCGGCGCCGGACACCCTCACCTCCTGGCTCGTCGTGCTGCCCTGGGCGACGGGGGTGAAGTGGACCGGGCTGGGGCTCGCCGCGGCGGTCGCCGGCACGATCCTGATCAAATCGGGGCGGGTGAACTATCCGGCGGCGGCGGCCTGCGGACTGGCCTTGCTCGGCACCGCGATCGGCATCGCCAATCCGCACCTGTTCGGGCCCTATATCTCGAATGCGGTGACGCTGTCCTGGATCGTGTTCCTGATCGTCGATATCCGCGGCGCGTTCTTCGCCGACGCCTCAGCCATGCCGCAGCTTGAAGTAGAGGATGGTGCCGGTTAGCACGACGGTCGTGCCGTTGGCGGCGATCAGCGGCGCATCGCCGATGAAGAGGCCGTAGACCAGCCACAGCGCCACGCCCGTCGTCATCACCAGGAACATCGGCAGCGACAGGTCGCCGGTCGAGCGCGTGCGCCAGGTGTGGATGACCTGCGGCAGATAGGCGATGGTCGTGCAGAAGGCGGCCGCGAGGCCGATCAGTGTGATCATTCCGCCCGGAGCTTGTAGCGCACCGGCAATGTTTTCAAGCCGCTCACGAAGGTCGCCTGCACGCGCTTGGATTCGCCGGTCATCTCGATCGATTCGAGACGGCCGAGCAGCTCCTTGAAAAAGGCGCGGATCTCCATCTTGGCGAGATGCTGGCCGAGGCACAGATGCGCGCCATAGCCGAAGGCGACATGGCGGTTGTTCTCGCGGTCGACGCGGAAGTCGAAGGCGTCGGGCCACACCTCCTCGTCGCGGTTGGCGGAGATGTAGAGAAGCTGCACCGCCTCCCCGGTCCGGATCGTCTTGCCGCGCAGGACGTAGTCGTCGCCGACATTGGTGCGCATGAAATGCTGCACCGGCGTCGACCAGCGGATCATCTCGTCCACCGCGGTGCCGAGAAGCTCGGGATTGGCCTGAAGCTTCTTCAATTGGTCTGGATGCTCGATCAGCGCGCGCAGGCCGCCGGCGATGGACGAGCTGGTCGTGTCATGGCCCGCCGTCGCCACGATGACGTAATACGACCCGGTCTCGATCGGCCCGAGCGGCGCGCCGTTCACCTTGCCGTTGGCGATGACGGAGGCCAGATCCTCGCCCGGATGGGCCCGGCGTTCCTCCGTCATCTTGTTGAAGTACATGAAGAAGTCGGCGATGACATTGGTGTTCGGATCGCGGTCCTTGCGCTGCATGTCGGGATCGCCGCCGCCGAACAATTCCTGCGTCAGCTTCAGCATCAGGGGCTCGTCGCTCTCCGGCACGCCCAGGATCGACATGATGACATGCAGCGGATAGTAGACCGCGATGTCCTTGGCGAAGTCGCATTCCGGCCCCAGCTCCATCATGCGGTCGACATAGCGCTTGGCGAGTTCGTGCGTGCGCGCCTCGAGATTCTTGCGCAAATTCGGCGGCATGAACCAGGATTGCGCCAGCCCGCGATAGGCGCGGTGGTCGGCGCCGTCCATGTCGATCAGGGTGCGGAAAGGCGAGACCCGGCCGGTCTTCGGATCGGGCCCGCCCCACATCGCCGCCATGTCGTGCTCGGCCTGTTTGCTGGCAAGCACCGAGCGCGGCTCGTTGTGGAACTGGTCGTTCAGCTTCTCGATCTCGAGAATGTCGGCGTGCTTGGTGAGCGCCCAGAACGGCCGAAAGCCGTCCGGCTCGGTCCAGTGCACCGGATCGTTCCTGCGCAGATCGGCCAGCAGCGCATGGATCTTCTTGTCGTCGCCGAAGACGACGTTGGAGACGAGATCGTTGTCGAGAGCGGTCGCCATCGGAGAGGCCTTCACGAAAAGGAGCGCGACTAACTGCGCCGATTTCCGCGAGGGAAGTCAATTCCGTCCGCATGTGTCACGGCCCGCAGTCGCGGGCCATGACAAATGCGGCAAGTCAATTCGGCAGCGCAAAGGCCAATACCTGATCGCCGCGCTTGGTGTTGAGCTTCGAATGGCCGCCCGCCGCGATCACGACATATTGGCGGCCCTTCCAGATATAGGTCATCGGCGTCGCCTGGCCGCCGGCCGGCAGGCGGCCGCGCCACAGTTCCGCGCCGTTCTTCGCGTCGAAGGCGCGCAGGTAATTGTCCATCGCGGCGCCGATGAAGACCAGACCTCCTGCGGTCACCATGGGCCCGCCGAGATTGGGCGTGCCGGTCTTTCCCAGCAGATATTCGCTGAACGGCGCCATGTCCTCCGTCGTGCCGAGCGGCACCGACCAGAGGATGCGGCCGCTGTGCATGTCGATCGCGTGAAGCTGGCCCCAGGGCGGCGGGTTGCACGGCATGCCGATGGGCGACAGCAGCGTCTCGCGCATCATGCCGAAGGGCGCGCCGTCATTGGGCGAGACCTCCTTGTCGAAGAAGCGCTCGCGGACCTCCTGGAACTGCTTCTGCCGGATCAGCGTCACCAGATGCATCGCGCTCGACGTGTTGACATAGACGATGTCGTGCGCCGCATCGAAGGCGAGGCCGCCCCAATTCGTGCCGCCGCCGGTGAAGGGATAGAGGATCGTGCCCTGCGTCGAGGGCGGCGTGTAAAGCCCGTCATGGCGCGCGGTGGCGATCTTGTCGCGGCACGCGCCGCGATCCCAGAAGGTCAGGCCGAAGGCATCGTCCGGCGCGATTCGGCTGGGCGCCAGCGGCGCGGGCGCGATCGGGAAAGGCTGCGTCGGCGACAGGTGCTCTCCCGGCACGCCGCCTTGCGGCACGGCGCGCTCCACGACCGGAATGACGGCTAGGCCGGTGTCGCGGTTCACGGTGAACAGCAATCCCTGCTTGGTCGGCTGCAGCACGGCGGCGACCGTCTTTCCGTTGTAGGTAACGGTGCCGAGCGTCGGCTGGGCGGGGATGTCGTAGTCCCACACGTCGTGATGCGTGGTCTGGAACGACCAGGCGACGCTGCCGTCCGCGACATGCAGCGCGACGATGGAGTTCGCATACTTGCCCGCGCCCACGCGCAGCCCGCCGAAGAAGTCGGGGCTGGCGCTCGACACCGGCAGGATGACGAGGCCGCGTGCCTCGTCGACGCTCATCGGCGCCCAGACATTCGCCGACCCGGCGCGGAAGGGCGGCGCCTGATCGGCGAGCGGATCGAAGCTCCATTTGAGCGCGCCGGTGACGGCGTCGAAGGCATGCACCGTGCCGCGCAATTCGTCGACCTTCTGATTGTCGTCGATCGCCGAGCCGACGATGACCAGGCCGTGACTCACCACCGGCGCCGAGGTCGTGTGGATGCGGCCGAAGCGCCTGGTCCTGCCTTCGCGCTGCTCGCCGGGCGGGATCACGACGGTTCCCCCGCCGCCGAAGCCGGCACAGGGCCTGCCGCTGGCCGCGTCCAGCGCGATCAGGCGGCGGTCGGCGGTGTTGAGGTAGATGCGCGCAGCGCAGGCGCCGCCCGGCGCGCCCAGATGGCTCGCATAGGCGACGCCCCGGCAGATGTAGTCGTTGGGATAGCGGATGTCGTCGTTCAGATGGGGGTCGAAGCGCCAGAGCTCCTTGCCCGTGCCGGGGTCGAGGGCGCTGACCTCGTTGAAGGGCGAGCAGACATAGAGCCGGCCGTCGGCCAGGATCGGCGTGTTCTCGAACGAGGCCCGCTTCATCGCGCCGGCACGGCGCACCATATCGCCGGTCGAATAGCGCCAGGCGACCGACAGGGTCGCGACATTGGCCGGCGTGATCTGGCGCGCCGCCGAATAGCGCTGGCCGCCCGGATCGCCGCCATAGGCCGGCCAGCCAGGCTCGCCGCCCCGGGCCAGGCCGGGCAGAACGGCCAAGGCCGCGACCGCCGCACCGATGAGGACACTGCGCATGTTCGGCTCTCCCCGTCCGACCGTCCGGCGCCCTATAGTGGCGCCATGTCAGGTCCCGATGTCCGTCAATCTGGTGCGCCGCTCCGCCCCGCGAAAGGGCTCGGGGGCGGGATGCGCCGGATCGGTGATATCTGGCAAGGGCTTGGGATGAGCGGCGACAAATCCGGGACCGATGGCTGGCGGGCCTTCCTCTACGGCCTCGCCTTCACCGCGGCCGTGGTCGCCGCAGTCAACATCGTCAATGTCATCACCATCGGCCATGAGCAGCCGCGTTTCGGCCTGGCCGGACCCATCGTGTGGGAGGGATCGAGCTGGATCACCTTCAACCTGTTCGCGTGGATTGCTTGGCTGGCGCTGCGGCTGGTGCCGCTGGACAGCCGGCCGCGCTGGCGCGTGCCGCTGGTCCATGCCGCGGCGGCCGTGGCGTTCTCGTTCTGCCACGTCGCCGGCTTCGTGCTCTTGCGAGAGATCGCCTATGCGGCGATGGGCCGGCGCTACGAATTCGGGCCGTTCGGCCTGCACTTCACCTACGAACTCGGCAAGGACGTGTTCGGCTATGCGCTGGCGATCGCGAGCTTCGCGATCGCGCGGTTCATCGTGGACCATTCGGCGCCAAGCCCGGCGACCGGCAGCGACGCGGCCTATTCCATCCGCGACGGCGCGCGCATCCTGCGCGTTCCCATCGGCGATATCCTGGCGATCGGTTCGGCGGGGAACTATGTCGAGTTCGTGCTGCGCGACGGCCGCAAGCCCCTGATGCGCGCGGCGCTGGGCAGCCTCGAATCGGAGTTCGCGCCGCACGGCTTCGTGCGGGTGCACCGCTCCTGGCTGGTCAATCCGGCGCGCATGACGGCGCTGAGGCCCGAAGGCTCGGGCGACTACACGGTCGAACTGGGCGAACTCAGCGTGCCGCTGTCGCGGCGGTTCCCCGAAGCGCTCGCGCGCTTGCGCGCGGCTTAGTCATCCGAAGCCGCGCGCGGCATAGCTCAGGATTCCTTCAGGATCTGCTCGGCGGCGGCATCGAGCAGCTCGGCCATCTTGTGGCGGATGGTGTGTTCGGAGACTTTCGCGGCATCGAGATCGCCGCGCACCTTGCGGTAGACGTCTTCCTCGCCCGGCTCGTCGAAATCGGCGATCACGACCTCCTTGGCATAGGCCTCGGCGTCCGCGCCGGTCTTGCCGAGCTCGCCGGCCGCCCACAGGCCCAGCAGCTTGTTGCGGCGGGCGATGATCTTGAACTGCTTCTCGGCGTCATGGGCCCATTTGCCCTCAAAACCCTTGCGGCGATCCTCGAACGATCCGCTCATGTCTTAACCCCTTGAATTACATAGAATTACCAGGCGCGCGCCGGCGTCCCGCCCGCACTCTAGCGCAAGCTTGTGGACAGCGCAGAGATAGGGGCGTATGCGCGCTTTCGCAACGTTGCCGCAGCCGGACGCGGTGGGTATTTTGCCGCTCCGATGGGGGCAGCCCCCGTTTCGCGTCATCGGCGGAATAAGGACACAACATGAAACGCCGGCGCATGATCTATGAGGGCAAGGCCAAGATCCTCTACGAAGGCCCCGAGCCCGGCACGCTGATCCAGTATTTCAAGGACGACACCACGGCGTTCGACGCCACCAAGAAGGCGGTCTTGGACGGCAAGGGCATCCTCAACAACCGCATCAGCGAATATCTGATGACGCAGCTCAACGCGATCGGCGTGCCGACGCATTTTGTGAAGCGCCTCAACATGCGCGAGCAGCTCATCAAGGAAGTCGAGATCATCCCGCTCGAGGTCATCGTGCGCAATGTGGCGGCGGGCTCGCTGTCCAAGCGGCTGGGCATCGAGGAGGGCACGGTGCTGCCGCGCTCCATCATCGAATATTGCTACAAGAACGACGCGCTGCATGATCCCCTGGTCAGCGAGGAGCACATCACGGCGTTCGGCTGGGCGTCGCCGCAAGACTTGGACGACATCGTCAACCTCACCATCCGCATCAACGATTTCCTCTCCGGCCTGTTCCTCGGCGTCGGCATCAAGCTGGTCGACTTCAAGGTCGAGTTCGGGCGGCTGTGGGAGAATGACTATATGCGCATCGTTCTGGCGGACGAGATCAGCCCCGATTCCTGCCGGCTGTGGGACGTGACCAGCAACGAGAAGATGGACAAGGACCGTTTCCGCCGCGACCTCGGCGGCGTGGTCGAAGCCTATTCCGAAGTCGCCCGCCGCCTCGGCATCATGCCGGACCAGGTGCAGGGCGAGAGCAAGGGGCCACAGCTTGTTCGTTAGGGGAAGCGATTGGCGATGAAGGCACGCGTATTCGTCACCCTGAAGAACGGCGTCCTCGATCCGCAGGGAAAAGCGATCGGCCACGCGCTGAATGGGCTTGGCTTCGGCGCGGTCGGCGAGGTGCGCCAGGGCAAGGTGATCGACCTCGAACTGGCGGAGCAGGACGAGGCGAAAGCCGCGGCCGACCTGAAAGCGATGTGCGAGAAGCTGCTCGCCAACACCGTGATCGAGAAATACGAGATCGAGCTGAAGGGATGAAATCTCACACTTGTCATGGCCCGCGACTGCGGGCCACCCAGGTGACGACGACAGAACGCATGGCCTTCCGGCGAAATCTCCTTCGCGCGCTTACCGATGTGCAGAACCCAACTGGGTGGCCCGCAGTCGCGGGCCATGACAGCTTTTGTGTGGAGGCGTCGAAGTGAAATCCGCCGTGGTCGTCTTTCCCGCCTCGAACTGCGACCGCGATGCGCAGGTCGCGCTCAAGCAGATGACGGGCAAGGACCCGCACATGGTCTGGCACCAGGACAGCGAGCTGCCCGAGGTCGACCTCGTCGTGCTGCCGGGCGGGTTCTCCTACGGTGATTATCTTCGTTGCGGTGCGATGGCGAGCCAGTCGGCGGTGATGCGCGCGGTCAAGGCGCATGCCGAAAAGGGCGGCGCGGTGCTCGGCATCTGCAACGGCTTCCAGGTGCTGACCGAGAGCCATCTTCTGCCCGGCGCGCTGATGCGCAATGCCGGCCTGAAATTCGTCTGCCGCCCGGTGGCGCTGGAGGTCGACGAGACCCAGTCGGCGTTCACGCGCAAATACGAGAAGGGCCAGCGCGTCAGCTTTCCCGTCGCGCATGGCGAGGGCAATTATTTCGCCGACGAGGAGACGCTGGACCGCCTCGAAGGCGACGGCCGCGTCGTGTTCCGCTATGCCGAGGGCGACAACCCCAACGGCTCCTCGCGCAACATCGCCGGCATCCTTTCCGAGAAGCGCAACGTGCTCGGCCTGATGCCGCATCCCGAGCGCACGGTCGATCCCCTGCTCGGCGGCACCGACGGGCGTACGCTGTTCGAGAGCCTGATCGAGACCTTGTCGTGACGGAGATCCCCCCCAACGTCGTCCGCGAGCACGGCCTCACGGACGAGGAATACGCCCATATCAAGCGGCTCTTGAATCGCGATCCCAATCTCGTCGAGCTCGGCATCTTCTCGGTGATGTGGAGCGAGCATTGCTCCTACAAATCCACCCGCGTGCATCTCGCGCGCCTTCCGACCAAGGCGCCCTGGGTGATCCAGGGGCCGGGCGAAAATGCCGGCGTGATCGACATCGGCGACGGCGATGCCTGCATCTTCAAGATGGAAAGCCACAACCACCCCTCCTTCATCGAGCCCTATCAGGGCGCGGCGACCGGCGTCGGCGGTATCATGCGCGACGTCTTCACCATGGGCGCGCGGCCCATCGCGATGATGAACGCACTGCGCTTCGGCGAGCCTTCGCACCCCAAGACCCGGCATCTCGTTTCGGGCGTGGTCAGCGGCATCGGCGGCTATGGCAATTGCATGGGCGTGCCGACGGTCGGCGGCGAGGTGAATTTCCACCGCTCCTACAACGGCAACATCCTGGTCAACGCGATGTGCGTCGGCCTGGCGCGCACCGACAAGATTTTCCTCTCGGCGGCGAAGGGCGCCGGCAATCCCGTCGTCTATATCGGCTCGAAGACCGGGCGCGACGGCATCCATGGCGCCACCATGGCAAGCGCCGAGTTCAGCGAGGACTCCGAAGAGAAGCGCCCCACGGTGCAGGTCGGCGATCCCTTCACCGAGAAGCTGCTGCTCGAAGCCTGCCTCGAACTGATGGCGACGGATGCGATCATCGCGATCCAGGACATGGGGGCGGCGGGGCTCACCTCGTCGTCCGCCGAGATGGCGGACAAGGGCGGCAGCGGCATCGAGCTCGATCTCGATCATGTGCCGCAGCGCGAAGCCAACATGACCGCCTACGACATGATGCTGTCGGAAAGCCAGGAGCGCATGCTGGCGGTCCTGAAGCCCGGGCGCGAGGCGGAAGCCGAACGCATCTTCAAGAAATGGGAACTGGATTTCGCGGTGATCGGCGTCACCACCGACACGCACCGGCTGATCGTCAAGCACAAGGGCGAGATCGTCGCCGATATGCCGGTCACGGCGCTGTCGGACGAGGCGCCGAAATATCAAAGGCCGTTCGAGCTGGCCGAACCGGCGCGCGGCACGCCGGCCTATGACGCTTCGCGGCCGGTCATCGCGTCGCTGAAGACGATCCTGGCCGCGCCCGACATGTGCTCGCGGCGCTGGGTGTGGGAGCAGTACGACCACACCGTGATGGCCGACACGGTGCAGCGCCCCGGCGGCGATGCCGCCGTGGTGCGCGTCCACGGCACGAAGAAGGGCCTCGCGATCACCACCGACGTGACGCCGCGCTATTGCCTGGCCGATCCGTTCGAGGGCGCCAAGCAGGCGGTGGCGGAAGCCTGGCGCAACCTCACCGCGGTCGGCGCCAAGCCGTTGGCGGTGACCGACAACCTCAATTTCGGCAATCCGCAGAAGCCCGAAATCATGGGCCAGATCGTGCGCGGCATCGACGGCATCGGCGAGGCCTGCCGCGCCCTCGACTTCCCGGTGATCGGCGGCAATTGCTCGCTCTACAACGAGACGAATGGCGAAGGCATCCTGCCGACCCCGGCCATCGGTGCCGTCGGCCTGATGAAGGACGTCGCCAAGATGGCGACCATCGGCTTCAAGCGGAACGTCGACGTGATCATGCTGATCGGCGAGAATGCGAACCGCCTTGGGGGCCACCTCGGCCAGTCGATCTATCTGCGCGAGATCGAAGGCAAGGAAGAAGGCGCCGCCCCACCCGTCGACCTGGCGGCCGAACGGCGCAACGGCGATTTCGTGCGCCTCTTGATCGAGGCCGGCGGCATCGACACGGTGCACGACCTCTCGGACGGCGGCCTTGCCGTCGCGCTGGCGGAGATGTGCCTGGCCGGCGGCATGGGCGCGAACATCCGCCTGCCCGAGGGCGCCGATCCGATCCCCTTCCTGTACGGCGAGGACCAGGCCCGCTATGTCGTCGCCTTCCCCTCGGCACTGACGATGCGCGTGTCGGAAACGGCGCGCAATCACGGCGTGCCGCACGTCCTGATCGGCTGCACCGCGCCGGACAAGCTCCTGATCGAGGGCGTCGGCGAGATCGCGGTCGCCGCGCTGAAAGCGGCGCATGAAGACTGGTTTCCGCGCTATATGAGCGGCGAAGAGATTCCGCCGACCAACTAGGATGTCGCCATGGGCATGAAAGCCGCCGAAATCGAGATGTTCATCAAGGACGCATTTCCCGACGCCGAAGTGGCGATCACCGACCTCGCCGGCGACGACAATCACTGGGCCGCGGTCGTGGCGTCCGCCGCCTTCAAGGGCAAGACCCGCGTGCAGCAGCACCAGATGGTCTATGCCGCGCTCAAAGGGAACATGGGCGGCGTCCTCCACGCTTTGCAATTGACGACGCAGGCGAAAGACTGAACGTCAGACGACGTCGCCCCACTCCGCCTTTCGCACGCGACGAAAGGCGTCTGCGTCGCGCTTGGCGATGAAGCGGTTCTCCAGACCGGAAGGCGTGCAAAGTTTGAGTTCGATCCCCGGCTTCGTTTCCTTCGGCGGCGCCAGCACGCGGGCCTTTCCCTCGAAAGCCGAACCGCGCGCGCGGCTGACGGCGAGCCAGGCATAGCGCTCATCCTCGTACGGCACCGACGCGCCCTTCACGTGCATGTGGTCGCGCGAGCGCGGCAGGCGCTGCGAGAAATGGCACCAGTCCGGCGCGACGATGGGACAGGACTGGGCATGGGTGCAGGGACCGAGCACGCCGGCACCGCTCGCGATCAACGTGTCACGGGCGGCGCGGATGCGGGCGAACCCGTCCGGCGTGCCGGGCTCGACCAGGACCAGCACATCGGTCGCGGCGGCGTACAGGCGCTCGACGACGCCGCGCCGCGCGGCGGCGGGGATTTCCGCCAGCACGAAACCGGCGATGACGAGGTCGGCCTGCGGAAGACCGTCGCGAGACAAGTCCGCGGAGAGAAAATTCGCGTCCGCCGCGGGCGAGAGCTTTCGCGCCAGGCCGAGAAAGTGCGGATTGGAATCGGTGAGCGTCAGCCGCGCGATATCCGGCCAGACCTCGCGCGCCGCCCAGCTCGCGGTCGCCGGCCCCGCGCCCGCGTCCAAGAGGGAACGCGGCGCGAAGTCCGGCACGGACCCGCGCGCCTGTTCGAGAACGGCAAGCGCGACGGCATAGGTCGCCGGCAACCGCGCAACCACATAAGCGAGCGTGTCCAATTCGTCCGTGACGGCCAAAGCCGAACCGGAACCGCCGCGATAAAGCTTCGAAATCGCCTGCGCGCGCGCCGCCAGGTCCTTGCGCGAAACGCCTTCGAGCAGGCCGTCCAAGGCGATGCGCAAGCGCGCTGGAAGGGCCGGATTCACGCGCGTTTCCGCGCGCCGGATGGCGCGAACCTTGACGCATTGCGGCATCGGGCATACATGGGAAGCGATCGATCGAACCGAGGGCGCCTTCCGGCGCAGCACCAGATGAGCGACATCCGCCAGCGTATCGACGCCGAGGTCAAAGCCAATCCCGTCGTCCTCTTCATGAAGGGCACGCCCGTTTTTCCGCAATGCGGATTTTCGGCCGCGACGGTGCAGATTCTCTCGCATCTCGGCGTGAAGTTCAAAGCGATCGACGTCCTCAAGGATCCGGAAATCCGCCAGGGCATCAAGGACTATTCCGACTGGCCGACGATCCCGCAACTCTATGTGAAGGGCCAGTTCGTCGGCGGCGCCGATATCGTGCGCGAGATGTTCGAGAACGAAGAGCTCGGCGCCTTCTTCGCCGAGCAGGGCATCGCGCTCGAGAACGCCTAGGCCAGGCCCGAGATTTTCATCGCATCGTTCAAGGGCCGGCGCGGCGATGGCGGCGCCGGCTTTTCCGCATGGCCGAGACGGAAGACGAAGGTCGGCTGCCAGTCCGGCGCTTTCGCCATTGCCGCCAGCGCGCGCTGATAGGTGTCGACGCGGCCCAGCGTCTCGTTGCGGTCGATGCATTCCACCGGCTGGTTCAGCGGCTGCGCGACGAGGCCCGCATCCGTGAGCGCGAGATGGATGCGTTGCCAGGCGCGGCCGGCGGCGATGGCCTGCGCCATGTCGAGCCGGTCCTTCACCAGGATCGCGCCCAGCACCGGCGCGTGGATTTGGACGTCGCGCGTGTTGGCAAGCCAATACCGGTCCTGCGACGCCGGGCTCAGATCGGGAAGCAGCTTGGCCATCATCACGGTGGCGCGCGCCATGCCCCCGGTATCGACGGTGACGCCGTCGCGATGCGCCTCGACCTCGCGCCTTCCGGTGCGGATCCAGCGGGCGCTGTCGGCGGACATCTGCGGATCGGCGACGATGCGCTCGGTGGCGGCGACGATCAGATCGGCCATGTCCTTGCGCGCCTTGGCGTCGTCGAGGAACGCGAGCCGGACATCCAGATCCGAAGCGAGCGCCGCCAGACCGGCCAGGAACGCCTTCGCCACTGGCTTGTCGAGATAGCGGCCGCGATGGGTGTGCCGGCCGGGGATGGCCTCGTAGAGCGGATCGCGGCCCGGCGCGCCCGGGTCCATCGTGACATGCGCCACCGCCTTGGGCTCGTCGGGCAGTGCATTCGTCAGCCTTCCGCCCACGGGGCGCACATAGGCGGTGTAGCCGTAGACGCCGGCGGCGCGCGCCAGATTCTCGATCGCGGCGCCCAGGCCCAGATGCATCTCGCGCCGGAAGGGATCGAAGCTGCCGAGATTGCGCGCCCGGTCGGCGTAGACGGTGATCGTCTCGTCGCCGAGCTGGAACAGCCAGGGCTGCGTATCGTGCGGATTGGCGGCGAGGATGGCGGCCGAGAGGGGACGGGCGATGCCGTCCATCACGCTGCCGCGCCATTGCGCCCAGGGCGCATAGGGCGCGCCGTCCGGCCCGGCGAAGACGCCGCGATCCCAGGCGCGATAGCCGAGCCCCGCGACAACAACGGCGCCCGCGCCGCCCGCAATCATCATCCGCCGCGAAACCATCCGGCCCTCCTATCGCCCGCTGACGAGATAGTAGCGCTCCGGCGCGACCGAAGTGGGGCGGGCGCAACGAATTCGCAGGGATAATCGAGAAAATGCACCGGGCCGTCGTCACGGCGGTGATTTCAGCGTTCCCTCGTCTGTCATGCCCGCGAAGGCGGGCATTCCGCGATCAGGAACAGCCAGGCCGGATGCCCGCTTTCGCGGGACAATCCGGAATCGGATCGATCGAGCGTAGACCCTATCCGCCGAAATGGCGGTGCCAGACCGGCGCGATCGCCGGCCGTTCCGACAGGCTCGACGCCAGCGCGGTGAGCTTGGGGATATGGCCTTGGGCCAGCCACTCGCGCCCAATGCTGCCGCGCCAGCGCGTGAACATCGAGGCGTAGATGTCCAGGATCGAGAAGCCGGACGGCAAGAGCCACGGCCCGGCCGCGAAGCGTTCGACGATCAGGAGCCTTTCGCGAATGCGCTCGCGGGCCTTGGCGCGGAGGCTTTCGGCGCTCTCGCCGTCGCGCGCGAAGCGCTCGGGATAATCGGAGATTTCGACCATCGGATAGATCTCCGACGCCATGAAGGCGAGCCAGCGATAGGCCTGCGCCCGCGCCGGGCCGGCCTGCGGCGGCAGCAGCCGCGCATTGGGGAAGTGATCGGCGATGGTGAGCAGGATGGCGGCGGATTCGGTGATGACCTCGCCCTCGGGCAGGCGCAGGGCGGGGATCTTGCCGCTCGGATTGATGCTCAGGAATTCCGGCTTCTTCTGCTCGTTCTTCTCCAGCGAGACCGAATAGAACTCGTAGGGCGCGCCGGCCTCGGCGAGCACCGCCTCGGCGGAGAACGCGCCCGAACCCTTGTCGCCGAAGACGGTGTAGGTCATCGATTTCCGCTCAAAGCCCGCCCCGCAAAGCTAGGACGGATGGCCGTGAATACAATGCAAAAGGCCGCAGGGCTGCCCTGCGGCCTTTCACGAATTGCCTGCGCCTGTCGCAAGGACCGGCCCTGCGCCCTCAGCGCGAATAGAATTCGACGATGAGGTGCGGCTGCATCTGCGAGGCGTAAGGCACGTCCGACAGCTTGGGCGTGCGCAAGAGCTTGGCCGTCATCTTGTCGTGGTCGACGTTCACATAGTCCGGCGTGTCGCGCTCGGCGCTCTTGGTGGCTTCGAGCACCAGCGCCATCTGCTTGGCCTTGTCCGACAGTTCGATCTGGTCCTTGTCGCCCACCTGGTAGGAGGCGATGGTGACGCGGCGGCCGTTGACCTTCACATGGCCGTGGCTGACGAGCTGGCGGGCGGCGAAGGGCGTGGGCACGAACTTGGCGCGATAGACGACGGCGTCGAGGCGGCGCTCGAGCAGTCCGATCATGTTCTCGCCGGTATCGCCCTGGCGGCGCGAGGCCTCCTGGTAGTATTTGCGGAACTGGCGCTCGGTGATGTTGCCGTAATAACCCTTGAGCTTCTGCTTGGCCTGGAGCTGCGTGCCGTAATCCGACAGCTTCTTGGCGCGACGCTGGCCGTGCTGGCCGGGGCCGTAGGAGCGCTTGTTGACGGGGCTCTTGGGACGGCCCCACACGCTCTCGCCCATGCGGCGGTCCAGCTTGTATTTCGAATTGGCGCGCTTGGTCATGCTTCTTCCGGTCGTAGTAGGCGGATAGTCCGCGAGGTTTGGCGCGGACCGGGGTCCGCGAAGGCGGCGCACTATAGTCAGGCGCGTTGCCAAGTCAACGCCTGCGGATTCGGCCTTAAGCCTTGGAAAGGCTTGGATTTCTTCTCGGTACTCAACCCTGGATTGAGTACCCGGGCCGCTATTTTCCGCGCCGGTAGGACAGGACCTGGAGGACGAAGGCGAGGACGGCGACCACGAGTCCGGCCAGCGCGATGGTGGAGCCATGACCGTGCATGACGGTTCTCCCGCTCGACGATGGACTTTAGCGGCGAAGCGGCGGCCCCGGCAAGCCGGCGCGGACGTCTCTTACAAGAGCCGCCCGCTGCGCTATAGAACCCAAGGCGCGCCAGCGGGCGTGGCGGAATGGTAGACGCACCGGACTTAAAATCCGTAGGACCGAAAGGTCCGTGCCGGTTCAAGTCCGGCCGCCCGCACCACCGGCAGGACCTTCGCTCGCACCGGGCCGCTAATGCGCCGCGGCGGCCGCCGCCGCGGCCGCGACATGGGGCGCGCTGCGGCCGTGATGCCAGCGCCACAGCAGATAGCCGAAGACGGCCGCGAGCACGAGGATGCCGCCGCCGATCAGCGGGCGGAAGGCGAGCCAGGCCAGCGCGATGGTGATCAGCGCGACGGGAATCGTCAGGACGAAGGCGAAGAAGCTCGTCGCGCCCCGCACGATCGTGCCCAGGAAGGGCAGGACCGACGCCAGCGTCGCGATCGGCCCGAAGAACATCGCGAAGCCGGCGAACATCACGACGAAGCCGACGGCCCGCAGGATCCAGGTCAGGAACGCCTCGGCCTGCTGCTGCTCCTTGATCATCTCGCTGGCTTGCGCGTTGCCGGCGCGCGCGAGATGGATGGTGTAGCCGTTGGTCGTCGTATAGGGCGCGAAGCCGTTATGCGATTGCGCCGCCAGCACCGACACCGTCGTACCGGACGACATGCCGGTATAGTGCACGCGCACATCGCCGACGGCGGGCTTGGCGGGATTCTCGCCCTTGTAGAGATTGCCGGCGCTCCGCGCCCAGCCATCGGGTGCGTCGGGCTTGAGCGGCGTCGGCGCGTCGATCATGCCGACCGTGGTCTCGTCCAGCGTGAAGCCGCCCAGATGCGCGTCGCTCGCCGAATATTTGTGCGAGGCGAAAGGCAGTTGCGGATTCTCGTGCCCTTCCGGATGGGCGAAGCCGCTCGAATCGGCGGGCGATTCCGTCCAGGCCTTGCTGTAGGTGTAGGTCGTCGTGGTGGTCTGGCTGCCGCCGGTATTGTCCTGCGTCTTCTCTTCCTTCTTCTCGGTCCAGGCATACATCTCGACGGTGCGGTCGACCGCGACCTGGTTGTCGAAACTCAGGCTGAGATCGGAATCCTGGATCGGCGCGGCGGCTTCCGCCTTGCCGACGACATGGACGAGCTTGCCCTCATTGGCGGGCGCCACCGCATCGGCGGACGTCTCCACGACCACGCCGGAGGCTTCCGCCAGGCCCCGGATCGCCTGCACCGCGCGGCCCTCGTTCCACGACAACAGGACGATGGCGGCAATGACGAGGACCGGCCCCAGCAGGATGCCGACGAAGGAGCCCAGGAAACGCGAGAAGAACCCCTGCGTCGAAGTCGTGGTGAAGCTATCCGGCATGACGTATTCCCCCCTGTCGCCAGAATCGAAGCTAGCGTACTCGCCCTGTGCAAGCCACTGCGCCGGCGCGCGGGCGCGTCCGCTTGCGCCCAAATTTAATGTGGATTCACCACACCCGCACGCGGTTCGCAGGTGCGAGATAGTATTTCTCGTCCGGCAAAATTTGGAACGCGTCGTACCAGCCGTCGATATTGCGCACCGCCTGCGCGCGATACATCGCCGGCGCGTGGCCGTCGGTCAGGATCTGCTGGCGCAGCGCCGCGTCGCGCGTCGCCTGCTGGCGCGTCTGGGCATAGGCGAGGAAGAAGCGCTGCGCGCCGCTGAGGCCGTCGATCGCCGGCGCGTCATGGCCGCCCAGCGAGGCACGCCAGCCGTCGAACGCGGCGGAGAGCCCCGCCACATCGGCGATGTTCTCGCTCAGCGTCTGCTGGCCGTTCACGAAGAGGCCCGGCGACGGGCTGTATTGCGCATACTGCTCGGCGAGCTTGAGCGCGGCATCGTGGAAATGGGCGAAGTCGGCCTTGCTCCACCAGTCGATGAGCCGGCCGTCGGCGTCGAACCGGCTGCCCTGATCGTCGAAGCTGTGACTGATCTCGTGCCCGATGATCGAGCCCATCGCGCCGTAATTGAACGCCGGATCGGCCTTGGCGTCGAAGAAGGGCGGATCGAGGATCGCGGCGGGAAAGTTGAGCGCGTTCTGCAGCGGCAGGTTCACCGCGTTCACCGTCTGCGGCGTCATGCACCAGGTGCCGCGGTCGACCGCGGTTCCCAGGAGCGCGATGTTGCGGCGGTATTCGAAGTCCTCGGCGCGGGCGAGATTGCCGAAGGCGTCGCCGCGCATGACGTCGAGCGCGGCGTAGGAAATCCATCGATCGGGATAGCCGATGCCGACATAGAGCGTGATGAGCTTGTCCTTCGCCCTGGCCTTGGTGGCCGGGCTCATCCAGTCGAGCGCGTCGATGCGCCGGCCGAACGCCGCCTTGATGTTGTCGACCATGGCCTGGGCCTCGGCCCTGTAGGCCGGTGGGAAGTAGCGGGCGGCATAGAGCCGGCCGACCGCCCAGCCGAGCGCATGGTTGGTCAGGGACACCGCGCGCTTCCAGCGCGCCTGCTGCTGCGGCGTGCCCGAGAGGGTCGCGCCATAAAAAGCGAAGCGCTCGTCCGCGAAGGCTTTGGGCAGGACGGACGAATAGTGATTGAGCAGATGGAGGGCGAGATAATCCTTCCATACGGCAAGCGGCGTGTCGGCGACCGCACCGGCCACGCCGGGAATGACGCTGGGCTGCCAGACCACGATCTGGTCCTGGCCGTCGAGTGCGGCACTCTGGAAGAAAGCGTTCCAGTCCAGGCCGGGCGCCTTGGCGGCGAAATCGGCGCGCGCCCAGTAATTGTCGGCCTTCAGCACGTCCTCGCTGTCGGCCCGCGTGGCTTGCGCCCGCGCCAGGCGCGTCTCCAGCGCGACGACCGCCTTGGCGCGGACGTCGGAATCGGCGAAGCCCGCGAGCGCGAAGAGCTTGGCGACATGGGCTTCATAGGCCGACAGGATCTGGAGCGCGGCCGGATCGGCACCGACATAATAGGAGCGGTCCGGCAGGCCCAGTCCGCCCTGCAGCAGATAGGCCCGGTAGCGGTGGGGATCGTCGAGGCCCGGCGCGACCCACAGGCCGAAAATGTTCTCGGTATAGAAATTCGTGTTGTTGAGCGCGTCGACGTCGGCGCGCACCGAACGCCCCAGCGCGTGCGCCAGCGCTTCCTTGTCGGCGATCGCCGCAACGGCATCGAGCCGGGCCTTCAGCGGCGCGAGGCCCTTGGCCTCGATCCCCGCCGCGTCCATGAAGCTCGCATAGAAGTCGCCGATCTTGCGTTCGTCGGAGCCGGGCGGCGACTGGATCTTGGCGATGTCACCGATCAGGTCGGCGGTGCGCCGTGCCGCCTTGTCGCGCAGGGTGGAGAACGAGCCCCAGCTGGCCTGGTCGGGCGGAATGACGGCGGTCTTCAGCCAATTGCCGTTGGCGTAGAGGTTGAAGTCGTCGCCGGGCCGCACGCTGGTGTCCATGTTGGCGCGCTGCACGCCATGGACCGCGGCGGGCACGTCCGCCGCCGCGGCGGTAGCGGCGAGCGCGAGCACGACAAGCGCGGAGCGAAGACGCATCGGGTTTCCTTCCATATCCGTCTGGCGCGGATCGTCCGCGATCCTGGCACAAAGCCCCGCGACGCACGATCACGACCGCGTGGCGCAAAACCGGGAAGCGGAAAACAAAGAAGGGCTGCCCTGTTCGGACAGCCCTTCCATTGTCTTACTGCGGTCCGCTAGGGCACGCGCAGGCGTCGCTTACGCGGCGCGGACCTCACCAGAGGCGAGGATCCAGGTCGCGGCCTTCGACGTCCGCAGGTAATGACAATGAGACACTGGATCACCTCCTTTCAAAGTTGTTGCGTCGCCACATATAGGCGAATTCGGGCCGCTTGATAAGAGGCGCCGGCGACACAGGGCGGAGAAATTCTCCCCTAGCGGAACCGGGCCGCGAGCGCGGCGCCGGCGGAGAGCAGCGCCTCGTCCGAGGTGACGACGACGAGGTCGAAGCCCTTGGCGATCATCGCCTGGGCGTAGTCCACCGACTTGCAATAGATCGCCGCGCGCTTGCCGGCCGCTTTCGCGGCGCCCAGGATGTCGTCGATCGCCTGCACGACGATGGGGTCGGTCTGGTCCGCCCTGGGCTCGCGCCCCAGCGACAGGCCGAGATCGGTCGGCCCGATGAACACGACATCGAGTTCCTTCACCGCCGCGATGGCCTCGACATTGATCAGCGCCTTGGCCGATTCGACCTGCGCCATGGTGAGGATCGTCTCGTTGGCCTTGGCGAGATAGTCGCCGCCGCCATAGAGCACGGCGCGCTTGGGTCCGACGCTGCGCGTGCCCCGGGGCGCGTAGCGGCAGGCGGAGACGAAATGCTCGCATTGATCCGGCGTGTCGATGTTGGGACAGATGATGCCGAGCGCGCCGGCATCGAGGGCGCGGTTCACGTCGCCCGGATTGTTCCACGGCACCCGCACCAGGGGCACCGTGTCGGTGGTGGAGATCGCGGTCAGCATCGCCACCATACCGGCGAAATCCGCCTGGCCGTGCTGCATGTCGACGGTGAGGCTGTCCCAGCCCTGATGGCTGAGGATCTCCGCGCCGACCGAGCCGTTCAGGCTGAGCCAGCAATTGGTCGCGGCGCGTCCTTGCGCCCAGATCTCTCGCAGGCGATTGGCGCGCATTCGAGGCAAGCTCCGGCGGTGTCGCGCCGAACCTAGCGCAGGCTTTTGTCCTTGGCGATGCTTGAGCGTCCCGCGCCGTCCGCCTAGCGTGCCCCGGTGGACAAGCTCACGACCCATTGCGTGATCGCCGGCGGCGGACCCGCCGGCATGATGTGCGGCCTGTTGCTCGCGCGCGCCGGCGTCGACGTCTGGGTACTGGAGAAGCACAAGGATTTCCTGCGCGATTTCCGCGGCGACACGGTGCATCCCTCGACGCTGCAGATCATGGACGAGCTGGGGCTCTTGGAAAAATTCCTGATGCTCCCGCACCAGGAAGCGAGCGAGATCACCGCCGAGATCGGCAAGGAGCGCTTCAAGGTCGCCGACATGTCGCGCCTGCCGACACGGGCGAAGTTCGTCGCGCTGATGCCGCAATGGGATTTCCTCGAATTCCTCGCGGGCGAGGCGAGGCGCTATCCCAATTTCCATCTCGCGATGGAGACGGAGGTCGTCGAGCTCCTCTCCCGGCGCCGGCGCATCGTGGGCGTCAGGGTCAGGACGCCGGAGGGAACCGGCGACCTGCTGGCGCGGCTGGTCATCGGCGCCGACGGCCGCCATTCGAAGGTGCGCGAGAAGGCGCGGCTGAAGGTGCGCGATCTGGGCGCGCCGTTCGACGTGCTGTGGCTGCGGCTGCCCACCGCGCCGGACGATCCCAAAGAGCCGGTGGGGCGCTTCGTCGGCGGCAATCTGTTCGTGATGCTCTATCGCGGCGATTATTGGCAATGCGCCCTGGCGATTCCCAAGGGCGGCCTGGCCGAGCTGAAGAAGGAAGGTCTCTCGGCGTTCCTGGCGCGGCTGCGCACCGCCGCCGGCTTCGCGCGCGACCGCGTGGAGACGATCAAGAGCTTCGACGATGTGAGCCTGTTGACGGTGCGGGTCGACCGGCTGACGCGCTGGGCCCGGCCCGGCCTACTGTGCATCGGCGACGCGGCGCATGCCATGAGCCCGATCGGCGGCGTCGGCATCAACCTGGCGATCCAGGACGCGGTGGCGACCGCCAATGCGCTGGCCTCCGTCCTCGCCACGCGGCGGCCGCGCCTGTCCGAACTGCAACGCGTGCAGCGCCGCCGCGAATGGCCGACAAGCGTGGTGCAGCGTTTCCAGGTGCTGGTGCAGAACACCGTGCTGGCGCGGACCATCCGCAGCCAGGTGACGCCAAGGCCGCCCTGGCCGCTTTATGTCCTCGACCGCTGGACGTGGGCGCGCCAATGGCCGGCGCGTTTCATCGGCCTCGGCGTGCGGCCGGAGCATGTGAAGAGCAAAGCGGTCACGCCAGCCGATAGCGCGCCCAGGTGATGCCGGCGTCGTCGACGCCCTGGTCGTCGAGCCCGGTCATGCGTTCCCAGCCCGTCGCCTCGTAGAACGCGATCGCCTTGCGGTTGGGGACGTCGAGCTTGAGCGTCAGCGGCCCGCCGACGACGCGGCGGACGTGTTCGACCAGCGCGCGGCCGACGCCGAGGCGCTGCGCGTCGGGATCGACATAGAGGCAGTGGACGAAATTCTCCTCGCGATAGATCGAGAGGATGCCGACCGTCGCCTCGCCCATCCGCGCCAGCCAGACCTCCTCGTCCAGCGCGAACATTCGGAAATCCTCGGCGCGGAAATGGTCGTCGGGCCGCCAGGTGAAGGCCGCCCGCCCGCTGCGGACATAGAGCGCGGCGGCTTCGTCGATCTCCGCCGCGTCGCACGCGGTGCGGATCGTGAGACTGAGGGCGGAGCAGATGGATCGTGACATTTCATCGTCATCCTGCTCGCGTCATGCTGAGGTGCGAGCGAAGCGAGCCTCGAAGCACGCGAGCGGGCCTCGAAGGATCACATCTGCATCGTCCAGCCCTCGACACCTTCCGCCGCCTGGCGGACGGCCTCGCTCAGCGTCGGATGCGGATGGCTGGTGCGCGCGATGTCTTCCGACGAGGCGCCGAACTCGATGGCAAGGGCCGCTTCGGAGATCATCTCGCCGGCATTGGCGCCCAGGATGTGCACGCCCAGCACCCGGTCGGTCTTGGCGTCGGCGATGATCTTGGCGAAGCCGTCGGTCGCAGCGATGGTCTTGGCGCGGGCATTCGCGGTGAAGGGGAATTTGCCGACCTTGTAGGCGATGCCGGCGGACTTCAGTTCCTCTTCCGTCTTGCCGACGCTCGCGACTTCCGGCGCGGTGTAGACCACGGCGGGGATCGCGTCGTAGTTCACATGCCCCGCCTTGCCGGCGATGCGCTCGGCGCAGGCAACCGCTTCGTCTTCCGCCTTGTGCGCCAGCATCGGGCCTTCCCGACAATCGCCGATCGCCCAGATGCCCGCGACATTGGTGGCGTAATGCGCATCGGTGACGACGCGGCCGCGCGGATCGAGCTTCACGCCCACTTTCTCGAGGCCGAGATTGTCGACGAAAGGCCGCCGCCCGATGGAGACCAGCATGATGTCGGTCTCGATGGTCTGCTTGTCGCCGCCGGCCGCGGGCTCGACCGTGACGAGAAGCGCCCCGCCCGTTTTCTCGACGCCCACGACCTTGGTCGAAAGCTGGAATTTCATGCCCTGCCGCGAAAGGATGCGCTGGAACTGCTTGCCGACCTCGCCGTCGAGGCCCGGCGTGATGCGGTCGAGGAATTCGACCACCGTCACCTCGGCGCCGAGCCGGCGCCACACCGAGCCGAGCTCCAAGCCGATATAGCCGCCGCCGACCACGAGCAGGCGCTTGGGCACCTCTTTCAGAGACAGTGCGCCGGTGGACGACACGATCTGCGTCTCGTCGATGGTCACGCCGGGAAGGAAGGCGACCTCGGAGCCTGTCGCGACGACGATGTGCCTGGTCTCCAGCATGCGGACTGCGCCGTCCTTGCCCGTCACCTCGACCTTGCCGGGCGCCGCGATGCGCGCCTCGCCGACGATCGCCTCGGACTTGGCCTTACGCAGGAGGAATTCGACGCCCTTGGTAAGCTCGCCGACAACCTTGGTCTTGTGCGCCATCATGAGGCCGAGATCGAGCTCGGGCGCGACCTTGATGCCGAGCTTCGGCAGATGGTTCTTCGCCTCGTCGAACAATTCGCTGGTGTGCAGCAGCGCCTTGGACGGGATGCAGCCGATGTTGAGGCAGGTGCCGCCGAAGGTGCCGCGCTTGTCGATACAGGCCGTCTTCAGTCCCAGCTGGCCGAGCCGGATCGCGGCGTTATAGCCGCCGGGGCCGCCGCCGATGACGACCGCGTCGAAAGTATCCGCCATAAATCGCCGTCCTCGAAATACGAAGGCAGCGTTATGCGCCGGTGCGCCGCGCGAGACAATTGCCGAAGAGACGCGGCCTATCCCCGCAAAAAAGACCGGCCCCGCGAGGGGCCGGTCCCTTGGTCGCGCCGCGTCTAGTGGCGGCTCATCCGGTCGTTTTCGGACGCCTGGCGGCCGTCCTGATCGGCCTGGTCCTGCCGGCCCTGCTTGTCCCGCTTCTTCGCGCTCTTGTCGGCGGCCTGCTCCTGCTGCGGAGGCTGGCGGCGGATGTCCTGATCGCGGGTGCGGGTATTGTCCTGATTGCCCATTCTTCGTCTCCCTTTGCTGAGGGGCGCGTCGCTGCGCGCCCGCCTCTGTAACGGAACAGGGCAAATCACGTTTCGGCGGTTCCGGCGGAAACCTCGTTCGGCGCGCATGCCGGATCGCGGAAGATGACCTCCACCATGGTTCCCTTTCCGGGCTCCGAATGGAGCGCCGAGACGCCGCCGATCTGCGCGCCGAAAGTTCGGATCAGCCGCGTGCCCATGCCGGTCTTGCCGCCACGGTCGGTGAAGCCCGCACCGTCGTCGCTGATCGCGAGCCTGAGCTTGCCGCCAGCGATCGGGGCCAATTCGATCCGCACCAGGCCCTGCTGGCCCGGCGGGAAGGCGTATTTGAAGATGTTGGTCAGCGCCTCGACCGCGAACAGCGCGAGCGGCACGGCGACTTCGCCCGAGACGTCGCGGTCCACCAGATTCTCCTCGACCCGCACGCCGACATTCTCGCCGCGCATGCCCTCGGTGATCTGGTGCGCGAGTTCGTGGAGCAGGCGCTTCAGGTCGATGGTCGTCTGGTCCTCGATCTCGTGCAGGATGCGGTGGACCAGCGCCAGGGCGTTGATGCGCACCTGCGCCTGCATCAGCGCGTCTCGCGCCGCCGGATCGCGGAGCTGGCTGGCCTGGAGGCTGAGCAGGCTCATCACGATCTGCAGATTGTTCTTCACGCGGTGATGGATCTCGCGGATGAGAAGCGATTTCTGGGTGAGCGCGTCGCGCAGCTTGCGGTCGCGGTCCTGGATCGAATCGGCCATCGCCGACATGCCGTCGCCCAGGCTGCGGAATTCGCGCGGCGCATCCTCGAGCTGCGGGCGGATCGCGTAATGGCCCGACCGGTAGGCGGCGGAGATGCGCCGCAGATAGGCGATCCATTGCGTCACCTGCCGCTCGGTCGCGAACCAGATGCCGGCCCAGGCGAGCCCGATCATCAGGATGGGCATCAGGAAATCCGCCCCGACATGCAGATAGGTATCGCTGAACAGCCGGCTCTCGCGCATGGCGAAGGCCACGTTGATCACGCCGCCGCGCAGCGGCGAGGTCGCAAAGGTCCAGTTGTTGCCGCGCGCGTCGTCGGCGGAATGCACGTCGCGCTCGCTCGCGAACCGCCGGGCGGTGCCGACGAGGGCGCGGGCGACGCCGGCGTCGTTCGAGGCCAGGATGTTGCCGTCGCGATCGTAGATGAACACGACCGCGCCCTTCTGCAATCCGTTGCCGCGCACCATGAAATCGAGCCAATGGAGCTGGAGCACGACCGACAGCGCGCCGTCGAAGCGGCCCTCGGAATCGCGCAGCGGCAGCATGCCGATGATCACCGGCTGCTTGAGGACCTGGCTTATCATCTGGCCGCTCACGACGAAGGATTTGGAGGCGCGCGCGCGTTCGAAGATCGGCAGGCCGGCGGCGCTGTTGCCCCTGGCGCGCGGCAGGGCCGAACAGACATCGGTGCCGTCGGCCCCGAGGCGGGAGAGATTGGCGAAATATTTCACCCCGATCAGCGCGTCGCCCAGCACCGCATCGCAATCGCGCGAGACATTGCGCACATCGCTGAGATTGGCGAGGGCGCGGGCGATCTGCTCCGCCGAGGAAAGGAGATTCTCCTCGTCCTTCGCCGCGCCGTTGGCGGACTGGATAAGGCGGTCGTGCACGCGCGCCACGTCGGCTCCGGCACGGTCGATGCCCTGCAGGATGCTGACGACGGCGATCGGCAGAAGTGCGACGGTTACCGCGATGAGGAGCGTGATGCGGAGCGGCCAGCCCCGCTCACTCGTCTGTTCCCTTGCGTCGTCTGCGGGCTGCATCGGGACCGTCTTGCGGCGCGAGGCGATCCAATTGCGCCATGATTTCACGGGCAGCTTCCCCTTCGGGCGGTCGGTCCGACTGCGGCAACGCCTCATCGCCGTCGAGGATTGCAATAAGAGCCTTGCGTGCGCGCGCAACCCTGCTTTTCACCGTGCCCACGGCGCAATTGCAGATTTCCGCGGCGTCCTCATACGAAAATCCGCCGGCGCCGACCAGGATCAGCGCTTCGCGCTGTTCGTCGGTCAGGGCGCGGAGGGCGCGCGCCGTGTCGGACAATTCGGCCGACCAGCCCTGGTCCTGGCCGCCGCCGGGAATCTTCTCGGCGGCTTCCTGATCCCACGGCGCCTGACGCCAGGCGCGGCGGCGGTCGGAATAGAACTGGTTGCGAAGGATGGTGAAGAGCCATGCCTTCAGGTTCGTGCCGGGCACGAAGGAATCGCGCGACTGCCAGGCCTTGACCAGGGCTTCCTGGGCGAGGTCGTCGGCGCCTTCATGGCTGCCGCAGAGCGAGCGCGCGAAGGCACGCAGGAACGGGACGAGTCCCAGGAGCTCCGTCTTGAAGTCGTCCGGTTCGGACGCGGGAGCGCTGTGCGGGGCGGGGGCGGTGTGGGGGGCGGTCATGACGACTTCTTCCCCGACTCGTCCTTCGCATCGATCCGACGCAACAGGTCCATGAATTCGTCCGGCACGGGCTCTTGCGAGACCGCATCGTAGATGCGCCGCAGCTCCCGTCCGATCACCCGCTGCCGCGCGCGGATGGCGCGCGCTTTTTCGCGGTTAGGGTTCTGTTCCTTAGACAAATTCCAATTCCGCTGTTGCGGTGCGCCTGACAAAGCCGTTCTCCGATCGGGGCTGATTACACAGATAAATCAGCCCCTTAATTTGACTCATCCGCCCACCAACTCCCTCCAGGGAAGCCAACGCCTGCCGCCCGCCAATGGTTCCCCCCGCTTATGGAACTTTTCGTCTCAAGGAGCATTCCCCTTTGAGAACGACGATGATAGCGCCGTCGAAGGAGCCCGTTTTTCATGAGCATGTCCCAGACCCTTGCCCCGCATCTTCCCTATCTGCGCCGCTATGCCCGCGCGCTGTGCGGCTCCCAGTCCAGCGGCGACACCTATGTCCGCGCCGCCCTGTCCGCGCTGCTGGCTGGCGACCAGACGCTGGTCGAGGGCGTGGCGCCCCGCGTCGGCCTGTACCGCGTCTTCCACGCCATCTGGCAATCGGCCTCGGGCCGCATCGACGAGAACACGACGCGGATCGCCGAGACCAAGCCGTCGCCGGAGACGCGCCTGAGCGCGCTCGATTCGAACAAGCGCGCCGCACTGCTCCTGACCGCCGTGGAGGCCTTCAGCCTCGAAGAGGCCGCCTTCATCCTGGACGAGACCGCCGAGGAAGTGGAGCGCGCCATCGTCGACGCGCAGCAGACCATCGACCGCCAGCTCGCCAGCCGCGTCCTCATCATCGAGGACGAGCCGATCATCGCGCTCGACCTGGAGAACCTCGTCACCGAGCTCGGCCACAAGGTCGTCGCGACGGCCGCGACCCGGGCCGAGGCGGTCGCCAAGGCCCATTCGGAGCGGCCCGGCCTGGTGCTGGCCGACATCAATCTGGGCGAAGGCGGCTCGGGCATCGACGCGGTGGCCGAGATCCTGAACAGCTTCGACATTCCGGTGATCTTCATCACCGCCTATCCCGAGAAGCTGCTGACCGGCGAGCGGCCGGAGCCGACCTATCTGATCGCCAAGCCCTTCCTGCCCGAGACGGTGCAGGCGACGGTCGGCCAGGCGCTTTTCTTCCATTCGGCGGCCAAAAAAGCCGCGTAATTCCAAAGTTCCCTAACACGGAACTTTGAGGCATGGTGGGGCCATTCCCCCAAAGTTCTGGGATATTCGGAGAGAACGATGAGCGCCGCCGGCAACACCGAAATCGACGCGAGACTGTCCGCCTTGCGGACCGATCTGGAGACATTGCAGAAGGATCTGAGGGCCTTGGCCGGCGACGTCGGCGACGTCGCCTCGCACCAGGCCAGGGACGCCCTCAAGAAGGCCGAAGCGGTCGCCGAGCGGGCCTATGCGCTGGCCGAGGATGCCGCCTCCCAGGCCAGCAAGACCGCGTTCGACGCCGCCGAAGACGTCGAGGAATGGGCGAGCGAGAACGCCGAGAGCCTGCGCACCACGGTGCGCGAGCAGCCGCTGACCTCGCTCGCCATCGCCGCCGGCGTCGGCGCGTTCCTGGCCCTGCTTCTTCGCCGCTGACGGGATCCGTCATGGGGGCGAAAATCGCCGCGGCGTCGGTGCTTGCGGTCATCGGATTGCTGCTCGTCGTGTTCGGCGTGGGCTTTCTCAGCTATGCGCTGGTGCTGGCCCTCACGCCGCTTCTGGGCGCGGCCGGCGGCGCGGCGGTGACCGGCGCGGTCTTCGTCGGTCCGCCGGTGCTGTGGGCCGGCATCGTCCTCATGCGCGGGCCGCCCAAGCCGAAGCCGACGGCGCTGCCGTCCAGCCTGTGGATGGCGCTGTTCGCGGCGATCGCCAAGGAGACGCCGTGGATCGCGATCGTCGGCGCCATCGTCGTCGCCGGCGCCGAGATGTTCTTCGGCGGCCGGACGCGGAAATAACCGGAACTCCCGCTTTTCCCTGACGTTTCCTCTGCAAGCAGCAGAGGACGATCGTCATGCTCGGATATGCGGTTCTGTTTTTGATCCTGGCGCTCGTCGCCGGCTATCTGGGCTTCTTCGGATTGGCGGGCCTTGCGGCCAGCATCGCCAAGATCCTCTTGATCGTCTTCGTCGTGCTCCTGATCGTGAGCGCCTTTTCCGGCGCGCTGCGCGGCCGCCCGCCGATCTAAAGTCGGTTTGCCCTGAAACTATCCACAGTCGTCATTGCCCGGCTTGGCCGGGCAATCCGTTTTTCGCCGCCAAATTGGGTCGCCCGCATGGTCCGAGCGCCATGTGTGGACGGCGATGACGATTGTTCTTGGGGCCCGTCGGCGGCGGCGCCGTTCGCGCGAAAAAAATCAAGTCGATCAAGCGGCTGCGATAGGCGCCGGGACGGGTTATGCATCCCGCAAATTATTTTCTGAAACCCGGCAACCCAAATTAACCCCGTGCATTCTCTTCTCCGAGCGGACGTCCGGTCCGGAACGCCCCAGCCCCTTCGACAGCCCGCATCGGGTGTCCGCTCGTCTTCCTCCCCCTCGAAAATCCGGAAGCGCTTACGGCAAGCGCCCGAAGCGCGTGCCGCGCCAATCGCCCAGCAGATAGGCGACGTAGTGCGCGATCGGCACGCCATGGCGCAGCCGGTCGAAGCGCGCCACTTCACGCACCTGGCCGAAGCGGCCGGCCAGTTCGGCGTGCTTGTCCAATCTCTGCTCCACCACATAGAGCACCGGCTTCGCCAGAAGCCCGGCATCCGGCACCGGCGCGTCGAGGTAGCGATCGTCCTCGTTCGCCTGGATCACCGGCGGGTGGTCCGGCAGGTAGAACGCGAACCAGGACGTCGACGCATAGTCCGTCGTCACGATGGCGGCGGCGTTGTTGCTCCGCCGCAAGGTTTCGATGTTCGCCGCCACGCCGTCGAAGCCGACGGCCAGGAGCCGCGCCAGGGGATCGCTCCTGCCGAAGGGGATGACGCCGAACAGCGCCTGGGCATAGACCGCCAGCAGCAGGACCGCCGCGACCGGCGTCGCCGCGGGACGCGCCACGCGCCAGACCGCCTTCATCCATCCCGTCCAGTCGCTTTGCACCCAGGCCTGCGCCGCCGCCACGCCAAGGGCGGGAAACAGGAAGGACGGCCAATTGCCCTGGATGCGGTCGTGCAGCGAATGGATGAGAAAGTAGAGCGCCGAAGGAAAGACGAGGGCCGCCAGCAGGAATTCCGCGCTGTCGCTGTCGCGCGCGCGGAAGGCCAGCGCCAGCGTCGCCAGCACGAAGATGAAGGGCGAGGCCAGCACGAGCTGGGCGCCGAGGAATTCGAGCAGGAAGCGCAGCGTGAAATGCCCTCCGGCGATGCGGCCGAACTGGAAGGCGAAGGTCGCCCAGCCATGCGCGTCGTTCCACAAAAGGTTGGGCAGGAAGACGATGAGCGCGACCGCGCCGCCGGCCCAGGGCCAGGGCGTGACGAGCCAGCGCCGCGCCTTGGGCGACAGCAGCAGCCACACCGCCATGCCGGCGCCCAGGAAGAAGATCGTGTATTTCGACAGCAGGCCCAATCCCGCGGCGAGGCCGACGCCCAGCCACCACGCGCCGTTTCCGGACTCCCGCACCTTGGCCAGCGCATAGAGCACCGCCGCCGCGGCCGCGACCGACGGCCCGTCCGGCGTCGCCGCCAGCGTCTCGACCGAGATCATCAGGGTCAGGTTGAAGAACAGGCAGGCGCGCGCCCCCGCATCCGCGTCGCGCAGCAGCGCGGCGCCGGCACGCCAGACGAAAAAGCTCGCCAGGATCGAAAGGACGATGCCTCCGGCGCGCACGCCGAGCGCGGTGTCGCCGAAGAGCAGCGTGCCGGCGCGGATGACATAGGCGATGGCGGGCGGATGATCGAAATAACCGGCGCCGAGATGGCGCGACCACAGCCAGTAATAGGCCTCGTCGGCCGAGAGCGGCAGGACGGCCGCGGCCACCGCGCGCAGCACCGTCAGGCCGAGGATCGCGAGAAGGATATGCCGGCGCGTCATCTGGTGCGCCACACGAACAGGCTCGACATCGCGTAGTTCCAGAACAGCCCCATCGCCGCGCCGGCGGCGCCGGCCACCCACCACACCTTCTCTTCCGCATAGAGCCAATTGGCGATGCCGACATTCGTGAAGGCGCCGATCGAGCAGAACAGGCAGAAGACGACGAAGCCCCAGAACATCGAGGCGCCCTTGAGGCGCCGGTCGCGATAGGTCAGCTCGTTGTTGAGGAAGAAATTGCTGGTCAGCGCGACGAAGGTGGCGATCGCCTGGGCGGTGTAGAAGTCCCGCGCGCCCGCCAGCAGCGCCGACTTCAGCGCGATCAGATGGACCACGAGGCCGAGCGCGCCGACCAGCGCGAAGAACAGAAAGCGCGGCTCGACCACGTCGCCGGTCAGCTTGGCGAAGATGAGGCCCAGGAATTCGACGCCGATCTGGACGTTGAACTTGCTTTCGCCCTGCTCGCGCCTGCCGAACACATAGGACTGCTCCGCCACCCGCAGCGAAGGCCCGGCGGTGGCGACGATGTCGAGCAGGATCTTGAAGCCGGCCGGCGACAGCCGCTCCGCGATCGCGTCGAACCGGTCGCGCCGCAGCATGAAGAAGCCGCTCATCGGATCGGACAGCGGCACGTCGAGGATCTTGCGCGTGATGTTCGTGGCGAGAAGGCTCAGCCGGCCGCGCGCCGCATCGAACGATTCGGCGCTGCCGCCCGCGATATAGCGGCTGGCGGCGACGAGGTCGGCCGTGCCGCCGCGCAGCTTATCGAGCATCGCCACCAGGGCGTGCTCGTCATGCTGGAGGTCGGCGTCCATCACCGCGACGAACGGCGCGCTGGAAGCCAGCATGCCCTCGATGCAGGCGCCGGCAAGCCCGCGCCGGCCGACGCGGCGCAGGCAGCGCACGCGCGGATCGCGCGCCGCGATCGCCTTGGCGGTCTCGGCGGTGCCGTCCGGCGAATCGTCGTCGACGAAGATCGCCTCCCAGGCGATGCCGGCCAGCGCCGCATCCAGCCGCCGCACCAGCTCGGCGACATTGTCCCGTTCCTTGAAGGTGGGAAGGACGATGGAAAGCTCGACAGCGGACACGCAAATCTCCTGGCGCCGCCTTGGTGGCAACAGGCCAGGACGGCGTCAAGGGATGCCCGCTAGAGGAAGTAGACCGACCAGAGGACGACGCCGGCCACCACCGCCAGCGCCAGGCTGACGCGCAGGACCCAGCGGACATGGCCCGAGGTCTCGCCCTGGCGGGCGTCCTCGGTCGATACGACCTGTTTGGGGGTCGAATTGTCGGTCATGGGTGTCGCCATGTCACGCTCCCTGTGGGGCGGCGGGATGGATGCGCCGTTCGAGCTCCGCGCGGGCATCGTTGACGAGCTGCAGGCGCTGGGTTTCGCCCTCGCCGTCCTGCTCGCGAATCCGCCGCTCCCAGGCGCTCAGGATCTCGAGCCGCTCCTCGTCGTTGAATCGCCGGTCGCGCATCACGTCCAGCGGGGCGCGATGGAAGCGGAGCGGCTCCTGCACGATGTCTTCGATGAGCTTCTTCTTGGTCATCAGCGGGACAATCGGATCAGAACCGCCCCAGAAGCACGAGCACCAGCACGATGATGAGAACCAGGCCCAACCCGCCGCTCGGGTAGTAGCCCCAATTGCGGCTGTGCGGCCAGGACGGCCACGCGCCGAACAAAAGAAGCAGAAGGACGATGATGAGAATTGTGCCGAGCATCTGGACTTACCTCGCAAGAACCTTGTGTTGGGAACACCAAGGTCACGGCAGAGTTCCGCCGCCGGTTCAGCGTCCGCGCCGTTTGCGCGTCGCGGCGGCCTTCTTCGCGGACGCCGAACGCTGCGCCGCGGTGCGGCCGGCCGCGGCGGCGCCGCCGAGGCGTCCGCCCTTGCGCGACGGCGCACGGTCCTCGCTGCGCCCGCGGCCCGAGCCGCTCTTCTTGCCGCCATGGGTCTCGGCGTTCACCGTCGCCCAAGCGCGCCGTTCGGCTTCCTTCTTCGCCGTTCCGTGTTTCTCGTAGCCTTCCTCGATATGTTCGGCCTGACGCTTCTGTTTGCCGGTGTAACTCGACTTGTCGCCGCGCGGCATGGCTGTCTCCCTTTCGGGTGCAAACGGCTCGGCGCCGAAACGGGTTCCCCTGCGGCGTTATCCCGGCGGGTTCCCGGAACGGCCGGCGCGCCCCGGCGTTCAAACGCGGGACGGGCGCGCCTCACAGGAGAACAACCATGACGATTCACAAATTCGCATTGGGCGGTGCCGCCGTTTTCGCGCTGGTGACACTGGCCGCACCGGCCTTTGCGTTTACGCACCATCCGGCCACGCCGGCCGAAAACGCGCAGACCGACGAGTTGAACGCGCAGGCGTTGGCCAATGCGCAGGGCGGAACGGCCCCGGCCGGCGCGACCAATGCCGGAGCGAACAGCAACACGTTGAACAATGGCGGCATGATCACCGGCTCGGGCATGAATGCCGGCGGCATCGACGAGAACGGGAACGCCGCGCCGCCGCCCAAGCCGACCCAGCCGACGCCGGACAAGCCGTCGGACGATTCGACGCCCAACAACGGACAGTAACGCGGCGTAATCGCGGTGTGCGAGAGGGCCGGCGCCCAGGCGCCGGCCTTTTCTTTTCGGACGCGCGGCAAGCGCTCGAGCCTGCCGCGCGCGATTGCCTGACCCGGCACGATAGCCCATCATCGCGCCATGACCGACGACGCCGAACCCGCGTCCGGACGCGGGCGAGCGGCGTTCGGTTTCATTTTCGCGAGCGCGGTGGCGTGCGCGGTGACGATCGGCATCATGATTCCGGTCCTGCCGAACCTGCTCAAGCAGTTCAACGGCGGCGACACCGCCGCGGCCGCCGACTGGAATGTCGCCTTCGCCGTGTTCGGCGGGGCGATGAGCTTCCTCGCGGGGCCCGTGCTGGGCCTGTTGTCGGACCGGCTCGGACGCCGGCCGGTGCTTCTTCTGTGCATCGGCGGCCTCGGCCTCGACTTCCTGTTCATGGCCTTCGCGCCGAGCCTCGCCTGGCTGTTCGTCGGTCGGCTGATCAGCGGCGCGACCTCCGGCGTATTCTCCACGGCGAATGCCTATGTCGCGGACGTGACGCCGCCCGAGGAGCGCGCCCAGGCCTTCGGCTGGATGGGCGCCGCGTTCAGCGTCGGCTTTCTCGCGGGGCCTGCGATCGGCGGCTATCTCGGCGACATCAATCTGCGCCTGCCCTTCCTCGTGGCGGCGGCGCTCACGCTCGTCAACGCGCTCTACGGCTTCTTCGTGGTCCCGGAATCGCTGCCGCCGTCCAGGCGCACGGCGGCCTTCCATTGGCGGCGCGCCAATCCCTTGGGATCGCTGAAGCTGCTGCGCTCGCATCATGAGTTGCTGCCGCTGGCGACCGTCGGCTTCCTCAACCAGCTCGCCAACATGGTGTGGCCGAGCGTGTTCGTTCTCTATGCCGGCTATCGCTTCCACTGGACGGCCGGCACGACCGGCCTGTTCATGGCGGCCTTCAGCTGCGTCGGCGTCTCGGTGCAGAGCTTCATCGTCGGACCTTTCGTCAGGCGGTTCGGCGAGCGCGCCTGCCTGATCGCCGGCGCGGCCTTTCCCATTCTCGGCCTGGCGTGGATCTCCTGGGCGCCGACGGTGTGGCTCTATCTGCTGGCCGTGCCGTTCAACGCGCTGTGGCAATTGCTCGTGCCGGGCCTGCAGGGATTGATGACGCGGCGCGTCGGGCCTTCCGAACAGGGACAATTGCAGGGCGCCAATCAGAGCCTGGCCGGTGTCGCCTCGGTCGCCGGGCCGCTCGTCTACGGCCTGTCCTTCGCCTGGGCGGTGCGCCATCCGCAGTGGAATATTCCCGGCCTGCCCTTTCTTCTGGCGTCGCTCACCATGATGCTGTGCCTCGCCATCGCGATCCGCTCGGGCCGCATGGCGCGCGCCGCCGAAGCGGCGGCCTAAGCGACTTCCGGTCCCATCGCCGAGCGGCGGATGTGGCGCATGAAGGGCAGCACCAGAAGCGACAGCGCGAAGAACAGGCCGATCGCGATCCACGCCTCGTTGAACGACTGCACCAGCGCGGCCTTTTGGATCAGCGGCTCGGCGAAGGCGCGCATGGTCTCGTCGACCGGTCCCATGTCGCGGCCGTGGAAGTATTGCGCCGGCAGGCCGACGAGACGCGCCGCGTCGGCGTCGCCGGCCTGGAGCCGTTGCGCCAGCGCCCGGGCGTGCGTCGGCGTGCGCTGATAGAGGATCGTGTCGACCAGCGCGATGCCGATGGCGCCGCCCAGATTGCGCATCAGGTTGAACAGCGCGCTGCCGTCCGCGACCTGGCCCGGCATCAGCGTGTCGAGCGCCAGCCGCGTCGCCGGCAGGATGCAGAGCATGACGCTGGCGCCGCGCATCACCTGCGGCCAGAACAGGCCGTCATAATCCGTCGCCGCCGTCTCGTAGCCGTTGGCGATCAGGCCGGCGGCGAACAGGCTGTAGCCGAAGCCGGTCAGGATGCGCGGATCGACCTTGCTTTCGAGCCAGGCGGCGACGGGCGCGGTCGCAAGCTGGGCCGCGCCGGAGACGATCATGATCGTGCCGATCTCCCATGGCGAATGCTCGCGCACCAGGCCGAGGAACAGGGCGAGCAGGTAGACCGAGCCGTAAAGACCCAGCCCCAGCACGAAGCTCAGCGTGCAGCCGAGCGTGAAGGTGCGCTCGCGGAAGCGGTAGAGGTCGAGGAAGGGATGCCGGCTGAACAGGCTGCGCCAGATCGCGCCCGAGCCGGTCACCACGCAGACCCCGATGCAGCCGAACACGAAGGCGCCCTGCCATTGGTATTTCGGCGCTTCCTTGAGCACCAGTTCGAGTGTCGCCAGGAAGACCGCCGCCAGCGCGACGGCGAAATAGTCGATGCGGCGGAATTCGGACGCGTCCGGCTCGCCCAGCCGCACGAAGCCGATCACCAGGCCCACGATCGCGATGCCGGGGACGAGATTGATCAGGAAGATCCAGTGCCAGCTATAGTACTCCGTGAGATAGCCGCCGATGGCGGGCCCGACCGTCGGCGCGATCACCGCCAGCGTGCCGGCCAGCGCGGTGGCGGCGATGCGGTGCTTCTCCGGCATCATCACGAAGACCGAGGTGAAGACGCCGGGGATCAGCATGCCGCCGCAGAAGCCCTGGACCACGCGCAGGACGATGAAGGGCGGCAGCGAGGTGCACAGGGCGCAGGCCATGCTCGCCAGGGTGAAGCCCAGTGTTGCGGCCGCGAACATCCAGCGCAGGGACATCGCCCGCGTGAGCCAGCCGGTCAGCGGAATGGCGATCACCTCCGCCATGAGATAGCCGGTCTGGATCCAGCTCAGTTCGTCCGACGTGACCTTGAGCGAGGCCTGGATGGTGGTGAAGGAGCTGGCGACGATCTGGATGTCCAGCACGGCCATCGCCATGCCGAGACACATGGCCGCGAAGCCGATCCAGATTTTGACGATGGGCGGCATCAGGTCTCAGGCAGGTGCGTTGCTGATGCCAGTTTGAAGCTTTTGGACCGCTGGGTCCATGACGCGCCGCCACAGAGGCGGCACGAGCGCGAGAAGGATGCTGCCGGCATAGCCGGCCGGAAGCTCCGGCGCGGCGGCGACCCATTCCAGACGCTCGAACGACGATGCGGGCCGTGCGTGGTGGCACGAATGGCGGCCCATGTTGAAGATGAGCGCGTTGGCGAGCGCGTTGCTCGAGTTCCAGCTATGCGCCGCGGTGAACGGTTCGTGGCCCCGTCCCCGGCGCTTCCGCGTCAGGCCGTAATGGGCGATGTAGTTGAACAGTTCGAGCACGACGATGCCGACCGCGCTCTGGCCTGCGAACAGTCCGGCGCTGCGCGGCCCGAGCGTTGCTGCGATTGCGAAATAGAGCGCGAGCATCGCCGCGACGTCGCGGGCGATTCGGTTGTTCCAGATCGCGCCGCCATGCAGCCGCCGCGTCTCGAACCCCCAGGCATCGGCGAACTGCGCCGCGACGGTGCGCGGCAGGAAGGCGTAGAAGCTTTCGCCGAGCCGGGCGCTGGCCGGATCGTGCTCGGTCGCGGCCCAGCGGTGATGCCCGAAGATATGCGCGACGCGGAAATGGCGATAGCTCATGCCGGTGAGCATCACGAGGCCGAGGAACCGCTCCGCGCGGTCATGGCCGTGCACGAGTTCGTGCGCCGCCAGCACGCCGAACACGCCGGTCGTCACGCCGACCGATACGGCCAGCGCCGCGAAGCCGGCGGGGCCCGCGTCCCTCGCCACGACGACCGCCCAGCCGATCACGCCGAGCTGCACCGGCACGTAGAGATTGGGCAGCACCCGAAAGAGACGCACATCCTCCGCCACGGCCGGGCCCTGGCCGCGATCCGAGACGAGCTCGGCGCCGATCAGCGCCGCCAGCAGCGCCGCGACGGTGAGGAACGGTCCCCAGGGACCGACGAGATAGTAGAAAGCCGGAATCGACGCTGCGAAGAGGAACGGTCCGACGAAGCGCAGCGCTCCCATGGCGGGCCTCAACCCGTGCCGGCCGGCAGGCCGCGCCGCGCGGCGAGCGCGGTGTCCTCCTGGCGGATGCGCCAGGCGAGCATCAGGCCGTTCAGGATCGTGAAGACAACCGCGACACCGATCTCGCCGAAGGCGAGCGGCAGCGCCGCGATCTCGCCGGCCACGACGAGATAGTTGGGATGGCGCACGAAGCGATAGGGACCCTTGCGCACCAGGGGCGCCTGCTCGATCGTGATGATCCGCGTCGTCCAATAGGGACCGAGCGTGGCGATGACCCAGACGCGCGCCAGCTGCAGCGCGACGAACAGCGCCAGCGCCCACCAGTGGATCGTCGCATCGGGCGGCAGCAGCAGGACGATGGCGGTCAGCCAGGCGGCATGCAGCACGACGATCAGCGGATAATGCGCACGGCCGGCCTCGACCGCGCCCCGCGCCAGGAGCGCGCGCGTGTTGCGCTCGGCATAGGCGATCTCGACCAGCCGCTGCACGGCGACGAGGACGAGGACGATGTAGATCGCGAGCCTCACGGCCCGCCGATCGCCAGGAAGACGGCGGTGAAGCCGGGGCCGAGCGCGGTCATCAGCGTGCGCTGCTCGCGCCATTTCATGCGTTCCAGCACGAACAGCGCCGTCACCGCCGACATATTGCCGAAGGCGCGCAGGATGGCGCGGCTGTCCACCAGATCGCCGCGCTGGATGCCGAAGGCATCCTCCAGCGCATCGAGCACCTTGGCGCCGCCCGGATGGCAGGCGAAGCGGTCGAAATCGCAGAGCGAGAGCCCGTTCGCTTCCAGATAGCCGTGCAGGATCGGCTTGAAGTCGTTGGCGACGAGGGAGGGGATGCTCTGGGAGAAAATCGCCTTCAGCCCGTCGTCCTGCACATCCCAGCCCATGATGCCGAGCGAATCCGGCCAGGTGTATTCGCCGCTCGCGCCCACCTTCGGCCCGTCGCCCTCGGTCGAGAGGATTGCGCCGGCGGCGCCGTCGCCGAACAGCGCGGTCGCCACGATGTTGCTCTTGGACGTATCGTCCTTGCGGAAGGTCAGGGCGCAGAGCTCGACCACCAGGAACAGCACCTTGCTGCCGGGATAGGCCCGGGCGAGCTCGGCGGCCCGCGAGAGGCCGACCACGCCCCCGGCGCAGCCCAGCCCGAAGATCGGCAGCCTGCGGACATTGCGCCGCAGATCGAGCCGTTCGATCACCAGCGCGTCGAGGCTCGGCGTGGCGATGCCGGTGGTGGAGGAGACCACGATGGCGTCGATGTCCTCGCGCCCCAGGCCGGCCTCGTCCAGCAGCGCGCCGGTCAGCGTCTCGAACAGGTCGACGGCGTTCTCGATGTAGAGGGCGTTGCGGTCGGTCCAGCCATGCGGCTGGCTGTACCAGTCGATCGGAACGCAGGAATAGCGCCGTTCGATGCCGGTATTCTCGAACACCGGCATCAGCCGGGTCATGTCGCGGTGCCCCTCGAACAGCGCCGCGGCGCGTACGGAGACGTCTGTCTGGTTCAAGACATAGGGCGGGACGGCACTTTTCAAAGCCAGCAAACGTGCCTGCATCGTCACTCCCGGGTCACGGATCGCGGCCCATCCGGGCGTGAGTATAGCGACTGGCGAGCGAAAGGCTACGCGAGGAGATTTTACGTCCTAACCGCGACAGGGCGGTACTATTCGGCGGCTTCCAGCGGCCGCGCGGGAATCCGCGCCGGCGCGAGTTCCAGCGGATCGCCCGCCCGTGCGCCGACATAGTAAATAAGGGGCTCGTAGACATCGAGCGCCAGCCGGACGGCATCCAGCGCCGTCTGGTCGACGGTCGCCGCGACCGCGACCTGCTTGGTGCCGTCGCGCTCCACCGCCAGGCCCAGCGGCTTGATATCGACGCCCATCACGAGGTTGCGGAACAGAAGGTCGGTGGGCATCAGGGTGGTGAATTTCTCGCAGCCGGCGCGCACGCAGAACTCGAACAGGCCGACCAGGAGGTTCTTGCGGGCGGTCTCCATCTGGGCGCGGCCGAGCCCCTTCTCGTCGACGATGGCGCGGCTGAGCTCCAGGATCCGCGCGCCGCGCTGCACGCCGCGGACCGCGCACAGATGCGGCACCGCGTCGGCGAAGACATGCGGCCCCGTCGTCGGCAGGAGGCGCGCGGCGCCGCGCACCCTGCCCCCATCCTCGGTCAGGAGCAGATAGATGGCGTCGGCGGTATCGAAGCGGTCGGTCTGCAGCCCGTCGCGCCGGCGCAGGCGTTCGATGCCCCTGTGCTCCACCAGCACGCGATGCCTGAGGCGATACATGTCGCGCAGCGGCGCTTCGTAGAGCAGCGCGTTGCGGCTGGTCACCACTTCGATCATCGGGCGCCGTCCCAGGGAGCGGCGGGGAGGCTCGCGCCCCGCCCGCGTCCCGTCATCCCCCCGGTATGAGGGGGATCAGGCGGTGATCTGCTTGGTGAAGATGGCGACCGCCACGGCCTGAGCCCGCGTCGTCGCGTTGAGCTTGATGAGCGCGTTCTGGACGTATTCGTGCACCGTCTGCTCGGCGATGGCGAGGATCTGCGAGATTTCCCAATCGGTCTTGCCGGCCGCCACCCAGGAGAGGCATTCGCGCTCGCGGCGCGTCAGCCGCGGGCTGTGCGGCGGCGGCGCGTCCTTGGCGCGCAGGCGCTCGAGCTTGGCGTGGAAATAGATCGAGCCGATATGCAGGCACATCTCTTCGAGCTTGCCCAGCTCGTAATGCTCGGCGCCCATCGAGATGGCGATGACGAACCCCTCGCGGCTGTAGATCGGCAGCGCGAAGCCGTCCTTCATGCGGAATTCGTTGGCTTCCTCGAAGATGCGGGCGCCGGTCTTGTTGCTGGCGGTCTGCGCTTCGCTCCAGCGCACCGGCTCGTTGCGCCGCATGAGCTGCGCCGCCACCGGATCGACGAAAAAATACTTCCGCGACATCCAGTGGTTCAGCCACTCCTCCGGCCAGGTCGTCGCCCACAGCCGGTCCTCGCGCTGCATGGCGGGATGGTCCCGGTTGCCCGCCATGAAATAGAGCATTCCAAACTTGCCGATCAGGCTCTGATAGGAGTCGACCAGCGTCGGGATGTCATCCTTGCGGTCGATCTCCTCGATGAAATCAAACGTCGCGTTCGTGAGAAGCATAGTTGATATCTTGCACTCGCCTCGGCCGCCGGTCCGCCGGCAGGTACCCGCTTCGAGTCAGCCTAACACAGAGCCTGTACGCTGGCGCGCCTTGAATTCCGCGATCAGCTCCGCCTGATCCGCACGCAGACCATCGACCGAATGCAGATATTCCGGCACCTCGTCCTGCAGCAGCACGGACGGGCTCTGCCCCTCATAGTTGCCGAGGTTCGGACGATGCATCCGATAGCCCGCCAGGGCCGCCAGATCCGGAGGAAATGTCCGCGCGATTTCAGGCGGATAGACCAGCCACTGGTTCTCGAAGGGTTTCAGCCATCCCAGGCTGTAGCTGATGATCATGCCGGCCCGCGGCGCCGCGGTGATGTTGGCTCCGGCGCCATGCATCGTCGAGCCGAGATAGACCAGGGCGTCGCCCGGGTTCATTTCGGCCGCGATCGCCTCGCCGCGGTCGATGATGTTCTCGTCCTGCCGGCGATGGCTGTTCGGCCAGATCAGCGTGGCGCCGTTCTCCTTCCGATAGGGCGTGAACGGCCACATGATGTTGATCAGATATTCGATCTCGCCGATCGGTCCGCGCCACATGTCCTGGTCGCGGTGCGGGACCTGCTCCCATTCGCCCGGCCAGATCTCCAGCGCCTGCGTCAGATTGAGCTGGATGCTGTCGCAGAACGGGCCGAGAAGCGTCTGCGCGATGTCCAGGATCAGAGGCTGCTGGACGAACGCCGCCGCATGGGCGGAGCGCTTGAGCAGGCCGCCGAACCTCTTGGTGTGGCTGCCGTAGAATTCGCCTTCGCAGAAGGGCGTCCTTTCGAAGCGATCCTTCAGGTCGTTGTGGATCGCCTGGACCTTGGACTTGGGCATGATGCCGGGAACGATACAGTAGCCCTGTTCCCGTATCTCTCCGATCCAGTCGGAGAGCCGGGGTTCGGCGAATGCGACGGACATGGTTCTTCCACCCGTTGGAAATTGAGGGAGAGTCTATGCGGCCTTCGCGGCGGTCGTGGCCGCGGCGTGCCCGACGGCGTCGAGCTCGAGAATGGGATGGCGCCAGCCCATCCGCATGCGCAGAAGCTGCAGCGTCGCGGGCGATATCTTGATCAAGAGCGCGCCGACCGTCTCGCCGTTGACCTCGCGCGGCAGGCCGAGCGGCTCGCATTCCCAGCCGACCGCCATGATGGTCGACAGGAAGGCCGGGACGGCCAGGCAGGTGTAGCGCGTGATGCCGTAGAGCAGCGCCAGTTCGACCATGCCGATCGCCAGGCGGCTCTGCACCATGAAGGAATCGCGGCCGCGCAGATGGGTCGCGGCGCAGAAGCGGGTGATCTCCCAGATGTCGTCGCCGACCGGAACGCCGTCGTCGCACACCATCGGGAAGACTTCGCTCAAAAGGTGCGGCTTGGTGGTCGGCAGGAGCCGCACCGAGCCCAGATGCGTCTGCTTGGTCTCGTCGAGCACGACGAGATAGGTCGCGTCGGGGGTGTCGAACTGGTCGATCTCATGCTCGCCGTCGACCGGGATGTTCCATTTCAGGTTGTCGACGAAAATCTTCTTGCGGTCGCGATGCATGGCCTCGACCGCTGGAACGTATTTGTGGCGATTGTTGGCGTTGATGACCTGGACCATGGAGCGTCTCCCTCGGGCTGAGGCCGGGAGAGTTGCACCAACGGGCGCCGCGCCGCCTTCCCCTAGTTAGGGGAGGCGTCAGTTCACGAGATCGGCGAACGCCAATTGGCTGTCGAACAGCGCGCGGACGACGAGCTGCATGCGCGTCGCGACCTCGTATTTGCGCTTGGCCTCTTCCATGTGCTGGTGGACGGTCTGGTCGCTGATGCCGAGGATCTGGCCGACGTCGCGGTCGCTCTTGCCGCGTCCGGCGAGCACGACGCAGTCGAGCTGGCGGCGCGTCAGCTTCGGCTTGGCCGTCGTCTGGATCCTGGTCTGCGCCGTCTGGGCGCGGCGCTGGACGAGGCGGCGGGCCGCCTCGAACGCGAAGCAGCCGACATAATGCGCGGCGGGCAGCGCGTGTTCGGGAACGTCGCGGCCGGTGCGGGTGCTGAACGAACAGGCGCCGGTGTGCTCGCCCGGCACATGGATGGGAACGGTGAACCCGCCGCCCAGACCAGCATCCTGGGCCGACTTCAGGATTTCCTGCTGGCGGCCGGTCAGCTTGACGATGCGCGACACTTCGGACCACACGAAAGGCGCGGCCGATTTCTCGCAGGCGACGAGCACCGGATCGTCCGAAAAATATCCCCTGCGGTCGATCTGATCGGCCCATGCCTGCGGAAAGTCGAACAGGTAAACCACGTCGCCATTGGTCTGATAGATGTTCACATGGTGGACCAGCGCGAAATAGTCGAACCCCAGCGTCTGCACGATGCCTTCCAGCAGACTGCGAAGCTCCTTCACCTCCGTGATTCGATTGGCTTCGCGAACGAACGCCTGCACGTCTTCGACCAAACTCATATACGCCTCCACCGAGCCCATAGGGCTCCGCGATGTTCCAGCATCGCCGGGATGTCCGACACGAGCCTGCCCCATGGGCTCAATATATGCAGCGCCCCTCGCGCGAGACGAGTCCTTTCGCCCGCTCGTCGCAGGGCGCCCGCCGGGCAGCATAAGTACTGTTGAATCAGAGCCTTACGGACTGGGGACAACCGGAGCGGAACGGCGATTGCCGAACGCTCAAGGAATAAGGAGAACTCGGCCCACAGCTTTTCTGCTTTCGATGTAAGCGTGTGCCGCCGCCGCCTGCGAAAGCGGGAATGTCTTGTCGATAACGACTCGCAACGATCCAACGGCAACTTCGTCCACCAAACCCTGAATCATGTCGTGCACGCGATCGGTCGCGAGTTCCGCACCGAGAAAGACGCCGGTGAGGCTCCGGTTTCCGACCATGAGCGAGCCGACATCGACACGCATCGGCTCGCGTCCCGCGGCGCCGACCATCGACACCCGGCCGCGATAGCCGAGCGACAGGAGCGATCCCTGCAGCGTCGACCCGCCGACCGGATCAACGACCAGATCGACGCCCTTGTTGTCCGTGATCGTCATCACGGCCTGCACGACGTCGGAGGTCTTGTAGTTGATGCCGTGATCGAGGCCGAGCGGCTTCAGCTTCTCGAGCCGCTCGTCGCTGGAGGCGGTGGCGAGCACGCGCGCGCCGGCGCGCTTGGCGAGCTGGATCGCCGCGACGCCGACGCCGGAGGCGCCGGCCTGCACCAGCACGGTCTCGCCGCGCTTGAGGCGGCCGAACTCGAACAGGCAGTCATGCGCCGTGCCGAACGGCACCGGGACCGCGGCGGCAAGCCTGACATCGGCACCCTTGGGAATCTTCCACGCCGTGCGCGCCGCGACCGAGCGCAGCTCGGCATGGCTGCCGTTGAAGCCGGTGGTCACCGCCTTGTCGCCGATCTGGAAATCGGTGACGTCGGCGCCGACCGCGACGACTTCGCCCGCCGCCTGGTAGCCGACGACATGCGGCACGGTCATCAGGGGACCGCCCTGGCGGTTCAGCGTGTCGCCGCCCTCGATCGACACCGCCTCGACGCGGATGACGATGCCGTTCGGCATCACCTGCGGATCGGGGACGTCTTCGTATTTCAGGACGGAGGGCGGACCGTTCTCGTAGTAGACGGCGGCTTTCATGGCGTTCTCCCGATGGCGTTTGCGCGAAGGCTAACGCGGTCCGGCCAGAGCGGCAATTCCGCGGGCAAACGCGTGTTTGGCGAAGGTGGCGGCCTTGGCTAAGTTGGTCCAATAAGCCATCGGGAAAACGCCATGTCCGCTCTCAAAGATGCCTATATCTGCGATGCCGTGCGCACGCCCATCGGGCGCTATGGCGGCGGCCTCGCCTATGTGCGCACCGACGATCTCGCGGCGCTGCCGATCAAGGCCCTGATGGCGCGCAACGGCGCGGTGGATTGGGCCAAGGTGGAAGAGGTCTATCTCGGCTGCGCCAACCAGGCGGGCGAGGACAACCGCAACGTCGCGCGCATGGCGGCGCTGCTCTCCGGTCTGCCGGAGACGGTGCCGGGGACGACGATCAACCGGCTCTGCGCCTCGGGTCTCGACGCGGTGGGCTCGGCGGCGCGCGCGGTGAAGGCGGGCGAGATTTCGCTCGCCATCGCCGGCGGCGTCGAATCGATGACGCGCGCGCCCTTCGTGATGGGCAAGGCCGAGAGCGCCTTTCCCCGCGCGGCGGAGAACCACGACACGACGATCGGCTGGCGCTTCGTCAATCCGAGGATGAAGGCGGTATACGGCACGGATTCGATGCCGGAGACCGGCGAGAATGTCGCCGAGGCTTATCGGATATCCCGCGCCGACCAGGACGCCTTCGCGCTGCGCAGCCAGCAGAAGGCCGGCCGCGCCATCGCAAGCGGATTTTTCGCGGAGGAGACCGTCGCCGTCGAAGCCAAGGACGGCAAGGGCAAGCCCATGCCGTTCACCGCCGACGAACATCCGCGCCCGCAGACCACGGCGGAGGATCTCGCCCGGCTGAAGACGCCGTTCCGTAATCCCGGCACGGTGACGGCGGGCAATGCCTCGGGCGTGAACGACGGCGCGGCGGCGATGATCATTGCTTCCGAAGACGCAGCGAAGAAGAACGGGTTGACCATCCGCGGCCGCGTGCTGGGCATGGCGACAGCGGGCGTGGCGCCGCGGGTGATGGGCGTCGGGCCGGTGCCGGCGACGGAGAAGCTGCTGGCGCGCCTCGGACTCAAGATCGGCGACTTCGACGTCATCGAGCTGAACGAGGCCTTCGCCAGCCAGTCGCTGGCGGTGCTGCGCGGGCTGGGGCTGCCCGACGACGCCGATGTCGTGAACCCGAATGGCGGCGCCATCGCGCTCGGCCATCCGCTCGGCATGAGCGGGGCGCGGCTGGCGCTGACCGCGCTGCATCAGCTAGAGAAGACCGGCGGCCGGCGCGCGCTGGCGACGCTGTGCGTCGGCGTCGGCCAGGGCGTCGCGCTGGCGATAGAGAGGGTCTGACCATGCGAAATCTTGCCTTTGCGGCGGCGTTCGTCTTCGTCACCGGCGCGGCCATGGCGGCCGACGCGCCCAAGGTGACGGCGGTACCGGTCTTTCGCGGCAACACGACGATCACCGGCCAGCCCATCGTCGTGCCGGACAAGCCGGATGTGGCGGTCTCCATCGCGACGTTCCCGCCGGGCGCGACGCTGCCGGAGCACCAGCATCCCTATCCGCACTATGTCTATGTGCTGGAAGGCGTGCTCACGGTGGTCAACACGCAGACCGACAAGACCTTCGAGGTCAAGGCGGGCGCGTTCATCGCCGAAATGCAGAGCACCTGGCACTACGGAGTCAACAAGGGCTCGGTGCCGGTCAAGCTGCTGATCATCGACCAGGTGCCGGCGGGCACCACGAGCAACGTGGTGCCGAAAGCGCAATAATTTCCTCCCCCGCTGTTGCGGGGGAGGAAAGTCTAATATCCCAATAACGTCGCGTAGCGGTCGCGGTGGTAGGACGAGCCGCCGAAGGTCGCTTCCTGGGCGCGGGCGCGCTTGAGATAAAGACCCGCGTCATGCGCGTCGGTCATGCCGATGCCGCCATGCATCTGCACCATCTCGTTGGAGACGAGGTGCACCAGATCGCCGACCTTGGCCTTGGCCAGCGAGGCAAGCTGCGCCACGTCGTTGGCGTCGCGGTCGATGGCCGACAGGGCGCCCTCGACGCAAGAGCGCGCCAGCTCCAGATCGGTGAACATCTTGGCGGCGCGGTGCTGCAGCGCCTGGAAGGTGCCGATCTTCTGGCCGAACTGCTCGCGGGTCTTGAGATAGTCGAGCGTCACCTCGAAGGACTGCATCGCCTGGCCGAGCATCTCGGCGGCAAGGCCGGCGCGGGCACGGTCGAGCGTTGTTTCCAGGATGCCGCCGCCTTGGTTCGACGTGCCGAGGACGTCGCCCTGGACGTCCTGGAACGTCAGATTGGCATAGCCGCGGCTGTCGACGGTCTTCAGCTTCTGGCGCGTCAGGCCGGACGCCTTGCCGTCGACCAGGACCAAGGTGATGCCGCCCTTGTCGCCGGGTTTTCCGCTGGTGCGCGCCGCGACGATGATCAGGTCCGCCGTGCCGCCGTCGAGCACGAAGGTCTTCTTGCCGTTCAGCATCACCTTGCCGTTGCCGCCGTCGGTGCCGGCCAGCGCGATCTTCTCCGGCGCATGATGCGGGCCTTCGTCGACGGCGAGCGTCGCGATCAGCTTTCCTTCGGCGATGGCGGGCAGGTATGTCTGCTTCTGCGCATCCGAACCGGCGAGCAGCAAGGCCGTCGTCGCGGTCAGCGCGGTCGAGATCAAGGGCGACGCCGTCAGCGTGCGGCCCGTCTCCTCCAGCACTAGGCCGAGGGTGAGATAACCCAGCCCCACGCCGCCGAATTCCTCGGGCACGAGGATGCCAGCCCAGCCCAGCTCGGCCATCTCCCGCCACGCGGCGCGGTCGAAGCCGTCTTCGTTGTCGCTGTCGCGCAGCTTGCGGAAAGCGGTGACGGGCGATTTTTCCTGCACCCAGGATTTCGCGGCGTCGCGGATGAGCGTCTGTTCTTCGTTCAGGACTGCCATGTTCGTTCTTCCCTAGCGTTCGTACCCGATTTCATTTTCCTCCCCCATTGTTATGGGGGAGGTGGCGCGAAGCGCCGGAGGGGGCCAGCCCCGAGCGAGCCCCCTCCGCTTCGCTCGCAAGTGCTCGCTCAGCACCTCCCCCATAACAATGGGGGAGGAAAAGTGCGGATCGCGTCTCACTGATGATCCAAGAGGCCAAGGATGCGCTTGGCGATGATGTTGTTCTGGATCTCCTGGCTGCCGCCATAGATCGTCGTGGCCTTGCCGCCGAGCCAGCCCCGCACCGTATCGAGCTCGCCGCGGCTGAAGCCTTCGCCGTCCCAGCCCAGCCCCTGATGGCCCATCATCTCGATCAGGAGCTCGGAGCGCTCCTGGCCGATGCGCGAGCCGGCGTTTTTCATGATAGAGGTCGTCGCCGACGGTCCCTGGTTGCCCTTGGCCTCGGCTTGGGCGCGCAGCACGGTGAGCATGAAGGCGCGGCTGTCCATCAGGTGATTGGTGATCCGGGCGCGTAGATCGGCGTCGGCGATGCGGCCGTTGTCGTTCGCGCCGGCATAGGCCTTGGCGACCTGGTCGAGCGTGCGGGTCTCGCCGCTGCGGCCGAGCCCGGCGGCGCTGCCGATATTGCCGCCCAGGCCGGCGCGCTCGAACTGCAGCAGGCGCTTGCCGATGGTCCAGCCGCCGTTGAGCGGGCCCATCAGGTTCTCCTTCGGCACCTTCACGTCGGTGAAGAAGGTCTCGCAGAAGGGCGAGTTGCCGCTGATCAGCTTGATCGGCCGCACTTCGACGCCTGGCGACTTCATGTCGATCAACAGGAACGAGATGCCCTCGTGCTTCTTCGTGTTGTCGGTGCGCACGAGGCAGAAGCACATGTCGGCATATTGCGCGCCCGAGGTCCAGATCTTCTGGCCGTTGACCAGGAAGTGATCGCCCTTGTCGACGCATTGCGTGCGCAGGGCGGCGAGGTCGGAGCCGGCGCCGGGCTCGCTATAGCCCTGGCACCACCACGTCGTGCCCTGGACGATGCCCGGGACGTATTTCTTCTTCTGCTCTTCCGAGCCGTATTCCAGCAGCGTGGGGCCGAACATCATCACGCCCATGCCGCCGATCGGATTGAAGGCGCCGATGCGGGCCAGCTCCTGGCTCACCACGCGCGCCTGCGCGGTCGAAAGCCCGCCGCCGCCATATTGCTTCGGGTAGGTGGGCGTGCCCCAGCCCTTCTCGCCCATCGCCTTCTTCCATCGGGCGAAGTCGCCGCCGCCGGCCGGGCCGCCCTCGCCCGCCATCATCGCGCCCTTGCCCTTCAGCGACGGGGGGAAATTCTCCTCGATCCATCGGCGCGCCTCGGCGCGGAACGCCTCCAGGTCGGTATCGATGTTTTCAGCCGCGCTCATGCGTAATTCCTCCGGTTTGGCGATCGCGAGAGGGCATTTCTATTCGCTGCCCGTCCTCTTGTTCATTGATGATCCATCAGGCCCAGCACGCGCTTGGAGATGACGTTCAGGTTCACTTCCGACGTGCCGCCCTCGATGGAATTGCCCTTGGCGCGCAGCATGGCGCGCATCGCGGCGATCTCTTCGGGCTTGTAGGCCTCGCCCTCCCAGCCCAGCGCCTGGGTGCCCAGCGCCTCCACCATCAGCTCGGTGCGCTCCTGGTTTATCTTGGCGGCGGCGTATTTGATGATCGAGGTCGCGGCCGAAGGACCCTTGCCCTGCTTGGACTCTTCTTCGGCGCGGCGCACGGTCAGCGCGAAGGCGCGCGCCTCCATCTTGTGCGCCGTGATGCGGCCGCGCAGGTCGGCGTCCGCGATCTTGCCGTCGTCCCTGCCGATATGGTCGAGCGCGGCATGTTCGAGATCGTAGCCGCCGCTGCCGCCGCCGAAGCCGCCCGCCGAGATGTTCTGGCGCTCGTATTGCAACAGGCGCTTGGCGATGTCCCAGCCGCCATTGAGCTTTCCGACCAGCTGGCTCTTGGGCACTTTCACGTCGGTGAAGAAGGTCTCGCAGAACGGCGACTGGCCGCTGATCAGCTTGATCGGCCTGGGCTCGACGCCCGGCGACGCCATGTCGAACAGGAGGAACGAGATGCCTTCGTGCTTTTTCGTGTTATCGGTGCGCACGAGGCAGAAGATCCAGTCCGCCTTGTCGGCATAGGAGGTCCAGATCTTCGAGCCGTTGACGAGATAGTGGTCGCCCTTGTCGACCGCCTGGGTGCGCAGGCCCGCGAGGTCGGAACCGGCGCCGGGCTCGCTATAGCCCTGGCACCAGCGGATCTCGCCCTTCACGATCTGCGGCAGGAAGCGCTTCTTCTGTTCTTCGTCGGCGTATTCGAGCAGCACCGGCCCCAGCATCCAGATGCCGAAGGACATCAGCGCGGGACGCGCTTTCAGGCGGCCGAGTTCCTGTTGCAGCACGCGGGCTTCGGCGTTCGAAAGCCCGCCGCCGCCATAGTCTTTCGGCCAGGTCGGCGCGGTCCAGCCTTTCGCCGCCATGCGGTCGAGCCAGAGCTTCTGCTCGGGATTCTTGAACCTGGCCTTGGCGCCGCCCCAGATGGAATCGTCGTCGCCCTCCGTCACCGACAGTTCGGCGCCGCCGCGCATCGAGGGCGGACAATTGGCCTCCAGCCAGGCGCGCGTTTCGCTTCGGAACGTCTCGAGATCGCTCATCGTCCTCACCAGTCCGGGCACGTATGTCCCGATGCGGGCGGCCCGGTGCGCTTGGACTCTAGCGGGCCGGCCCGGCGCCTTCCATACCGGCGCTTCTAAAAATAGGCGCTACCATGGGGCGCCGCCGCGGGTCCATGGTGACGCAGCGACAGGTTTGCCGTGCGGCGGCGGTTAGGGCGCCAGGACGGGCGGCGTGAAGCCCTGCGGAACCACGACGACGCGCCAGGCATGCGCGTCCTTGAGCCAGTCCTGCGCGGCCGTCTGCACGTCGGCGGCCGTCACGCTCTGAAGATCGGGAACGGTGGAGCGGATGACGTCGAGCAGGCGCGGATTCACCTGGGAACCGCCGAGCAGCGAGAGCCAGTATTCGTTGGTCTGCTGCTGGCGCTGGATATCCTCGATGCGCGGGCCGCGGCCGCGGTTCAGCTCGTCCTCGCCGACCGGCTTGTCGCGCAGATCGGACGCGACCGCGTCGGCCGCGGCATAGAAATTCGCCAGCTTGTCCGGCGGAAGCTGCGCCAGCGCGTAGAAATAGCCATAGGTCTTGGACTCCATCGCGGAGACCGTCGCGGCGCCGGGCGTGTAGGTGATGCCTTCGCGGGTGCGCAGATCGTCGAGCAGGCGCTGCGAGAAGATCTCCGACAACACGCGCAAGGTGCGCTGCAGCTTCATGTCGGGCAGGAAGCCCTGCGTCGGCCAGGCGATCATGGCGATCGCCTGGTTGGGCGCGCCGTGATGCGCCAGCACGACGGGCTGCGCCGCCGGACCGGGAAAACGCTCGTCGCCCATCGCCGGACCGTCCGGCGCCGGGCGCGGCGGCAGCGCGCCGAAGGTCGTCGCCACCGCATGGATCGCGGCATCGACCGTGGTGTCGCCGACGACGGTCACGTCGATCGGGCCGGACTGCAGCGCGTCGGCCAGCAGGGCCTTGGTCTGGCCCAGCGTCGTGGCGGAGACCGCGGCCGCATCCGGCTGGCTCCAGCGCGGATCGCCGTCATGGATCAGCCCGGCGAAGGCGTGGCCGAGCACGCCGTTGGGCGACGCCTGCTGCTCCACGAGGCTGGTCGCGTAGGCGGCGCGGGCCTGGTCGAAGGCCTGCGGCGACCACGCGGGATCGGTGACATAGGCGGCGAGCACCTGCATCTCCGCGTCGAGATCGGCGGCGCGCGCCTGCCCGGTCAGGAGAAAGGCATCGTCGGCGGCGCCGAGCGTGGCGCCCCACATCTTGTCGGCCATGCGCTTCTGCAGATCGTCGATGCTGTATTTGCGCAAGCCTCCCTGCACGAAGGAGCCGCTGAGCGCCCAGGCCGGCGCGATGCGGTCGCGCGGCAGGCCCAGCCGGCCCTTGCCCAGCCGAACGCTCATCAGGATCTCGCCGACATGAAACTTGGTCGGCTTGACGGTGAGCAGCACGCCATTGTCGAAGCGGACATAGGTGACGCCGAACTCGTCCACCGTGCGCGTCGCGGCGACGGTGCCGGGCTTGCCGAAATCGCCATAGGGCCAGGGCGGCAGGGCCGCCTGGGCGCGCGCCGCGAACGGCGCGGAATCGGCCTTGGCGATCGTGGCCTTCACGCCGGCCTCGCCGCCGGGCAGGGGCGCGGCGGCGCTGGCGAAATAGAGCGGCCCGTCGCCGCCGAAGACGAATTTCAGCGCCTCGTTGACCTTGGCGAGCGTCAGGTCCCGCACCACCTCTTCGTAAAGTTCGAGGTCGGAGGACGGCGCGGTGAACACGGTGCGTTCGTCGACGGCGCGCAGCAGCGCGTTGATGATCTGGGGCGACGGCGTGGTGTCGGCGGCGGCGGCATTGCCCTGGAAGAAGGTGCGGAACTGGGCGACGATCTGGTCGACCTCGTCCTGGCGCACGCCGTTCTGCACCGCCTCGCGCCACGCGGTTTCGGCGGCGCTGAGCCCGTCATCCGGCTGGCCGCTGCGATAGCTCACCACGATATTGGTGGTGTCGGCGATGGTGGCGGTGTGGTCGTGGCTGGCCGAGGCGTTGACGAAGGGCGGATTGGCGCCGTGCGACAGCACGGCCAGGCGCTGGTTCAAGACGCCGAGCGCGATGAAGCGGACGACGTCGCGCGCCTCGTTCGCCTTGTTGTCCGGCGAGCCGTCATAGGGCCGCAGCCAGCTGAAGATGAGATAGGGCTGCGAGCCCGCCTCGGCGAACAGCCGGACCGGATCGGGATGGTGCAGCGGCGGGGCGTATTGCACGGCGGTGCGCGGCGCCGCCTTCGCCGTCCAGTCCGCGAACAGGGCCTTGATCTTGGCTTCCACCTCGCCGGGATCGACGTCCCCGACGATCAACAGCGTGGCGCGCTCCGGCCGGTACCAGGCTTCGTAGAACCCGCGCACCAGCTTGTCGGTCGCATGCGCGACGATGCTCTCCTTGCCGATCGGCATCAGGGCCGCGGCCGCGCGGTCGCCATAAAGGAACGCCCAGTCGGATTTCTGCAGGTGCTGGATCGGCACGTCGCGCAGATGCGCCTCGGCCAGCACGACGTTGCGCTCGGTGTCGAGCGCGGCCTGGGAGAGGGTGAGGTTGCTGGCGATCTCGCGCATCAGCGTCAGCGCGGTATCGACCGACGCCGCGTCGTTCTTGGGCATGTCGAAGGCGTAGACGGTCTGCGTCGCGGCGGTGAAGGCGTTGGTGTCGGCGCCGAAGGTGAGGCCCAGGCTCTGCAGCTTCTTGACCATGTCGCCGTCCGGGACATGGGCCGAGCCGCGGAACGCCATATGCTCCAGCATATGGGCGATGCCCTGTTCGTTGTCGCGCTCCATCAGCGAGCCGGCGCCGATGCGGAAGCGCAGCGACACCGCGCCCGTGGGCGTGGCGTTGCGCTTGATCGCATAGCGCATGCCGTTGGGCAGCGTGCCGAAGCGGACCGAGGCGTCGGCCGGCAGATCGCTGGCGGTCTGCGGCCAGGGCTGCGACGGCGGCGTCGCATAGGCGGCAGGGCTTGCGAGGATGAGAAAGGCGAGAAGTGCGCGGAGCATCCAGCGCGAAGGAAAGGTCATGCGTGTCCTTGGGGGCACTGCCACAGACGTTGGCGGAGGGGAGGATTGTCAGCGCCGCCGCCGCCGGGTCAAGCCCGGGAGGGTTAATTCAGCGAAGGAATAGCGCGTTGGAATCGGCTTTTTCTTGTAGATTTATACGTTGTCTTGTCCGCGCAGGCGGGCATCCCGGCGACCGGGTCCGACTGGCCTGGAATGGATTTCGCCAAAGCCGGCCGCGCCTTAGCGCGGCAGTTCCGACGCGCCCATGAGGAATTCGTCCACCGCGCGGGCGCATTGGCGGCCCTCGCGGATCGCCCAGACCACCAGCGACTGGCCGCGCCGCATGTCGCCGCAGGCGAACACCTTCTGCACGCTGGTCTTGTAGTCGAGCGTGTTGGCCTTGACGTTCCTGCGCGCGTCGAGCGCCACGCCGGATTGCTCTACCAGCCCGTTATGGCGCGGGCAGACGAAGCCCATCGCGAGCAGGACGAGATCGGCCGCGAGCTCGAAGCCGCTATCCGCGATCTCCTTCATCTGGGTGCGGCCGTCGGCGCCCTTGACCCATTCGACGCGGACGCATTCCAGCGCCACGATGCGGCCGTCCTCGCCTCGCGCGCGCTTGGCCAGCACCGACCAGTCGCGCAGCGCGCCTTCCTCATGGCTCGACGAGGTCCGCAGCTTGAGCGGCCAGTCGGGCCAGGTGAGCGCCTTGTTCTCCTTCTCCGGCGGCCGGGGCATGATCTCGAGCTGGACGATCGAGGCGGCGCCCTGGCGGTTGGAGGTGCCGATGCAGTCCGAACCGGTGTCGCCGCCGCCCATCACGATGACGTGCTTGCCCTTGGCGCTGATCGTCCCCGCCGGCGCCGCCTTCTTCTCCGGGTCGCCGGCGACGCGCTTGTTCTGCTGGGTGAGGAAATCCATCGCGAAATGGATGCCGTCGAGCGCGCGGCCCTCGATCTCCAGGTCGCGCGGCAGCTCGGCGCCGCCGGCCATGACCACCGCGTCGTAATCCTGGTGCAGCATCGCCACCGACATGCCGGCGCCGACCTCGACGCCCGGGCGGAAGGTGACGCCTTCGGCCTCCATCTGGCGCAGGCGCCGGTCGACGGGATGCTTCTCCATCTTGAAATCGGGAATGCCGTAGCGCAGCAGCCCGCCGATGCGGTCGGACTTCTCGAACACCGTCACGCCATGGCCGGCGCGCGCGAGCTGCTGGGCGCAGGCGAGGCCCGACGGTCCCGAGCCGACAACGGCGACGTTCTTGCCGGTCTTGGCGCCCGGCGGCTGCGGCTGGATCCAGCCTTCCTCCCAGCCGCGATCGACGATCTGGCATTCGATGGTTTTGATGGTGACCGGATTGTCGTCGATGTTCAGCGTGCAGGAGGCTTCGCACGGCGCCGGGCAGACCCGGCCGGTGAATTCGGGGAAGTTGTTGGTCGAGTGCAGGTTGTCGAGCGCCGCCCGCCACTGGTCGCGATAGACCAGGTTGTTCCAGTCGGGGATCTGGTTGTTGACCGGGCAACCGTTGTGACAATAGGGGATGCCGCAATCCATGCAGCGCGACGCCTGCTTGACGACCTCCGGGTAAGCCAGCGGCTTGACGAATTCGCGATAATTGTGCGTGCGCTCGGCCGGCTTCTCATAGCCGCGCTCGTGCCGTTCGACGGTGAGGAATCCGGTGGGGTTCGCCATGGCTATTCCGCCGCCACGGCGCGCAGCGACGCCTTTTCGCGGTTGAGATCGGCCAGCGCCTTGGCGTAGTCGGTCGGCAGCACCTTCACGAAGCGCGGCAGCGCCGCGTCCCAATTGTCGAGGATATGCTGCGCCCGCGCGCTGCCGGTGTGGAGCAGGTGGCGCTCGATCAGGATGCGCAGGCGCTCCGCGTCGAAGCGCAACGGATCGCCCATGCCGGAATCGGCGGCGCTGACCGAGCGCTGGCGCGGCGAACCTTCCTCATCGCCGCCGCTCGCGGGCGCGATCTTTTCGAGTTTCACCATCGCCGTGTTGCAGCGTTCGGCGAACGTGCTCTCGTCGTCGTAGACATAGGCGATGCCGCCCGACATGCCGGCGGCGAAATTGCGCCCCGTCGCGCCGAGCACGGCGACGACGCCGCCGGTCATGTATTCGCAGCCGTGATCGCCGGTGCCTTCGACCACCGCCACGGCGCCGGAATTGCGCACCGCGAAGCGCTCGCCCGCCACGCCCTCGAAATAGGCCTCGCCCGCGATGGCGCCATAGAGCACGGTGTTGCCGACGATGATGTTCTGCGTCGGCTCGCGCCGCGTCGGCTTGGGCTGGCGCACCACGACGCGGCCGCCGCTGAGCCCCTTGCCGACATAGTCGTTGCCGTCGCCGGTGAGCTCCAGGCTCACGCCGCGCGAGAGAAACGCGCCGAAGCTTTGCCCCGCCGTGCCGGTGAAGCGCACGACGATGGTGTCTTCGGGGAGGCCCGCATGGCCGTGGCGGCGCGCCACCTGGCCCGACAGCATCGCGCCCACCGTGCGGTCGAGATTGCGGATGGTGCGCTCCAGCCGCACCGGCTGGCCGCTTTCGATGGCGGGCTTGGCCGCGGCGATCAGGTCGCGGTCGAGCACGGTCTTGAGGTTATGGTTCTGCTGCTCCACCTGATAGATCGCGATGCCGGGCTTCGGGACAGGCTGATAGAGCAGCCGCGACAGGTCGATGCCCTTGGCCTTCCAGTGCTCCACCGCCTTGACCATGTCGAGCTTATCGGTGCGGCCGATCATCTCGCGCAGGGTGCGGAAGCCGAGCCTGGCCATGATCTCGCGCAGCTCTTCGGCGACGAAGAAGAAGAAGTTGATCACATGCTCCGGCTGGCCGGTGAAGCGCTTGCGCAGCACCGGGTCCTGTGTGGCGACGCCGACCGGACAGGTGTTGAGATGGCATTTGCGCATCATGATGCAGCCCGCCGCGATCAGCGGCGCCGTGGCGAAGCCGAACTCGTCGGCGCCGAGCAGCGCGCCGATGGCGACGTCGCGCCCGGTGCGAAGTCCGCCGTCGACCTGCACCGCGATGCGGCCGCGCAGGCCGTTCAGCACCAGGGTCTGCTGGGTCTCCGCAAGGCCGATCTCCCAGGGCGAACCGGCATGGGTCAGCGAGGTGAGCGGCGAGGCGCCGGTGCCGCCCTCATAGCCGGAGATCGTCACATGGTCGGCGCGGCATTTGGCGACGCCGGCCGCGACGGTGCCGACGCCGACTTCCGATACCAGCTTGACCGAGATGCGGGCTTCTTCGTTGACGCTCTTCAGGTCGCGGATGAGCTGCGCCAGGTCCTCGATCGAATAGATGTCGTGATGCGGCGGCGGCGAGATCAGCCCGACGCCCGGCGTGGCATGGCGCACCTTGGCGATGTTCTTGTCGACCTTGTGGCCGGGAAGCTGGCCGCCCTCGCCGGGCTTGGCGCCCTGCGCCATCTTGATCTGGATGTCGTCGGCGTTGACGAGATATTCGGTGGTGACGCCGAAGCGGCCCGAGGCGACCTGCTTGATCTTCGAGCGCATCGAATCGCCGTTGGGCAAGGGCTTGTAGCGGTCGGATTCCTCGCCGCCCTCGCCCGTGTTCGAGCGCCCGCCGATTCTGTTCATGGCAATTGCAAGAGTCGTATGCGCCTCGCGGGAGATCGAGCCGAAGCTCATCGCGCCGGTCGAGAAGCGCTTGACGATCTCGGCCGCGGGCTCGACCTCCGACAGCGGGATCGCCTTGTCGGCGTATTTGAACTGCATCAGGCCGCGGATGGTCAGCAGCCGCTCGCTCTGCTCGTTGATGCTCGCGGCGAAGGCCTTGAAATCCTCCACGACATTGCCGCGCACCGCGTGCTGCAGCTTCGACACCGATTCCGGCGTCCAGGCATGGTCCTCGCCGCGCAGGCGGAAGGCATAATCGCCGCCGACGTCCAGCATGCCGCGGTAGATCGGATTGTCGCCAAAGGCGTCGCGATGGCGGCGCACGCAGTCCGCCGCGATCTCCTTGATCCCGATGCCTTCGATGGTCGTCGCCGTGCGGGTGAAATATTTCTCCACGAAGTCGGAGGAGAGCCCCACCGCGTCGAAGATCTGCGCCCCGCAATAGGACTGGTAGGTCGAGATGCCCATCTTGGACATCACCTTCAATATGCCCTTGCCGATCGCCTTGATGTAGTTCTTCTGCACCTCATAGGGCGTGAGCGACAGGCCGCGCTGCACCCGGATCTGCTCCAGCGTCTCGAAGGCGAGATAGGGATTGATCGCCTCGGCGCCGTAGCCGGCGAGCGCGCAGAAGTGATGGACCTCGCGGGCTTCTCCCGTCTCCAGGACGAGGCCGGTCTGCATGCGCAGGCCCAGCCGCACCAGATGATGATGCACGGCCGCCACCGCGAGCAGCGCCGGCACGGCAATGCGCTCCGCCGACACGGCGCGGTCCGACAGGATCAGGATGTTGGAATCGAGCAGGACGGCGTTGACCGCCTCATTGCAGATGCGCTCCACCGCGCGTTCGAGCCCGGCGGCGCCTTCGGCGACGTCCCAGGTCGTGTCGATGGTCGCGGTGCGGAAGGCGCCGTCCAGCAGCGTCTCGATGCTGCGGACCTTTTCGAGATCGGCATTGGTCAGCACCGGCTGGTGCACTTCCAGCCGCTTATGCGTTCCCGCCTGGCGGCCATAGAGGTTCGGCCGCGGCCCGATCATCGACACCAGGCTCATCACCAATTCCTCGCGGATCGGATCGATCGGCGGATTGGTGACCTGGGCGAAATTCTGCTTGAAGTAATTGTAGAGCAGCTTGGGCTTCCTGGAGAGCACGGCCAGCGGCGTGTCGGTGCCCATCGAGCCGACGGGGTCCTCGCCCGCAAGCGCCATCGGTTCGAGGAAGAACTGGATGTCTTCCTGCGTATACCCAAACGCCTGCTGCCGATCGAGCAGCGCCGCGGGATCGTTCGACGGCGCAGTTTGCTCTTCGGGAAGGTCGAGCTCTTCGAGCTTGAACTGGGTGCGCCGCAGCCATTCCTCATAGGGCTTGGCGTCGGCGAGGGTACGCTTGATCTCCTCGTCTTCGATGATGCGGCCCTCTTCGAGGTCGATCAGCAGCATCTTGCCGGGCTGCAGCCGCCATTTGCGCACGATCTTCTCGTCCGGCACCGGCAGCACGCCGGCTTCGGAGGCCAGGATGCAGACATCGTCGTCGGTGACGATGAAGCGCGCGGGACGAAGCCCGTTGCGGTCCAGCGTGGCGCCGATCTGGCGTCCGTCGGTGAAGGCGATGGAGGCCGGGCCGTCCCACGGTTCCATCAGCGCCGCGTGATATTCGTAGAAGGCGCGGCGGTTCGCATCCATCTGCTTGTTGCCGGCCCAGGCCTCCGGGATCAGCATCATCACCGCATGGGCGATGGGATAGCCGCCCGCGATCAGCAGCTCGAGCGCGTTGTCGAGGCTCGCCGTGTCGGACTGGCCGTGCGGGATCAGGGGCCACATCTTGTCGAGATCGGCGCCGAGCAGGTCGGATTCCATCGTGCGGCGGCGCGCGTTCATCCAGTTGACGTTGCCGCGCACCGTGTTGATCTCGCCGTTATGGGCGATGAAGCGGTAGGGATGGGCGAGCTTCCAGGACGGGAAGGTGTTGGTGGAGAACCGCTGATGCACCAGCGCCAGCGCCGACTTGGTCAGCGGGTTCTTCAGATCCACATAAAAGCGCCCGACATCGGGCGCGAGCAGCAGGCCCTTATAGACCACGGTGCGCGTCGAGAAGGACGGCATATAGAACTGCGCGATGGACGGCAGCCGGTGCTTCCTCGCCAGGTCCTGGAGCGGGTTCTGGGTCTGTTTGCGGATGGCCAGCAGCTTGCGCTCGAACGTGTCCTGGTCCTTCACCTCCGGCCCATGGGCGACGATCGCCTGGCGGATCAGCGGCATCTGCTCGATGACCGTCTTGCCGAGGCCGGTGGGATCGGTCGGCACGTCGCGCCAGCCGATCAGCCGCTGGCCCTCGTTCTTGATGAAGCGCTCGAACTGTTTGACGACGATGTCGCGCGCCTTCTGCTCGGGCGGCAGGAAGCACATCGCGACCGCGTAATGGCCGGGGCCCGGCAGGGTCACGCCCGCACCTTTGGCCCAATCGCGCAATAAAGCGTCAGGGATCTGAATGAGGCAGCCGGCGCCGTCGCCGACCAAAGGGTCCGCGCCGACCGCGCCGCGATGGTCGAGATTTATGAGGAGCTGCAGGCCTTGAGCAATGATTTCATTGGATTTTTCGCCCCTGATGTTGGCCACGAAGCCGACACCGCACGAGTCATGCTCGTTGCGGGGGTCGTAAAGACCCTGTCTCGGCGGCAGTCCCAGCATCGGCGTTCAAATCCAAACCCAAGGGCACAGAGCAATCAAACTGCTCATTCCAGGGTCCACTAGATCATAAATTGCCGGGAGGCAAAATGCGAAAATGCCGCGCTGCAGCACATAGCTGTTGACCGCGCGGCGCCTGCCTGCGGACCGCGCCGCGTCGCGGCCAGGCGTTGGCGGGCGCCGCGGCAGCCGCAGGCTTTATTCTCCGCCTGTTCGGCCATCGCGGGCATCGCGGCCGGGTGGATCGCAGAGCGGTCCGGACGGCCGGTTTCCGTTCGGCGGTGCGGCTGGTTTTCGGGGTGGACAGGGTATGGACGATGGCCTATATCCGCGCACCCTTCGTGCAAGCGAGGGGCCATGACGCGGGGTGGAGCAGCCCGGTAGCTCGTCAGGCTCATAACCTGAAGGTCACAGGTTCAAATCCTGTCCCCGCAACCAATGTGAGCCCACGATCTTAGGCCCGGCCCTTCGCCGGGCCTAAGTCGTTCTTGGGCGAACATTGCCCCCGCGAAGGCGGGGGCCCACGACGCCGATCGGTCCCCAGCTTCATCTCCGCGATCACAAGTTCAAATCGTCCGGCGCGGTCGCGCCGGACCCGACGCAGGCGGGCCTATGCCGGAATTCGCTACGGCGTCGCCTTGGCCGTGAGGCGGATCTCGACGCGCTGGTCGCCGACCACGCCCGCGTCCATGCCGTCATCGGCGATCGAGGAGCGCGCGATCAGCGCGGTGTCGACGCCATCGGCGACCAGCGCGTCGCGGACGGCGGCGAAGCGCGGCTGGCTCAGATGAGGATCGCTGCCCGACGACACGCCGGCGCCGATCGTCACCGCGGCCGGATGCGTGTGCTTGATGTCGACGGCCGCCTGATCCACGATCTTCTTCGCGTCGGTCGCAAGCTCGGTGCTGCCCTTGGGAAAATAGACGACATAGACCGACGGCACGTCGCGCGAAAAAACCGCGCATCCGCCGAGGCAGGCGAGCGCCATCACACCGATGAATCGATACCGCATATGTCCCCACTCGGTCCGGATGGACCTGATGGGATGGGAACCATCGAAGGGTGCAAGAGTTCCGCGGCCGGTCCCGGCCGGCGAAGATTCTTCGCTGCGGGGATCGCCGGGCGCTAGGACCGCGCGAGGATTTCCCGCACGCTTTGCAGCAGATCGGCCCGTTTCACCGCCTTCTGCGCGCGCGCCGTCCAGTCTTCCTTGGTCTTGGCATCGGCCGCGCCCTGGGCGCCGAGCGCCAGGTCGCGGATCGTGACCTCGCCCTTGGCGCGCTCGTCGCTGCCCTCGATGATCGCGATGGGGGCGCGGCGGCGATCGGCGTATTTTAGCTGGGCCCGCATGCCGCTTTCGCCCAGATAGAGCTCGGCCGCGATGCCGGCATTGCGCAATTCGCTGACCATCGCCTGGTAGCCGGGCAGCGCCGCCTTATCGAGCACCAGCACGACGACGGGCGCGCGGTCGGCGCCCTCCGGAACGATGCCGCGCGCTTCGAGCACGTCGGCGAGGCGCGAGACGCCGATGGAGACGCCGGTCGCCGGCACCTTGCGGCCGAGGAAGCGCTCGACCAGGCCGTCATAGCGCCCGCCGCCGCCGACCGAACCGAACTGGACCGGCCGTCCTTCGTCGTCGCGCGTCTCGAAGGTGAGCTGCGCCTCGAACACGGGGCCGGTGTAATAGGCGAGCCCGCGCACCACGCTGGGATCGATCGCGACGCGGCTATCGCCGAAGCCGGCGGCGGTGAGGATCGCATCCATCTGCGCCAATTCGGCGACGCCTTCCTCGCCGGTCCGGCTGCCGGCGACCAGCCCGGCCAGCGCGGCGCAGGACTGGGCGCGACTGGCCGCGCCCGCGCTCAGAAAGCCCAGCACCCGGTCGATGCCGGCGCGCGCCAGATCGGCGCCCGGCGTGAAATCGCCCGACTCGTCCTTGCGGCCCTTGCCGAGCAGGAGCGCCACGCCGTCCGGCCCCAGCCGGTCCAGCTTGTCCATCGCGCGCAGCACGGTGCCGCGCTGTTCTTCGCCGCTTTCGTCGTTCGGAATGCCGATGAGTTCGAGCACGCCGTTCAGGATCTTGCGGTTGTTCACCTTGACGACATGCTCGCCGTCTTTCAGCCCGATGGCGTTCAGCGAATCCGACACCAGCATGCAGAACTCCGCGTCCGCCGCCATCGAGGCGGTGCCGACCGTGTCGGCGTCGAACTGGATGAATTCCCGGAAGCGGCCCGGACCCGGCTTCTCGTTGCGGAACACCGGGCCGGTCTGGAAGCGGCGATAGGGCAGCGCGATGCGGTTGATGTTCTCGGCGACATAGCGCGCCAGCGGCGCGGTCAGGTCGTAGCGCAGCACCAGCCATGGCGCCTTCTCGTCTTCCGCGCCGTCGCGGAAGAAGAAGACGCCGTCATGCGGCCGGTCCTTGTCGGGCAGGAATTTGCCCAGCGCGTCGGCATATTCGACGATGGGCGTGCTCAGCCGCTCGAAGCCGTAGCGGGCATAGACCTCGGCCAGCCGGCCGACCAGCCATTCGCGCCGCGCCAGCTTGGGCCCGCCGATGTCCTGGAAGCCGCGCGGCAGTTCGGCGGCGGGGCGGGGGCTATCGGTCACCTTGTCTCATCCTTCCGCGGCGCGCTTGAGCACGTCCTTGAAGCCGGCGATCGCCGCCGAGCCGCCTTGATAGATGAATTCGCTGCGGTCGACGATGGTCTCGGCCGAGCCTGCGTTCCGCAGGAAATGCACCGCGCCATGGACCTTGGCCGGCCCGCACAGCGCCACGACGAAATCGCGCCGGCCCGACAGCTCGTTCTCGGTGCGCACCGAGGTGACGGTGCAGCCATGCTTGGCGTTGAGCGTCCTCAGCGTCTGCGCCGCCGTCTCGTGCGGGATCGAGAAGCGCAGGATCTGGGTGGCCTTGGCGCGGGTGCGCGCCTCGATCTGCTCGACGACGTGTTCCAGCGCGGCCAGCGTGCCCTGCGACCACAGGCGCGCCTTCAGCGCCGCGATCATGCAGCAATGCGAACGGATGACCGTGCCGCCCTCGATCTCCTTCAGATGGTTCTGCGTCATCGTCGCGCCGGTCGAGGTGAGGTCGACGATCAGATCGGCGACGCCGGCGGCGGGCGTGCCTTCCGTGGCGCCGGCCGATTCCACCAGCGTGTATTCGACGATGCCGTTCTCGGCGAAGAAGGCGCGGGTCAGCCGCGCGAATTTGGTCGCGACGCGCAGGCTGCGGCCGTGCTTCTGGTGGAACAGCATCGCCGCCTCGTCCAGATCGTTGAGCGTCGAGACGTCGATCCAGGATTGCGGCACGCCGACCACCAGCCGCGCCGCGCCGAAACCGAGATTGGGCATCAGGAGATGCGAGGCATGCTGGCCCTCGCCATATTCGCGGTAGAGGTCCTCGCCGGTCAGCCCGACATGGGCATCGCCGAGGTCGATGCGCGCCGGAATCTCGTCGGGGCGGAAATAGATGATGCTGACGCCTTCGATGCCGCTCAGCTTGGCGACATATTCGCGCCCGTCGCCGGACTTGCGCACGCCGAAGCCGCAATCGTTGAGGAAATCGATCGCCTGGTCGTGCAGGCGGCCCTTGCTCGGCAGGGCCATGACGAGAGGCCCGCTCATGGGCGCCTCGCCGCCTTCGCGACATAGGCGGCAAGCTCGGCCACCGCGACCGGCCGCTCCTCGCGCTCCTCCAGCCGCTTGATGAGGACGATGCCTTTGGCGATCTCGTCTTCGCCGACGAAGACGACATGCGGCACGCCCCGCTTCACCGCCTCGCGCACGACGTTCTTGGGACGGCGGCCGGACAGCTCCGTCTCCACCGACCAGCCGGCATCGCGCAGCGCGACGCTGACGCGGACGCATTCGCGCCGGTCGACCGCGCCGGCGGCGACGACGACGGCGTCGGGGCCGTTCGATGCGGCGGCCGCGCTCTCATTCGCGAGCAGCAGCCGGTCGACGCCGATGGCGCAGCCGACCGCGGGGATCGCCTCATGCGCCCCCAGGGCCTGCAGCAGGTTGTCGTAGCGCCCGCCGCCGCACAGATGCCCGATATCGGGATTGTCGCTGGCGTAAATCTCGAACACGAAGCCGGTGTAATATTCGAGGCCCCGATGCATGCCGACATCGAAGGTCATCGCATCGGCGCCGCCGCGATAGACCTTGAGAAGCTCCAGCCTTTCGCGGCAATCGCCGAGCACATTGTCGGCGAGCGGCACGCCGAGCGTCCGGAAGTGCTCCTCGACCTTGGCCAGCACCGCAGCGGGCTCGCCGCGGATTTCCAGCAGCGTCGCGATGCCTTCCAGCAATTCGCGCGAGATGCCTTCGAAGGTCGAAAGCGCGGTGCGGGTCACCAGCCGCTCCACGATCTCTTCCGGCGTGCGGCCGCCGACATGGCGCAGGTCGACCAGGGCGTAGATTTCGCTCAGCAGCTTCTCGGCCTTGTCGGTGCCGATGGAGGCGAGCAGCGTCGCCAGCTCGTCCGGCGCCGCGTCCGCCGGCGGCGCGACCCGCTCGGCGGCGGCCTTCATCAGCCGCTCCGTCGCGTCCTTGCGCGAGGCGATGCGGCGCAGCCGCGCCTTGGTGACCTCGTCGACGGCGAGGCCGGCGATGAAGGCGAACAGGATCGCGATGTCGCCGGTGACGATGGAGAGGCCCTTCGCCCCGCCGCGCTCGATCGCGTCCAGCGCCAGGGCCAGGATCTCGGCATCCGCCGCCACGCGGTGGTCGGCGCCGATCAGCTCGACGCCGGCCTGGTAGAACTGGCGGTAGCGGCCCTCCTCCGGCGAATCGTAGCGGAACGCCGGCCCCATATAGGCGAGCCGCGCCTCCTGGTCCGACACCCGGGTCCGCAGATAGGCGCGGCAGGTGGGAATGGTCAGCTCCGGCCTGAGGCAGATCTCGCGCCCGCCGGGATCGGAGAAGATGTACATCCGCCGGCGGATGGTCTCGCCCGAGCGGTCGAGGAAGGGCGAGGCGCGCTCCAGGATCGGCGGATCGACGATGTTGTAGCCGTAGCGCTGGAAGGTCGCCTCCAGGGACGCGCGCGCCCGGCGCAGCGCGACGGCATCGTCGCCCGCGTAGTCGCGCGTTCCCGAAAGCCGGCTTTGTATCGTCTCCATCCGCCTGCTGCCCGCATCTGCTCCCGGCCAATGCGCTCGCCGCGAGGGGCCTCTGCATATACCGGGACGGTGCCCCGTTCCAGTATGGCCTGTCCCGCGGTTTTCGGGGGCTTTGGCCCCGTAAGGAGGCCGCCGTGGCCGGCGCCGGCCGCCCCCCGACTTTCCCTCCCCCGCGTTTGCGGGGGAGGTGTCGAGCGAAGCGGTCCGTAGCGACAGCGTACGGACGAGGGGGGCCTTGCGGATAGAGCGCGCTTAGGGCCATCCGGTTGAGGCGCGGAAACCGCTGCAGGCACCGGGAAGCAGCCTCGCGCGACCCATACAAATCCGAATAGAAACTCTACGGACTTCACCAATTCCCGTTTGACCGCCGCGGGCGCATCTTCCGCTCGTCAGCAAGGACCGGACGGATCATGGCAATGACAGGAACGGTGGACGGCGGCGTGCGCAGGGTGCTGCGCGCCGAAGGGCTGGCCCTGCTGGCCGGCGCCGCGGCGCTCTATTGGCGGTGGGCGGCGACTGGAAGCAGTTCGCGATCCTGTTCCTCGCGCCCGATCTCAGCTTCGCAGGCTATCTCGCGGGTCCGCGCTTCGGCGCGGCGGCCTACAACACGCTGCATTCCACGCTGTCGGCGCGCTGGCCCTGGCGGCTTCGTTCGGCGCGCTGACGGTGCTGTTCTTCCGGGACCGTCGCGCCGCGGCGGGCGCGATCGTGGTGGGCGCGGTGTTCTCGCACTGGCTGCTCGACCTCGTGGTCCATGTCGCAGACCTGCCGCTGCTGGGCGATTCGTTCAAGGTCGGGTTCGGCCTGTGGCGGCATGTTTGGATCAGCGTCCCGCTGGAGATCGCGATCCTCATCGCCGGCGCCGCGCTCTATGCCCGCGCGGTGCCCAGCCGCGGTGTCGCCGGCGACCGATGGCTGTGGGTCTTCGTCGCGGCGATGATCGGCGTGCAGACCTTTGGCACGTTCGGGCCGGCGCCGGAGTCGGGCCTGGCCGAGGCGCATACCGCGCTCGGCGCCTATCAGGTGCTGGCCGGGATGGCCGCCCTGGTCGACTGGGCGCGGGGAACCGTGGGAACCCGGACCGCCGCTCCGGCCCCGACGCTCGCGCCCGCCCGGTAACTGCGTTAACGAAATGAGATTGACGGGCCGGGGGGCATCGCTATAACCCCGGCCCTCGATCACGCGTTCCAGTCGAAGGGAGTGCGCATGGGTACCCAGCTTCCAGCCGGCTACAGGCCGTCTGAGAATGAGCCGTTTATGAATGAGCGGCAACGGGAGTACTTCCGCCGCAAGCTTAACACCTGGAAGGACGACATCCTCCGCGAGAGCCGCGAGACCATCCAGAATCTGCAAGCCGAAACCGTGCCCCATGCCGACCTGGCCGACCGCGCCTCGACCGAGGCCGAGCGCCAGCTCGAACTGCGCACCCGCGACCGCCAGCGCAAGCTGATCGCCAAGATCGACGCCGCGCTGCGGCGCCTGGAAGACGGCTCCTACGGCTTCTGCGAAGAGACCGGCGAGCCGATTTCCTTAAAGCGCCTGGACGCGCGCCCGATCGCGACTTTGTCGCTGGAAGCCCAGGAGCGCCACGAGCGCCGCGAAAAGGTCTATCGGGACGATTAGGCTGTCCCGTTTCGTGCGCTTCCGGCCTTCGGTTTCTAACCCCAATAGATGCAGAGCTGCACGGATCGATCCGCACCTTCTGCTTTGGGCGCAATCCCGGCGCCGACGATCTGCGCCCCACGGGGAACAACGGTGATCGAGGGCGCCAGCTCGCCGCTCCACGCGCGCCGTATCTCCCGCTCGACGAAGTCGGCGCGGGATTGGGCCAGTTCGGGATTCGAGCGCACGCCTCTTCCAGGCTTCAACTCTCTCTGATCGGTTGAACCGATCAGCGCGACGCCCACGACGCGCTGGCCTGTGGCGTGCTCGGTGTCCTGAATCCTGCCGACGATCCCGTCGATCAGTCCCAGCAACTGCCGCTGGTCGCCGCCTTCGAGTTTTTCATATCCGCTGGTTTCAAACGGCCAGATCAGCCAGTCGTGCTCTTTGACGTGGCAATCGAGACGCGGCGAAGTGTTGGAGAATTTGATCAGGACGTCGGACGGCTTGCCCGGAATCACAATCGGAACTGGCGGCTTGTTGTCGGGAAAAATGTGCCCGAAGAAATCGAACCCGGCATTGGCGCCCGTGATCATCGCCACCAGCACCGCTCCGATCTTGGACGAGAGCGAAATCGCCTTGGCGATTTGCCGGAGCGGCGTCAGGCGCCTGAACCTGAACCAAAACCCGGTCCAGGCCTTCCCGATGTCCTTCCCAAGCCGTCCGAACCACCTCGTCACGACCGTTCATCCACTTCCTCGGTCTTCCGGCGGGACCCATCGACCCAGCGGTCGAGAACGTAGGAAAGCAACAGCAACAACCCCGAAAGCAAAAAGCCTCGGACGGTCGATAGAATCTGCGGGGGCGAGCGATCGGGCAGCGCAACGGTTTCGCCGCGCGTCCTGTCGGGCAGCGAATTGATCGCGTTGAGCAGGTCGTTCTGGCGCTTGTCCTGCACGTCGGGTTTCGGAAGCCTTTGCTCCAGAAGGTTCTGGAGCGCCGGATCGACCGTTACGACGGCCACTTGCCGCGGAGCGACGCCAAGCTCGTATGTTGAGACCGCCAGACCTACACCGGCGATGAGCGCCGCGCCGGCGCCGACCGCAAGCCGTAGCCGTCGCGTGGTTGACCAAATCAACCGACGCCGCAACCATTTTACCAGACGGCCGGCCTGCCCTTCGGACAGCCGGGCGAGCCGCCAAAACAGCACTGCGCTGAGAACGATCAGTCCAAGCGCCGCCAGGACCGAAAGATTCCACCAAAATTCGGAAATCACCGCCCGCCCCCGCAACCGCGGACTTCAGGCACGAACGCACCTGCAGGGATTGTTGCAAGAGGACCGTGGAGCGTAAAGCCAAAAAAATACGGCGCGTCCGAGCCGGGCGCAGCCATTCGCACGGAAATCGACAATGGCCGGGCTCTTTCGATCCCGGCCATTGTTCGGCCCCTCCACCCCATTCAGGAGTGGAATTCCAGTTGGACCCCGGATCGCGTTCACGCGCCGCCGCCATGAACGGCGTCCGGGGTGATCCGGCTTCGCCGGATCAGAACGGCATCAGGATGTCGAAGAGCTGCGAGCCGTAGCGCGGCTGCTGCACGTCGCTGACCGTGCCGCGCCCGCCATAGGATATGCGCGCCTCGGCGATCTGGCTGAGATCGACGGTGTTGGCGCTGGTGATGTCTTCCGTGCGCACGATGCCGGCGACCTGCAGGTCGCGCAGCTCGTTGTTGACCCGCACCTGCTGATGGCCGCCGATCACCAGGTTGCCGTTCGGCAGGACCTGCGTCACCAGCGCGGCGAGCGTCAGGTTGATCGCCTCCGACCGGTCGATCGAGCCCGAGCCGGCATTGGACATGTCGGAACCCATCTTGACCAGGCTCGACGGGTCGGCGCCGGTGCCGGCGGCCAGCGGCGTTTCGAGGCCGAAGAAGTTGGTCAGGTTGGCGTTGTCGGAATTGGTGCGGTCCCGCGTCGTCGAGTTCGAGAGCTTGGCGGTGTCGGCGACCGAGATGTTGACCGTGATGATGTCGCCCGGCCGGCTGGCGCGCGGATCGTGGAAGAAGCTGTGCGCGCCGTTCGACCACAGCGAATTGAGCGCGCGGGTCGGCTCGGGCGGCGGCGGCAGCGGCACGTTCGGCGTCCCGGCATGCACCGGCGAATTGGGATCGGCGACGCCCGCCATGGTCGGCGGATCGCCGATCTCCCTGATGCGGTCGACCGCGGTGCAGCCGGCGAGCGCGGCGACGCAGCCTGCGAGGCTCAGGACTTTCAGGATTGGCCGGGGCATGGGCGTATCTTTCAGCGGGGGGTGGTGGCGGCAACGATCAGGGCCGAGCTCGCGGCGCGCACCGCGCCGGGGCCGGTGACGATGCAGCTGATCTGGCGGAACGAGGCCGGGTTCTGCACGGTGATGGTGTCACCGAGGCCGCCTTCGTTCATCGCGCGGCCCGAGGCGGTGAGCGTCACGCCCGGCGCCAGGAAGGTCATGGTGACGATCGAGCCCTTGGCGACGACCACCGGATGGCGCACGTCGTCGGCGCGCACGATCTCGCCGGCGCGCAGCATGCGGCGCGCCTCCATGCCCTTCAGCGTATCCATCGCGGTGACGACGCCGGAGAACACATTGGTCGAGGGGATCGTGCCGTAGACGAGGTCGCTTTCGGAGATCGTCTCGCCGCGCGCGATGTCGCGGTTGGGGACGACGACCCGCATGCCGGGATCGGCGAAGGCCGGCCAGGCGATAAGCAGGGCCGAAACGAAGAGGGCGAGGCGGAGCATCATGGTCAGGAACCTCCCAGGCGTGCGGTTTGCTGCAGCATCTCGTCGGCCGCGGTGACGACCTTGGAGTTCATTTCATAGGCGCGCTGCGCCGTGATCAGCGAGGTGATCTCGTCGACCGCGTTGACGTTCGAGGTCTCGAGAAAGCCCTGCTGCAGCGTGCCGTAGCCGACCGAGCCCGGAACGCCGGCCTGCGGCGCGCCGGAGGACGGCGTCTCGAGGAAAAGGTTGTTGCCGATGGGCTTGAGGCCCGAATCGTTGGCGAAGCGGTTCAGCTCCAGCGTGCCGACGACCTGCGGCGCGGTCTGGCCCGGCACGGTGACCGAGACCTGGCCCTGGGCGTTGACCGCGATGGCGACGGCGTTGCTCGGGATCGCGATGCCGGGCGCTACGGTATAGCCCTGGTCGGTGACGATCTGGCCCTGCGGCGACAGGCCGAAATTGCCGGCGCGGGTATAGGCGTCCGAGCCGTCGGGCTGGGTGACGCGGAAGAAGCCGGGCCCCTGGACCGCCACGTCGTAGGGATTGGACGTGCTCTTGAGGTCGCCCTGCGTGGTGATGCGATAGACCGAGGCGGTGCGCACACCCGCGCCGAGCTGCACGCCGCTGGGCAGCAGCGTGCCGGTGTCCGACGAATTGGCGCCCGGCTCCGAGACGTTCTGGTAGAGCAGGTCCTGGAAGTCGGCCCGCTGCGCCTTGAAGCCCGTCGTGTTCATGTTCGCCAGATTGTTGGCGATGACCTCGACATTGGTCTGCTGGGCGAGCATTCCGGTCGCGGCGATGGAAAGGGCACGCATGTCTGACTCTCCTAGCTCGGCATGGCGCCAAGCTTGTCGATCGCCTGGCGCATGAGGTCTTCCTGGGTCTGGGTGAGCGTCGCGGTCGCCTGATAGGCGCGCATGACCTCGATCATGTGGCTGATCTCGATCACCGGCTCGACGTTCGAACTCTCGATCATGCCGGAATGCAGCGTAAAGGCGTCGGCCGAGGCCGGCGACTGGCCGTTCGCGGCGTAGAGGCTGGCGCCTTCCTTGACGAGGGCGCGCTCATTGGCGAATTCGACGACGCGGATCTTGCCGATGATGCCGTTCTTGCCGCTGACCGTGCCGTCCTGGGCGATGTCGATGTCGCCGTCGTCGGGCGTAATGGTGATCGCGCCGCCGTCGCCCTGCACCGGATCGCCGTTCGAGGTGACGATCTGGCCGCCGGCATCGAGCGTGAAATGGCCGTTGCGGGTATAGCGGTCGCCCTGCGCCGTCTGGACGACGAAATAGCCCCGGCCGTGGATCGCCATGTCGAAGGGCGCGTTGGTGGTGTCGAAATGGCCCTCGGTCAGGTCGCGCACCACGCCGGCATCCTGCACGAAGCTCAGCGACTGCATGCCGGTCTGGCCCTCGGCGGGCGGGACCTGCGTCACATATTCCTGGAATGTCTGCTCCTCGCGCTGATAGGCGGGGGTCGACAGGTTGGCCAGATTGTTCGCGATCACGTCCATCGAGCGATAGGACGCGACCTGATGCGACAAGCTGATGAGCAGCGAATTATCCATAGGGGGCCTTTAGAACCGTTCTGGTCCTTTGCGTGCCGAAGCCGGTGCAGCCCGCGTGCCATGCGCAAAGCCGCGGCTTTCCTGGATTTTTCGAGCAGGACCCGGCGCGCGCGACGACGAATGCCCGGCAAGAATTTCCGCTCGGGCGGTTTCGGACGGCCGATTTGAACCCATCCTTAACCACGTCTGCCTAATTTCGCGGGGCGAGAGATGCGAGGGGCCGCGCACCGTGGCGAAGAAAGACAAGCAAGCCGAGGCCGACGAGGCCGAGCAGGACGGCGAAGCCGCGGCCGACGCGCCCAAACAGGGCCTCGTCCAGAAAATCCTGGGCAACAAGTTGATCCTGTTCGGCGGCATCGGAGCGCTCGTGCTGCTTCTGGTCGGCGGCGGCGCGGCCTATTGGCTGTTCGCCGGCGAATCCAAGCCGACCGAGCTGGCCGCCGGCGCCCCCGAGCCCCTGCCCGCGACGCCGCCCAACATCGTCTATTTCGACGTTCCCGATCTCATCGTGAACATCCAGGGCACCGACGCGGCGCCGGCCTATCTGAAGCTGTCGGTCTCGCTCGAGCTCGACAATCCGGAGGAGAAGGCTGGCATCCAGGCGCTGATGCCGCGCGTCGTCGACCAGTTCCAGGGCTATCTGCGCGAGCTGCGCATGGACGACCTCAAGGGCTCGGCCGGCATCGTGCGGCTGAAGGAAGAGCTCCTGCGCCGCATCAACACCTCCGCCGCGCCCTATCGCGTGCGCGACGTGCTGCTCAAGCAAATGATCGTTCAGTAAGGCGGATGGCCATGGCCGACGAGACTCCCGACAAGACCGACGGCGTGGACGCGGCCGAGACCATACCGGCGGCGGCGCAGCCGCAGACCGGCGCCGCCGAGCGCATCCTGAACCAGGAAGAGATCGACAGCCTTCTGGGCTTCGACGTCAATTCCGACCAGCTCCAGGACAAGTCCGGCGTCCGCGCCATCATCAATTCGGCGCTCGTCTCCTATGAGCGCCTGCCGATGCTGGAAATCGTCTTCGACCGCCTGGTGCGGCTGATGACGACGAGCCTGCGCAATTTCACCTCCGACAATGTCGAGGTGAGCCTGGACAGCATCACCTCCATCCGCTTCGGCGACTATCTGAACTCGATCCCGCTGCCCGCCATCCTGGCGGTGTTCCGCGCCGAACAGCTCGACAATTACGGCCTCTTCACCGTCGATTCCAACCTCATCTACTCCATCGTCGACGTGCTCCTGGGCGGCCGCCGCGGCTCCTCGGCGATGCGCATCGAGGGCCGCCCCTACACCACCATCGAGCGCACCCTGGTGCAGCGCATGATCGAGGTCATCCTCGCCGACATGTGCGCCGCCTTCGAGCCCCTGGCGCCGGTGAGCTTCACGCTCGACCGCCTGGAGACCAACCCGCGCTTCGCCGCCATCGCGCGCCCCGCCAATGCCGCCATCCTCGTCAAGCTGCGCATCGACATGGAAGACCGCGGCGGGCGAACCGAGCTGCTGCTGCCCTATGCGACGCTGGAGCCGATCCGCAAGCTCCTCTTGCAGCAATTCATGGGCGAGAAATTCGGCCGCGACTCGATCTGGGAGAGCCATCTCGCGACCGAGCTGTGGTCCACCAATGTCGAGATCGCCGCGATCCTCGACGAGCAGACCCTGCCGCTCAACCGCGTGATGAACCTGGAGGTCGGCCAGACCATCATGCTGAACGCCACCCCCGATTCGAAGATCGAGATGCGCTGCCGCGGCGTGCCGCTGCTGAAAGGACGGATGGGCCGCGTCGGCTCCTCCGTCGCCGTGCGCATCGAGGAAGCCGTCGAGCGCACCGACGCCTCCAGAGGCCTTTAGGAGACCGCCATGTCCATCGCCATGAATTTCGGCCTGATCGTCGAGCTCGCCCTGACCGGCCTTCTCGCCGTGACGCTGGTCTATTGCATCGTGCTGGAGCGGCGTCTCGCCGCCGTGCGCCGCGGCCAGGAAGGCCTCAAATCCACCATCGGCGAGCTCAACGCCGCCATCGCCCATGCCGGCGGCTCGATGCGCGCGCTGAAGGCCGCGGCGAGCGGCGCCGCCGAGACGCTGGACGAACGCATGAGCCGCGCCCGCGCGACGATCGACGAGTTGTCGCTGCTGACGGCGTCGGGCGAGCGCATCGCCGAGCGCTTCGACCGCGCGGTGTCGACCCAGGCCCCGGCGCGGCGGCAGCCCGCGTCCGAACTACCCTCGGGCAGCATCATGAAACGTCTCGACATGCTCAGGGCGGTCAGATGAGCCTCGTTCCCCGCTATCTGCGGCTGCTGCCCGCCGTCGTCGTGCTCGGCACCGGCCTCCTCGTCGTCAAGGGCGTCGACATCGCGCGCGCGGCACAGGCCACGGTCGATCCCGACGAGCCCGACAATTCCGGCCTGGCCCCGGCCGCGGTCGGCGGCAGACCCGCGCCCGACTATGCCGACGACGACACGGCGCTGGCGAGCCCGGCGGAGGCCGATGTGCAATCGAGCCTGACGCGGCGCCGCGCCGAGCTCGACGCGCGCGAGCGGGCGCTCAACATGCGCGAGAACGTGCTCAATGCCGGCGAAGGCCGCGTCGACCAGAAGATCGCGGCGCTGAAGGATCTGCAGACGCAGATCCAGGGACTTCTCGCCCAGCGCGACGCCAAGCAGGACGCCCAGATCGCCGCGCTGGTGAAGACCTATTCGGCGATGAAGCCCAAGGACGCCGCCCGCATCTTCAATGCGCTCAGCGACGACGTGCTGCTGCCGGTCGCCAAGGGGATGAAGTCCGACGCGATGGCGCCCATCCTGGCGGCGATGACCCCCGACGCGGCGCAGAAGCTGACGGTCAAGCTGGCCGCGCTGCTGAAGCTTCCCGAAACCGCGCCGGCCGCCATCTGTCCGGCGCCCACGACGACCGCCGATGCGGCGGCGCCTACGCCGGGCGCGACCGCCGCCGCGCCGCCGCCGGCCGCACCCGTGCAAACCGCTGCGCTGACGCCGCCTCCACCCGTCGTCACCCCCGCGCCGGCCCTGCCGACGCCGCCGGCACCGCCGGCGCCCGCCGCCGCGCCGCCGCCGGCCCAGGCCGCCGCCACGCCGCCGCCCCACAAGCCGGAGCCGCATCACGTCGCGCCGGCGAAGCCCGCACCCGCCAAGCCGACAACGGCAAGCGCGCCGCCGCCGGCCAAGCCCACGACCGCCGCCGCGACTCCGACTGCGACCCCGCCGGGCGCGCCCGCGCCTGCGACGCCCGCCAAGCCGCCGTCCCAGGCGGCGAACGGACCGCCGACCGCGCTCGCCCCGCCCGCAGGCGGCTGACCTTTAGGGTTTACGGAGAGTTAAGACCGGCCCGCCACACTGATCAGGGACAAGGACCGTCCTTCCGACCATGAAGCCTGCGTTCTCCCGCGTCGTCCTCCTCCGGCTCGTCCTGTCGGCATGCGCCTTCGCGGCCGGCTTCTGGAGCCAGGCCAAGGCCGACACGGTGAACGTCAGCACGGCCGGCGGCTATGCGCGGATGCTGTTCACCTTCACGCCGAAGGCGCATGTGACCGCGGCGGTCGACGGCGGCGTGCTCACGCTCGGCTTCGACCGCAAGACCGACATCACCCCCGCGACGCTGGCGCAGAACATCTCGGGCTTCGCGAGCGGCGCCCGCCTCGATCCCGACGGGCTGACCTACCATTTCGCATTGGCCCAGCCGATGCGCATCCACCAGAGCCAGTCGGCCAACCAGGTCGCGGTCGACCTGGTGCCGGCCGGCTTCGCCGGCACGCCCCCGGATCTTCCCCCGCCGCCGCCTCCGCCGCCCAGGACGATCGACGTCTCCACCCTGCCGATGATCGCGGTGCGCTCCGGCGCCTATCGCAATTTCACCCGGCTGGTGTTCGACTGGCCGCAAGTCGTCAAATATTCGGTGTTTCCCGGCGCCGGCAAGCTCGGCATCCGGTTCGAGACGCTGGCGCGCGTCGACGTCTCGACCATCGCGCGCTTCGCGCCGCCCTGGGTGAAGAACGCCGCCTGGCGCGTCGAGAACAAGGGCACCGTCGTCGAGTTCGGCACCGACCAGGCGTCCGGCTTTCACGATTTCCGCGACGGGACCAAGATCGTCATCGACGTGCTGGCGCCCAGGACCGACGCCGACAGCTACCGCCCGCCGGGCGACGGCAAGCCGACCGTCACGGCGCTCATGCCGAACAAGCCGTCCGCGGTGTCGGCGGCGCAGGCCGCCGAGATCGCCGCGACGGCGCAGAAGCTGGCCGACGCCAACAAGCCCGCGCCGCCGCCGCAACAGACCGCCCCCCCGCCGGCCGCACCCGCCGCAACGCCGCCCGCGACGACGCCGCCAGGCGCCGCCGCCGATCCCGCTGCGCTGCCGCTTCAGGACGCCAATGGCCAGCTCACCCGCAGCGGCGCGATCCTGACCTTCGCCGGCGCCGCCAATCGCGGCTCCGCCGTGTTCATGCGCGGATTGACGGCGTGGATCGTGCTGCAGGGCGCCGCCCCGCTCGACGCGGTGAAGCTCAAGACGTCGCTGCGCAGCTTTCCCGTCGCGGTGGAAGCGGCCTCGTCGGACGGCGTCAGCGTGCTGCGGATCACCTTCGCGCAGCCCGAGCAGATCGGCGCCCATGCCGACGGATCGGACCTGAAAGTCACCGTCGCGCCCGAGGTCGGCGAACAACCCATCGCCATCGGCTTTTCCCGCAACCAGGACGACGCGACGCATTCCTCGCTGAGCACGCTTTTGCCCGGCGCACGGCATCCGGTGATGTTGACCGATCCCATCGCCGGCGACCGGCTCGTGCTGGTGCCCGCCGCGGCGGGCCGCGCCATGCTGGCGTCGCACGACTATGTCGAGTTCGGCGTGCTCAAGACCGCATCGGGCCTCGTGCTGACGCCCTATATCGACGATCTCTCCGTCACCATCGACCGCACGCGGGTGACGATCACCCATCGCGGCGGCCTGGTGCTGACGCCGCCGACCATGCCGGTCGCCGATTCGCCGGCCGCGGTCGCGGCGCGGGGCGGCAGCCCCTCCTTCCTCGATTTCCCAGTCTGGGCGAAATTCACCGGCGGCAGCTTCCTCAACACCGAGCGGCGGATGCGCGCCGCGACTGCGCGGCTGAAGCCGGAGGACGCGCAGCATGCGCGGCTGACTCTGGCGCGGTTCTATCTCGCCAACGGCTTTTCCGCCGAGGCGCTCGGCCTGATCAACCTGATGCAGGCGCAGGATCCGGCGCTGCAAAGCGATCGCCAGCTCCAGACCATGCGCGGCGCGGCGAATTACGCGATGGGGCGCTATCGCGACGCGCATAACGACTTGTCGGCCGCCGCCTTCGATGCCGACCGCCACGCCGCCTATTGGCGCGGCCTGATCGAGGCGGCGCAGGAAGATTGGAACAATGCCCGCGCCGATCTCGACCGCGCCGAGCCGGTCCTGAACCAATACCCGCCGGACGGCCAGGCGCGGCTGCGCATCGCGAAGGCCGAGGCCGCGCTCGGCCAGGGCCATCTCGAAGTCGCCGACGCGGCCATCGCGCGGCTGCCCAACGGGATCGCGCCCGACCTGCAGATCGAGGCCAATGTCGTGCGCGCCCGCCTGCTCGCGGCGGAGAATCGCGGCCACGAAGCGGCCGTCCTGTTCGACGCGATCGAGAAGAGCGGAAACGCGCATGCCGCCGCCGAGTCGCTCTATTACCGCACCGACGCCGCGCTGAAGGCCGGCGTGATGACCGGCGACGCGGCCATCGCCGCGCTGGAAAGGCTGCGCTTCCGCTGGCGCGGCGATCTCTTGGAAATGAAGGTGCTGCGCAAGCTGGCCTCGATGTATTTCGCCAAGCAGCGCTGGCGCGACGGATTGCGCACGCTGCGCATCGCGGCGGTCGCCTTTCCCAATGACGACATCTCGCGCAAAGCGCAGGACGACATGCGCGCCGCCTTCGCCGATCTCTTCATCCGCGGCCGGGCGGACAAGATCGCGCCCATCGAGGCGCTCGCCATCTTCTACGATTTCGTCGACCTGACGCCGATCGGGCCGGACGGCGACGAGATGATCCGGCGCATGTCGGACCGGCTGGTGGCGCAGGACCTGCTGGGGCCGGCCGCCGATCTCTTGAGCTATCAGATCGACAAGCGCCTCGACGGCGTCGCCCGCGCCCAGGTCGCGACGCGGCTGGCGATGATCTATCTGATGGACCAGAAGCCGATGAAGGCGCTCGACGCCATCCGCACGACGCAGATCAGCACCCTGCCCGACGATGTCGGCCATCAGCGCCTGCTCCTAGAGGCGCGCGCCTTCGCGGCGCTCAAGCAATGGAACAACGCGCTCGACCTGATCGCGGTCGATCCGGCCTCGGACACGGCGCGGCTGCGCGCCGACATCTATTGGGAGAGCGGCAATTGGGCGGTCGCCGGCCAGAAGGCCGAGGAGCTGCTCGGCCAGCGCTGGAGCGATGCGGGGCCGCTCAGCCCGGCCGAGCGCGAAGAGGCGATGCGCGCCGCGGTCGCCTATTCGCTGGCGAATGACGAGGCCAGCCTCGACCGGCTGCGCGACCATTTCGGCCCGAAGATGAAGGCCAGTCCGGACGGCAACGCTTTCGCGGTGATCGCCCAGCGCATCGACGAGCACGGCGTCGCCTTCCGCGACCGCGCCGCGCAAATCGCCTCGATCGACACCCTCCAGGCCTTCATGGCCGACTTCAAGAAAAAGTACGATTGAAGCTCTTTTTTCCTCCCCCGCTGTTGCGGGGGAGGTGCCGAGCGAGCACTTGCGAGCGAGGCGGAGGGGGCCTTGCGGACAGCATCCGCCCAGTCGCCCCCTCCACCGCTTCGCGGTCCCCCTCCCCCACAACAGCGGGGGAGGAAATCATCTGCTCTTCACCGTCTTGACCGGCGCCGCCGTCACCTCGCCGATCCACCGGATCGCTCGCGCCGCGATCTTCTCCCATCCCGGCTCGCCCACCAGCCAGTGGCTATGGCCTTCGACCTCTTCGAAGATCGCGCGGCCCTTGTAGCGCTCGGCGATGCGCCGGACGGTCGACGGCGGGTTGATGCGGTCGTGGCTGCCCGCGAAGCAGAGGATCGGACAGGTCACGCTCTCGGCATGCACCAGCGCGGCGCGCTTGGCATCGAACGCCCAATGCATGATCTCGAACGTGGCCAGCCCCGATTCCGGCACGAAGCGCGCGAACACCTTGTGGCGCTCCGCCGGCGGCAGACGGTCGAGCGAATTGGCGGCCGCGATGCCGTAGTCCGGCTTCAGCGGCGCGTTCCAGAAATCGCCCGCGAACAACATGGTCTGCGCCGAGGCGATCTCGAAGAAGGTCGAGGGCAGCACGCCCCAGGGCGGCGACGGCGCCAGCAGGACGAGCGCCCGCGCCAGCCCCTTCGCCGCCAGCATCTGCGCCAGCAGACCGCCGAGCGAATGGCCGAGCAGCACCGGCGGCGCCTCCAGCCCTTCGACGAATTTCGCCAGGTCGTTCGCGTAGTCGACAAGGCTCGTGGTGCCGAGCGCGCGGTTGGCCGGGGCGCCGTGCTCGTGGAAGCGCAGCGGCGGCGCGTGGACGCGATAGCCCGCCGCCTCGAACGGCTTGCGGAATTTCTCGAACGCCCAGGGCCCGCAAAAGGCGCCGTGGATCATCACGATGTCGGCGTTCCGGACGCTCACGCTTCCGGGCCGGCGACGTCGCGAAAGGCGGCGATCACCCTGGCGTAGGTGTCGCGCTTGAAGGGAACGATGAGCCGCGGCAGCGCCTCGGGCGCCAGCCATTTCCAGGCGGCGAATTCCGGCTCCGGCGTCTTGACGTCGATATCGCTGTCCTCGCCCAGGAACCGCATGGCGAGCCATTTCTGGCGCTGGCCGCGATAGCGCCCGCGCAGCGCCACGCCGAGCAGATGCGGCGGCAGGTCGTAGCACAGCCAGTCGTCCATCGCCGCGAGCAGCCTGGCCTTGTCGGTGCCGATCTCTTCCTTCAGTTCGCGCAGGCCCGCCTGTTCGGGCGTCTCCCCGTCGTCGATGCCGCCCTGCGGCATCTGCCAGCCCTCGACCGTCTGGTCGATGCGGCGGCCGACGAACACCAGCCCCTCGCGATTGATCAGCATGATGCCGACGCAAGGGCGGTAGGGCAGATCGTCATGCGAGAGAATGACACGCGCCATCGCAGAGCTTCGCTATTTCTTCGGGACGACTATGGCGGAAGCGGGCACCAGAACAAAGCCCCGGCCGGAAAGGCCCTGGGCCCATTGCGCCACGCGCTCGACGGTGACGGGATAAAGGAACCCGGCGCCGGACGCGGTGCCGTGGACACGCGCGGCGTTCTCCAGCTCGGAGAGCTCGCGGTCGATCTCCATCGCGGTCTGGATCTTGTCGATGGTGGCGGTCGCCTGGGTGAAGGACGTGCCGGCGCGCGCGGCGACGTCGGGCGCCGAGGAATGGCTCGCCGCGCCGTTGTCGTAGAACAGAAGCCCGCGCCGCGCGAGATAGGTCATCACCGGTTCGAGCGAATCCGGATCGGAGAGGAATCGCCCGCCCAGAAGATTGGTCACGCCGGTATAGCCGGTGAAGCGCGTCAGGGCCCAGACCAGGCGTTCGGTGTTGGCATCCTCGGCGGCGCCGGAGCGCAGCGTGTGCGCGCCGGGATCGCTGTCGGGAAAGTCGAACGGCTCCATCGGGACTTCGAGCAGGACTTCATGGCCCTCGCGCCGCGCCTCGGCGACCCAGCGCTGCACGTCGCTGGCATAAGGCGCGAAGGCGAGCGTCACCTGCGGCGGCAGGCTGGCGAGCGCGGCCGCCGTCTGCTTGGCGCTCATGCCCAGGCCGCTGATGACGATGGCGATGCGCGGCTTGCCGTTGTCGAAGGCCGGCGCCGCATAGGCGCGCATCGGCGGCGTGCCGTCGGCGGCGATCTTGGGCAAGGGACCGTTCTCGGTGCCTTCGATCAGCGCCGGATCGGCGACCAGGGCGCGCCCTGCATAGATCGGCTGCGTGACGGTGGCCGGAACGACCGCGGGCGGGACGGCGGTCTCGCCCGCGCCGGCGGCCGGCGCCGCGACGGGCTCGGGCACGGCGGGATGGGCCAGCACCGCGGCCACTTTGGCCGGCGTCTGGGGCAGGCGCACGCGCACGACCGGATCGCCGGCGCGCGGATCGCCGAACAGCACCACCGCGATGCCGAACAGGATGAGGGCCGCGAACACGGCGAAATAGGCGATGACGAGCGGGCGCGCCCCGCGCGAGGCGTCCGCGTCGTCGCCGGTCGTGCCGCTCGCCGCCATGGATCAGAGACTAACGCAATGCACGGTTACGATGACGTTAACGATCTTCTCTCAGGCATGGTCGGGCGACTTGCTTTCGACCGCCAGCGTCTTGTGCAGATAGGCTAGCCCCATCGCGAGCTGGAAATCGTCATAGGCGCGGCCCGCCGCCGGCTCGATCGACTTGCCCGGCGGCCTGGCGGGCGGCCCTTCGGCCAGGAGATGGTGCGGCAGCTCGGCCTCGCGCTGGTAGTCCGGCGCGTCGGGGCCGCCGGAGACGACGATGTCCGGCACGATGCCGGTCGCCTGGATCGAGCGGCCGGCCGGCGTGTAATAGCGCGCCGTGGTCATGTGCAGCGCCCCGCCCGCGCCGTTGTCGAGCGGGATGATCGACTGCACCGAGCCCTTGCCGAAGCTGAGCGTGCCCAAGACGGCGGCGCGGCGATGGTCCTGCAGCGCGCCGGCGACGATCTCCGACGCCGAAGCCGTGCCGCCGTTGATGAGGAGCACGACGGGCTTGCCGCCCGCGATGTCGCCGTAATGGGCGTCGTAGCGTTCGATGGCGCCGGCGCCGCGGCCGCGCACCGAGACGATCTCGCCGGCATTGAGGAAATCGTCCGAGACGTCGATCGCGGCCTGCAGCACGCCGCCGCCATTGTTGCGCAGGTCGATCACGAAGCCCTTGAGCGAGGGGCCGATCGCGCGCTTCAGCGTCGCGACCGCGATGCGCAGGTCGGGATCGGTGCGGTCGCTGAAGGCGAGGATCTTGATGTAGCCGACATCGCCCTCGCGGCGGAAGGTCAGCCGCTCCACCTCGATCGACTCGCGCGTCAGCTTGACGTCGAACGGCGCCGCCGCGCCGCGCCCGACCGAGAGCGCCACCTGGGTACCGATGGCGCCGCGCATGCGCGAGGACACGTCCTCCAGCGTATGGCCCTTCATCGCCACGCCGTCGATGGCGACGAGCACGTCGTCCTTGCGCAGGCCGGCGCGCGAGGCCGGCGTATCGTCGATCGGCTCGACCACCTGCGCCGCGCCGTTCTTGACGGTGACGACGAGGCCGATGCCGCCATAGGCGCCCGCCGCCTTGGTCTGGATCGCCTCATAGGCGTCGCGGTCGAAATAGCTCGAATGGGCGTCGAGATTGCTCAGCATGCCGCCGATGGCGTTTTCGACCAGCTTGCGGTCCGCCGGCTTGGACAGGTAGTTGTCGCGCACCGCCTGGAACGCCTCGCCGAAGCGCAGGATCTGGTTCTGCGCCGACGCGTGCGGCCCGATGGCGCCATAGGCGAAATGCGACGCCGCGACGGCGAGGCCGAAACCGCCCGCCACCCCCAGCGCCAGCAGGAAAAGCCTTTTCATCGTCCCCCCAAAACCACCTTTCGATGGCCGGCCTTTCAATTCGCCGCGGCGGTGCTGGCGGGAATGGCCGCCACCTTGCCGTGCAGAAGCTGCAGCGCGTAGTTGAGCTGGAAGTCGTAGGGCTTGCCGTCGGCGCCCGTCTTGGGCGCATTGGCCGGCGGACGGATCACCGTCTGGTTCGGCTTCTTCGGCAGCGGCTCGCCCGCCAGATGGCCGGGCAGGTCCGCCTCGCTCGGACGGGCGATCTTCGGCACATCGTCCTCGTCGCCGGCGGCGACCGCCACGTCGGGGATGATGCCCTGGGCCTGGATCGAATGGCCGGACGGCGTGTAATAGCGCGCCGTGGTGAGACGCAGCGCGCCGCCGCCTTCGGTGAGCGGGATGATGGTCTGCACCGAGCCCTTGCCGAACGAGGTCATGCCCAGGATCGTCGCGCGGTGATGGTCCTGCAGCGCGCCGGCCACGATCTCCGACGCCGAGGCCGTGCCGGCATTGATCAGCACGATGACCGGCTTGCCGTCGGTGATGTCGCCGGGATGGGCGTCGTAGCGCTGCGTGTCGTCGGGATGGCGGCCGCGCGTCGAGACCACTTCGCCCGCGGTCAGCAGGTCGTCGGACACCTGCACCGCCTGGTCGAGCAGGCCGCCGGGATTGTTGCGCAGGTCGAGGACATAGCCCTTGAGGCCCGGGCCGACCTGGCGCTTGAGATCGCGCACCGCGGTCTCGAGCCCGCTCGCCGTGTTCTCGTTGAAGCCGGGCATGCGGATATAGCCGATGTCGCCCTCGCGGTGCCAGCGCACCTCGTCCACCGCGACGACGGCGCGCGTCAGCGTCACGTCGAACGGCTTCTTGGGCGCGTTCTTGTCGGTGGTGCGCAGGATGGTGAGGGTGATCTTGCTCCCCGCCGGGCCGCGCATCTTGTCGATGGCGTCGTTGAGGTTGAGGCCCTGGACCGAGGCGCCGTTGATCGCGGCGATATAGTCGCCCGCCTTCAGGCCGGCCTTGGCGCCTGGCGTATTGTCGATCGGCGAGACGATCTTGACGAGGCCGTTCTCCATCGTGACCTCGATGCCGATGCCGCCGAACGAGCCCTTGGTCTGGATCTGCATGTCGGCGAAGGCTTTCGCATCCATGTAGCTCGAATGCGGATCGAGGTTGGAGACCATGCCTTCGATGGCGGCGTTGATCAGCTCGCTGTCCTCGACCGGCCGGACGTAATTGGCGCGCACCCGCTCGAACGCGTCGGAGAACAGATCGAGCTGGCGATAGGCGCTCATGTCGTTGGCGCCGTGGGCGGCGGGCAGGATGCCCAGCGCGGCGACGAAGCCGATGGCGATGCCGGCGCCGACGAATGCGATCTTGTTCATGTTCTTCTTGCCTTCCTTAGATCGGATCCCAAAAGGGACGCGGGGCTGGATGCCCGCCCGTTCTGACGCAGTTCGAAGTAAAGCTCGCCATCTTGGCCCATTTTGGGCATGACGCCCACCGGCTCACCCGCCAGCACCTGATCGCCCGGCTTGACCACGATGCGATCGAGCCCCGCGAGCACCAGATCGTAGCCAGTGGTGACTTCCAGGATCAAGACTTGGCCGTTCTTATGGTAAGGACCCGCGAAAAGCACCTCGCAATCGGCCGGTGCGACCACCTGCGCCCCGGGTGCGGCCGTGAACGTCACCCCCGGAGCCTTGGCAGAACCGTCCGCCCGCAACATTGTTCCCACGACGGGCTGGAGCAGAGAGCCGCGGCCGCCCGGACCGCCCGCATTCTGGGCGGTTACCACCACGACGGATTGCTGCGCCGGCTCGGCGCGCAGCGCCGCGACCTTGACCAACAGCACCTCCAGATTGGCGGCTTCACCCGCGATCGCCTGCAATTTCGTGCGAAGCCCGGCATAGGTTACGTCGGCCGTGGCGGCCTGCGCGCTTTTGATCGCGAGGAGTTGATCGAGTTCCACCCGGGCATGGCGCAGCTCGGTCGCGTTGCTCAGGGCCTCGGCCCGCCTTTGCACCAGCGCGGCCCGCGTCTGCTTCAAGGTCTCGATCCGCCGCGCGAGCGCGGCCGCCTTGCCGTAGACGTCGGGCAGCGAGGCGCCGATCAGCATCGCGCCGCGCGCAGCCCCCAGCGCGTCGTCGGGCCGCATCGCCAGTGCCGGCGGCGTGTCGTGCTGCAGCCTTTCGATCACGGCCAGCAACCGCGCGACCTCGACGCGGTCGTGCACGAAGCCGGCGGAGAGTTTCCTGTCCTCGGCCGCGAGCCGCACGATCTGGGCGTCGAGCACGATTTTCTCGCGTTCGAGGCTCTGCACGCGCGCCGCCGTGACGATCAGCTTATGGCGCAGGGCCTCGGCCTCGGCCTTCAACCGATCGCGGCGGGCCTTCGCCGCATCGGCTTCCGGCTTGCCCTTGGCGAGATCGCCCTTGAGCTGGCGGTACTGGTCGACGGTGGAGGGAAGCTTGCCAAGGACCTTCGCCGGCAGCGCATGGGAAAGGTCGGGCAACGCCTCGACCGTCGGCGCGACGACCGGCGCGGGCACGCGAGCGGGCGCGACATGTTCGGTGCCGGGCTTGGCGCGCGGATGAAGATGCGGCGGATGCGGCGGTTTCTTCGCCGCCGTCAGGAACAGCATGCAAGCGAGCGCCATGCTTAGCGCACGCCTCACCTCCCCCTTGCGGGGAAGTCGAAAAATCGCGAGCGAAGCGAAGCGGTTTTTCGGGTGGGGGGGAAGTTGGGCGCCCAGCAACACCCCCACCCGAAATTCGCTTCGCGAATTTCGACCTTCCCGCAAGGGGGAGGTGAATATGGGATGCTCCATCAGGCGGCGCTCTCCGCCGTCTGCCGTTCGATCAGCGAATGGCCCGTCATCTGCGGCGACATCGGCAGCCCCATCAGATCGAGCAGGGTCGGCGCGACGTCGGCGAGCCGGCCATTGGCGAGCTTCGTGCCGGGCGGTGCGTTCACCGCCAGGATCGGCACGTCGAGCGTGGTGTGCGCGGTGTGCGGCTCATGCGTCACCGGGTCCTTCATCATCTCGATATTGCCGTGATCGGCGGTCACCAGCAGCACGCCGCCGGCCTTCTCCACCGCCGCGCGCAGCCGGCCGAGGCATTCGTCGATCTCGTCGACCGCGCGGATCGCCGCCGACATGATGCCGGTGTGGCCGACCATGTCGGGATTGGCGAAATTGACGACGATGAGATCGTATTTGCCGCTTGCGATCGCTTCCTCGAGCTTGTCGATCACCTCCGGCGCGCTCATCTCCGGCTTCAGGTCGTAGGTCGCGACCTTGGGGCTGGGCACCAGGATGCGGTCCTCGCCCGGGAAAACCGTTTCGCGGCCGCCGTTCAGGAAGAAGGTGACATGGGCGTATTTCTCCGTCTCGGCGATCCGCAATTGCTTCAGGCCGCGGTCCGAGACGATCTCCCCCAGCGTGCCGATGATGTTTTCGGCGGGGAAAAGCTGGGTCATCAGCGTGTTGAGGTCGTCGGAATATTCCGTCATGCCGGCGGCGGCCGAGAACCGGACGACGCGGCGGCGCGCGAACCCCGCGAAGCCCGCATCGAGCAGCGCCAACGAAATCTCCCGCGCCCGGTCGGCGCGGAAATTCGCGAAGATCAGCGAATCGCCATCCGCCATGCCGGCATAGTCGCCGATCGCGCAAGGCAGGACGAACTCGTCGGTGACGCCCTCTTTGTACGACTCCTCGACGGCGCTATAGGCATCGGGGAATTTCGGTCCCTTCGCATCGACCATCGCGTCATAGGCCTTGATCACGCGGTCCCAGCGCTTGTCGCGGTCCATCGCGTAATAGCGGCCGGACACCGTCGCAAGGCGCACGCCGGCGAGACCGGCGACGGCATCGGCGAAGGTCTTGAGGAATCCCAGCGCGCTCTTGGGCGGCACGTCGCGCCCGTCGAGGAAGGCATGCACGAAGACCGGCACGCCGGCGCCCGACAGCACGCGCACCAGCGCCGCGATGTGGCCCTGATGGCTGTGCACGCCGCCGGGCGACAGCAGGCCCATCACATGGATCGCGCCCTCGCTCGCCTTGGTCCTGGCGATGACGTCGAGCAGCGCGGGGCGCTGCGCGAAGCTGCCGTCCTCGATGGCGAGGTCGATGCGCGGCAGGTCCTGGCTCACGACCCGGCCGGCGCCGATGTTCATGTGACCGACTTCCGAATTGCCCATCTGGCCGGCCGGCAGGCCGACGGCATGGCCCGAGGTCGCCAGCAGCGCATGCGGGCTGTCCGCCAGCATGCGGGTGTAGTTCGGCGTCTTGGCTTCCGCGATGGCGTTGTCGGTCGGATCGGGCCGCCAGCCCCAGCCGTCGAGGATGCACAGCACCGCGGGACGCGGGCGGGACTTGGGAAGAGCGGCGGATGACATGCGGGTCCGGGTGTAAGCGTGTGAATCGAAAATAGAAACGGCCCGCCGCCCTGTCCATGCGCGCGATTGCGGGGCTCGGCCGGCCGCGACACAAAACTTGATCGCGCCGAGACCTTGAACGCCGGACTTTAAGAAACATTTCTGGCATGGCGGCGCTTCGAGCCGCCTGCGGTGGGCTATCCTTCCGTATTTCCAATAAGAGTCAGGCCCTTAGCGTAAGATTCGGCGATTGGAACGATCTTTTTGCGATCGAATGGCCCGGAAATTCCTGCCGGGCGGCGTGAGCTGCCTACCCGCGTCATAATCAAGGCATTGATATTAAAGAGATATTTTATCGGAAACCCGCGGCACGAAGCTGGCAAGGAGCGACGCGGAATAGTGTCAGAGAGCAGAACAAGCTCATGCGCCGCGCACTCTATATACGACTGGCCTGCCTCATTCTGGGGGCCGCCCTGGCCGCCGCGCCCGCGCCGGTGCTCGCCTTCAGCCGGGTCAAGGACCTGGTCGAGGTCGAAGGCATCCGCGACAACATGCTGGTCGGCTACGGTCTGGTGGTCGGCCTCAACGGCTCCGGCGACAGCCTCAAGAACGCGCCCTTCACCCAGCAGAGCCTGCAGACCATGCTGGAGCGCATGGGCGTCAACACCCGCGGCACCACGATGCAGACCAAGAACGTCGCCGCCGTGATGGTGACGGCGAACCTGCCCCCCTTCGCGGCCCAGGGCACCCGCATCGACGTGTCGGTCAGCGCCCTCGGCGACGCCAAGAGCCTGCAGGGCGGCACCTTGCTCGTCACCAGCCTGTTCGGCGCCGACGGGCAGATCTACGCGCTGGGCCAGGGCCCGGTCGCGATCGGCGGCTTCACCGCCAGCGGCGACGCCGCCAGCGTCACCCGCGGCGTGCCGACGGCGGGCCGCATCTCCAACGGCGCCATCGTCGAGCGCGAGATCACCTTCAACCTCGGCGCCCAGCACTCCCTGCGCCTGTCGCTGCGCAATCCCGACCTGACGACCGCCACGCGCATCGCGAGCGCGGTCAACGCCTATATGGGCGGCGGCGTCGCGGAAGCGACCGACCCGTCGACCGTGCGCGTGACCGTGCCGGACGGCTATCCGCACGGCGTGATGGGCGTCCTGACCGACCTCGAACAGGTCAAGGTCGATCCCGACGAGGCCGCGCGCGTGGTGATCGACGAGCAGTCCGGCGTGATCGTGATGGGCGCCGATGTGCGCATCTCCACCGTCGCCATCGCCCAGGGCAACCTCACCATCCGCGTCACCGAGACGCCGCAGGTGAGCCAGCCCGAGCCGTTCTCCAACACCGGCACCACCACGACCGTGCCACGCACCCAGATCAACATCGACGACAGCAAGGGCAACCGGATGGCGGTGCTGCACGAGGGTGTCTCGCTGCAGAGCCTCGTCGACGGGCTGAACGCGCTGGGCGTCGGGCCGCGCGACATCATCTCCATCCTGCAGGCAATCAAGGCGGCCGGCGCGCTCCAGGCCGACATCCAGGTGATCGGATGACCGGCGGCCTCGACACCAGCGCGGCGCTGACCTCGCTGCAGCCGGGCATCCCCACCGCACCGCGCGCCGCCGATCCGGCCGCGGCGAAGAAGGCGGCCGAGCAGTTCGAAAGCGTGTTCATCACCCAATTCGTCGGCGAGATGTTCAACGGCATCTCCACCGACGGCCCGTTCGGCGGCGGCCAGGGCGAGTCGATGTTCCGCTCCCTGCTGATGGACGAGTACGGCAAGCAGATGGCGGCACAGGGCGGTTTCGGCCTGTCCGACGCGATCCAGCGCGAATTGCTGAAGACCCAGGAGACCTCGCATTGAACCCGGACAGCGACAAGATCGAGCGGCTGGTCAAACTCGCCGAGCGTCTGATCGAGGCGATCGAGGCCGATATCGCGGCGCTGAAGGACGGCAAGCCGCAGGCGATGCGCACAACGGATCCGGAAATCCAGCGCCTGTCGGCGCTCTACAGCCGCGAGGCGCACGGCTTTTCGCCGAATACGGTCAAGGCCGCGCCGGCGCCGCTTCGCGGCCGCTTCACCGAGGTAACGGCGAAATTCCGCGAGACGCTGCAGCTCCATGCCCGCATGCTGACGCGCGTGCGCAATGCCAGCGAAGGCATGATCAAGGCGATCGCCGCCGAAGTCGACCGCCGCGCCGCCCCGACCCGCACCTACAACCCGCGAGCCGCCGCCTATGGCAAGCCGGCGCAGGCGATGGTCTACAACAGCGTCGTTTAAGCTGCCCGCGAAGGCGGGCATGACAGGGCCGGCTTGCAGTATTCGATCGGAAATTATGCCGTAAGCCCGGGTATCGATGCCGCGCTCGACCCGCCCAGCATGTTCAGCGCGAGCGTGTAGCTCGACAGCTGGGATGTCATGTAGGCCGGCGCGGTGCCGGAGGTGTTGCCCGGTGCAGCGGCCGGCGCGGGCGGCGCATTCGTCGTCTGATAGGCGCTCTGGATCTTCGACAGCACGCCGAGCAGCGCCGAGCGCGCCAGGTCGGCGCCGGTCTTGGTCGACAGGTCGAAGCTGGTGCCGAGGCCCAGGCCGAAAGCCTGCGTATTCGAGGTCGAGGCCGGAGACGGCGTGCCGGACGACCCTTTCGCCGCCGGCGCGCTTAGCGTGCCGGCCGCGATGCCGAGGCGCGCCAGCGCGTCGAACTGTGCCGGGCCGGAGACAAGCGTGACGGTCTGGCCGGGATTGGCCTCGATCTTCAGGCCTTCCGCGCCGCCGGTATAGTTGACCGAGGCCTTGCCATAGGTCTGGAGCTGGATATTGATCTTGGTGGCGAGCGACTGGAGCGTCTCGCCCTTGTCGATGGTCACGGTGGCGGTACGCGCCCCCACGCCTTGTATCTGGATTTTGAACGTATCGCCGGCGCGCAGCGTCGTCTGCGCCGTCAGATCGACCGACTGGTTCGGATTGACGGTGCCGCGCGGCAAGCCGAGCGCGTCCAGTACGCTCGACCCGCTCGGGTCGATCGCGATGCCGGCACCGGACGAAATGCCGTCGAGGCCGGCATATTGCTTGGTCCAGGTGATCGCGCCCGTCGCCGACAGCGCGGTCGCGAAGCTGTTGCTGACATTGGCGATGTTGCGGTTCTGCCCCGCGAAAGTGCCGGTGGTCGAACCGGTCAAATAGATCGTGCCGTCGCCGCCGACCGTCACCGCGCCGCCCTTCTCCTGCCCGGCCGTGCCGACATAGGAGACGAAATTCGCCGCCGCGGTCGTGCCCTGATCGGTCAGGGCGAAGACGAAGGCGTCGCTGCCGCCCGAGGAGGCGTTGGCGACCGTCGCGGCGCCGCTCGCGGTCAGGTTCGCGTTCTGTGTCGTGCCCGAGACATAAACCTGGTTGCCGGAGACGGTGAGGCCGCCGATGGCGCCGCCATTCTGAAGATCACCAAGATCCTGCGTCCAGGTCGGCGGCACGGTGATGTCGCCGCCGGCATACTTCGCCACCACGGCATGGCCGTTCTGCACGCTGGCGACATACAGGCTGCCGTCGCTGCCCGTCGCCGTCGCGGCGACCGTATCGGCGGCCGAGGTGCCGAACTGGCTTTCGGAAATCAATTTGCCCTTGGAATCGAACTTGGCCAGATAGGCGTCGCCGCCGCCCAATGCGGTCTGCCCGCTGCCGATCACGCCGCCTTGCATCGTGACCGCCTTGCCGCCGACATTGGCGGTATAGCCGCCGACCGCGCCGCCGATATAGACGTTGCCGCCGGCGTCAACGCTGACGGTGTTCGCCTGATTGTTGATCAGGGTCTGGATTTGCGTAATCCAGGTCTGGTTGCCGTTGGCGTCGTATTTCGCGACGAAGGAATCGGTGTTGCCGTTCGCGACCGAGGTCGGCGAGAGATCGGCGGTGGTCGAGCCGGTGACGACAACGCCACCCGTCGGATTGAGCGCCAGCGAAGTGCCGGTCGCCGTGCCGGCGCTGCCGAGCAGGCGGGTCCACAACACATTGCCGGCGGAGTCGTATTTGGTGAGATAGGCGTCCTGGTCGCCCTGGTTGACCTGGTTGCCGAAATCACCGGTGGCGTTGCCGAGCACATAGACGTTGCCGCTCGAATCCACGACAGTTGACGCTGCGGTCGTCGTGCCGCTGGTCGGCGCGGCAGTGACGCTGACTGTGCTGGTCGGCGCGGTGCTATCGAGATCGGAGAGCTTGATCAGGCGCCCCTGCTGATCCGCGGCCTGCGAGGATGTGGTTGTGGTCCCGCCGGTCGTCGTGGCCGTGGTCGTCGCGGTGGCTTGGCCGGACGAGCCGGCAAGATAGAGCGACGGCGCCGCATCGGCCGATGAGAGGCTCACGGTCTCGACGCCGCCTGGCGACACTTGAAGGCCGTACGTCGCCTTGGTCGGATCGAGCACGGTTCCGGCGGTCAGGACCTTCTGGAAGCGCGTGGCGAATCCGCCGGCGGAAAGCTGCTGGTTCACGTAAGAGACCACGTTGTCGAGCGTCAGCGGTCCTTGGACCTGCGACAGGTCGATCGCGACATTGGTCGTCGTGCTGCCCTTTTTGATGGCGATGGTGAAACTGTCGGACGGCGACAAGCCCGGCAGGGCGTTGCCGAGATTGGCGTTGTTGACCAGCGTCTTGGTCTGATAGTCGAACGACCCGAATGGCACGACGACGGTCGACGTCACCGAAGCCGACGGCGCCGCCGCCTGCAGCGAGAAATTGTTGAAGGTCGATTTCGAGATGAAATCCTCGACCTGCTTGAGGCCGGCCTGGAAGCGTGTGTTCAGTCCCGCGAGCTGGCCCGAGGTCATGCCGTCGCGCTGGCCCATCTTGGCGATATAGGCGAGCGTATTGACCGCGGTGTAGAGCGAGAAGAGTTTCTGGTTGTCCTGCTCGGTCTTCTGGTCGGCCTTGGTCGAGGCGCTCAGAGGCACATTGCTGGTGTCGAGGAAGTTCGTCGTCGCGAGAACCTTGGCGTCCATCGCGTTCTGGTCCGGCTGGGAAGCTTCCCAGGGCGGTGCATCGTTGGCGGTCGCGTTGTTGCTTCTGGCGGCGCTGGAAGCCGTCATACCGGATGCCTGCGCGGTGGGCGTCGCCACGGAGTTCATCAGCTTCGCCTGATAGAAGCTGAGCAGCACATTGGGATCGAGACCGACCGACACGCGAAAAGCCTTTGCGACCAACGGAGAAGTGTCGCTTTGGGTGGGTTAAAAGCGTGCTAAGAGCGGCCCGGACGTGCTTAATCGGGCCTTAACGGCCGATGCGCGAGAGTTCACGCCATGCACGCCCCCCTGCCCGCCGATCCGTACGAAAACGGTCTCCACCTATCCGGCCAAGGCCGCCACGGCGAGGCCATCGAACAGTTCGAACGTGCCCTGGCAGCAAGACCGGACGATTCCCGCGTGCTGTTCGCGCTCGGCAATACGGCGCGAGCGCTGGGACTGGCCAAGCCAGCCGAGGAATTCTTCCGCCGCGTGCTGGCACAGGAGCCGGCGCGTCTCGAGGCGCTTGTCTGCTTGGCCAATCTGTTGCGGGCGCAAGGGCAGTTGGCCGCCGCCGAGGCCCTGCTGGCGCCGGCGCTGGCACGGACACCCGAGGCGCCGGAGCTGTGGCTGACGCTGGGCTCGGCCTATCGCGAAATGGGCGACTTCACGCGAGCTTCTGAGCACTATCGCGAGGCCCTGGCGCTCAGGCCGGATTACGCGCCGGCGCTCGTCAACCTGGCGGATATCTTGACCGACGACGGCGATGTCGACGCCGCGCTGGCGCTTTACGGGCGGGCCATCGCGCGCGAGCCGGACAACGCACAGGCCCGGCTGAACCGCGCCATCCTTCACCTGCTCAGGGGCAATGTGAAAGAGGGCTGGCGCGACTACGCCGCGCGGCTGAAAATACCGGGCAAGGCGCCGGTGCCGGATCACAAACTGACGCGCTGGAGCGGCGGCGGACTGAAGCGTACGCGGCTTCTGGTGACCGCCGAACAGGGCGTCGGCGACCAGATCATGTTCGCGAGCATGATCCCCGACCTTGCCGAGCGCGCGGCGCGTGACGGCGGCGCGATCCTGCTCGAATGCGAGCCGCGGCTGGCCGATCTGTTCGCACGATCCTTTCCGGGCGTGACGGTGCATGCCTGGGACGTGGAGACGCGCGGCGGGATCACGCGGTCGCGCTATGGCTGGCTGAAGCAGGCCGGCGGCGCGAACGCCTTCATCGAGATGGGGAGCATCGCCAAAGTGCTGCGCGGCAGCACCGAGGATTTTCCAAAGGACAATGCGTTCCTGAGGCCCGATCCGCTGACGCTGGCCCAGTTCGGCGGCATTCTCGCGAGCGTCGGTCCGGGGCCGCATATCGGGGTGTGCTGGCGGAGCGGCAATGTCGCGGGCCACCGCGCGCTGCAATATGCGCCACGCGAGGCCTGGGCGGGGTTCATCGCGAAACTGCCGGGAACGGTGGTCAGCGTGCAATACGACGCCGGCACCGACGAGATCGAGGCCCTGGCGGACATGAGCGGACGGCCGATTGTCGTGCTGGAAGGTCTTGACCAGAAGAACGACCTCGATCGGACCTCGGCCTTGCTGGCGTCGCTCGACGCCGTCGTTTCGGCGCCGACCGCGGTATCGTGGCTGGCGGCGGGCACCGGCGTGGACACGTATAAGATTCTCTACGACACGAGCTGGACCGCGCTCGGCCAGCCGCGCGAACCCTTTGCACCGGCTTGCGAACTGATGATGCCGGCGTCGCGCGGCGACTGGACCAGTGCGTTCGAACGCACTTTGGAGCGGATCAACGCGACGCTGTAGACAGGCGCGTCCTGCGGCTGGCTTCGAGCGCCTGCGCCAGGTCGGTCGCAATGCGCGCCGCGCCGCTGCCGTCGATGGTCATCAGTCCCGCCGCGCGCATCTCGCGCAGCTTGCCGGAATCGCCGAGCATCTTCGACACATGCCGTGCGACGGCATCGTCTTTGACGTCGGCTGCGACGCCGAGAGAGACACCCATGCCGGCGTGCTCGAAGGCGGAGGCCGAGGCGGCATGGTCTTCGGTCAGGCAGAGATAAAGCGCCGGCACGCCGGCGGCCGCGAGTTCATAAGCCGTCACGCCGAAGGCGGCGAGCGCAAGATCGGCGCCGGCGAATTCGGTCGCGAGGTCGTCGGCGCCCTCGATCGTCTCGAAATTGCGGTTGAGTCCCACGATCTGGCGCGCAATTGCCGCGCGGTCGACCATGCCGGGGCCGATGACGAAGCGGGCGCGGAACGCGGGATCGAGCTTGGCGAGCGCGCGGGCGCTGCGCAGCGTCAGCCCGAGCGGGTCGCTGCCGCCCATGGTGACGAGCAGCACTGGCCGGCCGGAGACCTTTCGCAGCGGCATCGCGGTCTGGCTGGAGCCCAGCAACGACCATTCCCAGCCGACGCGCGGGTTGCAATGCGAGCCGCTCCAATCCAGCGCCGCGGCCTGTGGCACGGGCGGATAATACGCCAGATCGCAGGCGAGCCGGCGGTCCGAACCGTCATCAACCAGCGCGGTCAACGCGACGCGCGAGGCCAGCGCTGTGACTTCCGCGCGATCCGGTCCGTCGCGGCAATCGAGCAGCAGGAGATCGGGTGCGTGCTTGTCCACAAGGGAGTCGAGCGTTTCTCCGGTCGTCACGGCGAAGCCGGCGCGTCGGACCGGTTCACACGCATCCTCCGTACCGTTCAGCGCGAATATGGCGCCGACGCCTTCGCGGTCGCGCAGCGCGCGCGCCAGCGCCACCATGCGCTTGACATGGCCATAGCCGAACTTGCCGCCGCCGTCGCAGCGGATGAGCGCGAGGCCGCCCTGCGCCGCGATCCGCTTCTGCTGGACATGCGCGTTGATGCGGCGAAGCGAAGGCTCGCGCTCGAGCAGCAATAGAATATCGGCGAGAGAGGCCTCGCCCGCCTTGGCCGCCAGGCGGGCATGTACAGCTTCGATGAATGCGAGATCGTCGGGCGTGTCGATCGTGAGCCGGCCGCCTTCGCGGGCGAGTTCTGGATAGGCGGGCGCGCGGGCAATGGGCACGAAATCGGGACGCAGCTTGAAATAGCCCGTGACATGCTCGCGCGCGACGGCGTCGTCCCGTGCGTCCATCATAAGCTTGTCGAGACCGCGGCGGGTGAAGGGATCGACGCCCTCATGCGCTGTGTGGGCGCCGTCCTCCATCAGGACGTAGTCGCCGCCCTGCGCGATCATCGCGGTCAGGAGGTGGTCGATGAAACCCGAATCGATGAAGGGCGCGTCGGAGGAGACGCGGACCACGATGTCCGCGTCGGTCGCTTCGGCGGCGAGGGCGAAGCGCGCCAACACGTCGTCTTCCGGGCCGCGGATCACGGCGATGCCGTTTTCCCGGCCGAATTCGACGATGGCATCGTCCGCGGCATTCGTCGTCGTGGCAACGGCGACGTCCTCGATCAGATGCGATTTCTTGAGGCGATGGACGATGTGCCAGAGCAGCGGACGGCCCGCGATGGGGCGCAGCACCTTGCCGGGAAGGCGCGTCGAACCCATGCGCGCCTGGATAATGGCGACGATCCGCAGATGCTCGCTCACGCGGCGCCTTTCCACTCGGCGCGAATGCGGCGCAGCGGACGCATGCCGTCGGACGGATCGGCGCGCCAATCGCGGTCGGCCAGCTCCGAGGGCTGCGGGCCCTTGAAGCCCTCGCCGTCGGCGATCATCGATTCGCGGATGCGGGCGATGACGGGCGCGATCTCGCCCGGCAGCCAGCAATGGCCGGCGGCGTATTCGGCGCCCTCGCCGTCGAGGTCGAGATGGAATTCGACCGCCGCCGCGTTCCAGTGGTGCACGGCGCGCTCGATCACGGCGGGACGGCGGGTGTGGTCGGACCAGCCGACCTTGCAGCCGGTGGCGTCGCGAATCGCGGCGATCGCGGCGAGATTGGCCTCGGCGGCCGGCGTCGGATAGGCCGAGACGCAGTGCAGGAGCGTGATCTCGGCAGCGCCGGCGCGCTTCAGCGTATTCGCGGCGGCGGCGATCTCCTCCATCGTCGCCATACCGGTCGACAGGACGACGGGCTTGCCCGTCCTGGCGCAGGCTTCGAGGAGCGGCGTCACGAGCAGCTCATAAGACGCGACCTTGTAGAAAGACACGAAAGGCCGCAGTTCCTCGACCGCTTCGAGATAGAAGGGCGTGCAGGAGAACTGGATGCCGCGCGCCAGGCAGCGCTCCGCCAGGGGCGCCAGATGGGCCTGCGGCAGCTCCCATTGCCGACGCGCCCGGTGCTTTTCGCTGCGCGCCAGAATTTCGGGGGCGAACATCCGGTCGATCTTGAAGAGCTGGAATTTCACCGCGTCGCAGCCCGCATCCGCCGCCGCGTCGACGAAGGCGAGCGCCCGGCCCAGATCGCGATCGTGGTTGCTGGAGGCTTCGGCGATGAAAATCGGCGGGGCGGTCATGCGTCGGCCATCTGAATGTGTCTTAACCGTTTTTAAATCGGTCATGGCTAAAAGAGCGTTAACGAGGGGCCGCCATGGGCGCAGAAGTCGCGCAAATCAGCATCGCATGGGCAGACCATGAAGGGCCGCGCGTCGCGCGCAAGGCCGGCTTCGACATCATCCATTGCGAGATGTGCGGGTTCCGCCATGCCGTGCCGTTGCCGTGCGCGGCCGACCTGGAACGCGAATACCGCGAGACATACTACAGCGACGAAAAGCCCGCCTTCCTTGCCCATGCCGGCGAGGACCAGCAATGGGGCGAACTCGCCCAGCAGGATCGGCTGGAAAGCCTGGAACGCATCCTGGGACCGGGACGGCGGCGGCTTCTGGATGTCGGGTCGGGACCGGGCTTCTTCCTGCAAACCGCGAAGAATCGAGGCTGGCAGACGGTCGGAATCGAGCCGTCCCGCCAGGCGGCAGCGCATGCGCGCGGCCTGGGCCTGGAGATCATCGAGGGCTTCTTCGGCCCGGAGACCGCATCCTGGCTCGGCCGGTTCGACGCCATCAGCCTGAACAACGTGCTGGAGCACGTGCCCGATCCGATCGCCGTCCTGATCGCGGCGCGGGATATTCTGGAGCCGGGCGGCGCGCTTTGCGTCACCGTGCCGAACGATTTCTCGCCGCTCCAGATCGCCGCCGCCGCGACGGCCGCGACCGGGGACTGGTGGATCGCGCCGCCGCACCACCTGAACTATTTCGACTTCGCGACTTTGGCGAACCTGCTCGAACGCCTCGGCTTCGATATCGCGGAGAAGACGACGAGCTTTCCGATGGAGGCGTTCCTTTTGATGGGCGACAACTATCGCGCCGATCCGGCGCTGGGCCGCGCCTGCCACAACAAGCGCAAGAAATTCGACCTTGCGCTGGATGCCGCCGGCCTGAAGGAAACGCGGCGCGGCCTCTATCGCGCGCTGGCCGAGGCCGGCATCGGCCGCGAAGCAGTCGTGATCGCGGTCAAGTCTTGAGCGACGTGACGCAGCCCTTCTTCGTCGTGTCGAGCGGACGCTCCGGCACGGCGATGCTGCACAAGGCGCTGTCGGCCGAGCCGGGTGTCGAGATGCATCACGAATACATGGTGCAGATCACCCAGCCGCTCGCGGTGCGGCGCTATCTTAGCCTCGTCGATGATACGGAAGCGCTGAAAATACTGGGCGAAACGCATGTCGCGGCGGTCGGCTACAGCGAGGCCCGGCATTGGGGCGATTCGTCCAACAAGCTGTCCTGGCTCATTCCGGACCTGGCGAAGGCGCTGCCTTCGGCCAAATTCGTCCACCTGGTGCGCGACGGCCGCAAGGTCGCCGGGTCCTATTTCCGCAAGCTCGGCGATGAATGCTACGACGACCGTTCCACCCGCATCCTTCAGGCCCACTACGACAACCCCGCCCATGCTCCGGCGCCGCCGCCCGAGAAGAAATATTGGTGGCCGGTGCCACGCAAGGCCGATCCGACGTCTCGGGGTTTCCGCTGCTTCAACCAGTTCGAGCGCATCTGCTGGCATTGGGCGGAGATCAACCGGGTCATCCTGAACGAGTTCGCGCGTCTGCCGGCCGGGCGGCAGATGTTCGTGCGTCTGGAAGATCTGCACGACGACCCCGGTGCGGTAGAGCAGGTGTACGATTTTCTCGACCTGCCCTTCTCGGATGCCGCCTTCGCGGCCTTCGCCCGGCCGCACAATGTGAACCGGCCGGAAGACCGGCTGCTGGAGCCCGCCGAGCGGGCCCGTTTCGACGCCATCGCGGGCGGTATGATGGAGCGCCTCGGCTATGCAAAACGTGCCGAGTACGTGATGAATTATTAACCAAGAAGCGCCGATGATGGTTACCGGACTATTTCATCGGGCCATTCCATGAGCGACCTCTGCGAGATCTGCCAACGCGCGGCGCTCGAGCCGATCTACAAGCCGGAAAAATCGATGCGCGGACTGACCGTCTATCTGTGCACGGTCTGCGGGCTGCTGCAGAGCCTGCCGCGCATCGACCGCGCCGCGCGCGCGCCGGCAGCGGTCTCCGGCGGCGCCGATTGGGGCAATGTCCGCTATGGCAAGGGTTTCCGCACCCAGATCGCGATCGAGGCGCTGCGCCGGCATCGCGACTTCGCAACCGAATTCACATTGCTCGATGTGGGATCGAACCGCGGCAGTTTCGCCCGCGCCTTCCTGGACGCCGCACCAGACGCACATCTCGTTGCCGTCGAGCCCGACGAACGGGTGGCCGCGAACTGCGCCGGACTTCCGCACACCCATCTGATCCGCGAGCGCATCGAGAACGTCGCGCTGGAGACGGGCCGGTTCGACGCCATCCATTCCTGCCACACGATCGAGCACCTGGTCCATCCGGCCGCCACGCTCGCCGATCACCACCGCATCTTGAAGGACGCCGGCATATTGGTGCTGGACGCGCCAAACACCGCTCTTCTTGCCAGCGACGACATCGTCGAAGAATGGTTCATCGACAAGCATCTCTATCATTTCTCGGAAACGACGTTGACGCGGATGCTCGAAGCTTCTGGCTTTACGATTCTGGAGCGGCCCGACGCCAAGGACCGCAGCAACCTGTTCTTCGTCGCCAAAAAGAACGGCAAGACGCCGTCCAACGCCGGCATCAATCTCGGCGAGGTCAGCCGAGCGCGCGATTTGATCGCGACCTATGTCGCGGGCCGCGCGCGCAATCTCGCCGCGCTGACGGCGGCGGCGACCGAATTGCTGAGCCTGGCGCCGCGGCGCGTCGCGATGTGGGGCGCGGGCCGGTTGTTCGACAGCCTGGTGACCCATGGCAAGTTCGACGCAAGCTCGCTCGCCGTGCTGGTCGACAAGCATCTGAAGGCCCATGTCGGCGAACGCCATGGTTGCGCCCTGACCGGACCCGAAGGCCTCGCCTCCGCCAAGCCCGGCGTCGTGGTGGTGATGAGCCGCGACTTCGCGAGCGAGATCGCGCAGGAGGTCAACAAGCTGACGCCGGGCGCCGAGATCATCCTCTATACCGACCTGATGAGTCGGGCGCGCGCCGCGGCATAGGAGCTCCCATGGCCTTGACCCTCAGGTCCATCACCGAAGAGGCGCCGCGCACCGCGGCGCAGGATCTGGAGGACCAGCTTGCGAAGGCCGCCGCCTTCGTGCGCCGGCATACCATCGCGTCGATCTATCACGCGGGCTCGGGCCATCCGGGCGGCGCACTATCTTGTGCCGACATTTTGGCCTGCCTGTTCGGCGCTGAGCTGAACTTCTGGCCCAACGCCGTTGACGATCTCGAGCGCGACCGCTTCGTGCTCTCCAAGGGCCATGCCGCGCCGGCGTTGTACGCGGCCGGAGCGCAATACGGCTTCTGCGACGCCAAAGCGGCGCTCAATCTGCGCAAGCTGGGAAGCCCGTTCCAGGGCCATCCGCATGTGCTCGACCTGCCCTGGGTCGAGACCAGCACGGGTTCGCTGGGCCAGGGGTTCTCAGTTGCGCTCGGCATGGCGATGGGGCTGAAGCTGAAGAACAGTTCGGCGCGGGTCTACGCCCTGCTCGGCGACGGCGAGTTGCAGGAGGGCGAGGTGTGGGAGGCCGCGATGTGCGCGGCGCATCATTGCCTGGACAATCTTTGCGTCATCATCGACTACAACAAGCTGCAGAGCGACAACCGTAACTCGGCGATCATGCGGCTGGAGCCGCTGGCGGCGAAGTGGCGCGCCTTCGACTGGGCGATCGCCGAGATCGACGGCCACGACATCCACGAGATCCTGTCGACCTTCCGCCGCGCCGGCATCACCCAGGGCCGCCCTTCGGTGATCATCGCCAACACGATCAAGGGCAAGGGCGTCAAATACATGGAAGACGTCGCGGCCTGGCACGGCAGCGTGAAGCTGACACGCGAGCAGGCCGAGGACGCGCTGCAATCGCTGGGCGCCAAGAGCGCCGAGATCAAGGAACTGCTCGATGGGCACTAATAGGCCTACCGCTTCGCTGCACGAGGACGGGAACGCGCCCGCACTGATCGGCACCAGCGGCGACAGCCTGCGCGAGGCGTTCGGCAAGGCGCTGTCCGCTCTCGCCGACGAATTTCCCAAAGTCGTCGTGCTCGACGCCGACATCGCCGGCGGCACGGGCGTGCATCACTTCCGCAAGAGCCATCCCGAGCGGCTGCTGCAATTCGGCATCGCCGAGCAGAACATGATGGCGGCGGCCGGCGGATTGGCCGCGACCGGGTTCATTCCCGTAGTCACGACCTTCGCGGTGTTCTGCCTGCGCGCCGTAGAACAGGCGCGGCTGTCGCTCGCCTATGCGCGGCGCAACGCCAAGATCGTCGCCAGCCATCCCGGGCTCGACGTCGGACCCGACGGCGGCTCGGCCCAGGCGCTCGAAGACCTCGCGGCGTTCCGCGCCATTCCCGGCATGACCGTGATCTCGCCGGCCGATCCGACCGAGATGGCGCTCGCGACCCGCGCCATCCTGGAATTCGACGGCCCCGTCTATATGCGCACCGGCCGCAGCGCGTCCAGGCGCCTGTTCGGCGACGACCACGCCTTCGAGATCGGCAAGGGCCGGATCGTGCGCGACGGCGGCGACCTCACCATCGTCGCCTGCGGCGTGGAAGTCGCCCGTGCGCTCGACGCCGCGGAGCTTCTGGCGCAGGAGAATATCTCGGCCCGCGTCGTGAACATGGCGACGATCAAGCCGATCGACGCCGATCTGCTCGTGCGCTGCGCCGAAGAGACCGGCGCGTTCGTCACAGCCGAGGACCATAACGTCCATGGCGGGCTCGGCAGCGCCGTCGCCGAGGCGCTGGCCCGTTCACGGCCCTCACCCATCGAATTCGTCGGCGTGAAGGACGTGTTCGGTGCCTCGGGAGAGCCGGAGGAACTGGCCGAATTGTACGGCCTGACCGCGCCGCACATCGCCGCGGCGGCACGTGCGGTGCTGGCACGGAAGGCGGGCAACGCATGAGTCGGTTCTCGCTTGCCGGAAAGAACGCCGTCGTCACCGGCGGCAGCCGCGGGATCGGACGCGCCATCGCGCTTGGCCTGGCAAATGCCGGCGCGGACATCGTCTTCACCTATCGCGAGAAGCGCGACGAGGCCGACGCCGTCGCGGCAGACATCGTCAAGACTGGACGCCGCGCCTTGGCGCTGCCGATGGACGTGACCGATCGCGCCAGCGTCGAGGCGGCGGCGCGCGGTGCGCGCGCTTTCGGCAAGATCTCCATTCTGGTGAACAATGCCGGCATCAACAAGCCGACCGATTTCGACAGGATCGCGGACGCCGACTGGGACACGATCCTGGCGACCAATCTCAAGGGCCCATTCATCTGCGCCCAGGTCTTTCTGCCGCTTCTTAGCGAGGCCGGCGGCGGCTCCATCGTGCATATCGGCTCGGTCAGCGGGCAGTATGGCGGGCCGCGCACGGCGCACTACGCCGCGTCGAAAGCCGGATTGATCTCGCTGGCGCAGGTCATCGCGCGGTTCGGCGCGGCGTCGCATGTGCGCTCCAACGTGGTGGCAGCGGGTCTGATCGCCTCCGACATGGGCAATGCCGGGCTTCAAGCGGCGAGCGTGCAGAAGGCGGCGGAGGGCATCATCCTCAAGCGGCTGGGCCGCACCGAAGAGGTCGCCGACGCCGTCGTGTTTCTGGCGAGCGAGGCGTCGTCCTACATCACGGCGCAGACCATCAACGTCAATGGCGGGCTATATTTCTGATGGCTTCCAGCGGCAAGACGCTCCTCATCGTGTCCGGCGGGATCGAGGCGGCCGACGCCGCCAGACGCGCCAAGGAAATGGGACACACCGTCGTGGTCTCCGACCGCGACCCGCAGGCGCCGGGCTTTGCTTTCGCCGATTCCTGTCTGATCGCGGATGTCTACGGCCCGACCGAGACGGCGGCCGCTGCCGAACGCTATAGCCGCAAGATCCGCAAGATCGACGGCGTGATCTGCGTCGCCGCCGACGCGCCGGTCACCGCCGCGACGGTGGCGCAGCGCTTGCGCCTTCCCGGCATCTCGCTCGCCAGTGCGGAACTCGCCTGCGACAAGCTCGCGATGAAGCGGCGCTTCGCGGACTGCGGCGTTCCGGTGCCGTGGTTCGCCGAAATCCCGACGCCGCAGGCCTTGCAGCGCGTCGCGATCGAACGCGGCCGCGACCTGGTGATCAAGCCGGTGGATTCGCGCGGCAGCCGCGGCGTGCAGCGCGTGGCGCAGGTCGCCGATCTCGACAAGGCCTTCCTGTTCGCCCGGTCGCATTCGCCCAGCGAGCGCGTGATGGTGGAGCAATATCTAGACGGCCCCCAGGTTTCCACCGAATCCGTGATCGTCGACGGCCGCTGCTTCACGCCGGGTTTCTCGGACCGCAATTACGAATATCTCGAACGCTACGCACCGTTCTTCATCGAGAACGGCGGAGATCTTCCGAGCCGTCTGCCCGCGGACATCCAGCAGAAGGTCAAGGATGTCGTGGCGCGCGCTGCCGCGGCACTCGGCATCACGAACGGCACCGTCAAGGGCGACATCGTGGTGCACAAGGGCGAGCCCTGTGTCATCGAGCTGGCGGCGCGGCTTTCGGGCGGGTTCTTCTGCACGCGTGAGATCCCGCTCAATACCGGCGTCGACTTCGTCGGCGCGGCGATCCGGATCGCGCTTGGCGAGGCGGTTTCGCCGGACGACCTCGAGCCCAAGCATTTCACGCCCGTCGTCCAGCGCTATGCCTTTCCCAAAGCGGGGCGCGTGGTCGCGATCGAGGGCGCCGAGGAGGCGCGCCGGATCGCCGGCGTCGCCGATGTGATCGTGACCGCCAAGCCGGGCGACGTCATTCCCGATGCCGGCGACAAGCGCCCCTCGGCGGCGATGGTGCTGACGGTCGGGCCGTCGCGCGAAGCAGCACTGGCGGCGGCGAATGATGCGCTCGCCTGTCTGAAGATCGTGACCGCATGAACGCCCCTCTGCAAAGACGCGAGCTGGCGGCCGCCGCGGGCACGCTTCAGCTGTTCGCGCTGTTTCATCTCAATCTCGCCTTCTCCTCCATCGAGGAGGAGCAGCGCGACGATGTCATCGCGCGCTGCTACTGGCCGCTGCTGCGCCTGGCCGAGCGGTTCGGACCCATCGGCATCGAGGCGACAGGCTACACGCTCGAAGAGATCGCCAAGCGCGATCCGGAATGGATCGGGCGTGCACGCGCGCTGATCGCTGGCGGGCGCGTCGAATTGATCGGCTCCGGCTATTCGCAGATGATCGGGCCGCTGGTGCCGGCGCGCGTCACCGAGGCCAATCTGCGCATCGGCAATGGCGTCTATGAGGACTTGCTGGGGACGCGGCCGACGCTGGCGCTGGTCAATGAACAGGCCTATTCCGCCGGCCTTGTCGGGCTCTATCTCGATGCCGGTTATGCCGCGCTGGCGATGGATTGGGACAACCCGGGCACCGCGCATCCCGAGTGGCCGGCCGAAACGCGTTACCTGCCGCAGCGCGCACTGGGCGCCGACGGACGCTCCATCGGGCTCGTGTGGACCAGCACCGTGGCGTTCCAGAAGATGCAGCGCGTCGTGCACCGCGACATCGGCATCGAGACCTATCTGGACTATATCCGCGGACGGCAGGCGACGGGTCGGCGCGCCCTTTGCGTCTATGCCAGCGACGCCGAGATCTTCGACTTTCGTCCCGGTCGCTACAAGACGGAAGAGAAGCTGACCGGCGAGAGCGAATGGGCACGGATGGAAGAAGCCTTCGCGCGGCTGACGGGCGAATTCGCGCTGGTCTCGCCGTCCGAAGTGCTTGCGCTGCGCGACACGGCAAATGCCGGACAAAGCCTGCGGCTGGAGACGGCGGCGAGCCCGATCCCGGTGAAGAAGCAGCGCAAATACAATGTGGCGCGCTGGTCAGTCACCGGTCGCGACGATCTGGGCGTCAACGCCGCGTGCCAGCGCATCTATCGCGGGCTGGACGGAGCCGGCGAAGACGCCTGGAAAGAGCTCTGCTATCTGTGGTCCAGCGATTTCCGCACCCATATCACCGAGACGCGCTGGACGAATTTTTGCGCGAGGCTGCGCGAGGCCGAGACGCGCTGGGCCGTGCCGGCGGCGCCGGCGCTGGCCGCGCCGGAAGGCGTGACGGTCGAAGACCGGTTTATCGCGATCGAAACCGGACAGGTGACGGCGCGTCTCGATCGCCGCCGCGGCCTGGCGCTTGACAGCGTCCATTTCGCCGGCCATGCCGTGGCATCGCTCGGCGGCGTACCGCACGGGCATTTCGACGATATTGCGCTTCAGGCCGATTGGTATACGGGCGACTGCGTCTTCGAGGCGCCGGGCGAACATAAGGCGACCGACCTCGATTGGGCCGCCACGCGCATGCAGACCGCGGACGATGGCGACGTGATCGTGTCGGGCCGGATCGACACGCCGAAAGGCACCATCGAGAAGACCCTGCGCTTCGCGGCCGGCGCGCCGCGCATCGATTTCGAGCTGACTTTCCATTGGTCCGATTGGGGCAAGGGCAGCCTGCGCCTCGGCCATGTCACACTTCTGGGCGAGGCGTTCGATCTTTCGCGCCTGTTCCTGACCACCCACAATGGCGGCCATGCGGCAGAACGTTTCGACCTCGCAGGCCAGACGGTCGAGCATGGCGCGCCGGTGTCGTTCCTGGTGTCCTCGTCGCAAGGTCTCGGCATGACCGAAGGCTGGGCCGAGATCGGCGACGACGCTACGCGAATCCGGGTCGACGTCGATCGGTCGGCGGCCTGCCTGCTCGGCTTGCTGACGCACCGCGTCAGCGGCGGGCGGCTGTTCTGCCAGTTGATCCTCTCGGCGCTGGAATTGGACGATACGCGCAAGCCGATGGCCTATGAGACCGGTCCGCGCCGCTTCCGCTTCAGCCTGATCGGCTGCTGACCCAAAAGGAATACGGACGACGTCCCGTGGACGCCGTCCGCTTCTTTTTACCCACCTTCGATAAATTCCCTACGCCCCAGGGCGCGAAGGGTCGATTCTTCGACTCCCTCGAAACCGCTGTGAGCGGCGACGCTTTCGCGCCGCCGCTCTCAGGCCTAGCGGAACAGCGACAGGATCGTCTGCGGCGCCTGGTTGGCGATCGACAGAGCCTGAACGCCGAGCTGCTGCTTGACCTGCAAGGACTGCAGCAGGGCGCTTTCCTGCGCCATGTTCGCGTCGACGAGGTTGCCGATGCCGGTCGTCAGCGTGTCGGACAGCTTCTGCGCGAAGGTCGCCTGGATCGAGAACTTCTTCGCGCCGGCGGAGAGCTTGGCGAGAGCGGAGTTCACGTTCGTGAGAGACGCCTGGATGGTGGCGACCAGCGTCGAGGCCTTGGTCTGGGTCGAGATCGTGTTGGTCGTGCGCAGCGTCACGATCGTGCCCGAAAGCGCGAGCTTCTGGGCGGAGGTCGTGATGCGGCGCGTGCCGTCCGAGGACGCCAGGGCCGTGATCTGGGTCGTCGAGCCGTCGACCAGGTTGGTGCCGTTGAACGAGGCGTTCTTCACGATCGTGGTGATCTGATCGCGGAGCGCGACGAAGTCCTGGTTCAGGGCCTGGCGGCTGGCGGTATCCAGCGAGGAGTCCGCGGCGCTGAGCGCCTTGGTCTTGAGCTGGATCAGGAGGTCGGAGATCGACTGTCCGGCGGACAGGGCGACATCGACCGCCGAAGTGGCGCGATTGAGGCTGTCGGTGACGGCGGAATAGCCGGCGACGGCGCCACGCTGGTTCTGCGCGATGGCGTAGGTCGAACCATCGTCACGGGCCGAAGACACTTTGAGGCCGCTGTTGATCGCGGCTTGGGTGGTGTTCAACTGCGACTGCGTCGCGTTGAGGTACTGCAGCGCGACGAGCGCGCCGGAGTTGGTGTTGACGCTGAAAGACATGGCTGTCTCCGTTCTGGTGTGGGTCGAGCATTTTGCTCGCGGGCTTTTTGCCCGCCCTCACCTGTTGGCAAGGGCCGTGCCGGAGACGGTTCAGGAATTTCTAACCATCGATTGCGAAGCGCGCCCGGAAATCGCTGCCCGGTAAAATTTGACGCGCATTGTCCGCATTAGGCATTTTCTTCCGTCGAAGCGGCAAAACTTGCCCGGTTCGGGGCAACTATTGCCGGGTCATGGAAAAAAAGACGAGAGCGGCACGGGATTCCCGTGCCGCTCTCAAACGCAATTCCCCACTGCTACTTGAACAGCGACAGGATGGTCTGCGGCGCCTGATTGGCGATCGCAAGGGCCTGTACGCCGAGCTGCTGCTTGACCTGCAAGGACTGCAGCATCGCGCTTTCCTGCGCCATATTGGCGTCGACCAGCTGGCCGATACCGGCGGTCAGCGTGTCGGACAGCTTACTGGTGAACGTCGACTGGATCGAGAACTTCTTCGCGCCGGCGGAGAGCTTGGCGAGAGCGGAGTTCACGTTGGTGAGCGACGCCTGGATGGTGGCGACCAGCGTCGAGGCCTTGGCCTGCGTCGAGATCGTGTTGGTCGTCCGCAGCGTCACGATCGTGCCGGAAAGCGCGAGCTTCTGGGCGGAGGTCGTGATGCGACGGGTACCATCCGAGGATGCCAGGGCCGTGATCTGGTTCGTCGAACCGTCGACCAGATTGACGCCGTTGAAGACGGCGTTCTTCACGATGGTCGTGATCTGGTCGCGCAGGGCGACGAAGTCCTGATTGAGGGCCTGGCGGCTCGCGGTGTCCAGCGAGGAGTCCGCGGCGGCGAGCGCCTTGGTCTTCAGCTGGATAAGCAAATCCGAAATCGATTGTCCCGCGGAGAGCGCAACATCGATCGCGGACGAACCACGGTTGAGGCTGTCTGTCACAGCCGAATAACCGGCAACCGATCCGCGCTGATTCTGGGCGATGGCGTAGGTCGAGCCGTCGTCCTTGGCGGATGCCACCTTGAGACCGCTGTTGATCGCGTTTTGTGTCGTGGTGAGCTGCGATTGCGTGGCGTTGAGGTATTGCAGCGCGACCAGGGCGCCGCTGTTCGTGTTGACGCTAAAGGACATTGTTGTCTCCATTCCATTCTGGTGGGTGACGGCGTTCTGCACGTCGAGGGCGCAAGCGCCCCGGCTGTGGATTTCGCAAGCGCCATGCCAGAAAACGGATCGGTGGAAACCTTTTAAGCCGTTGTTTTCTCTGTATATTACTGCGAGGCAAGCGAGGGGCTGTTAGGCATATTTTGCCGCCCGGCAGAAACGGAAAAGGCCGGCATGCGCCGGCCCTTCCCCTAACCCAAGCCTGTGCGACGGCCCTGTTCAGGCGGCGCCCTGGAGGCCCTGCATGATGGTGCGGTTGATCTCGATCAAGGGATCGAGCGAGGCGCCGTTGCGCGTGACCTGCTTGGAATACTTCGTCACCCACAGCGAGAGCGAGACGATCTTGGCGCGGACGTCGGAGGTCAGCGCGTTGCGGTCGTCCATGCAGTCGGCGGCGAGGGTGCGCCACAGCGTGCGATTCCAGTCGATGGCCTCGGCCAGCGGTCCGCCGGCGATGCCGCGCTGCTTCGCATCGATCAGCGCGCCGGTGACCTGGCCGAACAGCCGGTACTCGGTCGACCGCGGATCCTCAGTAACCCGCTGCGTATTTTGGTAGGCTCTCAGGGTCATAGCTCAAGCGTTCCTGTTCGAAATCGAAGAGTTTGCGGCACAAGATCAGCGCCTTGTAGTAGGCTCCGGCCATGACGTCCCGGCTGATCTCGATGCAGGTGGTGAGCGTCTGGCGGTTCTGGACGGCGCCCATGAACTCGGTCATGCGCAGCGCGAATTCGTTGTAGTACTGCTCGGTCGCGTCGGGATCGAGATACATCATCATGATCGGCACATAGATGCGGCGCGCCGGCGTGGTCGCCTCGTGCGGCTGCATGATGTCCTTCTCGCGCAGGACGCAGGCCTTGTTCTGGATGACGAGGCTGGTGCGCTTGTCGCCATTGGTCAGGACGGCGCCGTTGAGCACGAATTTCTCGCCCGGCTTCAAGGACAGTTTCAGCGGCATCGTTCTCGTCTCCCAGCGTGCCCCGGCAGCACCGGCACACGTTCGATAGAGGCGAGACTAGCGCTGCGTGGTTAACAAACTGCTTGCGATCCGCGCCTTCGCGTTTACGCGGGATTAGGCATACCCGGGTCTTAATCGCCGCGGAAAATCCGGAAAACCCGCCATGGCGCAGCCAGCCCCCATCCCTTCCCTGGAAAGCCTCGTCGGCATGGACGCCAAGATGCGGGCGATCGAAAAGCTCGAACTGCTGCAGGAAGAAGTCGACGCGGCGATCGCGCGCAAGACGTCCAACGGCGTGCTGCGCCGCGCGATCCGGGCATGGCGCCGTGGCGACATCGTCCGCGCCGGCCGGCTCGCGCTGGAATCCACCGGCATCGACGAGGACAACGCCAAGGCCTATCACGTGCTCGGCATGGCGCTGGAGCGCATGGGGCATATCCACAAGGCGCTCGTCACCTATGAGCGCGCCTTCCGGCTCGATCCGGACGATCCGGAGCTCCTGATCAATCTGGGCCTGATCGCCTGGAACCTGAAGCAGATCGAGGGCGCGGCGCGGATGTTCAGCCTCTATATCGAGGCCTGTCCCGACAGCCCGCTCGGCTACAACAATCTGGGCTCGGTGCTGTGCGACATGGGCGATCCGGAGCGCGCCATCGAGACGCTGCGCGCCGCGATCTTCCGCATGCCGCAGGAGCCGATCCTGTGGAACGCGCTGGCGACCGTGCTGGCCGAGGAAGGCCGCGCCGAGGAGAGCCTGGTCTTCTACAACGAGTCCGTCCGCCTCGATCCCAAATTCGCGCGGCTGCACCACAATCTCGGCTATGCCTATGCGCATCTCGGCATGCTGAAGGAATCGCTCGCCGCCTATGAGACCGCGCTCGCCCATGCGACGGATCCGAGCGAGAAGCTCGAAACGGCGCATTCGCGGGCCATCTGCCTGATCGGCATGGGGCGGCTGGAAGAGGGCTTCCGCGATTTCGAGATCCGCAACACGCCGCGCTTCCGCGCCTATATCAACCACTTCATCAAGGCGCCGCGCTGGCAGGGCGAGGACCTGACGGGCAAGCGCATCGCGGTGATCGGCGAACAGGGACTGGGCGACGAGTTCATGTTCGCCACCATCCTGCCCGACCTGGCGCGGCGGGTCGGCGATACGGGGCTGCTGCAGATCGCGGTCGATCCGAGGCTCGTGCCGCTGTTCCAGCGCTCCTTCCCCAATGCCGAGGTCGGCACCTATGACGACCGCACGCTGATCGATCCCGACGGCGAAAAGCCGCTGCGCTTCGTGAAGTTCATCACCGACAAACAGGAGCCGGATTATTGGGTGCCGATGGGCTCGGCGCTGCAATATCTGCGCAAGGACATCCAGGATTTCCCGCACGAGGCGTTCATCCTGCCCGACCAGGGCAGGGTCGCGAAATTCCGCGCCGCGCTCGCGGCGAAGGGACCGGGGCCCTATGTCGGCGTCTGCTGGCGGTCGATGATGCTGGCAGCCAAGCGGGCGAAATATTACTCGACGCTCGACATGTGGGCGCCGATCCTGAAGACGCCGGGCGTCACCTTCGTCAACCTGCAATACGGCGACGCGGCGGCGGAGATCGCCCATGTGCGCGAGACCTTCGGAATCGAAATCCATGCGCTCGACGTCGACCTGAAGGACGACATCGACGGCGCGGCGGCGCTGTCGGCGGCGGTGGACCTGGCGATTTCCGCCCCGACGGCAGCGGCGGCGAATGCCGCGGCGGTGGGAACGGAAGTGTGGTTCCTGACAGCGGGCCGTACCTGGCCGCAGCTCGGCACCGACGAATATCCCTGGTACCGCAAGACGCATGTCTATTCGCCCGAGAAATTCGGCGACTGGGCGAGCCTGATCCCGCAAGTCGCGGATGCGCTGGCGGATTTCGCGAAGAACCGGGCATAGAATCGCGCGCGAGCCGGGCGCGGCAGGCGGCGCGGGCGCGCGCGATCATCTCCATCTGGACGATCAGCGCTTTCGCCGCGGCGATGAGGGTGCGGATCTCGGCGCGGCGCGCCAGGGCGGCGCGCGCATAGCGCCCGTGACGGAGCCGGTTGCGATTTCCCCGCGGCGCGCCGCGCGGGCGTCCCGTTCGCCTGCCCAATTGAACCTCAGACCTTGGGAGGGGGTGGGGGGTCGGCCGCGACATGGCGCACATTGATGTCGTGATTGAACTGGCCGTTGAGCTTGGCGAGGGCGAGCACGAGGCTGGCGGAGGTCTTGGCGACGTTGATCGCGTTTTCGAACTCGGCTTTGCGGAGAAATCCGTTCTCGTCGTAGTCGAGCGGGATGGTGTTGGCGCGCTTCAGGGCGTCGCGCATGCCCTCGGTGAGGATGTCGAGCTGCGCCTCGAGGCGGGCCTCGATGAGGCCCGCGGCGAAACGCGGCTTCGGTTCGTCCGTTTTGCGCCCGGCGGCGTTCGGGTCTGTCATGACAGGAAGATTGTCACGGCGCGCACGCGATTCAAGCGATTTTTAAGGAAAAAATACTTATCCGACAGGCGGTCGAGCCAAGAGGCTGCTCCGATTGGTTTTCGCGAAAACGCTGCGGGGATAAGTGGGAGCGCGCGACGTGGCCATGGTCGGTCGCCGGATCGCCAGCGCGCGCATGACAGGATCGGATGGCCGAGCGGGAGAACCGGCTACTGGCCCTTGCGCAGATTGTCTTCCACCGAGACGAGACAGCGGCGATAGGCATCGGTGTCGGGCTGATAGCCGCGCGCCTGGCAGAAGCGGGGCGCCTGCGGACAGCCCTGCGCCGTGCAGCCGTTCGGCGCCATCGTCGCCGACGAATCGTCCTCGCCGAAAAGCATCTCGGTGCAGCCGCCGAGCAGCGCGGCAAGGCCGATGGCGAGTAGGGCGGCGCGCAGTCTCACGAATGTCTCCCTGCCGGTTCCTGTCGTGGGTTTTTATAGCGCCGCGCAGGACCCCTGCCTATGGCGGGCGCGGCTTGTGCACATCGGCGTTCCCGTCGCCCCCGATGCGGGCTAAGGCCCGCCCCGGCGCAAATTCTGCGTCACCGAAACGAGGCAGCGATCGTAGCTCGCGGTGCCCGGCGCATAGCCGCGCGCGACGCAGAATTGCGGCGCCTGGGCGCAGCCGGACGATTCGCAGCCCCCCGCTTTCGCCGGACGCCTGTCGGAATCGCCCTCGGGAAACAGCGCGTTCGTCGCGAAGCCGCGCTGCGGCAGCCCGAGGCCGGTGATGATCCGGTCGGGCGTCGAAACGATCCGGTCGACCGAGCAGCCGGCGACGCCCGCGGCCAGCAGCAATACGAGCAGATGTCTCGCGTTCACGGCGACCTCAGAACTGCATGACGAAATGGAGGCTGGCGCCGTTCGGCTCCGGCTCCACGCTCAGGCGGTAGCGTTGGGGGCGGTAGCGCGTCACGATGGCGTAGTTGAAGCCATAGGCGACCGCGGCGCTGGCCAGCGTGTCGTACCAGTGGTTCTTCTTGTTGTCGGTCAGCGCGTAGCTCGAGACGAAACGCGCGGCATAGGCGGGCATACCGTACTGCCAGCCATAGCGATCCCAGAGAAAATCCGCCGAGGAATCTGCGAGCGCCAGGTCGGGCGGCGCGAAGGAATGAAAATCCGAATGGTCCGGCCGGCGGATGCGCACGATCTGGTTCAGGGCATAGGTCGTGCCGACCGTCAGGCCGGCCGCCACCGCGAATTCGCCGAACCCTTTCCAGTCGCGATGCAGAAGCGCGACGCCCGCGGCGCTCACCGGAAGCGCGATATTTATGATGTTGCCGGCCTTGCGCAGACCGGCATCCGCCGCGAACGCCGGAGGGGCGGTGAGCAGGATCGCCGCGCATAGCGCCGCGGAAACCGTCCTTACCCGCATGGCGCCCCCCAAAGACCCTGGTTTTGCGCAGTTGATGCGCAAGGCGCGGCGCCGGTCAAGCGGCGCGCCTATTGCTGCTGCTGGTGATAGATGTGTTCGGGCATCGACGGCGTGGGGCGAGGCGCGCTCATCGGGCGGGCGACGCGCAGGAAATCCTCGTGGCGGACCGGCGCCTGGGTCGGCTCGACCGCGACGGAGATCGCAAGCTCGCTCTCCGCGCCGCCCTTGTAGGTGCCGCGCGTCGGCGGCACGTCGGCATAGTCGCGGCCGACCGCGGCGCGGATGTGGCGCTCGCCCGCCACGATGTCGTTGGTGGGATCGATGCCGATCCAGCCGAGGCTGGGCAGATAGGCCTCGATCCAGGCATGGGTGGCGTTGTCGGCGGAGCGGTCCTGGCGGCTGCCGCGATGGTAGAGATAGCCCGAGGCGTAGCGCGCCGGGATGCCCCAGGAACGCGCGATCGCGATCATGATGTGGGCGAAGTCCTGGCAAACGCCGCGCCGCTCCTTGAGCGCGACCTCGATCGGCGAGGACGCATCGGTGATGCCGGATTTGTATTCGAAGGCATCGTGGATGGTCGTGCTCAGGCGGCGGAGCGCGGTCAGGGGATCGCCGACGGGCTTCTCCAGCCCATGGGCGGCGATGAAGGCACGCAGGGCCGGCGTGGTGTGCGCGAAGGTCGAGGGCTCGAGCAGGTCGAACTGCTCGTCTGAGAGGTTGTAGGAATTGTAGCGGCCCCATTCGAGCGAATCGGCGGCGGCGGGGAGCGGCGGCAGGCTCGCGATCTCCACCACGGCTTGCGCCTCGATCCGCAGCTCCTCGTGGTCGCGCAGCACGTTGAAGTGATAGACCGCGTTGCCGAGATAATCCGTATACGCATAGAGCTGGGCGCGCGGATTGGTGGCGATCTGGAAGCTGCGCAGCGACTGGGGTCCTTCCGAACGCGGCTGCATGCGCAATTCCATCACCGATTCGCGGATCGGCGCGGAGTAGCGGAAGCGGGTGATGTGCCGGATGGAGTAATACATCAGATGATGCTCCGCGATGCGTTTCCTCCCCCGCTGTTGCGGGGGAGGGGGACCGCGAAGCGGTGGAGGGGGACCGCTCCACACAAGCCCCCTCCGCCTCGCTTCGCTCGGCACCTCCCCCGCAACAGCGGGGGAGGGAAATGCTCGGCTTCGCACTTCGTTTTCACAGCACGGTCTCCGCGCCGTAGGAGATGTAGGCCAGGTGCACGCTTTCGTGGATCTGCTCGCATTGCCGCGTGATGTCGGCGAGGAAGGGGACGATGTCGCCGCCCATCAGATCGTCGATCTGGCCGAAATCGACCGTGGCCTTCAGCCGGCCCGCCAGGCGCTCCACCACGGCGCGGCGCGCGGACGGCGCGGCGGCGGCGACCTTGCCGAGCGAATCCACGACGCGGTCGACCGAGAAGCGCACCGAATGCGGGAATTCGCCGTCGAAGACGAGGAATTCGGCGATCTTCTCGGGCCGGATCTGCGCGGTGTAGGCGCGGCTATAGGGCTCGAAGGCGGAGCAGAATTTGAGCAGCACCAGCCAGTCGAAATATTTCGGCGCGGCGATGCCGGGCAGGTTGCGGAAATGCAGGTCGAGCAGGCGGCTGACGAGATGGGCGCGCTCGATATGGCGGCCGAGCTGAATGAAGTACCAGCCTTCGTTGTGGCTGAGCGTGGAATAGACGACGCCTTCGAGGGTATGGAAATCCTCCAGCGCCTCGCGGAAGACTCGGGCGGGATGATGGCCCCACACCGCCTCCGCCGTGACCGGCGACAACCGCAGATAGAGCTTGTTGAGGTGCTCCCACACTTCGGTGGAAAGCTGCTCGCGCACCTGGCGGGCATTGTCGCGCGCGAAACGCAGCGAGGCGACCAGCGAGGCGGGGTTGACGCGGTTGAAGGCGAGGTCCTGGGTGATGACATAGGCGTCGTGCGCCTTGGGCACGAACTCCTCGCCCGACAGCGCCTCGACCACGCGGTGCCAGGCGGCGTCGGCGTCCTCGCGGCTCTGCTCGACCATGGATTCGAGCTTGACGGCGACGAGGCGGGCGGTGTGCTCCCCGCGCTCGATATAGCGGGCCATCCAATACAAACTGTCCGCGACCCGACTTAGCATGCGCAAATCTCACGCGGAGACGCGGAGCCGCGGAGAAGAATTACCCTGCCCTTGAGGGAGGGTCGAAAAATTCGAAGCGGCGCGTAGCGACAGCGTTCGCGCGAGAATTTGTCGGGGAGGGGTTCTTTGCGGGGCCCGACCCCTCCCCGAAATTTGCTTCGCAAATTTCCACCCTCCCTCAAGGGGAGGGTAGAAACCTCGGCGTTCTCCGCGGCTTCGCGTGCGACGAAAATCATTCGCTCAGCACCCAGGTGTCCTTGGAGCCGCCGCCCTGGCTGGAATTCACCACCAGGCTGCCGCGCTTCAGCGCGACGCGGGTCAGCGCGCCGGGGACGATCGTGGTGTGCTCGCCGTGCAAAATGAACGGGCGCAGATCGACATGGCGCGGCTCGACCCCGCCGTCGACGAAGGTCGGCGCGGTGGAAAGCTGGATGGTGGGCTGGGCGATGTAGTTGTCCGGATCGGCCTTGACCTTCAGCGCGAAATCCTCGCGCTCCTTCTGCGACGCATGCGGGCCGACCAGCATGCCGTAGCCGCCGCTCTCGCCCACCGCCTTGACGACCAGCTTGTCGAGATTGGCGAGGACATAACCCAGCGATTTCTCCTCGCGGCACAGATAGGTCTCGACATTGTCGAGGATCGGCTCTTCGGAGAGGTAATAGCGGATCAGGCGCGGGACATAGGCGTAGACCGCCTTGTCGTCGGCGACGCCGGTGCCCAGCGCATTGGCGACGACCACGTTGCCGGCCCGGTAGGCGTTGAACAGGCCGGGCACGCCGAGCGAGGAATCCTCGCGGAAGATGAGCGGATCGACGAAATCGTCGTCGATGCGGCGGTAGATCACGTCGATGCGCTTGAGACCCGAGGTGGTGCGGGCATAGACCACGTTGTCGTTGACGAGGAGATCGCGGCCCTCCACCAGCTCGACGCCCATCTGGCGGGCGAGGAAGGCGTGCTCGAAGAAGGCGGAGTTGAACACGCCGGGCGTGAGCACCGCGATCGAGACGTCGTCGTGATAGGGCGCCAGGCTGCGCAGCGTGGCGAGCAGCTCGTTGGGATAGTGCTCGATGGCGCGCACGCCGGTGGAGCGGAACACCGCCGGGAAGGCCCGGCGCACCACGTCGCGGTTCGCCAGCATGTAGGAGACGCCGGAGGGGACGCGGAGATTGTCCTCCAGCACGACGAAATCGCCGGCCTCGTTGCGCACCAGGTCGCTGCCGCAGACATTGACATAGGCGCCGTGCGGCACGGGAAGGCCGCGCATCTCGCGGCGATAATGTTTCGAGCCGTAGATCATCGAGCGCGGCACGATGCCGTCCTTCAGCACGCGGGCGTCGCCATAGATGTCGCGCAGGAAGAGGTTCAGGACGGTGATGCGCTGGCGCAGGCCGGCGTCGATGCGGGCCCATTCCTTGGCGGTGACGATGCGCGGCAGAAGATCGGTCGGGATGATCCGCTCGGTCGCCTGGTTGTCGCTGTAGACGGTGAAGGTGATGCCCTGGTGCAGGAAGGAGAGCTCGCAGGCCTGCTGGCGGCGCTGGAGCTCCCCGGCGGGGAGCGTGGTCAGCCTTCCGTCCAGCGCGGCGTAGTGCGGGCGCACCGTGCCGTCGGACGCGAACATCTCGTCATAGGGCTTGCCGAGCGCGTAGTGCTCATAGGGCGCGTCCCGCCCGGGCAGGCAGGCGCGGTTGGGCTGGTGATGGTCCGGCCCCCCGAAATCCTCCGTATGCGCCAGCGCGTCGTGCTGCATCCGCGAAATGTGACGGGATTTCAGGCCCTTCCGTCAAGCGCTCCTTTTGCGGGTGCCCGGGCAAGCCGCGGTCAAATGCGCGCAGCCGCGCTCAGGCATGGGCCCGGCGATGCCGGACGGGCGCTCCCGGCACCATCCGGACGGGGCCGCCGAGGAATTTGCGCACGTCCAGGGCGGTCTGATCGGCGAGCTCTTCCATCGGGATATGGCCGGTCTCGGCATAGACGATGACCTTGGAGCCGGGGATCGCGTCGTGCCAGGCGGCCGCCACCGAGACGGGGATCAGGTGGTCCTGCTCGCCCCAGAGGATCAGGACCGGCATGGTCAGGGCGCCGATATGGTCCTTCACGAAGGCCGCGTCGGCCGGCGAAAACTGCGTGAAGCGCTGGGCGGTTGCCGGGCGCGAGCCTTCCATCCGCGCGAAATCGGCATATTGGTCGATCATCTGTTCGGTCAGGATCTTCTTGCGGACGATGGCGTCGGCCAGGCCCTCGCGCACCAGCGGCTTGGGATCGAGATGGCCGAGGACGGGCGTCAGCCAGGTCTGGCGCAGCAGCCAGAAGGCGATCGGCGGACGGTCGCCGCGCGGCGACGGCAGGCCGCCGGCATCGACCAGGATGAGCGCGCTGACGCGATCGGGATGGACCTCCGCGAAGCGGGCCGCGACGCCGCCGCCCATGGAATTGCCGGCCAGCGCGAAACGCTTGAGGCCGAGCTTGTCGGCGAAGGCGGCGACGAAGTTCACCATGCCGGCGGGGCTGTAATCGCCATTGGCGGTCGCGCCGGTAAGGCCGTGGCCGGGCAGATCGACCGAGACGACGCGGAACTGGTCGGACAGGGTCTGCGACCAGGGCTCCCAGGTGAACAGCGAAGCGTTGGAGCCGTGCAGGAGAAGAAGCACCGGCGCGTCGGCGGCGCCGCGGATGCGGTAATGGGCGCGGGCGGTAGGCATCGCGGACGCGGATTGCCCGGACGACGGGGCGGGCAAGGTCGAGGGATAGTTCAATGCGACGAATTGCGAGGGCGGCGTCGCGTATTTCGCTTCCAGCGCGGCGCGCGGGATGTCCGGGGCGCTGTAGACGTAGAGCAGGACGCCGAACAGCACGAGGAAGATGGCGACGATACCGGTGAACACACGCATGGACAGCTCCGGGATTGATGCGCAAGTGTAGAACGCTTTGAAGCGTCGCATCTATCCTACCCTGCCCTCGAGGGAGGGTGGACAGAGTCAATACTCCATCCCGCCCGGGCCGGGATCGTCGGGCGGACGCGGCAGCGAAACGATCGTCGCGGCGGGGCGTTTCGGGCTCGGGAGCTTGCGCGGCAGGGGATCGGAGGAGGCGGGCAGAAGCTCGGCGCGTGCCGCGCCGGCCGCGGACCACGCCAGCGTGTCGAATTTCGAGCAATGGGCGCAGACGGCCGACCATTCGGCCTGCGCCATGCCGCAGGAACGGCAGCGCCATTCGGCGTCGCGCGGCGCCCACGCGGCGCGGGCGAGCCAGGCGTGGGCGAGCGTCGCGTCGCCGCGCTCGCCTTCCTCGATCTCCGCCATCAGGGCGCAGACGCGCGCGCTGGCGGCATCGTTCGCGAGCGGCGCCAGGAGACGCCGCGCCTCGGACCAGTTCGCAGTCAGCACCGCTTCCTCGCATTCCAGAAGCCGGCTCTCGAAATGATCGCGGTTCAGATGCGCGAGCCCGACGAGGCGCGCGACGCGCTGCGCATTGCTCTCCTCGGGCTTCATCGCGGCATAGACCGCGGCGAGGTCGGGATGCGGCGACGCCGCCCAGCAGGCTTCCACCACGCCCTGCGCACGCCACAGCTTGCCGGCACCGGCCAGCTTCCTCGCCGCCAGCATCGCGACGGGCGCAAGGCCCGGTTCGAGCGCCAGTGCCTCTTCGGCGCGCGCAAGCGCGGTTTCGGAATCGCCGCGGCGGTCGGCGTCCAACGCTTCGGCGGCAAGCAGCACGGCGCGGCGGCGGCGCAGGACCGGACCGTCCAGCAGATTGAAGCGCGCGATATCCTCCAGCACCTTGCGCGCATCGCTCCAGTCGCCGCGCGCAGCCTTCAGCTCGAACAGCGCGTTCGCGGCCCAGGCCACGCGCGGCCGCAAGGCATGCGCGCGCTCGGCGAAGGCCAGCGCCTGGTCGGGCTCGCCGTCGCGCGCCGCCAGCAGGAAGAGGCCGCGCAGACCCAGGAACTCCGTCTGCTCGTGCTGCAGCATGGCGCGATAGGCGCGACGCTGCGCCGTGGCGTCGCCGTCGGCCAGCGCGCTCTGCGATTGCAGCAGCAGGGCGAGCGGATGCGTGCCGAGGATGCCGCGGGCGCGTTCGGCGTGGCGGCGCGCCTCGGCCGCGTCGCCCGACGCGATGGCGATGAGGCCCTGGCTGAGCGCATCGTTGCCGCGCCGCATGCGCCGGGCGTTGAACCAGGCGCCGATGGCGCCCGGGCCGCTGATGACGGCCGCGATCAGGCGCGCCAGAACGATGGCCGCGAGGGTGAAGAGCACCGCGAGCGCGATGGCGACTGCCGCGCGCATATGGATTTCATAGGCGTCGAGGATGAAGACGAGTTCGCCCTGGCGGTCGGCGATCCACACGATGCCGATGGCGATCAGCGCGGCGGCGATGAGGATGCCGACAAGGCGGATCACGGCGCGGCCAGCAGCGCCGCCATGCGGCGGGCAAGGCCGGCGGTGTCGCGCGCGATGGCGGCGCGCGCCCGCGCATCGTGGAGCCAGGGCCCGATGCTTGCGCGGGCGGCGCCGGCGAGGCCGTCCAGCTCTGCGATGGCGCCGTCGAGATCGCCGCCGTTCAGCCGCGCGCCGGCACGGGCCAGCACGGCGTCGCTGTCCCGGCCCGGACGCTCGCCGATGCGGCGCACCACGACGAGATTGCCGATATTCGCCCAGAGCCGGCCGAGCCAGGTCCTGGCGCCCGCGGCGCGTTCGGCGGCCAGCGCCTGTGCGGCGGCGGCGGGGAAGCGGGCGGCCAGCAGAGCTTCGGTCGGCGCGCCATGCGGCGCTATCGCCGCGAGATCGGCGGCCTCCGGCGTGCCAGGCATCAGGGCGGCGAAGGCGGCAAGCTCGGCCGTGAAGGCGGAGGCGGTGGCGCTGCCGCGCACCAGATTGGCCAGCGCGAGCGCGGCGGCGGCGCGTTTCAGCGTGACCGAGGCGTCGAGACTTTCGAGATGGGCGATGCGGGCGGCAAGCGCCGCCTGCTCCGCCTGCAAGTCGGTGAGGCGCTGGACGAGATCGGCGCCGGCCGTGCCGCGTTCGAGCGTGGCGAGCCGCAGATCGAGATCGGCGAGGCGACGGTCGGAGGCATCGAGCCGGGCCGCGGCCTGCGGATCGGGCGTGGTTTCGAGCTTGCCGACGCGGTCGGCGAGCGCCGCCAGATCGCTCCGGCTCTGCGCGAGCGCGGTCTTGGCACCGTCGTCGGGTTTCTCCAGCGCGGCGAGGCGGGCCTCGTCGGCGGCGAGACGTTCGCGCAGCAGCGCGACTTCGCTCTGCGTCGCGGGCGGCGGCTTGGCCCGATCCATCTGCCAGAACAGAAAACAGCCGGCGACGACGACGGCGAGGATGAGCAGGGCCGCGATCAGCCCCGCGCCGGCGAAACGCCGCGGCGGCGGATGCACGGCATGCGCGGTGTGCGGACCGGAGGAATCGGCGGCGCTCATGGGGCAAGTATGGCGTGCGGACAACAGCGAACCAAGCGACCTTCCTCCGCCCCGCTAAGGCGGCGAAGGAGAATCTTTTATCAGGTCCAAGAGCGCCGCCTGGTTCGGATGTCCGGCGATGCGGATGTCATGGAATGTCAGTCCGGCGAGCGGCCTGGCGGCGGCTTCGCTGATGCAGCAGGCGACGAGGCAAGCGCAGGCCGGCTTCAGGCCGGCTTCGGCGACGCAGGCGGCGAAGGCCCCGGCGCTGCGGGCGGAGAAGAGCAGGACGGCGTCGATCTCGCCGCCGTGCAGCGCGGCGCGGGCGGCTTCCGGGAACCGTTCAAGAGCCGGCACATCGTAGAGAATCTCGGTGCGCACGGTGAACCCGGCGGAGCGCAGCGCGTCCGCAAGGCGGCCTTCGGCCTCGGCGCCCGCGGCGTGGAGCAGCACCCCGTCCTGCGGCTTCGCCCAGCCGCGCACGGCGGCGGCCAGCGCTTGCGCATTGCCGTCGGCGTTGCGGACTTCGGCGAAACCGGCGGCGCGCGCCGCCTCGGCGGTCTGCGCACCGACGGCGAAGACGGGGAGATCGCGGCGCGAGGTGCGCCGGGCGAAGGCGCGCACGCCATTGGCGCTGGTGGCGAGGATCGCCTGCACGCCGTCCAGATACAGCGGATGGCCGTCGCGATAGCGCACGCTCAGGAGCGGCGCGACGAGCGGTTCGTGGCCGCGCGCGCGCAGGAGCGCGGCGGTTTCTTCGGCATCGTCGGCGGGGCGTGTGACGAGGACGCGCACCCGCTCACCCTGTCATTCCCGCGCAAGCGGGAATCCAGAGCAGCCGCCCGGTCGCTGGATGCCCGCCGTCTCGGGCATGACAGAAATAATTTTGCAGCAGGAGGATCATCGCTACAGCGCCAGCCATTGCGCGACGCGGGGCTTGAGGGCTTCGCCGGCTTCGCGGCCGGCATCTTCGGCTTCGGCGCGCGGGTTGTGGCCGAGCACGACCGTGAAAGACGCGGCATCGAAGGCGCTGCCGTCCGGCGCCAGCACTTCGCCGGCGAAAGCGAGCGCCGCGCGGTCGAGCGTCGCGAGGCCGGCGATCGGCGTGCGGCAGGAGCCGTCCAGCGCCGCCTGGAACGCACGCTCGCAGGTCAGCGCGAATTCGGTGGGCTCGTGATTCAACAGGCCGACGATCTCGCGGGCATGGGTGTCGGTCTCGCGGATCTCGATGCCGACGACGCCCTGCCCCAGCGACGGCAGCCAATCGAGCGGATCGAGCACCTGCGTCGCGCGCGCGGCGAGGCCGAGCCGCTTGAGGCCGGCGAGCGCCAGGAAGATCGCATCCATCTCGCCGTCGTCGAGTTTGCGCAGCCGCGTGTCGACATTGCCGCGCAGCAGCACGACGTCGAGATCGGGGCGGGCGCGCAGCGCCTGGGCGCGGCGGCGCACCGAAGAGGTTCCGAGACGCGCCCCTTGCGGCAGGTCGGCCAGCGTCGCCGCCTTGCCCGAGAGGAAGGCCTCGCTCGGATCCTCGCGTTCGAGGAAGGCGCCGAGCGCAAGGCCGGGCGGCAGCAGGGTCGGCACGTCCTTCATCGAATGGACGGCGAGGTCGATCTCCTCGTTCAGGAGCGCGTCTTCGAGCTCTTTCACGAAGAGGCCCTTGCCGCCGGCATCGGCGAGGCTCTTGTCCTGGATGCGGTCGCCGGAGGTTTTCAGGATCGCGATCTCGCAGGCCGCACCGTTCGCGATCAGAAGGTCGCGCACCATATTGGCCTGGACCAGGGCGAGCTTCGAGCCGCGGGTTCCAAGGCGAAGGGTGCGGTTTTGCGGCATGGGAGCAAACGGTCTAGAGACGGCGCGCGACGGTATCAAGAGTGCAAACGCTTTGCGCGATCTGACGGTTCTGGGCATCGAGACGAGCTGCGACGAAACGGCCGCCGCCGTGGTGCGCGGGCATGGCCCCGGGCCGGGGACGATCCTGTCCAACATCGTGTTCAGCCAGCTCGAGGCGCACCGGCCTTACGGCGGCGTGGTGCCCGAGATCGCGGCCAGGGCGCATATCGAGCGGATCGACGCCATCGTGGAAGAGGCGCTTGCGGCGGCGGGCGTGCGCCTCGGCGAGCTCGACGCGGTGGCGGCAACCGCGGGGCCGGGGCTGATCGGCGGGGTGATGGTCGGGCTGACGACCGCCAAGGCGCTGGCGCTGGCGGCGGGCAAGCCGCTGGTCGCGGTCAATCACCTGGAGGCGCATGCCCTGACCGCGCGGCTGACCGAGGGGGTGGAATTTCCCTTCCTGCTGCTGCTGATCTCGGGCGGCCATTGCCAGCTTCTGGGGGTCGAGGGCGTCGGCCGGTTTCGGCTCTACGGCACGACGATCGACGATGCGGTGGGCGAGGCGTTCGACAAGGTCGCCAAGCTGCTGGGCCTCGCCTATCCCGGCGGGCCGCGCATCGAACAGCTCGCGGCGGGCGGCAACCCCAAGGCCTATGCCCTGCCGCGGCCGATGCGCGGACGGGCGGGGGCGGACTTTTCATTCTCGGGGTTGAAAACGGCGGTCAGGCTGATCGCCGATGCGGGACCGGTCGACGCGGCCGGGCTGGCGGCGTCGTTCCAAGCGGCGGTGGTCGATATCCTGACCGACCGGACCGCGGCGGCCATGCTGCGCTTCCGGAGCGATTTCCCGGACGCCGCGGCGCCGGCCCTGGTGCTGGCGGGCGGCGTGGCCTCGAACGGGGCGATCCGCGCGGCGCTCGGCGGGCTCGCGTCGCGCGAAGGCTTTCAGACAAAAATACCCCCGCCCAGGCTGTGCACGGACAATGCCGCGATGGTCGCCTGGGCGGGGGTGGAACATGGCCAGCTGAGCTTGTTCGACGGCATTGGGGTATCGCCGAAGGCCCGCTGGCCGCTTGCCGGAACGCCGCTCGGGGGGAGAGAGAGCGCGCCGGCGAAGCTCTTGACCGGATCCTAAACGTTCAGGAACGCGGTGAACGCCACGACGCCGGCCATCGCCAGGATGGCGACCGAGAACAGGCTGGCGACGGCACCGCCGACGGCGGAATGCTGGGCGGGGGTGCGATAGGTTGCGTTGGTCATGACTGCCTCCAGTTGGTTGGGCGCCGTGGGTTTCGCCCCGTATCGCCGCTTCGAAATTCGTTGCCGGCCCTTGCCGACACGACCGATATAGGCGGCGTTCCTTGAAGTTCAATAAATGAAATGAATATTATTCAGCGTTCAGAGGTCTGTTTTTCAGGCATAAGATATTGAAAAACAACATTTATTGTGCAGTGCAGCGCAAAGCCATGCGCGGCTGTCATAGTTGGAAGGCCACTATTTCATAGGTCACACTAGGCCCGTCTGCCGGCGCCTGGGGACGGACGGGCGGGGCTCTTGTTTTCCGCAGCTCGAACCGTCACCTGTCGCTGTCCCCTTGCCCGCGAGTCCCCGTGAAGATCGCCACCTGGAATATCAACTCCGTCCGCCTGCGCGCGCCCCTGCTGGCGCGCTTCCTGCGCGAGCATCAGCCCGATGTCATGGCGCTGCAGGAGACCAAGGTCGAGAACGGGCTGTTCCCGGCAAAGCCCTTCGCGCAGCTCGGCTATGTCCATCAGGCGATCAACGGGCAGAAAGGCTATCACGGCGTCGCCGTGCTCTCGAAGATACCGTTCAAGAAGACCGAGGTCCTGGGCTTCTGCCGCGAAGGCCATGCGCGGCACATGTGCGTGACGCTTCAGAACGGCGTGGAGATCCATGATTTCTACGTGCCGGCCGGCGCCGATGTGCCCGACCCCGACGTCAATCCGAAATTCGCGCACAAGCTCGACTTCCTGCGGGCGATGGAACGCGACTTCGCGCGGCGGAGCGACCGCGCCGGCGCGGCGGCGATCCTGGTCGGCGACCTGAACGTGGCGCCGCTGGAGCACGACGTCTGGAGCCACAAGCAGCTTCTGGACGTCGTCAGCCACACGCCGGTCGAGACCAACCTGCTCGGCGAGGCGAAGGCGGCGTTCGAATGGACCGACGTGACGCGGGAGTTCGTGCCGCATGACGAGAAGAGCTATTCCTGGTGGAGCTATCGCGCCGCGGACTGGCTGACCAGCAATCGCGGCCGGCGCCTCGACCACATCTGGATCAGCCCGGCGCTGAAGGGCGGGCTCAAGAGCCAGGCCATCGTGACCAAGATGCGCGGCTGGCAGAAGGCCTCGGACCACGTGCCGGTGGTGGCGGAGATCGAGGTCTAGCGGACGGGTCCGCGCGGCAATTCCTGCCGGGCGCCGGCCGCGAAAACCCAGCCATTCCGCCGCGTCCCGGTTGGCGCGCGTCTTGCGGTGGCCCGGACATGACGTTCGCCGACTACTCCATGCATGCGGTCAATCCGATTGCCGCCGGCCCGGCGCCGGCTGCCGCGACCGCGTCCGGCGACGAAGGCGGCTTTTCGTTCGACGACCTGCTCGACATCGTCAATCCGCTGCAGCATCTGCCGGTGGTCGGCACGCTCTATCGCGCCATCACCGGCGACCGGATCAAGACCTTTCCCAAGATCGCGGGCGATGCGCTCTATGGCGGCTTCCTCGGCTTCGCCGGCTCGCTCGCCGATTCGATGTTCGAGAAGGTCACGGGCAAGAATTTCGGCGACACGGTCCTGGCCGCCGTCGAGGACGCGTTCTCGCCGTCCGACGCAGCGCCCACGGGCCTGGCGCGCGCCGCCGCGCCGCCGGTCGACACGACGGCGACGCCGGTCGCCTCCACCGCGCCGGCGCTGCCGGCGCCCGGCAATGTCGCGCCCGCCGCGTTGGACACCCTCATGGTGCCGGGCCAGGACGCGCTGCTCACCGCCCTGTCGCGCAACGCTGTCGGCCCCGATACCGCGACGCGCGCGGCGCTGGCCTATCGCCGCTCCCTCAACGTCGCGCCGGGTGCCGTTCCGCAGCCCGCGGTTCGCGCTACTGTCGGGCAATGAACGTCATCGTGCGGCCTCACGGCCGGCAAGCCCTGGTCGATTGGGGCAAGGGTCCGCGCCGCGCCGCCATCGGCCGCGCCGGCATCGGCGTCAAGCAATGCGAGGGCGACGGCATCACGCCGCTCGGTGCGTTCGCCGTGCGCCGCGTGCTTTATCGCGCCGACAGGATCGCCGCGCCGGCAACCGCGCTGCCGGTTGCGCCGATCGCGCCGCAGGACGGCTGGTGCGACGCGCCCGCCGACCCGGCCTACAACATGCCGGTGACGCGCCCCTATCCCGCGAGCAACGAAGCGCTGTGGCGCGGCGACGGTCTCTACGATCTCATCCTCGTGCTCGGCTTCAACGACAATCCGGTGGCGCCGGGCAAGGGCAGCGCGATCTTCCTGCATGTCGCGCGGCCCGATCGGGGACCGACGGAAGGCTGTGTCGCGCTGGCGCGGGAGGATCTGCAAGACGTCGTGGCAATCCTCAAGCCGGGAGATCTTGTTGTGGTTCGTCCCTGACAATCCCGATTGTCGTGCCCGCGAAGGCGGGCATCCAGCCTGCGACTCTGGATGCCCGCCTTCGCGGGCATGACAATTACACTTGTGCCCTGATGCGTTCGCCGAAGATGGCGCTGCCGACGCGGACATGGGTGGCGCCGAAGCGGATGGCGATCTCGAAATCCTCGCTCATGCCCATGCTCAGGAGCGGCAGGTCGTGGTCGCGTGCGAGCTTCGCCAGCAGCGCGAAATGCGGCGCCGGCGCCTCGCCGGCCGGCGGAATGCACATCAGCCCCTTGAGCGGCAGGCCGAGCGATTTGGCGTGGGCGATCAGCGCATCGGCCTCGCGCGGCGCCACGCCGGCCTTCTGCGGCTCCTCTCCGGTGTTCACCTGCACGAACAGGAAGGGGTTGCGGCCCGTCTTGTCCATCTCGGCGCGCAGGGCATCGGCCAGCCGCGCGCGGTCGAGCGTGTGGATGGCGTCGAACAGCATCACCGCGTCGCGCGCCTTGTTGGTCTGCAAGGGTCCGATCAGGTGCAGTTCGAGATCGTCATATTCGACGCGGACCGGCGTCCATTTGGCCGCCGCTTCCTGCACCCGGTTCTCGCCGAACACGCGCTGGCCGGCGATCAGCGCCGGCTGGATCGCCTCGGCGCCATGGCCCTTGCTGACCGCGACCAGCGTGGTCGACGGCGCCGGCGCGACGGCTGCCTTTCGCGCCGCCTCGATGCGCGCAATGATGGCTTCGAGGTTCTCGTTGATCTGTTCGGGGGTCATGTGAGCGATGCGCTTTCGAGACGGAGGCTAGCAAGCGCCGCCGCGCGCCTCAACGCAATGCACCGCATGGCGGGCCGGTTGCCGCCGCTGGTGCTGATGACCGACGACGAGCGCCTGCCCGATCCGCTGGCCGCCGCCGCCGCGCTGCCCAGGGGCGCGATGGCGATCGTGCGCGCGCGCGACGCGGCGCGCCGCGGCGAACTGGGGCGCGCGCTGATCGCGCTGGCGCGTCGCCGCGATCTCTTCGTGCTGATCGCCGACGATCCGGCGCTCGCGGCGCGGCTCGGCGCCGACGGCCTTCACCTGCCGCAGGCGCGTGCCCGCGAGGCCGGCCATTGGCGCGCCCGGCATCCGGCATGGCTCATCACGGCCTCGGCCCATGCGCCGCGCGCGCTGCAGGCGGCGGTGGACCTTCTTTTTCTCTCGCCTATCTTCCCGACGCGATCGCATCCGGATCGCGCCGCGCTGGGCGCCGTCCGCGCCAATCTCATCGCGCGGTCGGCGCGCGTGCCGGTCTATGCCCTCGGCGGGATCGCGCCGCGCAACGCGGCGCTTCTGAGCGGGTTCGCGGGGATCGCGGCGGTGGAGGCGCTGGCCCCCTCCGCCTCGCTTTGCTCGGCACCTCCCCCGTAAACACGGGGGAGGAACGTCAGATGTTCACCACGGCGTGCAGGAAGACCGCGTCCATCGCGATGCGGGGGGCGCCGTTGTAGAACGTGCCGCTGCTGCGCGCGTAATTGTACTTCTGCCAGCCGCCCGAAATCTGCAGGTTCGAATTCACCGCATAGGCCGCGTCCACCACATAGGCATGCAGCCCCAGCGTCGGCAGGCCAAGCAGGGGCGAACCGTCGGCGCCGCCATTGCCGAACTCGCCGCCGAGCGACCAGGAACCCCGCGTCACCACCGCGCTCAGATGCAGGCTCTGCGTCGCGCCCGTCGCCAGCGCGTCGTTGATGTCGAAGGTATAGGTATTGGCTTGGCGGAAGGCGCCGCCGACCGCGAGCTTGGTGTCGTCGTCGATATTCCAATCGGCCTCGCTGCCGACGGCCCAGTCGGTCAGGCCGGCATGGCCCGGCGTCTTGCGGTCGCCATGGGCGACGGTGACGCCGGCATAGAGACCGAGCGTGATCGGCCCGAAACTGTCCGAATAGTTGACCGCGCCTTCCCACATGCTTTTCTGGCGGTCCATCACATTCGGCCCGTTGTTGACGAAGGGCAGGATGTCCTTGCCTTCCGACGGCGTGAAGGAGACGGCGATCTGCACGCCGAACAGCCGGGGCGTGTAGTAGGAGATCTTGGCGTAGTTCAGCGAGGATTCGACCGCGCTGTTCAGCGCGAAGACGTTGATGAACGCCGCGCCGCCGGTCGAGGGATCGCGGAAGAAGGTCGCGTTGGGATTGTCGATCGTCACTTCGGGATTGACGGTCGGCCCGGTGATCGAGAGCGCATAGGCCGCGCCGTCGGCCATGCCCACATCGATCCGCCCCAGGCCCGTCTGGGCCGTGCCGTAGAGCTTGGCGAGGAAATCGCTGCCGTAATTATCGCCCGACAGCTTGTCGTGATAGAGCTCGAACTGCCCCTTGAGCCCCAGCGACAACCCGCTGTCGTAATCGCGCTGCACGCTGGTGTAGAGCGTGGCGGCGCCGGTGCCGTCGGTCTTGGAGAAGGTCCCGGGCTGGTCGGCGTCGAACGCGCTGCCATAGACCTGGCCGCCGACATTATAGTTGAGGTTGCCCAGCGAGCCGGTGAGCGGCGACAGGCTCCAATCGTCCCACGCGGCGTGCGCGGGCGCGGCCAGGGCCAGCGACAGGGCCGATCCGGCCAATAGCGATAATCTCATGCCCAAGCGATCCCGACCTTTTTGTTGCTCATAGCACATCCCCGCTGCAGTCAACGCCAACTTGCGCGCGCGCCGGTCAAGCCGGTGTTCTTAACCGCCCGGAATGGGTCCGGTTGCGCGGTCGAAAACGGCCATCTATAAGCGCGGACCTAGGGGGGACGCGCGAGGAAACGCCGTCCAGGCGTTCCAGACAACGAAAGCGGCCCAATGCGATTTCTGCCCCACCGAGTGTTGATAGCGTGCGCTCTGGCCCTCGCCCTGGCGGGTTGCAGCTCGGACAATACGATGCCCGATGTCGGCACCGGCGCGACCTCCATCTCCTCCGGCACCGGCGCGCGGACCCTGGGCGTCAATTCCTATCTGTGGCATGCCACGCTGGACACGCTGTCCTTCATCCCGCTGGCCTCCGCCGATCCGTTCGGCGGCGTGGTGATCACCGACTGGTACTCCGCCTCGCAAGTTCCCAATGAGCGCATGAAGGTCACCGTCTATATCCTGGACCGCAAGCTGCGGGCCGACGGGCTGAAGGTCGCGGTGTTCCGCCAGGTCAGGGGCGCCGACGGCTGGGCCGATGCCCAGGTCGCCAGCGACACCGCCACCAAGCTCGAAGACGCCATCCTGACGCGCGCCCGCGAGCTTCGACTTGCGAGCGAAGGCAACTAGTTTTCTGCAAATCGCTGTAGCCTGATCCATGCCGGAGGCCTCAGCGTCTCCAGAACCGGCAGCGGGAAGGTCTCGAAGCGATGGCGCGATACAACGCCAAGGAAGCGGAACGCAGATGGCAGGCGGCGTGGAACGCCGCCGGCAGTTTCCTGACGCCGTCGCTCGCCGAATCGGGCGGCAAGCCCAAATGTTATGTGCTGGAGATGTTCCCCTATCCGTCGGGGCGCATCCATATGGGCCATGTGCGCAACTACACGATGGGCGACGTCATCGCCCGCTTCCGCCGCGCGCAGGGGTTCAACGTCCTGCATCCGATGGGCTGGGACGCCTTCGGCCTGCCGGCCGAGAACGCGGCGCGCGACAATGTCAGCGCCGGCAAGAACACCGGCACCAATCCGCGCGACTGGACCTATGCGAACATCGATGCGATGCGCAGCGAGCTGCAGGCGCTGGGCCTGGCGATCGACTGGACGCGCGAATTCGCCACCTGCGATCCGGAATATTACCGGCACCAGCAGAAGCTGTTCCTGGATTTCTACAAGGACGACCTCGTCTACCGCTCCGAAGCGGATGTGAACTGGGATCCGGTCGACATGACCGTGCTCGCCAACGAGCAGGTGATCGACGGCAAGGGCTGGCGCTCCGGCGCGGCGGTGGAGCGGCGCAAGCTGAGCCAGTGGTTCTTCCGCATCACCCGCTATTCGCAGGACCTGCTGGCGGCGCTCGATACGCTCGACAAATGGCCGGAGAAGGTCCGGCTGATGCAGAAGAACTGGATCGGGCGCTCCGAAGGGCTGCGCTTCGCCTTCGACCTGTCGAGCGGCGGGACGCTGGACGTGTTCACGACGCGGCCCGACACGCTGTTCGGCGCCAGCTTCGTCGCGCTCTCGCCCGATCATCCGCTCACGGAAGAGCTGGCGAAATCCGATCCGGGGCTGGTCGCCTTCATCGCCGAGTGCCGCCGCACCGGCACCGCCGAGGCCGAGATCGAGACGGCGGAGAAGCTCGGCTACGACACCGGCCTGACCGCGGCGCATCCCTTCGATCCGGCCTGGAAGCTGCCGGTGATGGTGGCCAATTTCGTGCTCATGGGCTACGGCACCGGGGCGATCTTCGGCTGTCCGGCGCACGACCAGCGCGACCTGGATTTCGCGCGCAAATACGCCCTGCCCGTGCTGCCCGTCGTGGTGCCCGAAGGCGCCGACCCCAAGGACTTCAAGGTCGGCGAGGAGGCCTATGTCGGCCCCGGCCGGCTCGCCAATTCCCGCTTCCTGGACGGGCTGTCCGTCGAAGACGCGAAAGCCGAAATCGCCAGGCGGCTGGAGGCGCAAGGCCGCGGCACGCGCACGGTGAACTACCGGCTGCGCGACTGGCTGGCCTCGCGCCAGCGCGCCTGGGGCTGCCCGATCCCGATGATCCATTGCGCCAAATGCGGCGTGGTCCCGGCGAAAGAGAGCGACCTGCCGATCCGCCTGCCCGACGACCTGGATTTCACAGTCAAGGGCAATCCCCTGGACGCGCATCCCACCTTCAAGCACACGACCTGCCCCGCCTGCGGCGGCGAGGCCCGGCGCGAGACCGATACGCTCGACACCTTCGTGGATTCCTCCTGGTACTTCGCGCGCTTCGCCGATCCGACGGCGGCCGATCCGGTGAACCGCGACGCGGTGAATTACTGGCTGCCGGTCGATCAGTATATCGGCGGCATCGAGCATGCGATCCTGCACCTGCTCTATGCCCGCTTCTTCACCCGCGCGATGAAGGCGACCGGATGGGTCGCGCTCGACGAGCCCTTCGCGAGCCTCTTCACGCAAGGGATGGTCTGCCACGAGACCTATCAGGACGCGGCGGGCGCCTGGCTCCTGCCCGAGGAGGTCGAGAAGCGCGACGGCAAGGCCTATCGCAAGGGCAGCGGCGCCGAGGTGACGGTCGGCCATTCGGAGAAGATGTCGAAGTCCAAGAAGAACGTCGTCGCGCCGATGGGCATGATCGACACCTATGGCGCCGACGCGATCCGCTGGTTCATGCTGTCGGATTCCCCGCCGGAGCGCGACGTCGACTGGTCGGAGGCCGGGGCCGAGGGCTGCTGGAAATTCGTCCAGCGCATCCACCGGCTGGTGACGGAGGCCGAGCCCCTGCCGCCGCCCGGGGCCGCGATCGGCGACGTCGCCGGCGGGGCGCTGGCGCTGCGCCAGGCGACGCACCGCGCCATCGCCGCGGTGACCGAGGATCTCGCCCATCTGCGCTTCAACCGCGCCGTGGCGCAGATCTATACGCTGGCCAATGCCGTGCAGCAGCATGCGGGCGCCGACGGCGCGGTCCGGCGCGAGGCGCTGGAGGCCATCGTGCTCCTGATCGCGCCGATGATGCCGCACTTGGCGGAGACCTGCTGGGAGGCGCTCGGCCATAAGACGCTGCTGGTCGATACGCCCTGGCCGTCCTTCCGCGAAGCCCTGACGCGGACCGACAGCGTGACCATCGCGGTCCAGGTCAACGGCAAGCGGCGCGGCGAGATCACCATGCCGGTCGGCGCCAGCGAAGCCGAGCTGCGCGCCGCGGCGCTGAGCGAGGACAACACCGTGCGCGCGCTGGAGGGCAAGACGCCGAAACGGGTTATCGTGGTGCCGAACCGCATCGTGAATGTCGTGATATGACGCGCTTGCCCGCCATCGCGCTTGCCTTGGGCCTCGCCGGCTGCGGCTTTCATCCGCTCTATGGCGGGATGAACGGCGCGATGCGCGCGACGCTGGCGACGATCTATGTCGAGCCGGTGTCGGACCGGATCGGCTACGAATTGCGCAACCAGATGATCGACCTGCTCGACGGCCCCGGCACGCCGAGCGGCGCGGCCTATCACCTGAAGCTCCAGCTTACCGAGACGACCCAGGGCGTCGCCTTGCAGAGCGACCCGAACACCTCGACCATCACCCGCTACAACGACACGCTGAAGGTGACCTATTCGCTGACCGACGGGACCGGGAAGGTCGTGACCAGCGGCACCGAGACCGGCCTCTCGGCCTATAACGTGCTGCCGACGGGTCCGACGATTCCGCTGAGTCCCTCGGCCAATTACGGCACGCTCGCGGCGCAGCAGGACGCCGACAAGCGCGCCGCGCAGGACATCGCCGAACGCATCCGCCTCGACCTCAACGTGTTCTTCGCAAAGCGCTAGCTTGGGGCTAGTATGGCGGCATGAAGAAACGCCCGTCATCGCGCGGCATCATCGGCCACGACCGCTTCGCCAAGATCAGCGCCGTCGAGGGCATCCCGCGCAACGCCGACCTGGACGCCGATTTTCGCCGCTTCGAGGTGCGCAAGCTTTCGCAGGCGGAACGGCGAAAGTTCCTGGTTCGAAAATATGGCGGCAAGGGGTGACCGGGTACGACCCCGTCGCCGATCCTTATCGCTACGAAGGCACAACGATCCTCAGAAATCTCCAAGGCATCCGCAGCGCGCCCGATCTCGAGCGGTTCGAAGACGCGATGGCCCGCCAGCGCGCCAATGAACCGCCGCCAGCCGGCCGGTTCGGCGTCGCGCATTATCGCGCCGTCCACCGGCATCTTTTCCAGGACGTGTATGCCTGGGCGGGCAAATTTCGTACGGTGCGCGTGTCGAAAGGCGCGAACGCCTTTTGCTATCCCGAGCATATCGAACGCGAGATGCGGTCCCTTTTTCTGTCTCTTGGGGAGCAACGCCAACTCAGAGGATTGGCCAGGAAAGACTTCGTGCATTCGGCGACGGCCTTTCTTGCGACCCTGAACGCGATCCATCCGTTTCGCGAAGGAAACGGTCGGACGCAGCTCTCCTTCCTCATGCTCCTTGCGGAGCGAGCCGGGCACCCCATGGACATCGATCGTCTCGAACCGCGACTTTTCCTTGCCGCCATGATCGCCAGCTTTAGCGGCGATGAGCGGCCGCTCGCCGCCGAACTTGCCAAGCTCACGGAGGCATCATGACCGAGATCAAGGGGGCTGGGGTCGACCGTGCGCTTTCGCATTTCCCCAAGGAGATGGTCGCGGCGCTGATCTTCGGGCCCGACCAGGGATTGGTGCGCGAGCGCGCCGAGACGCTGATCAAATCCGTCGTGCCCGATCTCAAAGACCCGTTCCTCATCGCCGATCTCGACGATTCGACGCTCGCCTCCGACCCGGCGCGGCTGTTCGACGAGGCGGCGGCGATCTCCATGCTGGGCGGGCGGCGCGTGGTGCGGGTGCGCGGCGCCGGCAACGGCCTCGCCAAGCTGTTCGAGCGCTTCCTGGACGATCCAGCGGGCGACGCGCTGGTCGTGGTCGAGGGCGGCGATCTCGCGCGCGGAACCGGCCTGCGCAAGCTGTTCGAGGGCGCCGACAATGCCGCCGCCATCGCCTGCTATGGCGACTCGGCGCGCGACCTTCCCGATGTCATCCGCGACGCCCTGCGCGCCGACGGCTTCACCATCGCGCCGGACGCGCTGGCCGATGCCGCGTCGCGGCTCGGCTCCGACCGGGGCGTCACCCGCCGCGAATTGGAAAAGCTCGCGCTCTATGCCCGCGGACAGAAGCAGATCACGCTGGAGGATGTCCGTGCCGTGCTGGGCGACGAGGCGGAGGTGCGCGCCGAGGAGGCGCTCGACGCCGCCGGCCAGGGCGACCTGAAGAAGCTCGACCTGGCGCTCGAACGCCTTTGGGTCGCCGGCACCTCGCCGGCCGCGATCATCCGCATGGGGCTGTCGCATTTCCAAAGGCTCGCGCTGGCCAGATCGGAGATGGAGAAGGGCGAACCGCTCGACAACGCGCTGCGCAAGCTGCGCCCGCCGCTGCACTTCATGCGCCAGGCCGCGTTCAAGGCCCAGGCGAATGTCTGGGACAGCCAGCGCCTGCTCGAAGCCTGCGATCTGCTCCTGGAGACCGAGGCGCTCACCCGCACCACCGCCGTGCCGGCCGAAACCGTGACGGCGCGGGCGCTGTTCAACATCGCCGCGATGGCGCGGGCGCGGCGCTAATACTTTCCTCCCCCGCTGTTGCGGGGGAGGTGGCATGCCGTAGCGAAGCGAAGGCATGACGGAGGGGCGGCCGTCCCGCACAGGCCCCCTCCGCTTCGTTCGCTACGCTCACTCAGCACCTCCCCCGCAACAGCGGGGGAGGAAAACCGCGTCGCGATTTTGATGCGACTGCGATAGGCTTATGCAATGTTGAAAATCCGCATCATTCCCTGCCTGGACGTGAAGGACGGCCGCGTCGTCAAGGGGATCAATTTCGAATCCCTGCGCGATGCCGGCGATCCGGTCGAGCAGGCGATGGTCTATGACGCCGCCGGCGCCGACGAGCTCTGCTTCCTCGACATCACCGCCTCCCACGAGAACCGCGGCACCATCCTGGACGTCGTGCGCCGCACCGCCGATGTCTGCTTCATGCCGCTGACCGTCGGCGGCGGGGTGCGCACGCTGGAGGATATCCGCGCCCTGCTGCTCGCCGGGGCCGACAAGGTCTCGATCAACACCGAGGCGGTGCGCCGCCCGGAATTCGTGCGCGAGGCGGCGGAGAAATTCGGCAGCCAGTGCATCGTCGCCGCGATTGACGCGAAACAAGGTTCCCACAATCACAATGGCCCACCCTTCGAGGTGTTCACCCATGGCGGGCGAAACGCGACCGGCATCGACGCCGTCGCCCATGCCGTGAGACTTGTGGAATACGGCGCCGGAGAGATATTGCTGACCTCGATGGACCGCGACGGCACCAAGATCGGCTACGACATCCCGCTCACCCGCGCGGTCTCCGACGCAGTGCCGGTTCCCGTCATCGCCTCGGGCGGCGTCGGTACGCTGGACGATCTCGTCGCCGGGGTGCGCGACGGCCATGCCTCGGCCGTGCTTGCCGCCTCCATCTTCCATTTCGGCCAGGCGACGATCGCGCAGGCCAAGGCGGCGCTGGCGAAAGCCGGATTGCCGGTCAGGCCCGCATGATGGAATATAGGCTCATGGAAGAGCCGCGCGTCGCCATCGTCCGCTCCTACCGGCCCAGCCACGGCGATCCCAATGCGCGCGCGGTGAACGCGCGCCCGGTGCAGCTGCGCAAGCGCATGAGCGCGGCGGATGCCTTCCGCTCCACGGTGCTCGAATGCCTCGCCCAGGTCGGCGGCAACGCGCCGGCGATCCGCGCCCGCGATCCCGAGGGCGTGCACCAGGTGCGCGTCGGCCTGCGCCGGCTGCAGATGGCGCTGAAATCCTTCGGCGCGGAGACGCCGGAGCTCAGGGCGCTGGGCAAACGCGGCCGCGCCATCGCCGACGCCTTCGGCCCGGCGCGCGAGCTCGACGTCTTCGCCGGCGAACTCTTGAAGCCCGTCCAGGCCAAATACGCCGATCACGAATCCTTCGCCGCCTTCGTGCTGGCGCTGCGCCATGCGCGGGGCGAGGCGTGGGACGACGCGCTGGCCGAGATCCTCAATCCCGATTTCGGCGCCTTCCTGAACGACGTCGCCGCTGCGGCCGAGCAGATCCCGCGCGACGGGCGGCGCATCGGCAAGGTGAGCCGCAAGGCGCTCGACGAACACTGGGCCGTCGCGAAGAAGCGCGGCAGGAAGGTGAGGAAGACCTACGACCGGCGCACCCACAAGCTGCGCATCGCGCTCAAGAAGCTGCGCTATGCGGCGGAGTTCTTCGCGCCGCTTTATCCGCGCCGCAAGACCGCGGCCTATATCCGCGCGCTGAAGGACCTGCTCGACCGCATGGGCGAGGCGAACGACGTGCACGGCATTTCGGGCACGCTGGCGCGGATCGGCAATGCGGCCGAACTGCGGTTCGCCGCCGGCGTCGTCGCCGGCTGGCACGCCGGCCGCGAGAAGCGCCTGACGAAGAAGGCGATGAGGGGCTGGAAGGACTTTAGGAAGCTCAAGCCGTTCTGGGATTGAAGCGTCGGCCGCGGCCAATCCAAACTGTCATGCCCGCGCGGGCGGGCATCCAGGGCAGTCCCGAACGATGTCGCGAGACCATCGCTATTTCGTCTACATCATGGCGAGCGGCCGCACGGCACGCTCTATGTCGGCGTCACGAGCGATCTCCTTCGGCGTGCCCATGAACACCGCGAAGGACTGGTAGAGGGCTTCACCAAGAAATACGGCGTGAAGACGCTGGTCTGGTTCGAGGAATTCCGGGACGTCCGCGATGCGATCGATTTTGAAAAGCGTCTGAAGAAGTGGGAACGAAAGTGGAAGATACGGCTGATCGAAGAGGTCAATCCCACATGGGCGGATATCGCTCGCAATCTCTGAACGGTCGAGTTGTCTTGGCTCAGAGATCAGCAATCGTGCAGTCGGCTCTGGATGCCCGCCTACGCGGGCATGACAGAAATAGGTTTGTCATGCCCGCGCAGGCGGGCATCCAGAGTAGTCCCGCTCAGCGCTGCAGTGACATATTCAGCGCTCCCGCAACGGCACGTTCATCGCCGCGAGCCTGGGCACGCCATCCGCGCCGACCGCCAGAATCAGCGCCCCCGCCAGATCCAGTTTCTCCGGCATCGCCGTCGCCATGTTCCAACCCGTCGCCAGCGTGTACGCGCTTCGCAACACCCCGCGATGCGCAAACGCGATCGCGTCGCGCTCGTCCCGCGCCGCGTCGCGGAGGAAGCCCGCCACCCGCGCCAGAAGCGCCCGCGTGCTCTCACCGCCCTTGGGCGTGAAGTCGATGGCGCTGCCCGCCCGTACGAAAGCGTCGGCGCCGTCGCGCGCCATTATCTCCTCCCGCGTCAGGCCCTCCCATTCGCCCCAATGGTGCTCGGCGAGCCGCGCATCCGGCACGGCGTCGGGAAAGCCCAAGAGCGCCGCCGTCTCTCGCGCGCGGACCAGCGGGCTGGTGAAGGCCCGCGCCCGTTCGAAGCCCTCCGGCGGCAGGAGACCCGCCATCTTGGCGCGGCCGGCGGCCGACAGCGGCATGTCGATGCGGCCCTGGATGCGGCCTTCCGCGTTCCAGTCGGTCGGCCCGTGACGCAGGAATGCGATGCGCAATTTGTCTTCCCCCAAGCGGTATGCAGGATGGACGCATCGATATCATAAGACGGAATCCCATGCGCCGCGTCGTCGACAAGACCAAGCCGGAAGACTTCCCCCCGAACGTCCAGGCGATCTTCAAGCGGGCCGCGCCGTGCTCGGCCTGGCTGAACCAGGAGTTGCTGGAAGTCGACGTCGAGGAGGGCTGGGTCAAGATCGGCTACGACCTCGGCGCGGCGCATTTCAACCGCTTCGGCGCGCTGCATGGCGGGGCCATCGCCTGCGCGATGGACGACGTGCTGGCGGTCGCCGCCGGCTTCGTCGCGCAATGGGGCGAGATCGCGCCGACGCTGGAGATGAAGGTGAGCTATCTCAACCAGGGCGCCGCGGGCCGCCATGTCGCCGAGGCCAGGGTGCTCAAGCGCGGCCGCACCATCAACTTCCTCGAAGCGACGCTGGCGCGCGCCGACGGCAAGACCATCGCGACCGCCACCGCCACGATCATGATCGCGCCGCTGAAGCGCGGATAGCCTCACAGCAGGTGGCCGGACCGCTCCGCCTTGGTGCGCAGATAGGCGCGGTTGTGCTCGTTGTCGGGGAAGGCGTGGCGGACGAGGGCCGCGACCTTCACGCCGGCCGCCTTCAGCCCGGCGACCTTGTCGGGATTGTTGGTGAGCAGGCGCACCGATTTGTAGCCCAGCAATTGCAGCATGCGCGCGGCGATGCCGTATTGCCGCTCGTCGGCCTCGAAGCCCACGCGCTCGTTGGCGTCGATGGTATCGAACCCCTGGTCCTGCAGGCGGTAGGCGCGCAGCTTGTTGATCAGGCCGATGCCGCGGCCTTCCTGGGCGAGATAGAGCAGCACGCCGCCGCCGGCCTTGGAGATCGTGTCTATGGCGCCGCGCAACTGCGCGCCGCAATCGCATTTGAGCGAGCCCAGAAGATCGCCGGTGAAGCATTCCGAATGCAGCCGCGTCAGCACCGGCTTGCCGGTCGGCGGCGCCCCGATGACGATGGCGTAATGCTCGGGCCCGCCGTCCTCGGGACGGAAGGAGACCAGCTCCGTCTTCTCCGCGCCTTCCAGGGGCACGCGGGCCCGCGCCACGATTTTCAGGGTACGGACGATCTCGTTCTCGTAGGCGAAGGCATCGGCGGCGGCGAGCGCGGCTTTCGCGCCGCGGCGCGCCGGCTCGACCACGGCGGCAGGCAGAAGGCCCGCGAGCTTGGCGAGCTTGACCGAAGCGGCATAGGCGGCGGGCAGGGTGTCGCGCACCGTATCGAACGGGCCTTTCAGCGGATAGGCGAGATCGTCGGTCGGATCGGCGATGGCGCGCAGATGGGCGAGGTCCATGTCGCGCGGAACGGCGAGCGCCACGACGTCGGGCGTGTAGAGGCGGATCTTCAGCGTGCGGGCGCGCGCATGGCTGAGCACCAGGCGCGCCTTCCCGGAACGCCCGAGCGCCGCCAGCGCCGGCGCGGCCAGGGTTTCGACGGCGCGTGCGACGATTGCGCCGCCCGGCCCGCCGATCGTCACGGGACGGCCGCGGCGAAAGGCATCGACCGCCAGGATGACGCGGTCCACGACCGAGGGCACCGGGGATTTGGGGGAGGGCTTCATCGCGTTTCCACATACACCCGCGCCGCAAAACCGGGTAGAGTCCGCCGCCCCTAACCGAACGCCCATAAACGCATGCCCAGTGCCAAACGCGTCCTTCTCGTCGACGACGATGCCATGCTGCGCAGCTCGCTCGCCGAGCAGCTCGCGAGCGAAGGCCCCTATGCCATCGTGGAGGCCGCCGATTGCGCCGAGGCGCGGCTCCGCGCCCGCGAAGGCCTCTACGAATTCATGATCCTGGACGTCAGCCTGCCGGACGGCGACGGCCGGGCCCTGTGCCGCGAATTCCGCGACAGCGGCGTCACCGCGCCGATCATCCTTTTGACCGCGGCCGATTCCGACGCCGACACGATCGAGGGCCTGAATTCGGGCGCCAACGACTATATCGCCAAGCCCTTCCGCTTCGCCGTGCTGATGGCGCGGGTGCAGGCGCATCTGCGCAGCCACGGCCAGAGCGAGGAGGCGGTCTACCGCATCGGGCCCTATACTTTCCGCCCCAGCGCCAAGGTCCTGCTCGACGCGGCGGAGCGCAAGATCCGGCTGACGGAGAAGGAAACCAATATCCTCAAATTCCTCTACCGTTCGGGCGAGACGGTGCCGCGCGAGACGCTGCTGCACGAGGTGTGGGGCTACAACCCGGCGGTGACCACGCACACGCTGGAAACCCATATTTACCGGCTGCGCCAGAAGATCGAGACCAATCCCGGCCAGGCGCGTATCCTGGTGACGGAAAGCGGCGGCTACCGCCTGATGCCGTGAAACCAGGGGCTTAGCACTAGTTTGTTCCCCTTCCGTCCTCGCAGGGCGGTCGCGCAAAAATAACGTTCGTGTGCCACTAATGGGGACACCCTATGTGTCCCTCAAGACGAACGGCGCTCTCTGGCCGGCACTTCGCCGGCTTGCGCTTACGAGGCGAAAGAAAATGAATAGCGGAAGACATTCCATGCTGATCGGGGCCGCGGTGGCGGCCTTGCTGGTGCTGCCGGCGGCGGGCGCGGATTCGGGCTGGGTGGTGTGGCCGACCAAGAGCTTTCCCGCCAAGACGCTGCGCGTCGACGACGTCGTCGGCTCGGTCAAGGTCAACGTCCAGGACGGGCCGATGAAGGTCGACGTCTCCGGGTCGCGGGCGATGGTCGCCGGGCTGACGGTGAAGCAGGACGGCGGCCAGCTCACGATCTCGGGCAGCGAGGTCGAGAGCTTCAACGTCTGGGACTGGAAGAAGTGGTTCGACTTCTCCCACATCAATGACGGCCGCGAGGGCAAGCTGTTCATCAAGGTGACGGTGCCCAAGGGCGCGGACGTCCGCGTCGTCGACCTGGTCGGCAACGCCACGATCGGCGACACCTTCGGACCGGTGCGCCTGGACACCGCCGGCGACGCGACGGTCGGGCGGACCTCGACGGCGCGCATCTCGATGTCCGGCTCCGGCAAGACCACGGTCGCCGACGTCGCCGGCGAATTGCGGCTGGAGATCGCGGGCTCCGGCCGGATCGAGGCGCACAATGCCGGCTCGGTCCGGGCCGACATCGCGGGCTCGGGCGACGCCTTCGTCGGGGCGGTGGCCAACGGCATCAATGTCGACATCGCGGGCTCGGGCGATTTCACCGCCCAGAAGGTCAACGGACCGGTCAAGGTCGACATCGCCGGCTCGGGCAATGTGAAGATCGCCGACGGCTATGCCGATCCCCTGCATGTCGACATCATCGGCGCGGGCGACCTTTATTTCGGCGGCATCGCGGTGAACCCGCGGATCTCCGCGGTGGGCTCGGGCAGCGTCAGGATCAAGGCCTATCGCGGCAAGCTGTCGAATGACGGCATGGCCGATGTGCAGATCGGCGGGCAGAACTATCCGGCGGCGAATGCGATACCTCCGGTCCCTCCGATCCCGCCCATTCCGCCGGTTCCGCCGATTCCCGGCAGCCATGCGCCGCCGCCCGCACCGCCCGCGCCGCATCATTCGGACGACGACGACAATTAGCAGGCGTTCGGCCCACCCCTTGCGGAAGGGTAGATACTTCTACTCGTGCCGGAGCGCTTCGATGGGGTCGAGGCGCGCGGCGCGGCGGGCGGGGAAATAGCCGAAGGCGACGCCCACGGCCGCCGCGAAGAGAACCGCGATCACCACGATGCCCGGCTGGAAGATGAAGGGCATGTGCAGCACGCGCGCCAGCCCGGCCGAGGCCGCCAGGCTCCACAGCACGCCGACGATGCCGCCCGACGCCGACATCACCACCGCCTCGATCAGGAACTGCAGCAGCACGTCGCGCTCGCGCGCGCCGATGGCGAGGCGGATGCCGATCTCGCGCGTGCGCTCGGTCACCGACACCAGCATGATGTTCATGATGCCGATGCCGCCGACCAGGAGGCTGATCGCGGCGACGGCGGAGAGGAAGGCGGTCAGGATGCCGGCGACGCCCTGCACCACCTGGGTGATCTCCTGCATGTCGGTGAGGTCGAAATCGTCGACCTGGCCGGGCAGGATGTGGCGGCGCTCGCGCATAAGGCGGTTGATGGCGTCCTTGGCGTGTCCCATCTCCGAGGCGCTTGCCACCGAGACGCGGATGACGTTGATCTGGGTCGTGCCGGCGAGGCGGCGCTGCACGGTCTTGAGCGGCATCAGCACCAGCTCGTCCATGTCCTGGCCGAAGGACGAGGTGCCTTTCGGCTCCATGACGCCGATCACCTCGCAGGTCATCTTGTTGATGCGGATGCGCGAGCCGACCGGGATCTGGTCGCCGAAGAGCTCGCGCCGGGGCGTCTCGCCCAGGATGCAGACCGATTTGCCGCCGAGAATCTCGGCGGCCGAGAAATCGCGGCCGTAGATGACGTTCCAGTTGCGGCTGCGCAGATAGGAATTGTCGGTGCCGTCGATCTGGGTGGAGTGGTTGTGGTTGCCGCTCACCGCCACGCCCGGCGTGGCGAGCTCCGGCACGACTTCGGCGAGGCCCGGCACGTCGCGCCGGATGGCGTCGACCGTCGCCATGTCGAAGGGCGTCGTCGCGGTCGGCGGGCCGTTGCGCTGGCCCGGGAACAGGATGAGCATGTTGTTGCCCATGGTCGCGATGTCGGAGGTGACGCGGCTGTTGGCGCCGGCGCCGAGCGTGACCATCAGGATCACCGCGCCGACGCCGATGACGATGCCGAGCGTGGTCAGCCCGGCGCGCAAGAGGTTGTTGCGGATCTCGCGCAGCGCGAGCAGGAAGGCGTTGAGGATCATGGCGCCCCCGTGTCCGAGGCGATCAGCCCGTCATGGAAGCGCACCTGGCGGCTCGCATAGGAGGCGACGTCCTCCTCATGCGTCACCAGCACGATGGTGAGGCCGCGCTCGGCGTTCAGCGATTTCAGGAGACGCATGATCTCGTGGCTCTTGGCGCTGTCGAGATTGCCGGTCGGCTCGTCGGCGAAGACGACGGAGGGATCGGCGACCAGGGCGCGCGCGATGGCGACGCGCTGCTGCTGGCCGCCGGAAAGCTCGGCGGCGGTGTGGTTCTCGCGGCCGGCGAGGCCGACCTGGCCCAGCACGGCGAGGCCTTCGCGGCGGCGCTGGGCCGTGGCGACGCCGCGATAGATCAGCGGCAGCTCGACATTCTCGAGCGCGGTGGTGCGCTTGAGCAGATTGAAGCCCTGGAACACGAAGCCGAGATAGTGACGGCGCAAGAGGGCGCGCTGGTCGCGCGTCAGCGAGCTGACATCGGTGCCGCGGAAGAAATAATGTCCGGCGGTCGGCGCGTCGAGGCAGCCCAGGATGTTCATGCAGGTCGATTTGCCCGAGCCCGAGGGGCCCATCACGGCGACGAATTCGCCGTCCCGGATGGTGAGGTCGATGCCGGCCAGCGCCGCGACCTGAGCCTCGCCGGTCCCGTAAATCTTGGTGACCTTGCGAAGCTCGATGAGCGGGACATCGGCCATTCTATTCGGCCCAACGAGTCGATTGCCGGGGCCCCCTGCCTGCCGTCATCCCCGCGAAAGCGGGGATCCAGACACCGTTGCCGCCCAGACACTGGATGCCTGCCTTCGCGGGCATGACAGTTTTTGTTGGGATGGAGAGCATCATGCGCTACGGCTTCGCGACCGGCTTTGCGGCGGTGTCGATGACGGCGAGGTCGCCGTCCTTCAGATCGCCCGACAGCACGACGGTCAGATGGCCGTCGCTGGCGCCCAGCTTCACGTCATGCGGCTTCAGAACGCCGTTCTCCTGAACCCACACCCGGCCCCAATTGACGCCGTTCTGCGGCACGGGCTGCGGCGGCGCCTTCGCTTTCACGTCGTCGGGCGGCACGAAGCGCAGCGCCGTGTTGGGCACGAGCAGCGCATGGCGAACCTGGGCGGCGTCGATCTGCGCCGTCGCCGTCATGCCGGGCTTCAGGAGGCCTTCCTTGTTGGTGACCAGCAGCACGCCGCGATAGGTGACGACGCCCTGCACGGTCTGCGGCGCGTTGTGGATCGAGATCAGCCTGGCGGCGAAGCGCCGCGCCGGATAGGCATCGACCGTGAAGCTCGCCTGCGCGCCGGTCTTGAGCAGGCCGACATCGGCCTCGTCGATGTCGACGTCGAGTTCCATCTGCGACAGGTCGCTCGCCAGCGTGAACAGCACCGGCGTCGTCATCGCGGCGACCACGGTCTGGCCGGCGGAGACCTTGCGGTCGAGCACCACGCCGTCGATCGGCGAATAGATCGTCGCCTTGGCCAGCGTCGTCTCGTTCGAGTTCACCTGGGCGCGGGCGAGCTTCACGCCGGCATTGGCGCGGGCGAGATCGGCATTGGCGGTGTCGTATTCCTGGCGCGAGGCGGCGTTGCCCTTCATCAGGGCGGCGGTGCGGCGCTGGGTCTGGCCGGCCTGGATGAGCGTCGCCTGGGCCTGGGCCAGCGTGGCGCGGGACTGGGCCAGCGCCGCCTCGAAGGCCAGCGTGTCGATCCGGGCGAGCTTCTGGCCCTTCTTCACATGATCGTTGAAATCGACATAGAGCGCGTCGATCTTGCCCGAGACCTCGGCGCCGACATCGACCTCGTCGCGCGGGGCGAGCGTGCCGGTGGCGCTGACCGTGATGGCGAGATCGCCGCGGGCGACGGCCTGGGTCGTGTAGGCGGGCGCGGCGCCCCGGCCGAAGGCCATGCCGAGACCCACCAGCACGGCGACGATCCCGCCGGCGATCCACAGCCATTGGGTGCGGGTGAATTTCGGCGCGGACAACGCGCCCAGCCCGAGCCGCGAGGCGAGATCCTGGTCCTGCTTTGAATCGGCCAAGGCCCGTTAACCCCAAAACCCGGCAGACAAGTAGTGATCCGGCGGTTCAGGCGCAATGCAGTACCCGACATTTCTGTAGGGGAAGCTCCGAATGGTTCCCGCCGCCCGGATCGATATGTTTAACACCCGTTAACACTTGGCTCCTAGAAGCAGGATCCGAAGGGCCGCCCGATGCCACGCAAGGCACAGTCCGAACCGAGTTTCCGCGAGGGTCCCCCCCGGCCCGCGCCACCCGCGCCGCCGCCCCAAAAGCCGCGCCGGCGCCGCGCCTGGCCCTATGCCGTGATGCTGCTGATCGCCTGGGGCGCGATCTTCGGGGCGGTGTTCTGGTCGCATTTCCTCTCCGACCTGCCCGACACCACCAAGCTGATGATCGCAGGCTCGTCGCATGACGTGACGGTGCTCGACGTGCAGGGCCGGCTGATCGCGCGGCGCGGGCTGACGCAGGGCGAGCGGGTCGACGTGGCGCGCCTGCCGCCCTATGTGCCCAATGCCTTCATCGCGATCGAGGATCGCCGCTTCCGCTCCCATCTCGGCATCGATCCGATCGGGCTCCTGCGCGCCGCGTTCGAGAACATGCAGGCCGGCTATGTCCGCCAGGGCGGCTCGACCCTGACCCAGCAGCTTGCCAAGAACCTGTTCCTCAGTCCCAGCCGCACCTTCGAGCGCAAGCTGCAGGAGGCGATGCTCGCCCTCTATCTGGAGTCGCGCTATTCCAAGGACCAGATCCTCACGCTCTATCTGAACCGCGTTTATTTCGGCGCCGGCGTCTACGGCATCGAGGCGGCGGCGCAGCGCTTCTTCGGCAAGCATGCCGAAGAGCTCACGCTTCCCGAGGCCGCGATGCTGGCGGGCAGCGTGAAGGCGCCGGCGCGGTTCAATCCGCTGGCCGACACCGATGCCTCGATGCAGCGCGCCACCGTCGTGCTGCAGGCGATGGTCGAATCCGGCTTCATCGATGCCAAGACGCGCGCCGACGCCGAGGCGACGCGGCCGCGCATCGTGCGCGGCTCGGGCACGCCGGGCTCGGGCTATTTCGCCGACTGGGTGCTGAGCCGCCTGTCGGGCTATATCGGCGATACCGACGATTCGCTCATCGTCGAAACGACCTTCGATCTCGACGCCCAGGCGCTGGCCGAGCGGGCGGTGGCGCAGGGCCTGGCGGCGGACGGCGACAAGCTGCATGCGAGCCAGGCGGTGCTGGTGGCGATGACGCCGGACGGCGCGATCCGCGCCATGGTCGGCGGCCGCTCCTATGCCGCAAGCTCATTCAACCGCGCCACCGATGCGCTGCGCCAGCCGGGTTCGGCCTTCAAGCCCTTCGTCTATCTCGCCGCCTTCGAGCATGGCCGCACGCCGGACGACGTCATCAATGACGGCCCGGTCGACATCCATGGCTGGCGGCCGCAGAACTATGAGGGCCGCTTCGAGGGCGCGATGAGCCTGACGCGGGCCTTCGCGAAATCCTCCAACTCGGTGGCGGCGCAGTTGACGCAGGAAGTCGGGCCGGCGGCGGTGGTGCGCACCGCAAGGCGTCTCGGCATCTCCTCGCCGCTGGAAGCGGTGGCTTCGCTCGCGCTCGGCACCTCCGGCGTTTCGCCGCTGGAGCTGACGAGCGCCTATGTGCCGTTCGCCAATGGCGGGCATGGCGTCAACGCCTTCACGATCACCCGCATCAAGACGCGCAGCGGCAAGGTGCTCTACCAGCGCCGGGGCTCGGGCCTGGGCGAGGTGATGTCGCCGCTCAGCGACCAGCAGATGACGCGGCTGATGATGGAGACCGTGACCACCGGCACCGGCAAGGCGGCGCGGCTCGACGGAAGGCCGACGGCGGGCAAGACCGGAACTACGCAGGACTATCACGATGCCTGGTTCGTCGGCTTCACCGCCGATCTGGTCTGCGGCGTGTGGATCGGCAACGACGACAACGCGCCGATGGTGAAGGCGACGACCGGCGGCACGCTGCCGGCGCGGATCTTCCACAGCTTCATGGTTGCAGCGGAGGCCGGCCTGCCGGTGAAGCCTCTGCCGGGCGATGCCGGCGGCGTCGTGGCGACCGATGCGGCGGCGGTGACGCCGGCCGCAACGCCCGATGCCACGCCGGCCGCCGCGGCGCCCGCGCCGGATGCGCCCGACGCCGACAAGAAACCGGGGACGATCGAGGACCTGATCGACAATATCTTCGGCAAGAGCGGGACGTAGCTTAAGCCCTTAAGCACCCTACGGAATTTGTATTATTGAACTATTAGCTCCGAACGACTACATTAGTCGCGGAGGCTTTGTGGCGTGCGCGCTGCATTGCCTTTCTCATTCTCCTCCCGATTTTTCGATGATCGTGCGCAGGTCTGTGATGTGCGCGACGCTCCATATTTCGAAATTGGGATTACCCTGCCTATTGCGAAATGCGCGATGTCTCATCCGGGCGAGTTGAACGATATAGGGTGTTAGTTCTTCGCGCCGCGGCTTTGTCATGTTTGGCAGCCGAAAGCACCACGACATGCAATATGCCACGAGATCTGCGATTTGAACGCCGGTCGTAAGATCGCTGTGAACAAAAAACGGTTCCGGAATGATGAGCGACGCGCGGTGCCTACCGATTGCCGTTTCTTTAAAATAGCGCTGGGTTTGGTCAATTAGGATGTGACTTTTCGATTTCTCTAGCTCGTCGAAAACAACAATGCCCTGCGGCTGCGTACCCATCTCGGCGGCCGAATCTTCCAAGAAGTAGAAAAATCTCTCAAATAAATAACCGTAGTCCTTCCGCAAGCCATCGTGTTCCGTGTCCGGAGCACCTTGCTCCACCATGCTCACGAATATCTTGCAGCGATGTCTTTCGCAGATCGAAAATACTTCCGAGACATACCTGATTTTTGCAAGCGCCTGAGCTTTAAGATGACGCACAGTCGCGTTGAGCGCTCCGTCTTCGAGAGACGCCTTGGCGAGTGAAGGTATTTCGTGCGGTAACACCTCACAGTTTAAAGACGCGAGGCGAAACGTCTTCGCCTTAAGTATCTTCTTACCCTTAAGCTCTCTGCTTCCCGCGCTGTAGCGACGACCAAAGTTTGAAACCTCAGCGTCGTGCAGTTCCTTTATCAGATTCCAGAGGACGCGATCTTCTATAGCAACGCCCGCCAATACTTCGTAAGGCGACTCGTTATGATCTTGTCCACTTTCGTCTACAAATAGAAACCAAGCCATGCGCCATCATAACTCGCGCCGGCCGGCGGAGCCAATCGCCTACTTCACGCCGTAGCGGTGCAGGCCGGCGCCGTTCTTGCGCAGCCAGGCCTGCGGGGTCTCGATGTCCGGCACGAGGCTTTTCACCACGCGCCAGAAGCGCGGGCTGTGGTTCATCTCGCGCAGATGCCCCACCTCATGCGCCACGACGTAGTCGAGCACGAATTCGGGCGCCAGGATCAGGCGCCAGGAATAGGAGATGCACCGGCTGGTCGAGCAGGAGCCCCAGCGGCTCGACGTGTCGCGCACCGTCACGCGGCGCACGCGGGCATCGATGCGGCCGGCATAGTCGCGGGTGCGCGCCTCGAGCACCTTGCGCGCCTCGCGCTTGAGGAAATCGGCGAGGCGGCGCGGCGCATGCGCGTCATGGCCGCCGACGCGGATGACGGCGCGGTCGGGATCGAGCACGGCGGGGCCGCCCCGGTCGCACTTCACGATCTCGTGCTCGCGGCCGCGCAAGGGGATGCGCGCGCCGGGGACGAGCGCGATCGGCTTGGGCACGCGGGCAAGCTGGCTGGCGATCCAGGGCGTCTCGCCGCGCGCAAAATCGAGCGCGCGGTCCAGCGCGCGCTGCGACGGCGCGACGACGGTGACCTCGCCGGTCGAGGGATTGACCTTGACGATCAGCCTTCGCGCGCGCGGATTGAGCCGCATCGTCACTTCCACGGCGCGGCCGTCGATCTTCAGCAATTCCCGCCGATGGCTGCGGGTTGCCAGAGGCTTACGCATACGCTTCCCTGTACTTTCGCAAATTCGACCTGCCGCTCAACGAGATCCGACCCATGACCTCTCGCCCGCGCTTCCATCTGGCATTTCCCGTTCGCTCGCTCGGCGAGGCGCGTGCCTTCTATGGAAGCCTGCTCGGTTGCCCCGAAGGACGCTCGAGCGACGATTGGGTGGACTTCGATTTCTTCGGTCACCAAATCGTGGCGCATTTAAGCGCGGATGAGGCCGGCGTGAAAGCGCATAATGATGTCGACGGCGAACAGGTACCGGTGCGGCATTTCGGCGTGATCCTTTCTTTGGCGGAATGGCGCGCGCTTGTCGACAAACTGTCGCGCGAAAAAGTTCCCTTCGTCATCGCGCCTGACATAAGATTCGAAGGCCAGCCCGGCGAGCAGGCGACGTTCTTCATCCGCGATCCGAGCGGCAATGCGCTGGAGTTCAAGGCGTTCGACGACGAGAGCCGGATTTTCGCGCGTTAATCGAGGCGTGCCTGCGTATGACGATGACAGCAAATCAAATCGCATGGTTCGAAGGCGCGGTCAGCCTGGCGCTGATCCTGGGCGCGCTCGGCTTTCAGTACATCGGCCATTATCCGCCTTGCGAAATGTGTCATTGGCAGCGCTGGCCGCATATCGCCGCCGCCGCGATCGGGCTGGGCGGCATGGTCCTGGTAAGCACGCAGATTCTGCCGGCGCGCGCCGCGCTCGTCCTTGCGGCGCTGGCGACGCTGTGCGTCGCGATCACCGGCGGCCTGGGCATCTATCACGCCGGCGTCGAATGGCATTTCTGGCAGGGGCCCACGGCCTGCACCACGGGCTTTCAGTTCACCGGCGGGCCGCTCGACCTCAATGCGCCGGTGCCGCAATGCGACCACGCGGCGTGGCGGCTGTTCGGGATTTCCATGGCGGGCTACAATGCGATCATTTCGCTGGCCGCCGCGGCGTTCGGCGCCTTCCAACTGGTGCGCGCGAAATGACCCGCAAGGCCCGCCCCGCTTCGCCCGGCGCCAGGACCGCCGACGAGATCGAAGCGATGATCCGCGTCGACCACGCGGGCGAATACGGCGCGGTGCGCATCTATGAAGGCCAGCTTGCGGTGCTGGGCGCGCGTTCTTCCAAGACCGCCGACGCCATCCGCCACATGGCGGAGCAGGAACAGGTGCATCTGAAGACCTTCGACGCGCTGGTGAACGAACGGCGCGTGCGGCCGACGGCGCTGGAGCCGGTGTGGCGGGTGGCGGGCTTCGCGCTGGGCGCCGCCACGGCGCTGATGGGCGAGAAGGCGGCGATGGCCTGCACCGCGGCGGTGGAAGAGGTGATCGACGATCACTATGCCGCGCAGGTGGCGAGGCTCGGCGATGCCGATCCGACGCTGAAGAAGACGGTCGAGGATTTCCGCGCCGACGAGATCGCCCATCGCGACACCGCGCTCGAACACGGCGCGGAAGAGGCGCCGGGCTATCGGCTCCTGAGCGAAGCCATCAAGGCCGGCTGCCGGCTGGCGATCCGGCTGTCCGAGAAGATATGAGCGAGGATCGCCACGCCCTGCTGGCGGCGGCGGCCGATCCGCGCCGCGCCACGATCGACGATGCCGGCGCGCTGTCGCGGCTGTTCGCGGCGGCCTTCACCCATGACCCGGTGATGGACTGGATCGCGCGGCCGGCGCCGATGCGGGCCCGCGCGCTGGAACAGTTCTTCTTCTGGCTGCTGCGGGTGCGCGCGATTCCGTATGGCGAGGTGTGGATGAGCCGCGACGCGGGGGTCTGCGCCGCCTGGCTGCCGCCGGGCGCCGATGCGAGCCCCGGCGGCTTCGTCGAGCAGATGAAATTGATGCCGCTGTTCGTGCGCCTCTGCGGCTTCCCGCGCCTGTTGCGCGGCTCGGCCATGGCGGATGCGATGGAGAAGAACCATCCGGCGCAGAAGCACTTCTATCTCGCCTTCATCGCGGTGGCGCCGCGGCTGCAAGGGCTCGGACTTGGCGGCGCGATGCTGGAGACGACGGTCAGGCGCGCCGACGCGGCCGGCATGCCGGCCTATCTGGAGAATTCCAATCCCAAGAACACGCGGCTCTATGAGCGCGCCGGATTCGTCGCGGGCCGGAACATCGCGCCGAAGAACGCGCCGCCGCTGATCGCGATGTGGCGGAAAGCGGCCGTCTAGGCGGTTCTTTGCATGTGCGCGACGGGCGCGACGAAGCCGCATCCCGGAGCCAAGCCATCGCTTGCGCGTTCCCGCCATCGAACCGAAGCGGAGTTTCCGATGCGCCTTCCCGCCCTTCTGGCCGCAGGAGCGGTCATCTTCCTGAGCGCCTGCGCCAACGACGTCGGCGTCGCCGGCGGCGGCGATTATTTCGACGGCTATTATGACGGATTTTACGGGCCGTTCGACGACGGCTATTGGGGCACGGACGGGTTCTATTACTATTCGGACGGGCGCGATCATTCCTGGCACCGCGATGACGGCCACCATTTCCGCCACGATCCGTCGGGCGGATTCAATCACGTGCATGGCAGCGGCAGGCCGCCCGGCGCCGGGATGATCAATCATCCGGGCGGCGGAGGCGGACGACGGTAACGGCAACCTCTCCCGCGAGGCGGGAGAGGAGGACTCACGGCTCGAGCTCGCTGTCCCAGTACAAATAATCCGCCCAGCTTTCGTGCAGGTAGTTCGGCGGGAATTTGCGGCCGTTGGCCCGGAGCTCGTTGATCGTCGGGCGGTGCGGACGGTGCTTGGGATGCATGCCGATATGCTGCGGCAGGCGTCCGCCCTTCAAGAGATTGCACGGCGCGCAGGCCGTCACCACGTTCTCCCAGGTCGTGCGGCCGCCGCGCGAGCGCGGGATCACGTGATCGAAGGTCAGGTCCTCGCCATCGCCGCAATACTGGCACTCGAACCGGTCGCGCAGGAACAGGTTGAACCGCGTGAAGGCGGGATTGCGCGCCGGCCGGATATAGGTCTTCAGCGACACGACCGAGGGAAGCTTCATCTCGAAAGAGGGCGAGCGCACGACGCGGTCGTATTCCTCGAGGATGTTCACACGCTCGAGGAAGACCGCCTTGATGGCGTCCTGCCAGGACCAGAGAGACAGCGGATAATAGCTGAGCGGCCGGTAGTCTGCGTTCAGCACCAGCGCCGGGCAGTTATCGGGAACGCGCGCGGCTAACACGGAAAGGTCCCTTTGGCGAATACTCCTCGTTGCTCAGCCGAACATAAGGGGAAGCGCATGCCCTGCCAAGTTCGCCGAAATACTACGCGATTCGGCGTGACAGAAAGGTAACGGTCAGGGCACGGATCGAAGATGGGCGGCGGCGAGCTCGGCCGCCGCGGCGTCGTATTCCTTGCGGAAATCGGGGTTCTTCTGGAGTTCGAGCGCGAGCACGGTGCCAAGCGCCTGGCCGCCGACGATGTCGCTGCGGAAATGCATGCCGCAGACCAGCCGCCGCTCCGCATAAAGCGCGGCGCGGGCGAGGATCGCCTGCGCCTTGTCCGGCATCAGCCGCGCCAGCGTTACGCCCATAGCGTAGGCGATGGTGGCGTGGCCGCTGGGATAGGACGTCGGCGCCGGGCCGGGCTTGACCGGCGTGCAGGTCTTGATGTCGGGCGCCACGATCCAGGGCCGGTCGCGATGGAAATAGGTCTTGGCGGTCGTCGCGACGCCCTCCTCCGTGTCGCCGATATCGGCGAGCAGGTGCTGCGTCGCCGGCAGCCTGGCGAAATCGAAATCCGGGCCGATGGCGGAGGCGAACCAGTCGCCCGTCGAGTCCTTGGCGTCGGCCGTCGCGGCGTCCCATTCGGCGGGCGTGCGATGGGCGGCGATCGCCCGAAGCTCCGCGATCTCCTCCGCCTCGCGCGGCGAATCGTTCGCGGGCGGCGGCGGCAGGAGCAGGCCGGCGTCGATCTGCCCGGCCGTCAGGAACGACGCCGCGGCGGCCGGCGCGGCGAGCGCGCAGGCGAGCACGATGGCAAGGGCGAAACGGCGAACGATCATCATGGCGACCTCGGTCTTGATAGACGGGTTCTGTTTCAGGACTGCGAAGGCACGGGACAGCTTATCTCGGCCTCGCGGCGGCGCAGAAGGCCGCGGAACGCGGACGAGAGGAACGCGCCGCCCATCTCCAGCCCGACCGGATCGATGCCGTGCCCGACACCCGACGCGATGTGCCATTGCACGCCGGCGCCGGCGGCGCCGAGCATCATCGCGGAGGCCAGCATCGCCTCGGCCGGGATCATCTGGTCGGCATCGCCATGGATCAGGAGGATCGGCGGCGTGTCGGGCGGCAGCGTCTCCAACGCCGCGCCGCGCGCCAGGAGGCCGGAGAAGCCGACGATGGCGGCCGGTTTCACGGCGCGGCGCAGGCCGACTTGCAGCGCCATCATCGTGCCCTGGCTGAAGCCGACCAGCGCGAGGCGGTCGCCCGGCAGGCCGAGGCGCGCCAGCTCCGCATCGAGGAAGGCGTCGAGCTGACCCGCGGCGGATTCGACGCCGCGCTGCATCTCGCCGGGATCGAGGCGGGTGATCGGAAACCATTGATAGCCGTTCGGCGCGCCGGCGCAGCGCTCGGGCGCGTTGGGCGCGACGAAGGCGGCGGTCGGCAGCAGGCGCTGCCAATGCGGCGCCAGGCCGATCAGATCCTTGCCGTCCGCGCCATAGCCGTGACAGAGCACGACGAGATACGTGGCGGCGCCGCGCGTGGGCGGCAGACGCGGGCCGGAGAGGGTGCCGAAAGCCATGACCTATCTAAACCGCGCCTGCCGCCGGAAAGCCATAGGCCAGTTCGCGCAGATGCGCGCCGCCGATTTCGGTGACGACCTGCGCGCCTGAAATCAGTATGCCGCCCTGGCGTTCATAGAACCGTCTTGCGGCGCTGTTGGCCTCGAACACCCAGAGCAGGAACTTCGCATGGCCGCGCGCGCGCAAGCCGGCGGATGCGGCGCGGAACAGCGCGCCGCCGATGCCGTTCCGCATCGCGGCGGGACGCAGATAGATCGCGTAGAGCTGTCCGTCATAGCCGGGCGCCGCGTCGCGCACGGGTCCGAACATCGCATAGCCGGCGATGCCGTCCGCGCGATCCGCGACGAGGACGGAGTCGGCGAAGCTTGCGACATCCGTGCCCAGCCATTGGCGGCGCACCTCCTCCGGCGTCATGGCACCCAGCACGGCATCCGGCACCAGGCCGCGATAGGCATGACGCCAGGATTCCACCTTGATGGCGGCCACGGCGGGGATGTCGCTCTCGGTCGCGGGACGAATGATCACGGCGACGGGCTCGTGTAGGCTCCGGCGCATGATTGTCACGCGTTTCGCGCCGAGTCCAACGGGGCTGCTGCATCTCGGCCATGCCTTCGCCGCGCTGACGGCGGCGCGGGCGGGAGAGCGGTTCCTGCTGCGCGTCGAGGACATCGACGCGTCGCGCTGCCGCGCGGAATTCGTCGACGCGATCTTCGAGGATCTGCACTGGCTGGGGCTGGACTGGGAGACGCCGGTGCTGCGCCAGTCGGCGCGCGGCGCGGCCTATCGCGCGGCGCTGGATGCGCTGGAGCGGCAGGACCTGCTCTATCCATGCTTCTGCACCCGCAAGGAAATCGCCGAGGAGATCGCGCGCGCCGCCGCGGCGCCGCACTTCGAAGATTTGGCAGCGCCACGGCCGGGGCCCGATGGGCCGATCTATCCCGGGACGTGCCGGCATCTGTCCGAAGGCGAACGCGCGGCGCGGATCGCGGCAGGCATGGCCCATGTGCTGCGGCTCGACAGCGCCAAGGCAGCGGCGGTGGCGGGGCCGCTGACCTTCGAGGAACGGGGCGCCGGACCGATGGGCGAGCGCGGCGTCATGGCCGTCGAGCCCGGGATGTTCGGCGATGCGGTGCTGGCGCGCAAGGACATGCCGGCGGCGTATCATCTGGCGGTGGTGGTGGACGACGCGCATCAAGGCGTCACGCTGGTGACGCGGGGGAACGACCTGTTCGCGGCGACACATGTGCAGCGGCTGCTGCAGGCGCTGCTCGGACTGCCGGCGCCAGCCTATGCGCATCACCGGCTGATCCTGGATGCGAATGGAAAGAAGTTCTCCAAGCGCGACCATGCGGTGACGCTGCGAAGCTTGCGGGCGGATGGGGTGACGGTGGAGGAGAGCTGCAAGCGGATCGGGCTAGCTGGTTTGTAGAAGCGCTCTCAATTATTTTGCCATTCCCGCGGCTCCGGATGCCCGCCTTCGCGGGCATGACAGTTTTCATAGCGCCGCGAACAGCGCGTCGGCTTCTTTCCAATTCGCCAGCACACGTTCGGCGCCGGCTTGCGTGAGGCGGGCGCTCAGGCGATCCGTCATGTGGCCGCCGCCGGCGAAGCCCCAGACGCGCATGCCGGCCGCGATGCCGGCGGTGACGCCGTTGACGCTGTCTTCGATCACCAGGCAGTCCTCCGGCGCGACGCCCAGTGCCTTCGCCGCGTGGAGGAAGAGGTCGGGCGCCGGCTTGGAATGCGCGACGTGCTCGGACGAATAGATATGGGGCGCGAAATGCTCCCAATGGCCGACCTTTTTCAGCTTGATATCCAGGCCGCGCACCGAGCTGGAACTGGCGACTGCCTTGGGCAGGCGGCAGGCCCTGACCGCGACGAGCGCGCCTTCGACTTCCGTCAATCGCGCCGCGACTTCTTTCGCATAGCGCTCCCTGATCGGGCCGCGGATCTCGTCGGCGATGGGGCGGCCGAGGCGGGCGCGGCCGTCTTCGTCCAGCAGCTGGTAGAAGACCTTGCTGCTGCGGCCCATGAAGCGGGTAATGAAATCGTGGCTGTCATAGGTGAGGCCGATCTCGGCCAGGACCGCGATCTCGACCGCGTGGGCGATGACCTCGCTGTCGACCAGGACGCCGTCGCAATCGAAAATCACCGCCGAAATCATGGCGAGGGCGTAGGCGATCCCCGGCGGCTTCGCCACACACGAAAGGTTGCGGAATCTAACGGGTGAATTCCATCGCCACGGCGGCGAAATGCATGGCGGCGGCGACCAGCACGAAGGCGTGCCAGATCGCCTTGTGATAGGGGATGCGCTCGATCACATAGAAGGCGACGCCGGCCGAATAGACGATGCCGCCCGCCATCAGCAGCCAGAAATCGGTCGCGGTCATCGCGGCGTGCAGCGGCTGGATGACGAAGACGATCAGCCAGCCCATGGCGAGGTAGAGCCCCAGGCTCAGCCATTCGTAGCGGCGGGGGAACAGGACCTTCATCGTCACGCCGAAGCTGGCGCTGAGCCAGATCGCGGCCAGGATGACGGTGCCGTAGGGCGCGGCGAGCCGGTTGGCGGCGAAGGGCGTGTAGGTCGCGGCGATCATGATAAAGATCGCGGCGTGATCGAGCCGGCGCAGGAACTGTTTCGACGGCCCGTGCGGCGCCAGGTTGTAGGCGGCGGAGAAGGAGATCATCGCCAGGAGGCCGGCGCAGTAGATCAGCACGCTGATGGCCGCCGACATGCCGGTGACGTGCCAGAGCAGCCACAGGCTGGCATTGATCGCGAAAAGGATGCCGAGCACATGGACGACGGTGTCGGCCCGGTGCTCGAACTCGGAATAGATCCGCTCGGCTTTCTCGATGATGGTCATGTCAGGTTCCAACGCATGGCCCGAGGATGCCGTTCCGGCGGCCATTCGTCCATTTGGGAAATGTTCGCAGGGTAAATATGCCGATACCTCGATCCCGGGCGCCGAACGGCCCCTTTGCGGAAATGACAGGGCCGCGCTTGACTGGGCGGATGAAAGCCCCGCTCGCGATCCTGACCTGGCTGGCCGCGCTCGGCGGCGCCGCGGGCTTCGGCGCCCCGCCCGCGGATCTCGATACCAAGCTGGACAGACTCGTTGCCGCCTATCCCGACTTTCTCGCCGGCCATGACGGCAATCGGCTGCTTCTGAAGGACGGGCGGCGTTTCGCGATCTCCGACGGGCGCACGGACAAGTCGCTCGACGCGATGATCGAGCATCCCGACATCGACGACATGTTCTATGCCGACTATCCGGCGGGCGCCGACGCCGCGGCGTCGCCGGAGGATCCCGGCCGGGTGCGCTATGCGCCGCTGTTCGACGCGATGTATGGCGACTGCGCGAAAGGCGGCGTGACCGCGAAGCTGCGCCGCATCGCCTGGCTGCCCCTGCACCATGGCGGACAGGTCGAGATCACGACGGTCAACGGCGTGGACCGCAAGCTGGAGGCCGCCATCGCGGAACTCGACGCCCTGCCCGCGCCCGACATGCGATACCTGATCCCGAGTTCCGGCACCTATAATTGCCGCGCCGTGGCGGGATCGGCGGCGCGTTCCGCCCATGGCTGGGGCATCGCCGTCGACCTCAACAGCGCGGCGGCGGAATATTGGCGCTGGTCCGGCGCGGGCTGGCGCAACCGGGTTCCGGTCGAGATCGCACACATCTTCGAGCGCCACGGCTTCATCTGGGGTGGGCGCTGGCAGCATTACGACACCATGCATTTCGAATACCGTCCGGAATTGATCGCGCCGCGTTGACATGGATCATGGCTTTTCTCGCGCCGCCGGCGCTTATGGCCTTATCCGCTAGAGATCGGCTCGACAGATGAACCAAGACGATTTGCCTCCCCGGCCGCTCCAGACCGAGGACGGCTTTGCCGGCGAGCTCGGCGGCATGGTCGGCACGCTGGTGTGGATCGGCGGCTTCCTGGCGCTGGCGGGCGTGGCGCTGTTCTTCGTCATGCGGTGGAGCGGCCATAGTCCTTGGTAGGATAACTCCCGCGGCCACATCGTATTGTTTTCGAGATCGCGAATTTGCCGCCGCCCCGCGCATTGGTGCGCGGCCCCGGCCCGACTAGCATGCCCCCGACTTTACCGCCGGGAGGGGCGCATGCATACGGAAACGTTCGGGACGATCGAGATGCAGATGCTGTGGCTCAGCATCGTGCTGGGGCTCGTACAGCTTGTGCTCGCCACGCTGTTCAGCGTCGGCAAGCGCGGCATGCCCTGGGGCGTGGGGCCGCGCGACGAGCCGGCGCCGCCGATGGGCAAGTTCGGCGGGCGCATCGAGCGCGTCTTCAAGAACTTCCTCGAGACCTTCATGTTCTTCCTGGGCGCCGTCCTGATCGCGCAGGCGCTGGACAAGCACACCGCGGCGAGTGCGCTGGGGGCGCAGATCTATTTCTGGACGCGGCTGGCCTATCTGCCGGTCTATGCGCTCGGCATCCCGTTCCTGCGCACCATCCTGTGGGTCGCCTCGCTGGCCGGCATCGGCATGGTGATGCGCGCCGTATGGCCGGGGATGTGAGCCAAACGCGCCGCCATGCGTTTCGTTGAACGATGACGAAGCGCGCGAAACCGCAAGACGACGAACCGGACCTGTTTGGCGCGGCGCCGAAACAGTCGCTCGCGAACTTGCGCAAGGAGGCGGCGCATTGCACGCGCTGCGATCTTTACCGCCACGCCACCCAGACGGTGTTCGGCGAGGGGCCGGAGGCGGCGCGCATCGTGCTGGTCGGCGAGCAGCCGGGCGACTCGGAAGACCTGGCCGGCAAGCCCTTCGTCGGGCCGGCGGGCAAGCTGCTCGACCGCGCGCTGGAGGAGGCGGGGATCGAGCGCGACAAGGTCTATGTCACCAATGCGGTCAAGCATTTCAAATTCGAGCCGCGCGGCAAGCGGCGCATCCATTCCAAGCCGAACGCCGGCGAGATCAAGGCGTGCAAATGGTGGCTGGAGCGCGAATTCGCGGCGCTATCGCCCGCGATCGTCGTCGCGCTGGGCGCCACGGCGGCGCAGGCCCTGCTCGGCCACACCGTGTCGGTCATGCGGGAGCGCGGACGCGAGACGCAGATGATGGGGCGGCGGGGGCTGGTCACGGTGCATCCGTCCTACCTGCTGCGCATCCCGGACGACGATGCCAAGGCGGCGGAGTACAAGAAATTCGTCGCCGACCTGAAGCAGGCGGAAGCGTTGGCGGGCGCGGATTGACCCGGTAAGCTGCGCGTGCCGACCGCCGGGCGGCGCGGCCGCGAGGGGCACGCCGGGACAGAGGACGGGGTGCGCTGCCAAGCGCCGGACGGCGCGCTGATCGGCAAGATCCGCCTGCTGGAGACGACGGCCAATCTGTGCTTCGGCGGGCGAAGGCGGAACCGGCTGTTCATCGCGGCGAGCACGAGCGTCTATGCGGTGTATGTGAATGCGGTGGGGGCGTAGCTATGTGTCGCTCATCGGACGATCGCGAGCCGATGCTGGATCGTGAGGACGACAAGCTCATCCGCCGGCTCGTCGAGGAGATAGTAGACGATATTGCGTTACGACGCGTGACCAGCTTGCGGACGCCTTCGATAGACTGCCGGTGCACGATACGGGGGAAGTCGGCCGCGATGCGCAGCGATTCCAGGATGGCGTCGCGGACACGACGGGCGCCCTGTGGGCTCTGCGTTGCGATATAGTCGGCAATGTCGATCAGGTCGGCAGTAGCGCGCGGTGTGAGGCGGAGCTTCACCCGTCGAAGCGGCGGAACGCGGCCTCGACGTCGACAGCGGCCGCGTAACGACCGGCTTTGGCCTGCTCCAGACCTTCGAGCAGCGCCGGTAGATGTGCGGGATCGATGGCTTCCGGTTCGGCGTCGTTGGCAAGTTCCAACATCGCGCGGGCGATCTCATCCTGGCTTTCCGAGGAAAGCCCGCGGACGGTTTCGACGGCTTTTTCCAGCAGCTTCGTCATGGGGCCATAATAGGACAAATCCCGCGATCCGGAAAGAACGGCGGTACGGGTCTGAGAGAACCCCTCACCCGAAATTCGCTTTGCGAATTTCGACCTCTCCCGCGTTGCGGGAGAGGTATGCGTTCTCAATTATCGAGGAACGAACGCAGCTTCCTCGACCGGCTCGGGTGCTTCAGCTTGCGCAGAGCCTTCGCTTCGATCTGGCGGATGCGTTCGCGGGTGACCGAGAACTGCTGGCCGACCTCTTCCAAGGTGTGATCCGTGTTCATGCCGATGCCGAAGCGCATGCGCAGGACGCGCTCCTCGCGCGGCGTCAGCGTCGCCAGGACCCGCGTCGTCGTCTCGCGCAGGTTCGCCTGGATCGCGGCGTCGATGGGGAGGATCGCGTTCTTGTCCTCGATGAAGTCGCCGAGATGGCTGTCTTCCTCGTCGCCGATCGGCGTTTCCAGGCTGATCGGCTCCTTGGCGATCTTCAGGACCTTGCGGACCTTCTCCAGCGGCATGGCGAGACGCTCGGCCAGCTCTTCCGGCGTCGGCTCGCGGCCGATTTCATGGAGCATCTGACGCGATGTGCGCACCAGCTTGTTGATCGTCTCGATCATGTGCACCGGAATGCGGATCGTGCGCGCCTGGTCGGCGATGGAGCGGGTGATCGCCTGGCGGATCCACCACGTCGCATAGGTCGAGAATTTGTAGCCGCGGCGGTATTCGAACTTATCGACCGCCTTCATCAACCCGATATTGCCTTCCTGGATCAGGTCCAGGAACTGCAGGCCACGATTGGTGTATTTCTTGGCGATGGAGATCACCAGGCGCAGATTGGCCTCGATCATCTCCTTCTTGGCGACGCCGCTCTCGCGCTCGCCCTTCTGCACCGTCTGCACGTTGCGGCGGAATTCGCTGACCGACTGGCGCGTCTCCTGCGCCAGGGCCTGCATGTCGTCGCGCAGCTGGTTGATCTTGTCGCGCTCGTCCTGGACGAAATCCTTCCAGCCGGTGCGGCTGAGCCGGCCGACGCGGCGCGCCCAGTGCGGGTCGAGCTCGTTGCCGAAATGCTCTTTCAGGAAATCCTCGCGCGCGACGCCATGCGCTTCGGCGAGGCGGAGCAGACGGCCCTCCAGCGACACCAGCCGCTTGTTGATGCCGTACATCTGGTCGACAAGGGCTTCGATGCGGTTGTTGTTGAGCTTGAGGCCCTTCACGAGATCCATGGTCTCGTTGCGCAGCTTCTTGAAGCGGCGCTCCTGGCCGGTCGAAAGCTCGTCCGAGGCCAGCGCGGCTTCCACCGAGGCGTCCTGCAGGCGGCCGAGCTTCTTGTAGAGCGCGGCGATGGCGTCCAGCGCCTCCAGCACCTGCGGCTTCAGCGAGGCTTCCATCGCGGAGAGCGGCAGATTGCCCTCGTCGTCGAAGCCGTCGTCGTCCTGGGCGCTGTCGGCCGCGGCGGCGGCTTCGGCGGGATCGGGTTCCTCGCCGTCGGCGCGCGGCGCGGGCGCCGGCTTGGGCGGCGCGGGCGGCGGGGTCGGCTTGGGCGGCGGCGGCTGGCCGTTGATCGCCGCGACATGGGCGGCGGAGGCGGCGGCCTGGGCCGCGGCCTGGGCCTGGCCTTCGGGACCGACGGCATACATCGCTTCCAGATCGATGATGTCGCGCAGGAGGACCTTGCCCTCGTTCAGCTCGTCGCGCCACACGGTGAGCGCTTCGAAGGTGAGCGGGCTTTCGCACAGCGCGCCGATCATCAGCTCGCGGCCGGCCTCGATGCGCTTGGCGATGGCGATTTCGCCCTCGCGGGAGAGGAGCTCGACCGAGCCCATCTCGCGCAGATACATGCGCACCGGATCGTCGGTGCGGTCGTATTGCTCGGCGGCCGTGCCGGTCTTGGTGGTGACTTCCTTGCCGCCCTCGGGGACGGCGGGGAGGTTCTCATCGCCACCCTCTTCCTGTTCTTCGGACTCGATGACATTGATGCCCATCTCGTTGAGCATCGACATCGTGTCCTCGATCTGCTCGGAGGACACCTTGTCGGAAGGCAGAACCTTGTTCAGCTCGTCATAGGTGACGTAGCCGCGGGTCTTCGCCTTGGCGATCATCTTGCGGACGCCGACGTCAGACATGTCGAGCAGGGGCGAATCCGCGTCGCCGGGGGTCTCTTCGCCGGGCTTGCCCGCCTTGGCGCCGGCTTTCAGGGGCATCTTGGCATTGGCCTTGGCGGTGGGCTGGACCGCGGGTACGACGCCGGGCTTGGCACCCGCCTTGGCGGCAGGTGCCGGCTTGGCCGCAAGCTTGGGATCGGGCTTCTTGGCGGCGGCGGCCGTGGTCTTGGCGGCCGGCTTGGCGGTGGCGGCAGTCTTGGCGGCGGCGGGCTTGACGGCGGCCTTGGCCGGCTGGGCCGGCTTCTTGGGCGCGGCGTGCTTCGCCGGGAGAGGCTTCTTGGCGGGTTTCGCCGCTTTCTTGTTCGCCGTCTTGGTCGCCACGCTCATTACCGTCCGCAAAGGGCCTCTATATAGAGGCGAGTGAATCCCATTTTACGAATGGGCGCATCGCTGCGCCTCAATCGCCGTGCCGGGTCAGAAGGCGCTCGGCCTCGATCCAGCTTTCCTCCGTGCCCTCGGTCTTGAAACGCTCCATGGCACGGGCCCGTTCAGGAGCCCGTTCGGCCATTTCGCGAAGATCGCTGGCAGCCTTGAGAAAGCGGGCGTCGGAACCCTCGATTTCGGCAGGATCGCCGGCCGTGCCGGTCGTCCGCGCGCTCAATCGGGCAACGAGATCGTCCATTCCCAGACGGCTCAAATGGTGCTGAAACCCCTGTTTTTCAAGGCTGGAGCCGGAGGCGGCGAGGTTTAAGAGCACGTGGCGCAGCCTGTCAAGCGAGGGGTCCGAGAAGGGCAGGTCGGCCAGGAGCTCGGCATGGTGCATGCCCAGCGCCGGTTCCGCAAGCAGGAGCGCGGCCAGCTCCGCCTCTTTCATCCGGCGCGCGCCGGTCCGGCCAGAGCGGGCGAGCGGGCTGGATTTCACCGCCGAGGACACGGTTTCGCCCGAACCCAGCGGAGGGCGGGGCCGCTCGCCGCGGCGGTTGTTCCAGCGCGGCTGCCAGTCGCGTTTCGGCGCGGCGGGACGGCGCTTGAACGCCTCGAACACCTTCTGCTCGAAGTCGCGGCGATAATAATCGGCGATCTTGCCGTCGCCGATGGCGGCGACCACATCGGCCAGCGCCCGCTCGAGCCCGGCGCGGCGCTCGGGCGTGGAGAAATCCTTGCCCTCGGTCTCCACCTTCCACAGCACCTGGGAAAGCGGCAGCGCCTCGTCGAGCAGCTTCTTCATCGCGGCAGGGCCGTTCGCGCGCAGGAAGGAATCCGGATCCTCGCCCGAGGGCAGGAAGGCGAAGCGCAGCGAGGTGCCGGCCTTCAGATGCGGCAGGGCGAGGCGCGCGGCGCGGTGGGCGGCCTTGAGGCCGGCATCGTCGCCGTCGAACGCCAGGATGGGCTCGGGCGCGATGCGCCACAGGATATGGAGCTGGTCCTCGGTCAGGGCGGTGCCGAGCGGCGCCACGGCATAATCGAAGCCGGCGCGCACCAGCGCGATCACGTCCATATAGCCTTCGGCGACGACGATGCATTGCGCCTTGATCGCGGGCGCGCGGGCGGCGGCGAAATTGTAGAGCTGCTGGCCCTTGGAGAAGAGCGACGTCTCGCCGGTGTTGATGTATTTCGGCTTGGCGTCGGGCGAGAGGCCGCGGCCGCCGAAGGCGACGACGCGGCCGCGCCCGTCGGCGATCGGAAACATCAGCCGGTCGTAGAAGAAATCGCGCGGGCCGCGATCCTCCGAGGCGGGGCGCACGAGGCCGGCCTCGACCATGTCGTCGATGGTGACGTTCTTGCCCGTCAGGTGATCGCGCAAGGCGCTGTTGGAATCGGGGGCGTAGCCGAGGCGGAATTTCTTGGCGACCTCGCCGGTCAGGCCGCGCGTCTTCAGATATTCGCGAGCCTCGGTTCCGGCGCGCGCCTGCAACTGCTCCTCGAAAAAGGCGCAGGCCAGTTCGACGATATCGTAGAGCGACTTCTTCTTTTCCTCGCGGGCCTCTTCCTCGGGCGTCCATTTGGGCAGCTCGACGCCTGCCTCGCCGGCCAGCCGCTCGACGCTTTCCGGGAAGGAGAGGCCCTCGGTCTCGACCAGCCATTTGAAGGCGTCGCCGCCCTTGCCGCAGCCGAAGCATTTGTAGGTGCGCCGCGCATTCTCGACCTTGAAGGAGGCCGATTTCTCGTTGTGAAAGGGGCAGCAGCCCCAATAGGCCTGGCCCTTGCGGGTCAGCTTCACGCGGCGGCCGACGAGCTGGACGATATCCGTCCGCCGGAGGATTTCGTCGAGAAGATGGGGGCCGAAACGCATCCGCGCATTGTAGGGCCTGGGCGCGGCGCTGTCCCAACGGATGTTTTTCGTAACCCCTTTGTGGATAAGCTGTGGACGGCTCCGCGCCGTTTGCCCGAAACACCGGACACATTCTAGCGTTGCATCCATGACCCGCGACACGATCGACCCGGACGACGACCCCCGCTGGAAGCTTCTGGACGCGGCCCGCGATAGGCTCGCGGCGGCGCGAAACTTCGACGACATCGTTTCCGTGGTGCGGTCGACGGCGCGCTCGGTGACCTCGGCCGACGGCGTGACCTTCGTGCTGCGCGACGGCGACAAGTGCCACTATATCGAGGAAGACGCGGTCGGACCCCTGTGGAAGGGGCAGAAATTCCCGCTGAGCGCCTGCATTTCCGGCTGGTGCATGCTGAACGGCGAGACCGCGGCGATCTCCGACATCTATGCCGATCCGCGCATTCCGCACGACGCCTATCGGCCGACCTTCGTGAAGAGCCTGGTGATGACGCCGGTGGGCCGCCACGACGCGCGCGCCGCCATCGGCAGCTATTGGCGCGACCGGCGCATGTTCACCGCGCGCGAGATCGCGGCCATCAAGACGCTGGCCGACAGCGTCGCCGAGGCGATGGCGCGGCTGGGCTGAGGCGCGCCGGCCACCCTATTTCGGCGGACTCAGCGCGTCTTTCACCGCACCGCTCGCCTTGCCGAAATCCATCTGGCCGGCATAGCGCTCCTTCAGCGCCGACATCACCTTGCCCATGTCCTTGATCGACGCGGCGCCGACATCGGCGATCGCCGCGGCGATGGCGAGCTTGGCCTCGTCGGCCGTCATCTGCCTGGGCATGAAATCGCGGATGATCGCGATCTCGTCGCGCTCGGCGGCGGCGAGTTCCGGGCGGTTGCCCGCCTCGTAGGCGGCGATCGAATCCTCGCGCTGCTTGATCATCTTTGCGAGCAGCGAGAGGATCTCGTCGTCGCCCAGAAGATCGCGGCTGGTTTCGGTGCGCGCGGCGATGTCCCGGTCCTTCAGCGCGGCGTTGACGAGGCGCAGCGTGGCGACGCGGCGCGCATCCTTGGCCTTCATCGCCTCTTTCAGCGAATCGTTGATCTGTTCGCGCAAGCCCATGAACTGATTCCCGGTTGAGAAGGCGGCACTCTAGAACACGAAAGCGCCCGGCGAAAAACCATCTGTCATTCCCGCGCAGGCGGGTATCCAGCGGCCGGGCGATCCGCCAAGCGTGGATTCCCGCCTGCGCGGGAATGACGGTCCGGAATTCGGTCCAGACGGAATCGAAGTTCCATTTCCAATCGCGGCACTTTGCCAACCGGTTGAACCGCCAAGACAAAATAGCCGCCACATCCGCTTGACCCTGCCGGACACGCTCCCTATTTTCCGCCAAATCAATCCGGACCTCTCCATGCCCATCGCCTCGCCCGCCTCCGCCGCACCGCCAGCGGCGGATTTTGCGCGCGGACGGCTCGTGCTGGCGGACGGAACCGTGTTCGAGGGCCAGGCCTTCGGCGCGGCCGGCGACGGCGTCGGCGAGGTCTGCTTCAACACCGCGATGACGGGCTATGAGGAGATCCTCACCGATCCGTCCTATGCCGGGCAGATCGTGTGCTTCACGTTTCCGCATATCGGCATCGTGGGGACCAATCTGGAAGACATCGAGTCGCTCAATCCCGTCGTGCGCGGCGTGATCGTGCGCGCCGATGCGGAGCATCCGTCGAACTATCGCGCGCTGTCGGCGCTCGACGCCTGGCTCAAGAAGAACAACATCCCCGGCCTCGCCGGCATCGACACGCGGGCGCTGACCAACCGGATCCGCGAGAAGGGCATGCCGCATGGCGCGATCACGCGCGGCGGCCCCGATGACGGGCTTGCGGCGGCGAAGGCGTTTCCGGGACTGGTGGGCCTCGACCTCGCCAAGGACGTGTCGTCGCGCCAGACTTACAAATGGAGCGAGATGCCCTGGGCCTGGGGCAAGGGCTATGGCGAGCTGCCGGAACCCTCCTGGCGCGTGACGGTGGTCGATTACGGCGTCAAGCGGAACATGCTGCGCATCCTGGCCGGGCTCGGCGCCGACATCACCGTGGTGCCGGCGCAATCGACCTTCGACGAGGTGATGCGGCATAAGCCGGACGGCGTGCTGCTGTCCAACGGGCCAGGCGATCCGGCGGCGACCGGAACCTATGCGATCCCGACCATCAAGGGGCTGGTGGATTCCAATGTGCCGGTGTTCGGCATCTGCCTCGGCCATCAGATGCTGGGCCTGGCACTGGGCGGCGAGACGCGGAAGATGGCCCAGGGCCATCACGGCGCCAACCATCCGGTGAAGGACCTGGAGACCGGCAAGGTCGAGATCGTGTCGATGAACCACGGCTTCACGGTGGATCGCGACAGCCTGCCGGCCGGCGTTAAGGAAACGCATGTTTCGCTGTTCGACGGCAGCAATTGCGGGATTAGAGTCGAGGGCAAGAGGATATTCGGCGTGCAATATCACCCCGAGGCGTCGCCCGGGCCGATGGACAGCCACTATCTGTTCGACCGTTTCGCGCGCGCCGCGAAGAGAGAAGCCTAGGCCATGGCCAATCCGCCGTTGAAGATCGATTTCATCGCCTCGGCGGCCAAGCTCGCGGCGTCCGGCCAGCCGTCGGTATCGCTGTTCCAGCAGGGCGACGCCAATCTGCTGCTGTTCGTGCCCGCGGACCAGGACACCCAGCAGGCGCATAAGCGCGACGAGATTTATATCATCCAGGCCGGCCACGGCATCTTCAAGCGCGGCGGCGAGACGGTGCGCTTCGACGCCGGCGACGTGCTGTTCGCTCCCGCGGGCGTGCCGCACCGCTTCGCGAGCTTCTCCGCCGAGTTCAAGGCCTGGGTGATGTTCTTCGGGCCCGAGGGCGGGACGAAGGCGTGATCGCGTCCCCTCCCGCGCGGGAGAGGTAGAAAATGCGCAGCATTTTCGGGCGTCGTGCAGAACCCGTCACCTGGCAAAATCTAACGCTTAGCTTCGCTACGCGCTTCGCTAAGCGTGAGATTTTGCGTCCTCTCCCGCTCGCGGGAGAGGGTGTTTACTCCAACGGTCCGGCGACGACGTAGTCCGCTCCGTCCTTGCGCGCCACGGCGCGGGTGAAACCGAACAGCTTTTCCGTGTCGGCTTCCAGCATGGCGATGCCGTCGGCCGCGGATTTGGCATGGAAGCCGGTCAGGAGCGGCTGCACGGCGCGATACCAATCGAGCCACAGCGCAGGACCGTCATCCATCGCATCGGCGGTTTCGACGGCGACGAGGCCGGTCTTCTCCCAATGGCGCCGCCACCAGCCGGGCGAATGGAAGCAGCAGAAATCCCATTCCCACCAGGGTTCGAGATGCGGCGGCACTGCCGCGATCTCCTGCGCCAGGCCCGGCACGACGATGCCGAGGCGTCCGCCAGGCTTCAGGAATTTCGCGATATATCCGAGATAGAGATCGTCGGTGCCGAAATACTGATAGGCGTCGAGGCTGACGATGGCGTCGAACTCTTCGTGCGCGAAGGGCAGCGCGTGCGCTTCGGCGTGGACGGAGAAGACGCGGTCGGCGAGGCCGGCGGCTTCGATGCGGGCAAGATTCTCCGTCGGCTTGATCCAGAGATCGGCGGCGGTGACGGTCACGCCGAACTCCTTGGCGAAGAAGATCGAAGAGACCGCCTTGCCGCAGCCGAGATCGAGGATGCGCATGCCGGACTTGAGATCGAGCGCCTCGCTGAGATACTCCGCGAGCCAGAGCACGTTCGGGCCCATCAGATTGTCCGCAACCCAGCGGGCGTCATAGCCGGAACTGCGCGGAAAGCGCGGCTTTGCCAGCCGCGCGGTGAGCTGTTCGTTCGTCATGTCGTTCTCCTATCGGTTGTCCAATTGCGCGCGCACGGATGCGAGGCCCAGCCGCGAGATGCGGTAGGGTGCGCCGCCGCGAGACTCGATGAGTCCGCGCTGCTTCAGCTTCTTGAAAAGGCCGAGCGTGCAGTCGGCCAGGCGGTGGCCATCGCGGTTGTAGCAATCGACCTCAACGATGCGGCCGTCGTTTCGGGTATGTCGAATGCGGCCGCCCTGCGCCAGGCAGTGCAGCACGCGCTGCTCCAGTTTCGAGATGTTCAAGGATGTCGTCTTTCATCGCACCGAACTCCGCGCGACGCGACGGACAGGCAACAGCCTGCGCGCGCGAGAGCGCGTGTCTAGGCCCGCTTTCGAACGCGGGCGATCAGCGGATGGCGACAATCTCTAACATAAAACCTCTGGGGAGGCGGGCGAACGCGATCTATCGCGCAAGCCGGATCGTTGTCAAATATGCTATACGCAGCCCATGAACGATGGCCATGAACACTATGCGGGAGCCAGCGAAATCGGCTTGGCGGACTACACTTTCCAAGCCCACAAGGCGACGTTTGCATGCCAGCATGTCATGGCCGGCAAGCCAGTTCTGTCGGTTTTCCACGAAATGGATGGCGACTTGCAATTCTTGTGCGGCACGCCTGACCATGATGATGAAAAGCCAATACTGATCTGTCTTCACTGCGTAACGGAGCGGCATCCCGATCTGCTCGCGCTTCCGACTGTCGATTTCGGCATGGTTGCATGGCGCAAGAACGCAGACGCGCCTTGGACCGTGGCGATTTCCGAGCCGAACGCGTGACTAGAGTCGTTTTGGTTTGGACTGAATCACTCAGGAACAACCGTCATCGCCCGCTTTATGCGGGCGATCCAATTTGGCGGCGAGAAAAATGGGTTGCCCGGACAAGCCGGGCAATGACGACTTTTATGTCGGTAATTTCCAACCAAAACGACTCTAGCGCTTGAGCTCGATCACATCCAGCGTCGACTCCTGCACCGGGAAGGGCATTTCCAGGCGGGCGTGGCCGGCGCTGATCATCGTCAGGATGCCGATCTGGTCGTCCGGCGTCGCGGCGGCGCCGGCGCTGGCGCCGTTGCCGGAATAGGCGTGCGGCGGCTCGCCGGTCACCGACGAGGCGCCGAGATAAACAAGCCCGCCATCGGCGGGATAGAGGAAGCCGGCGGTGTGCTGGCTGCCGCTGGTCTTCTCGAAGAACAATCCGCCGCCGCGCTGCGAGATGCGGCAGTTGAACCAGGAATAGACGACATAGGGCGTGATGCCGCCGAGCTTGATGGTGCGGCAGCGCCAGCCGCCGAGAAGCTCGCCGCCCGAAGGCGCATGGCTGGCCGGGCCGAGCGCGGCGTCGATCGCCGAAGCGTCGCCCGAACCGGTGCCGGCATGGGCTTCGGCGAGGGCCTTCTCCTTGGCTTCGCCGAGCCGGGCGAGACGCTGCTGGTCGTAGGGCGAAGCGACGTCCTGCCAGGCGGCGGAGGCGGCGGTCGCGGTCAGCGCCAGGACGGCGGCACCGAGGAGAAGTTTAGACAGGTTCGCGGACATTCGCTTTGGCCCCTTCGGTCGCTTCGTTCTCGGGCGCGACCCAGCCTTTGAGATCGGAGGTCGGCGGCATGCCGACCACGTTGAATCCGGCATCGACGAAATGCACCTCGCCCGTCACGCCGCCCGCCAGATCGCTGAGCAGATAGAGCGCGGCGCCGCCGACATGATCGAGCTCGACGCTTCTCTTGAGCGGCGCGTGGCTCTTGTTCCATTTGAATACCATGCGCGCATCGCCGACGGCGGAGCCGGCCAGGGTGCGCATCGGGCCGGCGCTGATCGCGTTGACGCGGATGCCGTCCTTGCCGAGATCGGCGGCGAGATAGCGGACCGAGGCTTCCAGCGCCGCCTTGGCGATGCCCATGACGTTGTAATTCGGCATGACGCGGCTGGCGCCGAGATAGGTCAGCGTGACCAGCGAGCCGCCATCGGTCATCAGGGCGGCGGCGCGCTGCGCCACCGCGGTGAAGGAATAGCAGGAGATCGACAGGGTGCGGGAGAAATTGCCGCGCGTGGTGTCGACATAGCGGCCCTTGAGCTCGTCGCGATCCGAGAAGGCGATGGCGTGGACCAGAAAATCGATCTTGCCCCAATGGGTCTTCAGCCGGTCGAATACCGCGTCGAGCTCGGCATCGTTCTCGACATCGGCCGGCAGAACGATCTGCGCGCCGATGGATTGCGCCAGCGGCCTGAGCCGCTTGGCCTGGGCATCGCCCTGATAGGTGAAGGCGATTTCGGCGCCCTGGGCGGCGAGCACGCGCGCGATGCCCCAGGCGATGGAATGGTCGTTGGCGACCCCCATCACCAGGCCCCGCTTGCCCTGCATCAACTTGCCGTCCGCCATGTCTAACCTCGCCCTGTGTGGGTCTGTACCGTTTTGGGACAGCCGACACAGGGTCGGACCATCCGATGCAAGTTCTATGCGGCGCGCTGGAACACCAGCGAGGCATTGGTGCCGCCGAAGCCGAAAGAATTGGACAGCGCGGTCTCGATTCGGGCGTTGTCGATGCGCCGGCGCACGATGTTCGCGGAGGCGACGGCGGGATCGATCTCTTCGATATTGGCGCTTTCGCAGATGAAGCCCGATTGCATCATCAGGAGCGTGTAGATCGCCTCGTGCACGCCGGCGGCGCCCTGGCTGTGGCCGGTGAGGGACTTGGTGGCGCTGATCGGCGGCATGGCCTCGCCGAAGACCTCGCGGATGGCGTTGATCTCCGGGATGTCGCCGACGGGGGTCGAGGTCGCGTGCGGGTTGATGTAGTCGATCGGGGCCTTCACCTTCTCGATCGCCATGCGCATGCAGCGCACCGCGCCCTCCCCGCTCGGCGCCACCATGTCGGCGCCATCGGCGGTGGCGCCATAGCCGACCATCTCGGCATAGATCTTGGCGCCGCGGGCTTTGGCGTGCTCGTACTCTTCGAGGATGAGGATGCCGCCGCCGCCGGAGATGACAAAGCCGTCGCGATTCTTGTCATAGGCGCGGGAGGCCTTTTGCGGCGTCGCGTTGAACCTGGACGACATCGCGCCCATCGCGTCGAACAGTTCGGAGAGCGTCCAGTCGAGTTCCTCGCCGCCGCCGGCGAACATCACGTCCTGCTTGCCCCATTGGATCATCTCATAGGCGTTGCCGATGCAATTGGCCGAGGTCGAGCAGGCCGACGAGATCGAGTAGTTCACGCCCTTGGTCTTGAACCAGGTCGAGAGATTGGCCGAGGCGGTGGACGACATCGCCTTGGGCACCGCGAAGGGGCCGATGCGCTTGGGCGAATGGTTGGCGCGGGTGACGTCCGCCGCCGCGACGATGGCCTTGGTCGAGGGACCGCCGGTGCCGACGATGAGGCCGGTTCGCGGATTGGAGATGTCGTGCGCCTCAAGCCCCGCATCGGCGATGGCCTGGTTCATCGCGACCCAGCAATAGCCGGCGCCGTCGCCCTGGAAGCGCCGCGCGCGGCGGTCGACCACGGCGTCGAGATCGATCTTCAGGCTGCCATGCACCTGGGAGCGGAAGCCGTATTTCACATAGTCTTCCGCCGTCACGATGCCGGACTTGGCTTCGCGCAGCGAGGCGACGACTTCCTGGGTGTTGTTGCCGATGGATGAGACGATGCCCATCCCGGTGACCACCACGCGTCTCATGACGTTTTCCTAGATCCGATTGCGTCCGTCATTCCCGCGGAAGCGGGAATCCAGACCGGTCCGAGTCTGGATGCCCGCCTGCGCGGGCATGACAATGTGCGTGTGATAGCGCAAGCGCCACTATGGCAGCTAGGCCGTGACGGGTTGCGCGCCGGCGTTCTTGAGCGCTTCGACCGCGTCGCTGAAGAGGCCGACCTTCATGTCCTTCACCTCGTAGACGACCTTGCCGTCCACCTTCATGATGCCGTCGGCGACGCCCATCACGAGTTTGCGCATGATCACGCGCTTGAGCTCCACGTAATAGGTGATCTTCTTGGCGGTGGGCAGCACCATGCCGGAGAACTTCACTTCGCCGACGCCGAGGGCACGACCCTTGCCCAGCCCGCCCATCCAGCCGAGGAAGAAGCCGACCATCTGCCACAGGGCGTCCAGCCCCAGGCAGCCCGGCATCACCGGATCGTCCTGGAAATGGCATTTGAAGAACCACAGGTTCGGGTTGACGTCGAGTTCCGCCTCCACCGTGCCCTTGCCGGCCTCGCCGCCGTCGTCGGTGATCTTGGTGATGCGGTCGAACATCAGCATCGGCGGCAGCGGCAACCGGGCGTTGCCGGGGCCGAACAGCTCCCCGCGGGCGCAGGCGAGCAGGCCGGCCATGTCGAAGGAGGATTTGCGTGCGGGATTGGGCTTGTCCACGTCTTGGGTCCTTTGCGGCGGGCCCTTGACAGAGAAGGGCTTTGGGCCGATTTCTATGTTAGAAACGTTCTAACGAATACGCTTCGGGCAGGATAGCAAAGTTAGGCCCCAAGTGTCAGCGGTCTGGATCAGGTAACTCGACATGGCCAAGAAGGTTCGCGAAGCCGGAACCGACGCGGTGGAGCGCCTGCGCGACGCGGGCCTGCGCCCGACGCGGCAGCGCGTGGAGCTGGCCGGCCTGCTGTTCGCCCGGGGCCATTGCCACATGACGGCCGAATCGCTGCATGGCGACGCCCAGGCGGCGGGCGTCCAGGTTTCCCTGGCGACGGTCTACAACACGCTGCACCAGTTCACCGCCGCCGGCATCCTGCGCGAAGTGGTGGTCGACGCCGCGCGGTCCTATTTCGACACCAATACCGGCGATCACCAGCATTTCTTCGTCGAGGAAGACGGCGAGCTGATCGACATCCCGGGCGAGCATATCGAGGTCGCCGGCGTGCCCGAGCCGCCCAAGGGCATGGCCGTAGACCGCATCGATGTTGTCGTGAGAGTCAAAAAGACCCCCTCCGCCCTTCGCGGCTAACGCCATTACGGGCGTCGGCACGCTGCCGCCAGCGCGCTATGCGCATAGGAGGAGGTGGGCATCGTAAGTTTCGCCAATCCTGAGAACGACTCTCAACTTCTTTAGAAGCGTTCTAAACTGTTGACACGCGGTCCGCCGCGGAGTTTCCTTCTGCGCGGAAAGTGATTTTCCAGCCCCGAAGGAGAAGACGATGGCCGAGCTCAAAGGCTCCAAGACTGCCCAGAACCTTCGCGACGCGTTCGCCGGCGAAAGCCAGGCCAACCGCCGCTATCTCTATTTCGCACAGAAGGCCGACGTCGAAGGCTACAACGACGTCTCCGCCGTGTTCCGCTCCACCGCGGAAGGCGAGACCGGCCATGCCCATGGCCATCTCGAATATCTCGAAGCGGTGGGCGATCCGGCGACCGGCGAGCCGATCGGCGACACGACGCTGAACCTCAAGGCGTCGATCGCGGGCGAGACCCACGAATACACCGACATGTATCCCGGCATGGCGAAGACCGCGCGCGGCGAAGGCTTCGACGAGATCGCCGACTGGTTCGAGACCCTGGCCAAGGCCGAGAAGTCCCACGCCGGCCGCTTCCAGAAGGCGCTCGATACGCTGGGGAAGTAAGCCCTTTTCCTCCCCCGCTGTTGCGGGGGAGGTGCTGAGTGAGCGAAGCGAACGAAGCGGAGGGGGCCCGCCCGGTCGGGCCCCCTCCACCGCTTCGCGGCCCCCCCGTAAACACGGGGGAGGAAAGAAGAGATTTTCCCCATGTCCCGCGAAGGCTCCCTCGAAGCGCCGACACGGCATCCGATCGCCTGGCGCGACGAGGCGTTCTATGACGCCGAGGCGCTCGACAAGGAGATGCGGCGCGTCTTCGACATCTGCCATGGCTGCCGGCGCTGCTTCAATCTGTGCGATTCCTTCCCGCGCCTGTTCGACCTGATCGACAACAGCGCCGACGAAACCATCGAGGCGGTGAAATCGGAGGATTTCGGCAACGTCGTCGAGGCCTGCACGCTGTGCGACATGTGTTTTATGACCAAGTGCCCTTACGTGCCGCCGCATGAATTCCAGCTCGACTTTCCGCATCTGATCCTGCGCGCCCGCGCGGTCGAGGCGAAGCAGGGCAAGAAGGATTTCACCCAGCGCCAGCTCGCCGAGATGGACCGCAACGGCACGATGGCGCGTGTCGCCTCCCCGATCATCAACTGGGCATCAGCCACGACGAACAAGCCGATGCGGGCGCTGATGGAAAACGTCGCGCATATCGACCGCACGGCGGAGCTGCCGACATTCCACACGCGGACTTTCGTATCGGTCGACAAGGGCGATCCGATTCACGCCAATGCGGCGGCACCGGCCTATGGCAAGCGCAAGGCGGCGCTCTATGCCACCTGTTTCGTGAACTACAACAAGCCGGCGACGGGGATTGCGGCGCGCGCGGTGCTCAATCACATCGGCGTCGAGACCAAGGTCGCCTATCCCGGCTGCTGCGGCATGCCGTTCCTGGAGCAGGCGGAGCTCGATCGCGTCGCGAAGAACGCGGCCAAGGTCTCCAAGGAATTGGTCAAGCTGATCGACGAGGGCTACGACATTGTCGCGCTCACCGCGTCGTGCGGATTGATGCTGAAATTCGAATGGCCGTTGATCGTGCCGGAGAATGCGGACGTCAAGCGCGTCGCGGACGCCACCTTCGATATCGACGAATACGTCGTCGATGTCGCCAAGAAGGAAGGCCTGCCGGCCGGCATGAATGCGCTGCCGGAAGGCGTGACGGTGCATTTGGCCTGCCATGCGCGGGCGCAGAACATGGGGCCGAAGGCGGCGGAGATGCTGCGGCTGATCCCCAACACGCCGGTCGACGTGATCGAGCGCTGCTCCGGCCATGGCGGGACCTTCGGCGTGGTCAAGCCGACGCACGATCTGGCGGTGAAGGTGGGGCGGCCGGTGTTCCGCACCGCCAAGCAACAAGGGCGCGGCCATATCGTCAGCGATTGCCCGCTGGCGGCGCAGCATATCGTGCAGCAGGTGAAGGAATTGGCGGGGAAGGACGGAAGCGAGGCCAAGGCGCGCGAGCCCGAGCATCCGATTCAGATCATGGCGCGCGCCTATGGGTTGGAGTTTTCATGATGTCCCTCGCAGACCGCAAGATCACGCCCGCCGACATCATGTCGGACGCCGATTACAACGCGATGCGCACGGCGCTGCGCACGCAATCCATCGCGGAGAAGAAGGACCGGCGGATGGAGGTCGGGCCCTATGCGACGTTCTATTTCGAGAATTATCAGTCGATGTGGCTGCAGGTGCAGGAGATGCTGCGCATCGAGAAGGGCGGCGCCGAGCAGGTTGCCGGCGAGCTCGAAGCCTATAATCCGCTGATCCCGCAGGGCGCGGAGCTGATCGCCACCGTGATGATCGAGATCGAGGATGCCGACCGCCGCGACCGCGAGCTGCGCCGCCTCGGCCATATCGAGGACACCGCCTTCCTGGAGATCGGCGGCGACCGCATCAAGGGCACGCCGACCGATTACGAGGACCGCACCACGGCGGACGGCAAGACCTCATCGGTGCACTGGCTGCGCTTCACCTTCACGCCGGCGCAGATCGCCGCGTTCCGCGCGGGGACGGAGCCGGTGGTGTTGGGCTTCACCCACGAGAATTACGGCCATATGGCGGTGATGCCGGCCGCGACGCGCGCGGCGCTCTCGAAGGATTTCGCGTAGAGGCCGATCGGTCATATCATTCACAATGTCATTCCCGCGAAAGCGGGAATCCAGTCTTGGCAGATTGCCGGTTTCCTGGATGCCCGCCGGCGCGGGCATGACAAAGGCGTTTCAGGCCAACGACGCCGCGATGGCCTTGAACAGGGCGAACTGGTCGGCGGTGCGGTAGTGCTCGGGCCTGGCGCTGCGGCCGTAATCGCGGAAGGCCGAGGTCTTGGCAATCACCACGCGCGCCTTCGGGTCGACATAGATGAACTGGCCGTAGATGCCGATCGCAGTGTAGGCGCCGCTGTCGTCCGGCACCCACCATTGATAGCCATAGCCCCAGGGCAGCGCCGCCGATTCCCGCACGCCGGGCATCACATGCGGCGCGTCGGGTGTCGTCGAATCGCGCACCCAGGCGGACGGCACGATCTGAACCCCGTCGAAGACGCCGCCGTTCAGATAGAGAAGACCGAGCCTGGCATAGTCTCTGAGCACCGCGTTGAGGCCGCCGCCCGCGAATTCGGCGCCCTTGGTGTCCACGATCCAGAAGGCGTCGGCTTCCATGCCGAGCGGCTCCCAGAGCTTGTCCCGCAGATAGTCCGTCAGCGCGCGGCCCGTCGCCTGGCGCACGACCATGCCCAGGACATGCGTATCGGTCGTGTTGTAGCGGTTGAAGGTGCCGGGCAGCCGGTCGGGCACGCAGCTTGCCGCGAAATCGTCGAACGAGGTGCCGTCCACCAGCAGGCGGCCGAAACGGTTGATGTCCGATTGGGGGTCGCTATAGTCCTCGTTCCAGCGCGCGCCGGACGACATCTGCAGGACGTCCTTGAGCCGCACGCCGTCATAGGCGCTGCCCGCCAGCGCGGGCGCGTAGCGGGTGACGGGATCTTCGACCGAGCCGATGGCACCTTCGCCGATGGCGATGCCGATCAGGGCCGAGACGAAGGATTTGCACACCGACCAGGATATCGACTGCGTCGTCGCGTCGTTGCCGAGCCAATATTCTTCGAACACCAGACGGTCGTCTTTCAAGACGAGCAGGCCGGTGGTTTCGACCTTGGCCAGAAGCTCCGCGGTGTTCTGCGGTTTTCCGTCGAATTCGAACGTCTCCGGCAGGGTCAGCGATTCGCCGCGCGCGAAGGCGGCTGGCTTCGAGGCGCGGCGGATCACTCGGACGGGATAGATCGAACTCATCGCGCGGAAATTCGCGGCCTGCTCCGCGCCGGAAAAAAGCCGTGTGTTCTTCGTCGTCCAGCGCGCAGCCATCGTCCCCCCGGTCTTTCGCACGGCGCATTGTAGGCCGCGCGAATGCGGCACCACCACCATTCCCCAGCGGAAAATCGACGGCCTTGCGCCCAATGCCCGCCGCAATCGGCGCGCAGATTTCCGCCGTTCCCGGGGGAGTTCATGCGCGCGTTTCTTTCGATCCTGATCCTGTTCGGCTGGGCCGCCGCGGCGCAGGCCGCGACGGTGAAGGCCGAGAACGGCCGCATCGTGGTGGACGGCAGGCCGATCACGGCGGGGCCCCGCGACAGCGACCCGGTGCTGTCGCCGGACAGCAGGCGCGTCGTGTTTAACCGGCAGGGCCCGGCCATAAAATCCTGCTCCTGGGACGGTTCGGAAAATACCGCCTTCGAGCTTTGGAGCGTCGGCGCGGACGGCAGCAATCCCCGCGCGCTGCTCCGCGCCCATCACGACGACAAGCCCCAGGCGACGATCTGCGGCTTCGACGACAAGCAGTTCTCGTCGGACGGCAGGCTGCTCTATTTCGAGACGCCGGCCTGGGCGACATCGGGGGCGCTGCATGTGCTGGACCTGCGCAGCGGGCGCCAGCGCTATGTCATGGCGAGCAACGGAGCGACCGTGCTGGCGCATTGCCGCGACCCGCGCTACCGCGACGATCTGATCGTGTCGCAGCATCGCTATTTCGTGTTCGGCGGCAGCTATGACTGGGCGTTCCTGTTCACGCCGGCCGGCAAGGAAGTCGGACCGCTCGGCGACGGCGATTTCACGTCCTATCTCCAGGATGTGTGCGGGTGACGTCCGCCAGCGCAAAATCGATCGGATAGAACCGCTCATTGTCATACCCGCGCAGGCGGGCATCCAGAGTTGCTTGCAGGCAAGGCTGGATTCCCGCTTTCGGGGAATGACAATCGGGAAGCGATTCAATCCGACTCAGCGCTGCCTCAAGATTGCGGATAGGGCGTGCCGTCCTTGTGGACGAAGCGGCCGTCGGAATTGGCGCTCTTCATGTCGATGTCGGAGCACGTCGTCATGTCTTCGGGCGCGCGCGACCCGACTTCCAGATAGATCGCCAGTGCGGCCGACCGGTTGATCATGTGATGGCCGTTGCCCGAGCCCTTCGGAAAGGCGGCGCAGTCGCCGGCTCGCAGCACCGTCTCGCCGCCGTCCTCGATCAGCGTCAGCTCGCCCTCCAGCACATAGACGAATTCGTCCTCATGGCTGTGCCAGTGGCGCTGGCTCGACCAATTGCCGGGCGGCAAGCGCATGAGATTGACCCCGAAATCCGTGAGGCCGCCGGCATTGCCCAGCCTTTGCCGCACGCGCTCGGCGCAAGGCGCATCGAAAGGCGGCGGATAGCCGGAGCCTTTGCGTTCCGGCGCGGCGGCGATGTCGATCTTCGGCATGGCGGCCCTCCCCGGCTATCCCGGAACGCCCATGAAATCGCGCTTGCCGACGTCGACGCCGACGCTGCGCAGGATGTTGTAGGCGGTCGTGTAGTGGAAGAAGAAGTTCGGCAGGGCGAAGCCGACCAGGAACGGCAGCGCCTTGAACGGCGCCTCGCGCGTGCCGAACTTGACGACGATGTCCTTGTCCTCGGTTCCGTCGATCGCGGCCTCCGTCGCGGCCTTCACGAAATCGATCGTCCGGCTCACGCGGCCCTTCAGGCCCGCCAGCGTGGTTTCGGCCGGAACGAAATCGGGCTGCTCCACGCCGGCGAGGAGCGCTATGCCGCGCAGGGCATGGATCGAGACCTGCTGCACCTGGACGTTCAGGGGATACATGTCGGGATAAAGCCGCGTGGCCAGCAGCACCGCCTGGTCGAATTTCCGGGCCTCGGCGAACGCCGCCGCCTTGTCGAGCACGCCGTCCAGCGCCCGCAGGTGGCGCAGGAAAACGGGCACGGAAATCTGGAACATAGAAATAGTCATGCAGTCCCTCCGGTTGTCTTTGCCGGCAGTCTAGCGATGGGACCGATGCGCGCAACGCGGGGCTGCGCGTGCTAAAGTGGGTTCAGGCAACATGGGAGACGCGCGATGCTCGAACTCTATTACTGGCCGACGCCGAACGGGAAGAAGGTCACCATCCTGCTCGAAGAGCTGGGCGTGCCTTACGGGATCAAGCCGACCAATATCGGACGCGGCGACCAGTTCGATCCGCAGTTCCTGAAGTTCTCGCCCAACAACCGCATGCCGGCGCTGGTCGACACCGCGCCGCATGGCGGCGGCGAGCCGATCCGCATCTTCGAATCGGGCGCCATCATGATGTACATCGCCGAGCGCGAGGGACGCTTCCTGCCCAAGGACCTTGCGAAGAAATACGACGTCGTGCAATGGGTGATGTGGCAGATGGGCAATCAGGGGCCGAAATTCGGCGAGTGGGGCCATTTCACTCGCGCGGCGCAGAACCCGGCGAATGGCGACCTCGCCTACGCCGTCGCGCGATTCACCGACGAGGTGCACCGGCTCTACGGCGTGATGAATCTCGGTCTGCACAAGAAGGACTGGCTGGCGGCGGGCGAATACAGCATCGCCGACATGATCTGCTATCCCTGGGCGAGCGGCTACAAGCTGCGCAAGATCGACATCGAGGAATTCCCCAATGTGAAGCGCTGGCTCGAACGCATGGAAGCGCGGCCGGCGGTGAAGAAAGCGATGGAGGCGGCGCTGCCGCCCGCGGCGGTCGAAGATCCGGCGACGCTGTCCGACGAGGAGAAGGCGCGGCGCGCCAAGCTCCTGGTCAACCAGCGGGCGACGCGGATCCCGCAGGAATGGGCCTAAGGCGTCAGGCGAGCGTCATGCCGGTCGCCGCTTCGAGCTCGGCGATGGCCTGGGCCGCGGTCTCGACCTTGATGGTCGTCATGCCCATCGCCTTGGCGGGCTTCAGATTGCCGCCGAGGTCGTCGAGGAAGACGCAAGCCGGCGGTTCGACGCCGAGCCGTTCGCACATCAGCGCGTAGATGCGCGGGTCGGGCTTGCGGATGCCGATCTTGGCCGATTCGATCACGACGTCGAACAGCTCCATGATCTCGCGGGCATAGAGCGAACGGCCCGCCGCGGTACCGCCCGCCGCGTTGTGCGGCATGTTGTTGGTGATGCAGCCGGTCTTGAACCGCGTCTTGATGCGGCGCAGCGCCTCGATCATCTCGGGGCGGAAATCGCCGGCCAGCAGCGGAAGCACGTCCCGGCCCGGGATCGCATGGCCGAGCACGGCCGCTTCCGCCGCGAACAGGCGGTCGAAGCCGTCGATGTCGACCTTGGACTGCTCGAACAGCGCCCAGGCATTGGTCTCGTGGTTGGCGGAGTTGATCCTGCGGATGGTTCCGACGGGGATGCCGCGTTCCGTTTCGTAACGCGCGAAGGCCTCGAAGGGCGAAGTGGTGAACACGCCGCCGAAATCCCAAATCACCGCTTCGATCATGATCTTCCTCAATCGTCGTCCCGAGCCCGCCGAAGGACCTTGCTTCAAAAAGCAGGGCGCGCCCTAATCGGTCAAGGTCCGGCATCAGACCGCGACGGTGCAGGTGACAGGATGACGCTTTCCTTCCGTAAGGCTTCGTATGAACCCGGCGTGGTCGATTTCGGCACCGGCGCCTTCGCCTATCTGCAGCCGGACGGCGGCTGGGGTTTTTCCAATGCCGGGCTGGTGACGGATGGCGGCGAGGCGCTGCTGGTCGACACGATGTTCGATACCGCGCATACGCGCGATGCTGGACGGCTTCGCCAAGGCGACACCCGCCAAGATCGGCACGCTGGTCAACACCCATCACAATGGCGATCACTGCTACGGCAATGGCTGCCTCGACTGCGAGATCGTCGCGACCGTGGGCGCGGCGGAGGCGATGAAGCACGAGACGCCGAAAGGGCTGGCGCAGTTCATGAAGGCGGCGCCGGCGCTGGGCCTGACCGGCGAATATCTGCTGCACTGTTTCGGCGATTTCGATTTCGAGAATTGCGCGGCGCGGGCGCCGGACACCACCTTCACCGGGCGGGCGACGCGCATGGTGGGCGCCAAGCACGTCGAGCTGATCGAGGTCGGCCCGGCGCATACCGGCGGCGATGCGCTGGTCCATGTGCCGGCGGACAAGACGCTGTTCACCGGCGACATCCTGTTCATCGGCGGCCATCCCATCATGTGGGCCGGGCCGGTGGCGAACTGGATCGAGGCCTGCGGGGCGATCGAGGCGATGGATGTCGAGACCATAGTGCCGGGCCACGGGCCGGTGACGGACAAGAAGGGCGCGGCGCGGGTGAAAGACTATCTCGTTTATATCCGGGACGCGGCGAAGGCGCGCTACGAATCGGGGATGGGCGCACTGGAAGCGGCGCGATCCATCGCGCTCGACGACTTTGCCGGCTGGGGCGACGCCGAGCGCATCGCGGTCAACACCGCGACGCTCTACCGCGAATTCGGATCGAAGGATGTGCCGGGCGACCCCGCCACGCTGTTCGGCTGGATGGCGCAATTGTGGAAGGACAGGACATGACCGTCATCGTCTATGAGCATCCGCTCAGCCCTTATGCGCAGAAGGTGAAGATCGCGCTGGACGAGAAGGGCGTCGCCTACGAGACCAAGATGCCGGCGGCGATCGGCACCGGTCAGCCCGATCCGGAATTCCTCAAAGCCAATCCGCGCGGCGAGGTGCCGGCGCTGATCGACGGGGAGACCCGCATCTTCGATTCGACCATCATCCTGGAATATGTCGAGGACAAATGGCCCGCGCCCGCCCTGCTGCCGGCCTCGCCGGCGGAGCGCGCCACGGCGCGGATCATCGAGGACGTGATGGACACGCATTTCGAGCCGATCAACTGGGGCATGGGCGAGATCCGCTGGTTCAAGCGCGCCGACGGCGAGCGCGCCCGCACCATCGAGGCGAACGCGGCGATGCAGGCGCGCGGCATCTATCAATGGCTGACGCGGCACCTCGGCGACCGGCCCTGGTTCAACGGCGAGAGCTTCGGCTGGGCCGATCTTTCGGTGGTGCCTTATCTCAACGGCGCGCTCGGCAGCGGCTTCGCGCCGGAGCGCGGCTCGGCGCTGAGCCGGTGGCTGGCGCGCGCCAATGAGCGGGCGTCGGTGCGCAAGGCGGCGCAGGCCGCGGCCGACGTGCTGGCGAGCATGAGCCAGGTCGCGGGCGCGGTGGAAAGCGGGAGGTTCAAGCGCGAATACCGCGACCATCGCCTGGAGTGGATGATCCGCTCCGGCGGCATCGACGTGGTGCTGGAAGGGATGAAGAAGAACAATATCCGGTTCTCGAACGAGTTGACGTGATCGGGATTGCATTGCGCGGAAACCGGTCAAAGCTCCGCTGTCACTCCCGCGAAAGCGGGAGTCCATGCCTGCCGCAAGCGATTCTGGATGCCCGCCTGCGCGGGCATGACAGTTTTTGTTTGCTCGAGCGTGCGGCCCTGACGGAGTGACGACGCCATGACGACCGACGAGATCATCCTGCACAATTATCCGAACTCGCCCTTCTCGGAAAAAATCCGCGTCGCATTCGGGATCAAGGGGCTGGCGTGGCGCTCGGTCGTGCAGCCGGTGATCATGCCCAAGCCGGACCTGATCCCGCTGACCGGCGGCTATCGCAAGATTCCCGTGCTGCAGATCGGCGCCGACCTCTATTGCGACACCCCGCTCATCCTGCGCGAGCTGGAACGGCGCTTTCCGGCGCCCAGCCCGTCGCCGCAGAACAAGGGCGCGCCCTATGCGATCGGCCTCTGGGCCGACCGGCAGATGTTCCCGGCCGCGGTCGCCATCATCTTCGGCGAGATCGGAGATCTCGTGCCCGAGGATTTCAAGAAGGACCGCGCGGCGATGAGCGGCGGATCGTTCTCCTCCGAGGCCTTGAAACGCGCCGTGCCGTTCATGCGCGACCAGTATCGCGCGCATCTGGCGTTCCTGTCCGACCAGCTGGCGGACGGGCGGCCGTTCTGGGGCGGCGCCCAGGCGGGGCTGGCCGATATCCACGCCTTCATGAATCCCTGGTTCGTCGCCAACGCCCTGCCGCACAAGGCGAAGGAGATGACGGTAGAGTTTCCCGTCATCGAAGCCTGGTACGAGCGCGTGAAAGCCATCGGGCATGGTGCGAAAAGCGATATGTCGCCGGCGGAGGCGCTGGCCGTCGCCAGGGCCGCGACGCCGACGGCGCAGGATGCGGCCGATCCGCACGATCCCAACGGCCGCAAGCCGGGCGACAAGGTGACGGTGGCGGCCGACGATTACGGCCGCGATCCGGTCGCGGGGACGCTGGTGTTCTCCAATGCGCGCGAGATCGCGATACGACGCAGCGATCCCGCGGTCGGCGAGGTCGTGGTGCATTTCCCGCGCGCGGGATTCACGGTGACGGCGGGATGACGCTGTCCGATATCGCGCGAATTCCAGACTGTCATTCCCGCGCATGCGGGAATCCATGCAGGCCGCAAGCGACCCTGGATGCCCGCCTGCGCGGGCATGACGGTTTTTTTGCGGATGCCCCTACGCGCTCTCGGCCCGCGACAGCGCCTTGGGCGTGAAGTAGGTGCAGGCGATGATCGTGGCCGGCTTCTTGATGCCGTTGGAGAGCGGCGCGGAAAAGCTCTCGCCGTTCAGGTAGGACACCCGCGGGATTTCGAAATAGCTCAAAAAGCGCATCGGCACGCCGCCTTCGAGCACCGCGTCATAGCCGGCGATCCAGCGCTTCAGCCGATCCGGCGGGATCGACATCTCGATGAACTGGCCGGTCTGTTCGCCGAAGCGCTGCGCCAGCGCGCTGCCGTAGAAGCGGAAGCGGTAGCTGGGGCGGCCCGACGGATGCGTCGCACGCTCCACGATGGAGACGTTGCGCAGGAACGGCTTCAGCGTGCGGGCGTCGAAATCGGCGCGGGACGGCAGGCCGCCGGCGGCCTTGGCCTTCTCGGTCCACACATCGCGGATCGCGTTGAGCTCGGGGCAATCGAAATTCAGGGTCGTGTCCGCGCGCATGGACCAACCTTCCTTGTGCGACAATGCATTCAGTGTTTCGGCCGGGTCTGCCATCGCCGCAGGTTGTGCCCAATCGGTAGCCAAAGTCTTAAACCGCCCGTTCGAATTTTCATTTCCGCAACGGTTTCGGGGCCTTGCGCGGCGGCACGGGCGACGGGATCATGACCGCAAACGTGGAAAAACAGGAAGGAACCCGACATGGACCAAGCCATCGCCGCGACCGTCGAAATCGCCTGCGGCAAGCTTGCCGGCCTGGCGCGCGACGGCGTGCTGCGCTTCAACGGGATTCCCTTCGCCAAGCCGCCGGTCGGGCCGCTGCGCTGGCGCCTGCCCGAGCCGGCGGAGCCCTGGGCCGGGGTGCGTGACGCCACGCGCTTCGGCAACATCGCGCCGCAGGTGGCAAGCGCCAGCGGCGCCGTCCTGGGCGGCACGCCGGGCACCCGGTCGGAGGATTGCCTTTATCTCAACGTCCAGACGCCGGGCTGCGACGACGCCAAGCGGCCGGTGATGGTGTGGATCCATGGCGGCGCCTTCAACACCGGGGCCGGCAGCGTCGGCACCTATAACGGCAAGTTCTTGGTCCCGCGCGGCGACCTGGTGCTGGTGACGATCAATTACCGGCTGGGCGCCTTCGGCTTCCTCAACCTCGCGGATGCGACGGACGGCAAGCTGCCGGGGACCGGCGCAGAAGGGCTGGCCGACCAGATTGCGGCGCTGGCCTGGGTGAAGGACAACATCGCCGCGTTCGGCGGCGATCCGGACAACGTCACCATCTTCGGCGAAAGCGCCGGCGGCATGAGCGTGGGCGCGCTTCTGGCCTCGCCGAACGCCTCAGGGCTCTATCACAAGGCGATCCCGCAATCGGGCGCGAGCGATATCGGCACGGCGCGCGAGGTGTCGGCGCGCGTCGCGAAGCTCGTGCTGGACAAGCTCGGCGCGGCCGATCCGCGCGCGCTGTCCTGGGAGGCGATCCTGGAAGTGCAGAAGGCGCTGCTGGACGCGCCGCGCGAAGTCGGCCTCGGCATGCCGTTCGCGCCGACCGTCGACGGGACGATCCTGCCCCGGCGGGCGATCGAATGCGTCGCCGAAGGCTCGGCCAAGGGCGTCGCGGCGATGACGGGGACGACGCGCGACGAGTGGAAGCTGTTCACCGTCGCCGCCGCCAATCTCAAGACCATGGACGAGGCCGGCCTGCGCAAGCTGACGGCGCGGCTGGCGGGTGAGGAACACGCCGACGCTATCCTGGCGGCAACCGCGAAGGGCACGCCGTTCGACCGCTGGAACGACATCATGACGGATCACAGCTTCTTCGTGCCGGCGACGCGCCTGCTGGACGCGCAGAGCGCGCACGCGCCGACCTATGCCTATCGCTTCGACTGGCCGTCGCCGTTCCTGGACGGCGCGCTGGGCGCGTGCCATGCGCTGGAGCTGGGTTTCACCTTCGGCACGTTCCGCCTCAAGGGCGCGGCGCCGTTCTTCGGCGAGGGCAAGGAGGCCGAAGCGCTGTCCGATGCGATGATGGATTCGTGGATCGCGTTCGCCAATGACGGCAATCCGTCGAACGACACGTCGGGAGCCTGGATGCGCTACGATTCGGCCAAGCGCGCCACGACGATCTTCGGCGACGGCCCGCCGCATGTGACGAGCGCCCCGAACGAGGCGCGCCGGAAGGCCTGGGAGGCCGTTCCGGCGGCCAAGATCGGTCCGTGATGCGCCGCGCCTAGTGCGTCGCCGCCTTTTCGATCAGCGCCGCGACCGCGCGGGGCTGCGAGATATAGGCGACATGGCTGGCCTTCACCTCGACCGTGTCGGCGTGGGAGCGCTTGTACATGAAGCGTTCGAGCTCGGGATTGATCGAGCGGTCCTGCGTCGCGACCATCGCGTAGCTCGGCTTGGTCTTCCAGGCCGGCGAGGTCACCGGCGTGCCCGCGGCCTTGCCCGACACGAACACCTGCGAATGGGCCATGAAGTCGGCGACGGAGGCTGGCAGATCGGCCGCGAAATCGGCATGGAACGCGGCCGGGTCGATGAACAGGAAGCCGTCCTTGGTGGGCGTGATCGCCTTGGAGGCCGGTGGGATCTTCGCCGCGAGCGAACCCAGGCTCTCTCCGGTATCGGGCTGGAACGCCGCGATATAGACGAGGCTCTTCACATGGGCGTTGTTACCGGCCTCGGTGATGATGATGCCGCCATAGGAGTGGCCGACCAGGATCGCCGGACCGTCGAGCGTATCGAGCGCGCGGTTGGTGGCGGCGACGTCGTCCTCGAGCGAGGTCTCGGGCGGCTGGACGATGCTGACATGGTAGCCGTCCTTCTTCAGGATGTCGGCCACAGCCTTCCAGCCCGAGCCGTCGGCGAAGGCGCCGTGGACGAGCACGATGTTCTTCACCGCGTTCGCGGGCGCCGCCGAGGCGGCAGGGGCCGCGCCGCACACGGCAAAAGCGGCGGCGACCGCCATAAGACGGGATAGCCTGATCATGAAAATCTCCTTTGGTCAGTTTTTGGAACGATAGGGATGCCGGAGGTCCGCCGATTGGACGATTGGCGCCGAATGGGACGTTTGCAGCGCGTTCGGCACCCCTCGGGGAAACGCCACCTTACGCCACGGCAAATTCCGCGAGCCATGCAATGCCGCTACGGCGGGCTTGCGCGCCGGCGGGGTTGCTCACCGGCTCGTGATCCGGGTCCGCCGCAACCCGTACTATCTCAGCCGCGCTCGGGGAGCACGACTGGAGTGGGCCATGAATCCGATAGTGAAATGGGGCGGCGGCGCGGTAGGCAAACGGGTTCGAGTCGATCCGAAGTAGCGATCGTCATCGCCCGGCTTATGCGGGCGATGACGACGTTTGAGCGACGAGTACCCAGATCAAAATATCTTACGCGAATGGCCTGCCCGCCCGCGCATAAGCCGCCGCCGAGTTGAAGATGTTGATCGTCATGAGGCTCGTCTCGGTGTCGGCGCGCTTTTCGTAAACCGCGGCGACGCGGGCCTGGACGTCGGCATCGCCCGGCGCGGCTTCGAGCGCGAAATCGGCCAGATGACAGGCCAGGCGGAAATCGCCGGCACCAGCCAGCGCCTCGGCGCGCTCCGCGAGCGTGCGCACGCCGCCGGCGAGCGCGGCGACCTCGTTCGCGAGTTTCGCGCGCGGCGCGGGCTTGAGCTCGCTGGGACGCCCGCTCCACCAGCCGCCATAGAAGCGGATGACGTTGCGCACCAGGAATTCGGTGTCGTCATAGACCGGCTGCAGCCAGGGCGAATCCGATTTCGGCAGCGCGATCCCCGTGACGATGTCGACATGCGGCGGCGAGCCGTTCTCCATCGCCGCCAGGGTGCGGGACACGACGGTTTCGAGAAACGCCGCCGTCTCGGTCAGCATGCGGGCGATCTTTTCAGGCTCGTCGATCACCGGGCCGCCATGGCCGGGACAGAATGACGCCGGCGCCTTCGCCGCCATTTCGCGCAAACCCTTGGCGCGTTCCCACGGATAGCGCTGGACCTTCTGCGGATTGCCGTCGTTCGGTACCGCCCAGATGAAAAGATCGCCGGGGCACAGCACGCGCCGCGCCGGCGCGTAGACCCAGGTGTGATCGTCGGTCTCGCCCTTGCAGTGATGCAGTTCGAAGCGCTCGCCGCCGACGGTGACGGCCATGCGGTCTTCGTAGAGCGTGTCGGGCGGGATCGGCGGCTGGCCGAAAGCGGCATAGGCGTCGGCGCTCTGCGCCTCCACCGTGCCGCCGAACTGGCGGGCGTTGAGCGCCGCATTGTGCCGCGCCGTCGCGGCATAGCGCGCGAAGCGGGCCGGCATCGCCGCATGGGCGATGACGCGCGGTTTTTTCTGTCCCGGAAGAAGAAAACGGTCGAGGCCATAGGCGTGGTCGACATGGCCATGGGTGTAGATCGCGGTGTGCACCGGCGCCTGCGTCTTCTGCCGCAGCATGGCGGCGAGCATCGGCGCGAACTGTTTCGTGCCGGTGTCGACCAGGACGAGGCCCTCGTCGGTCTCGAAGGCGGTGCAGCCGGAGAATTGCGAGGCGAACCAGGTGCGCGGCGCGATATCGATGGGCCCGCCGGTCCAGAAGAACTTCGCCTCCTCCGGACTCTTGCCCCGCATGCTGCCGAATTTCATTGCCGGATTCACTGCCATGTTCCGCCCCTGACGATTGTTTGGTGTTTTGTGCCGGGGTTCATGCTAACGCGGGCCATGACAAGCCACAAAACCGTCAAGCTGAAGCCGAAAGAAGGCCGCCGCGCCCGCGCCGGCGCGCCGTGGATCTTCTCCAACGAAATCCAGATGGACGCCGCGGCGAAGGCGCTGGCGCCCGGCAGCGTCGTCAACATCCTGTTCGATGACGGCCAGCCGCTCGGCACCGGCTATTTCAACCCGAAGAGCCTGATCGGGCTGCGCGTGCTGGACAAGGCGGTCGACACCGTCATCGGCACCGGTTTCTTCGTGCGCCGGCTGGAGCGGGCGCTGGCGCTGCGCAGCGCGCTCTATGCGCGGCCGTTCTACCGGCTGGTGCATGCCGAGGGCGACGGGTTGCCGGGGCTGACCATCGACCGGTTCGGCGACAGCCTTGTGGCGCAGATCACCACGGCGGGAATGGAGGCGCTGACCGAGCCGCTTCTGAAGGCGCTCGACAAGGTGCTGGAGCCGGCGAACGTCATCCTGCGCAACGACGCGCCGTCGCGGGTTCTGGAAGGGCTCGACGAGCATGTCCGCGCCGCCAAGGGCGAGGCGGGGCGCATCGCGGTCGAGGAGAACGGCGCGCGCTATTTCGCCGATCTCGGCGCCGGGCAGAAGACCGGCTGGTACTACGACCAGCGCGACAACCGCGCCTTCCTGGCGTCGCTGGCGAAGGGGCGGACGGTGCTCGATGCCTATAGCTACACCGGCGGCTTCGGCATCGCGGCGGCCAAGGCGGGCGCGGCGGAAGTGATCTGCCTCGATTCATCGGCGCCGGCACTCGCGCTCGCCGAAGAGTCCGCGGCGGCGAACGGCGTGCGGGTGAAAGGCGTCAAGGCCGATGTGTTCGAGGAACTGGAGCGGCTCGCGGCGGCGAAGGAAACGTTCGACATCGTGGTGGCCGATCCGCCGCCCTTCGTGCGGGCGAAGAAGGACCTGGAGCCCGGCGCCAAGGCCTATCGCAAGCTGGCGAAGCTCGGCGCAGACGTGACGGCGCCGAACGGATTCCTCGCGCTGGCCTCGTGCTCGCACAACATCCCGATGGAGCGCTTCGCGAGCGAGTGCGCCGCGGGCATCGCGCGCGCCGGGCGCAGGGCGGCGCTGATCCGCCAGGCCGGCGCGGGGCCGGACCATCCGGTGCATCCGATGCTGCCGGAGACGGCGTATCTCAAGGCGCTGGTGTACGCGCTGGATTGAGCCCGGCCGCTTCCGGAGTGTCATTCCCGCGTAAGCGGGAATCCAGCCTTGGCCGCAAGCGACTCTGGATGCCCGCCTGCGCGGGCATGACAATCTTTTTAAATCACGGCCGCCGCACCGCATCGAACTCCGTCTTGCGGAAGTTCGCGACCGGGTGCGGGTGATCGTCGATGACCAATGTCTGCGGCGCGGCGCCTTCGAATTTCGGCCATGGCGGCAGGCCGGCGCCGTTGGGATCGCCGGTCTTGGCGAAATTCGTCCAATAGGACTGCATCGCCTGGCTTATCGCGGTGTCCTGCGGCGGGGCGAAGGCTGCCAGGGGACCGAAGCCGAAGATGAAGATCATCTCGCCGCCATGCGGCACGCCGGTCAGGCCGCGGCGCCGCGCCAGATCGGCCAGGAAGCCGAAGCGATAGACATAGGCGGGTAAGCCGGCGCGCGACACGGCAGTCGCGAGCGCCGCGGCGGGACCGGCGAGGAACTTGTCGCTGAAGACCAGGCGATGGAAGGCATCATCGCTCAGCTTGCCGTCCGTCTCGTACAGCGCGCGCACCGCATCGCGCCGGGCGCCCAGCGCTGCGTCGAGCCAGCCGGCATCGCCGGCGCCGAGCAGCGCGCCTTCGTCGCTGTTGGTGCCGGCGAGATAGGGCATGGCGGCAAAGCGGCCGGCGGCGAACGCGTCCACGATTTCTTCGGTGAGAACGTGCCCGTCGACGACCGGGCCGGATTCGTCGTCGCTCACGACCCGGTCGGCGCCGACGGCGCGCAACGTTGTCAGCGCGTCGGGGCCGGTGGCGTTCAGCCGGACGGCGAACGCCTGCGCGGCGGCGCGGGCTTCGGCCAGGGTGTCGGTCTTGAACAGGCCGGCGGATTCGCCGATCGCCTTGGCGAACAGGCCTTTCGCGAGCGGCGAGACCATCAGCGCATCGACGCTGACGCCGCCCGCGGATTCGCCGAACACGGTGACGTTGCCGGAATCGCCGCCGAACGCGGCGATGTTGCGCTTGATCCATTGGAGCGCCGCGATCTGATCGAGCAGGCCGAAATTCACCTCTTCGAGTCCCGGATAGGCGAAGAAGCCGAGTCGGCCGAGGCGATAGTTGATGCTCACCAGAACGACGCCGTGCCGCGCCAGCGCGGCGCCGTCGAACCGCGGCACGGAGGACGCGCCCTGGGTGAAGCCACCGCCATGGATCCACACCATGACGGGAAGCTTTGCCGAGCGGGTCTCGGGCGTCCACACGTTCAGCGTCAGGCAGTCCTCGCTCTGCGGAAGATTGGCGTGGACGAGGAGGCCCTCGGTCGGATGCTGCGGGCAGATGGGACCGAAGGCGGTCGCATCGCGGGTGCCCGGCCAATGCAGTGCGGGCTTGGGCGCGCGCCAGCGCAGCGGACCGACCGGCGGCGCGGCGTAGGGAATGCCCTTGTAGGCGTCGATGCCGTCGCCGCCGACGCCCGACAGCACGCCCTGTTCGACGACGACGGTTGGCGCGGCGAAGGCCGGCAGCGCCGACACGGTCGCGATGAGCAGTCCCAGGACGGCGGAGCGGATTTTCATGGGCCTGTTCGATGGGTGCTGCGGGCGGATAACGATTGTAGCAGGGGATTCCGGCGCCAACTAAGTAAGGTTTGCCATGCCCCGCGAATGCGGGGCACCCGGTTGGAGCCTGCACATTCGTTGCAAGGTTTCACCTGGGTCCGCCGCATTCGCGGCGGATGACGGCATGGATTTCGACGGGACGTGCCAAGATTCAAATCGTGATCTGCGTGCCCAGTTCCACCACGCGGTTGGGCGGGAGCTGGAAGAAGCGCGCGGGCGAGAGCGCGTTGGTCGCCAGCCATGTGTAAAGCGCGATGCGCCAGCTCTTGAGGCCGGGATGCTCGCCCGCGACCAGCGTCTCGCGGCCGAGGAAATAGGTGCAGGTCTCCGGCTCCAGCGGCAGGCCATAGGCGCGGCAGCGGGTCAGCGCCTCGGGCACGTCGGGGAATTCGAAGAAGCCGAAGCGGATCTTCACCTCGAAGAAGCCCTTGCCGAGCTTCTTCACCTCGACACGGCGGGTAAGGGGAACAAACGGCACGTCGTCGACCGCGATCGAGGTCAGGACCACGCGCTCGTGCAGCACGTGATAGTGCTTGAGGCTGTGCAGCATCGGGCCCGGCGTCACGTCGGTGCGGGCGGCGAGGAAGATGGCGGTGCCGGCGACGCGCTCCGCCGGGGCGCGGGCGAGGAAGAGATCGATGGGAAGCGTTCCGTCGCGCAGATGCTCCAGATGCACCCGCCGGCCGACGCGCCAGGTGTCGATCAGGACGAATACCAGCGCCGCCATCGCAAGGGGCAGCCAGCCGCCCTGCACCACCTTCAGCGTATTGGCCGAGAGGAAGGCGAGATCGACGAGGCCGAGCGTGCCGAACACCGCGATCACCACCGGCAGGCGCCAGCGCCAGCGCCGGACCGCGACCACGGCGACCAGGAAGGTCGAGATCACCATCACGCCGGTCACCGCGATGCCATAGGCCGCGGCCAGGGCGTCGGAGGTCTTGAAGATCAGCACGATCAGCACGACGCCGACCGCGAGCATCGTGTTGATGCGCGGCACGTAGATCTGGCCCAGCTGGGTCGCGGAGGTGTGGCGGATCTCCATGCGCGGCACCTGGCCCAACTGAACCGCCTGGCGGGTGATGGAAAAGACGCCGGAGATCACCGCCTGGCTGGCGATCACCGTGGCCATGGTGGCGAGCGCAACGACCGGGTAATGCGCCCAGTGCGGTGCGAGCGCGTAGAAGGTATTGGCGGTGGCGCGCGGATCGGAAAGCACCACCGCGCCCTGGCCGAAATAGTTCAGCAGCAGCGCGGGGAAGGCGAAATAGAGCCAGGCATTGCGGATCGGTCCGCGCCCGAAATGGCCCATATCGGCATAGAGCGCCTCGCATCCTGTCACGGCCAACACCACCGAGCCGAGCGCGACGAATGCGGTCCAGGGCTCGCGCGCGAACAGCGCATAGCCGTAATAGGGATTGATGCATTCGAGGATCTGCGGATTGTGCGCGATGGCGGCGGCGCCCAGTGCCGCCATCACCACGAACCACACCACCATGACGGGGCCGAACATCTTGCCGATGCGCTCGGTGCCGAAACGCTGCAGCAGGAACAGGCCGATCAGGATGGCGAGGGTCAGGGGCAGGATCAGGTGCTTCAGGCCGGCGCTTTCGACGCCCAGGCCCTCGACCGCCGAGAGCACCGAGATCGCGGGCGTCAGCATGCCGTCGCCGTAGAACAGCGCGAGGCCGGCGAGCGAGACCAGCGCGATGGCGGTCTTGAGGCGGCGGCCCAGCCCCGAGGAGCGATGCGCCAGCGCCGCCAGCGCCATGACGCCGCCCTCGCCATTGTTGTCGGCGCGCATGATGAAGACGACGTATTTGACCGTCACCACGATCACGAGCGACCAGAAGATCATCGAGAGCGCGCCGAGGACGGCGAAAGGCCCGGGCGAAAGGCCGCCGGCCGCGATCACCGACTGCTTCACCGCGTAGAGCGGGCTGGTGCCGATGTCGCCGAAGACGACGCCCAAGGCGCCGAGCGTCAGGCCGGCTTCGCGCCGCCAGCCGGTCGGCGATGCGATCGCGGCCGCTGTCATCGAGTCGTCGCAACGTCCCGACTGTCATTCCCGCGGAGGCGGGAATCCACGGCCGGCCCAAGCGACTTTGGATGCCCGCCTTCGCGGGCATGACAATGGAAAGTGGACGCGACGAACCCCGTCATCAGATCGTCACCTGCGTTCCGAGCTCGACGACGCGGTTGGGGGGCAGGTGATAGAACCGCGCCGGCGACAGCGCGTTGGATGCAAGCTGCATGTAGAGCCAGGTGCGCCAGCGGCCGAGCACCGGATGCTCGGCGGGCACCAGCGTCTCATGGCCGATGAAGAAGGTCGCGGTCTCCACATCCACCACGATGCCGAAGGGCCGCGCCTCGGACAAGGCGCGCGGCACGTCCGGCGTCTCGAAGAAGCCGTGATGGATCTTCACCGAATAGAAGCCCTTGCCGAGCTTCTCGACCTCCAGACGCTTCTCCGGCGGGACCAGCGGCTGATCCTCGACCATCACATTGCAGAGGATGACCCGCTCGTGCAGCACCTTGTTGTGCTTGAGGTTGTGCAGCAGGGCGCCCGGCATGACGTCGTTGCGCGAACTCATGAACACGGCGGTGCCGGCGACGCGCGTGGTGAACTTGTCGGCCCGCTCCAGGAACAGGCTGAGCGGCATGGATTCGCTGCGGATGCGCTCCTGATGGGCCCGGCGGCCGATGCGCCAGGTCTCCATCACCAGGAACACGCCGGCGGCGATGGCGAGCGGCAGCCAGCCGCCTTGCGGGATCTTGAGCAGGTTGGAGAGCAGCATCGTGACGTCGATCAGCGCCAGGAGGCCGAACACGCCGAAAGCGAGCTTCAGGCCCCAATGCCATTGCCGCGCCGCCACCAGGCTGACATGGAAGGTGTCGATCACCATCACGCCGGTCACCGCGATGCCGTAGGCGGCGGCGAGGTTGGACGAGTTGCGGAAGGTCAGGACGATCAGGACGACGCCGATCAGCAGGAGCGCGTTCATGCGCGGCACGTAGATCTGGCCGTAATCGGTCATCGAGGTGTGGCGGATCTCCATGCGCGGGAGCTGGCCGAGCTGCACCGCCTGGCGGGTGATCGAGAACACGCCCGAGATCACCGCCTGGCTGGCGATGATGGTCGCCAGCGTCGCCAGCGCCACCAGCGGATAATGCGCCCAGGCGGGCGCCATCGAGTAGAAGGCGGTGGCGGCATGATGCGGATTGATCAGCAGCGAAGCGCCCTGGCCGAAATAGTTCAGCACCAGCGCCGGCAGCGCCACGATGAACCAGGCGGCGCGGATCGGCCGGCGCCCGAAATGGCCCATGTCGGCATAGAGCGCCTCGCACCCTGTCACCGCCAGGACGACCGACCCGAGCGCGACGAAGGCGGTCCAGGGCTCGCGCACGAACAGCATGATGCCGTAATAGGGATTGAGCGCGGTCAGGATGATCGGCGCGCGGACGATCCAGCTCACGCCCAGGATCGCCAGGACCGCGAACCACACCACCATGACCGGACCGAACAGCCGCCCGATGCGCGCCGTGCCGCGGCTCTGGATGAGGAACATGCCGATCAGGATCGCCAGGGTCAGCGGCAGCACGAACGGCTCGAGCGAATGACGCCCGACCGTCAGGCCTTCCACCGCCGAAAGCACCGAGATCGCCGGCGTCAGCATGCCGTCGCCGTAGAACAGCGCCAGTCCCAGGATGGCGCCGAAACCGATCATCGCCTTGACGCGGCGGCCGAGCCGGGCCGAACGGTGCGCCAGCGTGGCCAGCGCCAGCACGCCGCCCTCGCCATTGTTGTCGGCGCGCATGATGAGGACGACGTATTTCAGCGTCACGATAATGACCAGCGCCCACAGGATGAGCGACAGCGCGCCGAAGATCGCGAGCTCGGCCGGCATGGCGCCGACCTTGGTGGTGGCGAGCACCGTCTCGCGCATCGCGTAGAGCGGGCTGGTGCCGATATCGCCGAAGACGACGCCGAGCGCGCCCAGCGTCAGCACCGCGTCGCGCTTGAGCGAGCGCGGCCCCTCGGCCACCGGTGGCGCGTGCACGGCGGGCACGTCGATGCCGGCGAGGGGATCGTTCGCCGAAACCGAGGCGAGGCGTTCTGGCTGGCTCACGGGGTTGGCTTAGGGCTCATCCGGTGGGGCGGTAACGCGAAGCTGGCCTTCAAGGTTTGCAACGCTCTCGCCCCTTTCGGGCGGGACTCGCGACAAAAGTTCCGTGCCGCGAGGGGCGGGAAAATAGGCTCCCCCGCCCGAGACGCAAAGAGGGGAGAGGCGGAATAGCGCAGAATTCCGCTAAAGGGCTGAAAATCTTCAGCGATCGACGTCGGGCGCGTCCATATCGGCGCCCGTGGCGGCGATCTGACGGGCGATCGGGTCATCCGCCGGGGACCTCCGGTTCGAGGCGACCACCGGATTGCCGGCCGGACCGGGCCCGATGAAGCCCTGGACGCGATAAACGCGGGTGCCCCAGGAACCGCTGCGGATGTTCCACACTTTCACCTGGGTCCAGTCGTTGTTCTCGCTGACATCGACCACCGGGTCGTTGACGTAGATCGCGCCGTCGTCGAGCCAGTTGGCGTGGTCGACGCGGATTTCGCGCGGCGAGACGATGCGGCGGACCACCGCGACATGGGCGCGGTGACGGGAATAGCCGTTGAGGACCAGGACCGCGCCGGGCATGGGCGACGACCCGCGTTCGTAGACGCCGGCAGCCTTGTCCCACCAGGCCGTGGCGTTGCCGAAGAGATTCACGCCGGAATGGTCGCGCGCATAGGGCACGCATTGCAGATGGGTGCCTTCGACGGTGGAGGGCGCCGTATCGGCGTCGTCGTCGGGGTAGAGGGTCGGGTCCACCAGCGGCGTCGCGGGCGTGGTGCCTCGCACGACGGGGGTATAGGCAAGGTCGGCGGTAGTCAGGCCGGTCCCGGCCGTCGCACCGCAGCCGCCCAGCAGGGCGCACACGGCTACAACGGACGCGATCCGGACGAGCGGTCCAGCGTTCATGCGATTTACCCCTTCAAGGCCCGGTGCAGCAGCCGGATGGCCACGCTATCGGGTCGGGTTCAAATCGCAGTTAGAGAAACCCACCGCATTTGAAAAGATCAAAGTTTACTTGATTTTTTTACCGTTCTTCGGGCCGGATTCCGCGGCGGGGCACCGAATTGCCCGATCCGGTGAGGCCCATGGCCCCGATCGAGACCAGGCCGGTGACGGCGAAGAAGAAGAAAAGGGCGCTCCAGGACTGTTCGGTAAAGGCGAAAATCGGCAGCAAAAGACCGATCGCCAGCTCCGGCCCGCCGCGCCAGCCGCCGGCATAGCGCTCCCCCGGGCGAAGCGTCCGGTGGAAGGTCATTTCCGAGCTGAAGAAGGCTTCCAGCGTGGCGCGGGTATTGGCCAGGATCAGCCCGGAGGGGAAGACCACGGCCAGCGCGATCGACCGGGCGATGCAGGGCAGCTTCTCGCGCCCCAGCACGACCTGGCCCAGATAGAGGTAGCCGGCCGAGGCGACCAGACCCAGGGCGGATACCGACAGGCCCAGGAGCGAGACGCTGAGCAGATAGACCACGTCCATATACATCAGCGTCAGGCTGATGGCGGCGCTCGCGAAGGCCAGCGCGAAAAACGCGAACTGGCCCATCTGCAGGGTCATCGCCGCCTTCTTCCAGAGCGGCATGGCGCTTGCCCAGATCAGCGGCATCAGCTTGACCGCGGTCTGGGCGTGGCCCTTGTTCCAGCGCGCCTGCTGCGAGCGCCAGGCGGCCGCGGTCTCCGGCAATTCGCCGGGCACTTCGATGTCGGACAGCATGGCCGAGCGCCAGCCCTTCATCACGCAGCGCATGGAGAGGTCGAGGTCCTCGGTCAGCGTGTCGCCGGTCCAGCCGCCGCCATGGTCGATCGCCTTGCGGCTCCACACCCCGGCGGTGCCGTTGAACGACATCGGCAGACCGGCACGAAAGCGCCCTTCCTGCTCGACCGCGAAATGGGCGTCGAGCAGGATGCCCTGCGCCCGCGTCAGCCAGTTCTTGGTGCGGTTGGCGTGGCCCCAGCGCGCCTGGACGAAGGCGAGGCCCTGGTCGGCGACGAGCGCGGGCACCGAACGGCGCAGGAAGTCGGTCGGCGGCACGAAATCGGCGTCGAAGATCGCGACATAGGGCGCGTCGGAGTGATTGAGACCGAAGGCGAGATTGCCGGCCTTGAAGCCGCTGCGGTCGTTGCGGCGAAGCACGTTGAGGTTCACGCCGTCGGGCACCACGCTCAGGATGTTGCGGACGAGCTCGCCCGGATCGCCGACGCGGCCGTCGTCGAGAACCTGGATCTCCAGCTTGTCGGCGGGCCAATCGAGCCGGGCCGCCGCTGCGGCAACCCGCACCGCGAGCGGGCCTTCGTCGCACACCGGAAGCTGCACCAGGACGCGCGGCAGCGCCTCGTCGGGGAGCAGCGGCAGGCGCACGCGCGGCTTGGCGCTGAAGAGCCGGAAATAGCTAAGCACCACGAGCTGGATCGACAGCGCCGCGATGATGCAGAGCACGCCCGCCAGGACACATTGCAGTACAAGAGACAACCCGGTCATGCGAAGCGTTCGGTCCCCACTCGAATTTCCGAAGGTAAACGCCCCGCTTGCCGGGGAGTGGCCGGGAATTTGTAACGGCCGGTTCGCTTTAGCAAGGTCCGCTCGACGTCTTAGTTCTACCGGCGGATCATGTCCGTATGGCGATGATCGATTTGGTCATCCCCAGGAAGCGCTCCCGTCGAATTGTCGCATCAGGAAATAATTCCCGCATCTCCTTTACGGTCAATAGCTTAATGCCGCGCAGGAACGCCTCGGTCTGAGCACGGCTGCGACGCTGGGCCCAGCCGCGCAGCGAGAGCCAGGGCATCAGCCGGACCGCCCATGGGGTCGGCAGCCAGTGGATGAAGACGGCGAGCAGATGCGGCTCGACGAAGAACCACCGGTTGGGAGTCTGCACATAATAGCGCGGGGCGACACGACGCACCTCGCGCGCGAAAGCCTGGATCGCCTGCCAGTCCCCCACATGCTCGATGACCGAGTTGCTGAAGGCCACATCGAAGGCGCCGGCAGCCACGGGAAGAGCACGGGCATCGCCGAACTTGCAGACGACATTGCCCACGATCCTGGGCTTGCCGATCAGATTGAAAGCGATGACCCGCGGCTTCCGCGCGATGAGCGTCCAGTTGAAGGGACCGCCGCCGATGTCGACGACCGTCGTGCCGTCGACGATGCCGAACAAATGGACGAACGCGTTCATCCGTCGCGTGCGGAAGTGGCGCGATAGCCTGTTGTAGAGCGCGTAGATGTCGATGGCGCAGACCCTTGCTTGGCCGACCAACGATAACCTCAATCGAGGGTGCGGCGGAAGCGCAGCAGCGCGATGGTGCCCACGGCGAACAGGAAGAGAATGAGCGGCCAGACATCGGGCCAGATCTCCGCCGGGCCGTTGCCCTTGAGCAGGATGCCGCGCACCACGCGCAGGAAATGCGTCACAGGCAGGACTTCGCCGATCCATTGTGCCCAGACCGGCATGCCGCGGAACGGGAACGCAAAGCCGGACAAAAGGATGGCGGGCAGAAGGAAGAACACCATCATCTGCATCGCCTGAAGCTGGCTCTGCGCGATGGTGGAGAAGGTATAGCCGACGGCGAGATTGGCGGCGATGAAGAGCACCGCCACCACGAACAACAGGCCGAGCGAGCCGATCATCGGCACGCCGAAGACGAAGCGCGCCGCCAGGAGCACGAGCGAGGCCTGCACGAGCCCGACCAGGATGTTGGGCGCGATCTTGCCGATCATGATCTCCAGCGGCCGCGTCGGCATGGCGAGGAGATTCTCGTAGGTGCCGCGCTCGCGCTCGCGGGTCAGCGCCATCGACGTCATCAGCACCATGGTCATGGTCAGGATGATGCCGAGCAGGCCGGGCACGATGTTGTACTGGGTGATGACCTCCGGATTGTAGAGGCGGTGGATTACGGTGGCGAAGGCCGGCGTCGGCGGCGCGCGGACGGCGAGCGGTCCGGTCAGGTCGTCGCGCAAGGCGTCGCTCGCGATCTCGCCCAGCGCGCCGACGGCGTTGGAGGCGGAGGCCGGATCGGTGGCGTCGGCCTCGATCAGGAGTTCGGGATGGGCGCCGCGCACGAGGTCGCGGCTGAAATTGGTCGGGATCTCGACGATGAAGGAGACCTTGTCCTCGGCGAGCAGGCGGCGCGCGACGGCGGGATCGTCGGTCGCCTGCACGATCTCGAAATAGCCGGAATTGCGGAGCGCCGCGACGATGGAATTGGCGAAGGTGCCGGGATCCAGGATCGAGACCGCCGTCGGCAGATGCTTGGGATCGTTGTTGATCGCGAAGCCGAACAGCAGGAGCTGCATCAGCGGTACGCCGAAGATGAGCGCGAAGGTCAACCGGTCGCGGCGGAGCTGGATGAACTCCTTGATCAGGACGGCGTAGATGCGGCGGAGGGAGAATGCCGCGCTCACGCGTAGTCCCCCGTGCCGCGCTCCTGGAGCTGGATGAAGACGTCTTCCAGGCTGGGCGGGGCTTCGTGGATCGCGAGGTCCGGCGTGTCTCGGAACGGCGCCAGCGCGGCCTCCAGCGCGGCGCGATCCCTGCCGCTGACATGCAGCGCCGCGCCGAAGAAGGCGACGAATTCCACGCCCGGCCGGCCGCGCAGCCTGCCCGCCAGGGCACGGGCGCCCTCGCCTTCGACCACGAAGGTGAAAAGTCCCGACTGCGCCACCACCTCGGCCACCGTGCCGCGCGCCATGACGTTGCCGAGATTGATGTAGACGATGCGGTCGCAGCGCTCCGCCTCGTCCATGTAATGCGTGCTGACGAGCACCGTCAGCCCTTCGCCGGAGAGGCGGTGGATCTCGTCCCAGAAATCGCGCCGCGCCTTCGGATCGACGCCGGCGGTCGGCTCGTCGAGCAGGAGCATTTTCGGGGAATGCAGCATGCACGCGGCTAGCGCCAGGCGCTGCTTCCAGCCCCCGGAGAGATCGCCGGCCAATTGCTCCTGGCGCTTGACCAGGCCGAGGCGCTCGAGCGTCTGGGTCACCGTCGCGCGGGCATGCGGCAATTCGTAGACCCGGGCGACGAAATCCAGGTTCTCGCGGATCGACAGATCCTCCCAGAAGCTGAATTTCTGCGTCATGTAGCCGACATCGCGCTTGATCCGCTCGGATTGGGTGCGGAAGTCGTGGCCGAGCACCGTGCCCTCGCCTTCGGTGGCGCTGAGCAGGCCGCACAGCATGCGGATGGTCGTGGTCTTGCCCGAGCCGTTGGGGCCCAAGAACCCCCACACCTGACCCGCCGGCACGGCGATGTCGATGCGGTTGACGGCGAGCTTGACGCCGAAGCGCTTGGTCAGGCCGCGCACGTCGATGGCGAGCGAGTCGGACATCTAGACCGATCCCGCAGTCTTACGATTGTCATTCCCGCGTAGGCGGGAATCCAGTTGCACCGCCGGCACAAGTGACTCTGGATGCCCGCCTTCGCGGGCATGACAGTCGGAGAGCATCATCACAGCGGCCTGACGTCGACCGGCTGGCCGGGGTTGAGCCTGATGCCGCCGGGGACGCGCGCCTCCAGCTTGAAGACCAGCTTCTCCCGGCTGCCGATGGAAAAGATCACCGGCGGCGTGAACTCCTCCTGGCTCGCGATGAAGGTGATCGTCGCGGCGATGGCATGCGTGCAGCCGTCGCAGGAGATCGCGACGCGCTGGCCGAGCTTGACCCGCGCAAGCTCGCTTTCCGGCACGAAGAAGCGGACGAAGACGTTCTGCGGCGGCAGGACGGAGACGACCGGCGTCATCGCCGGGGCATATTCCCCGGTGCGGAAGTAGACGTCCTCGACCCGCCCGGTGGTGCGCGAGACCACGCCGCGCTCGGAAAGCTGATAGGCGGCGCCGGTCAGCGAGGCGCGGGCCTGGGCGATCTGCGCCTCGATCTGCGCCACCTGCGCGGCGGCGGAATCGTAGCTCGCCTTGGCGACGTCATAGGCCTGTTTCGTGCCCGCCTGTTCGGCGAGCAGGTTCGCCTGGCGCGCGAGCTGTTTCTGCGCCAGCACCAGATTGGCCCTGGCGGCGGTGAGCTGGCCTTGCGCCATGCCGATCGCGGCGTTCGCCTGGTCGCGGGCCGAGGCCTGGTTGGTGTCGTCGAGCGTGAAGAGAAGATCGCCGGCCTTCACCGCGTCGCCGCGCCGGACCGCGACCTGCGCGACCCAACCGGCCTGCGGCGCGGCGATGAAGGCGTTTTCGCCTTCGACATAGCCGAGCCAGGCCTTGCCCTCGTCGCCACGCCCGCAGGCCGCGAGCAGCAGCAACAGGGCAAGGGTCAGCGCGCGTTTCATGGCGTGGCTCCTTCCGGCGCGAGGCCGCGGAACAGGACGTCGAGATGGGTTTCGATCAGGCCCTGATAGTCGTAGGGCTCCGGATCGAAGACCGCGAAGGTCGAGCGCCACACCGCGCCCAGGAGCACCGGCGCGACGCAGATGCGGATCACATGATTCACCGGGGCGCGGCGGAATTCGCCCCGCGCCATGCCGCTTTCGATCACCGAGGACAGCGCCGCAAGACCCGTCTCGATGATCTCGAACCGGTAGAAGCGCGCGAGTTCGGGGAAATTGCCGCTCTCCGCGATGATGATCTTGGGCAGCACCACGCGGTCGCTGTTCATGAGAAGCGTCGCCATCGCGGCGAGCGCGAAGCGCAGGAGGTCGCGCGCCGGGCCGTCATGGCCGGCGATCTGGCCGGCGACGGCGCCGATCGTGGTGCCGATCGATTCGCGCACCAGCGATTTGAACACCGCCTCCTTGTTCTCGAAGTAGAGATAGATCGTGCCCTTGGTCACGCCGGCCTCGCGCGCGATGTCGTCCATCCGGGCCGCGGCATAGCCCTTGGCGGCGAACACTTTCAGCGCCGCGTCGAGGATTTCGGCCGGACGGGCCTGTTTGCGGCGACTCCAGCGCTGTTCGTGGGTGTCCATATTTCCACATTAATAACTGACCGGTCAGTTATAAAGTGAAACTTACGCGAGCACGCCGCGCCGGAACTTTTGGGTATAGGATCGTGTTTTACAGATGGCGGCAGGAGAATAATAATGAAATTCAAAGCCCTAGCTGTTCCCTTCGTGCTTCTGGGCCTCGCCGCCTGCGCCACGCCGACGCCCTATGCGCCGGCGACGAGCGACCGCGGCAACGGCTATGCGGACCAGCGCCTGGCCGAGAACCGCTATCGCGTGACGTTCAACGGCAATTCCCTGACCAGGCGCGACATGGTGGAGAACTACCTGCTGCTGCGATCGGCCGAGGTGACGCGCGATGCGGGCTATTCCTGGTTCGAATTCGACACCCGCGACACCGAATCCAAGACCACCTATCACACCGACTTCGCGCCCGGCTGGGGCTGGGGTCCGGGCTTCGGCGGCTATTGGCATAGCTGGCGCTACGATCCCTGGGATCCCTACTGGCACGACACCGCCTTCCCGACGACGCGCTACGAAGCCTATGCCGAGATCATCCTGCTGACGCCCGAACAGGCGAAGCAGGACCCGCATGCGCTGCAGGCGTCGGACGTGATCGCGCGGCTCGGCCCGCAAGCCGCGCCGCCGCCGCCGGCACATTGAAGCGATTTCGTCTTTGATGGGACAATTCCAGATTGTCATTCCCGCGAAAGCGGGAATCCAGGTTTGGCAACGCTCCCAGTCTCTGGATGCCCGCCTTCGCGGGCATGACAAGCTGGCTGCGCGGGGAACGCATCAAATATCAGGGCCGGCGCACCACCAGCCTGACGACAGCGCCGTCGCGTTCGCTCGAAACGACCGCGTAGCCTTCCTGGCGGCACATATGCGGGATGTCGATATGCGCGAGCGGATCGTCGGCCAGCAGCGCGATCTCCGCGCCGGGCGCGGCACGGGCCAGGGCGCGGCGCACCATCAGGGCTGGCAGCGGACACTTCAGGCCTCTGAGGTCGAGCGGCTCGGTCATAGTCTCGCAATCGTTTACCGGCTAACCATATCCTGGTCTTGAAACCGTCATCCCGCCTATCACGGATCCCATGGGACTTGCCGACGCCGTCGCGCGCGAAGCCACTTATATAACCACGATCGCCAGGACGCTGTGGTCGCTGCGCGACGTCAAGCCGGACAGCCCGCACACCATCGTCGACATCGTCAAGAAACAGGCGAAGGCGACGCCGGACGCGGTCGCGTTCTACTACCTCGACCGCACCATGACCTATGGGCAACTGGACGCCTATGCGGATCGCGTAGCGCATTGGGCACGGGCGTGCGGCATCGGACGCGGCGACGCGGTCGCCCTCCTGATGGAGAACCGGCCGGAATATGTCGCGACCTGGCTGGGCCTGTTGAAGGTGGGCGCGGTGACCGCGCTGATCAACACGAATTTGCGGGGCCAGCCCCTCGCCCATTCCATCGCCATCGCCGAGGCGAAGCACGCGATCGTCGGCGCCGAGCTGGCCGAGACCTTCGCCGAAGCCGCGCCGCAGATCGCGCCGGCGCCCAAGGCCTGGAGCGCCGGTGGTGCCGCGGCCGGATGCGAAGACTTCGATGCCGCGCTGGCGGCCCAGCCGGCCGGGCCCGCCGACAAGGCCTGGCGCGACGGCGTCACTGCCAAGGACAAGGCGTTCTACATCTATACGTCCGGCACCACGGGGCTGCCCAAGGCGTCGAACTTCACCCATCTGCGCATGCTGTTCATGATGCATGGCTTCGCCAGCGGGCTGAACGCCAAGGCGACCGACCGGATGTACAACGTGCTGCCGCTCTATCATTCGGCGGGCGGGGTGTGCGCCATCGGGCCGGCGCTGCTGACCGGCGGATCGGTCATCCTGAAGCGCAAGCTTTCCGTGCATGAGTTCTGGGACGACGTGCACCGCTATCGCGCCACGCTGTTCCAATATATCGGCGAGCTGTGCCGCTATCTCTTGAACGCGCCGGCGCGGCCGCATGAGCGCGACCACGCCATCCGCGCCATCACCGGCAACGGGCTTCGGCCCGAAATCTGGAAGAATTTCCGCGAACGCTTCGCGATCCCGAAGATCATCGAGTTCTACGGCGCCACCGAGGGCAATGTCTCGATGCTGAACTATGACGGCACGGTCGGCGCGGTCGGGCGGGTGCCGCCCTATATGCGCTCCATCATCGAGACGCGGATCGTGAAGTTCGACATCGAGCACGAGATGCCGGTGCGCGGGCCCGACGGGTTCTGCATCGAATGCGCCGACAACGAGGTCGGCGAGACCGTCGGCAAAATCGAGAACGAGCCCGGCAAGACCTTCGACGGCTACACCAAGGCGGCCGACACCCAGAAGAAGGTGCTGCACGACGTGTTCGCGAAGGGCGATTCCTGGTTCCGCACCGGCGACCTGATGCGGCACGACCGGCTGGGCTACTACTATTTCGTCGACCGGATCGGCGACACCTTCCGCTGGAAGGGCGAGAACGTCGCGACCAGCGAAGTGTCGGAGGCGCTGGGCGTGGTGCGCGGCGTCAAGGAGGCCAATGTCTATGGCGTCGCGGTGCCCGGCGCCGACGGCCGCGCCGGCATGGCGGCGCTGGTGACCGGCGAGGGCTTCGATATCGGCAAGCTGGCCGAGGCGCTGGCCGGAAATCTGCCCGGCTATGCGCGCCCCGTGTTCGTCCGGCTGTTGCCGGAGCTGGAGATCACCGGCACGTTCAAGCAGCGCAAGGTCGATTTGGTGCAGGAAGGGTTCGATCTGAAGGCGATCCGTGATCCGCTCTATTGGCTCGATCCGGCGACGGGGCGCTATGAGCCGCTGACGCCGCAGGCGGTGGATGCGATCTGCAGTGGTGGGGTGAAGCTCTGAATTGCTTTCCTCCCCCGTGTTTACGGGGGAGGTGCCGAGCGGAGCGGTCCGTAGCGCCAGCGTACGGACGAGGGGGCCAGCGCGGAGAGCATCTGCCCAGTCGGCCCCCTCCACCGCTTCGCGGTCCCCCTCCCCCGCAACAACGGGGGAGGAAACGGGTTGCGCCATAGATCGCTATGCGAAAGTCACCATCGCCGTCGGGATCACGTCGGCGAAATCGCCGGCCATGGTGTCGTTCTGGATCGCGACGATGTCTTTCGCCTTCGCCACGCGCGTGTCGCCGGTCGCGTGCGCGTCGGCAACCAAGGTCACCGTGTAGCCGCGCTCATGGGCGCCGCGGATCGCGGAATCCACGCAATATTCCGACTGCATGCCGGCGATCACCAGATGATCGATGCCGGCCGCCTTCAGCTTGGCGTCGAAATCGGTGCCGTGGAAGGCGCTGGAATTGTGCTTCACCGTCACATCGTCTCCCGGCGCGGGCGCGACGGCGTCGTGGAAGGCAAATCCGGGCTTTCCCGGCATCAGCGGATGGCCCGGCTCGCCCAGCGCGTGATGCTGGACATACAGCACCGGAACGCCGGCGGCGCGGGCCTTGCCGATCAATTCGGCGATGCGCGCGACCACGCCGTCGCCGTCATGGGGCGGATAGTCGGGATGCTCCCACATGCCCTTCTGCACGTCGATGACGACCAGCGCCTTGCTCATGGGACACGCTCCGTAAGACCGCGCTTCGCAATATAGCGCAACCTTGCGCCCGCGTATGTCAGCAGAACGGCGCCTGCGACAGACCCCCTCCCCGAAAAATGCTCCGCATTTTTCGACCCCTGCTCCGCTACGCTCCGCGTCCGTACGCTGTCGCTACGGACCCCATCAACGGGAGGGTACGGGATTCCTTACTCCGCCGCCTTGGTCGCCTTCTTGGCTTCGGCCTCGTGATGCTTCTGGATCGTCTGCATCGCCGCGCTCATCGCGGCGCCGATGAAGCGCTCCTTGTTGTCGCGGGCCCAGGCGAAAGCCTCTTCGCGCTTTTCGTTGGCGCCGTTGATCACCGGCGTGACGTGGCGCTGCCAGAGTTCGTAGGACTTCTTGGTCGCGTCGAAATTCGCCCAATTGTGCGCGAGCTGGAGGAAGACGCCGAACTCGCCCTGCTTGGCCTGAAGCCGGCGGATCTGCGCGATGGCGTCGTCGGGCGTGCCGATGACGAGCTGGCCGTCCTCGACCAGCTTCTCCACCGAGCGCGCCTCGGTCGCCTCGCGGCCCGCGACCGCGCTGATGCCGCCGAAATAGCTCTGCCATTTGGCGAGGCCGAACTTCACGTTCTCGAACGCCTGTTCGCGGGTCTCGGCGATGTGCACGGGACCGACCAGGCGCAGGCGCTGCGGGTCCATCGTCTTGCCGTGCTCGGCGGCGGTGTCGTTGGCGATCTTCCAGTTGATGCCGAGCGCGTCATAGCCGCCGGCCTGGGTCGCCGCCACGCAAAGCATGCCGAAGCCGTGACGGCCGGCGAGCTTGCCGCCCGAGGGCGTGACCGACGACGCCACCGCCACTTCGGGATGCGGCCAGGTATAGGGCTTGAGCTGGCAGGTCGCGTCGACCAGCGTGAACCAGTCGGATTTGTGCGTGACGCGCTCGCCCTTGAAGAGGCGCAGGATCACCTCGATCGCCTCGACCATGCGGTCGCGCTGGGTCGAAGGCTCGATCCCCATCGAGAAAGCGTCCGACGGCAGAAGGCCCGGACCGACGCCGAGCATGAAGCGGCCGCGCGTCTGATGATCGAGCTGGATGACGCGGTTCGCGGTCATCAGCGGATTGTGATAGGGGAGCGAAATCACGCCCGAGCCGAGCATGATGCGCTTGGTGCGCTCCGCCGCGGCGGCGATGAAGACTTCGGGACTGGCGATGATCTCGTAGCCGGCGGAGTGATGCTCACCGATCCAGGCTTCTTCGTAGCCCAGGCGATCCAGATGCTCGATCAGCTCCAGGTCGCGCTGGATGCAGAGCGTCGGATCCTCGTCGACCGGATGGAAGGGCGCGAGAAAGATTCCGTTTTTGAGTTTGATCGCCATGGTCGTTTCCCCGGTATATCTCTGAGGGCCTTATGCCATAGGCGCGGGTGCGAGTCGCCATTTCCCCAACGTCAAAGCGGCGGCGGCGCGAAGCCGCCGAGGTCTTCCTCAACGGCAGCGGCAAAATCGAACAGGCGATCCTCGCCGTGCCACGGGCCCATGATCTGCACGCCGACGGGGAGGCCCTGCGCCGTTTGCCCAGCCGGCACCGCAAGCGCCGGCGCGTGCAGCGCGGAAGCGGGCGAAATCCAGTTGAGCATGAAGCGGTACGGCACGGTCGTCCCGTCGACGTCGAGGACGCGTTCGTTGAATCCCGGCTCCTGCTGATGGGCGAAGGGCGGCACCATGCCGATGGGCATGACGACCGCGTCGTAGCGTTCGAAGAATTTCGCGAGCTTGTCTTTCAGCGCCTGGCGGCGCACCAGCGCCGCGACGTGTTCGCGATAGGTCGGCACGGCGAGCAGGCGCGACAGGGCGATGTCGGCGCCTTCGCCGCCCTCGGCGACAAGCTTGCGGTCGGCCTCGCGCATCGCCTCGAACGCCGCCAGCAGCGCGTCCGGATACTCGACCGAGACGATCGGCACCAGGATCGCCAGATAGGTTTCGAGCAGCGCCTGGCCGTCGATGTCGGGCTTGGCGCGCTCGACATGCGCGCCGGATTTTTCGAGCGCGGCGGCGGCGCGGTTCACGCCGTCGCGCACGTCGCGGGCCAGCGGCCAGGAGGCTTCCTCATCCCACACCGCGACGCGGGCGCCTTTCACATCGCGGCGCGCTTGTTCGGGCGTGCCGCGCAGCACGCTCCACAACAGCTTGAGATCGCCGGCGTTGCGCGCCATCGGGCCGTAGACGCCGATGTCGCATTCGTAATAGGCGGCGGGATCCGGCGGGACATGGCCGCGGCCGTCGAGCACGCCCCAGGTCGGTTTCAAGGCCGTCACGCCGCAATAATTCGCCGGATGGCGCAGCGAGCCGCCGATGTCCGAGCCGATCTCCAGCGGCGTCACGCCGGTGGCGAGCGCCGCGCCGGCGCCGCCCGACGAGCCGCCGGGGACTTTCGTGAGATCGTAGGGATTGTTCGTGGTGCCGTGGAGGACGTTGAAGGTCTGGTAGTCGCCGAGCATGAAGGGGACGTTGGTCTTGCCCCAGATCACCGCGCCGGCGGCGCGCGTTTTGGCGACCAGCGCCGCGTCGGCGCAATCCTTGGCGCGGTCCTTGAACTGCGGCGCGCCCGCGGTGGCAGGCATGTTCTGGACGTCGAAGCCGTCCTTGATCGTCATCGGCAGGCCGGCGAGCGCGCCCGGCGCCGCGCCTTTCGCGCGGGCCGCGTCGATCGCGGCAGCGTCCGTCTTCGCGCGTGCGATATCGGTTTCGATGACGGCGTTGATCTTCGGCGCGACCGCATCGTTGCGCGCCAGATGCGCATCCAGCAGTTCGCGGGCCGAGACCTTCTTCGCCGCCAGATCGGCGAGCATCGATCGTGCCGTAGCGTAAGTGTCCATCGCTGCGCCCTCCCGTTTGCCTCAACCGGAACATGGCATAACGTGCCGCCGCTCGAAATGCTTTGGGGTCCCCATGCGCGCCGCCGTGTTCCAGGAAATCGCCAAGCCGCTGGTCGTGGAGACCATCGCCGACCCGGTGCCGGGGCCGCACGACATCGTCCTGCGCGTGAAGACCTGCGGCATCTGCGGCTCCGACCTGCACATGACCGAAGCCGGCACGATCATGCCGCTGCCGGGCGGAGCGGTGATGGGACATGAATTCGCCGGCGAGGTGATGGAGGCCGGCAAGGCCGTCACCCATCTGTGGAAGACAGGCGACCGTGTCGCGGGCTTTCCGGTGATCTGCTGCGGCGAGCATTCGCCGTGCCTGTCGCTGTCGCTGAGCAGCGCCTGCCCGAAACTCATTCCCGTCGGTCTCGGCCAGAGCCCGGGCGCCTATGCGGAGTATGTGCGGATCGGCGCGAGCAGCGGCTATCGCCTTCCCGACAGCGTATCGTTCCGCGAGGGCGCGATGGTCGAGCCGCTTGCCGTCGGCCTGCACGCCGTCGACATGGCGAAGCTGGAGCGCGGCGCGACGGTGCTGGTGATCGGCGCGGGGCCGGTCGGGCTCGCGGTGATGCTGTGGGCCAAGTTCCTGGGCGCGCGGCATGTGATCGTGAGCGAGAAGGCGGATGTGCGGAAGAAAATGGCGGCGCGCTTCGGCGCCACCGACGCGATCGATCCGGACCAGCCGCTGACGCCGCAAGTGATGAAGATCGCCGGCAAGGCACCGGACGTGATCTTCGAATGCGTCGGCGCGCCAGGGCTTCTGATGAGCGCGATGGCGGAGGCGCCGCGCGGCGGGCGCATCCTGGTCGCCGGCGTCTGCCAGAAGCCCGACACGATCATGCCGCTGATCGGCATCGTGAAGGAGATCGCGATCCAGTTCGTGCTGGGCTATCGCCCGGCGGATTTCGACTACGTCATCGCGATGATCGCGTCCGACCGCGTCGACGTCGAGCACATGATCACCGACATCGTCGACCTGGACGCCCTGCCCGCCGCCTTCGAGGCGCTGCGCAAGCCGTCGCACCAGTGCAAGGTGATGCTGGAGAACTGACGGTCATGCCGGCGCATTACGACTACCTGACCTTCACGCTGATGCGCGGGCGCAAGGCCTGGGCGGATTTCGCCGCGCATGTGCGGGACGTCGCGGCACCCGCCATCGCAGCGGATGGCGGCGAGGTGCTGGGACTGTTCCAGGGGCAGCTCGGCTTCGCCTCGAACGAGGCGGCGATCCTGCTGCGCTGGCCGGACGCGCGGCGCGACCGGCTGCGCGAGATCGACACGGCGCCCGGCGTCGCGGCGATTCATCCGCAGAAGCTGACGCCGACGGTGCGGCCGGCGGACGACAAGCGCCTCAGGAGCGGCGGCATTTATGTGCATCGCTGGTTCACCGTCGACGCCGACAGCGTGGCGGATTTCGTGGCGCTGTCGAACCGCGCCTGGGAGAACTTCGAAGGCAGCTACGACACCGAGATCTTCGGGCTCTTCACCGCCGAGGCCACGGCCGAGGACGTGCGCGACGGCGCCGGGCGGCTACTTCTGCTGACCTATTACGCGAGCCACGGCGTGTGGGAGACTTCGCGCGACCAGACGCGCGATCCGGCGGGCCTGTTCGCAAAGCGCCACGAACTGACGCGGTCGACCGTCGGGCGCAGCTCTTTGACGGTGCCGCTCGCCGCGGCGTAGGGAACTGATCTCAAACGGGAATTCTCGCCGCGGCCGAAATTTCGTGACGTGGACGTCACCTTAAGCCTTGCCTCGGCCCCCGCGTCTCTCTTAGATGCAGGCCTTCGATACAAGGGAGGACGATATGTCCGTCGATGGCAAGTGGAACATCACGATCAATTCACCGATGGGCGCGCAGAAGGCGACGCTCGATCTCAAAGCCGAAGGCGCCACGCTGACGGGCACGCAGGCCGCCGCGCAGGGCTCCATGGCGATCGCCAACGGCAAGGTCGACGGCAACACCATCTCCTGGGCGGTGTCGATCACCTCGCCCATGCCGATGACGCTGGAGTTCAGCGGCAAGGTCGAAGGCGACAGCCTGAGCGGCAATGTGAAGGCCGGCGCGTTCGGCTCCTTCCCGTTCTCGGGCGGCCGCGCTTAAGCCTGGTCCCGATCCATGGAACAGGGCGGTGCTCCGGCGCCGCCCTTTTTCTTTGCGCGCGCGTTACCATCGCGGCGCTTTGCATGAGGACCGTCTCCTTGCGCATTCCCATCCATCGCGAAGGCTGGCCGTTCATCGCGATTTTCGCGGTGGCCAATCTCCTGCTCTGGACGTTTTCGCCCTGGGCCGCGGCGGCGTTCCTGCCGCTGACGCTGTGGTGCGTCGCCTTCTTCCGCGATCCCGAACGCACGCCGCCGCCGGGCGAGGCGCGGATCGTCAGCCCCGCCGACGGCAAGCTGCTGCCGATCGTAGAGGCCGTTCCGCCGGAGGAACTGGGCCTTGGGCCCGAGCCGCGCCGCCGGCTGTCGATCTTCATGAACGTCTTCAACGTGCATGTGAACCGCATGCCGCTGAGCGGCACGGTCGTCGCGCTCGCCTACCGGCCGGGACGGTTCTTCAACGCCTCCTTCGACAAGGCGAGCGTGCACAACGAACGGATGTCGGCGCGGGTGCGGCCGGCGGGTGCAACCGATCCGAGCAGGGACCTTGTCGTGGTGCAGATCGCCGGCCTGGTGGCACGCCGGATCGTCTGCGACGTTAAACAGGACGAGGCCGTCCGGCGGGGGATGCGCTACGGCATGATCCGCTTCGGCAGCCGGCTGGACGTCTATTTGCCACCGGATGCCAAGATCGTGATACAAGACGGTTCTGTGACAAAGGCCGGCGAGACCGTGCTCGCCGAATTGCAAGGGTAGGTTAACCTATTGGCGCACCATAGACTTCATCGTCGGCGCATGGCCGAAAGGCTGGAAGAGCTTTCAGTCGGCCGCGTCGTGCCCAGCGTGCTGACGCTGCTGGGCCTGTGCAGCGGCATCACCGCCATCAAATTCGCCATCGAGGCCGATTGGAGCGCCGCGGTTATCGCCATCATCTTCGCGATGGTGTTCGACATGCTGGACGGGCGCGCGGCGCGCTTCCTGGGCGCCGACACCTCGTTCGGGGCGCAGCTCGATTCGCTCGCCGACCTCGTCAGCTTCGGCGTCGCGCCGGGCGTTCTGATCTATATGTGGAGCCTGGAGCGCATGGGCAATGCGGGCTGGATCGCGGCGCTGATCTTCTGCGTCTGCTCCGCCATCCGCCTGGCCCGCTTCAACGTGCAGAGCGTGCGCGACGAGGGCGCGTCCTCGCGCCATCCCTATTTCACCGGCCTGCCGACGCCGGCCGCCGCCGGTCTCGTGATGCTGCCGATGCTCCTGAGCTTCCAGGGCGGCGGCGAGATTTTCCGCGCGCCGATCGTCAGCGGCGTGATGATCGCGCTCTCCGCCAGCCTGATGGTGAGCCGGCTGCCGACGCCGTCGATCAAATACATGCGCCCGGCGCGCCGCCACCGCGTGCTGGTGTGGGGCTTCGTCGGCCTGTTGGCGGGCTTCATGTTCACCTGGCCCTGGGTGACGGCGACAGTGGCGATGGCGATCTATCTGATGTCGATCCCCTTCGGCATCGCCATGCAGGCGCGCCGCGCCCGCACCCATCCGGGCGAATAGCGGCCGCGTCAGTTCTGCGCCAGGATTTCGTCGAGCTTGATGCCCTGCTTCTGCAGCATGGCGAGCAGCATCTCGTTCTGCCGCTCCAGGTGATGCAGGATCAGCTCGACCTCCCCTTCCGCCTTGATGTTCACCTCCAGGTCGTGCTCGGCGCGCGCCTCGGAGGCGCGGCCCTGGATGTTCTGCCCGATCATCAGGAGCGGCATCAGCATGATCTGGATCAGGTTGGAGATGAACAGCCAGAACACGAAGCCCATCGGCGGGTCGAATTGCAGCGACGGCGGCGCCAGCAGGTTCCAGCCGAGCCAGAAGACCGTCCACACCACGATCGCGAGGAAGAAGGTCATGGTGCCGACGTGATCGGTGATCCACAGCGCGACTTTTTCGAGTTGGCCCATCTCGGCCCTGATGCCGGCATAGGTGTTGCGAAGCGGATGCCTGGCGCGGATTTCTGCAAGCTTGGCGAGCGCGGCGGATGCCATGGCGATGTCCCCCAATTCAAAGCGTCCGGACTATTGTCGCGCGCGTGCGGCGGGGACAATGGCCGGAGCGCGGCGATCCCCTAAACTTCGCGTAATGCGGTAGGCCCAATGCGCGCCGGCCAATTCAAAAATTGTCATGGCCCGCATTTGCGGGCCATGACACCGTTTTTTATTTGGAATTGCGAGCAGACACTACAGCGCGTAAGCCGCGCCGAGCAGCGCGATGCCGATCGCGCCGAACGCCATCGCGGCGGACCACAGCCAGTTCTTGTGCGTGATGATCGCAACGGTCGACATGGCAATGCCGATCTCGAACAGCGTGGCGGCGCCGGTCAGCCATCTGTGGCGCTCCTCATGGGCGGCGCTGGCGGCAAGAAGGCGGTCGCGGTCCTTCTCGTTGTCCTCGGCCTTCTCGCGCAGCTTGGCCTGGGTGTCGCCATAGTCCTTCGACTGCTTCTTGAAGAACGCGCCGTCGGCGCTGCCGGCCGGAGCGTTCCGCGCCGCGATGCCGTAGACGTGCTTCTTGATGCTGTCGGCCTGGAACTCGTTCCACGAATCGGTGGCGCGGTCCTGCTGCAGCACGGCCTCGCTGGTCGCGGCGAGCGAGCCTTCGCCCTCCATCGTCTCCAGGCTGCCGGCGACCGCGGTCAGGACCGCGAGGACGGCGACGGTGATCGCGACCCGCGAGATGAAGGGATCGTGCTCGTGCGAGGCGTGCTCGGCATGCTCCATGTGCTCATGCGCTTCGAGCGCGGGATTTTCCATCGTCATGCTCCCCCTAGAAACCGGTCGGCGATCGCGGCGTGCAGCGCGACGCCGTTCGCCATCGCCGCCTCGTCCATCATCATGCGGTTGGAATGACAGGCATGGGCATGGTGGGCGGAGACGCCGTGCGGCGCCACGCCCAGGAACACCATCGCGCCCGGCATCTTCTGGAGCACATAGGAGAAATCCTCGGCGCCCATGACCGGCGCCGGCAGGCGGGCGAAGCCGCGCTCGCCGAACAGGTCGGTGACGACGCCGTGCGCGAAGGCGACGAATTTGTCGTCGTTGACGGTGACGGGATAGCCCTGCGTCAGCGTCACCGTCGCCTCGATATCATGCGCCCTGGCGATGTTCTCCGCGATGCGGACGATGCCTTCGCGGGCGGCGGCGCGGCTCCTTTCCGAGAAGCTGCGAAGCGTGCCGAGCAGCTTGGCGCTTTCAGGCACGACGTTGCCGGTCGTGCCGCTTTCGATCTTGGTGATCGAGAGCACCACCGGATCGAACGCGTCGATGCGGCGCGTCACCAGCGTCTGCAGCGCGATCACGATCTCGCAGGCCGTCGGGATCGGGTCCAGCGTGTAATGCGGCTGCGAGGCGTGGCCGCCCTTGCCGGTGATCGCGATCTCGATCGTGTCGGTCGCCGCCATCAGCGGGCCGGGACGCGAAGCGATGACGCCGGTCGGGATGTTGGGCGAAATGTGGATCGCGAAGGCGGCGGACGGCGCGGGGGCGGCGTCCAGCATGCCTTCCTCGATCACATGGCGGGCGCCGGCAAAGCCTTCCTCGCCGGTCTGGAAGAAGAATTTGACGTTGCCGTTCAGGCGGTCGCGATGGCGATGCAAAAGATGCACCGCGCCGACCAGCATGGCGGTGTGCGAATCGTGGCCGCAGGCATGCATGCGGCCTTCGTTGACGGATTTGAAATCGAGATCGGTGTCCTCCGGCATGGGCAGCGCGTCCATGTCGCCGCGCAGCAGGATGGTCGGGCCCTGCTGGGCGCCGCGCAGCGTGACGATCATGCTGGAGGTGGTCTTGCTGTCGGCGATCTCGACATCGAGGCCGGCAAGCGCCTCGCGGGCACGGCGCGTGGTTTCGGGCAGGTTGAGGCCGAGCTCGGGATGCTTGTGGAGGTCGCGCCGGAGCGCCACCACCATCGGCATCAGGTCGTTGGCACCCTCGCGCCAGAAACTCAGATCGCCCGTCGGATTGTCCATCGCAGTCCCCCGCTGTTGTGTTTTGCTAGCGGGCCGCGAGGCCCGCGTAAAGTGTCTCAGCCCAGAACCGCCTCGATCAGGCGCGGGCCCTTGCCGCGCATCGCCGCCGCGAACTGGCTTTCAAAGTCGCGGATGTTCGCGGCGCGCGAGGCTTCGACGCCCAGGCCGCCGGCGAGCTTCGTCCAATCCAGCTCGGGATTGTGCAGGTCGAGCATCGAGAGCGCCTTTGGACCCGGATTGCCGGCGCCGACGCGGGCGAGTTCGATGTTGAGGATCGCATAGGACCGGTTGGCGAAGATCACGGTCGTGACGTCCAGTTTCTCCCGCGCCTGGGTCCACAGGGCCTGGAGCGTGTACATCGCGCCGCCGTCGCCCTGGATGCAGACGACCTTGGCGCCGGGCGCCCCGACGGCCGCGCCGGTGGCGACGGGAATGCCCTGGCCGATGGAGCCGCCGGTCAGGCTCAGAATATCGTGCGGCGCCGCGGTCGCGGTGGCGAGCGCGGTGCCGGCGCCCGAGGTGGCGCCCTCGTCCGAAACGATCGCGCCTTCGGGCAGATGGCGGGCGATGACCTGGCCGATGGTGTACTGGTCGAACTTGTCGGCGATGCCGTCGGGCCGCTTGAGCGGCGCGACATAGGCCGGCGCGGCCGGCGCGCCGAGGGCTTCCGCGACCGCTTCCAGCGCCTGCGTGCCGTCCTCGCCGGGATGGGCGAGATAGTGGATGACGCAGCCTTGCGGCAGACCCCAGCTCGGCTTGCCCGGATAGGCGAAGAAGGAGACCGGCGGCTTGGCGCCGACGAGGACGAGCTGCTCGGTGTCGGCGAAGAATTCGACGATCTGCTCGGCGAAATAGGGAATGCGCGCGACCGCGACGCGGCCGGCGCCGCGCTGCAGCCGCGGCGCGAAGGTGTCGCAGGCGAGGCGCGCATCGGACTTGGCCGCGATGCGGCCGGCGGCGGCGAGGCCGCGCTCTTTCAGGGCGAGCCCGCGGATCAGGATCGTCGTCTTCTTGCCGTTCTTGAGCGCCGAGACAGAACGATAGACCGCTTCGTCGGAAACGGGGGACGGATAGGGACGCGGCAGCGCGGGCGCTTCGCCTTCGGCTTCGTTCCACGCCGTGTCGGCGGGCAGGATGAGCGTCGCGATCTGGCCCGGCGGCGACAGCGCCGCCTGCACCGCGCGGGCGCCGTCGGCGGCGACGGTCAAGGCGCTCGGCGAGGACTGCACCCAGGCCGAGACGGGCCTTGCGAAGCCCGCGATGTCGGACGCGAGCGGCGCGTCGTATTGCGCGTGATAGGTCGCGTGATCGCCGACGATGTTCACCACCGGCGTCGCGGCGCGGCGGGCGTTGTGCAGATTGGCGAGGCCGTTGGCGAGGCCCGGCCCCAGATGCAGGAGGGTGCAGGCCGGCTTCTCCGCCATGCGGCCATAGCCGTCGGCCATGCCGGTCACCGCGCCTTCGAACAGGCCGAGCACCGCGCGGATGCCCTCCACCCGGTCGAGCGCGGCGACGAAATGCATCTCCGAGGTGCCGGGATTGGCGAAGCAGACCTCGATGCCCGAGGCCGCCAGCGTGCGCACCAGGCTTTCCGCGCCGTTCATGCGTTTCTCCCCTTTTTTCCGGACTTTCTTAGCACCGATTCCGCGGCCGACCGCCCGTTTCGACCGCTCCGGCGGCGACCTCGAAACGCTGACCGGCCGAAGCGCCGAGGCGCTGGAGGGGCCGGCGGTGAAGCGTCATCGCCATATCGAGATATCGAGCGTGGTCGATATCGACGCCATCGGCAAGGACGCCGCCAGCCGGATGACCAACGTCCTGCTGGCGGCGGTGAAAAGGGCGGCCGGCGGACGACCAGCGCGTGCGCATCGCCGCGATCCATGACGAGGAGCGGGCGCGCCTGAAGGTGATCGTCACCGGCGGGATCGATACGACGCGCGCGCTGCTGGGCACCATCAAGGCGCTGGCGATCCTGGGCGGCAAGGACGCGATGGCGGATTCGCCGGGCATCCGGCGGCGGCTCGAAGCCCATGCACCGCGCGTGCAGATCCGCTGGTTCGCAGAGGACGGTCACTTCCTGCGCGGACAGTCGCTGCCGGTCGACGACTTCCTGATGCCGGCAAACCGGATAACATGACAGGATATTCCTACAAGATGCCGCGACGCTCCCGCCTTAGCGTTCGCGCAACGAAGGAGTTTTCGATGTTCCGTCTGCTGACCGTTCTCGCAGCCGCGCTATTCGCCGCCGCCCCCGTCCGCGCGATGGCGGCGGATGCGCCGCCGGCGCTCGCGCCGCACGAAGCCGATTTCACGGTGCACGATTTCACCTTCGCCTCCGGCGAGACGCTGAAGGACCTGCGCCTGCACTACACGACGCTCGGCACGCCGAAGCGCGACGCCAAAGGGCGCGTGACCAATGCGGTGCTGATCCTGCACGGCACGGGCGGCGACGGGCATCAGTTCCTGGCGCCGCAATTCGCCAATGTGCTGTTCGTGCCGGGCGGACTGCTCGATCCGGCGAAATATTTCATCATCCTGCGCGACGGCATCGGGCACGGCAAATCCTCCAAGCCGAGCGACGGACTGCATGCGCGGTTTCCGCATTACGACTATGACGACATGGTGAAGGCCGACCATCTGCTGCTCACCGAGGGGCTGCGCATCGCGCATCTGCGTCTGCTGATGGGGACGTCGATGGGCTGCATGCAGAATTTCGTGTGGGGCGAGACCTATCCCGATTTCATGGACGCGCTGATGCCGCTGGCCTGCCTGCCGGTCGAGATCGCGGGCCGCAACCGGATGTGGCGCAAGATGATCATCGACGGGATCAAGACCGATCCGGCGTGGGAGGGCGGCGAATACAAGAGCCAGCCGCTCGCGGGTTTGCGCACGGCGGCCGATTTCCTGGTGATCGCCGGCACCGCGCCGCTTCTGGCGCAGAAGACCTATCCGACGCGCGACGCGGTCGACGCCTATCTCGCCAAGGTCATCGACAGGAACCTCGCGACGCTGGACGCCAACGATCTTCTTTATCAGGTGGAGTCCTCGCGCAACTACCATCCCGAGGCCAGACTCGGCCTCATCAAGGCGCCGGTGATGTGGGTGAATTCGGCCGACGATTTCATCAATCCGCCGGAGCTCGGCATCGCGGAGCGCGACGTCAAGAATATCGCGCATGCGCAGTTCGTCTTGATTCCGATCAGCGACCAGACGCATGGCCACGGCACGCACACCTGGGCGGCGCTGTGGCAGGATCATCTCGCGGAACTTCTGAAAACCTCAGCGCGCTGAAACGGAAAAAACATCGCGCGACGTCGGGCGGGCGCCGGTTCCCGCGGGAACCCGACGCAACTTCGCTCAAGCCTCTTGACGCAACTTCGTTGCCGGGCCATTTGCCCGCCTGCGCGCATGAGCGCGCGGGCCTTTGAGCGCAAGCCAAGGCATCCGGCGAAGCCGATGGCCTCGCCGTCCCCGTCAACGCACAGTTCGCGAGAAGGTTCCCCATGCACAACGACGTTCGCGCACGCCCCGTCATGCGCGATTGGTTTTCCTCCCTGCTTCACCTGGCCCTGGCCTTCGCCTTCATTCCGATGGCGGTCTTCCTGGCCCTGCCGCACAAGACGCGCGGCCCGATGACCTATGTCGTGAACGTGATCACGCAGATGGTCGGCGAAGCGGCGCCGCCGCCGGTCGGCGGCGTGTTCGCCCGCGAAGAAGCGATGAGCGCGAGCGCGCTTATCGGCCGCTGGAATCCGCTGATCGCGGAAGCCTCGCGCCGCTTCGGCGTTCCGGCGGACTGGATCCGCGCGGTGATGCAGGTCGAAAGCGGCGGGCGAACCGTGCTGGCACAGGATCGCCCCATCACCTCGCGGGCCGGCGCGGTCGGCATGATGCAGGTGATGCCCGGCACCTATGAGGAGATGCGCGCCCAATATGGGTTGGGCGACGATCCCTACGATCCGCGCGACAACGTGTTCGCCGGCACCGCCTATCTGCGCTGGCTGCACGGCAAGTACGGGTTTCCCGAGATGTTCGCGGCCTATAATGGCGGGCCCGGCCGGCTGGAGGCGCATCTGCGCGGCGAAGGCGAGTTGCCGAAGGAGACGCGCGACTATGTTGCGAGCGTTACCGGCAAGCTGAACGCGCCGCATCGGGCCACGCATGTCGCCGGCCGTCTGCGCCTTGGACGCGCGGCCGCCGCGCCCTAGCAACCGGAGGCCGTAACGGAACTGCCGCTTAAACAGGCGCTTTGCCGGACATCGCATCGTCCCCATGAAGCGACCGTGACGCAGGACCTTGGGTCACAATCCGCATGCGCCGCCGCCGCAATTTCACTACGCTCGGCCCGAAAGCGCGAAAGCGGGCATAGGCTATGAGGCAATCGAACCCACCGGCGGGGCCGCCATCGCTGATCGGCGCGGATCTCGTCGTGCAGGGGACGATCACGTCCGAGAGCGACATCCAGATCGATGGCCGCATCGAGGGAAAAGTGCGCGGCAAGGCGGTCGTGATCGGCGAGGCGGCGTCCGTCGAGGGCGAGATCGTCGCCGACGTGCTGACCATCCGCGGCCGCGCGAGCGGCATCCTGCAGTCGCGTAACACGCATCTGAAGGCCGGCGCGCGGGTCGAGGGCGAACTTCTGCACGATGTGCTGACGGTCGAGCCGGGCGCCCATCTCGACGGATCGGTCCGCCACACGCCGCGGCCGCTGACCCGCGAGATGGAACCGGCAGGGACGGCGTCTTCGGTCGCCATCGGATTGCTGGCGCCGGCAGCGACCTGACGCAGCGGCCGGTCGGCGCGGGGCGTTCTTTACGAGTCTTCCGCCGGGTCGCCGGCTAGGTTCTGGCGTAGTCCATGCGAAGACGATTCTTGTCGATCTTGCCCGTTGCCGCGAGCGGCATGCGCGCCACCTGGATCACCCGATCGGGTATCCACCAATCGGCCACATTGCCGCGCAACGCCGCCAGGAGCGCGCCGCTGTCGATGGTATGGCTCTGCTGCGGCTCGACCACGAGGATCGGCCGCTCGCCCCATTTGGGATCGGCCTGGCCGATCACGGCAACCTGCCCCACGCCCGGCAGGCGTCCCACGATGGCTTCGATCTCCGCCGGATTGATCCATTCGCCCCCAGATTTGATCAGGTCCTTGGAGCGGCCGCAGATCGTGAGGTTGCCGGCGTCGTCGATGCTCGCCAGATCGCCGGTGTCGAAATAGCCTTCGGCGTCCACGGCCTCGGCTTCGGCCTTGAAGTAGCGCTGCACGACGCCCGCGCCCTTCACCTTCAGATGGCCGGCGACATTGCGCTGCCGCGGCAGGGGCGCGCCGGCGGCGTCGGTGAGCTTGAGATCGAGCCCGACCGGCGGACGGCCGGAGGCGACGGCCCGGTCCCGGCCGCGCGGCGCCGCGATGGTGCCGAGCGGCGAAAGCTCCGTCATGCCCCAGCTCGTCTGCACGCGCGCCGCGAGGCGCGTCTCCATCCGTTCGATCAGCGCATCGGGACAGGTCGATCCGCCGATGATGATGCGCTCGAGCGTCGGCACGTCGCCGCCATTCGCGTCGAGATGGGCCAGCAGGCCCTGCCACACGGTCGGCACGCCCACGGCGATCGTGACGCCCTCCTCGCGGATGAGCCGCGCCAGATTCGCACCGTCGGCGTGACGGCCCGGCAGGACCAGCTTGGCGCCGGCGGCCGGCGCGGCGAAGGGGAGGCCCCAGCCATTGGCGTGGAACATCGGCACCGCCGCCAGGACGCAATCGGCGGTGGTCAGCGCGATGGCGTCGGCCTGCAGCGCGCGCAGCGTGTGAAGGTAGTTGGAGCGGTGGGTGTAAAGCACGCCCTTGGGCGCGCCGGTCGTGCCGGAGGTGTAGCAGAGCCCCGCCGGCGCGTTCTCGTCGAATGCGCCCCAGCCCGTCTCCCTGCCGAAGTCCGCGAGCAGCGCCTCGAACGCGAAGGTCCGGACATTCGCGATGGGTTCGTCCGGCGCGCCGTCCAGAAGCACGACCGTCTCGATGCCCGGGCAGCGGCCCACAAGGTCGCGCGCCAGTTCCGCGAGCCCGCCGCCGACCGCGAGGACGCGGTCTTCCGCCTCGTTCACCATCGCCGCGAGATGCGCCGCCGTGAGGCGCGGGTTGAGCGTGTGGCACACGAAGCCCGCGCCCATCGCGCCGTAGTAAAGCTCAAAATGGTGCTGCGTATTCCAGGCGAGCGTCGCGATGCGCTGGCCGGTCTTCAGGCCGAGCGCGCGCAGGCTTCCCGAAAGCCGGTTGGCGCGCGCCCGCAGGGCGGCATAGCCGATGCGCGTGGTCGGGCCCGCCACCGACACGACTTCGGCAGCGCTGTGCCACTTGGCGGCGTGATCGAGAAACTTGTCTACCGTGAGGGCGTAAGCTTGCATGGCCTGCATTCGAACAGTCCGGCCGCCGGCGGTCGTTCAGCCGGCGGCCAGAAAGAGCCCCCTCTCAGAAAAACTTGGACAAGCGGATGCCGTACTGCCGCGGCGCGCCGGCATAGAGGCCGCCGGAATTGTTGGACGCCACGTACTGCTTGTCCGTCAGGTTGTCGCCATAGAGCGTCCAGAACCAGCTGCCGGTCTTCCATTCGAGCTGCGCGCTGAGCAGATCGCGCACGCCCAGGAGATCGCCCAGGGCCGGATTGTCGAATATCGACGCCCATTGCCCCGATACATGGGCAAAGCTCAGGCGCGGGGTCAGCGTGTCGCCCTCGCCGATGTCGAAGATGTACTGGGCGCCGAGATTGTAGGTGACGCTGGGCGCATAGGTGATCGGATGCCCCTTCACGTTGACGCAGTAGGGATCCGTCCCGCCGGTCGCCGGCAGGCACGTCCCGCTCGCCACGAGATTGAATCGCGGGTCGACCGTCCAGTAGCTGCCCAGTTCGCTCTTCAGCAAGCCGAGGGAGGCGGTGAGGGAGAATTGCCCGAACGTGGCTTGGGTCTCCCCTTCGAAACCGTAGATCGTGGTCGTCTTGGGAAGGTTGATCTCGTAGCTGTTGCGCGGCGTCTGCGGATCGGACAGCGAGATCTGGAAGTTGTTGTAGGTCGTGTAGAAGGCGGCCAGCTGGGTGCGCAGATGCCCGTCGAACCAGGAATTCCTCTTCCAGCCCACCTCGTAATTGGTATCCGTCACGTCGCCGAACGGAGACGGGCCGCCGGCCGCGGATGTGAAGGTGTTGAGGCCGCCGCCCGTATAGCCCGTCGCCACGAAGGCATAGAGGAAGTCGCCGTCATTGACGGCCCAGTCGACCGCCGCCTTGTAGGAGAGATTGTTCGACTGCTGACCCTCGAAATCGTGGATCGGCACCGGCGTCAGCGTCGTCACGCCGAAGCCGTTGCCGTAGTTCCAGAGCATGACGTCGTTGTGCGTGCGGGTCTGGGTCCAGCGGCCGCCCAGGGAAACCTGGACGCCGTCGCCGAGCTTGGCTTCGACCTGGCCGAAGGCGGCAATGTCCTGATTGCTCGTATGTCCCTGGAACGTGTAGGAGGTATATTGATAGAGATTGCCCGCATTGGGCGTGGGGCCGCCCGGGAAGCGGGGGCCGACGGCGATCCAGAACTGATAGGGCGGAAGCCAGCCGTAGTCGTTTTCCTGCGCGTACAAGCCCAGCACCCAGGTGATCGGCCCGTCGTCGGGCGAGACCAGGTTGAGCTCCTCGGAATAGACGGTCTCGTCCACCCGATCCAGGAAGGTCCAGTTCTTCGTGCCGGCAAGCCAGTCCGCAACGGTGGCGGCGCTGCCGAAGTAAGGATAGTCGGACGGGGCTCCGTAATCGGTGCCGTCGAGGTCGGTCGTCCAATTGCCGTTGCCGACATTGTAGTCGGAAATGGACTGCAGCTTGATCCCGCTCGGGAAGACGTAATCGATCTTCACGATGCCGCGCTGCTCGCGATCCATTCGCGCCATCGGCGCATTGGCCGTCGCATGGAAAAGATTGCCGTCGTGATACGGATTGGGAATGCCGTATGGCGCGACGGGAGCGCCGACAGGTAGGAGCTGCGAGAACGGAACGGACGGCGCGGCGCCGAAATCCTGATAGAGGGCGTCGTACTTGACCGACACCGTCAGGGCGTCGGTGGGCTGCCACAGGACGCTGAGGCGCCCGGCGGCCACCCGGAGATCGCCCGGATTGTAGCCGGGCTTGCAGCCGTCATATTTGAAATGCGGACAGGCATCCGCCGGATCCCTGTCGATGATGCTGTAGAAGCTGCCGCGGGCCTCGCCGAAGCCCGAGATGCGGATCGCCAGGTCGTCGGTGATCGGAACGTTGACCGCGCCCTGCAACTGGCCGTCATTGTAATTGCCGTATTGGCCCATGAAATAGCCGTTATAGCCGCCGCCGATCACCGGATCGTTCGTCGACACGAACACCGCGCCGCCCGTCGCGTTCTGGCCCACGAAGGTGCCTTGCGGCCCGCGATACACTTCGACGCTCTTGATGTCGTAATAGGGCTCCGCCGTCAGATAGCCCGGGAAGGTCGACGCGCCGTCGCGGTAGGTGACGACGCCCGGCGGCGTCTGGGTGTTGTGCTCGCCCTTGCCGATGCCGCGGATGTCGAAGTCGACGCCCTGGCCCAGATCGTTGACCGTCACATTGGGCGCGATGAACTGCAGCGCGTTGACGTTGAACACGTCCCGGTTCTGAAGATCCTCGCCGCTCAGGACGCTCGCCGTGATCGGCGTCTTCATCAGATCTTCGGACCGGCGCTCTGCGGTGACGACCACCGTCTCGATGCCGCCGTTCGCATTGTCGGCGGCCGATGCGGCCGACGGCCAGGCCGCGCCGCAGCAGACAAGCGCCAGAACGGACGTGGATAGGCTAAGCGTGCGCCTCATGAGTTTCGCTCCCCTCTCGCCCGCGGGCGATGAACCTCGTGCTCTGCGGCACGTTCGCAAACGCTGGCAGGAAACCGGATCATGGTCAATACTGACTTACACAACAGTCAATATGTTTGGCCCGGCGTGATGCGGGAACGACACAGGGGCGGGGCGCCGGAGCGGTTCGAGCAGGTCCGGCGGAAGTGCCGGACGCGTCGCGCACGCGTCGAGGGACGCCGTCGACGCGACGGCATCGCGCTGTGCGACGACTCAAACCACCCCCCAGCGGATGTCGCCCATGCGCGCGAATCTTGAAGGAGCAGGCGGCCAGCGCGCCGCTTGCGAGCAACGACGCCGCGTTGACGCGTCAGTTACAGGTCGGCAATCTGGCCCGCAATGAGCAATATCGAAAAAGTCGTACAGACCGGCGCGCCGGCGCCGCGGCGTCCGCGTGCCCGGAACAACAAGGCGCGCGCGCGTGAAGCGTCGATCGAACGCATTCTCAACGCCGCCGAGCAGCTGTTCGCCGAGTTCGGCTATCACGGCGTCACGCTGAAGGACGTCGCATCGCGCATCGGCGTCAGCTCGACGCTGATTCACTACCATTTCAAGGGCAAGGAAAGCATTTTCGAGGCGGTCTGGGCGCGGCGGGCGCCGCTCTCGGCGCGCAACCGGCTCGAGGCGATGCGGCGCTATGCCGAAGAGGTGGGCGGGAACGTCACGGTCGAGGGCGCGCTGCGGGCCTGGATCAACACCGACCTGAACGTGCAGATCGAAGACGAGGAAAATTGGGCGTCGTTCGGCAAGATCGCGGCACAGGCCAACAGCACGGCCGGCTGGGGCGCCGAGAAGATGACGAAGTATTTCGATCCGGTCGCGCTCGCGCTGATCGACCTGCTCAAGAAAGCGATGCCGAATTGCGACGAGGAACGGATCTACTGGGGCTATCACTTCTTGTCGGGCGCGATGACCCACAATATGGCGCGCACCGGCCGGCTCGACAGCCTGTCCCATGGAATCTGCTCGTCGGACGATTTCATCTCGATCCGGGAGCATATGGCGGCGTTCATGGCCGCCGGCTTTCGGGCGATCTGCGAAGGCCCGGCCGCCGGGAAGACGGCGCGCCGCCGGCGCAGACCTTCCTGACCTGACCGGAGACGGCCGAAGCGGAGCCGGCGCGAAACAGCCCCAGACTCCGCCACGCGATGCGCCGGCGCGTCATTTTCCGGGCGGCTTGACGTCGCCGCCGCCGCCGTGACCGCCGCCCGAGCGGCCGCCGACCCCGATGTGAACATGGCCGAACACGTCGTCGAGGAACGAGCCGCGCTTCTGGCAGGTGCCGTTCTTCTGCTCCGTGCCTTCCGGACATTCGCACGCCGTGCCCTCTTCATCGAGGACCATGGGGGCGCGGCAACTCGGATGCCGCGGCACGGTGCAGATCTTCCGGGCGTCGTCCCAGTCCTCGCCGCGCTCGCAGGTCACGCAGCGCCGGCCGTTCCAATGGCTCCCGTCGGGGCAATTGTCGCCGGTCGTCGTGTGCGTCTCTTCGCATTGCAGTTCGTTGCGCACGAGGATCACGTTCGTCGGGCGCGCGCCGATCGTCACCGGGAAGGAGCGGATCGGCTTGCCGTTGAGCTGATAGCTCGTCTCCCAATGGCAGCCCTGGCGGCCGGGCGGCGGCGGCGCCGTCGGCTCGCGGACCGTGCACTTCGTGCCCGCCGGCACGGTCTTCTTGGTCGAGTCGAAGCCCGCGGCCGCCGAAGCGGTGTAGCTCAGATTCGTCACCGCACCCCGCGGATCGACGCAGGTCGCGCGGATCGGGAAGGACTGGCGCGGCGCATAGGTCAGCCGGCCGTCGATCACCGTCACCTTGGAGATCAGGACCGTCGCGCCCTCGGTCGGCTGCGTCTCGCAGACCTCGGTATTCAGAATGTGCACGGTGACGGTGCCCGCCGCGATCGTCGCCTGCTGACCGTCGGGGTAGGTCGTGACCCAATGGCACTTGGCGTCCACCGGCGGCGGCGGCGGCTGTTCCGTGACCGTGCACACCGTGCCGGTGGCCAGGTTCTCGACGTCCTGCGAATAGCCATTGGTGCTGCCCAGGGAGTTCGTGCCGCCGAGCGCAAGCGTAACCGTCACCGGCGTGCCGCCCGGCGGCGTGCACAAGGCATCCGCATGGAACTCGAGCGAGGAATTGTCGTGGCCGTCCACGGAGCGGAGGACCTTTTCGACCGTGAGCTTGCCGGAGCCGCCCTTGGTGCCGGTGACGCAGCTCTGGTCGTTCACCGGATTGTAGTCGGTCAGCCCGCTGCCCGTCGCAAAGCCGACATGGGCGCAATTGGTCACCGTCGGCAGCGGCACGCCCGGGCGCGCATTGGTCGAGACCACCGTGATCGGCGGGAGGAACTGGCCGGTCGCCACCGTCCCGCTGCCGGTATAGGTGCAGGTCAGCGTGCCGCCAGCCGCGATGGGGAACGGGCCCACGCAATTCCAGTCCGTGCCGGTGGCGCTTGCGAAGCTCAGCCCCGCGGGCACGACGTCGGTGACGACGACATTGTTCTGGCCGTTGATCGGCTCGCTGACATTGGTGACGGCCAGCGTATAGATATAGCCGCTGCCATCGGCCGGCCCCTGGCCTTCGGATGTGGCGGTCTTCTGAATCGCGACATCGGTGTGATGGTGGTGCTCTTCGCGCGGCACGACGACGGTGATCGTCGAGGAGCAGCATTTGTCGCTGCCGTTCGTGCCGGCGCCCGGATCGACGGCGTCGATCTGGATGTCGATGCTCTGGCCGGGCGTGACGCCGGTGAGGACGAAGGTCGTGTTGATCGGCCCCGGCGGCACGGTGCGGGTCGGCGGCGCGATGCCGACGCCGGGCGTGGTCGTGTGGACGTTGAGCGTCGTCGGATTGAACCCGGGCGGCCCCGATCCGGTGATCGTCAGCGTTCCCGTACCGTCCGGATTGAGCGTGATCGCCGATTGCAGGTCGAGCAGGCAGGGCGGCGGGCCGCAATGGCCGCCCACGACCTTGCCGAGATTGACGCTCGCCTGGTTGGTGCCGTTGGCGTCGGTATAGACCGCCGTGTTGGTGACGGGCCCCTGGGTCAGCGTCTCCGTGCAATCCAGCACCGTCGTCTTGTAGCAGATCTGCGGATCGACATCGGCGGTGTAGTTCAGCGTGACCTGATAGCCCGCGGTGGGCGGCGTGTTGGTGCCGTAGTTCGGCGTGAACTCGACCGTGAGCGTGGCGTTGGCGCCGGTCGCCGGCAGGTTGACGGCATAGGAATTGGCGGCCGTCACGGAGATCGTCTGCACCACCGCGCCGGTCGAATCCTTGATCGTGATCGTGCCGCCGACCAGCTCGGTCGGCCGGCCGACGATGTCCACCGTCGTCCAGTTCGCCTGTTTCGGCTTCTTGGCGCAGAACGGCGCGTTGATGTCGAAGGTCTGCTGCACATGCTGCTGCATGCAGACGCCGCGGCCCATCGAGCCGTCGCGGCGGAAGCGCCAGAGAATCTCGTGATCGCCCAGGCCGAGCAGACAGTGCTCCGGATCGGTCGGATCGGCGGCGTAGCCGTAATCCCGCGAGTCGTTCAGGATCGGATTGACTGGATTGTTGTTGTTCGAGTTCCACACGGCATTGAAGCCGGCGCACGCCGCATTGGTCGCGAAGTCGAAGCAATAGGGGCCCGTCCGGGTTATGTAGTAGGGATAAAGGACCTGCCGCGTGCCGGGGATATGGAAGGCGGCAATCACGTAGCGCGCATGATTGGTGGCGGCGTTGGGAACATAGGTGTTGTCCGTCCCATTGAACTGCCCGCCCGACGTGGTGAAAACCGACGGCATCGCATAAGCCGAGCCATTGGCCGTCTTCAGGCAGGCCGGCGGACCCTGCAGCGCCTGGTGCGCGCAGACCGCGACCCAGCCCGGACCGGCATCCGGAACGGGCGATATCGTCATGTAAGCTCCGGTCCTGAGCGGCAGAACGGTTTCCGACGATCCGCCGATCAAGGCCCATCCCGGGCAGTTCGCACCTGTCGCCAGAACGCGGCAAGCAATGCGGGCCGACGCCGTGCCGCCGTTGTATTCGACGAACACCCGCGGATTGCTTCCGGAGTCTTCCGCGATCATGTCGCGAAACTGGCCGGCCATCGTGGCGCCGGCCAGCGGCGGCGAACTCACCCAAGCCGCACAGGGCGCCGACGTCGTCGCATCGATGCAATAGAGCTGGTTGTTCGCGTTGACGATCAGATGCGTCGGCTGCGCCGGATCGGTCACCACGCCGGCCAGATAGCTGGTGGAGTGGGCGCCATACTGGCTCGTCGTGATCGACGACCAGACGAACGGGAACGTCGGGCCGCCGGGGAGCGTGATAAAGGGACACGCCGCCTCGGTCACGGTGTCCCAGCAGCCGATGCCGAGATCGGCGGTCGTGTTGTTGGCTTGCTCGTGGCTGGCTGGGAAATAGAACTTGGTGCCCACGACCACGGCATGCGGCCAATGGGGCGTGATCACATTGCCGCCTCCGGCCGCGCTGATCAGCTTCGAATAGCCGGCGCAGGGGCTGAGATCGGACGCGCTCCAGCACATCACGCCTGCGTAAGAACCGGGCTGAGGATTGGGCATGTGGTGCCACACGCTGTAGATACGTCCGGCCGCCGGGACCGGAATCGGCTGAAAGCCGTCGCCGGTGGAATTGCCGGCCAGGCCGATCGCCGGGCCGATCGGCGCGACATTCATCGTGAAGCCGGTGCCCGGCCCGAAGCCCGGATTGCTGTAGGTTTCGACGTTGCCGGGATAGCCGGGGCTCGTCGGATAGGTCCAGCCCGGCGGCGCCTGGATGGACGGATCGACATAGCTCTGGTTGGCGCTCAGCGTGTCGGTGATGGTGGCCGGGCCGCTCGAACCGCTGGCCGGCGGCTTGTAGGTCAGCACATATTCGATCCGGTCGCCGGGATGGACCGAGCCGGAAAAGGGCACGGGATCGCCGTTCGAATCGAGGACGAGATTGCCGCTCGAATCCACCTGATAGGCCGTCTTGGTGAAGTTGGGCGAGGTCGACGACGTCACCGGGGCCAGGGCCACGGCCGGTGCCTTCTTCTGAAGATAGGGCAGGCCGAAATAGACCGCAGCGGCGATCACGGCGGCGCCGGCGGCCGTGCCGCCGGCGATCAGAAGCGCTTTCATCCAGCCGGTCATTGGGCGCGCCCCTCGTTCGGCTTGCACACGCCACGCGGCACACGCACCCGGATCTTCTCGTGGCAGCAGTCATAGGGCTTGCCGGCCAGGTAGTTCGGATCGGCGCTGTTGAAGCCGCAGATGTCGACCGTCACGACCTGTCCCGGCGACGCGCCACTGAGCTGGATCACGCCCGGGGGCGGATTGAGCGGGATCTGCGGCCCGTTCGACACCGTCACGCCCGGCACGCGGGAATAGGCGCTCACCGTATCGATGCCGATCCCGAGCGGATCGGTCGCGGTCAGCTTGTAGACCCAGCCGCCGGAGGCGGGATCGCACACCGCGCGTCCCTCCACCGACATGCAGATCTTCGGACCCGTGCAATCCGGTCCTTTGCAGCAATCGGGGCCCGTGCAAGGCGGCCCGCAATCCGGCCCGGTACAGGGCGGTCCGCAATCGGGACCCGTGCAGGGCGGGCCGCAGTCCGGGCCGGTGCAGGGCGGGTTCGTGCAGTCCGCACCCGTGCAGCCGGCCGGGTTCGACGGCGGCGGCGGGGCGACGGGGGGAACGGTGTTGACGGCAAAATCGGCATCGCGCGGCAGGGGACACGCGCCGGTGCAGGGCAGGCGATAGACGCGCACGCCGCCCACGCTGCCGGCATGGTTGGCGTTGTCCATCTGGGCCGAATAGTTGACGAAATAGCTGATCGCCGGCGGCGCGTTGAAGCCGCGCACGGGCCGCGCGGGGCTGATCTGCAGGCCGTTGAGCTGGAGCGCGCCGACCGGTGCGAAGCCGTCCGGCGTCTTGTGGAAGCTGCGCAGGCTGTCGCCGGTGAAGACGATCGCATCCTCGCAGCCGTCGATGTCGAAAGTGACGACGCCCTTGTCGTCTATCCGGTAGCCATAGGCGAGATCGACGCCGCCGCCGCTGGCGCGGTTGCCGTGCCCATAGCCCACCGCATATTCCTCGGGCTGCTGGTACCAGGCGCTCGCCGTCTTCGGATCGTCCGGCCGTTCGGGCCAGAATCGCCAGACATGCGCGGCGCCGGAGGGCGCCAGCGGGCTGTAGTCGAAATGCGCGCCGATGACGGCGCGCTCGGCCACGATCATCGCGCCGTCATGGCCGAACACGATGTCGGAGACCGGCGCGTCACCGGCCGGAAGATCGATCTCCTTGCGCGGATCGCCCGCGAAGTCGCCGTCGTCCTTCAGCCCCACCGACCAGATATGGCCGTCGGCGGTCGCGTAATAGAGTCTGCTGTCATGCACCGCGAGGCCCCAGACGCGGCGGGCCGAGGGCGCGAAGCCCCAGGTGGCCGGGTTCTCCGGATTGAAACCCGTATCGGTGATCTGCACGCGGCCGGACGAATCGTAGGCGACCGCGTCCAGGCCGGCGGCGCGGCGGCCGTCCGTGCCGTGATCGAAATTGCCGAGATCGCGCCCCGCCAGGTCGAGCCTGTGGATCAGCCCGGTCGACAGGTTGGAGACGAAGATCTGACGATGCGCGGCATCGTAGGCGAGATTGCCGAGCCCCGCCGGTCCGCCGGCGCCGCCATCCACCGTCGCGAACAGCGTGACCTGGCCGGTGCGGCCGTCGACGCGCCAGATGCTCGAGGGACCGCCGCCGGCGCCGAACTGGCCCGCCATCCATTCCGCGCGGGGTCCGCCCGTGTGAAGGCGGTGCGGCAGCGCATCGTCGTCGTCGTCATCGCCCTTTTTCTTGTCGTCATCGTCGTCGTCGCCGTCATGCGGCGGCCGCTCGACCAGGTTCAATCCGTAGACGGACGTCGCGGCGAGATAGATATTGGGGTGGGAAGCATCGTCGATCGCGACGCCGAAGACCTGCCCGACATCCGCGGCGCGGATCGCATGGGTCTGCGGCGCGACCCACATGTCTCCGTTCCAGACCGAGCGCGGTTCGCGCGCGTTGAGGATGCGCGCCGCCGGACCATGGATGTCGATGAAGGTCTGCGCGAGCGCCTGTGCCCCCATCGGAGACGGGGCGAGCTCTTCGGCGCGGATTGCAGTGCCCGCGAAGCCGGTCACGACCGCATCGTTGAGGGCGAGAAGCTGCCCGCCGGCCAGCGAAACCGGCACGGCGCTTTTTTCGGGCGGCGTCTCGTGGCGAATGAGCGTGCAATAGGAAAGCAGCAGGACGAGCACAAGTATGACCACTGCCGCAAGCAGCCACAGCAGGCGATTGTTTTTCACGAAAATCCCCACGCGTCGGAAACAACGCGCCCCATCCATTACGAGAGTTTCACAAAACGGTTCGGAAAGGAAGGATTATAATATTTCCCGTCGCCGCTTCGCGATCGACCGACGGTCAACGCCTGAGAACGGCAAGTTGTAGGGCGCCTTATTTCGGCGCGCACTCAGGATATTCGTTTGGGCGACGCGACTTACCGCGGACGCGCCGGTGCTTTCCATCGATGATGCCGGCTGAACCAAGTCTTCGATCGCACCTCGAGACGATGCCGCGATCAGCGGTTGTCTTCGGGACCGAAAAGACTGGTGCCGCCTGCGTGACTCGAACACGCGACCCCATCATTACGAATGATGTGCTCTACCGGCTGAGCTAAGGCGGCTTTCCGAAGCGCGCCGCCAAAGGCCCGCCCGAAGAGGCGCGGAAAATACGCATGTCGCCCCAAGACTGCAACACAGGATTTCCCCTTGGGAAACCTCGATTTTTGCCGTTGCCGGACGCGGGAGCGGGGGCCATTCTGGCCGCCAACCACAATAAGAAGCGCCCATGCTGACCAAAGCCGACGACTACCCGGTGCACCAGCTGCCGGAACCCATCGCCACGTCCGGCACCGACCGCAACTTCTACGACCGCTATTTCTTCAACGGCTATTCCGCCGACGGCGCGGTGTTCTTCGCCGCCGCGCTCGGCGTCTATCCGCATCTGAACGTCATGGATGCCGCCCTGTCGGTGATCGACGGCGGGGTGCAGCACAATCTGCGCGCCTCCAAGCTGCTCGCCATGGAGCGGATGGATACCGCGGTCGGCCCCATCGCGGTGCAGGTGATCGAGCCCCTGAAGACGCTGCGCCTCGTCGTGGGCAAGAACGATCACGGCATCGCGGCGGACATCACCTTCCATGCCCGCGCCCTGCCCGTCGAGGAGCCGCGCTTCACCTATCGCATGGGGCCGCTCACCTTCATGGACTATACAAGGCTGACGCAGAACGGGACCTATGACGGCTGGATCGAGGTCGCGGGCAAGCGGATCGAACTTTCGCGGGACAAGATCGTCGGCACGCGCGACCGCTCCTGGGGCGTGCGGCCGGTGGGCCTCGCCAATCCGCAAGGCGCCGCGCCGCCGCGCCTGCCGCAATTCTATTGGCTGTGGTCGCCGCTGAATTTCCCCGACCGCTTCATGCTCTATCACAACAATGCCGACGCTTCGGGCAAGGCGTGGAACACCGCCTCGGTGATCGGGCCGGCCGGCACCGACGAGGCCGAGCACATGGCGGCCTGCTGGTCGACCATCGACTACAAGCCGGGCACGCGGCACGCCCGGCACGCGACGATCGAGACGCGCGACGCGCGCGGCGGAGAATGGCGCGCCGAGATGACGCCGAAGTTCAATTTCTACATGTCAGGCATCGGCTATGGCCATCCCGAATGGGGCCATGGGCGCTATCACGGCGAATTGGCGGTCGGCTATGACGCCTACAAGACCGCCGAGGTCGACGAGAACCTGCCGCAATTCCAGCACATCCAGGCCTTCGTCGAAGCCAGGCTGACCGGGCCGAACGTGAACACCAGCGGCACCGGCGTGCTCGAACAGCTCGTCGTCGGCGCCTATGCGCCGCACGGCCTCACCGGCATTTTCGATCCGGCGCCATGAACGATCTTTCCGACAGGCTTCAGACCTATCTGCGCAGCCGGCTCGACGCGCCCGATCTGACCGTCACGGGACTGGCGCGGATTCCGGGCGGCGCGTCGCGCGAGACCTATCGCTTCCGCGCCCGCAGCGGCGGGCGCGAGCGCGGACTGATCCTGCGCCGCGATCCGCCGGCCAGCCTGATCGAGACCGAGCGGACCACCGAATATCGCGCCTATGAGGCGTTCCATGCCCTCGGCCTGCCGGTGCCCGAGCCGGTGGCGCTGGAGCTCGACCCGGCGCCGCTGGAGCGGCCCTTCTTCATCATGGAGGAGATCGAGAACTGCCTGGCGGGCTCGATCATGAGCCCCGATCCCTATGGCGCGCATCGGGACGCGATCGGGCGGGAGTTCTTCAGCGTGCTGGGGCGGATCGCGTCGGTCGATCCGCGCGATGTCGGGCTGTCCGAATTCGAGGGCGAGACCGACATCCACGACGTCGCGATGCACGAGGTGGCGCGCTGGGAAAAGGTGATCGACGAGGACGAGAGCGAGCCGCAGCCCATCGTGCGCGCCGCGATCCGCTGGCTGAAGCGCAACCCGCCGCCGCCGGCGCAGAAGATCGCGGTGGTGCATGGCGATTATCGCACCGGAAATTTCCTCTATGACGAGACGGGGAAAATCCGCGCGATCCTGGACTGGGAGATGGCGCATCTGGGCGATCCGCTGGAAGACCTCGGCTGGGCGATCGATCCCCTGTGGTCCGGCGGCAATCCCGATTTTCCGGGCGGCATGATCGCGCGGGCGGAGGCCATCGCGATCTGGGAGAAGACGAGCGGCCTGAAAGCCGAGCCGGCGGCGCTGCGCTGGTGGGAGATCTTCGCGGGGGTCAAGGGCGCGGCGATCTGGATCTCGGCGGCGCGCGAATATGCGCAAGGGCGCAATATCGATCCGATCAACGCCTTTTCAGGATGGTATTGCCTCGCCTTCCACAACATGGTGCTGGCTCACCGGCTGGGAGACGCGGCATGAATCCCGACGTCGGAACGATCCTGGACAAGTCGATCGAGAAGATCGCGAGCGGCCTCAACGAACACGGCGCGGCCTTCGCGCAGGGCACGGTGGGTCTTCTTTCGACCGTGCTGACGATGGCGGCGAAGGAATACGACCGCGGCGCCGATATCCGTGTCGCGGAGAACAGCGATCTGCGCGCCCTGTTCGGCGAAATCGCGGGCGCGGTGGGCGATGCCGAATTGAGGGCCGGGCTCGAAGCGGCGGCGGCATCGGCGGACGAGAACCTGCGCATCTCCACGCTGAACGCGAACAACTACGCGCTGCGCCGCCTTCTGACCGAGGCGATGATCTTCGCGGAGCTGCATCGCCTCAGCGATGCGGAGAAGAAGATCTGGGCCGTTCTAAAGGCGGCGGCGACCCGGCGGCTTGTCCAGCTCGGTCCCTGAGCGGTCCTTTGCGCGGCACGATGGGTCCCGGCTCATGCTCGCTGCGCTCGCTTGGCCGGGATGACGATCTTGCACTATCCGCGCGGGTGGGCTTTTTCATAGACCGCCATCAGCTTCTTCGTGTCGATCTCCGTGTAGGTCTGTGTCGTGGACAGCGAGGCGTGGCCCAGGAGCTCCTGCACGGCGCGGAGGTCGCCCCCATTGGCGAGCAGATGCGTCGCGAAGGAATGGCGCATCGCATGCGGCGTCGCCCGCTCCGACAGGCCCAGCGCGCCGCGCAAGCGTTCCATCAGGAGCTGCGCCTCGCGCGGGCTCATCGGCTTGCCCCGGCGGGACAGAAACAGCGCTGTGTCCTTCGCGCCGGCGAAGGGAATGACACCCTCATAGGCGGCGATGGCCTCGCGCACGGAGTCGAGCATCGGCACGACGCGTTCCTTGGCGCCCTTGCCGAGGATGGTCAGCGACGGCGCCAGGGGCACGTCGCCGCGCTTCAGGCTCAAGGCCTCCGAGATGCGCAGGCCGGCGCCATAAAGAAGAGTCAGCAGCGCCGCATCGCGGCGCGCGATCCATTCGACGGCGTTCTCGCCCGCGACTTCGATGGCACGCGCCGCGTCGCGTTCGCTGAGCGGGCGCGGCAGGCCTTTGCGGATGCGCGGGGTGCGGATGCTGCGCGCGGCGGCGCTTTCCAGGATATTCTCGCGCGCCAGATAGCGGAAGAAGCTGCGCACCGCGGCCATGGCGCGCTGCACGCCCTTCGCGCCCAGACCTTCGGCGCGGCGGACGGTGATGAAGGCGCGGATGTCGGCCGGGGCGAGCTTGGCCAGCGCGCGTTCGTTGACGCCGCCGCCGAGATGGCCGTGCAGGAAAGCGAGAAAGCGCGCCATGTCGTCGCCATAGGCGCGCAGCGTGTGCGGGCTGGCGCGCCGCTCATGCGCGAGGCTGGCGAGCCAGGCCTTCTTCAGATCTTCGGCAGATCGAGCCATGCCCTTATGGCCCGTTCGAGCGCGCGCGCGGCGAAGCGCAGATCGGTGGCGATGGCCTCGTCCTCGAACGCGGCTTCCGCCAGGGCGCCGATGACGAGGAGCGCGGCGGGCGCGTCGCGGCCGATCTTGACGCGGAACACCGCGAGGCTGCGGAAGTCGCCGCCGCCGCTGCCCAGGAGAAGTTCGCCGCCGCCCGAGAGGATCGCCCCGGTGCCGTCGCGCCCCAGCACCGCTTCGGTCGTGCCGGGCGGGATCAGACGGACGCCTTCGGTGCGGATCTTCGCGATGCCGGCTTCGCCTTCGACGCAGATCGCGGCGCGGTCGGCGCCGAAGGAGGGCGCGGCGGCGATCACCACCGCGATGGCCTCGGCGAAGCTGCGCGCATCGATCAGGTCGAGCACGAAGCGACGCACGCCCTCGCCCATGCGGACGGAGGATTTCTGGAGGCCCAGCAAACCGTCGCGCTCGGCCCGCAGCGTCGCGTTCTCCGCCGCCAGCCGGTCGATCACGAAGCGCTGGAAATCCCGCGCGTCGCCGATGTCTTCGCGCTCGGGCAGCAGCAGCGACAGCAATTCGCCGTCATCCGCGAGCTTGCCGCGGTTCATCCGGATATAGGCCTTGATCGCGTCCGCCGCCGCCTGCCCCGGTGGCGCGGTTTTCGCCTGTTCGCTCATTCGTCCCTGATTCTGACGCCGGCCTTCTTCGCATCCGCGATGAAGGCCGCCAGCCCCTTGTCGGTCAGCGGATGGTTGAGGAGGGTCTTGAACACGTCGACCGGGATCGTCGCGACGTCGGCGCCGCTGAGCGCGCTTTCGCGCACATGCGGCACGCCGCGGATCGAGGCGGCGAGGATCTGCGTGTCATAGCCGTAATTGTCGTAAATGGTGCGGATCTCGCGGATCAGTTCCATGCCGTCCTGGCCGGCATCGTCGAGCCTTCCGATGAAGGGCGAGATGAAGGTGGCGCCGGCTTTGGCCGCCAGCATCGCCTGCACCGGCGAGAAGCAGAGCGTGACGTTGACCATCATGCCATCGCCGCGCAGCGCGCGGCAGGCGGCCAGCCCGTCCCAGGTGAGCGGCACCTTGATGGTGATGTTCTTGCCGATCTTGGCGAAGATCTTCGCCTCGGCGATCATGTCCTTGGTCTCGACCGCGAGCACTTCGGCGCTCACCGGGCCGGAGACGGAGGCGCAGATCTGGTGCAGCGATTCGACGTAGTCGAGGCCGGTCTTGGCGGCGAGCGAGGGATTGGTCGTCACGCCGTCCACCAGGCCGGTGGCGGCCCATTTCGCGATTTCCTTGGGGTCGGCGCTGTCGATGAAGAGTTTCATGGGACCACTTTACGGTTGACCCGGAAGAATCACCAACTCAAGTGTACCGCATGAAGCTTGCGGCGTTGAGACCTGCCGGGGATTTGTTGCTGCAGCCTGCGCCGCGGGCCGGAGTGTTGCTGCCTTTGCCGCTATCCGGCGCCTACGATTACAAGCTGCCCAGAGGAGCAAACGTGCTGCGCGGCCTTCTGGTTTCGGCGCCCTTGGGCCCGCGCGCGCAAATGGGCGTGGTTTGGGGCGCGGCGGAAGGAAGCGTCGGCGACAACCGCCTGCGGGAGGCCATACCCTTCGAAGGGAATCCCGCGATCCCGGAAAGGCTGTGCGACTTCATCGACTGGGTGGCGCAATACACGCTGTCGCCGCCGGGGTCGATCCTGGCCATGGTGCTGCGCAGCGGACGGGCCTTCGAGCCGCAGGCGATGCGCACGGCCTTCGTCCGCGGGGCCGAGACGCCGAAGCGCCTGACGCCGGCACGGGCGCGGGTGCTGGACCTGGCGGCGGACGGGCTGGCGCGCAGCGTGCCGACCCTCGCCGAAGAGGCCGGCGTCTCGCCGGCGGTGGTGCGCGGGCTGATCGAGGCGGGGGCGCTGGCGCCGACAGAGCTTCCCGAGTTTCCGCCCTTTCCCGCGCCCGATCCCGCCTTTGCCGCCGTCGAACTGAACGGCCCCCAGGGCGAGGCGGCGGAGGGCCTGCGCGCCGAGGTCGCGGCACATCGTTTCGCGGTCAGCCTGCTCGACGGCGTGACGGGATCGGGCAAGACCGAGGTCTATTTCGAGGCCGTCGCCGAGGCGCTGCGCGCCGGGCGGCAGGTGCTGATCCTTTTGCCGGAGATCGCGCTGACGGTGCAGTTCCTGGAGCGCTTCGCGGAGCGTTTCGGCTGCCGGCCGGCGGAATGGCATTCCGATCTCTCTTCGAAGGAGCGCACGCGCACCTATCGCGCGGTGATGAACGGCGAGGCGCGGGTCGTGGTCGGGGCGCGGTCGTCGCTGTTCCTGCCGTTCAAGGACCTCGGCCTCATCGTCGTCGACGAGGAGCACGAGCAGGCCTACAAGCAGGAAGACGGCGCGATCTATCACGCGCGCGACATGGCGGTGGTGCGGGCGCGCTTCGAGCAATGCCCCGTCGTGCTGGCGAGCGCGACGCCGTCGCTGGAGTCCTACGTCAACGCGACGAGCGGGCGCTATGCGCATCGGCGGCTTGGGAGCCGGCACGGCGCGGCGGTGATGCCGGTCGTCCGGCTGATCGACCTGCGCCACGAAAAGGCGGAAGCCGGAAGCTGGCTGTCGCAGCCCTTGCGCGAGGCGGTCACGGCGGCGCTGGCGGCGGGCGAGCAGTCGATGCTGTTCCTGAACCGGCGCGGCTATGCGCCCCTCACTTTGTGCAGCGCTTGCGGCCACAAGATGACCTGCCGCGATTGCTCGTCCTGGCTGGTGGAGCATCGCTATCGCAAGCGGCTGGCGTGTCATCAATGCGGCTATGAGATCGCGACGCCGCCGAAATGCCCCGCATGCGGCGCGGAGCACACGCTGATCGCCTGCGGCCCCGGCGTCGAGCGCGTGGCCGAGGAATTCGCGGCGCTGTTTCCCGGGGCGCGCGTCGCCATCGCGTCGTCGGACACGATGCACGGCCCGCGCGAGACCCAGGCCGCGATCCGCGCCATGGCGCGGCGCGAGATCGACGTGCTGATCGGCACCCAGATCGTCGCCAAGGGGCATCACTTTCCGCAGCTCACCCTGGTGGGCGTGATCGACGCCGATCTCGGCGGCTCGGACGGCGATCTGCGGGCGCGTGAGCGGACGTTCCAATTGCTGCATCAGGTGTCGGGACGCGCGGGACGCGCCGAGAAGCCGGGACTCGTGCTGATCCAGACGCGCAATCCGAAGGACGCGGTGATGGGGGCGCTGGCGAGCGGCGACCGCGACGCATTCTATGAACAGGAGCGCCTCTACCGCGAGCGCGCCGGCGCGCCGCCCTTCGGACGGCTGGCGGCGATCATCCTGTCGGGCCATGACGGCGTCGCGGTGATGGATGCGGGGCGGGCGCTGGCGAAAGCGGCGCCGGCGGCGCGCGGCGTGAAAGTGTGGGGCCCGACGCCGGCGTTCTATCACCTGCTGCGCGGGCAGACGCGTGAGCGGCTTCTTGTTCAAGCAGAACGAAACGTCGACGTGCAGGCCTATCTGCGGGCGTGGCTCGGCGGCGCGAAGCTGTCGAACAAGGTGCGGGTGACGGTGGACGTCGACCCGGTGAGTTTTTTTTGAAGACTCACGCGGAGACGCAGAGAACGCGGAGTTCTTTAGCGGTCGGCACGGATTGATCGTCATTGTCATTCCCGCGCAAGCGGGAATCCAGGGCCATCCCAAAGACTGGATGCCCGCCTTCGCGGGCATGACAATGTTAGAGGAAGCTGCAACTCCGAGTTCTCCGCGGCTCCGCGTGAATCAAAAACTGGCGGAGGGTGAAGGAGTCGAACCCTTAGCGTTGCCGCTACCCCGGTGTTCGGAACCGGTTGCCGGCCATTCGGCGGCACCCTCCGTTTGGCGGAAGGGGTTGGGATCGAACCAACGCGGGATAACGAACCCCGGCTACGGCTTTCAAAGCCGACACATTGCCTCTCTGTCACCCTTCCTGGTCAGGACGAGCAACGCGATGAGTGCAATGGAAGCCGCATGTTCATTGTTCTTATTTGCGCGAACTCAAGCGCAGGGTCAAGTCAGATCAGCCATGCGTGATCGACGGTCGGCTTCGATTTGGAAATTCGGTGGTACAACTATACATCGTGAAAATTCAGGTATGGCGCGATGGCTTCCTTGAGCCGTAGAAGCCCATTCTCAAAGTCGTTGAGTTGGATGTCCTGAATTTCTTCAAACTTCTTGTGATAAAAAGCGGGATCAGCCACATACAGCTCCGGATTCTCCTTGAAATATATTACTCGTCCACCTTTCTCGTTTAAGCCTTTGAGAAGAGACTCGATTTCAGATTTGTTGCTGAACAAAAATTTTGACTCTTGGTATGCGTGAAAAAATCGCCTTTTAGCGGCTTCTTGTTCTGGCGTTCCCTTCCACGAGACCATCGCATCCCAGTAGTCAAAGATACTATCAAAGATCGCGAGCCGCCTGCCGAAGAGGTCAAAGCGAAGCTTTTGTTCGGCAATTGTCTTTTGATGCCACGCGAAGTACGCGGTTACTGATAAGGCAGACAGCGCTGCAATAACTGTAGCTACAGGTCCTGCGAAATCTTTCAGCACTTGGTACATCGTTAAGCACTCCCTTCAAACTCGGGAATGCTACTGAAACTCCCGCACATCCGCGAGATGGCCGGCAATCGCGGCGGCGGCGGCCATCGCGGGGCTCATCAGATGGGTGCGGCCGCCGCGGCCCTGGCGGCCTTCGAAATTGCGGTTCGAGGTCGAGGCGCAGCGCTCGCCGGGCTCCAGCTTGTCGGCGTTCATCGCCAGGCACATCGAACAGCCGGGCTCGCGCCATTCGAAACCGGCGTCCACGAAAATCTCGTCGAGGCCTTCCTCTTCCGCCTGCGCCTTCACCAGGCCCGAGCCGGGAACGACCATCGCGCCGACATGGGCCGCGACCTTGCGGCCCTTCAGGATCGCTGCGGCGGCGCGCAGATCCTCGATCCGGCCATTGGTGCAGGAGCCGATGAAGACGCGGTCCACCTTCACGTCCTTGAGCGCCACGCCGGGGAGCAATCCCATATAGTCGAGCGCGCGCGCGACGCTGGCGCGATGCGCCTCGTCCTGGATCGCGGCGGGGTCGGGCACGTTTCCGGTCACCGGCAGCGCCTGCTCCGGCGAGGTGCCCCAGGTCACCATCGGCACGATCTCGGACGCGTCGAGCGTCACTTCCGCGTCGAACACCGCGTCGGGATCCGATTTCAGTGTCTTCCAGTACATCACGGCATGCTCGAACGCCGCGCCCTTGGGGGCGCGCGGCCTGCCGGCGACATATTTGAACGTCGTTTCATCGGGCGCGATCAGGCCGGCGCGGGCGCCGCCTTCGATCGTCATGTTGCACAGGGTCATGCGGCCTTCCATCGAGAGGCCGCGGATCGCGTCGCCGGCATATTCGATCACATAGCCGGTGCCGCCGGCGGTGCCGATCTTGGCGATGATCGCCAGCGCGATGTCCTTCGCCGTCACGCCGAGCGGCAGCGCGCCGCTCACCGTGATGCGCATGTTCTTCGACTTGCCGATCAGCAGGGTCTGGGTCGCCAGCACGTGCTCGACATCCGAGGTGCCGATGCCGAAGGCGAGCGAGCCGAAGGCGCCATGGGTCGAGGTGTGGCTGTCGCCGCACACGATGGTCATGCCGGGCAGCGTGAAGCCCTGCTCCGGCCCCACGATATGGACGATGCCCTGGCGGATGTCGGGCAGCGGCAGATACTCGACGCCGAACTCCTTGGCGTTGGATTCGAGCGTGGCGACCTGGAGACGCGATTCCGGATCGGAATTGCCCATGGAGCGGCCGATGGTCGGCACGTTGTGGTCGGGCACCGCCAGCGTCGCCTCGGGCCGGCGCACCTTGCGATGGGCGAGGCGCAGGCCTTCGAAAGCCTGCGGGCTCGTCACCTCGTGCACGAGATGGCGGTCGATATAGAGCGTGGCGGATTCGCCCGGCGGCTGCTGCACCAGATGGGCGTCCCAGATCTTGTCGTACAATGTCTTCGGCATGGGGTCACAAAGTCAGATTTTGGGTCAGAATGTTGCGTTGCCGTATCAGCCGGCGCAAGGACGCGCAAGCGGACTCGTTCCCGCAGCTATTTGCGGCTGAAATACAGGACCGCCATGATGATGACGACGGCGATGAACTGCGCCAGGACGCGCAGCCGCATCAGCCGGTTGGACCACGTCGCCGAGACGGCGCCGCCCTTCCAAAGCGTGTAAAGCCCGGCCAGCAACACGCCGAACACCACGGCGATGGCGATACCGACGGCGACCTTTCCGCTCATGAGACCTATATCCGCCCCGCGCCGGGCCGGTGCAAGACCCGCCGCGTCTCAGCCGCACCAGCCGTCGCGGCGGCCGCCGGCATAGGCGCGGGCGAGGCGGGCGCGGATCATCGCGTTCGCGATGTCGCCGCCGCCATCCGCTACCGCGGCGTCGACCCGGCCGCCGAACTTGTCGTAGCGCACGGCGCTGAGCGTCACGTCGCCGCCCTCGATCCGGCGGGCGAGATAGTCCCGCGCCGCCGCGGCGCCCCTGCGCTCGGCGTCGCAGCGCGCCCGCAGCTCCGGCGCATCGATGCCCGCGATGCGGACGCGGATGGAAATCTGCTGGTCCAGCCAGATGGCGGCGGAGGCCTCGAAGGTGTCGCCGTCGATCACCCGAACCACGCGGGCGTTGACCGGCCCCTGAAAATATCTATCGGAATCAAACGCTTGCGCAACTTTCGGCAATATAATTGTTATTGAGAGCAGCGCGAGACCCAGCCCAATCCGCTTCCAATCCAAGATCGCAACCCGCGCTCAACGCAAGGTTGCGTATAGAACAAATATGCAACCTATTCAAGCGAGGGCATCTATCTTCTCGTCGGAGAAATTGCCCGGGACGATGGTGACGGGGATCGCCTGGACGCCGCCGGTGAACAGGGACACCAGGGGCCCCGGGCCGTCTTTCGCGGTGCTCGAAGCGACGACGAGGATGGAAATGTCCTTATCGGACTTGATCAGCTCCAGCAGCGCGTCGGTGGGGCGGCCTTCGCCGAGCACCAGCTCGGGGATGATGCCGGCCAGCTCGTTCACGGTCTTGGCGGCGGCATAGATCAGGCCTTCGGCTTCCTGGCGCGCCTCGTCCTTCATGATCTCCTCGACGCCGCGCCATTGCTGGAAGTCGGCGGGCTGGGCGACGCAGAGCAGCGTGACGCGGCCGTCCGTATGCTGGGCGCGGCGCGCCGCGAAGCGCACGGCGATCCGGCATTCCGGCGTCTTGTCCACGACGACCAGGAATTTGCGTTTGCGGTCGGGCTCGCTCATGGCGGCCGATGCTGACACCAGGACGGGCGCGGCTTCAAGGGTGGCGCTGCCTATGGGCGCGGCCGCTTCGACAGATAGGCCGCCTGCATCTCCACGATCGCCGCGACGAAGGAGGATCGCGACGGCCGGCTTGCGAACAGGCCGGCCTGGGGCTCGAGCCAGGTCACTTCCACCGCGCCATACAAGGCGGCGAGCGAAAAGCGCAGTGCGGCTTCGCCGCCGGCGATCTCGGGCCCGAAGCGCGCCAAGGCGGCCTTCAGCAGCGTGGCGCGGCCCCGGCTCTGCTGCCGCGCGAACCGCGTGCGCCATGCGCGATCGGGCGTCGTCCGCGCGAAGGCGCGGATCGCGAGCAGGAGGCCGCGATGCTCGCACGCGACCCGAACGGCCGCCTCGCCGACGCGGCGCAGGAAGTCGGGCAGGTTCCGCGCGCTGGCGGCGAAGGCCGCGTATTCCGCCTCCCGCTTTCCGTCGCCCAGAGACGCGAAATCGAGGAACGCGGCCGCAACGAGGGCGTCCTTGTCGGGATAGCGGCGGTAGATCGTGCCCACCGCGACGCCGGCCCGTTCGGCGACGGCCGGCACGGTGCAGGCATCGAGGCCGCCCCGGTCGGCCAGCGCGAGAACCGCGGCGAGGAGGCGCTCTTCGGTGCGGAAGCTGCGCCGCTGGCGCTTCCGCTTCTGCGGGGAGGCCGGTGTCTTGACCAAGGCCGTCATTCTCCTGTTAATGTGAATCCACTTTCACATATGAGGTTGCCATGGGCCTGTCCAGTAGCCGTCAGCGAACGCGCCGCATCGTAGCGGTTCTCGGCCTTTATGCCCTGGCCTATCTCTTCGCCAGCTGGCTCGACCTGTTCACCACCGCGCTCGCCCTCGTCCGGCCGGAGGCCAGCGAGGGGAACATCTATGCGACGGGCGCGGCAGGCTATGTCTCCGCCAAGGCCTGGCTGATCACGGTCGCGGGCGGCATCGCGATCGAAGCGTGCCTGCTCTGGGCGATCCTGGCGGCCGGAACGGTGACGCAGCACTGGCTCGCCCATCCCATCCGCTCCTTCGCCCGCCCTTACGTCAATCCGTGGTCGCGACGGGTACGGGACCGTTCGCCGCTGCATATGGCGAGTTTCGTCATCGCTTTCGTGCCGCTGCGGGTGCTGGCCGCGCTGAACAATGTCGCCATCGCCGCCACCGGAACCGCGCCGCTCGGACGGCTCGTCGGCCTCGCCTCGCGGGCGACCACGCCGGCGATCGGATTCTGGCTGGTGCTGGGACCGCTATTCTATCTCCTGGCGATCCTGCTGGCGCCGCTCGCAGCGCGCCTCATCGTCTGGGTCCGCGGCGGCGAGGATGCCGCCAGGATGCCCCCGGACACGCGGTCTACGGTTTGATCGCCTTGAGCTTGTAGATCAACTCCAGCGCCTCTTTCGGCGTCAACGTGTCGGGCTCGATCGCGCGCAGCGCTTCCTGGAATCCGTCGGGCCTGGGCGCCGGCGCGGCCGCGGCGAAAAGCGGCAGGTCGTCGATGCGGGCCAGCGGCTTGTGGCCTTCGCGGCCGTCTTCGAGCGCCTTCAGCACCTCCTCGGCGCGGCCGACCACGGCCGGCGGCAGGCCCGCCAGCTTCGCCACATGGATGCCGTAGGAACGATCCGCGGCGCCCGGCGCGACCTCGTGCAGGAAGACGATGCTGTCGTTCCATTCGCGCACCCGCATCGTCACGCAGGCGAGCGACTTCAGACGTTCGGCCAGCGCCGTCATCTCGTGATAGTGCGTCGCGAACAGGGCGCGGCTCTTGTTCTTCTCGTGCAGATGCTCGGCGGTCGCCCAGGCGATGGCGAGGCCGTCGAAGGTCGCGGTGCCGCGGCCGATCTCGTCCAGGATCACCAGACTCTTCGCCGTCGCCTGGTTCAGGATCGCGGCGGTCTCCACCATCTCGACCATGAAGGTCGAGCGGCCGGCGGCGAGATCGTCGCCCGCGCCGACGCGGGAGAACAGCCGGTCCACGATGCCGATATGGGCCGAATCGGCGGGCACGAAAGCGCCGGCCTGGGCGAGGATCGCGATCAACGCATTCTGGCGCAGGAAGGTCGACTTGCCCGCCATGTTGGGGCCGGTGACGAGCCAGAGTCTTCCAATTCCCCCAGGAGACAGGTCGCAGTCATTGGGCACGAAGGGATGGGCGTTGTCGTGCGCCAGCGCGGCTTCGACCACGGGATGGCGGCCGCGCACGATCCTGAAGGCCGTGCCGTCGTCGATCTTCGGACGGGTGTGGCGACAGGCGACCGCGAGCTCGCCCAGCGCGCAGGACACATCCACCACCGCGAGCGCGGCCGCGATGCGGTTGAGCGCCGGGGCGCAGGCGATGGCCTCTTCGCACATCCGGTCGAACAATTCGCGCTCCAGCGCGAGGGCCTGGTCGGCGGCCTGGGAAATGCGCGACGCCAGCGATGCGAGCTCATCGGTGGTGAAGCGCACGGCGCTGCCGATGGTCTGGCGGTGGCGGAACAACGCGCGGTTGTCGCCCGATTGCAGCTTGTCGGCATGCTGCGGCGTGACCTCGATGAAATAGCCCAGCACGCCATTGTGCTTGATGCGCAGCTGCGCCACGCCGCTGTCGCCGCGATAGCGCGCTTCGAGGCCGGCGATCACGCGGCGCGATTCGTCGCGCAGCTTGCGCACCTCATCCAAGGGCGCGTGCACGCCGGCCGCGATGAAGCCGCCGTCGCGCGCGAAAAAGGGCGGCTCGGCGATCAAGAGCGTCTCGACCTTGTCGGCCAGGCGCGAGGCGCCGGTCGTGCCTTCGATGAGATCGTGGCAGGCGTCGCGCAATTCGCCGGGCGCCGGCTTGAGCGGATCGTCCAGCTTGAGGCGGGTGCGCAGATGGCGGGCGCATTTGATGCCGTCGCGCAGCGCGGCGAGATCGCGCGGGCCGCCGCGGCCGACCGAGATACGCGCCAGGGCGCGGGCGATGTCGGGGGCGCGGCGCAGATCCTCGCGCAGGCTGCGGCGCAATTCGGAATCGCCCTCGAAGAAAGCGACGGCGTCGTGGCGCCGCGCGATGGCCGTCTCGTCGGTCAGCGGCGCCGCGAGCCGTGCCGCCAATTCGCGCGCGCCGGCGGCGGTCACGGTACGGTCGACGGACGACAAGAGGCTGCCCTTGCGCGCGCCGGCGAGAGTCTCCGTCAATTCCAGATTGCGCCGCGTCGCGGCATCGATCCCCATGAAGGCGCGCGGCGCGACGCGGGCGAGCGTGCGCAGCGCCGGCAGGTTGCCCTTCTGCGTCAGGTCGAGATAGGCGATCAGCGCGCCGGCCGCCGACAACTCGGCGCGGGAGAAGGCGCCGAGGCCGTCCAGGCTCTGCACCTTGTAATGCGCCTTCAGCGCGCGCTCCCCGGCGCCGGACTCGAACTTGATCGACGGCAGCGGCGACAGGGCGGGGCCGAGCGCTTTGAGAATCGGCGCCAGCGCCGCGTCGGCGAGCAGCGCATCCGGTACGAGCAATTCGCGTGGGGACACGCGCGCCAGCTCCGTCGCGATCTCGTCCGCTTCGACCGGCGCGACCGAGAAGCTGCCGGCGGACATGTCGCAGGCCGCGATGGCGAAGGCGCCGCCGGAACGGCCGAGCGCGGCCAGCGTGTTGGCGGCGCGCGCCTCCAGCAGCGAATCCTCGGTCAGGGTTCCCGGGGTCACCAGACGCACGACCTCGCGCTTGACGACGGATTTGGCGCCGCGCTTCTTGGCCTCGGCCGGGTCCTCCATCTGCTCGCACACCGCGACGCGGAAGCCCTTGCGGATCAGCTTCTCCAGATAGCTTTCCGCAGCGTGAACCGGCACGCCGCACATCGCGATATCCTCGCCCTGGTGCTTGCCGCGCTTGGTGAGCGCGATGTCGAGCGCCTCGGCCGCCGCCACCGCATCGTCGAAGAACAGCTCGTAGAAATCGCCCATGCGGTAGAACAGCAGATAGCCGGCATGCGCCGCCTTGGTCGCCAGGTACTGCGCCATCATCGGCGTCGCCGCATCGGGCGACGCCTTACTTTCTTGCGGGGCCTCCGGCGCGTGTTCGTTCATGTCGCGGACTTTATCATGTCGCAGCGCATGCCGCGGTTGCGGCATTGATATAGGATGGGTCAAAGGGGGATATTCTGTGGATCACTTCAGCCGGTAACCCCATGTCCAACATCAAGAAGCCCTCTTTCACCAGGGACGAAGCCCTCGCCTTTCACGCCCAGGGAAAGCCCGGAAAGCTCGAGATCACGCCGACCAAGCCGATGGCGACGCAGCGCGACCTGTCGCTCGCCTATTCGCCCGGCGTGGCGGTGCCCGTGCTGGCGATCGCGGAGAATCCCGATCTCGCCTATGACTATACGTCGAAAGGCAACATGGTGGCCGTGATCTCCAACGGCACGGCGATCCTGGGGCTGGGCGATCTGGGCGCGCTGGCGTCCAAGCCGGTGATGGAGGGCAAGGCGGTGCTGTTCAAGCGCTTCGCCGACGTCGATTCCATCGACCTGGAGGTCGACACCTCCGACGTCGAGCAATTCATCGGCGCGGTGCGCTATCTCGGCCCCTCCTTCGGCGGCATCAACCTGGAGGACATCAAGGCACCGGACTGCTTCGTCATCGAGGAACGGCTGCGCGAGATGATGGACATTCCCGTCTTCCACGACGACCAGCACGGCACCGCGATCATCTCCACCGCCGGCATCATCAATGCGATGCACCTGACGGGGCGCAAATTCGAGGACCTCAAGGTCGTGGTGAACGGCGCGGGCGCGGCGGGTATCGCCTGCCTCGAACTGCTCAAATCCATGGGCCTGCCGAGCGCCAATGCGATCCTGTGCGATTCCAAGGGCGTGGTCTATCGCGGCCGCACCGAGGGCATGAACCAGTGGAAGTCGGCGCATGCGGTGGAGACCAAGGCGCGGACGCTGGAAGACGCGGTCAAGGGCTCGGACGTGTTCCTCGGCCTGTCGGTCAAGGGCGCGATGACCCAGGAGATGGTGATGTCGATGCGCAAGGCGCCGATCATCTTCGCCATGGCCAATCCCGATCCGGAGATCACGCCGGAGGAGGTGAAGGCGGTGCGCTCCGACGCCATCGTCGCCACCGGACGCAGCGACTATCCCAACCAGGTGAACAACGTGTTGGGCTTTCCCTACATATTTCGCGGAGCACTCGACGTGCGGGCGCGGACCATCAACGAGGCGATGAAGATCGCCGCCGCCGAGGCGCTGGCGGAGCTGGCGCGCGAGGACGTGCCGGACGAGGTCGCCGCCGCCTATCGCGGCGCGCGCCCGGAATACGGGCCGGACTACATCATCCCGGTGCCGTTCGATCCGCGCCTGATCAGCCGCGTGTCGCGCGCGGTGGCGGAAGCGGCGATCAGGACCGGCGTGGCGCGGCGCGAGATCAAGGACCTCGACGCCTATTCCTTCCAGCTTTCGGCGCGGCTCGATCCCTCCGCCGCGCTGTTCCAGCGCATCACAGCCAGCGTGCGGGCCAATCCCAAGCGCGTCGTGTTCGCGGAGGGCGAGGAGGAATCGGTGATCCGCGCCGCCGCCGCGTTCCAGAACTCCGGCCTCGGCAAGGCGATCCTGGTGGGGCGCGAGGAGATCATCAAGAACGGCATCCGCCGCGCCGGCCTCGACGAGCACGGGCTGGAGATCCGCGTGCCGCATTCGGCGCAGGACGCCCAACCCTATATCGAATTCCTCTTCAAGCGGCTGCAGCGGCGCGGCGTGCTCTATCGCGACGCGGTGCGCATGGTGACCAACGACCGCAACGTCTATGCGAGCGCGATGCTGGCGCAGGGCGATGCCGACGCGATGGTGACGGGCGTGACGCGGAACTATGCCGCGGCGCTGACCGATGTGCGCCTGGTGCTCGATCCGCCCAAGGGCGAGCGGCCGATCGGCGTGATGCTGATCTTCGCGCGCGGCAGGCTGGTGTTCGTCGCCGATACCTCGGTGCACGAGATGCCGACGAGCGAGGAGCTGGCCGACATCGCGGTGCAGGCGGCCGGCGTGGCGCGGCGCTTCGGCTTCACGCCGCGCGTGGCGCTGCTCGCGTCCTCGACCTTCGGCTTTCCGCGCAGCGAGCGCTCGGAGCGCATCGTCGAGGCGGTGCACATCCTGGACGAGCGCCATGTCGATTTCGAATATGACGGCGAGATCGCGGTGGACGTGGCGCTCGACCGCGAGAAGATGCTGCTCTATCCGTTCTGCCGGCTGACCGACACGGCGAACGTCCTGATCATGCCGGCGATCCATTCGGCGGCGATCTCGACCCGGCTCCTGTCGCAGCTCGGCGGCGTGACGATGATGGGGCCGCTTCTGATCGGGCTGGAGAAATCGGTGCAGATCGCCCCGCTCGGCGCCAAGATGAGCGAGATCTACAACGCGGCGGTGATCGCGGCGCTTTAGGGCGCAATGAGCGGCACGGACGGAAAATAGGTTCGATAGCGGCTAGGATCACGCGTCAGGAGCCGATAGCCGCCGACCGCCGCATGCGCTCCGATGAAGAAATCCGGCAGCGGCGAGCGACGGACGCCGCCGCGTCTGCGATATCGCGCGAAGGCCTTGCCGGCGAGGAATGCCGCCTCGTACGGAACGATCTCACGCTCGATGGCGGATGGTATCGCGTCGTCGGCCAGCTCCGGACTGTCATAGCCGACCGACATTTCGGCGTAGATCACCAGATTGATGACCACGCGTCCGCGATCGAGCGCATCCAGCAGTGCGGCAGATGAAACCGCCGACCAAACAGGATCCGGAACCAGAATGTCGAGAAGGACATTGCTGTCGACAAGAACCGCCACTCAGTCGTCGCCGCGCGTAAGCGCCATGATCTCGTCGGTTGTCATGCGGATCGGATGCGCCTTGGCGAAACGCCGCATATGCTCGACGACCTTCTCGCCGCGGGTCTTGCCTTTGGGCTTCTTGGCGCGGAAGAGCACCACCCGATCCTTCCCTTCATAGGCGAAGTCGACTTCCGTGTCCGGAAGAAGCCCGGCTTTTTCGCGGATATGGGCCGGGATCGTGACCTGGCCCTTGCTGGTGATGCGCATCGCCCTACTTTCTTACTTGGCCGGGTAATACTACCGCCGGGGCCGCGCGGCGGCAACCGTCAGACACGCACGAACGGCCGCAGCACCATGCCCAGCATCACCAGGCTGACGAAGGCGCGGTAGAAGGCGAGCGTCAGTGCCATCGGGAAGTAATTCGGGTTGGGCTCGATCTGCGAGAGCTGGCAGCCGAAGGCGGCGGGGATGTCGAGCGTCATGGCGTTGAACGTGTCGTTCAGCCAGAGCTGGGCGAGCTGCTGGGCGCGGTCGCGCTCGGGCGCATAGCTCGCGGCGTCGAAGGTCTTCAGGTGCAGGGCGCCCATCATCGTTTCGGTGCAATGGGGCGTGACATGGCGCAGACCGTAGCGACCGAACTCGCCATAGGCGCTGGCCGGATCGGCGATCCAGTTGGGATTGCCGCGCTGGAACGGGACCGTCTCGCGCTCCAGGAAGGTGCCGAAGGCGACCAGCGCGAAGGGCATGGCGAGGATGCCGAGCACGCCGACGACATAGAGGTGCCAGTAGAAATCGGGATTGCGGAAGGCGTGCACGATGGGGATCGCGATAAGCAGGAGCAGCGCGGGTCCCCATATCCAGGTGGCGGAATCGCGCACCACGATGAAGATGTCGAGGAACAGGAGATCGGCGTCGCCCAGGATGTCCGCCGGATCGAAGGTGGCGACGAAGCCGTGCGGCAGCCAGTAGAGGCTCGCGAGCCAGCTTCCCAGAAGGATCATGGCCACCGCGAAGGGGGCGAGCAGCCAGGGATCGAAGCCGAAGCCATCGCCCCGGGCCAGGCGGCGCAAGCCGGCCCCGATCTCGCGCAGGCCGCGCCAGATGGCGAGCAGCCACAGGATCGCCAGACTGAGCGCGCAGAGCTTCAGCAGGATGAATTCGGTCGCCATGGCCCCCTTACGGAGCCATAGCATAATGGCGGCATGACCGAATTGGGGCGGCCCGGATGACGCAACCGGCGAAATGCGGCATGTTCGGCCGCCCTCCAACGAGCCCGACCATGACCGTGCCCGCCTTCATCGAACGCATCTGGGAAGACGACATCCTTCCCGTCCTGACCGACTATATCCGCATCCCCAACAAGTCGCCGCATTTCGACCCGCAATGGGAGGCGCACGGCCATATGGAGCGCGCCGTCGCCATGTTCGAAGCCTGGGCACGCAAGAAGCTCGCGGCCGTCGCGGGCGCCACGCTGGAGGTGGTGCGCCTCAAGGGCCGCACGCCGCTGATCTTCATCGAGATCCCGGGCGAGGCGAAGGGCACGGTGCTGCTCTACGGCCATCTCGACAAGCAGCCGGAGATGAAGGGCTGGGCCGAGGGGACCGGGCCGTGGACGCCGGTGTTCAAGGACGACAAGCTCTATGGCCGCGGCGGCGCCGATGACGGCTATGCGATGTTCGCCTCGCTGGCTGCGATCCTGAATCTGCGCGACGAGAAAAAGGACCATGCGCGCTGCGTGATCTGCATCGAGGCGTGCGAGGAATCGGGCAGCTACGATCTGCCGTTCTACATCGATCACTTAAGCGACCGCATCGGCACGCCCGATCTCGTCGTGTGCCTGGATTCCGGCTGCGGCAATTACGACCAGCTCTGGCTGACCACCAGCCTGCGCGGCATCGCGATGGGAAACCTGACCGTCCGTGTGCTGACGGAAGGCGTGCATTCGGGCGACGCCAGCGGCATCGTGCCGTCGTCCTTCCGCATCGCGCGCACGCTGCTGAGCCGCATCGAGGACGAGAAGACGGGCACGATCCTGCTCGACGAGCTGTTCGTGCAGGTGCCGCCGGACCGGCTGGAGCAGGCGCGCGCCTCCGCCGCGATCCTCGGCGACGAGGTCTATACCAAGCTGCCGCTGGCCGGCGCGACCAAGCCGATGGCATCCGACCTGACCGAGCTGATCCTGAACCGCACCTGGCGGCCGCAGCTCGCGGTGACCGCGATGGACGGCTATCCGCTGCCCGAGGACGGCGGCAATGTGCTGTTGCCCTATACCGTCGCCAAGCTGTCGATCCGCCTGCCGCCGACCTGCGACGCCGAGCGCGCGACCCAGGCGATCAAGGCGAAGCTGGAGGCCGAGGCGCCCTACGGCGCCGAGGTCGAATTCGACGCCGATGCCGGCCAGACGGGCTGGAACGCGCCGGCGCTGGCGCCCTGGCTGGCGGCTTCCTTGAAGAAGGCGAGCGAGGCGCATTTCGGCCGGCCGGTGGCGTTCATGGGCGAAGGCGGCTCGATCCCGTTCATGGCGATGCTGGGGGAGAAATATCCCAAGACGCAGTTCGTCGTGACGGGCGTGCTGGGGCCGAAGTCCAACGCGCACGGGCCGAACGAATTCCTGCACGTGCCCACGGCAAAGAAGGTGACGGCCTGCATCGCCGACGTGCTGGCGGATCACGCGGGGCGCCAACCGTAGAGCCTCGCGCCGTGGCCGACGAACAAAGGCCTCCCTGGCTTGTACCGCGCATCACGGCGGCGCCGAAGATTCGGCAACTCTACTGGTGCGACTTCTGGAAAGATGCCGTGTTGCCGGAGTTCTAGAAGACCCGGCCCGTTATTGTCATTTCCTACAAGAACACGCTGCACGGCCCGTGCCTGGTCGTTCCGACGACGACAATTCCCCAGGACGACAACAGGTGGGCGCACCGGCTGTCGGTGACCTTCGACGGCGTCCAGTCCTGGGCGGTATGCAATCAGCCGACGACGGTCTCTCCCAGCCGTTTCAGCCAATTCCGGGGCCGGATTCCGCTGGTTCCGGAGGCCGATTTCAATGCGATTCTGACCATTTTGAACCTGTGGCTCCCGAAGCCATTTCCGTAATTGAAAATTCAGAGCCGCAATACTATGTTTTCAGCATATGCGGCCCCGAAAGGGTGTCCGTTGCCCGCAAGGGAGACAATCGACCAAGGGGAGCCCTAAAAAGCTCCCCTTTGGTTTAACTGGACGGCGGGATCGCAAGCTGCGGCGCCGCCAAACTACCCCGCCGACAGCACGATCACACCCACCGCCGCGGCGAAGAACGCGATGTGGACCGCGAAGCTCGTGCGGTCCAGCCGCATGACGCGCTCGTCCGGCACGTTCGACGTCTTCTGCCAGCTTGCCGTGCCCACCACCTGCGCCAGGGTCGCGATCACCAGCAGGTAGGCGATGGCGTAAATCTTGTCCATCAAGACCAGCGAGCCGATCTCCGGCAATTCGTCGGAATAGGATTTCTGCAGGAAGACCAGGGTCAGGAGCGCGGTCGCGGTCAGCGCGGTGCGCACGTCGACCAGGTCCGGCTTGATCAGGAAGGCCAGCCAGTTGGCGAACATCACGATCAGGAGCGGCAGGAACAGCTTCCAGAGGAAGAAGCTCGCGCGGCGCTCGATCGCGATGGCGAAGCGCAGGCTGGGGTGATGCGTGCCCTCCACCACGCCGGGGGCGCCGAAATGCGTCGCATAGTCCTGCACCGACGCCTCGGCATGCCAGCCCAGCATGCGCCAGCCGGGGACCTCAAGATTGGCGCCGAAGCCCGAATCCTTCAGGTCCGGAACGTAGACGAGGCGGTGATGGGCGTTGATCTCGTCCTCGATCACGATGCTCAGCATCTGCCGGTCGAACGGGAAATCGATCAGGCTGAAGGGCTGGAAGAAGCGGCCATGGATCTGCAGGAGCTGGTAGGAGCTGCCGTCGGCCAGCTTGCGCGGGACGTCGAACAGCTTCTGCTGGGTGAAATTCTGCCGCTCGCTGGCATTGGCGAATTCCAGGCCCTCGGTCGGATCGACCGGGCCTTTCCATTTGAGCCAGACATAGGCGACGACGTCATAGGTGCTGGCGGCGATGTTGAGATCGTCCACCACGGTCGGATAGACGCCGACCGTGACGACCTCCGCCGGCGCCGGCTGGGCGAGCGCGGGCGCGGCGCAAAGGACAAGCGCCGCCAGCAAAGCCCAAAGCCGTCCGAACGCCTCCGCCATCGCGCCTGCCCTCCTGTGTTTGTCCTACCGCTTATGCCAAAAAGTCGAGGGGATTGAAGGGCTTTCTGCGAGATCCCGTCTGCGGCCTGTGGCGCCGGGGCCGCGAATCAGGCCCTGGCCGCCCTTGCCGTGCCGGTAGGCCGACCCTATATACCCCATGACGCGGTAAGGGCCATTTCCCGGCCTTTTGCCGTGGTTTTTTATGCTAGGGGACGGCCCGGAGGGCGCTTCTTCGGAAGGCCAGGAACCCGTCCGCCAAAGGTAAGGAAACAGACATGGCAAAAGTCATTGGCATCGACCTCGGCACCACGAATTCGTGCGTCGCGGTCATGGAGGGGTCGGCCCCCAAAGTCATCGAGAATGCGGAAGGCGCGCGCACCACGCCCTCCATCGTGGCCTTCGCCCAGGACAGCGAACGCCTCATCGGACAGCCCGCCAAGCGGCAGGGCGTCACCAATCCCGAATTCACCTTCTTCGCGATCAAGCGCCTGATCGGGCGCCGGTTCGACGATCCGATGACCCAGAAGGACATCGGCATGGTCCCGTACAAGATCGTGAAGGCCGACAATGGCGACGCCTGGGTCCAGGGCCGCGACGGCAAGAAATACAGCCCGTCGGAAGTCTCCGCCTTCATCCTGCAGAAGATGAAGGAGACCGCCGAGGCCCATCTGGGCGAGAAGGTGACCCAGGCAGTCATCACCGTCCCGGCCTATTTCAACGATGCCCAGCGCCAGGCGACCAAGGACGCCGGCAAGATCGCGGGCCTCGAAGTCCTGCGCATCATCAACGAGCCGACGGCCGCGGCGCTGGCCTATGGCCTCGACAAGAAGCAGTCCGGCACCATCGCGGTCTACGACCTTGGCGGCGGCACGTTCGACGTGTCGGTGCTGGAGATCGGCGACGGCGTGTTCGAGGTGAAGTCGACCAACGGCGACACCTTCCTGGGCGGCGAGGATTTCGACCAGCGGCTGGTCGGCTATCTGGCCGACGAGTTCAAGAAGGAAAACGGCATCGACCTGCGCGCCGACCGTCTGGCGCTCCAGCGCCTGAAGGACGCGGCCGAGAAGGCGAAGATCGAGCTTTCCTCCGCGCAGCAGACCGAAGTGAACCTGCCCTTCATCACGGCGGACGCCTCGGGTCCGAAGCACCTGACGATCAAGATCACCCGCGCCAAGCTGGAAGCCCTGGTCGACGACCTGATCCAGAAGACGGTCGGGCCGGTCAAGGCGGCGCTCAAGGATGCCGGCGTCACCGCGAACCAGATCGACGAAGTGATCCTGGTCGGCGGCATGACCCGCATGCCCAAGGTGCAGGAGATCGTCAAGAACCTGTTCGGCAAGGAGCCGCACAAGGGCGTCAACCCGGATGAAGTGGTCGCCATCGGCGCCGCGATCCAGGGCGGCGTCTTGAAGGGCGAGGTCAAGGACGTCCTGCTGCTCGACGTGACCCCTCTCAGCCTCGGCATCGAGACGCTGGGCGGCGTGTTCACCCGCCTGATCGACCGCAACACCACCATCCCGACCAAGAAGTCGCAGATCTTCTCGACCGCGGAGGACAACCAGACCGCCGTCACGATCCGCGTCTTCCAGGGCGAGCGCGAGATGGCGGCGGACAACAAGATCCTCGGCCAGTTCGACCTGATGGGCATTCCGCCGGCGCCGCGCGGCGTACCGCAGGTGGAAGTCACCTTCGACATCGACGCCAACGGCATCGTGTCGGTGACCGCCAAGGACAAGGCGACCAACAAGGAACAGCAGATCCGCATCCAGGCGAGCGGTGGACTTTCGGAAGCCGACATCAAGAAGATGGTGCAGGAAGCCGAGAGCCATGCCGCGGACGACAAGAAGCGGCGCGCGGCGGTGGAGGCCAAGAACCAGGCCGACGCGCTGGTCCATTCGACCGAGAAGGCGCTCTCCGAGCACGGCGACAAGGTCGGCGCGGAAGAGCGCACCGCGATCGAGAATGCGATGGCGGCCTTGAAGGAAGCTTCCAAGGGCGACAATGTCGACGACATCCAGGCCAAGACCCAGGCCCTGGCGCAGGCGTCGATGAAGCTCGGCGAGGCGATGTACAAGGCGCAGCAGGCCGGCGCCGCCGCGGCGGATGCCGCAGCCGACGGTGCCGGCAACAAGCCGGACGACAATGTGGTCGATGCGGAGTTCTCCGAGGTCGACGACAAGAAGGACGGTTCGGCTTAAAAGCCGGGCCAGATAACAAAGAGCCCGGCGTGTCGAAGCGCCGGGCTTCTTTTTAAAGGGGCGTGTGTGCACAGACCGTCATGAGCAAGCGCTGCTATTACGAAGTCCTCGGGTGCCAGAAGGGCGCCGGCGTCGCCGAGCTGAAGGCAAGCTATCGCAAGCTCGCGATGGAGCTGCATCCCGACCGCAACCCCGACGACGCGACCGCCGAGGTCAAGTTCAAGGAAATCAACGAAGCCTATGACGTCCTGAAGGACGATCAGAAGCGCGCGGCATACGACCGCTTCGGCCATGCGGCGTTCGAAGGCGGCATGGGCGGGCGGGGCCCGAGCGGCTTCGACTTCGCCTCCTCCTTCACCGACGTGTTCGACGATCTGTTCGGCGAGTTCATGGGCGGGCGGCGCGGCGGGCGGCGGCAGAACCGCGGCGGCGACCTGCGCTACAACCTCGAAATCTCCCTCGAAGAATCCTTCAAGGGCCGGGGCGCCGAGATCAAGGTGCCGAGCGCGGTGGCCTGCGAGGCCTGCGGCGGCTCGGGCGCCGAGCCCGGCACCAAGGCCGAGCAGTGCCCGACCTGCTCCGGCATCGGCAAGGTGCGCGCCCAGCAGGGCTTCTTCACCATCGAGCGGACCTGCTCGACCTGCCGCGGCAACGGCCGCGTGATCAGGAGCCCGTGCAAGAGCTGCAAGGGCACCGGCCATGTGCAGAAGGAACGCACGCTCTCCGTCGACATCCCGCCCGGCGTCGAGGAGGGCACCCGCATACGGCTTTCCGGCGAGGGCCAGGCCGGGCTGAACGGCGGGCCGGCCGGCGATCTCTACATCTTCGTCTCGGTGAAGGCGCATGAGATGTTCCAGCGCGAGGGCCACGACCTTTATTGCCGCGCGCCGGTGAGCTTCGTGACCGCGGCGCTGGGCGGGGCGATCGACGTGCCGACGCTGGACGGCGGGCGCACGCGGGTGACGATCCCCGAAGGCACGCAGTCCGGCCGCCAGTTCCGCATGCGCGGCAAGGGCATGCCGGTCTTGCGCGGCGGCGGCATGCACGGCGATCTCTATGTCGAGGTCGCGGTCGAGACCCCAGCCAAGCTGAGCAAGAAGCAGAAGGAACTCCTGAAGGAGTTCGACAAGCTCAGCGACGCGAGCACGCACCCCGAAAGCGAAAGCTGGCTCGCCAAGGCGAAGAATTTCTTCGAGACGAAGAATTAGCGAGCGTCCCGCTCACCTGTCATCCCCGCGATAGGACGGCAGGTCAATTTATGATTGAAAAACAGCCGGATATTTTGCTGATTTTGGCTGTGTAGGATTTGTGTAGGTTGTTCTGCACATTCTGCCTATTTCTACCAGTTGGTACAGCGGTTTGCATCTTTTGCAGCGACGTTGTCCACATCGGAAAACGTCGCTGAATTTGCGAGCCATATTTGGAGCGAGCAACGGACCATCCAGCTATAGTACGCGCGGGTTCCCCGAGGCGAGCGTGATGACCAACTATGAGCCGTCCTTCTTTGTCGGTAAATACTTCAACGTCTTTCCGGCTGTCGTCAGTGTGTTCACAATTCCAAACGAACGGCTTCGCCTCGTCCTGCGCCGTCACTGGATGTTTGCCGTGACGGGATATTCCGATACCGAACTGACCGCTATCAACACCACGACCCATCACAACCTGACCATTTCACTGGATGAAATAGCTTCGTGCGCTGATGAAGGTAACGGGCTGCCGAGCCATCTGAATCCCCTTGCCCTGCGGCTTACTTCTCAGGTCTGTTGGGATCATACGAGATTATGGCGTCAGTCGTTACACAGCTTCAGCGACCTTGGCCCTCGCGACCGCCTCTTGGTATCGAGGCGGCGTACCGTTCATTGAATTTTGTGGTTGCGCATGCAACCGAACTAGCCCTGCGGCAATGAGCGGGGTTAAGCCGTCATAGGCCGCAGCGCGTGAATCTTGGTGCGGGCCGGAGTGAAGCGACTACCCGGTCACTCGATGCGCTTGTCTTGGCCTTGACGGAAAGAGGGGCGCAGCCCCAACTCACCTGCTACTTTAGAGGCTTTCAATTGGATCGATTCTCAGAATAAACGCTGCTGTGCACCGCTATCTGCAAGACCGTATAATTGGCGCATCTGTCCCAAAAACTCCGTCTGTCCGCCATAACTCGGATGACGCACTTGCGTGATCTCTAGAGTGTCGGTCAGACGGCCAGCAGCGTGTGCCGCATCATTGCCTATTGCGATCAGTCTGCGCGGTTTCAAAAGTAGAATTAGCTGGACAAGAATTTCTTCCCCGGCCCGTCGTTCTCGGGAATTGTGCGAACGATTGCTGAAGGGATCGCCGGGTTCATGTGGATGTAGCGGAAACACATTCCAAAGAAATACCGGGGCTTCTATTTGAAATAGCACAGCCCAGATGACCGCGGCTGTTCGCTCCGCGACAGCGCCTCCCTTGGTGGGGCGCTCCACTGAAACACCCCATCGCTCCGCGTGCGCGTCTATATGGACATCATCGGTTAGTGCAAGTCCGGTCCGCCGTCCTCCACGATATCCTAGGTCTCGACCAATCCATATGGAGTCGATATCGCTATCGACTGCGACTTCGAGCATGGCCCGCAACGTTGCGGAACGCCGGCGTGGCGCATCACGCACATCGTGCACAGCACAGTGATCGGAGTAGGGGTTAAAGGTGTTGTCAAAATCTAACGCGCCGAGCGCATCGACAAACTGAGTCGGTGTCATGTACGCCTCCCCCTTTTCAACGATCTGTACCCAATGGTGCGCGCCTTACGATCACCGATGACGATGCCTCCGTTGTTGTCACGCACTTTCCGAAAAACCGCAAATCCTTGCAGAATGGCCCTTTCCCAAAGCATGAGCGGACATTGATCGACCTCGTAACCCTTTACGAACTGGCCAATTGTTTTCAGTAGATCGAACGAAATGCTCTTCTGATCTTCAAAATAGTTTAGAGCTTTCGCGCGCGAGAAAATCCAAGCCGTCAAGCCTTCCTCCACGACGATAGCTCTCCCGCCGTCCTGGGCCTCGTCATATTCGCGGTCGCTTTTACGTTTCTGCTTGATGAGCGCACGAAAGACCGGCGACCAATGAAGGATTGCAGCGTGCGCGAAGTGAAACACATCGTGGAATCGGTAGCCGTCTCGGTCGAGGATATTGTCGGTTAATGGATCACCGACGAATACGCCGTTCCATTGCAGATAACTTTGACCGCTCTTGCGCTGGGTTATCTTGATCGCAAAATTCTGTGGAATCCGTTCTTCTTCGAGAAACTTGTGATCGAATGTTGGCAAGCGAGAGAAATCGGGATGGAGAAACCGGCCACGCGTTTTAGCGATATTTTCATGAACGACGCTTGAGAAGGTTACGCCTGCCGCTCGTAGCGCTTGCAAATAGTGGTCGGCGAACACGCTAAGGTGCCCACGAACACTTTCTCCCGGCCCTCTCAGGTCGAGAAGGGGAGAAACTGCGTCGCCGAGCTTCAGGAATGCGTCATGCAGGGATGGTGAAGCAACGAAGGACGCAACGTGAGAAACGGAACCTTCCAGAAGATCGCTAGCGGCAATGCTCTCGCCATACCCCGGCCCCTTGGAAACCGCCGAGAATACTGATTCGAGCTCAATCTTGAGACGTCGGCATAACGCAGCGAAATACCACAGGGTGTCGCCGAATTCTTCGGCGACCGTGTCATGAAATCCGATATAGGCCTTTCCCTCGCGGTCGACCTTTTTTGCGGTAGCCAGGATGCTTCCGACCTCACCGAATAGGCCCAAAAGAACGGGGCGCAGATCATGGGGCGGCAGTTTGTCGGTCTTGGCTATTTCGCTTACGTACTCGCGCAGCAGAATCGAGCCTTTATCAGAGGCTGATTTCGGCCTTTTGAGACTGACGATCTGTTTAGTCATGGCGACCGTACCCAATCAAGCGGTCGTCCCGCGTAGCCATGCCGATCTAGAGATTGGAGCCATGCCGCAAAATCTCCGATCAAATGGGGATCGTCAAAGATTTTGCGACCTTGACCCTGTTTGCAGATGTCTTCGCCGCCATAGTTGCGAAATTGCGCGGGTATTTTCGGACCTTCGCCGCCAAAATAGACAAACGTGTTGCTTACCAATACCCGGTCAACGCCTGTGTCACGCTTAATATGTCGCGGGTTGGGCGAGCCATCGTCTCGGCTATGGAACGAATTGAGCTGGCTCCATGCCCCGTCGGCCGATTGGCTATATATATTATCGCCACATTCACGCATGCGACTACGGCTCAAATTCGGCTTTTTGTTCTGGAAACGCGGATCCTGCCAATACTGTGCAAAACGGGGCGTTTCGGTGACGCGCATTGCATATACGAGAAAGCCGCCACGCTTGAGTTTCTTGTCTGCGCTGCCCGAGCCTACCACCCAGTCTCCGATTGCCGCTGCCTTTCGTATGTCGGGCTTGCAGGTTGCGAGGGTGCAGAAACCATAGAACGGATTGGGGGCAAAACCGCTGTCATAGCGTACGACGTAGGAATGTAACCGCATGGCTGGAGGGCCAGCTAACACGGGTGCCGCTTTATAGGCCGAGGCAACGTGGGCGTGCCGTCAGGTTTCTCCCAATCTTCATTTGTCCCGTTGATCGCATCGACGATGCTCGGCCCATGCCAGCCGACAATGACCGCATCGGCATAGTTCTTGAGAGCTTCCGGCATATCGCATTCGGCGGCCCCGTGTTCCCAAACGCCGACAATTTTCTTTTCCAGCTTAAGGGCGTATTCGATTTCCCAATTCACCCATTCGCTGTTTTTGGTGTCCGGCGAAATGTACACCAGTAGCGTGCTCGCCCACTGAATCTGAGGAGCCAGAATCTGAGACTTTATGTACTCTAGCGACGTGGCGTCGTTGGGCTTTTCGGAATTAATCGAGGAATCGCGGATTTCCATGCCGTGTTTCGCCAGCAATTCCTTGATCTTGCCAAGTGCCGCATCGTCCTCGTGAATATGGCTTATAAAGACATGCTTTCTGTCATCGGCCATGACACACACCAGCCCTTCTAGATCGCAGAGGATGCGCGCAACTAATAGTATTGAGCATTCGATTCGTGCAATTTGCCATAGATAAGTGCAGAGCGCCAATGTAAATGGGTTCTATACGGCGTGCGTCTACTTGGACGATGGCGAGATGTGACATGTGGGGGACACGATGGAGTGGAATTGCCCTGAACAAATCTTCAAGCGTCTCAACAGCGCGTCTGAGCGTGTGGTCAATAACCTCTTGGCAACGCTATGACCGGCGCGACGCCATCACCCGGACTCGGGCTCTTTTCAGTGAGCCTGCAGCCCGACTGGTCACTCTCGATCCAAGTCAGCTTTTGGGTCGGGTTGGCGTTGATTGTCGGCGTCGTCATCTATTTTTTATGGCGCTGGTACTACGGAAGCGCGGCCTGGAAAAACTTCGAGATAGACCGCGCTGAAATCGGGGTTGGTACGGGAAAACTCACGCTCAAACCCAACATGACCGATCGACAGGTCGCCTACTCAATATGGGTCGAACTCAGCACTCGAAAGATCGGCCTGCCAATTGATTTTGAACATGACGTGATCGCGGAGATTTATGATAGCTGGCATACATTCTTTTCCGTCACTCGCGACCTCATAAAGTCCGTGCCCGTCAACAAGGTTCGGCATGGCAGCACGCAGAAGATCATCAAACTGTCGATAGAGGTCTTGAACGATGGTCTGCGGCCACATTTGACAAAATGGCAGGCGCGTTTCCGGCGGTGGTATGACTACGAGCTTGGGAAAGTGAGCGGTGAGCTTGTGATTGATCCGCAAGACATTCAGCAGAAATTTCCAAAATGGGCTGAATTAAAAACCGACATGGAGCGCGTCAACGGGCACCTAATGCACTATAGAGAGAAGATGCGATTACTCGTGTTGACCGACTAACGGCGTGGGCGTCACTCGCTCAAAGTAGCCGAACCTCGGCACACCATCTTTGCCGGTGAATTTTGTCGCTTGCGGCAATGCCTGTATAGCCGCCGGAGGGTCGGTGTTCTCTACGATGATGACCTGCTCGTTGGCGCTTAGCGCTTGCAGATAAGTGTAAAACTTAGTGTTCAAATCCGTGCCACGCAGATCATCTTCCTGATTGTCGGGCTTGCGATAGGACAACAGCGGCGAATCGAGGATCAAAAAACCTGGGTGGGGTTTATCGTTTTTGCGGCAGAACTCCATTAATCCGACGCTGAACGCGGCCTGCGTGATCGCGCGCATACCTTTTCCGTAAGAAATGCGATCCTTGCCGTTTATGACCAAGTCCTTCGCTTTCAGATCGAAGTGAACGCGGTCGGCATTTGGGAAATGCCATGCTTTGAGAATAGCAAGAACTTCGGTAGCGAATGCATCTACTACGGTGGAGGGAAGCCCAACATCGACAGAGCCCGCCCCTCCATTCGCGGCCTCTTCGGCGAGCAGCCTGACCTTGCGGTCTTCCAAATCCTTCAGGGTTTTATGGAAGCCCAGCGCCTCGCGAACTTCCCCCTTTTTATCCGCGAGTTGGCCGTAACCGCTACGAAGCTGACGCAGATTGGGCGCTAGCAGCGTCTCGATCTGCTGCGCCGCAGCGTGGTAATCCGCTTCGATTTTTGGAAGTCGGCGCTCGAACGACCGTTGCTCTTTCTCAAGGTTGGAAATCGTGTCCTGCAACTCCGATTGCCGAAGCTGGATCTTCGCAGCCTCAGCTCGCGCAGCCGCCACGACTGCATCTACATTCCCGTCGCATTCTTCTTTGAGACGATGATGCTCTGGCAATGCGCCGCACAACGGACAGGCGGTTTCCGCCAGCGCGGAGAACAGGCTGCCGGCTTCCTCGATTCCCTTGAGGCGCTCCAGGTCAGAGCTGTAATGGTCGTCCAGCAGGTTAAAGCGATCCAACAGATTCGTAATCTCGGTCAGCCGATTGTTGCCTTCATCCAGCCGGGTCAGTAAGTCACGACGCTTGGCGGAGGCTTCGCGATACTGCGCCTCCGAACTAGGGTCCAGACTCATAAAGTCCACCACACGATAGCAGCGACGAGGCATACGGAGGCTAGGAAGTTTCTGGCGAGCCTGTCGTAGCGTGTGGCGATGCGCCTGAAGTCCTTGAGGCGGCAGAAGGCGTTCTCGATCTTGTGTCGCTGCTTGTAGGATTTTCTGTCGAAGCTGAAGGGCTGCTTGCGGTTCGATCTGTTGGGCACGACGGGCTTGGTGCCGCGCGCCGTCAGCCATAATCGCAGTTCTTCGCTGTCGTAGGCTTTGTCGCCGAGCAGCTTCTTGGCGATCTTGCTTCGGCGGATGAGACGCTGGGCCGGCGGGCAATCGTGCGCCTGGCCGCCGGTCAGGAGGATGGAAAGAAGACGGCCCTTAGCATCTGCGATTGCGTGGATTTTCGTGTTTCGCCCGCCGCGCGAGCGGCCGATCGCCTGCTTAAGCTCCCCCTTTTTGCGCCCGATGCCGAGCGGTGGGCTTTGACATGCGTCGAGTCGATCATCTGGGTATCGGTGGATCGTCCGCGCTCCGCCAATTTGCGGAACAGCCGCTCCCAGATGCCGCGCTCGGCCCAGCGCACGAAGCGATTGTAGATTGTCGTATGGGGGCCGTATTCCGGCGGGCAGTCGCACCACCGGCAGCCGCTCTTCAAGACATGTAGGATGCCGCTGATTACGCGACGGTCGTCCACACGATCTTTGCCGCGCACGTCCGTCGGCAAGTGCGGCTCGATCCGAAGCCATTGCTCGTCGCTCAGCCAAAACAGGTTGTTCCGCATCCCAATGCCTCCGAATCACGAAGCAACGGAATCATCAACCGATTCAACCGACAATGACTTTTTTGGGTTTCGGCCCTAGCCAATTGTTGTCCACGTTCCGCAATGGATGCATCGAGTTTTTCGAGCTGGGCTTCGAGTTCTGAAGGTGCGCCCGCCAATTCTTTCACCTGGCGTCTCATGTCGGTGATAAGCTGGTCGAGCAATTCGAGCTGACCCTCGCGCGAATTCTCTTCGGCGCTGGCGGTGCGTGTCGCAGTCAGCGCCGAATCGTCCATGCCGGTAATCAGAAGCTTGAATGCGGATGTGTTAGCTGTGTCTGCGGTGTAGTTGCCGTCTGACAGCGGCGAGCGTTTTTGGATTATCTCTTCTTCGTTCACGATCACAAGTCGGGCTAGGTTGCGAAAGCTCAAACTTTGGGTTTCCAATCGCGCATTCTTACGAATGCGTTTTCCCGCTAACCCAATCTTTTCCAGCAGGAACATCGACAGGTTGTCGGTCCGCTTTTCGTTATGTGTGTCAGACAGCGGTATGCCTTGGCCTTCTGGTGCCTTCTCGAAGTGAAGACCCTGGAAGAGCAAGAATGCACCGCCATCGACGCTGCGCTGAACCGTATACTTTTCTCCCGCCAGCGTTTCGAGGGCGAGTAAGATACGGTCGTATCCATCCCGCTCGGTAAAGTAGCGCAACGGCCCCTTACCACCCAGCATGTAGTCGATACTATCGACGATAAAGGACTTACCGGTGTCCGACGCGCCATAGATCACATTAAGCCCGGCACCAAATTCCATGGTGGCGGGTAGTCGCACCGGCCCCATGAAAGTTAGGTGGCGAATACGCAATCCAAGGGCGGTCATTCGACCCCCAGACTATTCTCGACGGCTTGGAATTCCATTATCCAGCTATCGAAAAAGCGGCGCATCAGCTCATCGAAATCAGCATCGGTATAGTCAGCAAGATACGTCACCAACCAACGCGCACGCTCCTTGAGAGCATCCATATAAGGTGTTTGTAGCGAATTCAGAAAGAACGAAGCCGTCTCGCCAGCACGGTAACGAATACCGTCCGCATGCGGCTGCCGCACGACAAGGTCACGCGCCATCATCAACAACAACGATTGCTGCACAAGCTTACGTCGCACTTCAGTAGCCGGGGTCTTAAGCGGCGTTGAAGGGTGTAGGTCCTCAGGGCCGCCCAGCTGTTCCGTCCTGACAAGCAAATAATCGAGCGCCGTCAGGCGCTGAAGGTCGAACGAGCGCGGAAACGCGGCAGCTAAAACGGCAACGGCGCGCACACCGGCCTCCAGCGGACCGTTGAAGGTCAGTGTCAGTCTGTCTGCTGTCACTCCGTCCATGTAATCCGTTCGTCATTTGCTAGCTGGTGGCAGATGCCGTGCTTATCCTCAGCAAAAGTGTTGTGAACCAGCGGGTGGGCAGTAAGCGGTAGAATCTGCGCCCGGTCGGTCACCGCAACCAGACGCTCAAGCTGATCGCTATACGCTGCGTCGCGCGTGTCAATGATGCCCTTGTAAATCTCGTCTTGGAGATTTTCAAACGTGCCCGCTTCGACCTTATCGCGTACGAACACGCGAAGTGATTCGGCATGGTAAAATGCTTCGCGCTGGCGTCGGAAATGTTGTGCCAGCTTTTGCGTGAGTTCCGCAGCGGCGGTCACCGGCTTTTGAAGCCGTTCGGAATAGGCAACCAGCAACTTCGTGATGTAACCGCTTTCCACGTCGTCGATTTCGACTGGCGGTGCGCCCGGCTTTGGCCGCGGTGGCAAGCCGCCCCCAAAACGTGACAGGAAATACGGCGTAGCTTTGTGCTGCTCTATGATCTCCCGGACGGTCTTCGCCTGAAAGATCGAAAAGTCAAACGCGTTCACATACACTGCGAACGCACCTTCAAGTGGCACGGGCTGAGTCTTGGTGATGTGTTCGCGAATGTTAGCGTCCCATACCTCCAGCACCTTTGCCTTCAGCACAGGCGCGTTGGCAAGGTACTGGCTTAGCGTCGTGCCACACTCGCGCGGCGCCACGAAGTAGTAGGCGCGCGGCGGAACGTAGTGCCCCTTAAATGAATGCCAGAGTATCTTGCCAATCTCGGGCCAAGCATCGCCGGGGTGAAGCGGGTGGTCATAGTGCTTGCACTGATAATTATCCCAGGCACCTTTCAGCATCGACTTATGCATGAACCCGGCAATGTCGATGCCGCGATCATTCGAACCTGAGAAGCGCTTGACGGCCTTGTACTTCGGTTTCTTCAAACCGTGTGTCGCCCATTCGTCGATGAACTTTTCCCAGTCGTCGGCTGTGTAGGTGAGAATGCGCGTCAGCGGGTCGATGGGCGGCCCGCTCTGCAATTGCATGGCGGTAAGCATGGTATTAGCAGGTGGAGGCGGCGCGATATCCGAGAAATCATCCATGAAGCCCACATCGTGTTTGCGTTTGAAATCGCCGGTGGCGGCTATGAATGCCGCTGAAATAAAATGAGTCCTATAATACCCACACAGCAATAGAGGATTGTAAAAATATAGACAACAATGACATTCGCCTAGCATGGCCGATTGCGTGACTGCGGCGTGCGAAGAACCGCAAGGAGTCGAGCGTGACCGTGCGAGGGGCTGTAGCAATCCGAACTTTGACGCAGAGCTCACGTGCCGGACCGGCGCGGTGGCACGTCGCGCCGGAACGCAGTCGGGCAATTTCGCATTCCTTCGACCGGAGGCTGCTAGGAGCCTGCGCAACAGCGCAGGCGGGACGCGCCGGATCGCCCTGCCAGTCAGCGCCGCGAGGCGCACGCAGTGGCGCACCCGTAGGAGTCGCGTAGCGGCGGGACCGAGTGCGCCTGACTGGCATCGCCATTCTCGAAACGAGAGGCCGGTCTTGGATGGCCCGAACCCAAGCGCAAGGGTGCGGGAAGGCGTACTGCCCGCTCCGCCAAAATGGGAATGGCGGCGGATCGCCGGGTCACAGGGGTTGGCGCGAACCCCTCCAAGTCCCCCTCGCTCGGGTGTGTGCTCGATGCACCAGTCCGACGCGAATACATCAACTTTTGCTCAACCTGAAAGCGAGTACTTGAAAACGCACGTTGCGTAGCAATGTATAAGTGCACCCATAGCGGTTGAGCTACTTACTTCTTACTTCGTTCGGCAGGCGGGGTTAAAGGAGTTGCGGCTAGTGGCGATCTACCACCTTCGCCTCAAGGTGCTGTCCCGTTCGCTTGGCAGAGTTGCCAGGTCTGGCGGCGCTACGCGCAGATCGGCGGTGGCGGCAGCTGCTTATCGCTCGGGCGAAAAACTTTACGACCAGTCGCAGGGCAAATGGTTCGAGTTCGAAAACGCCGTCATTCATAACCACATCCTTGCACCGGAGGGGGCACCCGCCTGGGTATTTGACCGACAGGCCCTCTGGAACGTGGTTGAACGTGCTGAAAAGCAAGTGAATTCCCAGCTTGCCCGGGAAGTCGAACTCTCGCTGCCGCGTGAACTGACGCGCGCACAGCAGATCGACCTTGTAACGCGGTTTGCGCGCGACCATTTCGTGTCCAGGGGAATGATCGCGGATGTGGCGATCCATGAACCGCTGGCGACCGACGGCATAAAACAGCCGCATGCTCATATTCTATTAACGATGCGTCCTCTCGACCCGAGTACCGCGACGGGGTTCGCACGCAAAAAGAACCGCGACTGGAACGAACGCGAGGATGTCGCCCGGGTCGTGGCGGAAGCGCGCAAGCGGTTCAACGACACGGGGGCGCCGCATCACAAGGAAGCGCTCGCGATGGCCGAGGCGCTGCGCAATGTGAATATCTGGCGCAAGGGCTGGCAGGACTATGCCAACCGGGCGCTCGCCGATGCCGGATCGGCGGCGCGGATCGATCACCGGACGCTGGAAGCGCAGGGGATCAAGCGGCTCGCACAGCCCAACCTCGGCATCGCGCGCCATATCGAGCATGCTTATGCCTACCTGAAAGACCGCCTCACTCAATGGGTTGCGGTCAAGAAACGGGCGGGGCTTTACGAGGAAGCGGCGCGCTACCAGCGGCGCGATCCGGCCAAGCTCGCCGACTTCCTGCTGCGCCTGCACGACATGGCGGAAGGCATCACCTCGCAATTCAAACGGCCCACCCCTATCCCGGAGGTCCCCCTTGAGCGCTAACGATTTCGACCGCGTGTTCGGCGGGGGCTCCCGCCCCAGCTTCACCGACCGCCTTGGGCGGGCAACCCCCGAGGCGGCGGCAAGCGCGCCCGATGCAGCCACGCCCGACCCGCACGAATACCGGGCCTATGGCTACCTACCCAGCGGCAATGTCGGGGAGACGTGCGAGATCGCGCGCTGGATTGACGGCACGGATGTGCCGGAGGGGATGGAGTTCGGCTACCGGTTCCTCATGCGGATGGGGTTCGTGGCCGACGAGGAGATCCGTCTGTTCCTGCCGGACTGCATCATCGTCGTCGAAGGGCGGAACCTGCGCGAGCTGCGCCAGAAGCTGGCGCGCCGGCAGGTAACCTTCGTGCGGCAATATTCGGCGCGGGTCTGGCCGAAGGCCCCGGCGCCGACGGACCCGATCATCGAGCGGGTGACGATCACCGTGCCGGACCGCGACTAGTGTCCTGAGTCACAAATTCGCCACCATAGATTCGCGTTAGATTCGTGCTTGGCCCTCATGCTTTTCTGGAAGCGAAGCGGGAGCGGACGGATGGCGGGTCGGCAAGTTTCAGGGCTGGAGCTGAGCGCTGAAGAGCGTTCGGAGCTTGTGTCGCTATCCTCGCGGCGCAAAACGGCGCAAGCCTTGGCGCTGCGGGCGCGGATCGTCCTGGCCTGCGTGGACAGCGGACAGAACGACAAGCAGGTCGCGGCGGCGCTGGGCCTGGACCGCTCGACGGTCGGCAAATGGCGACGCCGCTTCCTTGCGCAGGGCATAGACGGCTTGCACGACGAGGCGCGCTCAGGTGCGCCACGTTCCATAGACGATGCGCGCATCGAAGCGGTCATCGTCAAGACGCTGGAGAGCATGCCTGCCAATGCCACGCATTGGAGTTCGCGCGGCATGGCCAAGGCCAGCAACGTGTCGGTCTCCAGCGTGCAGCGCATCTGGCGCGCCTTCGGCTTGCAGCCCCACCGGATGGAGACGTTCAAGCTCTCGACCGACCCGAACTTCGTGTCCAAGGTGCGCGACGTGGTGGGCCTCTATGTCTCGCCGCCGCAGCACGCCATCGTGCTGTGCGTGGACGAGAAGTCCCAGATCCAGGCGCTCGACCGCAGCCAGCCGATGCTGCCGATGCGGCCGGGCCAACCGGCACGAAGGACCCACGACTACAAGCGGCACGGCACCACGTCGTTGTTTGCGGCTCTGGACATCGCCACGGGCCATGTCATCGGCAAATGCTACAGCCGCCACCGCGCAGCCGAGTTCCGCAGCTTCCTCGACGAGATCGAAGCCGCCGTGCCGGCCGATCTCGACGTTCACTTGGTCATGGACAACTACGCCACTCACAAGACGCCGATGGTGCGCAAATGGTTCGCCAAACGGCCGCGCTGGCATGTGCATCTGACACCGACAAGCGCATCTTGGCTCAATCAGGTCGAGCGCTTCTTCGCTCTCATAACCGGCAACAAGATCAGGCGTGGCGTCTATCGAAGCGTCGCAGCGTTGCGCGCCGACATCTCATCCTTCATCGACAAACACAACGCCAGTCCAAAACCCTTCCGGTGGACGAAGTCCGCAGACGACATCCTCGCTTCTATCGAGAGGTTCTGCCGCTACAACGCACCGGCCAAGCCGTGACAAAAGATAGCGAACTTCTGGTTCAGGACACTAGGTAGAAGCCCCCAAGGGGAAATGCACGCGCGGGGTCGCACGTAATCCTTTTTTTTCGCTTCCATTGCGATTTCGCAAAGGCGGCCCGGCCCCACTTCGTTAAAGAACTCTTAACGCGGCCAGTAACTTTTGTCCGGGCGGAATCTGTCAATTCCATCCGGGCATTAGCTAGAATCACGCTGCCGACTCATCTTTTTTGGAAGCCGCCCGGTTCATGACCAGCGTTGCGCCATTTGAATTGCGTCTCCCGCGACCCGCGCTGGCCGTCGCACGCCCGCAGGAGATCGCCAGCGTAATTCAATTTACCTATGCCGCCGAGACCATCGCGGCGGCAAAGCAATGGGTCGCCAAAGCCCGGGCAGCGCTCACCTCCGCCAAGGCGGACGCTGCCGCCGATGCGGTCGAAAAAACAATTGCCTTCATCAATGAAGCGCTGGCATCCCATCTACCCGCCGACTTCGTCCGAAGCGACGAAGCGCTGATCGCACGGGCTTTGGCCGTACCCGGCTTCCGCACATGCCTTGAGGAAATATTCGGCGGACCGCCGCGTTCGCCGCCATTTCCCATCAACAGCGATGCGCAGGAGCCAAGCGGTGCTGACGGGTATCTCGCCGCGTTCTTTTGGGAGGAAATTGAAACCCTTAGCAAATGGCATAGGACGCCGACCGCTGCCGAACTTGCGGCCTACCTCTCACATGATCGAGCAACTAGCCGAGCCTTAGCCAATTTCAACACCGCAATGCCGGGCCTGAATGTTTTGCGCCTCATGCTCCGCGACGAAGCGGCGATTCAATTCAACAGCAAGCTGAGTAAAGAATTTGGAACGCCGTTAAATCGATTGCTCGGCGTTTCGGATTCGGTTGCGAGAAAATTCATTGGGGCAAAAGTCTGGGACAAGTACCTAAGCTTTCGCGCGAAAAAATTGCAGAAAGACGAAAGCATTCCTGATCTGCTCGACGTGTTGCTGAAAGTCACACGTTACGCGCAGGACGAGATTTTGTGCCTTGTTCGTTGCAATAGCTCTCCTAATGAAGTTCCCGAAAATTCAGATGCTTTGTCGGCTGAACAAGCTGCGCAACTAGCTTCGAAGTGTTTAGTAGTCGGCGGTTGCCTGCTCAGCGACTATCGAACGTATAGCGATAAGTTTCGACGTACCGCATTCGACCGCAATATGTTGCAGTTCGCCAAATTTCATGGCGATAACCAACCAAGTGACAAAGCGGCCGGAAGAATTGATCGGCGAAGCAAAAAAAACGCGACCCTCAACGAACAAATTGCCGAACTGGACAAAGTCCGGTATCCTGTACGCAAGCTAAATTCATTTGTTGAGTTTGCATTCGAAGTCATTTCTGAAGGCGTTATCGGCAACGACAAAACAAATTTAGAGAAGCGCCGCGAGAGCATCGAGGAATGGCTAGCCTCGCTTGACAAGTTTGCGACCGATAACCCCGACACACCGATCTCTAGCTACGTGCGTCGGACATTGCCATCGCCCATTCGGCATTTGCTTGAGCCCTCACCGCTCTCCGAGCAGCGCCCATTGCCTACCAAAGCGCCTGCGCTTTGGGCAAAGGATCGAAAGCCGGGTGACACCCCCGCTAGCTTTTTTGCGCGTGTTTATGAGCCGTGGGTCGGACGAATGACGCGCAAGGATGTTGGGAGGCTTGATCATGCTTGGTATGCCGCGCTCTCAAATTGGCTGCGGCGAAACGAAATTCCGGCAGATATCGATTTACCGACGGTAAGCGAGATGAATGATCGACTTCTGGATCAGTTCCAAGTGCGCGAACGAACACTTGATAGGCAGGCAGACGATAGCGCCAAATTTAGAGAACTAAAGCGTCTAGCTTCCGCCATGCAGCGACGCACGGGAAAAAAAGAGCTATAAGTCGCCTGTCCTTCGCTATTCTTTGCGTTAGAAATAATACAAGAAAATCATGGCCAGCACCGTACCTATGGCGGTCGCGGCGGTCATGACCAAGAAATCTGCCACATAGCGCATCTTTGATCCCAACGAATCTGCTTCGATTGGGCAAAGGTACAGACACAACCCTAACATACATTGAACGGTACACGAGATACGCGAAATTAACACTTTTCGGCCAACATCCGTCAGTCAGCGAACGCACTCCGATCAATAGGCGCTCGCAACGGGAGTGGCACCAATGCCTCAACGAAGACTACTTATTTCGCTGCTCGGCCGTGTGGCCGGTGCGGTCCTCAGTGCCGTTCTAACCGCCGCTTTCCATAGTGCGTCTCGGCCGTTCTTCCCATGAACATCCTGCGCCGCAGCACGCCAACCCGCGTCGTCGCCCCCAAATGCTGGAGCCTCGACGCGCCGCTCGTCTCGCTTTCGAGCGCAACAAGCGACAGCCTCACGCTGGGCGATTGCCTTGAGCATGTCGCCATTTTCGGCGGCACCGGCAGCGGCAAGACGAGCGGCAGCGGCAGCACCGTCGCGCAAACTTATTTGCGCGCCGGGTTCGGCGGCCTCGTCTGCTGCGCCAAGCCGGACGAGGCCGCGCGGTGGCAAGCCTATGCGCAAGCCACCGGCCGCGCGAATTCCGTCATCCGCTTCGACGCGTCGGGCCGCTACCGGCTCAACGTCCTCGACTACCTGCTGCACCTGCCGCCCGAACTCGGCGGCGGGCTGGTGGACAATGCGGTGCATACGCTGATGCACCTGCTGCAGGTCGCCCAAGGCAAGAACGGTGGCGATAGCGAGCGGACAGACTTCTGGCTGAAAGCCGTCCGCGAACTGCTCTCCAACGCGATCGCCAGCCTGTACCATGCCTATGGGACGGTGCGGCTGGATGAATTGCTGCAACTCATTCACTCGGTGCCGACCTCCGAAGAACAGGCGCGCGATCCCGATTTCCAAACATGGTCCACCTGCTATTCGACCATGCGGCGGCTTTTCGACAAGCCGAAGATCCCGCTGCCGGAGCGCGAGGCCAAGCTGCTCGTCAGCTATTTCGGGCAGACGTTCGGGCGGCTCGATCCCAAGACGCGCTCCAACATCATCATCACGCTATCGACGGAGCTGAGCCCCTTTCTCAAGGGGCCGCTGCATACGCTGTTCTGCACGGGCACCAATATCACGCCCGAGGTGACGCATGACGGCGTCGTGCTGGTGATGGACTTGCCGCTAAAGCGTTTCGAGCAGGCGGGCTATGTCGCCCAGATGCTCGTCAAGTATCTCTGGCAGAAAGCGGCGGAACGGCGCGGGCCGTCAGGGCAGGCGCGGCCGATCTTCCTGTTCGCCGACGAGGCGCAATTCTTCGTCTCGCCCTATGACATGGAGTTCCTGAGCACGGCCCGCTCGGCACGGGCGGCGACGGTCTATATCACGCAGAACCTGCCGTCGCTCTATGCGAGCGTCGGCGGGACGCATCCGCAGGACCGCATCGATGCGCTGCTGGGGAATTTCCAGACGAAAATCTTCCACGCCAATAGCTGCCACCGCACCAACCAATGGGCGGCGGACCTGATCGGCAAGTCCGTCCAGCGGCGGTCGAACCGCAGCTGGTCGTTCGGCGAGAGCAGCCAGACCAGCGACGGACACAGCGGCAATTGGGGCATGCAGCGCGGCACCAGTCGCGGCGACAATCGGGGCAGCAGCGTGGGCGGTTCTTATAGTGCCGAAGGACAGCACAGCATCTCATTCAATGTCAGTGCGGGACGGCAGAAAGGCACCAGCCATTCGCGTTCCGTCGGCGGTGGCTGGTCGACCGGCACCAGCAGCGGGCAGAGCGATACGGCGGGCGGCGGCTGGTCGGAAGTAAGCGACTACACGGTTATGCCCAGCGACTTCGCCAATGGACTGCGCCAGGGCGGGCCGCGCAACCACTTCGTGGTGACCGGGCTGCTCCTGCAAGCCAATCGCCGGTTCTCGCGCAGCGGGGCGTGCTGGACGCCTGTCAAATTCAAGCAGCCATAGGAGATATGCCATGATGAACAAAGACAGCGGCAGCTTTCGCGCCTTCGCCTGCCTGACAGGTGTTGTTGCGATTCTTGGCTTCTTCCTGCCCGTCGGCGGGCTGGCGACACTGGCGATCATCTGGGCGGCGTACCTGCTCCTGCATACGGCCGTCGCCGTGGCGCGGTATGGCATCCGCGCCTTCTTCATGGCGACTGGCGCAATTGCCGTTGTCGGCGTCCTGCATCTCGACGCGCTGGGCGGCCTCTGCCTCGGCCTGTGGATCGCAACGGCGCTGCTTTCGATCTGCGTGCTGCCGCTGCGCGGCGTCTTCGCCAAGATGTTCGGCTATGCGCTGCCGCCGTCCGCTGCCGGCGGCGCGGACAAGCGCGAGTTCGTCTCCATCGCCGTGCCCGGCGCAGGCGATGTCGATGCGCAAACCGTGCTGGCCGAACACGGCCTTGGAGGGAGCTAGATGAGCGGGCGGCAGGATAGCGGTCTCGGCGCGTTCTTCGTCCACGAAGCGCGCCAAGCCGTCCAGGACATAAGGCAGAAGCTGTTCGAGGAGGCGTGGTTCGGCCGGGTCGTGACCGCCGCGCCGGTGATGGAAGTGGAAAAGGAGAGATCGCCGGAGGACCGGCGCACCGTCCATGACGGGTTGGGCGAACGGCGCTCAGCGTTCGACGAGGCGTGGGGCAAAGGGATGCACCCATCCCACGCCGAGGAGCGGCAGTTGACGCGCGAGCAGGACTTTGAACGGTAACAGGAGGATGGGATGAGCACGGCGAACGACGATTCCAAGACGCAGGGCGAGATTCCGCTTTGGCTGAGTGTTGCGATCCTTGCGCTGGTTCCTATCGTCATTGTGCTTCTCGGCGGTGGCAAGATCGTTTTCGCCGTGTTTGTTGGTTGTGGGCTGATTTTTCTCATCACGAAACTTCTTCCGGCTGCGCCTGACGGCCGCAAGCCGGTGCGAGCATCGAATCTCATGTCGCTGGAGCGGCTACGCACCTTGCGCGAGAGGCTTGGCGACAGCCTTTCCGCATTTTCGCGGCTCGAAGTGTTCCGCGCCGACGACGCCGAGCTTGCGGCGGCATGGGCGCGCAAGAACACGGCCAGGATCGAGGAATTGCTGCGGAAAGGCGATGCCCTGACGCGCAGCAACTGGAAGGCGGGAATCCGCCTTTATAACGACGCGGCCAAGGCTGTGGACCTCGCGCGGGGCAAGATGGCCTACCTGCTGACGAAGGCTGAGGGCGCGCTTGCGCCATTCGCCATCGACTATGCTTCTATCGCGGTGGGCGAAAGCAAGCTGCTCCGTGGCAGCGCCCCAAGCATGAAGCGGCAGCGGCGCGTTGCCGAGCGGCTGAATTACTGCCGCGGCGCCGGTATCACGCTGGCGCGCGGGCTGAACGGCCAGATCTCCGGCCCGGCCGCTTTGGCTGTGAGCGCGGGCCTATTGATCCATCACGCCATCAACCAGAGCAAAATCCTGCGGCAGTTGAAGGAAGTCGAGGGCAAACTGAAAGCCAACGCGACGGCAGCCAAGGGCGATTTCCGCATGTTTCAGGCGGTGCTTAAGACCCGCATCCTGCCGCAGTTCGACGGGCTGCTGGCGATTGCGGCGAAGCTGGAAAGCGAGTTGGCGGCGCTTGGCCGGACAAACGATATCGCCGCGCCCGAGCAGAAGGACCGCGCATTCCGGCTGGCCTGCGCGCTGTTGGAAGGAAAGCAGCTTCTTGAACTGACGGCAGGTGACTGATGGGCGAGATTGAAGACAGCACGGGAACGATCTTGATGGCGGCGCGCGAGCGCGGCCGCAGGGCGGTCAGCGCAACGGCGATTCCAGCCGGGCTTGACCATTTCACTGTCTATGTCGGGCTGATTGGCAGCGCCCTGGAGCTCGGCAAGCTGGTGGCGACGCAGAAGCGCGATCTCAAGGTGATCGACAGCCACTACGAGATCGAGGCGTCGAAGATCGATACCGCGATGCGCGAAGTGGAAGCGGCGATGAGCGCCGATTTTCGACGGGACCGCTCGCTGCGCAAGCGGACCTTCGAGTCGATCAACATGCTGATCGCTGCCGGGCAGCATGAGATTGCCCTGAAGTTCTACGAGCGCCTGCTGGACGGATTTACGCGTGGCGCGCTCGAAGGGCTGATCGCGCTGAGAAACCATGTCGCCGTCGAAAGCGGCACGCGGCTGCGCCTCAAATGAAACACTACCATAAACTCATTATGCATGCTTCAATCGTAACAGAATCTTCTTATTCGTATCTGAGTCTGAGCTGTACAATGGGGCGTTGGAGACATCCGTCGAGGGAGCGGAAAGATGAATATGGGCAAGACAACAGCGGATGTCGTTCAAAGACCTAAATGAGAAGTATTTCTGGCTGAAGAAAAAACAGACGAAGACCTTTTGAATAGCGTCGATGGATTAGTGGCTCGACTGCACGAGCTGCTTTTGAGCAATCCAAAGGCTGAGATTTCCTCAGCGACACGCGACAAACTCGTTGCCGTGGCGCAGGTAGTGGATGAAAGGGGCAGGCCCGACCGCCCTCCGCTGCCTAAGAAGGCGCCGGCGCTTTGGGCAAAGGATCGTCTCAAGGGCGATACGCCAGTCAGTTTTTTCAAACGCGTCTATGAGCCGTGGGTCGGTCAAATGACGCGTAAAGATGTCGGCAGGCTCGATCATGCCTGGTACGCGGCGCTGTCTAATTGGTTGCGGCGAAATGAAATTCCGGCCGATGTCGATCTTCCAACGATAGCGGAGATGAACGACAGGCGTTTGGAGCAGCTATTTGCGGGCCGCGAAAACGAACTCGGCGGCGGAAGAGCAATGGTCAAGCAACTGAGGCGGCTATCGTCGGCCATGGAATGGCGGATACATAGGACAGAGAGATAGATATCGGCGAAGAGAATACAGACAAAGCTTCCCCTTCGGATAATGCCGACGATCTGATCGCACGCTTGGACAAAGTTTTGGCTGATGATCCAAACGTAGTCATTTCCGATGTCGCGCGGGCGAAGCTTGCCGTGCTGGCGAAGAAAGTGACCGAATTTAAAGACCCACTGTCGAATGTGCCACCGTCGCCGAAGAATATTCCCCCATTGCCAGTCAAAGCGCCCGTCCTTTGGGCTGACGGTCGAAAATTCAAGGAGCGACCACCACAGTTTATCGCACGAGTTTATGGGCCATGGTTGGGAAACGGATTTACAACAGGTGTCCTTTATAGTCTCGACGCTCGCCTGTACTCGGCTTACCAGAAATGGGAGGGCGCGCACCCAGGCGCTGACTTTCGACTTCCAAGAAAAATGCAAGACAATGACCAATGGATTGCACAGCTGACCGCCGAAACGCCGGGAGGATTGTCGGCTGTGCTGAGGGAGGCAGAACGGCGTGTGTCAGCGCTGCGCCGTCGAATGACCCATCCTGATCTTCCGCCGTTGCCTAAAGTGCCTCCAGCGTTATGGGAGAAGGATAAACTGCCGGACGATACGCCAATGAGCTTCTTCATGCGGCATTACCAGCCGTGGGTCGGGCGACTGTTCGAAGGGGACTACCGGCGCCTGGACCAGAAGGGCTACAACGCCCTCCGGTACCATTTAAAATGCGGCGGTGAAATTCCAGAAGACTTCGAGCTTCCGTCGCGCCGCGACCGAAACCGGAAGTGGGCTGAAGAAGTGGAAACGACCGGCGTACTGGTGCCACCGACCGGCAAGGCAGAAGTGTCATATCGGGACTTGGAAAGGCTGGCGGCATCCATGAGACGTAAGATCGACCGGTCAAAGAGCTAATTTATCTTTCAGCATCGCCAGCTGCGCCAAAGTCGCCGTGCAAAGGCGGTTTCCTCGCGGCCCACTGCCTGCTGGTAGATGGCGGTGGTTTCCAGCTTGGCGTGGCCGAGCCATTTCTGTGTGGTCGCCATCGGTACGTTCTCCTCCGCATTGGCGACACCGAAACCATGCCGCAAGCCCTTCGGCATGGCTTGCGACCCGGTAATGCCCGCGTCCTCCATGACGGCTTTGACATGCCGCCATGCGGTCTGTCGGCACCAGCGCCATAGCCGCTCGCCCGGTGCGCGGCCATCGGCCAGGCGGACCAAAGCCGCCATCAGGTCGGCCGGGACGGGCACGGCACGGAAGGCCTGCCGCCGCCGCTTCAGGGTGCGAAAGACCACGCGGCCCGTCGCCGGGTCCAGCTGGTCGGGCGTCAATGCCAGCGCTTCACTGATGCGACAGCCGGTGAAGGCAAGCAACCGGCAGAAGGTGCAGGTCAGCGTATCGGCGCGGCGCGCCGCATCGAGGAATCGCGGCAGTTCACTTGCGCAAAGATATTTGCGCCCGCCGTCATGATCGAACAGTGCGATCTGATTGGACCCGTTCATCGGCCTATTCCAGGTGCTGCAACACTATGAGGAATAGTGTTGCAAGCCGGGGGGCCGCCGAAAGGCGCAGCCAATCTAACAAAATCGAGAATCTGCGGATCGCGCCGCTTACAGCTATCCATGGAAGGAAACATGCGTTCACTCTTGGAAGATCGCCGCCAATGGCGCAACCGAATTCCTCATAGTGTTACAAATTCCTTGCCAATTACCGGGGCGAGGACCTGCACATGGCGCATAAATATGAAGCTCACACGAAGCACGGCAAAGTCTACGCTGTGACAACGGACCACCATCACGACGATCACACCGACGATAACTTCAAGAAGTTATTGGCAAAGATCATCGAAGGCGCGGCAAGCGGCGCGGCGAGCAGCGTTGTCGGCGTCGTCGTCACCAAGTTCGTCTTCAAAGGCAAGCACTAGCGGGCGGCCATGTCTGGAAGATTTCGAACGGCAGTGCGTATGGCTGCCCTGCCGGCGGCCTGTGCCTTTGCGCTCTGCGCGGGCACGGCCGCCGCGCAGGACGACGCGGTAACCCGCGCAAATCGGATGGCATATGAGCTGGCGATGAAATGTTACGTCGCGAATGGTGTTGCGCGCGGCGACAATCTCGACGCAGGTAACGCCGCCTATGCGAAGATTTTCGAGGCGGACGCACGGAAAGCCTTCGATATCGCGGTGAAGCTGGGCAACGCGCTTGGCTATTCGGGCAGCCGGCAAAATCAGGACTTCGGCATGGCGGAAGCGCAAGAGCTTGCGCGCTTCGTGAAGGACAAGGCCTACCTTAAACAGACGCTGGCGACGTGCAAAGCTGCCGGCGCGACCTAGAATTCATCCGCGCAACGGAATGTCCGCTTGCGCGACGGCGGCGGCGGAAACGCCGTGACCCTGTCGCGCATTGTCCCCACCCGCGAGCTGCGCTGCCCGGAAAACCGCGACCACGTCGGGCGGGACCGATGACGTTGCATCCGGCGATGCGGCGTTGGCAGGGCCGGGCGGGCTGACTGCAGGCGGCTTGCCTTCCTTCGCAGGCGGCGAAGCCGCTATCAGCTGGTCGCGCGCATTCTGGAGGCCCGTCAGCCTGGACGCATAATCGGGACTGCGGTCGGCGCCATGCGCGCCGGCGTCTTTTAATTGGTCGATCGCCAATTGATTGGCCCGCAGGTTGCCTTCGGGCGTGCCCTCGGCAAGCGCCTTTTCGATGGCAAGGCGGCGTTCTTCCTCGCGGTGGCGATAGCCGTCCTCATCCTCAGCCGAGGCGAATTTGAGATAAGGATCGAAGATACGGCGACCGTAAAAGTCGCGTTCGAAGTCGGTGACGGCGCTGCGGGCCGCATCGCTCGCCTGGGCGAGCGCCGCCTGCGCCGCGCCTGCGGCCTTGTCCGCCTGCTCCTGTCGCACGAAGGCTTGCGTGGCGGCGACACAGGCAGCCACCTCATTGCGGATGGCAGTGAGCGTGGCTGCATCGGCGGATGCGATGCGGCGCTGGAGTTGGGAGAGGCCTTGCAGTTGCGTTGTCGCGGAGATGACGGCGCTGCCGACTGCTCCCGTACTCAGCGCGCCGCGCAATTCCGAAAGCCTGTTCTCCACGTCGAACTGGGCGCTGGCGATTTTCGTGGAAAGTTCGGCGCGGAGATTGGAATCTGCCTCATGCGGCGGCTGGGCCGCATGGCGTAGCATCGAAGGCTGATCTGTACGGTCGAATGCGATGGCGCGTCCGTCTACGAGTGCATGTACTCAATTCTAGATTGCAGGCGTTAAGAACGCGTTAAGTTTTCGGCTTATGCCCAGGCCGCGGCAAAGACGAAAATTCAGTCGCTTACGCGACCAGGTCCGCACGTCGTCATCCAATCTTCTCTTTTTGGGCCCGCAGATGATCCGTATACTGATTGTACTAACGTCCTGCTTGCATGGAGACCTTATCGGACAAGAGCGAACAGCGCACGATGCAAGGTCACTCGATGAAAAGTTCATCGAGTTTCTTCGCGAGCATGGTATCGCCGAGCCCGCCGACAAATCCATTCTTTCGAAGTTTCTGGAACGCGAGGTGCCCGAGTTTGCGGCGCTACCGGCGATTCGCGAGTTGCGCGACCAACTCACATTGCAGAAAGTGCCGCCGCGAGCACCCTACCACGATAGTGGCGGCGCCGATCCGTTCACTCATCTGAAGGAGCAATATGGCGAGGACATTCGGCAAGGGAGGCTTGGGCCGGGTCGATTGGTCCGCCTAGACTATAAATTGTACGCGAAGTGTGCCGCCAGATTGAAAGATATGGAGCCGCCCAAATCCATGACCGAGTATTTTCAAGAGCTCGCAGATGAGGGTAAAGCCGGTTCACCATACAAGCGACGGGTCCGCGCCTGCGCTGCCATCCTCGGCACGGACGAAGAAAGGGCAAAGGCATTCTTCCATGGAATCTACCGTGGGCGCGCGTCCCTGCCGAACGATGAGCAAGTCCCAGTCCGGTAAGACTCCATTTAGACACATATGATAGAGCTACGGTGCCACTGGAAGTCTGAAATGACCCGTGAAGTTGGGGGGCGTTTTGACACTGGAAGGCATTTGCAATGACAAGAAAGCAGCGCGAACGCGCGCAAAAAATTAGTGCCGCTGTCGGAGCGGTCATCGGTGCCATCGTATTTGCGCCGTTGACGCCTCTGGGCCTTGCGCTTGGCGCCAAGGCCGGATGGGCGATTTACGAAGACCCCAAAAAGCAGCGGGCTAAGAGGCGGAGATAAACGCCGACCAACGGCTATCGAATCGGCCATCGCCGTTCGATCCAGCCAACCTAGAGATTTGTCAGCTCGGCCAGCGCGTTAAGCGCAGCCGGGGAAAGGAGAGCTATGGCTAAAGGGATATCCAACCGTCTGGTGAAAATTCCAACTGCGATGCAGAGAACCATCTATTGGTCGGCACTCGCCCTTGGGATTGAAGGTTTGTTTGGCGTGTTCACGGTGCATGCCGACGTACCGATAATCGTTGCGGCATGGACCGGGATGTTTGTCAAACTCGCCTCTCAGGCCGGACGCAAGATGGACAAAACCACTGCAACAAAAGTCGCGGCAGGTATTGTGGTCGGCGTCGGCGGGATCGCCTCAGGCATGAGGCTCGCCGAAACCTGGCTGGCCTATACCGGGGTTGGCACGCTCCCCGCCATGATCTGCAATGCCGGGACCAATGCTGTCTTTACCTACATGGTTGGTTGCGCCATCGCGCGCGTCTTTCTCGCGAGAGACAGGAATGCACCGGTGGCGACGATCGTCAGGGAGGTAAAGAAATTCCTTCTTATGTCGTTGGGGCATGGCGTTCATCGCCACGCGTAGCAATAAAAGTGCAGTCGGACGGTCAAGCCATTAAACAATGCGGAAAGTAGCCGGTCACTCGCCCGGCCAGTCATAGCGCGTGCCTCTGAGACGGCGTATTGCCTCGGCAATCCGCACAACGTGCCGGCGGCAGAATTCGGCAATCTCAATGTATGCGCAGGGATCGCCGTTACCATATGCGTCCAGCACGACTTCAAATTCCAGCTTGCTGAGAACAGATATGCTGGCGATAAAATCGATCAGCAGTCGCTCCGCGCCCTGACGTACGTACCGCGTCAAGCGACCTTGCTTGCAAGCGCCGCTCAAATGATCTGCATAGTTCAGGAGATTGCGGAAAGATTCTTCGCGCTCGATTTGCGACGATCTGCGACCTTCCGTCGAAAGGGTATGGAAGCGTGCGGAGATTTCAGCGAGCGCCGCTAGATCTTCCCTACCGACCGAGCGAACGGCGTTAAAGATCGAAACAGCAAGGGCTACTAGCGATATGATGAGGCCGCCGCCGCTTAAGGCAAGCGAATCGAGTTGGTATTCCTGCACTTGAAAAGCCTCCCACGAATAATCACTTTCCGCCCCGCCTGTTCTGCGAGCGGGCACAGTTTGAAATCGCCATGAGATTCTTGAGTCTTAGTTGGCGGCGGGTGAGTCGCGCTCAGCGCTCGCGCGTGACGCGGAATGTCGCGCAAAACGTCGAGCAGTTCGGGAGTGGGAAATAGGCTGAACACGGCCACGACAGGGTGCTTTCAAAATATCAGGCCCCCGCCTTTAGCGATCAAAACGCGATATGTATTAAAGAGTCGTCAAAAAGCCAATTACCGGCCTAGACCGTCTGTTTTTCGGATGAGGGCAGACGGCTCATCGTCAACGACGTTTTTGATTCTGGGCACGCGGATGTTCGTCAAAAAGCGCGCCGCTTCGCGCTCATCTGTCGCAAGAATTTCCGCGCAAGCGCGAAACCGCCGTTGAAACGGCGTTGTCAGGGTTTTGCCATCCGACAGCTCCGCGAAATATTCGCCGATCGAAAGGGGAGGATTGCGCCGTGCAAGCTCGAAGCCAAGGCTTACATACAGTGGGCGGTTAATGGTCTGCAGTCTGCCCGGTCCCATACGACCGCCGCGAATGTCATCGCCATAGTGCTCCAGCAGGAAATCGAATGGATCAACGCCCTCGCGTTTCCCGGGATACGGCCTTTTTGCCTCGACCTTACCACCATGGAGTTGCCGGCGAAGCTCCGATACCGCGTCGATTGCGCCGAACTCAGGAAAGAGCTCTTTGAGATAGGTGGAGATCGGTTTGCCCGGATGCAGGGCGGCCCATTCGTCAAGCTTCTTCAGCCGCGCTTCCGCAGTACTTTCGCCGTAGGTCTTGTCTGTAGGCGGTAATTTAATAGAGCCGGGTTCAATGACGGTGTGAAGCGAATATGCGCAATTATAGCGCTCGCTGCCGAAGATTCAACGAATAAGCGATGCGAGATGCAACGCGGAGCCAGTCGAAGCTGTATCATCGCAGTCGTGGACCGGGCCGTCTTTCGGCCCGGTCCACGAGCCGGTCAGAAAAGGCTCAACTGCCGTGATGCCTGTTCCCGGCGCTTCCACGCGGGAGTTGCTGCTTCGGACTCCAGCCAGCGGCGCACATATGCCAGCGGACCGCCGGCCTCGTCCACGTAGACACTGCTGATGAAATGGGAACGGTAGCCGGTATCGGTCAGCGGAATGACTGCGCCTTTCGGGCCCAGCACACGGATTTGCAGATGGGCGATGGTGTCTTTCATCCCCATCCAGTCGCGCTCGTAGGAGACTGCGAGCGTGACATCGCGCCATTGCAGCGTCTGCTCGCGGATGGCGCGCTTCTTCCGCCTGGCAACCGGTTTCGACGGCTTGCGTTTTGCGGGCTTGCACCGGCGCTTGCGAGCGGAAGAGGAGGTCATTGCTGGCCTCCCTCGGCGCGAACGGCGCGCATGACGATGCGGCCTTGCAGCGGCACGGCATCGCAGGAGAGCGAGAAGCCCTGACCGTCCTTATGGTTCCATGCTGCGCCGATGGGCGTCCAGCTTGCGGCATCGCCTTCGCCGATGACGCGGTAGAGCCGATGCGTCGGCTTGCGGCCCGGCAGCTTCGGTTGGGTTGTCGATTTAGCCATGATGGTCTCCTTCCAATTCCGCCACGGACCATTCCGCGGCTTCATGGGGAGCCAGGGGAGCGGGCCACCGAGCCGGCGGTCACACCCCGCGCGGATGCGCGCCCGAGGGAGCGGAGCTGCACGGACCCCGCACTAGTTGCGGGGGTAGGAAGCGAGCTGGGTTGATCGGCGGCGGGCCCGCTCCATAACGCTCACCCATAAGAAGCCGTGATGGTCACGGTTGCCGGCAGGAAGGGACCATGGCGAACAGACCAACGCGCCAGGCGGCACGACCCGTCGGCTCTACGTTGCGGAATGAATGACCGGGCTGTGTCGGGGAAGCATATTCACAGCGGTTCAGGCGTCCTCGCAGCTCCGCGCGCCCTTTGCGGCCTGGCTTGATCGGTAGCGCCTTCGTCGGCTTGGGGCGGCAAGTGCAGGCACTCCTCCTCTTCGTTGCGGTCGCAGGCGATGCAGCCGCCTCCTGCGGCGCGAAAACCCTCCGCGCATGGCCGCGACGGTCGCGGTCGGAAACAAAGGAGCACTTATGGAACCACTGACGAATATCGATCTCAGCCGCTGCAAATGGCTTGGCGCAATCGCCATCGCCTGCGCGGTCGCCGCCGAGCTGATCGACATTGCGCAAATCCCGGCACGGCAACGCTCTACTTTCGCAAGCCGCGAGCGGCTGCGCCGCTCGGTGCGCCAGCGCAAGCTTCGCTCTCGCTAGGAGGCCGGTCATGACCAGCACGAAATTCGCGTTATTGCTGGCTGCGCTCGCACAGTTGATCGCAGCTCTTGCCCAACTCGTTGGAGCAATCAGGATGCCGCCGTGAGCGCGACAAGCTCTGACATACAACGTGTGCACTTTCATTGCTTACAGTAAGATTCTGAGTAGAGGATCCTCGCACCCGTCCATCCCAGAGGCCAGCGGCCGATGGGCGTGTGCTGCGGAAGACGCCGGCAGGCGGGTCGCATCGAGGCTCGACGCGCCTTTTCCGCCTGCCGTCTTTGCGCCATGACGGCTAAGTTCGCCAGCGGCGCGCCGTCATGGCGCGGAGCCGCCCGCCGCCGGGCGCAGCGAAGCTCGCTGCTTGGTTTCCCGGCTTCGGGCGGCTCCTGAGAAGATCAGTGAGGTTTGGTGTCCTTGCGGCGGATCGCCATCGCGCGGGCGGCCTTTGCGTCGGCCTCCGTGGGGGCGCTGGCCTTGGCGCGCGCCTTCTTGCGCGAACCGGCCTTCTTGTCCTTGAGCTCGCCATCGGTGCTGGCCGCCTCGGCATTCTGCGCCGGATCGATTGGGTCCCAGCTGCCGATGCCCTGCAACACGCGGTCGGCGTGCTTGATGGTGTTCACGTGGCCGTAGTGCTCCTCGATCATCTTGACTGACGTGCCCATCTGCTCGGCCAGGAAATACACATCGACGCCCTCGCTCAAGCGAAGCGTGGCGTAGGTGTGGCGGAAGCAATAGGTCGAGCGCGGAATACCCTGCGGGCCGTCGCGCAGCTCGGCAAAGTTCAGCATCATGTCGATGAGGCGCTTATAGAGCGACTTGTCGGACTTGCCGTTGTGGGTCGAGAATACCGGATCGGCAGGCCCCGTAGCCCTGCTCAGTTTGCGAATACGGTCGAGGTAATCACCGACGCTTGCGGGAGCGACCAGCTTGCGCGACTTGCCCTTTCCGGTCACGTAGAGCACGACCAGCTCGCGCCCTTCGCGGTCCTTGGCATGGGTGACGTCCCGCCAGCGCAGATTGCGTGCCTCGGGCGGCCGCATGCCGGTGTTGCACATGACGAGCATGAAGTTATAGGCAACCTCGCGATACCATTTCGAGCGGGCGTCTGTCGCCTCCTTGATCCAATCGCGAGCCTTGGTATGCAGGCGGCGGTATTCCTCCAGCGTGAACTCGTCGCGCCGCAGCTTCTTGAGATTGAGTCTGCCTTCGAAGCGCTTTTCGGCCGACACGTAGCGTTTGCGCTGCGCGTAGGCCATGACCGCACCGAAGATGGACATCTCGAAACCGATGGTGGCGTCGCTGACGATGATCCACGGCTTGTCCTTGCCCTTGGCGGTGGCGTTGACCTTGGGAAACTTGCGCCCGTCTATTTTGGCGCGCTTTGCTTTGGCGCGGGCGGCGTCGGCCGCGTCGGCCAGTTTCTTCGACCGCTCGGCTTCCTCATCGGTGCGCGGGCGGGTAAAGCCGGGACGCGCCATGCGGCCCTCTCCATAGGCGCGGCGCCAGTTGGGGTAGTTCTCCCAGCGGTCGGACCCGATGAGGTTGATCTGAATGGAGCCAACGTAAGCGTTGAGCTTGCTTTCGATCACCGAGCGGATGCGCTTCACGCGCTCGTAGGTGATCTGGCCGGCCTTGGCCCGCAGCTCCTCCTCGGCAAGGAAGTCCTTCGCGATCTGGCGGAAAGGCCGGTTGAACAGCGGCATGTCGTGCTTGATGGCGACACGCAACTCGATTTCCTGCTCCCCCGCCATGCGGCGCGCATCTTCGATGTACGGCGTCTTGAGGGAGACCGTCTTGTAGCGGTCCTGCTTCGGCAGCCGCATCCGGCAATACCAGTCCTTGTGATCCACGTCAGCGCGCCGAAAGATCACGACGCCGCGCTTCACCTCCTCCTTGTCCATCATGAACGCCATGACGCCTCCGATCCTGTGCAGATTCTGTGTAGGTTTTCCATCGTAAGTATTTGATTGATCGTGCTGTGTGGGTTTTGTGTAGATACTTTATACCAGAAATAGTTGTTTACTTCTAGTTATTTAGCTTATTATTGTCATCCCCGGCCGAGCATCACGCAGTGATGCGGGGAAGGGGACCCAGGCGCTCAAGCGTCCCCGTCGCTGCAATTCAAGTACGAACGCATCGGCATCACGCCATGTCGAACCACCTGGGTCCCCTTCCCCTCACACCGCTTCGCGGTGTTCGGCCGGGGATGACAAGTGGTACACAATGGCCCTATGTCCGACACGCTTCGCTTCATCGCCCGCCTGATCGCCCAGCCCCGTGCCGTCGGCGCCATCGCGCCGTCGTCGAAGGCGCTGGCGCGGGCTATGGCCGGCGAGATCGACGCTGGCGGAGACGGACCCGTGTTGGAATTGGGCCCGGGCACCGGCGTGGCGACGCAGGCGCTGATCGCGCGCGGCATCGCGCCGGAGCGCATCTGGGCGGTGGAATATGACGGCAATTTCGCCCGGCTGATCGCGGCGCGCTTCGCCGGCGTGCATGTCATCGCGGGCGACGCCTTCGACCTCGACAAGACGCTGGGCGCCCGCGCGCTTCCGCCCTTCGCCGGGGCGATCTCGGGCGTGCCGCTGCTCAACCATTCCATGGCGCGGCGGCAGGTGTTCCTCGAAGGCGTGCTGGCGCGGCTGGAACCCGGGGCGCCCTATGTGCAGTTCTCCTACGGGATGCACGCCCCCGTCGCACCGCCGGCCGGCGTCACGGTGCACCAGTCGGCATTCGTGCTGTTCAACCTGCCCCCGGCGCGGGTGTGGGTGTATCGGCGACTTGGGTGACCTGCAGGCCGAATTTTCCGGCTGCGAAATGCGCGACAAAGCCGCAGGGCGAGATCAGCGTCACCATCGGCACCAGCGGTCCGACCAGCGAGACGCGACCGTCACGCAGCAGCGGCATCGAGACGGCCAGCGATGGACCGACCTCCCATGTGTTTGCGCCGCACCACGGGCATGCGGCAGGCTTGAGCGTACCCTTCATCGCCTGGGCGATGTAGTCGCGTTCCGCCTGTGTCAGGAGACCTTTGTCGTCAGGCATCGATCCTCCCTTAAGCAAAAGGCCCGCGACGGGTCGCGGGCCTTTCGATGTCATGATCGAGAGACTACTCCGCCGCGACGGCCAGGGCGGGGGCGGCTTCCAGGACGTCCTGGCCGACATGGGCCTCGAACTTCTCGAAATTCTTGCGGAACATGCCGACCAGCTTGGTCGCCTGCGCGTCATAGGCCGACTTGTCGGCCCAGGTGTCGCGCGGGTTCAGGATCTTCGAGTCGACGCCGTGCACCGCCACCGGCACGCGGAAGCGGAAATGCGGATCGACCCGCATCTCGGCATTGGCGAGGCTGCCGTCCAGCGCGGCGTTGAGCAGGACGCGCGTCGCCTTGATCGGCATGCGCGAGCCGGTGCCGAAGGCCCCGCCCGTCCAGCCGGTGTTGACCAGCCAGCAATCGGCCTGGTGCAGGCCGATCAGGTCGCGCAGCAGGTTGCCGTATTCGGACGGATGGCGCGGCATGAAGGGGGCGCCGAAGCAGGTGGAGAAGGTGGGCTGCGGCTCTTTCCCCAGGCCCTTCTCGGTGCCGGCGACCTTGGCGGTGAAGCCGGAGAGGAAATGGTACATCGCCTGGCTGGGCGTCAGCTTGGCGATCGGCGGCAGCACGCCGAAGGCATCGGCCGTCAGCATGATGACGTTCTTGGGGTGGCCGGCGCGGCCGGTCTCCGACGCGTTCGGAATGAAATCGATCGGATAGGCGGCGCGGGTGTTCTCCGCGTAATGCGCGCTGTCGAGGTCGAGGACGCGGGTCGCATCGTCCATCACCACGTTCTCGAGCACGGTGCCGAAGCGTTCCGTGGTCGAGAAGATCTCCGGCTCGGCCTCGCGGGAGAGCTTGATCACCTTGGCGTAGCAGCCGCCTTCGAAATTGAACACGCCGTGCTCGGACCAGCCATGCTCGTCGTCGCCGATCAGCGTGCGCGAGGCGTCGGCCGACAGCGTCGTCTTGCCGGTGCCGGAGAGGCCGAAGAAGATCGCCGACTTGCCGTCCTTGCCGACATTGGCCGAGCAGTGCATCGGCATCACCCGCTTGGGCGGCAGGAGGTAGTTCAGGATCGTGAACACCGACTTCTTCATTTCGCCGGCATAGGAGGTGCCGCCGATCAGGACGAGCTTCCTGGTGAAGTTCACCGCGATGACCGTCTTGCTGGCGCAGCCATGCTTGGCCGGATTGGCCTCGAAGCTCGGCAGGTCGACAATGGTGAATTCCGGCGCGAAATCCTTGAGCTGCTCAGCGGTCGGGCGGATCAGGAGCTGGTGCACGAAGAGCGAGTGCCAGGCATATTCGGTGACGATCCGCACCGGCAGGCGGTGCGCCAGGTCGGCGCCGCCGAACAGGTCCTTGGCGAAGAGTTCCTTGCCTTCGGCGAAGGCGACCATGTCGGCATAGAGGGCGTCGAAATGCGCCGGGGACATCGGCTTGTTGTTGTCCCACCAGATGTTCGGCTCGCTGGCGGCGTCGCGCACGACGAACTTGTCGGAGGCGGAACGGCCGGTGTGCTCGCCCGTGAGCACGACGAGCGGGCCGTCCTTGGCGAGGCGCCCCTCGCCCCGCCGGATCGCGATCTCGTAGAGCTCTGCCGGGGTCAGGTTCCACCGGACGGCTTTGAGACTGCGAAAGCCTTGCTGCTCAAGGCCATAGGCGCTGGACATGGACTACCTCAAGGTGAAAGCGGACCGGCGCCGGACCGGCACAGGTTCTTTGGGACTGGCTCGCAAAATAGAGACTGGCGCCCCCGCGAGCAACGCGAGGTTCGATTCAAGGTTTCTCAAGAAATGTTACTGATTTCAAACGGTTAATTATGACACCGGTAGCAATATCGGGCGTCACTCCGCCGCGCATGACGGTTTTGAGGCGCCCGCCAATGGGTTATGACCTGCCCATGGCCCTGTCCGACGACGAGATCGACCGCTATGCCCGCCATATCGTCCTGCGCGAGGTGGGCGGCACCGGCCAGCGCAGGCTGAAGGACGCCCGTGTCCTGGTGATCGGGGCGGGCGGGCTTGGCAGTCCCGTCATCCTCTATCTGGCGGCCGCCGGGGTGGGGACGATCGGGATCGCCGATTTCGACACGGTGAGCCTTTCCAACCTGCAGCGCCAGATCGCCCATCGCACGGCGGATATCGGCCGGCCGAAGACGGAGTCGGCGCGCGCCGCCGCGCTGGCGATCAATCCGAACGTCCGGATCGAGACCCATGACCTGCGGCTCGCCCCCGACAATGCGCCGGCGCTGATCGGCGAATACGACATCGTCGCCGACGGGTCGGACAATTTCGCCACGCGCTTCCTTGTCAACGATGCCTGCTTCTTCGCGCGGAAGACACTGGTGTCGGCCGCGGTGACGGAGTTCGACGGCCAGCTCGCGACCTTCAAGGCGCATGAGCCCGGCTGCCCCTGCTATCGCTGCCTGTTCCCCGAGGCGCCGCCGCCGGGCACCGCGCCATCCTGCTCGGAGTCCGGCGTGCTCGGCGCCGCGGCCGGCGTGATGGGGACGCTGCAGGCGCTGGAGGTGATCAAGGAGATCACCGGGGCCGGCGAATCCATGGCCGGCAAGCTTCTGATTTACGAAGCGCTAACCACGCGCTTCCGCACCGTGCGCTTCAAGCCGGATCCGGCCTGCGCCCTGTGCGGTGCGGTGCCGACGATCCGCGCCGGATCACGCTTAACCGCGATTTAATTCCCGAAAATACATAGTGCCCATGCCGCCGACATCGGTCGCAGGGAGCGCATGGCGCAGTCCATCCACTACGAAGTCTTTTCCCGCCAGGGCGCCAAGGGCGGCTGGAAGATGCTCGACGTCCGCACCGAGCGCGATGCGGCTATCCAATACGCCCAGAACCTGATGGCCGAGGAAAAGGCGACCGGGGTGAAGGTCGTCAAGGAGACCTATAACGACGAGACCGGCGATTATCTCACGCTGAAGATTTTCGAGGACGGCCACAACCAGGTGAAGACCACGCCGGCGCAGGAAGACGTGCCGCATGCGCTGCCCTGCTTCAAGCCGGACGATCTTTATTCCTATCACGCGCGCGCGACGATGACCCGGCTCATTCCGGACTTCCTCAGCCGCAACAAGATCACCATCACCGAGCTCAGCCATCGCGCCGATCTTCTGGAGAAGCTCGAGGCCACCGGCACGCTCCTGCAGCACGCGATCCAGAAGATCGCGGTGGCCCAGGCGGCGTCGACCACCACGCCGGTCGCACAGATCATCAAGAGCCTGAACGAGCTGACCACCAAGGCGTTCAATCGCGTCTATCGCGACGACCGCGCCAAGCTGTTCCCGAGCACCAAGCCGGGCGGCTTCGGCGCGCTGGCGGTCAAGCTGGCGGCGCAGCCCGACGGGCTCTATGTCCTGAACGGCGCGATCGCCAACCATCTGCGCAACGCGGGCGGCTGGGACGAGAAGGTGCTGCGCCTCCTGAAGATCATGGCCGAGGCACCGGCGGAAGGGCCGGGGCGCACCCTGCTGCTGAGCGCCATCGATTCGCTGCTGGCCGAGATCCTGACGGGATCGGCGGCGCTGCACGAGCTGATCGGCGATAGCGAGAATCTGGGCGAGGCGCTGATGAGCCTGGTCCGGCTGTTCCTCGGCCAGGAGCCGCTCGGCGCCGGGGCGCGCGCCGGATTGATCGCGCTGACCCAGAATTTCGCCGCCGACAACCTGCCCGAGGCGCGCACCGCGGTCGCGAGCCGCATCATGGCGGAGTTCAAGAGCCCCAAGCGGCTGGTGCCGACCGCGCTGGACGAGGAATTCAAGACACTGCGCCAGATCGCCAATCGCGTCGTGCTCGGGATCGGCAAATATCTCAGCCACGAAGACCTGATCGGCGCCTTCACGCTGCGCTCCAAGCGGCTGGTGACGCATGAGACGCTGGGCGAATACATGGCGGGCGCCGCCACGCCGGATGAGAAGCTGGAACGGCTTCTGTTCGTCGAGGAGAACATCATCGGGGCGGAGAACAAGCGCCAGCTCTCGACCTTCGTCCTGCCGCTCCTCACCGCGGCCAGTTTCGAGACCCATTTCACCGTCGCCCGGACGCCGGTGCTGGCGCGGCTGCAGCGCCTGGCGCAGCTTCAGGCGCGGATCCGGCGCTCTGGCTTCCAGGAGAACCAGCGCCAGGAGATGGCGGAGGTGCTCGACAAGCTCGCCTGCACGCTCGAGGCGCGCGCGAAGATCTTCGAGGCGATCGAGACCAAGCCGGGGAGCCCGTCCGACAAGGCGACCACGATCCTGAAGCTGTGCACCGGCGGGATGCTGACCGAGGGCCGCCTGTCGGGCCGCGCCCGCGACATGGTGCTCGGCTATCTGGGCCGGCCGGGGTTCCTGAGCGGCTATATCGCGCAATCCGCGCCGCCGCGCGACGCCGACGCCGCCGTGGCCGAGCTGATGGCGATGCTGGGCAAGGCCGGCATCACGGCCGAGACCGGGCTCAAGAACATCGCCGCCTGAGGCGGGCGCACAGCTTCGTCCGAATCCAGCCACATCCACGCCGTCATCGCCCGCGTCTGCGGGCGATCCATCTCGGCCGCTGCGTGAAAATCGGGTTGCCCGGACAAGCCGGGCAATGACGACTATTCTGGAAAGCGCATCGCGAGTCCGACAACGCCATGATGTTCACGAAGAAGCTGCGCGAGCCCGTCATGCGCGGCAAGATCACGACCAGCATTCGCATCTGGCAGAAGCCGCGCGTGAAGGTCGGCGGCACCTATGCGCTGGGGCCTGGGCGTATCCGCGTGACATCGATCAAGGAGATCGGCCTCGCCGACATCACGCCCAGGATGGCGCGGGATTCCGGCTTCGAGGGCGTCGTCGACCTGCTGAAGACCGCCAAGCACGGGCCGGGCGAGCGGGTGTATCTGGTCGAGTTCGTGTACGAGGAATAGGGTCAGTCCGGCGCGAGTGTAGACAGTTCGACCGCAATATCCATTGCGCCGTGTAGGACACGTACGACCTTGACCTGCGGGCCACCCAACAAAAAATATGCAATCAAATACCGCTTGAAACGGGACGATACCCGCATCAGCCGAATATCGGGATTGGCCGTCGCGGCACGAGCGACAGGGCACTCATCTGCGCCTTTTGGCGCGATCGATACCTTCCTGAACGGCGCGATCAATCAGTTCCGGCGTCAGCTCGCCGGCATCTGGCGATGCCAGGCCTTCCTCGATCTTCTTCAGGAACCACGGCTGCCGCGCAATGGCGTCGAGTTCGTCGCGATCTTCCAGCAAGAGAGACTCGATGTACCCGTCGGTCGTCGCAAAGCCCGCCTCGGCCGCGTTTTTCGCGGCCACCGCGAGAGCTTCCTGTGAAATCTCGATCTTCGCCTTGGCGTTCATAAGCCCGTTCTACCACATCAATGCGCCGCGTCCCAGTTCTGGGCGGCGCGGGCGTCGACGGTCAGGGGGACGCTGAGCCGGATCGCCGGCAGCGCGGCCTTTTCCATCACGCTCTTCACCGCGGCCTGGGTCTTCTCCACCTCGGCGTCCGGCGCCTCGAAGATCAGTTCGTCGTGCACCTGCAGAAGCATCTTGGCCTTCAGCTTCTTCGCCGCCAGCATGTCCGGCACGCGGATCATGGCCCGGCGGATGATGTCGGCGGCGGTGCCCTGGATGGGCGCGTTGATCGCGGCGCGCTCCGCCCCGCCGCGATGGCCGGGCACCGGCGACTTGATCTCGCGGATGTGCACGCGCCGGCCGAACAGCGTCTCGACATAGCCGTGCTCGCGCGCGAAGGCCTTGGTGGTCTCCATATAGTCGCGGATGCCGGGGAAGCGCTGGAAGTATTTCTTGATGTAGTCGTCCGCCTCGCCGCGCGGGATCGAGAGCTGGTTGGCGAGGCCGAACGCCGAAATGCCGTAGACGATGCCGAAATTGATCGCCTTGGCGCGGCGGCGCGTTTCGGCCGGCATGCCTTTCACCGGCACCCCGAAAATCTCCGAGGCGGTCATCGCATGGATGTCCAGCTCTTCGGCGAAGGCCTTTTTGAGCTGCGGGATGTCGGCGATGTGGGCCAGCAGGCGCAGCTCGATCTGGCTGTAATCGGCGCTGATCAGCTTCGACCCCTTGGGCGCGATAAAGGCCTGCCGGATGCGGCGGCCCTCTTCGGTGCGCACCGGGATGTTCTGCAGGTTCGGATCGGTCGAGGCGAGGCGGCCGGTCGAGGTCGAGGCCATCGCGTAGGACGTGTGCACGCGCCCGGTCTTGGCGTTGATATAGGTCGGCAGGGCATCGGTGTAGGTGCCGCGCAGCTTGGCGAGGCCGCGCCAGTCCAGCACCTTCTTGGCGATCGGATGGCCCTGGGCGGCGACGTCTTCCAGAACGTCGGAATCGGTCGACCAGGCGCCGGTCTTGGTCTTGCGGCCGCCTTCGAGCTTGAACTTGCCGAACAGGATGTCGCCGAGCTGCTTGGGCGAGCCGATGTTGAAGCTCTCGCCGGCGAGCTTGTGGATTTCCGTCTCCATCTTCGCCTGTTCCTGGGCGAAATCGTTGGAGAGCCGGCGCAAGAGGTCGGGATCGATCGTCACGCCCTCGCGCTCCATGTCGGCGAGCACGGTGACGAGCGGACGTTCGAGCGTCTCGTAGACCGTCGTCTTGCCCTGGGCGGGCAGGCGCGCCTTCAGAAGGAGATAGAGACGCAGCGTGACGTCGGCATCCTCGGCGGAGTAGCGCGTCGCGGCCTGGATCGGCACGCAATCGAAGGTGATCTTGTCCTTGCCCTTGCCGGCGACGTCGAGGAACGAGATCGGCTTGTGGCTCAAATGCAATTCCGACAGCTCGTCCATGCCGTGGCCGTGCAGCCCGCCGTCGAGCACATAGGAGATCAGCATCGTGTCGTCATAGGGCGCGACGCGGATGCCGCGCTGGGCGAAGATCAGGAAATCGTATTTCAGGTTCTGCGCGACCTTCAGAATCGACGGGTCTTCCAGCAGCGGCTTCAACCGCGCCAGCACATCGGCCGCGTCCATCTGCACGAGGTCGCCCTCGCCGCCCAGGTCGAAGCCGTCGCCCTTGCGGTGGCCGCAGGGCACGTAGCAGGCCTCGCCCGGCGCGACCGCCAGCGATACGCCGCACAGGCCGGCCGTCATCGCGTCGAGGCCGGTGGTTTCGGTGTCGACGCAGACGATTCCCGCCTCGCGGGCGCGGGCGATCCAGGCGTCGAGGTCTTTCGCGGTGGTGACGGTCTTGTAGGCGTCGAGATCGACCGGCTTCACGATGGCGTCGCGCAGCGGCACCGCGCCGACATGGCTTGCGACGGGCGCCGGCGTCTCGCGGTCGGCCTGTTTCACGACGCGGTTCGCGGCGGTGGCCGAGGGCTCGACCGCGGGCGCGATACCTTCCACGTCCTCGATGCCGAAATGGGCCGCGACGCGCCGCGTGATGGAGTTGAACTCCATCCCGCGCAGGAAGGCGATCAGCTCCTTGGGCTCGGGCTCGTGCACCGCGAAGCGTTCGGGCGTCTCCGGGATCTTCGCATTGAGATCGAGCGTGACGAGCTTCTTCGAGATGCGGGCGTTCTCGGCATTCTCGATCAGGGTCTCGCGCCGCTTGGGCTGTTTGATCTCACCGGCCTTCGCCAGCAGGGTTTCAAGGTCGCCGTACTGGTTGATCAGCTCGGCCGCGGTCTTGATGCCGATGCCGCGCACGCCGGGCACATTGTCGACGCTGTCGCCGGCCAGCGCCTGGACCTCGATCACCTTCGACGGCGGCACGCCGAATTTCTCCATCACCTCGGCCGAACCGATGCGCTTGTTCTTCATCGTGTCGTAGAGTTCGACCTTGCCGTCCTCGACCAGTTGCATCAGGTCCTTGTCGGAGGAGATGATGGTGCAGCGGGCGCCGGCCTCGCGCGCCAGGCGCGCATAGGTCGCGATCAGGTCGTCGGCCTCGAAACCGTCCATCTCGACGCAGGAGACGCCGAAGGCGCGGGTGGCGTCGCGCACCAGCGGGAATTGCGGGATCAGGTCTTCGGGCGGCGGCGGACGGTTGGCCTTGTACTGGTCGTAGATCGTGTTGCGGAAGGTCACGGCGCCGGCGTCGAACACCACGGCCAGATGGGTCGGCTGGTCGGGACCTTTCATGTCCTCCAAGAGCTTCCACATCATGTTGCAGTAGCCGCTGACGGCGCCCACCGGCAGGCCGTCGGATTTGCGCGTCAGCGGCGGCAGGGCGTGATAGGCGCGGAACAGATAGCCCGAGCCGTCGACCAGATAGAGGTGATCGCCCGCCTTCAGCGCGGCTTTCTTCGTCTCTGCGGGCGCCGGCTTGCTCAATGCCGATGCGCCCCCTTCTTCAGGACGAATTTGCGGTCGCAATAGGGGCACTCGACGAAATCCTTGTCGCCCATCTCCAGATAGACGCGCGGATGGCCGAGCGCGCCGCCAATGCCCTCGCACTTCACGCGGGTATCGTCGACTTCGATGATTTCGGGGGCTTCGATGGGCATTTTCTAGGGGCCTGGCTGGAAAGGCGGGCGGATATTAGCCTTGGCCCGGGGCACCGCAAGCGCCTTTGCCGGGGCTGCTGACAGGGGTTAGTTTGTCCCATGGTCACGCTGAACCGCATCTATACGAAGACCGGGGATACGGGCGAAACCGCGCTGGGGGACGGTTCGCGCCGGCCGAAATACGATCTGCGGATCGCGGCCTATGGGACCGTCGACGAGGCCAATTGCGCCGTCGGGCTGGCGCGGCTTCACACGACCGGCGAGCTCGACGCGATGCTGTCGCGCATCCAGAACGACCTGTTCGATCTGGGCGCCGATCTCTGCGCCCCGGAGGACGGGCGGCGCGGCGGCGAGCGGCTGCGCATCGCGGAGTCGCAGGTCGAGCGGCTGGAGCGCGAGATCGATGCGATGAATGAAGGCCTGGCGCCGCTCCAGTCTTTCGTCCTGCCGGGCGGGACGGCGGCGGCGGCGCATCTGCATCTGGCCCGCGCCATCGTGCGGCGCGCCGAGCGGCTGGCCGTCGAATTGGCAGAGGCGGAAAAGGTGAGCGCGGTCGCGATCCGCTATCTCAACCGGCTGTCGGATCACCTGTTCGTCGCGAGCCGCTTTGCCAATGACGGTGGCGCCAAGGACGTGCTCTGGATTCCCGGCGCCAACCGATAGCGCTTAAGCGACGTCGGCGACGCGGCGGCCGAACAGGAAGGCCAGGATGATTCCGGGAACGCCCGTCACGCCCCAGCCCGGCAGGCCGAACAGCGCGGCGATGCCGTGCGCCAGGAAGCCCGGCAGGTGACGATCGCACCAGGCGTGGAAGGCGACGACGGCGGATTTGTCGAGCAGCGCCCAGACCTGGTCGAGCGAGCGCACCATGATCTTGCCGCCGTTCTCCAGCGAAGTGACGATATCCGCGCCCAGCAGCATGATGGCCGACACGACGAGAATCAGGCTGAGCAGTCTCAGGACGACGAACATGGCGGTACCCCAACACCCCGGTAATGTACGCTAGCGAGCGGATTTCCGCGGCACAAGCAGGCCTAACCCCGGTTAACCATCATTCCTCGCGGAAGGTTTCCCGCTGTCGTTTTTGTGCCGCCGCTTTTGCGCAATTTGGCGCCAGCCTCGCTCCGAACTTAGGCAGACGCGCAAATTTTCGGCGGCGCCCATGCCAACATCGGTTCCGAGGCCGAGATACGGGACGCGCGCGACGACAATTTTTTAGCGATGAACAAGCAAAAAGCCGCCCGCGATTTCTCGCGGGCGGCTTTGGTTCGTAGGCGTTTCGGCTTACTCGGCCGCGGGGGCGTCCGACTTCGCCTTCTTGGAGAGGTCCTCGCCGGTGACCTGGTCGACCTGCTTCATCGACAGGCGGACCTTGCCGCGGTCGTCGAAGCCGAGAAGCTTCACCTTCACCGCCTGGCCTTCCTTGACCACGTCGGACGGCTTGTTGACGCGGCTCGCGGCCAGTTCCGACACATGGACGAGGCCGTCCTTGGGTCCGAAGAAGTTCACGAAGGCGCCGAAGTCCATGACCTTGACGATCTTGCCGTCATAGATCTCGCCGACCTCGGGCTCGGCCACGATGCCCTTGATCCACTTCAACGCGGCCTTGATCGACTCGCCGTCGGCGCTAGCGATCTTCACCGTGCCGTCGTCCTCGATGTTGATCTTGGCGCCGGTCTTCTCGACGATCTCGCGGATCACCTTGCCGCCCGAGCCGATCACTTCGCGGATCTTGTCGGTCGGGATCTTGATCTGCTCGATGCGCGGGGCGTGCTCGCCGAGTTCGCCGCGGGCGTGATCGATCGCCTTGTTCATCTCGCCCAGGATGTGGATGCGGCCATGCTTGGCCTGGTCCAGCGCCACCTTCATGATCTCCTCGGTGATGCCGGAGATCTTGATGTCCATCTGGAGCGCGGTGATGCCGTCTTCGGTGCCGGCCACCTTGAAGTCCATGTCGCCGAGATGATCCTCGTCACCCAGGATGTCGGAGAGCACCGCGAAGCGCTCGCCTTCCAGGATGAGGCCCATCGCGATACCCGCGGTCGGCTTCTTCAGGGGAACGCCGGCGTCCATCAGCGCGAGGCTGGTGCCGCAGACGGTCGCCATCGACGACGAGCCGTTGGACTCGGTGATCTCCGACACGACGCGGAGCGTGTAGGGGAACTCTTCCTTGGCCGGCAGCATCGGATGGATCGCGCGCCAGGCGAGCTTGCCGTGGCCGATCTCGCGCCGGCCGGGAGCGCCCATGCGGCCCGTCTCACCCACGCTGTAGGGCGGGAAGTTGTAGTGCAGCATGAAGTTCTGCTTCACCGTGCCTTCGAGCTGGTCCATGAACTGCTCGTCCTCGGTGGTGCCGAGGGTGGTCACGACCAGCGCCTGGGTCTCGCCGCGGGTGAACAGCGCCGAGCCATGGGTGCGCGGCAGGATGCCGACCTCCGCCACGATGGGACGCACCGTGGTCAGGTTCCGGCCGTCGATGCGCGTCTTGGTGTCGAGCACCGCGTTGCGCATGACCTTGGCTTCGAGGTCGTGGAAGAGGTTGCCGAACTCCTTGGCGGAAACCTTGCCGTCGCCTTCGCCGACGAAATACTCCGCCGTCTTCTTCTTGATCTCGGCGATGCGGTCGCGCCGCTCGAACTTCACCGGGATCTGGAACGCGCCGGCGAGGTTGATGCCGGCGACCTTCTCGATCTCCATCGCCAGCACATGCGTGCCGACGTCCGGCAGCGGCCGCGGCTCCTTGGCCGCCTTCTCCGCCAGCTTGATGATCGCGTCGATCGCGTGCTGCATCTCGCGATGGCCGAACATCACCGCACCGAGCATCACCTGCTCGGACAATTCCTGCGCTTCCGACTCCACCATCAGCACCGCGTCGGCGGTGCCGGCGACGACGAGGTCGAGCTTGGAATTGGCATAGTCGTCGATCGGCGGGTTCAGCTTGTACTCGCCGTCGATATAGCCGACGCGCGCGGCGCCGATCGGACCCATGAAGGGAATGCCCGAAATGGTGAGCGCCGCAGACGCCGCGACGAGGGCGACGATATCGGGATCGTTCTCCATGTCGTGCGAAAGCACCTGCACGACGACCTGGGTCTCGTTGCGGTAGCCTTCGGCGAACAGCGGGCGGATCGGGCGGTCGATCAGGCGCGAGATCAGCGTCTCACGCTCGGTCGGGGCGCGCTCGCGCTTGAAATAGCCGCCCGGGATCTTGCCGGCGGCGTAATAGCGCTCCTGGTAGTTCACGGTGAGGGGAAAGAAATCAATTCCCTCGCGCGGGCTGGGCGCGCCGACCACGGTGGCGAGAACCACCGTCTCTCCGTAAGTGGCGACGACCGAGCCGTCGGCCTGGCGGGCGACCTTGCCGGTTTCGAGCGTCAGCGTTCTGCCGCCCCATTCGAACGATTCCTTGTGTACGGTAAACATCTTCAGTCTTCTTTCTTCGTGCACCGGCGCCGGATTGCGGCGGTGCTTTGCACGCCGGGCCTCATTGCCCGGTCGAGCGGATGCACCCTTGGGCCCATGCCCTCGGGTGCGCATGCGCGCAAGCCCGCGACCATCGCGGGCTCGACGCGTATTCTTTTCGTGATGGAAGGCCGGCCGTTCAGCGGCGAAGCCCTAGGCGTTCGATCAGCGAATTGTAGCGCGCCACGTCGCTCGCCTTGACGTAGTCGAGCAGCTTGCGGCGCGTCGAGACCATCTTGATCAGGCCGCGGCGCGAATGGTTGTCCTTCGCGTGCTGCTTGAAGTGATCGGTCAAATTGTTGATGCGTTCGCTGAGCACCGCGACCTGGACTTCCGGCGAACCGGTGTCGCCTTCCTTGGTCGCGTATTGCGCAACGACTTCCTTCTTGCGTTCCGGGGTAATCATGTTCGGCGTCGGGTCCTTCAGAGGTTGAAAACACGGAATGGCCGAAGCTCGCCCAATGCGAGTTCCGCCAGCGCCACCGGCTCGCCCTCAGAGGTCTGAAGAAAAACCGTGAGCCCTTGAAGATCGTCGGTCTCGCCCCGGCCTTCCGTGATCTGCGCGAAATGGTTCGCGCGGATCAGGATCGGATTGCCGCTTCGAAGACGGACCGCATCCGGGCCCGTGACGGCCAGCGCCGGGATGCCGTCCAGCGCGGTCGCAATGGGCCTCAAGTGCTCAAAAGCGGCGGGAATATGCACATTACCCCCCTCCCGCGCTAGGGGGATCGCCATTTCTTCGGTAAATCCGCCGACCCGGGTGCGGCGGAGCTGGCAGACATGGCCCACCGTGCCCAGGGCGAGCGCCAGGTCGCGGACCCAGGAACGGACGTAAGTCCCTTTGCCGCAACGGATTTCGAACACGGCATGGTCCGGATCGGGCTGGCCGAGCAGGCGGGACTCATAGACCTCCACCGTGCGGGGGGCGAGTTCCACGATCTCGCCTTCCCGCGCCAGGTCATAGGCCCGCTCGCCCTGGACCTTGATCGCGGAGTAGGCCGGCGGCACCTGGACGATGGCGCCGGTGAAGCGGGGGAGCGCCGATTCGATCTCGTCTTTCGTGGGGCGCCTGCCGGACGTCCCGGTGACCTTGCCCTCGGCATCGTCGCTGTCGCGCGCCTCGCCCCAATGGGCGGTGAAGCGATAGGTCTTCTCCGAATCCATCGCGTAAGGCACGGTCTTGGTCGCCTCGCCGAGCGCCACCGCGAGCACGCCGGTCGCCATCGGATCGAGGGTTCCCGCATGGCCGGCCTTCCGGGCGTCGAAGATGCGGCGCACCGCGCCCACGACCTGGGTGGAGGTCATGCCTTGCGGCTTGTCGATGATCACCCAGCCATTGACCGGCTGGCCCTTCTTCCTGCGTCCCATCGAACTTCTTTCAGGACTTAGGATTGCGGCGCGCTTCTGCCAAAGGCCGAGGCAACAAGCAAGGCGCGGGTCAGGACTTGCCGTCGGCCAGCACCCGTATCGCGCGCGCCCGCGCGGCCAGCCAGCGTTGATATTCCGGTCGCCGCGTCAGCGCGAGCCAACGCGGATTCTGGAAGAACGCCGGCGGCGTGGTGACGCCGGGATAAAAGCCGAAAACCCATGCTTGCCGGTTGAAGGCTTTTTCATACCAGTCCATAGCCTGGTCAAAAGCCCCGGCATGACTCAGCATGAAGCCGGCGTCGCCGATGTATCCGATCGTCTTGCGGTCATGGGCCAGGACGTCATCGACATACGCGATCGCCGCCTTCGAGCCGTCGCTGTGCAAAGTGACAAAGAACTTGCAGTGGACGCCCATGAACGGCGGCGTCCCCGGCTGCAACAGCTGGCTCAAGACGTCCCTCGCCTCGCCGATGCGGTTCAGATTGGCCAGCGAAACGCATTTGTATTCCAGCGTCACCGGATCGCCGGGGTGAAGCTGGAGCGCCTTATCGCTGGCGGCGATTGCGTCCTGATACCGGCCCTGGGCGAAGAGATTGTTGGCAATCCCGTCCCATACGGATGCTGAGAACGGATCTCGCCGCGCCCCTTCCTGGTAGCTCGCCAAGGACTGGCCCAGCAGATTGAAGTCGAAATAGGCCCTCCCCAATCCTTGCGCGCCGACCGCCGTATGCGCGGCCGACCGCTTCAGCAGAACGGCGTTATCGATCACGCCGTTCCAGTCCCATATGCCTTCGGCATACTCTATCTTCACCAGCAGGGCCTGGGGGTTTCCAGGATCGATGCCGAGCGCGTGGTTTACGGCCTGCTGGATCTGCCCGTTCAATTCCGTATCATTCTGCGTCCATAGCAACGCGTGGGCCAGGGCCGCCTCTCCGTCCGCGAAATCCGGCGCCCGCGCCGCGACGCTGCGCAGCAGCGCCACGGCTTGAGCCAGGGCGTTCCGCGTCGCCGGCGTCTGGCTCTCGGACAAGCGCTGATCGAAATAGAATTGTGCCTGCAGGTAGTCGCGATAGACGTCCGGATCGATTTGCACCGGCTTTGGCGCGTGTGGCTTGGACGCTGTGCCCGTCAGCGTCGGCGCCAGCGCTTGCGCGATGGCCTGCGCGATCTCGGCCTGCACGGCGAGGATGTCGCTGAGCGAGCGGTCATAACTCTGCGACCACAATTGATAGCCGTTCTCGGCGTTGATCAGCGCCGCTTCGATGCGCACACGCCCGCCTTGCTGGCGCACGCTGCCTTCCAGGATGGAGCGCACATTCAGCTTTTGCGCGATGCCGCGGATGTCCTGTTCCTTGCCCTCGAAGAAGAAGGAGGACGTGCGCGCCGCGACGCGCAAGGCCGGGTTGCGCCCCAGAAGACCGATCAGCTCGTCGGAGATGCCTTCGCTGAAATAGCGTTGCTGCGGGTCGCCGCTCATATTGTCGAACGGCAGCACGGCGACGGAGCCGGCTGGCGCCGATGCGTCTTCGCTCGGTCCCGATGGAACGATGGCCGACCAATGCCATGCCAGCTCGCCCAGCGTCAGCACCCCGACCAGCGCGATGGCAGCCAGGAAAATCGCCTCGCTGCCCTTGAGCGATGACGGCGCGCCGACGCGCCCTTTGTTGAGGATCCAGCCGGCCGCCAAAGCGAGCGCAAAGCCGAGCACGGCCGCGACGATCAGCCAGCGCAGCGCCCAGGCCGGCGCATCGAAGGCCGGCAGGGCGATGGAGGCCGCTTGCACCAGCAGCCAGGCGGCCACGGCATAGGCCGCGGCCAGCCGGTCGAGCCGCCGCTCGCGGGCCGTTTCCAATAGCCGCTCGATCCATCCCGCCATTGGCGGTGTTTAGCATGAAAATGGCGGCCGCCATGGCCGGCCTGCGAGGAAACCCGTCCGTCACGCGCCTGTAATCAAGACGGGTACTCGTTCCCGATCACCCATTGCGCGGCACGCCTGTGGCCCGGCGAGCGGTAGGGGTGGTCCTGGATATGGGCCGCGAACATGCGATCGATCCACTGGGTGTTCTTGAAGATGCGGCGCGAGCGCGGCAGCGTGAAGGTCGCGATCTTGCGCGTTTGATTTTCCGCGTCGAACTCGGCCGCCGCGAGCAGCTCGCCGTTCGACGGATTGGCGCCGTCGACCCCGATATCGTCGAGATAGACCGGCACCAGCGGCAGACAATTCTCCGGCGCGCCTTCGAGGATCGGCATCGCGGCCTTGGCGGCGGAATAATTGTCGACATCGACCGACACGAAGCCGAGCGGGGCATCGGGCGTGAGCGTCCTGGCGAAGGCCGGCGCGGCTACGCGCGCTCCAGCCGCACCGCCAGGATGCCTTCCTCGCCCTTCACATAGGGCACATTGTCCTTCATCGAGGCGTAGAGATTGTGGTCCGCGCGGACGCCGAACAGGCGGACATCGTGCGCCTTGAACTCGGGACCGAATTTGTCGGCGACGGTTTCGTCCAGCTGGTGCGGCTCGGTCGGAGTCGGCGCGTGGCCGAACTCGACAATGACCAGGATGCGGCCGTTCGGAGCGGTGACGCGCTTGAGTTCGGCGACCGTGGCATCGACGTCGTCGACATGGTCCAGGCTGTTGAAGGTCGTGACGATGTCGAAATGGCCGTCGGGATACGGAATCTTCTCCGACGGCGCGGCGCAATAGGCCATCTTCTGGCGGTCGTCCTCCACCAGCTTGCGATAGGCCTCCGCCAGCGGATCGAGCCCGACGCGCTGGCGCGTATTGTCGGCCCATTCCAGGCTGCCGCAGGGGCCGCAGCCGATGTCGAGCACCGCCTTGCCGTCATAGTCCGCCTTGGTCAGGCCGAAGAAGGTCGTGAAGAAATATTCGTAGTGGGCGCGCTCATGCGCCTGCTGCGCCGGGTTCTCGACCATGGTCGCGGCCACGCCGCGCCAATAGCGCAGTTCGTGATGTTCCTTGTATTTCAGCCGCGCCGATTGCGGCAGCAGGGACAGGGCCGCGTTGAGCACCACCTTGGCCGTGGGCTTGAGCGAAGCGAGCATGGCAACGTCCTTCCGCGTGTTTCGAAACGGGACGAATCCCGCCGGCGGAAGAAGACGCTGCAAGGCCGGGGCCAGGACTATTCGTCGTCCTTGAGGTCCTGCCGCACGCGGGAGGATTTGAGGAGGGTCTCGATCTTCTGCGCCTCGGCGAAGGATTCGTCTTCCATGAAGCGCAGCTCGGGGGTGAATTTCAGGGCGATCAGCCGTCCCATTTCGCCGCGCAGGAGGCCCTTGTGCTTGTTGAGCGCCGCGACCACCGCCTTGGCGTTCTTGCCGCCGAGCGGCTCGCAGAACACCGTCGCGTGGCGCATGTCGGGCGAGGGCTTGACCTGGGTGATCGTCACCGAGACGCCGGCGAGGTCGGGATCGCGGATCTCGTCGCGGCGCAGGACGTCGGCCAGGGCATGGCGCAGCATCTCGCCGACGCGGAGCTGGCGCTGGGTGGGGCCGGAATCGCGGCCGGGCGCGGCATGACGGCGGGACATGGACGCCTTCTACTCCGGATAGCCGAAGCGCGCGACCCAGGGCGCCAGCACCGGCAGGACGGGCGCGAGCTGCCCGCCATAGCGCCGCCAGGCACCGACGCCCGCCGCGCTCACGCCCGCCGCGATCTGGCGGCTGGACGGCGTGTCGACGGCGCGCGCCCGCAGGCGTTCGGCCACCACGATCATGTCGCGATTCCAGGAGAGCCCGAGATGGCCGCAGAGCGCCCGCGCCTGGCCTTCGAAATCGGCGACGAAATCCTCGTGCCGAACGTCGCGCCAGTCGAGGCCGAGCTTCTCGCGATAGGCCGCGCAGGCGCCCATCACGGCATCGTAGTAGACCGCCGCACCTTCGAGCGTGAGGAGCTGATACATCTGGTCCGACATCGCGAAACGGCGGCGGAAGCTGGACAGGATCACGTCGCGCGGATCGCGCAGGGCGAACAGGATCCTGGCGTCGGGGAAAATCTTCGCCACCAGCGGCAGGAGCAGCGCGTTCAGCGGCAGCTTGTCGACGAAGACCTTGCCGGCCGCATCGAGGCCCGCCTCCGCGGTCCGCGCCCAATAAAGATCGCGGTAGCGGAGCGCCGCGTCGGGCGCGAGGGTCGAAAGCGTGTCGAGATCGGCCGGGCTGCGCGCGAAGGCCTGCGCGGCGTCGGCCAGAAGATCGCGCTCCTCGCTGGTGACGACGTCGGGATGGCCGGCGAGGGTCTGTTCGAGCAGCGTGGTGCCCGAACGCGGAAAGCCCACGAGAAAGACATGGCCGGCGGCGCGCGGATCGCGCGGCGCGTCGCGGTCGGCGGACCAGGCATCGCCCGGCGCCGTTTCGAAATAGCGCCGCAGCATCTGGGCGCTTTGCAGCGCCTCGCCGGCCCGGAAATGCGATTCATTGTCCCGGCGCTGCGCCTCGTTCGACCTCGCATAGGCATCGAAGGCGGCGTCCGCCGCGCCCTTGGCGTCGAACGCATCGCCGAGAAGGCCGAGCGCGATGACGCGATTGGCCGGGCCCAGCGCCGGATCGTTCAGCAGGGCGGTCAGCCGGGCGATGGCGGAGTCGGGACGGTCCAGCGCGATCTCGGCCATCGCCGCCGCGATCGCGCCGAGCTGATCGCGGGCATAGGACCCGAGCGCGCGCTCGGCGAAGGCCAGCGCCGCTTCGTATTGCCCGCGCAGGGCGTCGGTATAGGCCAGGCGCGAAAGCGCTTCGGCGTAGCCGGGCTGCGATTCGACCGCGCGCAGATAATCCGCGCGGGCGCGGCCGGCATCGCCCAGGCCTTCATGGGCGAGGCCGCGGTTGTAAAGCGGCGGGGCGAAGCCCGGCACCGCGGCGAGCGCCTTGTCGAAAGCGCGGATGGCGTCCCGATACTGGCCGAGATGATTGTGCGCGACGCCGAGCTGGTTCAGCAGGTTGGCGTCGTTGGGCGCCATGACGAGGCCGTTGCGCAACAGCGCGATCGCCTCCGCGACCCGGCCTTGGCGGATGTCGAGATAGGCGATCAGGTTGAAGAAGGCCGGATGGGCGAAGCCTTCCTCCATCGCGCGCTTGGCCCAGCCGAGGGCGCGCGGGATATCCTGTGCCCGCGTGGCGGCGTCGAACTCGCGCGCCAGCACCTGGAATCGCGCGGCGCGGACGGGATCGGCGGGACCTTTTTGAATCTCGACCATAGCTCGAACCGGCGCCCCCGCGGCCGGACCATCTCAACCGCGCCTTACAGCGCGCGCTGGATGGTCTCGACCTCGAAGCATTCGATGACGTCGCCCTTCTTCATGTCCTGGTAGTTGGCGAACGCCATGCCGCATTCCTGGCCGGTCTGGACCTCGCGCACCTCGTCCTTGAAGCGCTTGAGGGTCGAGAGCTCGCCCTCGTGGATCACGACGTTGTCGCGGATCAGCCGCACCTTGGCGCCGCGGCGCACGATGCCGTCGGTGACGCGGCAGCCCGCGACCTTGCCGACCTTGGAGATCTCGAACACCTCCAGGATCTCGGCATTGCCGAGGAACTTCTCGCGGATCTCCGGCGCCAGCATGCCCGAGAGCACGGCTTTGATGTCGTCCACGACGTTGTAGATGATGTTGTAGTAGCGGATTTCGACGCCGTCGCGCTTGGCCCGCTCGCGCGCGAGCTTGTCGGCGCGGACATTGAAGCCGATCACCGCCGCGCCCGATGCGTGCGCCAGGATGATGTCGCTCTCGGTGATGCCGCCGACGCCGCCCTGCAGGACCTGCACCGCCACTTCGTCGGTGCCGATCTTGGCGAGCGCGCCCTGGATCGCCTCGGACGAGCCCTGCACGTCCGACTTGATGACCAGCGGCAGAAGCCGCTTCTCGCCGCTGTCGCGGGTCTTGAGCAGCTGGTCGAGGGTCTGGCGCGAAGACGCGGCCTGGCGCGCCTCGCGGCGCTTGCGCTCGCGGTATTCGGTGACCTCGCGGGCGCGGGCCTCGTTCTCGACCACGACCATCTCGTCGCCGGCCTCCGGCGCGCCCGAAAGGCCCAGGACCTCGACCGGCATGGCCGGCCCGGCGCTGGGGATGGTCTCGCCGCGGTCGTTCTGCAGCAGGCGCACGCGGCCCCATTCGGAGCCGGCCACCACGATGTCGCCGACATGCAGCGTGCCGCGCTGGACGAGCACGGTCGCGACCGGGCCGCGGCCGCGGTCGAGCTTGGCCTCGATCACCGCGCCTTCGGCGGTGCGGTCGGGATTGGCTTTGAGATCGAGGATTTCGGCCTGGAGCAGGATCGCTTCTTCCAGCTTGTCGAGATTGGTGCCCTTGGTCGCCGAGACGTCGATGGCGAGCGTCTCGCCGCCGAGCTCTTCGACCTGGATCTCGTGCTGCAGCAGTTCGGTCTTCACCCGCATGGGATCGGCCGAGCCCTTGTCGATCTTGTTGACCGCCACGATGATCGGAACATGCGCCGCCTTGGCGTGCGCGATGGCCTCCACCGTCTGGGGCATGACGCCGTCATCGGCCGCCACCACCAGGATGACGAGATCGGTGACCTTGGCGCCGCGGCCGCGCATCGCGGTGAACGCGGCATGGCCAGGCGTGTCGAGGAAGGTGATCTTGTGGCCGTCCTTGGTCTGCACCTGATAGGCGCCGATGTGCTGGGTGATGCCGCCGGCTTCGCCCGACACGACATTGGTCTTGCGCAGCGCGTCGAGCAGCGAGGTCTTGCCGTGGTCGACATGGCCCATGACGGTGACGACGGGCGGACGCGACACCAGATGGCCGGCATCGTCCTCGCCGCCCTTCAGGCCCTCGAGCACGTCGGATTCGGCGACGCGCTTGACCGTGTGGCCGTATTCGGCGGCGACCAGTTCGGCGGTGTCGGCGTCGATCACGTCATTGGCCGTCGCCATATGGCCGTTCTTCATCAGGACCTTGATGATGTCGACCGAGCGGCGCGCCATGCGGTTGGCGAGTTCGGCGACCGTGATGGTCTCCGGGATCACGACCTCGCGCGGACCGGCCGGACCGGCGGGCGCCGATTGCACGCCCTTCACGCGCTGCAGATGGCGGCGATAGGACGCGACCGAGCGCATGCGCTCGTCGTCGCCCGACAGGGCCTTCGTCACGGTCAGCTTGCCGCGGCGGCGGCTGTCCTCGCCGATCTTCTTGGCGGGCGTGGGCTTCGCGGGGACCTTGGTGCCCTTCTTGGTGGTCGCCTCTTCTTCTTCCTCTTCCAGCGGACGGCGCACGCGCGCGGCGCCGGCCGGCGTCGCAGCGGCGGCACCCGCGGGCGCGGCGGCACCGGCAACGCCCGGCGCGGCGTCCGATTTGGGTTCGCGGCGCGCGACTTCCTCGGCGGCGTGCTTGCGCGCCAGTTCCTCGGCGGCCTTGCGGGCGTCTTCCTCGGCCTTGCGCTTCTCGGCGGCGATCCGCTCGATCTTCAGCTTTTCGTCTTCGGCGGCGCGGGTGCGTGCCTCTTCCTCGGCCCGTTTGCGGGCTTCTTCCTCATGGACGCGGGCGTCGGCCAGGGCCGCGCCGCGGCGGGCCTTTTCCTCTTCCGTGAGCTGGCGCAGCACGACGCCGCGCGGCGCCGGGGGAGGCGACGGCGCCGACGGCGCGCTCGGCGCGGGCTGGGCGGGCCTGACGGGCGCGACGGTCGTCTTGGCGGGCGGCGGGGTGGGACCCAGCGTGCGCTTCTTCTCGACCACGACCGCCTTGGTGCGGCCATGGCTGAAGCTCTGCTTGACGGTCGACGTCTCGACCTTCTTCAGCGTCAAGGGCTGGCGGCCGCCGGGCTTCTTCGTGGTGTCGTTCGTATCGCTCATTCGTCTCTTTCAAAGGGTCCGCGGCGCGCGAAAGCCATTCAGCCTCCCCGCGTCGAAGCTCAACCGTTCCTGCAGGCGCCCGGATTTGAGGGCTGCATGTATCACATTCTCGCGGCCCAGGGCCAAGCCCAATTCCGCGGAGCTAAGGCACTGGATCGTCTCGATTTTCAGGCCGCGGGCGTGCGCGGCGCCGAACAGCTTGCGCTTGCCGTCGGCGGCGCCGTCCGAGGCTTCGAAGATCAGCGCGGGCGGCGCGTCGGATTGCAGCGCGCGCTGGACCGTGTCGAAGCCTAAGAAAATCTGGCCCGAGCGCCTGGCCATGCCGAGATCGGCCTGGATGCGCGCGACCAGCAGCGCCTCGACGCGGGCCGCCAGATCGGGCGCAACCCTGACGGGCGCCTTCGCGGCCTTGGCGAACAGGCTGCGTTTCACGGCGGTATCGATGGTGGCCCGCGCGGCCCCGACCCAGATGCCGCGGCCCGGCAGGACCGCCGCGATGTCCGGCGTGACCTCGCCCTCCGGCGAGACGACGAAGCGGATCAGCTTGTCCTCGGACAAGACCTCTCCGCCGACGATGCACCGGCGTTCCCGCATCGCATCGTCCTCGTCGTTTATCCCGGTGGCGAGCGCCTGATTCAAGCCTCGGCGTCCTCCGTCGCTTCGCCGTCTTCGGCCGGCGCTTCGGGCGCCGCCGCCTCTTCCTCGATCCAGCCCGCCTTGACGCGGGCCTTCATGACGATGGCGTTGGCGTCGTCATTGGTCAGGTTGAAGCCTTCCAGGGCGCCGGGGATGCGGACGCGTTCCTTTTCCTTGTTGACCTCGTAATAGCCGAGCAGATCGTCGGTGGCGCAGCCGGCCAGATCCTCCAGGCTCTTGATGCCGGCCTCGCCCAGCGCGACCGCCATCGCCGGCGTCACGCCGTCGACCTCCAGCACGTCGTCTTCCACCCCGAGCTCCTTGCGCTTGTCGTCCATTTCCTTGTTCTTCGCCTCGATGAATTCGAGCGCACGCTGCTGCAGCTCGGTTGCGGTTTCCTCGTCGAAGCCTTCCACGGCCGCGAGTTCGTTCAGGGGCACATAGGCCACGTCCTCGATGGTCGCGAAGCCTTCCGACGCCAGAAGCTGCGCCACGGTCTCGTCGACGTCGAGCGAGTCCATGTAGAGCTTGGTGCGTTCGGTGAATTCCTTCTGGCGGCGCTCCGATTCCTCGGCTTCCGTCAGGATGTCGAGCTGCCAGCCGGTGAGCTGCGACGCCAGGCGCACATTCTGGCCGCGGCGGCCGATGGCGAGCGAGAGTTGCTCGTCGGGCACCACGACTTCGGTGCGGTGGGTGTCCTCGTCGAGCACCACCTTGGAGACTTCCGCCGGCGCCAGCGCGTTGACGATGAAGGTCGCGGCTTCATTGTTCCACGGAATGATATCGATGCGCTCGCCCTGGAGCTCTTGCACCACGGCCTGGACGCGCACGCCGCGCATGCCGACGCAGGCGCCGACCGGATCGATGCTCGAATCCTTGGAGATCACCGCGATCTTGGCGCGGCTGCCGGGATCGCGCGCCACGGCGCGGATCTCGATGATGCCGTCATAGATCTCCGGCACTTCCTGCGCGAAGAGGCGGACCATGAATTGCGGATGGCTGCGCGAAAGAAAAATCTGCGGCCCGCGGGTTTCGCGGCGCACGTCGTAGATATAGGCGCGGATGCGGTCGCCGGCGCGGAAGCTCTCGCGCGGGATCATCTCGTCGCGGCGGACCACGCCCTCGGCGCGGCCGAGATCGACGACGACCGAGCCGAACTCCGAGCGCTTGACGATGCCGTGGACGATCTCGCCGATGCGGTCCTTGTATTCGTCGAACTGGCGCTCGCGCTCGGCGTCGCGCACCTTCTGCACGATCACCTGCTTGGCGTTCTGCGCGTTGATGCGGTTGAAATCGACGGGGGGCAGCGTCTCGGCGATGATGTCGCCGACCTGGGCGGCGGGATTGCGGGCCCGCGCATCGGCCAGGGAAATTTCCGTCTTGTCGTTGTCGACCAGCTCCACGACGTGGAGATAGCGCGAGACATGGGTCTCGCCGGTCTTGGGGTCGATGTCGACCTTGATGTCGTTCTCGCTGCCGTAATGGGCCTTGGCGGCGCGCTGCATCGCCTCTTCCATCGCGGTGATCACCACCTGCTTGTCGATGGACTTGTCGCGCGCGACGGCGTCCGCGATCTGCAGAAGCTCGGTGCGGTTTGCGGCAATGCTGGCCATGATGGTTTTCTCTCTCTCCTTTAAAGTCACTGCGCGCGTTTGCGCGCCTTCAGATCTTCCGCGATGAGGGCGTCGGTCAGCACCAGTTTCGCCTCCGCGATGCCGCGGAACGGGAGCGAAAGGCGCTGACCTTGGCTCTCGATTGTGACGTCCTGCCCGTCGAGACCCAGGAGGCGGCCGCGGAACCGCTTGCGCCCGTCGATGGGATTCAGAAGTTCCAGCTTCGCCTCATGGCCGGCCCAGCGGGCGAAATCGGTCAGCCGGGTCAGCGGCCGGTCGATGCCCGGCGAGGAGACTTCCAGCTCGAAATCGCCGTCGATCGGGCTTTCCTGCTCCAGGAAATCCTGCAGCGCCCGGGCCAGGATGGCGCAATCCTCGACATTCATCGTGCCGTCGGGGCGCTCGGCCATGATCTGCAGCGTCTTGGTGTGGCCGCCCATCAGGCGCAGGCGCACGAGCCGGAACCCCGCCGCTTCCACGGCGGGTTCGAGGATCGGCTCCAGATGGGCCATGGCAGAAATCACGCGGCGAGGAACTCCGAATGCGAATACAAAGCCTTTTCCCGCGCGGCGGTCTTTCGACCGCCACACAACAGGACGTTCTGTTGTCTGGGATGACGGCTATGTACGCTTCGAAAGGGCCGATTTCAAGCCGCGCGGCCAATTAAGGCTGCGGCTTGGCCGGATGGATCGTGCTGCCCTGGCCTACGCCGATCATCACTTCGGTGGGCTGCGCCTGTGCGGCGGCCGGCTTCTCGGACGGAACCGTGAAGGTGAAGAAGCAGGTGGCGATGCCCGCCAGGGTGAGGACGGCGGCAATGCCGACCACGCCCATGTCCCAGAAGCCGCTGGGCTGCTTGATGTCGCCGTCTTCGTCGATCATGGGCCTGCGTTTAGCACAGAGGCTGCGGCCAAAAAATGGCTGACCTTGAAATCGGGGCTTGCTGTCATGCCCGCGAAGGCGGGCATCCAGAGGACGAGGCGCCGCGCCGCTTGCCCTGGATTCCCCGCTTGCGCGGGAATGACAGGTTTGGAAAGCACAATTCAAGGCCGGCCGACGTCCCCTAGCGCCGGACGAAGCGCAGAAACACCGGCGGGCCGTGCAATTCCTTGGCTTCGTAGCGGGTCGGCGGCCAATCGGGCGGCCGTGTTTTCCAGTCGGACGGTCCCGTCGCGGTCCAGGCGAAGGCGGGGTGCGCCATCAGCCGCTCCAGCGCATAGGCGAGATAGCCGGCGTCGTCGCTGGCGAAGCGCAATTCGGCGCCGGGCTTCAGAACACGCGCGAGACGATCGAGCATCTCCATCTGAAGGAAACGGCGCTTGTGGTGCCGCGTCTTCGGCCAAGGATCGGGAAAGAGGAGGAAGAAGCGGCCGATGCCGGCATCGGGCAGCGCATCGACGATATCGCGGGCGTCGTCTTCATAGAGCCGGATGTTGGGGAGCGGCGCGGCTTCGAGCTTCGAGAGAAGTTTCGCCGTGCCGGAAATATAAGGCTCGGCGCCGATCATCCCGATCCCGGGATGGTGCTGCGCCTGCCACAGCAGATGCTCGCCGGCGCCATAGCCGGTTTCGAGCCAGACGTCCTCGACCCCACCTCCCCGGAACGGGAAGGTCGAAAAATCGCGCAGCGATTTTTCGGGTGGGGCAGCGCAGGACGGCTCGCCACCACCCGACGCGCTGCGCGCGTCGACTTCCCCCGAAGGGGGAGGTGAGAAATAGGATCGCGGATCGGCGCCCGGCTCCAGATGCAGCAGGAACCGGGGCAGCAGCGTTTCGCGCAACCGCTCCTGATGTGCCGACAGCGCCGGACCCTTGCGCCGGCCGTAAAGCATCCGGCGCCGGCGCTCCGGCGCCGCGGTCACACCGCGTTCTTGATCGCGTCGGCGAGGTCGGTCTTCTCCCAGGAGAAGCCGCCCTCGGCATCGGGCTCGCGGCCGAAATGGCCATAGGCCGAGGTGCGCGCATAGATCGGCTTGTTGAGGCCGAGATGCTGGCGGATGCCGCGCGGCTTGAGGCTCATCAGCTCGGGCAGGATCTTCTCGAGCTTGGCCTCGTCGACCTTGCCGGTGCCGTGGGTGTCGACATAGACCGACAAGGGATCGGCGACGCCGATGGCATAGGCGATCTGGATCGTGCAGCGGTCGGCGACGCCCGAGGCGACGACGTTCTTGGCCAGATAGCGCGCCGCATAGGCGGCCGAGCGGTCGACCTTGGTCGGGTCCTTGCCGGAGAACGCGCCGCCGCCATGCGGGGCCGCGCCGCCGTAAGTGTCGACGATGATCTTGCGCCCGGTGAGGCCGCAATCGCCGTCCGGTCCACCGACCACGAAGGCGCCGGTCGGATTGACGTGCCACACCGTCTTGTCGCCGATCCAGGCGGCCGGCAAGGCCTTGCGGATATAGGGCTCGACGATCTCGCGGATGTCGGCCGAGGTCTGCTCCTCATGCATGTGCTGGGTCGAGAGCACGATCTGCGTCACCTCGACCGGCTTGCCGTTCTCGTAGCGCAGCGTGACCTGGCTCTTGGCGTCGGGACCGAGGGTCTTTTCCGCGCCCGATTTGCGCGCATGCGCCAGCAATTCGAGGATCTTGTGGCTGTAGAACAGCGGCGCCGGCATCAGCGCCGGGGTCTCGCGGCAGGCATAGCCGAACATGATGCCCTGGTCGCCCGCGCCTTCGTCCTTGTTGCCGGAGGCGTCGACGCCCTGGGCGATATGCGGCGACTGGGCGTGCAGCAGCACCTCGATATTGGCATTGCGCCAATGGAACCCGGCCTGCTCATAGCCGATGTCCTTGATCGCCTGGCGGGCGACTTCGACCACATCGTCGACCATGATGTGCTTGGGACCGCGGGTCTCGCCCGCGATCACGACGCGGTTGGTGGTCGCCATGGTTTCGCACGCGGCGCGGATGTCCCATTCGGACAGGCCGCTCTTGGGGCCTTCGCGGAAGAACAGGTCGACCACTTCGTCGGAAATGCGGTCGCAGACCTTGTCGGGGTGCCCCTCGGACACGCTTTCGCTGGTGAAGAGGTAGTTCGACCGCGCCATATGTCAAAACCTTTATGTGTTAGAGACTGTTTTTTGCAACAAACGCCCCCCGGGTCAACTGGCGCGTCAGCGCATCGCGCATTACCCTCGCCAAAAGCGGCGTTTCAGGGGGAATCGCATGGTCGCATCTTTTCAAGGCGGATGCCTCTGCGGCGCCGTCCGTTACGAAGCCAGGAGCGAGCCGATCGCCGTGATGGAATGCCATTGCCGCGATTGCCAGAAATCGACCGGCGGCGCGGCCACGGTCGCTGTCCTTCTGCCTCGGCCGGCCTTCGCCGTAACCCATGGGACGCCCAAGGGCTACACGGTGACGGGCGACAATGGCGGCGAGGTGACGCGGTATTTCTGCGCCGAGTGCGGCTCGCCGCTTTACAGCATACCGCACGCGGCGCCGCTGACCGTCGTCAAGGCCGGGTCGATGGACGATCCGAGCTGGATCACGATCGGCGGCGCGCTCTATGTGAGCTCGGCCCAACCCTGGGCCCATATCGACCGCAACCTGCCGGCCTTCGAGAAAATGCCGCCGATGGGGTGATCGGTGCGGTTTAGAGAATATACCGCGACAAATCCTGGTCCTTCGCCAGGTCGTCGACCCGGCTGTGGACATAGGCGCCGTCGACCGTGACCGTCTCGCCGTTGCGCTCGGATGCCGAATAGCTCACCTCGTCCAGCACGCGCTCCATGATCGTCTGGAGCCGGCGCGCGCCGATATTCTCCAGGCTGGCATTCACCTGCGCCGCGAGATCGGCGATGGCGGCGATGCCGCCCTCGGTGAAATCGAGGCTGACCTCTTCGGTCTTCAGGAGCGCTACATATTGCTTGATCAGGCTGGCCTCCGGCTCGGTCAGGATGCGGCGGAAATCCTCGCGCGTCAGCGCCTTCAGCTCGACGCGGATCGGCAGCCGGCCCTGCAGTTCGGGGAGCAGGTCCGAGGGCTTGGCGATATGGAACGCGCCGCTCGCGATGAAGAGGATGTGGTCGGTCTTCACCTGGCCGTATTTGGTCGCGACCGTGGTGCCTTCGATCAGGGGCAGGAGATCGCGCTGCACGCCTTCGCGGGAGACGTCGCCGCCGCCGCGCATCTCGCTGCGGGCGCAGATCTTGTCGATCTCGTCCAGGAAGACGATGCCGTGATTCTCCACCGTCTCGATCGCGTCGCGCACGATGCGGTCCTCGTCCAGCAGCTTGTCGGCCTCTTCCGCAACCAGGGGCTCATGCGCCTCCGTCACGGTCATGCGGCGCTTCTTGCCCTTCTGGCCGAACGCCTTGCCGAACATGTCGGAGAGGTTGAGCATGGAAATCTGCGCATTCGGCATGCCGGGGATCTCGAACATCGGGGCGCCGCCGGTGTCCTTCATCTCCAGTTCGACCTCCTTGTCGTCGAGCTCGCCGGCGCGCAGCGATTTGCGGAAGCTCTCCCGCGTATTGCCCGAGGACGAACCGACCAGGGCGTCGAGCAGCCGCTCTTCGGCGCGGGCCTCGGCCTGGGCCTCGACCTCGCGGCGGCGCGCGCTGCGCACCTGCGCGATGCCGACTTCGAGAAGATCGCGCACGATCTGGTCGACGTCGCGGCCGACATAGCCGACCTCGGTGAACTTGGTCGCCTCGACTTTGAGGAACGGCGCCTGCGCCAGCTTCGCCAGGCGGCGGGAAATCTCCGTCTTGCCGACGCCGGTCGGGCCGATCATCAGGATGTTCTTGGGCAGCACCTCTTCGCGCAGTTCGGCACCGAGCTGCTGGCGGCGCCAGCGGTTGCGTAAGGCAATGGCGACGGCGCGCTTCGCGTCGTGCTGGCCGACGATGTAGCGGTCGAGCTCGGAAACGATTTCGCGCGGCGTGAAGGAAGAACTCATGTGCTCTCGAGACTTTCGATGACGATGTTTTCGTTGGTGTAGATGCAGATGTCGGCGGCGATCTTCATGGCGCGGCGCGCGATCTCCTCCGCCGAGAGGTCGAGGCCGATCAGCGCGCGGGCGGCGGCGAGCGCGAACGGCCCGCCCGAGCCGATGCCGATCAGGCCGTCCTCCGGCTCGACCACGTCGCCGGTGCCCGACAGGATCAGCGAGGTCCTGGCATCGGCCACCGCCATCATCGCCTCCAGCCGGCGCAGATAGCGGTCGGTGCGCCAGTCCTTCGCGAGTTCGACGCAGGCGCGCGCCAGATTGCCGGGATGCTGCTCGATCTTGGCCTCCAGCCGCTCCGACAGCGCGAAGGCGTCCGCCGTGGCGCCGGCAAAGCCGACCAGCACGTCGCCCCCCTTGCCGATGCGGCGCACCTTGCGCGCATTCGATTTCATCACCGTGGCGCCCGCCGTCACCTGGCCGTCGCCGGCGACCACCACGCGGCCGCCCTTGCGCACCGCCAGGATCGTGGTGGACCGCCATTTCTCTTTGGTTGTCATGAACGCGTCACCTATGCTGCGCGACGTACCCAAGGGGTTCGCGCAAATGAGGAATTTGGCTATTCCGGCAAGCCTAGGCGCCCTGCTTTGGCTGGCGCAACCGGCTCTTGCCGCACCCCTCACCTATGACTGCCAGGCCCGCATGACAAGGGTTTGGGCCATCCCGCCCGTCGCCGTGGGCGACGCCGATCCCTGGCAATGCGCCGCCCCGACCGCGAAGACGCCGGCCGGCGTGCACTGGCAGCGCAATTCGCTGGAATATTGCCGGCTGAGCGTGAACGTCTACGACGAGGCGCTCGCCGCCGCGCAGCGCCTGGCCAAGAGCCACAAGCCGCACACCTGGCTGGTGCTGATGGATGCCGACGAGACCGTGATCGACAATTCGCTGTTCGAGCGCGAGCGCCAGATCTGCGGCGGCGAATTCAAGGACGGGCAATGGCGGAGATGGGTGAAGGCCGAGATGGCGGCCGATGTGCCGGGCGCCGCGGCCTTCACGGAGGCGGTGCACCGGCTGGGCGGACTGGTGGGCATCGTCACCAACCGCGCGGTCGAGGACGACGACCTGACCAGGGCGACCCTCAAAAAAGCCGGAATCACTTTCGACTATGAGATCGGCATGACGGGCGATCATTCCGACAAGACCGAGCGCTGGCGCGGCGCCGAAACCGCGCTGACGACCAAGGCGCATGGCCGGCCGGTGGCGGTGATGTGGCTGGGCGACCAGGTCACCGACCTTGCCATCCTCGACCGGCGCGGCAAGCTGCTGCGCGCGATGAACCAGGGCGACGCCGGCGACGGCATCGGCGACCATCTCTTCCTGCTGCCCAATCCGATGTATGGCGGCTGGCAGGACAATCCGGACCGGTGAGCATGGGCGAATTGCCGAGCATTCCTTACGCGGATATTCGCGGCGGCACGTCGCTCGACCTGCTGAAGCTCTATCCCGACAAGGCACGCGCCCTGGCGCGCGCCGCAACCGGCACCTTCGGCGTCGCCTCGCGCGCCGCGGGCGCGCTGGCGCTGCCGCTCGGCGACCGCGCCTCGCGCAACTGGCTGCGGCGGGCCGACAATCCGTTCCTCTCGGAGATCGACGCGCTGGCGGCACTGCTCCAGATCCGCGGCGTCTATTTCCTCAATCTGTGCTTCGAATGGGCCTGCACCGGCGGCGTGTGGCGGAGCGATGACGGCCCGGCGATGCGCCGGGTGCTCGACTGGCCGTTTCCCGATCTGGGGACGAGCATGGTGGTGGCGCATCAATCCGGACGCGCCGGCGATTTCTACAACATCACCTGGCCGGGCCTGAGCGGAAGCTTTCAAGGATTGGCGCCGGGCCGCTTCGCGGCGGCGATCAACCAGGCGCCGATGCGCAAGGGCGGCGCGGGCTATGCCGGCGACTGGGTGAAGAACCGTGTCCGGGTGAGGGGCGAGACCGGCATGCCGCCGGCCCATCTGCTGCGCCTGGTGCTGGAAAGCGCCGCCGACTATGCCGCGGCAAGGGCGATGCTGTGCGAGACGCGGCTTGCCGTGCCGGCGATCTTCCTTCTGTCGGGCGTGCGGGACGGCGAAGGCTGCATCGTCGAGCGCACCGAAACCGCGTTCGCCCTGCGCAAGCTGGACGGTGCGGCGGTGTGCGTCGCCAACCATTTCGAGACACCGATCGAGCGCGGCGGTGCCGGCTGGCGGGCGCGGCCGATCGACAGCCTGGGCCGCGCCGCGGCGGCGCGCGGATCGGCGCCTTGCGACGGCGGGTTCGCCTGGTTCCAGCCGCCCATCGCCAACGTCAACAGCCGGCTCGCCTTCGAGGCCAACGCAGCGACGGGATCGCTCGCGCTGATGGGCGCGGCAGGCGTGCATCCGTCGACCGGGATCTTTCGGTTGCCTCGCGCGGCTTGAGCCGGCGTTTCGACAGACCGCGGCGATTGGGATAAGAAACCGTCACAGAATCGGGAAGACGGCGCCATGCGTACCGCCACGGTGGAACGGAAGACTCGCGAGACGGAGATCACCGTCTGGCTCGACCTCGACGGCTCGGGCGAGACCGATATCGATACCGGCATCGGCTTCCTCGACCACATGCTGGACAGCTTCGGGCGTCATTCGATGATCGACCTGAAGGTGCGCGCCCAGGGCGATTTGCATGTCGACTTTCACCACACGACGGAAGACACCGGCATCGTCATCGGCCAGGCGGTGAAGAAGGCGCTGGGCGATTTCGCCGGCATCACGCGCTTCGGCGCCGCCACCATCCCGATGGACGAGACGCTGACGCGCGTCGCCATCGACGTGTCGAACCGGCCCTATCTGATCTGGCGGGTGGACATCCCCAAGCCCAAGCTGGGCGAGATGGACACCGAGCTGTTCAAGGAATGGTTCCAGGCCTTCGCGCAGAACGCCGGCATCTGCCTGCACATCGAAAACCTCTATGGCGAGAACAGCCACCACATCGTGGAGACCTGCTTCAAGGCCACGGCGCGGGCGCTGCGCCAGGCGATCGAGCCCGACGAGCGGCTCGAAGGCGGCGTCGCCTCGACCAAGGGCTCGCTCAGCGAGAAGGCCTGAGCGGCCGGGCTCAGCGCGACACGGCGGCCAGGATGTGGTCGCTCACCAGCTTGTCCGACAGCGCGTGCCCGCCGGGGCCGTTGAAGTTCGTCGTCGTGATCACGGCGACGAGGTCGAGTTCGGGAAAGGCCAGGACCTTGTTGCCGCCGGAGCCGTTCATCACGGCGGCGTGCCAAGTCCTGCCGCCGGCCGTGTAGTCCTGCAGCCAGATCAGATAGCCGTAGCCGGCGCCGCTGTCGGTCTCGGCATGCGGCGTCGTCATCGCCGCGATCCAGGACGCGGAGAGGACGCGGCGGCCCTGCGATGTCCCTTTGTCCAGGATCAACTGGCCGAGGCGCGCGAGATCGCGGCTGCGCAGGCCGAGCCCGCCGCCGCCCTGCGCCAGGCCGAGCGGCGAATATTGCCATTCCGGCGCGTCGATCCCGAGCGGGTCGAACAGGACCGCCTTGGCGAAGTCGGCCAGCTTGCGGTTCGTCGCCTGCTCGACCACCGCGCCGAGCGCCGTCGCGCCCGCGGTGCAATAGCTCCAGGCGCGGCCATATTTGGCTTTGGCCGGCGGCGTGGCCCAGGCCGCGAAGCCCTTGATCGGCAGGTCGAGCGCGAACTTGACCCAATCCTCGATCAGATACATGCGCTCTTCGTTGCCGCGCGAATAGGAATTGGAATCGTCGCATTCCAGGAGCGAACTCATGGTGAGGAAGTCCTCGATCGTGATCGCGTCCTTGCGCGGATCGGGATTTTCGAACGGCCCCCGCGCGCCGAGATAACGCATCACCGGCGTGTCGACGCCCGGAATCGCCTTGGCGTCGATCGCGGCGCCGACCAAAAGGGCGGTGACCGTCTTGGTCGCGGAGCGCGTGTTGCGGCGGGCCTCGGCGCCGCCGTCGTCGAAATAGCGCTCATAGGCGATGCGGCCGTGGCGGACGAGGACGACGCTGGTGGTCTTCTGGAAGTCGCCGCGCAGGATCGCCGCGCTCATCGCCGCGAGCCTGCCGGGGTCGAGACCGGCCTCGGCCGGCGTGGCCGTTTGCCAGGCGGCCGCCGCCGGCGACACGAAAGCGAGCAGGGTCAGGACGGAGAGGAATTTCGGCACGACGCCCTCATCGATGAAGCAGCGCGGAGCCTAGCCCGCGCCACCGCACGCATCTTGAACGGATCGAACCTGGCGGAACGCCGCGCGATAGCGGGCGGGCGTGGTGCGATAGGCGGCGCGGAAGGCGCGCGTCATATGGCTCTGGTCGCTGAAGCCGCTCGCATCGGCGATGCCGGCCAGCGACAGATCGGTCCGGCGCAGCCGGGCGGCGGCGCGCTCCAGCCGCAGCCGCTGGAGATAGGACGAGGGCGTGCAGCCGAAGGCCTGTCGAAAGCCGCGTCCCAGATGGACGGGATGAACGCCGGCGGCGGCAGCGAGCGTGTTCACCGTCGGCATTTTCGCGTCGCGCAGGAAAGCGAGGGCCCGCGGCATCCAGGGCAGATGCCGGTCCCGCCTGCCCGGCGCGGCGAATTGCAGGAGCGCCAGGGTCTCGCATTCGACGGCGAAGCGGTCGGCGCCGGCGATGCAATGACCCAGCATCCGCCGCGCCGCCACCATGCCGCCATGCGCCAGGACCGGCTCGCGCGGCAAGTCGAGGTCGGCGGACCATTCCGACAGCCGCGCGCGGGCGATGGACACGGCGAGGAAATGGCAGCCCGGCCCAACATAGCGGTCGCGGTGGACGGTCTGGAGCGGATTGAAGATCAGGACGGGCTCGGCGGAGACGACGGGAGCGTCACGGGCCGCGGTGACATAGCCCGGATCGAGCGCCAGCACGAAATGGGCGTCCTCGCCGTGGCAATGCTCGGCGACCCGGTCGGGCGGGATCGTGGCCTGGCGCAACGCCGCTTCTATTCCCGGCGCCGCGACGGCGCAGGAGCGGGAGCCGAAGAACCGGGCGGCGGCGAGATGGAGCATGCCACGTCCAAGATAGGCGGGCGGCGTCCGCTGGCAAGTGTGACGCTGGCGTCATTTTCATTGACTTTTAGGGGATGCCCGCTATATTGACGGGATCGTCATTCATTCCGCCCGTCGAGCCATTCGGAGATCGCCATGGTCCAGATCACCAAAGACAACGCCTATGACGCGGTGGCGCCCGACGATTTCCCCGCGATGCTGAACCCCGCGCGCTACAATGTGCGCTCGACCGCCTTCGACAAGATCATCAGCGCGACCCACGACCATTTCTGGGATCCGCTCGACAAGAAATACATCGACTTCGGCGCGCCCTATGACGCGACCGAGAAGATGATCATGCCGGAGAATTTCTTCCCGATCTTCCACACCCGCATCGGCGATACGATGACGCGCGAACAGAAGATCAAATTCGCCAACGAGGCGACGCGCTGGCAGCTTTCCGCCATCCTGCATGGCGAGCAGGGCGCACTCGCGCTCTCGGCCTCGCTTTGCCACATCCTGCGCGATCCGGGCGCCCAAGAATACGCCGCCAACCAGACGCGCGAGGAAGCCCGCCACGTCACCGCCTTCGCCGCCTATATCAAGTCGCGCTGGGGCACGCCGCTGCCCTGCGGCCCGACGCTGCAGTCGCTGCTGACCGAAATGGTCGGCGCGCCGGAGGTCTATAAGAAGATCGTCGGCATGCAGATGCTGGTCGAAGGCCTCGCCATGGGCGCCTTCGCGACGCTCTATCAGAACGCGCAGGACCCTTTGTTGGTCAAGCTATGTCAACTTGTGATGACCGACGAGGCGTTCCACCACAAATTCGGCAAGATCTGGGCCGACCGGACGATCCCCAAGCTTTCGAAGGACGAGCAGGCGCTGGTCGAGGACTGGGCGGCGCAGTGCTTCCAGACGCTGCTGTTCAACCTCATCAACGCCGAGCAGATGCAGACGGTCTATGACAGCGTCGGCATCGACTGGCAGGACGCGCGCGCCGCGATCATGGAGGCCTTCACCGACGACGACCGCCGCGAAGGCATGAAGCAGTCGGCCAACATCTTCCGCGTGCTGATCAAGACGCTGCTCAACGCCGGCATCATCACCGAGCGCACCAAGGCGTTCTACGGCATGTATGTCGACATGGACGAGCTGAAGAAGGAAGGCGACCGCATGGTCGGCGACGACATCGCCGAGGAGGGCATCAGATACCTCCAGACCATCAACTTCGCCGACCGCTCCAAGGGCGGCGAGCTGCTCGCGGCGGAGTAAGCCGGCACATTCCAGCCATGCGCGAAAGGGCGGTTCGAAAGAGCCGCCCTTTTGTTTTAGGGTCGCGCCATGGACAGGCGGTTCGACGACGGCAGCGCGGGCGATGCGGATTACGGCGCCATCGGCCCCGGCTATGCGGATTTCCGCCGGCCCGAGCCGCGCATCGCGGCATTCCTCCATGCGGCGCTGGGCGATGCGAAGACCGTGCTGAATGTCGGCGCGGGCGCCGGCTCCTATGAACCGTCCGACCGGATCGTGACTGCCGTGGAACCCTCAGCCCAGATGCGGGCGCAGCGGCCGGCGCACCTGCCGCGCGCCATCGATGCGGTCGCCGAGAAGCTGCCCTTCGCGGACGGTGCGTTCGATGCCGCGATGACGACCTTCTCGGTGCATCAATGGCCGGACCTCGCCGCGGGCCTGAAGGAGGTGCGGCGCGTGACGCGCGGGCCGGTGGCGGTCATGACCGGCGATCCCGAACGGCTCGATTGTTTCTGGCTGAACGACTATGCGCCGGAGGTGATCGCGACCGAGGCGCGCCGCTATCCGCCGGTCGCGGCCTTCGCGCCGCTCGGCGGCCGCATTGAAGCGATGAACATCCCCATCCCGCTCGACTGCAGCGACGGCTTCAACGAAGCCTATTACGGGCGGCCCGAAATGCTGCTCGATCCGAAGGCGCGACGGGCCTGCTCGGCCTGGAGCTTCGTCGCCTCCGAGGCAGTGGCGCGGTTCGAGCGCGACCTGGCGCGCGATCTCGCCAGCGGCGCCTGGGACGCGAAGCATGGCGCGCTGCGCGCCACGCCGGTCTTTCACGGCTCCCTCCTCTTGATAGTATCGCGGCCATGAGCATTGGAAGTGAGAGGGGGCGCCGCGCCAGGCTGGAAGAGGCCGAAGCAAAAGGACTGGCGCTGTTCGACGCCATCGAGCGCGAAGGCCTGATCGTGCCCGGCAAGCGCGAGGACGAGCTGAGCGCGGAGATCCACGCCCTCGCCCGCGACCGCTTCGGCGTGAAAGCGCATTGGCACAAGCGCATCGTGCGCGCGGGGCCGAACACGGTGTGCATCTTCTCCGACGATCCGCCGGTGCACACGATAGCGGAAGACGACCTGGTCTATCTCGATCTCGGCCCGGTGATCGCGGATTGGGAAGCCGATCTCGGCCGGACCTATGCGCTGGGACGCGATCCGCAAAAGACGGCGCTGGTCGCCGACCTGCCGCGCCTGTTCGACATCGTGGCCGCGCACTACCACGCCGCGCCCGACATCACCTGCGAGGCGCTCTATGCCTTCGCGCAGAAGACGGCCGAGGCGGCCGGCTGGCTGTTCGGCGGCGAGATCGCCGGCCACACGATCCAGGGCCGCTTTCCGCATCCGCCGGTGCCCCGCGCCGGACGGCTGATCGCGGCGGGCAACGCCAGCCGCATGCGCGACCCCGACGCCAAAGGCGAGGAGCGGCACTGGATCCTGGAGATCCATCTGGTCGACAAGGCGCGAACCTTCGGCGGGTTCTATGAGCGGCTTTTGTAGGTCGATTGACTCTTTCGTTCCCGAAGTGTTCCATCCCGATATGGCACTCGTCTCGACGGCAAATGCGGCGGAGGTGGCGCGCGGCGTCAGCCGGCTGCTGCTGCAACTGGGCTTCAGCCCGATCCTGGAATTCACCCTCGCCAACGGCCGTCGGCTCGACGTCGCCGCGCTGGGCGCCGACGGGACCCTGCTCGGCGTGGAGATCAAGGTGGCCCTCGCCGACCTGCGCGGCGACACCAAATGGCCCGACTATCTGGAGTTCTGCGAGCACTTCTATTTCGCCATCCCGCCGGATTTCCCCGACGAGCATGTGCCGCCGGGCACCGGCCTGATCGTCGCCGACAAATATGGCGGCGCCATCGTGCGGCACGCGACGCCGGCGCCGGTGCATGCCAGCCGGCGCAAGGCGGTCATGCTGCGCTTCGCCAAGGTCGCGGCCGACCGTCTCGCCACCCTGCTCGAATTCGCGGAAGACCCGCGCCAGCCTGCGGTGCTGCCCGATGCCGGTCACTAAGGCCGATCTGAAGAGGATCGCGCTGTCCTTTCCCGGCGCGCGGGAGGAACCGTCCTACGGCCGGCCCGCCTTCAAGATCGAGAAGAAATTCTTCACCCGGCTGCGCCGCGAGGACGATTCCATCGTCTGGGTCGTCGATTCGATCGACGAGCGCGACCACCTGCTCGAAATGGACCCAAAGACCTATTTCATCACCGACCACTACAAGAACCATCCCAGCGTGCTGGTGCGCATCGCCCGCATCGACAAGCCCATGCTGCGCAAGATGCTGGAGCGCCGCTGGCGCGCGGTGGCGCCGAAGAAGCTGATCAGGGCGGTCGAAGAGGCGTCGGCGAAGACGCTTCGTACGGGCGCGGCGGCGAGGAGGAAACGTTGAGGCAGTCCGTCCTTCTGGACTCGTTTCCTGATTGTCATTCCCGCGCAGGCGGGAATCCAGACGCGGCTGCTCGCCCGGTCGCTGGATGCCCGCCTGCGCGGGCATGACAGGCGTAGTTTGAGGGGCTATCTCAGCCTAACGCGGGCTGCGCTTCGCCAGGATGCGCTGCAGCGTGCGGCGGTGCATGTTGAGGCGGCGTGCCGTCTCCGACACGTTGTGGCCGCACAATTCGTAGACCCGCTGGATGTGTTCCCAGCGCACGCGATCCGCCGACATCGGATTCTCCGGCGGCTTGGGCTTGGAGCCGGGCTGCGCCATCAGCGCGGCCAGGATGTCGTCGGCATCGGCCGGCTTGGGCAGGTAGTCGATGGCGCCGTATTTCACCGCCGCGACGGCGGTCGCGATATTGCCGAAGCCGGTCAGCACCACGACGCGGCTGTCGGGCCGCACGACATGCAGCGTCTCCACCACGTCGAGCCCGTTGCCGTCGTCGAGCTTGAGATCCACCACCGCATAGGCCGGCGGCGCTTCCTTGGCGCGCGCCTTGCCCTCGGCCACGCCCTCGGCGATCATCACGGTGAAGCCGCGCGCTTCCATGGCGCGGGCCAGCCGCTCGCGCAGAGGGCGGTCGTCCTCGACCAGGAGCAGGGTCTTTTCGTCGCCGCTCATATTTTGCCTTTGATGTTGCCTTCAGGGGTTCTTGGCTGGCGGTGTCATATACCGCGCACCCCCCTGCGACAACCGAAAGCTTCGCCGGAAGTAGTACGTTGTTATGCTTAATGTTTTAATCCTGCGCCTCGATCGGGTCGGGGCTCAGCCTTCGCCGCGTCCGGGAGGGGCTTCGCCGTCGATCACGTTGCGCGGCCACACCGCGCTGACGCGCGCGCCGCCGGAATCGGGATTGACCGCGGCGACCGTCGCGCCGGTCTGTTCGAGCAAGGTCTTGGCGATGAAGAAGCCGAGCCCCATGCCCTCGTGCTTGTCGAGCGTGCCGGTCGGGCCGATCTCGGTCTCGCCGAGCGCGAAATGGCCGGGGCGCGAGGTGATGTAGGGCTCGCCAATGCGCTCGAAAATCTCCGGCGCGAAGCCCGGGCCGTCATCCTCCACCGCGATGCGCAGCAGGCTCGCATTCCAGCGCGCCTGGATGCACACCCGGCTCTGCGCGAAATCGGCGGCGTTCTCGATGATGTTGCCGAGGCCGTGCAGGAGCTCCGGCGCGCGCCACACTTGCGGCATGGCATCACCTTCGACATCGGGCCTGATCTCGATGGCGATCTCCAAGTCTTCGCCGCGATAGGGCTCGGCGAGGTCTTCGAGGAAGGCGCCCAGCGGCAGGCGCGCGGTCTCGCCCAGAAGCGTCTCTTCCGGATTGGCGAGGCGGGCGAGGATGGCGCGGCAGCGCTCGGCCTGCTCGCGCAGCAGCGCCGCGTCCTCGGCCTCCGGCGAGCCGCGCGGCAGGGCGCGTTCGAGCTCGCGCGCCACCACCGCGATGGTGCCGAGCGGCGTGCCCAGCTCATGCGCCGCCGCGGTCGCCAGCGCGCCGATCGAGGCCAGGCGATGCTCGCGCGACAGCGCGAGCTGCGTCGCCGCCAGGCCCGCCGACATCCGCGCGCCCTCGCTCGCGATGCGCCAGGAATAGATCGAGGTGAATCCGATGCCGATCACCAGCGAGGCCCAGATGCCCGCCAAGTACAGCGTCGGCAGGACCAGCGCCTCGCCCGCCGCCCAGGGCAGCGGCTTGTGCAACACCGAGATCACGCAGACCGAGGCGAAGGCGATGCCGGCCAGGATCAGCGTATTGCCGAGATTGAGCGTCGCGGCCGCGATCACCACCGGCGCCAGGAACATCAGCGCGAAGGGATTCATGATCCCGCCGGTCAGATAGAGCAGCGCCGCGAGCTGCAGCACGTCGAAGCCGAGATAGCCCGTCGCCTCGCGATTGGTGAGGCGGTGGCTCGCCGGATAGCGCAGCGTGAGCACGATATTGACGACCACGCTGGCCGCGATCGCGCCGGCGCATTGCAGAAGCGGGAGCGAATAGCCGAAGCCGAAATAGACGATGAACAGCGCCGCCGACTGGCCGCCCACCGCCATCCAGCGCAGATTGGACAGCGTGCGCAGCCGCACCCGTCCGCGCGCCGCCGAGGCCGGCGTCGCGGTGAAAGTCCGAAGCCTTGCCCGGTCCGTGTCGCTCACGCGCGCCGATTCGCCTCTTTCGCTCGAGGCATCCTGCCATTATCAAACGCCCGGCGCGCGGTTCAATCGCGGCACCCCAGACGGTTCCATGCGGCGCATTTCGGTCATTCTCATCCCGGTCCTTCTCCTGCTGGCGCTGCTTCTGGGCGCCGCGCTGTGGCGGGTGAGCGATACGCTGCCGGGGCTCGGCCGCGTCGTCGGAACCGGAACGCCGGCGATCGGGGCGCCCTTCGCGCTGACCGACCAGGACGGCAGGACGCGGCGCTCCGCGGAATTCCGCGGCCGCTACATGCTGATCTATTTCGGCTATTCCTATTGCCCCGATGTCTGCCCGACGACCCTGGCGATGATCGGCGAGGCGCTCGCCAAGCTCGGTAGCCGGCAGGACCGGATCGTTCCGATCTTCATCACCGTCGATCCGCAGCGCGATACGCCGGCGCAGCTCAAGACCTATCTGAAGGCATTCGGGCCGCAGTTCGTCGGGCTGACCGGCGACGCCAGGGCGATCGCGAAAGTGGCGGGCGACTACCGCGTCTATTTCAAGAAGCAGCCCCTGCCCGGCAGCGGCTACGGCATGGATCACTCCAACGTGATCTATCTGATGGGCCCGGACGGACGCTTCGTCACCTATTGGGACGACACCGCCATCGGCCCGGACAAACTCGCCGAAGAATTGCGCGCGCGGCTTTAGGGAATGACGGGCTTGCCGTCCTTCATCTCGACCAGGCCCATGCCGTTGCCGGCCGGGTCCTTGAACAGGCCGATCACCGCCACGCCCTTCGCCTCGAAACGCGGTACGATGACGGTGCCGCCGGCGGCCGTCACCTGCGCCAGCGCCGCCGTCACGTCGGGCACCCCGAGATAGAGGATCTTGTCGGCCGGGTCCTTGCGCAGCGTGCCGTCCAGCCCGGCATTCTTGATCGCGCCCGACGGATCGATGGTCCAGCCGAACACGCCGGCATAGAAGGCGTGCTGCTTGTCCTGGTCGGGGCCGGCGATATCGAAGAACACGATGGGGGCAGGGGTCACGAGTGTCTCCTTGGGATCGGCGGCGCGCGCCGCAACGGGCGCCAGCAGGATCAGGACGGCGAGCAGCGCGTTGCGCATCGGTTCACCCCGGCATCAGATGTTGGGCATGTCCAATCCTGCCTGAACGGCGGCGGCGATCAAGGTGTTCCGCATCAGGCAGACGATGGTCATGGCGCCGACGCCGCCCGGCACCGGCGTTATATAGGACGCGACCGCGGCCGCCGGCTCGTAATCGACGTCGCCGACGATCTTCGTCTTGCCGCCGCCCAGATCGATCCGGTTGATGCCGACGTCGATCACCGCCGCGCCGGGCTTCACCCAATCGGCCTTCACCAGCCCCGGCTTGCCGATGGCGGCGACCAGGATGTCGGCGCGGCGCGCCAGCGCGGGCAGGTCGCGCGAGCGCGAATGCGCCATGGTGACGGTGGCGTTGGCGGCGAGCAGAAGCTGCGCCGCCGGCTTGCCGAACAACAGCGAGCGGCCGATCACGATGGCGTCCTTGCCGGCGATATCGCCGACATACTCTTTCAGCAGCATCATCACGCCCGCCGGGGTGCAGGACACCAGCGCGGCGCGCCCGCTCATCAGCAGGCCCGCATTGGTCGGCGTCAGCGCGTCGACGTCCTTCGCCGGATCGAGCGTGTCGAGCACCGCGGCTTCGCGCACCTGCGACGGCAGCGGCATCTGGACCAAAATTCCGTGTACGGATTTGTCGGCGTTGAGCGCCCGGACGCGCGCCAGAACCTCGGCCTCCGACGCGTCGGCGGGGAGGGAGAAGTGCAGCGACTTGAAGCCGATGGCCTCGGCCGTCCTGCCCTTGTTGCGGACATAGACCTCGCTCGCCGGATCGTTGCCGACCAGCACGGTGGCGAGGCCCGGCACGATGCCGTGGGCGCTCTTCAGCGCTGCGGTCTCGGCCACGATGCGCTCGCGCAGCTTCGCGGCGGCGGCTTTTCCGTCGATGATCTTGGCGGTCACTTGGCAGCTCCGATGGTCTCCAGCCGCCGGATGGTGTCGGCGGCGGGCGCGGCGATGGCGATGGTCTTCAGGCGCGAGGTTTGCCCCGCGACGATTTCGATTGTGGTCTTGCGCACGTCAAGCGTCTTTGCCAGCAGCGCAATCAAAGCCGCATTGGCCTTGCCGTCCTCCGGCGGCGAAGCGACGCGGGCTTTCAGATGCTCGCTCCCATCGGCGCCCACGCTCCAGCCCTCGACGGCATCGCGGCCGCCTTTCGGCGTCAGGCGCAGCGCGAAGAGGATGCCGCCGTCCCGGGCCCGCACGCGCGCCATCGCCGTCAGCGCGGGTACATCAGATAGAGGATGAGGTTGTTGAGGAAGATGCGCAGCAGCTCGACGCAGATCCACACGATGATGGGCGACAGGTCGAGGCCGCGGATCGGCGGGATGATCCGGCGCACCTGGCGGAACACCGGCTCGGTCAAGGCGTCCAGGATCTGCATGATCTGGCGCGCCACCGGATTGCGGATGTTGAGAATGCCGAACGCGACCAGCCAGCTCGCGACCACCGCGATGATGATGATCATGATGTAGAGGTCCGCGACCGTGTTCACGAGCCACAGCAGCGGGGAGAGGAAGACGTTTGCCATCGAAGGAAAGAGGCCTTTCGCCAATCGCGTGAGCGCCCTTGTACTGGCTGGCTCGCCGCATTCCAAGCGCGCGGGAACCGGGCGGCGGCGTCAGATGCGCCGATTTCCCGGTGTTTTCGCCAGCCTTGACACGCGAAGGGCCCGCTCCCTACATACCCGCCGCGCCGGGCGACCGGCGTTCAAGCGTGGTTCGGGGCTGTAGCTCAGTTGGGAGAGCGCCTCGTTCGCAATGAGGAGGCCAGCGGTTCGATTCCGCTCAGCTCCACCAATCTACGCTGCGCAGCAGCGGAGATTGCCCTCCGAAGCTCCGCAGGAGCGTAGGAGGGCCGAGCCACGGACCTGCGCAGCTTCGATTGGCAGGCCAACCGATTCCATCCGCCTACTTCCCCGCATAGCTCACCCGCCACACCACGTTCCCGGCATCGTCGGCGATCAGGAGGCTGCCGTCCTTGGCGACGGCGAGGCCGGCGGGGCGGCCCCAGACCTCGGCCGGGTCGCCCGGCTTGGACGCACCGTTCCAGAAGCCGGTGACGAAATTCTCGTAGCCGCCCAAGGGCCGGCCGTTCTTGAACGGCACCAGCACCACCTTGTAGCCGGTCGGCGCGCCGGCGTTCCACGAGCCGTGCAGCGCCACGAAGGCATCGCCTTTGTAGGATGCCGGGAACTGGCCGCCTTCGTAGAACACCAGGCCCAGGGGCGCGGAATGGGCGCGGAATAAAAGGTCCGGCGGAATCGCCTTGGCCACCAGGTCGGGACGCCTGCTGCCCCAATCGGGATCGGGATGCGGACCGAGCCAGGCATAGGGCCAGCCGTAGAAGCCGCCCGGCTGCAGATGGGTGAGATAGTCCGGCACCATCTGGTCGCCATAGCCGTCGCGCTCGTTGACGGTGACGAAGAGATCGTCCGTACCCGGATAGAAGGCCAGGCCCACCGGATTGCGCGTGCCGGTCGCGAAGGGCCTCAACGAACCGTCGGGCGCGATGGTCTGCACGCTGGCGCGCGTCGGCGCATCCGGCCCGACATTGTTGGAGCTGCCGATGCCGACATAGATCGTCCCCTTGGAATCGATCGCCAGATCGCGCGTCCAGTGATAGCCGTTGGGCGACAGGTCCGGCGCGGTCGTCACGCGCTCTTTCTTGCCGGCCCTGGCCGCGCCGTCGGCATAGGCGAGGCGCCACACCGCCTTCACGTCGCCGACATAGAGCGCGCCCTTGCCCATCGCCAGGCCATGCGGCTTGTCGAAGCCGGAGGCGAAGGTGCTGACGACGACCTTGCCGCCCGCCTCGTGGAGCAGGTCGACACGGCCCGCGGATGGTTCGGCCAGGAAGACGTCGCCGTTCGGCGCCACCGCCATCCAGCGCGGATTGACGAAGCCGGACGCATAGACCGCGATCTTGAAGCCGGGCGGCACGGCGGGGACGGCGCCGGCCGGCCGGGCCACGACAGTCGATGAATTGGCCACCGCGGGCGTTGCGAAGGGTTTCGGCAAGTCCTTGACCTGGATATCGAATTTCTGTCCGGGCCGGTCGGCGGCCGGGCTCGGCCCGGCGCTCAGCAGAAGTGCGGCGGCAAGGGCGGGCAGGCGGGCCATGGGATCTCCCGAAAGGAAGGCTTTACGCGCTTAGCGTAAACCAGTGGCGAGAACGTTCGAGTCCCGTCATGCGATCCGTGCCCCTTGCCGCGCTGCTGCTATCGGCCGCCCTTCTGGCCGGGCCGGCGCGCGCCGCGGAGGGCGGCGACGACAAGGACGGCGACGGCAAGGCGCCCAAGCACAAGGTGACCCAATCGGATTCCTACATGATGGTCGATCCCCTGTATCTGCCGATCTTCGAGGGCGACCGGCCGGTCGGCATGCTGATGATCGGCGTCGGCATCGACATCCCTGACCCCCGGCTGCGCGCCGAGGCGGAGCACGCCATGCCGATCCTGCGCGACGGCTTCGTGCGCAACCTGATGAATTTCAGCACGACCTCGGTGCGCTCCTGGCGCCAGCCCGACGCGGCGGCGATCGCCGACCGCCTGCAGCGCGTGACCGATCGCGTCCTGCGCCGCAAGGGCGCCAGGCTCCTGCTCGCCCAGGTCGCGATGCGGATTTCGAAATAGCGAGGCTCAGCGACCGGTGAATTTCGGTTCGCGCTTTTCCAGAAAGGCCTTGATCGCCTCGCGGTAGTCCTCGCTCGTCGTGGCGAGCGCGTACTGGTCGAGATCCATGAAGGTCGTGGCGTGGTGCAGCGCATTGGCCGCGGCGTTCACGCCCTGCTTGGACATGCGAACCGCATTCGGCGGCAGCCCGGCGACCTTGTCCGCCCAGCGCCGTGCCGCGGCGAGCGCTTCGCCGTCCGGCACGACCTCGTCGGCGAGGCCCCAGGCGAGCGCCTGCTCCGCCTCGAGCTTCTCGCCGAAGATCACGAACTGCTTGGTGCGCGAGGGTCCGATCAGCGAGACCAGGCGCGGCACGGCGTGCCAGCTCATGTTCATGCCCAGCGGAATCTCCGGCAGGCGCATATGCGAGCCCCTGGCCATGATGCGGAAATCGCAGGCTGCGGCCAGCGCGCCGCCGCCGCCGATGCAGTATTTCTCGATGGCGCAGATGGTGACCTGCTCCACCTTCTCCCAGGCGTCGCACAGGTCGGGACCGATGCGAGTCATATGACGGCGTTCGAGCAGGCCGGAAGCGCGGCGGCGGTCCATCGCGGGGTCTTTCAGGTCGGCGCCGGCGCTGAAAGCGCCCTTGCCGGTGAGGATCACCGCCTGGGTCTCCAGATCGTCGGCGAAGCCCCGCGCCGCCGCGGTCATCTCCAGGATGAGCTGGCGCGACAGCGCATTGCGCCCATCGCCGCGATCCATCGTGACGGTCGCGACGGCGCCGTCGCGCTCCACCGATACGAACGCGCCGATCTTCGTCGCCATGCGATCCCTCCGGGCGAAAACTAGAGTTTGTTACAATCGGATTTATCCAAAAAACCGTCATCGCCGGCCTTGTGCCGGCGACCATAAGCACACCTGCCGCGGTTGGAAGTATGGGCGGCCGGGACAAGCCTGGCCATGACGACCTTTTCCAAACGATTCAACCCGATACGAAGCCAACCCTAGCGCATCACGGCGGCGAGTTCTGCACCGCGGTCACGGTCTGGCCGGAAACCATGTAGCGGAGGACATATTCCTCCAGCTCGGCACTGCCGGCCTCGCGGTCGTGGAAGCGGAACTCTGCCTCGTCGGCGCCGGCGCTCACGCTGCCGAAATCGTCGTCCGCGACGGACAGGCTGTGGCGCCCCGCGAATATCGTTCGCGGCGCGCGCGCGGTCGGGCCCGGCCGGCGGATGGAATAGGCGATGTCCGACAGCGGCGCCTCGCACAGCGTGGGCAGGTGTTTCTCAGCCAGGAAGCGTCGCCCGTCCGCGTCGGGCGGCGAAACCGCGTAGTCGAACCGGTCGTAGGATTTGCGGCTGTCGCGATAAGGCGGCGACGCCACGCGCATGATCTCGGTCCAGCCGGCGTCGCCATGCTGGAACAGCATGAGCTCGGTATCGGTGCCGCACGGGATTCCGAAGGTCGCCGTGATGCCGAGCAGGCCGGGATCGATGCGCCGCACCTCGAAGGTCAGCTCCCATCCGCCGCGGGCGGCGCCCATCGTGACCGGTGTGTCGGTGCGCGCCCAGCCGAGACGCGACAGATCGACTTCGATGCCGTCGGCGTCGACGTTTTCCGGCTGGCAGCGCATATAGGCGAGCACGAAAGCGGCCAGGCTCGACTTCATCTCGATGATCGCGACGCCGGCCTCGCGCGACAGGAGGGTGCTTGCATCGGCGCCGGCGGGAATCGTCAGCAGCGCGCTACGGGCGTCCTGCACCAGCGAGGCGGAGGCGCTGATATCGGCCTGCGGACAATTCGCGGCCCGCGCGAGCGGCGCCGTCGCGAGAACGATGACAAGCACGAATATCGGACGCCACACAGCACTCCCCCCGAGGCGGCGCGCGGAGCATCGGTTCGCTTTGCGGCGGATTTATGCCGGACTTTGCATGTTGTGCACGATGCCGAGCAGCGTGGTGCGCGGCAGGAAGGGCGCCAGCGTGGCGAGCATCCTGTTGCGCGCGCCGGTGACGACGATGCGGCGGTTCTTCTGGAAGCCGCGATAGCCCATCCGTGCCACCGTGGCCGAGCTCATCGGCGTTCCGAGATTCGACAGCTTGGTCTTGCCCGTGCCGGCGCGGGCGCGGAAATTGCTTTCTGTCGGTCCGGGACATAAGCAGCTCACATGCACGCCGGTGCCTTCGGCCTCTTTCCACAAGGCTTCGGAGAACGACAGCACGAAGGCCTTGGACGCGTAATAGACCGCCATCAGCGGGCCGGGCTGGAAGGCGGCGGTCGAGGCCACGTTGAGCACGCCGCCGCGGCCATAGGACAGCATCCGCGGCCAGAAGGCATGCGTAAGCTCCGCGAGAGCGCGGATGTTGAGATCGATCATGCCCATCTCGTCCTTGAGGTCCGAGCCGGCATAGGCGCCGGCGATGCCGTAGCCGGCATTGTTGACCAGAACGTCGACGCCGAGGCCGCGCGCGCGGATCGTGTCGGCGAGGACACTCGCGGCGCCGACGACGCCGAGGTCGGCCGCGATGGCGGTGGTTTTGATCTTATGTTTGGCGGCGAGTTCGCCCGCGAGCTTTTCCAGCGCATCCGCCGACCGGGCGGTGAGGATGAGGTCGTAGCCGCCTTCCGCGAAGCAGCGCGCCAGTTCGACGCCGATCCCCATGCTGGCGCCGGTGACGAGCGCGGTCTGTCCTTCACCCTTGCGTTTGCGAGCCATGATGTCCTCCCTCAGGTGTTGGCGATGGCGCGCCACAGCGCGTCTTCCATGGTGGCGGCGGTGACGGCGTCGAACGCGATCGCATCCTGGCCGGCGAATTTCGCGAGTCCGGCTGCGGCGCCCCACATCAGGGCGACGACGAGGGTCGGATCGATGTCGCGGATCGCGCCGGCCGCGCGCGCCTCGGCCATGAAGACCTGGGCGGTTTCGGCATAGGTGCGGCCGAGGGCGCGGGACTCCGCGTCGAGATAGGCGCCGTGATGGTGCAGGTCCATGAACCTTGCGGCGCTGGGATAGGTCCGGGCGAACGCCATCATGCGCTGCCAATAGGCGGAGAACTTCTCGCGCGCGGATAGCGACGGCGGCAGGGGCGCCAGGACGAAGGCGTTGTAGACGCCCTTCCAATGGCGGTAGAGCGCGTTGACCAGCGCCTCTTTGCTGGCGAAGTAACGGTAGACCGTGCCGATGGCGACCCCGGCCCTGGCGGCGATTTCCGGTACCGCGACGCCGTCGAAGCCCCGCGCCTCGAACAGGTCGAGCGCGGCATCGAGCAACCGGACGCGCTTGTCGCTTCCGGCGAATTTTCCTGTGTTCTCAATCGTTTCTAACGTCGTCACGTCGCGCTGACACATGAATGAACGTTCATTCATATCGCGACCCGGTGCTTTCGGCAAGGGAGGGAGGATCGGGAAAGAAGCCTATTCGGCCGGGACGAAGGCGGCGCGGGCGTCGCGCAGCGCGGCTTTCAGCGTGCCTGCAAAGCTGGCCCGCTCCTCCGGCGCCAGGAACTGGCCGATGCGCAGGAACCGGCCATGGCTCCACAGGGTGAGCTGGCTGGCGTGTTCGGGCGGATCGTCCATCTCGACCCGCACCCAATAGGGATTGAACATCCATTCCCGCGACGGGCCGTCCGGCGGGATGCGGGCGACGGTGAGCCGCGCCGGCGTCAGCGTCACCCGCTCCGCCCGCCTGGCGGCGCGGCTGCTGGCGCGGAAGGCCCAGGCCAGCAGCGCCACGTCGAGGCCCATGAACGGCGCGATCGGCCAAGCGCCCTTGAGGACGAAGCTCAGCGCGAAGACGACGTTGATGAGCCCGACCGCGATCAGGATCGCGCGCAGTGTCTGCGGCCGCAGTGGCGGACTGGGCCGCAGGACCGCGTCGAGCAGGATGTCGTCTTCGGACGCCATGGCGAGGGCAATACTTGCGCGGCAAATCCGTTCCCGCAACAGTCCGCGTGCATCCGCATCAGGCCCGCAATGCCACGCGCCTTCACGCCCGCCGAGATCGACGATTTCTTCGCCCGGCTGAAGAAGGCGATTCCCGAGCCCAAGACCGAATTGAAATCGGTGAATCCCTACACGCTGCTGGTGGCGGTGGTGCTGTCGGCGCAGGCGACCGACAAGAGCGTGAACAAGGCGACCGAGCCGCTGTTCAAGATCGTGGACACGCCGGAGAAGATGGTCGCGCTGGGCGAGGCGAAGCTGACACAGTACATCAAGACCATCGGGCTTTATCGCGGCAAGGCGAAGAACGTCATCGCGTTGTCGAAGCTTCTGATCGAACGCCATGGCGGGAAGGTGCCGCACACGCGCGAGGAGCTCGAAGCGCTACCCGGCGCGGGGCGCAAGACGGCGAATGTCGTGCTCAACGTCGCCTTCGGCCAGAAGACCATCGCGGTCGACACCCACATCTTCCGCGTGTGCAACCGCACCAACCTGGCACCGGGCAAGACCGTGCTCGAGGTCGAGCTGAAGCTCGAGAAGAAGGTGCCGGACAAATACAAGCTGCATGCCCATCACTGGCTGATCCTGCACGGGCGCTATACCTGCATCGCGCGCAAGCCGCTGTGCCCGACCTGCGTGGTGCGCGATCTCTGCCGCTACAAGAACAAGACGCAGGAAGGCGAGGTCGTCAGGAAACCGGCCGCGGCGGCGCGACGCGGGCGCGCAGCGCGCTGAGGCAGGTCTCGTCGGCGGCGATGCTTCGGCCGCGCGGCGCGGTCTCGACATGCCACACCGCGGTATCGCCGGCGCGCGAATAGAGGAAGAAGAACGCCTTGCAGGACGCGCCGTCGAAGCGCCAGATCTGCGCCGTACCGTCATGGCGCACGAAGGCCGGCTGGCCGTATTGCGCCTTCAAATCCGCCTCGTGCAGGCCGGTGGTTCCCACCGGCTCGCCTTCCGGCGGCGCGGCCGGAAGCGCGACATGGTCCGGCCCGGCCGACCGCGGCGCGGCGCAGGCGCCGAGCAGGGCGCAGAGCAGAAGAACGAGGACCGGCCGGTTCATGACTTTCCTTCCAGATGCGTCACGCGTTTGAACAGATGTGCCATCAAAGCGGCACCGAAAAAAGGCGCGATCAGGTCGATGCCGGGAATAAGGGTCAAGACCGCGATCACCAGTCCGCCGGCATAGACCTTTCCCGCATGGCGGCGCCGCAACGCATCGCTTTGCTGCGACGAAAGATGGCGCAACGCCGCGAGCTCGAAGAACTCGCGCCCCAGCAGCCAGCCATTGGCGAGCAGCGCGACGGCTTCCGGAACGAACGGGATCTCGGCGTCCAGCGCCAGCGCCGCGCCGTTGATCAGCACGGCCAGCACGATCAGCTTCACGCGCTCGCCGGTGCCGCCGAGGAAGGGCGCGCCCGGCGCCTTGGGATCGTTGGGATAGAAGCGGGCATCGACCTTGGCGGCGATGCGGTCGAGGAACAGCGAGCCGACCAGCGCCGCCACCGGGGCGCCCAGCGCGAGGACGGCGAGGAGCAGGGCCAGCGGCGCGGCGACTTCGAGCAGCGTCTTGAGCCAGGCCGGCACCGAGGCGGGAAGCTGGACGATGACGTATTCGAGGCCCACGATCAGGCCGACGAACACGAGCCCGGACACCACCAGCACCCAGAACAGCAGGCCCACGAAGTCGCGGCCGAACAGTGTCGCGACCGTCTTGCGCAAGCTTGCGAACATGGCCGGCGTCCTCTAACTCACTAGCGGTTATAGCGGGGAACGGCGCATGGCGCACAAATTCGACGTGACGGGAATGGGCAATGCGATCGTGGACGTGCTGGCGCCCGTCGAGGAGCAATTCCTGCTCGACCATTCCATCGCCAAGGGCGTGATGACGCTGATCGACGAGCATCGCGCGGTCCAGCTGCACGGCGCGCTCCGGAACACGCGCGAGATCGCGGGCGGCTCGGGCGCCAACACCATGGCGGGCTTCGCCTCGCTGGGCGGCAACGGCGTCTTTCAGGGCAAGGTGAAGCAGGACCGGCTGGGCGAGGCCTTCCGCGCCTCGATGAAGGACACCGGCGTGCATTTCACCACGCCGTCCGCAACGGACGGGCCCGCCACCGCGCTCTGCGTCGTCGCGGTGACGCCGGACGAGCAGCGCAGCATGAGCACCTATCTCGGCGCGGCGCAGAAATTCTCGGTCGCCGACCTCAACGCGGAAGAAATCGCGGCGTCGGCCGTCCTTTATATCGAAGGCTATCTGTGGGACCCGCCGAGCGCGCGCGAGGCCTGCATCGCGGCGATGGACATCGCGCACAAGGCCGGCAACAAGGTCGCCTTCGCGATGTCGGACCCCTTCCTGATCGGCCGCTATGGCGACGAATTCCGCGCCAGGCTCGACAGTTTCGACATCATCTTCGCCAACGAGGATGAGTCCAAGGCGCTGTTCGAGGTGGAGACCTTCGACGAGGTGCTGCAGGCGGCGCGCCGCCACAAGGGCATCAAGGCGCTGACGCGCTCCGAGAAGGGCTGCGTGATCGCCAGCGGCGACGAGGTGCATGTGGTGGACGCCGCGCCGGTCGCGCGCGTGCTCGACACCACGGGCGCGGGCGACCAGTTCGCCGCCGGCTTCCTCTATGGGCTGACGCACAAGAAGCATCTGGCCGATTGCGGACGGATCGCGGGTCTGTGCGCGGCGGAGGTGATCTCGCACTACGGCGCCCGCCCGGAAGTCCCGCTGCGCAAGCTCGCGGTGGAGGCGGGGTTGATCTAAGACGCGCTGGTTTCGCGGAACCAATTCCAAATCGTCATTCCCGCGAAAGCGGGAATCCAGACCCAGCTATCCGCCCGTCACTGGATGCCCGCCTGCGCGGGCATGACAGAAACTTTTCTTACGCGGCTATTCGCCCATCACATGCGCCGCGACCTCGCGCACATGCCCGCGATCCCGGTGCTCGAACACATAGATCGCCTGCCAGGTGCCCAGCACCATCCTTCCGTCCGAGACCGGAATCGACAGCGACGTCTGCGTCAGTGCACTGCGGATATGCGCCGGCATGTCGTCGGGGCCTTCCGTCGTGTGCCGGTAGAGGCCCGGGTCGCGCGACACGGTGCGGCGCATGAAACCTTCCAGATCGGTCAGCACATCGGGATCGGCATTCTCCTGCACCAGCAGCGACGCCGAGGTGTGGCGGATGAACAGCGTCAACAATCCCTCGCGGATTGCCGACTGCGCGACGAAGCGCGCGACCTCCGCCGTGATGTCGACGAGACCGGGACCGCGCGTGCGGATCGCGAGCGTGGCGGAGTGCTGCTTCATCGGCCCTTGCGCAGATAGACATAGAGCGCGCCCTCGCCACCGTGTTTGCGATGCGCGCCACGCGTGCCGGCGAGCAGGCCGGCGAATTCGGGCTCCTTGAGCCAGCGCGGCACCGCGGCCTTCAGCACGCCGCGCGCGCGTCCGTGCAATTCCAGGTCGAACGGCGCGTCCGCATCCATCGCCTTACCCTTTCCGGTCACCACCAGAACGAGCTTGTGCCCCCTTTGTTGCGCGCCCTTCAGAAACAGGATCAGCGCGCGATGCGCGGCATTCTCCGTCAGGCCGTGCAGGTCGAGCTTGGCCTCGGGCTCCAGGAGGCCGCGGCGCAGGCGTTCCGTGGTGCGGCCGTCGACGCCGCTGCCGCCCTCGACGATGCGCGCGGGGCGCTTGGGCGGCGCGGGCGGCTTCAGGACGTCGGCGTGGAGCGGACGCGCCTCGGCGAAGCTCTGCACGAAGAGCTCGCGTTCCTCCTCGGTCGTCTTGCGCCGGCTCATGGCGTCGGCGCCACGCCGTCCGGCAGCAGCACGAAGAAACGCGCATGCGCCTTCATCTTGCCGGCGGTGTCCTCGGCCTCCGGCCCGAAGCCGAAGAAGATGTCGGCGCGCGCCGGCCCCCGGATCGCGCCGCCGGTGTCCTGGGCGACGAACAGGCCCTCGCCCGCGATGAACATCGGCGTCCCGAAGGCATGAATCGTCGGATCAACGGCGACGCTGGCGCGCGGCGTCAGCGCCACGCCCTCGCTGCCCGCCGGGCCCAGCGCGCGGTCGCCCACCTCTTCCTGTCGGAAGAAGATGAACGACGCGTCGGTCTCCATCACCCGCCGCCCTTCGACCGGATGCGCCGTCAGCCAGGCGCGGATCGACTGCATCGAGACGTCCGCGCGCTTGAGCGCGCCGTCGGCGATCAGCGTGCGCCCGATCGGCGTATAGGGATGGCCGTTCTGGCCGGCATAGGTGACGCGCAGCATCCGCCCGTCGTCCAGCCGGACGCGGCCGGAGCCCTGGATGTGCAGGAAGAACACCGACACCGGATCGTCGCTCCAGAACAGCACCGGCGCGGTCCGGGGCGGATGCGCGTCGATCTGGGCGCGCGTCGGATAGGGCTTGAGATAGTGGCCGTCGACGCTTCCGGCGATGCGAACACCCTTCCATTCGGGGCGGAACAGGCCGAGATCCACCATCACCAGGTCGTCCGGCACGCCATAGACCGGGGCGCGATAGGCGCCGTGACGCGTGGCGCTGCCCTTCAGCAAGGGTTCGTAATAGCCGGTGACGAGGCCGTCGCCGTTGTCGATGGCATAGGGCGTGAAGGCGCTTTCGAAGAAGCCGCGCGCGTCGCCGGTGGCGGCGGCGCAGGCTTTCTGCCAGTCCCGGGCGGTTCCCGCATAGGCCATCGGGGCGTCCGGCGGCAGCGCGGCGATCTTGGCGCAGGACCGTTTGAATGCGGCCAGGGCGGCCGTCGTGTCGGCCTCGCGCCAGCCCGGCAGATCGGCATAGGTCGCGGCGCCGAGCCGCAAATGCTCCAGCGGCGGAACGCGGACATAGCTCCACCACACGCCGAAACCGACGGCGGCGATCAGGACAAAGAGGAGAACTAAGAGAATCCGCGGACGCATCGAGACACAGTAATGCGATTTCGGACTACGCTTAAACCCGTTAGGGGCGGGCCTGACCCGTCGATCTGTGATTCACGCGGAGCCGCGGAGACCGCGGAGTTCTGTATTACCTCCGCGGTCTCCGCAGCTCCGCGTGAAAACGAATCCGATAGACGGACGGTCGGATTAGGGCGTCCCGCCGGAGGTCGCGACCAGGAGCCAGTTGGGATCGCGGGCCTTCACGTCGCGCGTGAAGCTCCACACATCGGTGACGTCGCGCACCGATTTGGCGTCGCCCTCGATGGCCTTGCCGTCGGCGTCCACCGTCGCCGAGATGAACTGCGCCCCGATCGCCACCGTGATCTCGGCCGCGCGGTTCTTGAGCGCGGCATGCACGATCTTCACGTCCTTGAAGCCGACGAAGGTGAAATCGACCGTTTCCCTGCGCTGCTCGCGCCCGGCGATCACGCCCGCGAAGGCGGCGAACACCTCGGCGGACAGCAGTGGCTTGAGCGTCGCGCGGTCGCCCCGCGCGAAGGCGGTGACGATCGTCTCATAGGCGGCACGCGCGCCGGCGAGGAAATGCTCGGTCTCGAAGGTGCGGTCCGCCAGCTTGATGTCGAACAGGCCGCGCGCCACCGGATCGGCCGGCCGTTCGGCGATCTGCTCCGAGCGGCTCGGCAGCGTCACGACATTTTCCTTGGGCGGCGCATCGGCGGGCGGATTGCCCGACAGGCGATAGCTCTCCTGCGGCGGCCGCTCGTTTCCCGTGCGGCGGCCCAGCACGGTGTACAGACGGAACAGGATCACCGCGGCGACCACGGCGAGGACGAGGATTTCCAGATATTGCGCGTTCGGCATTGTCGTAACTTTCGCAGCGGCCCGCCCATCCGCCGAATTCCCATCCTAAACCCAGGAGGCCCGAGGGTCCAGCTTGGAGGTTCGGCGTATGGCGATGCCGCCTCGCGGAAACCAGCCCTTTGCCTTGTCACGCTTGCGCGATCCGTGGTACCCGGCGGCCCCCACAAAACCCTCTGCAAGGAACGCATGATGAGCGCAACCGGTGCCCCGCCAAGCGGCGACAATGGAGCGGGCGGCGCGCCGCGTATCCAGATCATCGCGCAATACGTCAAGGATCTGTCGTTTGAGAATCCCGGCGCCCCGGCCTCGGTGACCATCCGGCCGCAGATCGATCTCGGCGTGGACCTCCAGGCCAGGCGGCTGGAGGGGCAGCTGTTCGAGGTCGAGCTCAAGCTGCGCATCAACGCAAAATCGCCGGAGGACAAGCCGGTGTTCCTGCTGGAACTGGCCTATGCCGGGCTGCTCCAGATCGTCAACGTGCCCGACGACGTGCTGCAGCAGGTCCTTCTGATCGAGGGGCCGCATCTTTTGTTCCCCTATGCGCGGCGGATCATCTCGGACGCGGTGCGCGACGGCGGCATGCCGCCGCTGATGATAGAGCCGATCGATTTCGCCAGCCTCTACCGCTCCAAGATGGATCAGATGCAGCAGGTCCGCGGCGGATCGAACGGGCTGGCGTAGAATGAAATCTACCCTCCCTCAAGGGGAGGGTAGGGCCATTCCCCACAGCGGGTCCTTGCCGAGCTCCTTCGCCACGAAGGCGGCATGGGCTTCGGCTTCGGCCGCGGTCAGGCGGGTGCCGAGCGGCTCGGGACGCTGACGGGCGGCGCCGGCCATGACGGCCCCCAACGCCGCGATCGCCTCGACCGGATCCAGCGACAGCTTGCGCTGCCGCCCGCCGACGAGTTCGAGATAGACCTGTGCCGTCAACTCCGCGTCGAGCAGCGCGCCGTGCTTGGTGCGGGCCGACAGGTCGATGGCGAAACGCTTGCACAATTCGTCGAGCGAATAGCGCGCGCCGGGGATTTTGGCCTTGGCGATCTCGATCGTGTCGATGGCGCGGGCATGCGGGATGGGCGATTTGCCGACGCGGTGCAGCTCCGAATTGACGAATTTGAGATCGAAGCTTGCATTGTGGATGACCAGCGCCGCGTCGCCGAGGAATTCGAGGAATTCCTCGACCACTTCGGCGAATTTCGGCTTGTCGGCGAGGAATTCGTCGGTCAGGCCATGGACCCGCGTGGTCTCGGGCGGCACCAGCCGCTCCGGATTCAGATAGGCCCGGTAGGTGCGCCCGGTCGGCAGATGATCGAACAGCTCGACACAGCCGATCTCGACGATCCGGTGGCCCTCCGCCGGCTCGAACCCCGTCGTCTCCGTATCCAGAACCACCTGGCGCATCAGCCCAATTGCCCTTGGCTGCGGCGCTCCCGCAGGGTCGCCACGATCATCTTCACCTGTTCGAATGCATGCTCCAGGCCCCGGTCGGTCACAACCACGAAATGGGCTTTTGCACGCTTTTCTTCGTCGGGCATCTGGCGCGAATGCAGATAGGCGAATTTCTCTTCCGTCATGCCTGGCCGCGCCAGCACCCTTTCACGCTGGATATGGGAGGGCGCGCTGACCACGACAACCGCGTCCATCGCGGCCTCGCCTTTGGTCTCGAACAGGAGGGGTATGTCGAACACGACCATGTCGGCGCCCTCGGCCGCGTCGAGGAAGCGCTTCCGCTCGCCGGCCATCAAGGGATAGACGATCGCTTGCAGCCGCGCCGTCGCTTCGGGGTTGCCGGTGACGTATTTGGATAGCTCGGCGCGGTCGACGGCGCCGGCTTTCACGGTGCCCGGAAAGGCCGCTTCGATCGGCGCCACGGCCGCGCCGCCCCGGCTGTAGAGCCGGTGCACGGCGGCGTCCGCGTCATAGACGGGGATGCCCAGCCGCGCGAACATCTTCGCCGTCTCGGACTTGCCCATGCCGATGGAGCCGGTCAGCCCGACATGCAGGGGACGCTTATCGGGCACGCAGCGCCTCTTCGAGATAGGCACGCAGCGCCGGCGTGACGGCGGGCCGGACGCCGAAGAAAGCCTCGAAGGCCGGCACGCCCTGATGCATGAGCATCCCCAAACCATCCGCCGTCCGCAGGCCCCGCGCCCGGGCGCGGGCGATCAGCGAGGTCTCCAGCGGATTGTAGACGATGTCGCACAGCGCGGCATCCCTCGGCAGGACCGACAGATCGATGTCGAGCGACGGCGCGCCCTTCATCCCGGCGCTGGTGGTGTGGACGACCAGCGCGACGCCCGCGGCCGCCTGGGGCCAATCCGCCATGTCGAACACGACGAGCTTCGGCGCAAGCTGCGGCGACAACGCGGCCGCAAGCTGATCGGCTCTACTCCGCCCGCGATTGAGGATGCGGATTTCCGCCGCGCCCAGATCGTGCAGCGCCACGGCGGCGGCCCGCGCCGCGCCGCCCGCGCCGAGCAGGACGGCCGACTTGCCCCTCACACAATCGGCGCCGAGATCTTCGCGCAGCGACGCCGTCAGCCCCGTGGCGTCGGTGTTGCGGCCTTCGATCCGGCCGCCCTCATGGAAGATCAGCAGGTTGACCGCGCCGGCCGCCTTGGCCGCGAGATCGCAATCGTGGCAGAGCGCGAAGGCGGCTTCCTTGTGGGGAATGGTGACGCTCGCGCCCCTGAACCCCGCCGCCATGATGCCGCGCACGGCGAGGCTAAAATCCTCCGGCTTGACCGCGAGCGGCACCAGCGCGCCGTCGATGTCCATCTCCCGCAGCCAGAAGCCGTGCAGGCGCGGCGAGAAGGCCTGCGCGACCGGCCAGCCCATGATGCCGGCGACCCTGCCGGCGCCCGTGATCGTCATGTCCGCAACACGCCCCGTCGTCTGAGTTCGGCCAGCAAGGGATGCAGCGCCAGGCCCAGGATGGAAAAATAGTCGCCTTCGATGCGCGCGAAAAGCTGCGCGCCCAGGCCCTCGAGCCTGTAGCACCCCACGGCCGACAACAGGCTCTCGCCTTCCGCCGCCAGATAGAAATCCAGGAAGCCGTCGCTGAAATCGCGGACGCTCAGCGTCGCGGTTTCGCCATGACGCCAGACCGCGGCGCCGGCCATGGCCAGGACATAGCCGCCGACCAGCCGGTGCGTGCGGCCGCGCAGGCGTTCGAGCAGGTGCCGTGCCGCGACCAGATCCGGGCATTTGCTGATGACCGCACCGTCGAACAGCAGCGTCTGGTCGGCCCCCAGGACAAGGGCTTGTGGATGACGCGTCGATATCTGGAGCGCCTTGGCCTCTGCCAGGCGGCCGGCGATGTCCTCGGCCGGCGTATCGGCACGCAAAAGATCGGCGGTCAGCGCGTCCTCGTCGATATCCGCCGGAATCGCGGCGAAGGGCACCCCGGCCGCGGCCAGGAGCCGCCTTCGGGACTCGCTGCCGGAGGCGAGGATGAAATCCACTACGCGCCTTCCTGCCGCTCGGCGAGCAGATTGACGATGGAAGCCGCCGTCTCTTCCACCGAGCGCCGCGAGACGTCGATCGCCGGCCAGTCCTGGCTTTCGAACAGGCGCCGCGTGTTGGTGACTTCCAGCCGCACCAGTTCCAGATCAACATAGTCGGTATCGCGCGCCTCGCCCATGGTCGAGAGCCGGTTGCGCCGGACCTGGATCAGACGGTCCGGCGATGCCCACAGGCCGACGATGAGGGGCTTCTTCACCGCCATCAGCTCGACCGGCAGCGGCATGTTGGGGACAAGCGGCACATTCGCCGCGCGGTAGCCGCGCATCGCGAGATAGACGCAGGTCGGCGTCTTGGAGGTGCGGCTGGCGCCGGTCAGGATGATCTCCGCCTCGCCCAGGGTCTCGAGGTTCTGGCCGTCGTCATGCGCGATGGTGAAATTGAGGGCTTCGATGCGATGCAGGTATTTCTGATCGACGTCGTGCTGGCCGCCGGGCTTGTGCGTCTCCGCCGCGCCGCTGCCGAGGAAGTTGCGCAGCGCGGCGATGGGCGCCTCCAGCACGTCGTAGAACGGCACCGCCAGCGCCGCGCAGGCCCTTTGCAGTTCCTGGCGCAGTTCCAGATTGACCAGCGTGAAGAACACCAGACCGGGCTCGGCCTTGATATGCTCGATGGCGCGCTGGAGCTGCCGCTGGCTGCGCACCAGGGCATAGAAATGCTCGTTCACCACGACGCCTTCAAACTGTGCCAGCGCGGCACGCGCGATGGCGTTCAGCGTCTCGCCGGTGGCATCGGAGACCAGATGGACATGGAACTGGGGATTCACAAAACCATTCCTCTTTCATCCACGCGCCATGTTGATGGACCCCGTTTCCGAGGAGATCCCGCGACGCTCGTGCGTAACCTTCGAAGCATACCGTTTCCGTCACCAGAAAGGCGAGCGCGGGGCGATGCCGCCGGCAGGCTAGACACTTGAGTCCAAAGCCTTTCCGGCCTAGAGCATTTTCCGCTCACCGACTCTTCCACAAATCACAGGCCTTACACCATCTTCAGAATCTTAGAATCTAAGATTCTATTTTGAAGTAGTAAGGCGTAACGACGGGATAAGGTGTGAAGCTTGCCATCGTTCTGTTCAACCTGGGCGGCCCGGATTCGCCGGATGCGGTCGAACCGTTCCTGCGCAATCTTTTCAGCGATCCCGCAATCCTGACCGTTCCGGCCTTGCTGCGCGGCCCGCTGGCCTGGTTCATCGCCAGGCGCCGCGCGCCCTTCGCGCGCGCGATCTACGCCAAGATCGGCGGCGCATCTCCGATCCTGGCCGAAACACGGGCGCAGGCCGACGCTTTGGACAAAGTGTTGATAGCCCGCGGCATCGATGCGAAGGCGTTTATAGCGATGCGATGCTGGCATCCGTTCAGCGACGAAGCGGCATCGCAGGTCGCGGCGTGGCGGCCGGATCGGATCGTGCTCTTGCCGCTCTATCCGCAATTCTCGACGACGACGACGGGATCGTCGTTCCTCGACTGGAGGCGGGCAGCAGCGCGGCAGGGGATCGTCGTGGCGAGTACGCGGATCTGCTGTTACCCGACTGCAGCGGGATTTATCTCAGCGGAGGCCGAGCTTATCCGACGGGCTTTCGCCGATGCCAAACCCGGTGTGAAATATCGCCTGCTGCTGTCGGCGCACGGATTGCCCAAGCGGACGATTGCGAAGGGCGATCCCTATCAATGGCAGGTCGAGCGCACCGCCAAGGCGATTGTGGATGCATTGGGGATCGACGATCTCGACTGGTCGGTCTGCTATCAGAGCCGGGTCGGTCCGCTGGAATGGATCGGGCCCGCGACCGATGCCGAAATCCGCCGCGCCGGCGCCGACGGCAGGGGCGTGGTGATCGCGCCGATCGCGTTCGTGTCGGAACATTCCGAGACGCTGGTCGAGCTCGATATCGAATACGCCCATCTTGCAAAATCGTGCGGCGTCGCGGACTACCTTCGGGTGCCGACGGTCGGCACGCATCCGGACTTCATCGCCGCACTGGCCGATCTGGTGGTGCGTGCCGCAGAAGGGCACGCTACGATGGGCGAAGCGGGCGGGTGTCCGAAGGAATTCAACGGCTGTCCGTACGGGGAGGGATGACATGCTGATGTGGCTGTCGGATCACATCGACTGGATCAAGGCGCTCCATGTCATGGCCGTCATCGCGTGGATGGCCGGCATGCTCTACCTGCCGCGGCTGTTCGTGTATCACTCGGAAGTGCCGGCCGGTTCGCCTGAGGCGGAGCTGCTGAAAAAGCAGGAGCTGCTTCTGCTGCGCCGGATCGTGAACCCGGCGATGATCGCGGTGTGGATCCTGGGCCTCACCCTCGCCTATGTCACCGGCGCCTATGAGGACACCTGGCTCCAGATCAAATTCGTGCTGGTTCTGATCATGACCGGCCTGCACGGATTCTTCGCGGCCTCGGTCAAGACCTTCGCGCGGGACGCCAATACGCGGTCGAGCCGCTTCTGGCGGATCGTCAACGAAGTGCCCTTCGTGCTGGTGATCCTCATCGTGACCCTGGTCGTGGTTAAGCCGTTCGACTGAAGTTTTAATGCCCCCGAGCCTTGACGGGCGTTTGCAACGTCCCCAAATCGGTCTATAAGACGTTCGTTCTCCTTGGCACGCATCGGCATCCGCCTGTAACGGCGCGGCGCCGGAACCGGCAAAAGCCGGGCGCGGGCCGGCAAACCCCGACCATACGCTGGCGACCGGTGCAATCCCGCTCCTCAGGCCAGCCGGACACTTTCCTCCCCCATGTTCCCCCCTAGGTAGCAATCCACAATGACGGTCCAAGAAGGCCTGCAAACGATGAAGTTGCAGGATCTCAAATCCAAATCCCCCACCGATCTTCTCGCCTTCGCGGAGGAGCTGGAGATCGAGAACGCCTCGTCCATGCGCAAGCAAGACATGCTGTTCGCGATCCTCAAGGAACTCGCCGAGCGCAATGTCGAGATCATGGGCCAGGGCGTGGTGGAGACGCTGCAGGACGGCTTCGGCTTCCTGCGCTCACCGGAATCCAACTATCTCGCGGGGCCGGACGACATCTATGTGAGCCCGTCGCAGATCCGCCGCTTCGGCCTGCGCACCGGCGACACGGTGGAAGGCCCGATCCGATCGCCGAAGGACGGCGAACGCTATTTCGCGCTTCTCAAGGTGACCACGATCAATTTCGAGGATCCGGAGAAGATCAAGCACAAGGTCCATTTCGACAATCTGACGCCGCTCTATCCGACGCGGTGGCTGAACATGGAATTGAAGGACCCGACCATCAAGGACAAGACCGGCCGGGTCATCGACATCGTGGCGCCGCAGGGCATGGGCCAGCGCGCCCTTATCACCGCCCAGCCGCGCACCGGCAAGACCGTGATCCTGCAGAACATCGCCAAGGCGATCACCGCCAACCATCCCGAGTGCTATCTGATCGTGCTTCTGATCGACGAGCGCCCGGAGGAAGTGACCGACATGCAGCGCTCGGTGAAGGGCGAGGTCATTTCCTCGACCTTCGACGAGCCGGCGACGCGCCACGTCCAGGTCGCCGAGATGGTGATCGAGAAGGCCAAGCGCCTGGTCGAGCACAAGCGCGACGTCGTGATCCTGCTGGATTCGATCACCCGTCTCGGCCGCGCCTACAACACCGTCGTGCCGAGCTCCGGCAAGGTCTTGACCGGCGGCGTCGACGCCAACGCCCTGCAGCGCCCCAAGCGCTTCTTCGGCGCGGCGCGCAATATCGAGGAAGGCGGTTCGCTGACGATCATCGCGACCGCGCTGATCGATACCGGCAGCCGCATGGACGAAGTCATCTTCGAAGAGTTCAAGGGCACGGGTAACTCCGAAATCATCCTGGACCGCAAGGTGGCCGACAAGCGCATCTTCCCGGCGATCGACATCCTCAAATCCGGCACCCGCAAGGACGAGTTGTTGCTCGACAAGAACACCCTCGCCAAGACCTATGTCCTGCGCCGCATCCTGGCGCCGATGGGCACGATCGACGCGATCGAGTTCCTGCTCGACAAGCTGCGCGCCGCCAAGAACAACGCCGACTTCTTCGACAGCATGAACACCTGAGCCGGTGCGGCTGGTCCTGCTCCACAGCCCGCTCGTCGGTCCGGCGAGCTGGGCGAAGCTGGCGCCGCTGCTGCGAGGCCGCGGCCATGCCGTCGCGGTGCCGGATCTGACGCCGCTGATGGCCGGCGAGGGGCCTTACTATCCGGCCCTGGCGGAGGCCGCGTCGTCTGCCGTGTCGGACAATTCCATTCTTGTCGTCCATAGCGGCGCCGGCGCGCTGGTGCCGGCCGTCGCGGCGCTGGTGCCGCCGCGCGGCGCGATCTTCCTCGATGCCTTGCTGCCCCATCCCGGCGCGAGCTGGTTCGCCGGCGTGCCCGAGCAATTGGGTGCGAAGCTTCGCGGCCTTGCACGAGACGGCAGGCTGCCGCCCTGGCATGCCTGGTGGCCGAAAGGCGCGATGGAGGCGCTGCTGCCGGACCGCGCGCTTGGCGCCGCCTTCATGGCGGAGCAGGGCGAGGTGCCGCTCGCCTATCTCGACGAGATCGCGCCGGCGATTCCGCTGACGACGCCGGGCGCCTATCTGCAATTGAGCGGCGCCTATCGGGAAGATGCCGACGCCGCCGAGGCCGAAGGCTGGCCCGTCGCGCGGCTCGCCTTGAGCCATCTGGCGATGCTCACCCACGCGGACGCGGTCGGCGGAGAGATCGAGCGGCTGGCCGCAGATCTTTAGAAACGAAAACGGCGCCGAAGCCGGCGCCGTTTCCTTCATCCCTTGTCCGCGACGCGCCGGGCCTAGTGGTGATGCGCCTCGGCTTCGATCTCTTCTTCTTCGATGTCGTGGTTTTCCGCGCCCTTTTCGCCCAAATAATCCATGCAGGCGAGGACGACGCCGGACACCAGGAACATGCCATGCAGGGCCATCAGCCATTGCAGATTGCCCTTGTCGACCACTTCGATCGACATGAACGATTTGAGCAGATGGATGACCGAGATCGCGATGATCGACGCGATCAGCTTCAGCTTCATGTTGGAGAAGTCGACCTTGCCCATCCAGACCGGCTTGTCGGGATTGCCTTCGAGGTCGAGCTTGGAGACGAAATTCTCGTAACCCGCGAACACCACCATCAGGGTCAGGTTGCCCGCCAGCGACATGTCGATCAGGGTCAGGAGCCACAGGACGACCGTGTTCTCCTCGAGTTCCATACTGATGACCTTCTGGGTCTCCTCGACCACTTCCTTGCCGAAGGTGATCATCAGGACCAGCAGCGCGATGATAAGGCCGACATAGAACGGCGCCATCAGCCAGCGGCTGCGGAACAGAGATTGCTCGAAAATCTCTTCGAAACTCTTGCCGGCCATTTCGTCCCCCAATTTTCGCGGTGATTCGCTGGCCAGAGTAAACTCGACATTGCAGGGCGTTAGAAGGTGCGTGGCGGGCGTTTATTTTTGGAACGGTTGACGACGCGGCGCCCCGGGCGGACACTGATATCGTACGCAAACCGGGGTTTGGCGATGACCGAAGATGCTTCCGACCGCGCCCAGTTCAAGGCGATGGTGGACGGCACCCAGGAAGACTGGATGAAGATCGTCGCGGCGACCGCGGATTTCAACCGCGGCGTGGCCGACCGGGTGCTGGCGCATCTGAAGACTCTGGCCGGCGACTGCGGCGGCTTTCCGGTCGACCGGCTGGAACATTCGCTGCAATCGGCGACCCTCGCGCACCGCGACGGCATGGACGAGGAATACGTCGTCTGCGCCCTCATTCATGACATCGGCGACATCTTGTGCTCGGCGAGCCATGCCGATCTCGGCGCCACCATCATGAAGCCGTACGTTTCGGACGCGAATTACTGGATGATGGCGCATCACGGCATCTTCCAGGGCTATTATTTCTTTCACTATCTGGGGCTCGACCGCGACATGCGCGACCAGTTCCGCGGCCATCCGCATTTCGAGCACACGGCGCGGTTCTGCGCCCGGCACGACCAGAATGCCTTCGATCCCGCCTACGACACCATGCCGCTCGAGGCCTTCGAGCCGATGGTGCAGCGCGTGATGGCGCGGCCGAAAAACACGATCTACATCCGGCAGGAGCAGAGGGCGGCGGCGGAGTAGCGCGGGGTGGGCGCGGAGGGGAACAAGGCGCTCATCCGGCACATCCTGAACGCCTATGCGCAGTCCGATCTCGGGCCGCTGCTTTCGGCGATCCATCCCGACATCGTGTGGACCAGCCAGTCGCCGGCGGCGCTTTTCGGCTTCGGCGGCAGCCACAAGGGCCGCGCCGGCGCGCTGACCGAGTATTACGACTCGGCCTCGCTGCTTTTGGCGGAAGGCCGCCTCGTGCCGGCGCGCGCCGCTACGGGATAAGCACCGTCGCGCCGGTGGTCTGGCGCGAATGCAGCGCCTCATGCGCCTTGCGCGCGTCGGCGAGCTTGAAGCGCTGATGGACCGCGATCTTCACCGCGCCGGACGCGATGACGGCGAAGAGGTCGTCGGCCGTCTCCTGAAGCTCCTGGGCGGTGCGGACGTAATGCGCGAGCGTCGGCCGCGTCAGATAGAGCGAACCCTTGCCGGCGAGGATGCTGGGCTCGAAAGCCGGCACCGCGCCGGAGGAATTGCCGAAGGACACGAGCAGCCCGCGCACCGCCAGGCTGTCGAGCGAGCCGGCAAAGGTGTCCCTGCCGATGGAGTCGTAGACCACCGGCACGCCGACCCCGCCGCTGAGCTCTCGCACTTTCTTGGGCCAATCGGCATCGTGCGAACTCAGGACATGCGCATAGCCGTTCGCCTTGGCCAGTTCGGCCTTGTCGGCATGCCCGACGGTGCCGATGACGGTGGCGCCGAGATGCTGGGCCCATTGGCCGGCGATGAGCCCCACGCCCCCCGCCGCGGAATGGAACAGGATCGTCTCGCCGCGCTTCACCGGAAAGGTGCGCTTCAGCAGGTATTGCACCGTCATGCCCTTGAGCATCGCGGCGGCGGCGGTCTCGTCGCCGACGCCATCGGGGATCTTCACCAGCCGGTCGGCCGGGACGTTGTTCGCTTCGGCATAGGCGCCCGGCGTGCCGGCATAGGCGACGCGGTCGCCTTTCTTGAGCGTGGTGATGCCCGGCCCGACGCTTTCCACCACGCCGGCCGCTTCGCTGCCCAGGCCGGACGGCAGCGGCACCTTGTAGAGGCCGGAACGCTGATAGGTGTCGATGAAATTCACTCCGATGACGGTGTGCCTGACCTGTACCTGGCCCGGGCCGGGCGCCGGGAGCGCCACGTCGACATAACGGAGGACCTCGGGGCCGCCGGTCGTCTCGAAACGGATCGCTTTCATCGCCTTGATCTCCAGATATCGACGCGTCCGACGGACGGCGGGTCGGAACTCGCACTTCGGCATTATTTCAGGGTTCGTCAAGACTTCCGCCCTAACGTCCCCGGCCACGCAGTCCGTCGGGGGAAGAATATGGCGACCATCGTCCTTGTCCATGGACATATGCACGGCGCGTGGTGCTGGGAAAAGGTCGTGCCCCTGCTCGAGGCCAAGTGCCACAAGGTCGTGGCGTTCGATCTGCCGGCGCGGGGCGGCGACAAGACGGCGCATGGTACCGCCTCGCTCGAACAATTCGTCGACGCGGCCGAGCGCGTGGTCAAGGCGCAGTCCGAGCCGGTCGTGCTGGTCGGACATTCCGCCGGCGGCACGGTGCTGAGCGAGATCGCCGAGCGCATGCCCGAGCGGGTGTCGCGCCTCGTCTATGTCGCGGCGATGCTGCTGCCGGACGGCGAGTCGATCTTCTCCGCCTTCGTGACCAAGGCGCCGATGGACCCGGCGCTCGCCATCGACGGCGCCAGCGCGGTCAAGACCGAGGACAGCCTGGTCCGCCGCCGCTTCTACAATATGAGCTCCGACGCCGATGCCGCGCGCGCCATCGAGAAGCTCTGCGCCGAGCCGATCCCGCCCATGACCCAGCCGGTGCGCATCACGCCCGAGCGCTATGGCAGCGTGAAGCGGTCCTTCATCCAGACGCGGTTCGACAATGCCGTGCCGATCGACGCGCAGGCCGCGATGTGCGCCGCGCTGCCCTGCGATCCGGTGATCGTGATGGACACCGACCACTCGCCCTTCCTGAGCGCGCCGCAGGAATTCGCCGCGCATATCCACGCCCTGGCGAACTGATCAGCGGCTCTCGAAGTCGTCGAGCTGCGCCCGGAGCGCGCGCTGGAAAGCCGGCCGCGCCTCGCAGCGTTTGTAATAGGCCAAAAGATTCGGCTCGGCGCCGAGGAAATCGTAATCGGCCACGATGCGCATCACGCTGAACGTCATCAGGTCGCCGATCGACACTCGCTGAGTTTGGCTTCCGTGATCATGTCAGGAATCCGGCGTCAGCTCAGATGCTGCCGGAAGAAGGTCGAGGTCCGGCCGTTGGCGAGGTCGGCGCAGGCCTTGTCGTAATGCGCTCCGCCGGGCCGCGCGAAGGCGTGGTTCATCTCGGCATAGACATGGATCGTCACGAGCGGATTGGATTTGAGGCCCTCGACCACCTGCTTCTGCGCATCCGGCGGGGCGAATTCGTCCTTGCCCGCGATGTGCAGCATCAGCGGCTTCTTGATCTTGGCGGCCTCGCCGAGCTTGTCCTGAATGTTCACGCCGTAATAGCCGACCGAGGCGTCCGTGTCGGTGCGCGCCGCGCTGAGATAGGCCAGCAGCCCGCCCAGGCAATAGCCGACCGTGCCGACCTTGCCGGTGCAGCCGGTCACCGAATGGCGCAGATAACCGATGCTGGTCTGGATGTCCTTGATGCCCGCATCAGGATCGAATCGGTTCATCAGGTCGAAGGCGCGCTGCCATTCCGCGTCGGTGCGGTCGGTGAGCTGCACGCCGGGCTCGAGCCGCCAGAACAGGTCGGGGCAGAGCGCGAAATAACCGCGCGACGCGAACTCGTCGGCGACGGTGCGCATCACCCGGTTGACGCCGAAAATCTCCTGGATGATGACGATGCCCGGGCCCCGGCCCGAGGCGGGCGCGGCGAGATAGGCCCCGAACTCGCCTTCGGGACTGCTTTTGATCCTGACGTCCTGGCCGGCCATGACCGTCTCCCCGGTTTGCCGGAGAGGTTAACGGGATCGACGCCCCAAGGACAATCGCCGCGGCCGGGGTGCGGCTATTGCGGCCGGGCGGCCGGGCGCTGCACCGGCAGTTGCATCATCTGCACCAGCGTCACCGCATTGGTCACGGGCGGCGAGACCTGGCCGCGCTGGCTGATATAGACGGTGGGCTGGCCGTTCTGCATCTGCTTGCCGGCCATCGGATGGTTTTCCGGGAAGGCTTCGCCCGGCGCCACGACGGTGAGAAAGCGGTTGGGAAGGACGGTGCCCAGGATCGCGTTGGCCAGCTCATGGGTCTTGGGCGAGCTCGGCGGGCCGATCACCACGAGCTGGAGCGCCGCGATGGCGAATTCCAGGCCCGAGAAATAGGACGGCATCGAGATGAAGGCGCGCTGCGCCTCGCCGGCGAAGGCGCCGACCAGCGCGTTGACCCGGTCGGCATAGGCGGAATCGCCCGTCGCCATCATCAGGCAGGTGAGCACCTTGAGCATGACGGCGTTGCCCGAGGGCGCCGGCTGGTCGAAAACCATCCGTGAACGGACGATCATCGTGTCGGCGTCGTCGGCTGTGAAGCAATAGCCGCCGCGGGCGCCGTCCCAGAAATGCTCGTTCAGGATGCGCGTCCAGCGCTTGGCGAATTCGAGATAGCGCTTGTCGCCGGCGACTTCGTAGAGCGCGATCGCGGCGCGCGCCATCTGGGCGTAGTCGTCGGCGAAGGCCGGGGCGCCGCGCTTGCCGTCGATCCAGCTGTGATAGAGCCGGTCGCCGTCGCCCAACGCCTTGACGATGAATTCGAAGGCTTCGATGGCGGCCTGGATCCAGGCGGTGTTCTGGAAGGCGCCGCCGGCATTGGCGATCGCGGCGATGGCGAGGCCGTTGAGGTCGGCGAGGACCTTCTCGTCGCGCGCCGGCTGGCGGCGCTGGCGGCGCGCCTTGAACAACAGCTCGCGCTGCTTGGCGAAGAGCGCTTCGTCGGCGTCGGATTGCGGATAGGGCGCGCCGGTGTTCAGGCGCTGCAGCACGGTCCTGCCGTTGTAATTGCCGTCGCGCGTCACGCCATAGGCGGCCTTGAACTTGGCGACGAAGGTGCCCATCAGGGCCGCGTCGATCTCCGGCTCGGTCCACAGATAGTAATTGCCCTGGTTCAGGCCGTCGGCTTCGGCCTGGACGGTGGTGACGAAGGCCGCGCCGCTGCGCATGTCGCGCAGCAGGAATTCGACCGTCTCGGGAATCCGCTCGCCGCACAACTTGTTGCGGTTGAACTGCCAGAAGGTCGTCATGATCTCGAGCAGGAGCGCGGTGTCGGCCAGGGTCTTCTCGAATTGCGGGAAGAGCCAGCGTTCGTCCTGGGCATAGCGGAAGAAGCCGCCGCCGACATGATCCCACAGGCCGCCGAGCAGGACGTTGTCGAGGGTCTGGGCGCTCAATTGCAGGAACTGGTTCATCCCGGTGCGCAGATAGGCGCGCAGCAGCACGTCGATATGGGTGACGGAGGGGAATTTCGGCTGCTGCTGGGTGAGGCCGCCGAAGAAGATGTCGAAGCGCTGGGCGATGCGGACCGCGGCGCTGTCGAGCATGTCGGAGCCGATGGGTCCGCGCATGTCGCGCTGCCACAGAATGCCGAGCTGGGCCACCACGTTCTCGGCGACGGTGGCGACCTGCGGGGCTTCGTCGCGCAGGGTGCGCAGGACGTTGTCGATGATGGTGCGGAACGGCGGCGCCTGGCCGGCGCGCTCCTCCTTCGGGAAATAGGTGCCGACGAGGAACGGGACTTTCTGCGGCGTGAGGAACGCGCTCAGCGGCCAGCCGCCGGCATGGCCGAGGACGTTGGCGGCCGCCTGGTAGCACTGGTCGACATCGGGGCGCTCCTCGCGGTCGACCAGGATGTTGATGAAGTTCTCGTTGAGGACATTGGCGATCTCGGGATCGGCGAAGCTCTCCTCCGACATCACCGTGCACCAATGGCAGGCGCTGTAGCCGATGGAGAGGAAGATCGGCTTATTCTGCGCCGCCGCCAGGGCCAGCGCGTCCGGTCCCCAGGGATGCCAGTCCACCAGATTGTCCTTGTGGGCGAGCAGGTAGGGGCTGGATTCTTGCGCGAGGCGGTTCATCGGTCTTTTCCGTGGAGCGGCGGGCCTCGAAGCCTCGCGGCGTTGCATTGGCAGGCGGGATCGGGGGAAGCTTCTAGCGGCGGCGAAGGCCGCTCACAAGCGGTGCGCGCGAAACGGGGTTAAGCCGATGAAGATGAACATCCAGATCGACATGACGCCGGACGAGGCGCGCAAATTCCTCGGCCTGCCGGACGTCTCCAAGGCCCAGGACCGCATGATGGCCGAGATCGAGAAGCGCATGAAGGCGGCGGTGGACGTCAACGATCCCGAGGCCATGATGCGGGCCTGGATGCCGCTGGGCGGCCAGGGTTTCGAGCAGTTCCAGCGCTTCCTGTTTGACAGCGCGCGCCGCGCCGCGGGCGGCGGCTCGGTCAAGAAAGACGCGGACAAACCGGCAAAGTAGTCGTCGCATGAGCGGCACGATCTACGCGCTGTCCTCGGCGCCGGGGCGCGCCGGCGTGGCGGTGGTGCGCGTGTCCGGTCCGGCGGCGCGCGCCGTCGCCGAGCGGCTGTGCGGCGCCCTGCCCCCGCCGCGGCGGGCGGTGCTCCGTACGCTGACGGCATCCGACGGCGCGGCGATCGACGCGGCGCTGGTGCAGTGGTTTCCCGGGCCGGCGAGTTTCACCGGCGAGGACGTGGTCGAATTCCACGTCCATGGCGGACGCGCGGTGGTCGAACGCCTGTCGGCCGAGATTTCGACCGTGCCCGGCACGCGCCCGGCGGAGCCCGGGGCGTTCACCCGCCGCGCCGTCGAGAACGGCAAGCTCGACCTGACCCAGGCCGAAGCGCTGATCGACCTCATCGACGCCGAAACCGAAAGCCAGCGGCGACAGGCTCTCGGGCAATATGGTGGTGCGCTGGGCGAGATCTATGAGGGCTGGCGCGAGCGGCTGGTCCGCGCCCTGGCCTGGGCGGAAGCGGCGATCGATTTCGCGACCGAGGAATTGCCGGACGATATGAACGCGCAGGTGCGCCGGCAAGTACATGATATAGCTGAGGAAATACGGTTGCATCTGGCCGACGACCGCCGGGGGGAGATTGTCCGGGACGGTCTGTTCTTAACGGTGATCGGCCCTCCGAACGCCGGAAAGAGTTCGCTGATCAATGCGCTGGCAAAGCGGGACGTTGCCATCGTGGCGGAGACCGCCGGGACGACCCGCGATGTGATCGAAGTCCGCTTGGATATCGGGGGTTTCCTGGTCCTGGTGGCCGACACGGCCGGCCTGCGCGAGACGGCGGACGCGGTCGAAAGCGAGGGGGTACGGCGCGCTCTGACGCGGGCCGGGCAGTCGGACCTTGTCCTTCTCTTGCTCGACGGCAGCCAGGAGGAGCCCTGGGCGGGGTTGCCCGAGGGCACGGTCGCTTCGGCCGATCTCGTCGCGTGGAACAAGGCCGATCTGCCGGCTCCGCGTCGGCGGGATGGGTTGCACATCTCGCTAAAGACCGGCCAGGGCGTCGATAACCTATTGAACGAAATAGAGAAAATTGTCTCCAGCCGGCTCGACCACGCCGCGGAGGCGCCGGTGGTGACGCGGTCCCGCCACCGTGACGCGCTCGGCGAGGGCCTGGCGGCGCTGCAACGGGCGCTGCGGGCGGACGATGTCGAATTGTTCGCCGAGGACCTGCGCCTTGCCGTCCGCGCTATCGGCCGGATCACGGGCAAGGTGGACGTGGAGGATCTGCTGGACGTCGTCTTCCGGGATTTCTGCATCGGGAAGTGATGTTTCACGTGAAACATTTTCCCGGCCTTGAGCCTTGGGCTGCCCTACCCTATTGAGCGGTATGGATCGGTACGACGTCATCGTCATCGGCGGCGGGCACGCGGGCTGCGAGGCCGCCGCGGCGTCGGCGCGGTTCGGCGCCCGGACCCTGCTCCTGACCCACAAGCTCGAGACCATCGGTGAGATGTCGTGCAATCCGGCCATTGGCGGGATCGGCAAGGGCCATCTGGTCCGCGAGATCGACGCCATGGACGGCGTGATGGGCCGGGTCGCGGATGCGGCGGGCATCCAGTTCCTCGTCCTCAACCGCCGCAAGGGCCCGGCCGTCCGCGGGCCGCGGGCGCAGGCCGACCGCAAGCTCTATCGGCGGGCGATGCAGAGGGCCTTGGCCGAGACGGCGAACCTGACCGTGCTGGCGGCCGCTGCCGAGGACCTCCTGATCGAGGGTGGCCGTGTGGCTGGCGCGATCATCGCGGACTCGAAAACAATACGTTGTGGTGCGGTGGTGCTGACCACCGGTACCTTCCTGCGCGGCCTGATCCATATCGGGGAGACGACGATCCCGGCCGGCCGTGCGGCCTCGAATGGCGAAGCGATAGGCCAAAAGAACGTCGATGCGCCGTCCATCGGGCTGTCGAACACGCTCTACGGCCTTGGGCTGAACATGGGCCGGCTCAAGACCGGCACGCCGCCCCGGCTCGACGGCAAGACCATCGCCTGGGACCGGCTCGCCATCCAGCGCGGCGACGACCCGCCCTCGCCCTTCTCGTTCCTGAATTCGACCATCGCGAACCCGCAGATCGTCTGCCATATCACCCGGACGACGCCGGAGACCCATGCGATCATCCGCGCCAATCTGCATCGCGCGCCGATGTATTCCGGCCAGATCGAGTCGACCGGCCCGCGCTATTGCCCCTCCATCGAGGACAAGATCGTCCGCTTCGCTGCCCGCGAGAGCCACCAGGTCTTCCTGGAGCCGGAAGGCCTGGACGACGACACCGTCTATCCCAACGGCATCTCGACCTCCCTGCCCGAGGACGTGCAGCGCGCGATGCTGGCGACCATTCCGGGCCTCGAAAACGCCGCCGTCAAGCGGCCGGGCTATGCCATCGAATACGACTATGTCGATCCGCGCGAGCTGAAGCCGTCATTGGAGACCAAGGCGGTCCCGGGCCTGTATCTGGCCGGCCAGATAAACGGCACGACGGGGTATGAAGAGGCGGCCGCCCAAGGGCTGGTGGCGGGTCTCAACGCGGCGCGGGCCGCCGGCGGTGCCGATCCCATCGTGCTCGACCGCGCCCAGGCCTATATCGGCGTGCTGATCGACGACCTGGTGACCAAGGGCGTCAGCGAGCCCTATCGGATGTTCACCAGCCGGGCCGAATACCGCCTGACGCTCAGGGCCGACAATGCCGATCAGCGCCTGACGCCGGTCGGGGAACGCGCCGGCAGCGTCGGCTCAAATCGAAGTACGGTGTTCGCCGCGAAGATGGCGCGGCTCGACGCCGCCCGTGTCGCCATGCGGAACTGGAATCTGACTCCCAACGAGGCGCAGAAGCACGGCCTGGCGGTGAAGCTCGACGGCGTGCGCCGGACGGCGATGGATCTGCTTAGCCTGAACGAGGTCGACCTGCCCGTCCTGGCGCGGATCTGGCCCGAGATCGGCGGCTTCGCGGCCGACATCGCCGAGCAGCTGGAGATCGACAGCCAGTATGCTGGCTATCTCGACCGCCAGGAGGCCGACATCCTGGCGTTTCGTCGCGACGAGTCGTTGCGCCTGCCCGAGGCGCTCGACTATGCCGCGATCCGCGGCCTCTCGACCGAGGCGGCGAGCAAGCTTGGCCGCATCCGGCCCGCAACCCTCGGCCAGGCGGCGCGCATCGACGGCGTGACGCCGGCGGCTCTCACCCTGGTACTGGCGCATGCCCGAGCCAAAGCCGGCTGATCCCTTCGGACCCGAGGACTTCGCCGCGCGGACCGGTGTTTCACGTGAAACACTGGCGCGGCTGAAGGCCTATATCGGGCTGCTGACCGACTGGAACGCGCGGCACAATCTGGTCTCGGCCAAATCGCTGGAAGACGTCTGGCGCCGCCACATCTGGGACTCGGCCCAGCTCGTCTCCTATGTGCCGACGACCGCCGCAACCCTCGCGGACCTGGGCAGCGGAGCCGGGTTTCCGGGCCTCATTCTGGCCGAACTCCTGCGCGGCAAGGTCAGGGTCAGCCTGTTCGAATCCACCGGCAAGAAGGCCGAGTTCCTCCGCGCCGTGGCCGGCCGGCTCGGTCTCGACGTCGAGATCCGCAATGAGCGGATCGAGTCCGCCCAAGCCGCGCCATTCGATGTCGTCACGGCCCGGGCGCTTGCGCCGCTCGACAAGCTGCTCGGCTATGCACAGCATTTGGCGGGCAAACGGACGATTTGCCTGTTCCTAAAAGGTCAATCCCTAGCGTCCGAATTGACCGAAGCCCGTAAATCTTGGAGGATGAAAGCCCTCCAGCACCAGAGCGCCACCGACCCTTCCGGTGTTATCCTGGAGGTCCGGGAGCTCGAACATGCCCAGTCCAAGCGCCAGGCCTAGGGTCCTGGTCGTCGCCAACCAGAAGGGCGGCGTCGGCAAGACCACGACGGCGATCAATCTCGGCACCGCGTTGGCCGCGGTCGGCGAGCCGACGCTGGTGATCGACCTCGACCCCCAGGGCAACGCCTCGACCGGGCTCGGCATCCCGCGCGCCGAGCGCAGGCTCACGACCTATGACGTGCTCATGGGCGAGGCCAGGATCGCCGAAGCCGTGATGCCGACGCGCATTCCGCGCCTGTCGATCGTGCCGTCGACGGTCGACCTGTCCGGCGCCGAGCTCGAGCTGATCGACCGCGACCGCCGCAATTTCATCCTCAAGGACGCGCTGGAGGAATATGCCGCACACGGATCATCACCGTTCTCCTATGTGCTGGTCGATTGCCCGCCTTCGCTGACGCTCCTGACCGTGAACGCGATGGCCGCGGCGGACGCGGTGATCGTGCCGCTGCAATGCGAGTTCTTCGCGCTCGAAGGCCTGTCGCAGCTTCTCAAGACCATCGGCCTGGTGAAGGCGAATTTGAACCCGTCGCTCGACATCCAGGGCATCGTCCTGACCATGTACGACAAGCGCAACAAGCTCTCCGAACAGGTCGAGGCCGATGTGCGCCAGACCATGGGCGATACGGTCTATCGCACCACCATCCCCCGCAATGTGCGGATTTCCGAGGCGCCGAGCCACGGCCTGCCGGCGCTGGTCTACGACCTGCGCTGCCCGGGCAGCCAGGCCTATATCAAGCTCGCCGGCGAGCTCATCGCGCGCGAACGCGAACGGCTGAAGGCGGCGGCATGATGGCGGCGGAAGAGCGTCATCGCGGCCTCGGCCGCGGGCTGTCGGCTTTGATCGGCGAGGAGGCGGTGCCGACGCGCGGCGAAGTCCGCGCGACCCACAAGCTGCCGGTCGCCTTCCTGCGGCCCAACAAGCTGCAGCCGCGCAAGCGCTTCGCGCCAGAGGATTTGAACGATCTCGCCGAGTCGGTGAAGGAGAAGGGGGTGCTCCAGCCGATCCTGGTCCGCCCGGTCAAGGGCGAGGCCAACGCCTATGAGATCGTCGCCGGCGAGCGGCGCTGGCGCGCCGCCCAGATGGCCAAGCTGCACGACGTGCCGGTGGTGGTGCGCGAGATGGGCGACTCCGAGTCGCTCGAAATCGCCATCATCGAGAACGTCCAGCGCGCCGACCTCAACGCGATCGAAGAGGCGGCCGCCTATCACGAGCTGATGGATCGGTTCAAATACACCCAGGACCAGGTTGCCAAGGAGGTCGGCAAGAGTCGCAGCCACATCGCCAACACGCTTCGCCTCCTCACCCTGCCCGAGTCGGTCCGGGCCATGGTGCGCGACGGTCGGCTGACGGCAGGCCACGCCCGTACGCTGATCGGCGCGCCGGATGCCGAGATGCGGGCGCTGCAGATCGTCTCCGGATCGCTCAACGTTCGACAGGCCGAACAGCGTTCGAAGACAAAGAGATCATCCAAAGGGCGTCCGACCGAAACCGATCCAAACCTCCGCGACCTTGAATCCCGTATTTCCAATGCCTTGGGGCTAAGAGTTAAAGTTATACACAAAGGTTCCAAAGGCGGGGAAGTCCGGATTTCCTACAAAACCCTGGAGCAGCTCGACGACGTCGATCGCCGTCTCAGCAGAAGCCGCTAACAGGCTTATACACAGGCATATTAAGGATATTTCGGGGAACTTTAAACGGCGTTCGTCAGATCGAGCGCGGCGGCGGGATCGATCCGGCCGTCATAAAGCGCCCGCCCGATCACCACGCCCTCGATATTCGGCTCCCGCGCCGCCAGCAGGCGCTCGATGTCCTCCAGGCTCCCCACGCCGCCCGACGCGATCACTGGGATCCGGACCGCCCGCGCCAGGGCGGCGGTCGCTTCGACATTGACGCCCTGCAGCAGCCCGTCGCCGTCGATGTCGGTGAACAGGATCGCGGCGACGCCGGCATCCTCGAACTTCCGGCCGAGATCGGTCGGTGTCAGGTCGGAGACCTCGGCCCAACCTTCGGTCGCGACCTTGCCGCCCTTCGCGTCTGCTCCCACCACGATCCGGCCCGGATGCGCCCGCGCCGCCTCCCGGACGAAAGCCGGGTTCTTCAGCGCCGCCGTGCCCAGGATCACCCGCGTGATCCCCACGGCCAGCCAGGCCTCCACCGCCGCCATGTCGCGGATGCCGCCGCCGAGCTGGATGGGCAGGTCGATGGCGGTCCGGATGGCGCGGATGGCGTCGGCATTCACCGACCGGCCGTCGAACGCGCCGTTGAGGTCGACGCAGTGCAGCCAGCGGAAGCCGGCGGCCTGGAACTGCCGCGCCTGCGCCGCAGGGTCGTCGTTGAACACCGTCGCCTGGTCCATCAGGCCGCGCTTCAGCCGGACGCAGCGCCCATCCTTCAGATCGATGGCGGGAAACAGGATCATGGCCGCCACGCGAGGAAATTGCCGAGCAGGGCGAGGCCGACCGCCTGGCTCTTCTCGGGATGGAATTGCACGCCGACAAGATTGTCGCGCGCGACCGCCGCGGTGACCGGCCCGCCGTAGTCCGTACGCCCCAGCACGTCCGCTTCGCGCGCGCAGGAATAGGCGTAGGAATGCACGAAATAGGCGTTGGCCTGCGCCGGCAGTCCGTCCGTGACCGGATGGGGACGGGCGAAGGCAAGCTCATTCCACCCGATCTGCGGAATCTTGAGCGCCGGATCGGACGGGGTCATGCGAACGACCTCGCCGGCGATCCAATCCAGCCCCGGATGATCGCCGAATTCGCGGCCGACGCTCGCCATGAGCTGCATGCCGACGCAGATGCCGAGGAACGGCACGCCCCCCGCGATCACGCGTTCGTCCAGCGTCGCCACCATACCGGGCAGTCCCGAGAGTCCGGCCATGCAATCGGCGAAAGCGCCGACGCCCGGCAGCACGATTCGCTCGGCCCGTCCGACGACGGCGGCATCCGATGTGACGACGATCTCCTGCCCGGTGCCGCGCTCGGCCGCGACGCGCGCCAGGGCCTTCTCCGCCGAGCGGAGATTGCCGGAGCCGTAGTCGATCAGGGCAACAAGCGGAGTCATGGCGCGGGCCTGAGTTTCGCGCCGGTCCTAGCATCAAGCCCGGACGGAGGCGAGCGCGAGGCTAGCCGCAGACGTGCTTTTGCGCCGTCTCCACCTGCAGCACGATCCCGCCGACCGCGACGTCCCGGTATAGCGGCGCGACCAAGGTGAATTGTCCGTTGCGCAAGGCGTCGGCGATCATCGCGCAGACGGGAATGACGATCTGTCCCGCGCGCGTCCAATGGCCGTCCGCCCCGTCGCGGAACAGCCCTGCAACGCCTCCCAGCCCGATATTGTCCGCAATCAGAATTTCGTCCTGGCCGTCGCCGTCCAGGTCCACGAGGACGGCGTCGCATTTGGCGCCCGCCAGCCGCAGGCAGTCGGGCACGAAAGTACCCGGAATGAAATTTTGCGCATGCCAGTCCTGCTTCTGGAAGCTGTCGGGAAGCTTGGCGCCCTTGGGATAGACCGCGATATTGGCCGCCAGATCGGCCGGCCCCGCCGGCTTGATCGGCGCCGCCGGCTGAAACGGCTCGATCAACGCCGCCTTGGCCATCTTGCGGACCGTCGCGGTGGCCGGCCCGAAATCGGTGCTCGCGAACCGGACAAGCGCGTCATGGCCATAACGGCCGCCTTCGGACTTCAGATAGGCGTAGTCGAATGCGTTCGCCGTCACCGCGCCGCTCTTCAGGCGCGCGACCTGGCTCGACACCGCCAGACGAGACGGATCGCCCAAAGGCGTGAACAGGGCCAGCAGCACCGCGATCACCGCGAAAGCGGTCGTGACATTGACCGGTGCGACCAGCCGCATCCATCCGCCGCCGCCGAGCGAGAGCAACGCCGCCGCCGCATAGCCGAACGCATAGCAAAGCGCGATCAGCACCGTCGCGGCGGTCACGACCCGCTCCACCGTCCATCCGTACTGCGCGACCCGCAGCCACACCGCATAGGCCGCAAGGGTCACCAGCGGCACCAGCACCAGCGCGGCGACGAACTCGGCATAGCGGAAGATGCGCGCGCGGCTGTGTTCGGGCGAACCGTCTTGGAACGCCATGTTCAGCAGCACGACGACAACGCCGGCGGCGCTGAGCAGCAGGCCCGCGGCCGAACGCGTCGCCCAGAGCGGAGTCAGGCCGGTGAACAGGAGGCTCGCGGTGAAACCCGCCGCGATCAGCGTCATCAGCGGCAGCAGCCAGGAGAGCAGGGTCAGCGCCACGGTGCGGATGCCGGTCCACAGCCCGGCGCGCACATCGGTGACGTGGATCGCCGCCGCCGAGGCCAGCGCGGTCGCCGGGATCGCGAACCAGTCCTTTTCGAGCAGCGCCTCGAGGAAACCGAGCTTGATCAGATTGAACAGCACCGCGCCCAGCCACAGCACGCCCCAGAACACCGCGACGAAGGCCACCGTCGCCGCGAACTGCACGCCGAGCTTGGTCGCGGCATCGAAATAGGCGGGATAGGGCGCGACGAACTTGCGCTCCGCATCGCCGGCGAGAATAAGCGACTGGCCGATGAAGAGCCCGACGAAGCTCGCCGCCAGCAGTGCGAAGGTCATCGCGGCATCGGGCGTGTCCGGCCCATTGCCGGCCGGCGGCCAACTGCGCCACACGCCGTACCAGCCGAGTGCCGCCAGAAGCGCCGTCACGCCGACGAGCCAGGGCACCAGCGTCCGGACCCGCAACGTGCCGGCGCCCTGGACGAGAAGCAGCGGTACGAACAGGAACACCAGTCCCAGCGGCACCGCCCGGTAGGAGTCGACCGCCGCTGCACCGCTATCCTCGATCCAGCGATACAGCAGGTAAAGCGCCAGTCCTTGCGCCGCGCCGGCGGCGAGCCGGGTCAGGGCGAGCGTGCGTTCGGCTTCCGGCCTTAGCGGCGCGGCATCGGCACTACGATCCGACATGGAATTCCCCTGCAGGCAGTGATCGGGAGTCTAGACCCGATTGCGGCGGATTGGAGGTCTATGGCCCGGGCGGCATTTCGGATCGGTTCTTCAGGATACGCACGTCGCGCTCTTCCGGCGATTTGCGCCAGAAGAACAGCAGATAGAAGACCCCCAGGCAGAGGATCCAGATCGCGCCGTTGAACAGGACGGCGGTCGCGGTCCCGAGCCAGGTATCGTACAGCCCAACATAGTACGCGGTCACCGCCGATGGGTGCACCAAGGCATGCAAAGACGCCAGAACCTCGAATTTGATGTTGGCCTCGAACAGCATCTCGCCGAAGAACAGCAGCATTCCGACCATATAGGCGGCGAAGGCGAACAGCTTCATCGCCAGCTGGGCCTGATTGAGGAAATAATAGATCGCCACGATCATCGCGAAATTGATGGTGATCATCTGGCCGAAATAGGAGATCTCATCCGCCGTCGCGGACCGCGATAGATTGAGGAGATCGAGTTCGGTCATTGCGATCAAGGGTGCGCGGCGCGGCAAAAGAGGTCAAGTCCGTGGGAAACGTCGCGATCGACCGCATCGACCATTTCGTGCTCACCGTGCGCGCGCTCGAAACCACGCTGGCTTCTATGAACGGGTGCTGGGCTTTGCGCGCGCTTGCCTCCGCAGAAATACTGAATTACGCTTGACGTAACGCATACAAGCTCGCTAGCCTCGATACATGATACTGAGTTATGGCGACGCCAGGACGGAGCGCTTCGCCAAAGGCGAACGGGTCAGGCAGTTTGAGCCGTTTCGCCGACAGGCGGAGAATCGGCTGGTGCGTCTCGAATCGGCGGGAAGCCTTGGCGAACTCGCTGCCCTAGGCGGCAAGCGGCTCGAAAAGCTCGCCGGCGATCGAAAAGGCCAGTGGAGCATGCGAATCAATGATCAATGGCGCATCTGCTTCAAATGGGTCGAAGGTTCCCCCGGCCCCACCAATGTGGAAATCGTGGATTATCATTGAGGTATTTCATGGCGCGTCTTCCCATCCATCCCGGCGAAATTCTTGAGGAGGAGTTGGAACTGCTCGGAGTGAGCGCGGCTGAACTCGCTCGCCAGATCGACGTTCCAACGAACCGCATCACTGGTATTCTGAACAAAGAGCGCGCGGTAACGGCTGACACGGCCCTGCGATTGGGCCACTGGTTCGGCACGAGCGCGGATTTCTGGCTGAATTTGCAGAAGCTGTATGAATTGCGGCTGGCCGAACAGGAAGTCGGCGCTGAGATTAGGAAATTGCCGAAGCGGAGGGCGGCGTAACGTCAGGCCCTCACGACCAGGCAGGGCCGGGACAGCGCGCGCAGATCGGTTGTCCATTCGGTCCGTAGCAGCGCCGCGCCGATCAGGCTCAGACAAGGGTCTTCCGTCACGGCGCTGGCGAACGTCTCAGGCTCTTCCATTCCGCGCTGGAACGCAGCGATTGCCGCATATGCATCCTCAATGTGCCGGGCATCGCTCGATTTACCTTGATTCGTGACAAATGCTTCGAAGACAAGCAACCTGGTCTCGCTCGCCAGCGGCGTGCGCCAATCCATTGTTGCCGAAACGCCCGGTGCTAGCACGCGCAAGCGGCTGAGCACGTGCGGGACGATCGTCAGCGCGGTGACCAACACCGAAGCTCCGGCCGCTGCCGAGAATGGTCTATTGATTCCGCCGGCACACTCGCCTGCCCGCGCCTTCGTCAGAGAAAAAGGGTCGTCCCGCAAGGGTACGAACAGTGGCGCTTCAAAGCCCAGCGCCAACTGGCCTTGCGTTAGCGCCAAGCCCAGCGCTGCAATGCATTCGTCCAATCCGCCTCCTTGTCCGTTAATCTTGGCCCCGCGAATTGCCCACCCAAGGTTCTTCGGACTGCCGATATCGATGACGGCGACATGCATCGGCGGCTGCTCAATCCTGATCCATCTTCAGCGCGGCGATGAACGCTTCCTGGGGGATGTCGACCTTGCCGAACTGGCGCATCTTCTTCTTGCCCTCTTTCTGCTTGTCGAGGAGCTTGCGCTTGCGGGAGATGTCGCCGCCGTAGCACTTGGCCGTCACGTCCTTGCGCAGGGCGCTCAGCGTCTCGCGGGCGATGATCTTGCCGCCGATCGCGGCCTGGATCGGGATCACGAACATGTGGCGCGGGATCAACTCTTTCAGTTTCTCGCACATCGCCCGTCCGCGGCCTTCGGCGCGCTGCTTGTTGACGATCATCGACAGCGCATCCACCGGATCGCCGTTCACCAGGATCGACATCTTGACGAGGTCGCCCTCCTCATAGCCTTCGATGTGATAGTCGAACGAGGCGTAGCCGCGGCTCACCGATTTCAGCCGGTCGTAGAAATCGAACACCACTTCGTTCAAGGGCAGGTGATAGACCACCATGGCGCGGTTGCCGGCATAGGTGAGCTCCACCTGACGGCCGCGGCGGTCCTCGCACAGCTTCAAGACGGCGCCGAGATAATCGTCGGGCACCAGGATCGTCGCCTTGATCCAAGGCTCCAGGATCTTGTCGATCTTCATCACGTCCGGCATGTCGGACGGATTGTGCAGTTCGATGGTCGAGCCGTCGGTCAGGTGGATCTGGTAGATGACGCTCGGCGCCGTCGCGATGAGGTCGAGGTTGAACTCGCGCTCCAGGCGCTCCTGCACGATCTCCAGATGCAGCAATCCCAAGAACCCGCAGCGGAAACCGAAGCCCAGCGCCGCGCTGGTCTCCATCTCATAGGTGAAGCTGGCGTCGTTGAGGTGCAGGCGGCCGAGGCCGTTGCGCAGGTCTTCGAACTGCGCTGCGTCGACCGGAAAGAGGCCGCAGAACACCACCTGCTGCGCCGGCTTGAAGCCGGGAAGCGCCGTCGCGGTGCCGCGCTTCTCGTCGGTGATCGTGTCGCCGACCTGGGTGTCGGCCACCTGCTTGATCTGCGCCGTGAGGAAGCCGACCTCGCCGGGGCCGAGCACCTCGACATTGACCTTCTTGGGCGTGAAGACGCCGATCTGCTCGGCCTGGTAATAGGCGTCGGCGTTCATCATGCGGATCTTCTGGCCCTTGCGCAGTTCGCCGTCGATGACGCGGACCAGCACGACCACGCCGAGATAGGCGTCGTACCAGCTATCGACCAGGAGGGCCTTCAGCGGCGCGTTGATATCGCCCTTGGGCGGGGGCAGGCGGGTGACGACGGCTTCCAGCACCTGGTCGATATTGAGGCCGGTCTTCGCCGAGATCGGCACCGCTTCCGATGCATCGATGCCGATCACGTCCTCGATCTGCTGGCGGATGCGCTCGGGCTCGGCGGCGGGCAGGTCGATCTTGTTGAGGACCGGAACGATCTCGAGATTGGCGTCCATCGCCTGGTAGACATTGGCGAGCGTCTGGGCTTCCACGCCCTGGCTCGCATCCACCACCAGCAGCGCGCCTTCGCAGGCGGCCAGGCAGCGGCTGACCTCATAGCCGAAATCGACATGGCCCGGCGTGTCCATCAGGTTCAGCGTATAGGTCTCGCCGTCCTTCGCCTTGTATTGCAGGCGCACGGTCTGCGCCTTGATGGTGATGCCGCGCTCGCGCTCGATGTCCATCGAATCGAGCACCTGGTCCTTCATCTCGCGTGTTGTCAGCCCGCCGGTGAACTGGATCAGCCGGTCGGCGAGCGTCGATTTGCCATGGTCGATATGGGCGACGATGGAGAAATTGCGGATGTGGGCGAGGTCGGTCATGGATTCTCGGTTATGGCCCGTCGCTGCGCTGCTTGAGGCCGAGCGCGGGGTATAGCGGCCGCTGCGGGCGCGGTCCACACCCTGTCGCACCCACCTCGATAACGCTAACATCACGGCGAAGCGCCCCGGAAACGAGGGCGGAAAAAGGGGGATCCGCGTGCGGAACAGGATGAAGGCCGGCGTCGCGCTGCTGATCGCGACGGTCGCGGCCGCCTCGTCGGCGAAGGCGGCGGATTCCGGCTTTGCCGGCACCTGGGTCAACGCGGAGCCGGCAGAAGGCGGCGTCGCACGCGTTGTCGTGACGCCGGATGCCGCGCCGCGCCTTCACGTCTTCGGCAGATGTTCCGCCGCGGAGTGCGACTGGGGAGTCCAGCCGGGGCACGGCTTCAGCGACGATCCGGCGTCCGACCGGCTCAGCAGCCTGACGGCGGAGTTCGACACCGGCGGCGCGCACAAGCGCGTCACCCTGCAGCGCGACGTGGATGGCCGGATCCGCTTCGAGACGCTGACGATTTTCACCGACGGTTCGGGCCGTCGCGACTTCGCGGCGCGGGGTCTTCTTGCCGCGCCGGGCACGCCGCCGGCGGCCATGACCGGCGAGGACGAGGGCGGGCTGTTCTCGGGATGGGGCCTCGGGCGCGCCAAGCCGAAATCGGAAACGGGCGGCGACGGCGGCGGCCTGTTGTCCACCCTGGGCTTCGGATCGTCCAAACCCGAATCGAAGCCCGCCGCGAGCGGCGACGACGATGGCGGCATCTTCTCCGGCTGGGGCCTCGGGCCGGCGAAGCCGAAACCCAAGCCCAACCCTCCGCCCTCCGGCGGCTGAACTGCGGCGGGCGATTTTCATTGCATGCGCCGGGCGCGATAGACTGCCGGCATGGCGAAACAGACGCGCGGGGAAACACGACCCGATCCGGTGGCGGAGCTTTGGCCCGGCCAATCGGTGGCCCTGCTCAAGGCGCTGCATATCCTGACGCGCGACGGCGCGCTGAACGCGGATTCGCGGCGCAAGCTGAAACAGGTGCTGCACCTGGCGCAGCTGATCAAGCCGGCGCTGGACGGCGCCTTCGCGGAGAAGGCCGAGCCGGTGCTGGCCGATCTCGGCGCCGGCAAATCCTATCTCGGTTTCGTGCTTTACGACCTCTTCTTCGCCAAAGAGGGACGCGGCCGCGTCGTCGCCATCGAGGCCCGGCACGATCTGATCGAAACCTCGCGGCGCATCGCGGCCGACAGCGGCTTTGCCCGGATGAATTTCATCGAGAACACCATCGCCGATGCGAATGTGCCGGGCGGCGTCGACGTGGTGACGGCGCTGCATGCCTGCGATACCGCGACGGACGAGGCGATCCTGTTCGCGTTGCGCCACGAGGCGAAATTCATCGCGCTGGTGCCGTGCTGCCAGGCCGAAGTGGCGGCGCTGCTCGAAAGCTCGAAAAAGCCGGAGCGCCAGCTCTGGCGCCATCCGATCCAGCGCCGCGAATTCGGCGCCCATCTGACCAATGTGCTGCGCGGCCTGTTCCTGGAGGCGCAAGGCTACAAGGTGCGGGTGACGGAGTTCGTCGGACTGGAGCACACGCTCAAGAACGAGTTCATCTTCGCCGAGCGGCACCAGCGCGCCAATGCGCAGGCGCGGGCCGAATTCGAGCGGCTGAAGGCGCAGTTCGGCGCGGCGCCGTCGCTTCTTACGTTCACCGATTGAAATCGCGGATCGTCAGCGCCAGCGGAACGAGCGCGACGAGCTGCGCCGCAACGGCGACGATGACGAGCACGCCGCGCGATGTGTCGTACAAGGCGCCCAGAAGCGCGCTGCCGGCGAACCACGCCGTGCCGTAGATCGCGGAGAACAGGCCATAGGCGCGCGCCCGCGACGCTTCGGGCACGAGCCTGGCGACCGAGGCGGACATCAGCGCGTTCAGCGTGCCGGTGGCCAGGCCCCAGAGGATGGTGCCGGCGAGCGCGGCACCGAAGCCGCCGAAGAACACCAGCGGCGTCGTTGCCGCGCCGGCCAGGATCGCGGGCACCAGCACGACGATCCCTTTGCGGTCGAACAGCAGGCCGAACAGCAGCGCGCTCACCGCCGAGGTCCCCATCGCGGCGGCATAGAACACCGGCACCAGCGCCGTCGAAATCATGCCGGTGCGGCCGAAATGGAACGCGAAGAGCGAGAAATCCGCGAAGCCGAAACCCAGCAGGGCCGCGGTCGCCGTGTAGAACCAGAAGGCGCGCGACAGGTCCGGCGGCGGCGCCGCGCCATCGGCCGGCGCGATGCGGCCGGCGAAGCGGTAGCGGATCGCCAGCGCCGCGACCGTGATCATGGTGAGCAGGGCCGGCACCGCCAGCCAGGCATAGGCCGCGCGATAGCTGCCATGGTGCGCCAGCACGAAGGCGGTGATCAGCGGGCCGGCGATGGCGCCGGTCTGGTCGAGCGCTTCCTGCAAACCGAACGCCCAGCCCTGGCCGATGTGATCGCCTGCTCTCGCCTGCATCGTGTTGGTGGCGGGGCTGCGGATCGCCTTGCCGGTGCGCTCCAGCACGACGAAGACGGCGGCGGCCTGCCAGCTGAAGGCGAAGGCCATCGCGGGCACCGCGAGCATGGTCAGCGCATAGCCGCCGATGGTCAGCGGCCAATAGGCGCCGGTGGCTTGCGCGATGCGCCCCGAGACGAGACGGATGGCATAGCCCGCGAGTTCGCCGCCGCCGGCGATGATCCCGACCGCCGCGCCGCTGGCGCCGAGCGCGGCGAGGTATTCGCCGTTCAGTCCGCGCATGCCTTCATAGGCCATGTCGGCGAACAGGCTGACGATTCCGAAAGCGACGATGAAGGCGAGCGCGCTGCGCCGGTCGAACTGTTCCATGCCGTCGACGATGCGCGCGCGCCGCCGGCAAGATCAAGCGGATGTTCAACACGACACTGCTGTCATGCCCGCGCAGGCGGGCATCCAGTGACTGGGAGCACGGCCAAGACTGGATTCCCGCTTTCGCGGGAATGACAGTCTGGGATCGGATCGATCGGGGAGAGATCGTCTATTGACGCAAAATCTCAATAGCGCGCGCGAGGATCGCATCCCCGCCCGGCGCCCTGGGATCGACGAAGACCGGCGGCGACCATGTCTCGCGCGGCGTGCCGTCGAGGTGATAGAGCCGCTCGGTCGGAAAGGCGATGCCGATCCCGCTCCTGGGCAGCGTGACGTCCGACGTCGCGCCGCACAGTCCCGCCATGCGCGTGCCGACAATAGTGGCGCGCGTCATGCCGTCGAAGCCGATGGCCATGCCCTCGCCCATGCTGCCGGTCCACCGGTCGACAAGGACGGCCAGCGGCTGCGTCACCGTCGTGCCGCGCGGCGCGACTTTGCGTACCCAGGAACCGGCCGGCGCCACTTTGCCAGGCCTCGGATCGAAGACCCGCTGATAGCCGGAGGGCGCGGAGATAAAGCGTCCCAGGATCGGCTCGGCGACATCGGTGTTGCCGCCGCTCGGCGTGTTGCGCAGATCGAGGATCAGCGCCTTGGCCGCGCTCAGCGCCGCAAGCGCCGCGTCGAAAGCGGCGACGAGCGCGCCGTCGCCCAGGCTGTTTTCGATGCGGATATAGCCGATGGTGCCGATCGTCCGCTGCGTCAGCGGCGTGTCGGATCGCGGTCGGACGAAGCTCGGCAGATCGATATTCCGCTCCGTGCCGTTCCGCACGACGAAGCGACGACGTGCGTCATGCGTGCCGGCCAGCACAACGCGCAGCGTATAGTCATCGGCTTCGGGATCGGCCGCGGCGAGGCAGCGCGGCGCATTGGCTGCGATCGCTTCCGTCACCGCGACGCCGCCGATCGAGACGATCTCGTCGCCGGCCCGCAAGCCGGCCCTGGCGGACTCCGACTGCGGTCGCACCTGTTCGATGACCGCCTTGCCGTCGCGCACACTCGCCCACAGATCGGTGCCGCTGGGCACGAGCTGCGGCGAATGGGCGTTGTTGACCTTCGCCTCGACGTGATCGTCGTGGAATTCCGCGAGACAGCGCTCCAGCACGTTCAGGAAGGCGTGCGGCTCGCAGACCGCACCGGCCTCGCCGACATAGAGGCGCCGCAACTTGTCGATATCGACATGGCGGTCCGGCAGATAGGTATAGCGCGCCGCCATCTGCGCGATCAGCCAGTCGATATCCCGCGCATTGTCGGCGCCGTCGCGGCATTGGTCGGCGCGGGAAGGAAAGGGAAGAGCGGTAGCCATCAGCGCGGCGAGAAATATCCTGCGATCCATGAGGCCGCTAGATCAGCCGCAGCTTCGGCGTCGGCAATTCCGGCGCCGCCTTGGCCAGCTCACCGCGCTCGAACTCCTCCGCCCAATCGTCGAAAGACCCCGCGCCCTGGCCGCGGCTGTGGAAGTAGAGCCGCTGCGCCAGCGCTTTCATCGGCGCGGTCATCAGCAGGGCGTTGATCAGCGGATTGGGCGGCGCGCCGTCGAGCACCCGGCGCAGGACGCGCGCCTTGCGGAAGCGCGGCGCCTCGCGCGCGAGCTGCGCGACGGGATGGGGTCCGCGGTCGTTCAGATAGTCCGACACGAGCTGCGCGGCGCGACGCCCGAAATTGAGCGCCAGGTGAATGCCGCCGCCCGTGGTCGGCGACACCATGCCGGCCGCATCGCCCACCAGCAACACCCGATTGGTGCCCAGATGCGAGAGCGTGCCGCCGGTCGGGATCAACCCGCTGCGGCGCTGGCGCACGCGGATATTGCGGATGTCGCACACGCCTTTAAGGCGCCGCAGCAATTCGCCGAGGTCGGGCCGGTCGGGGCGCCGTGCCGCGACGCCGATCTGCGTCGAATCCACGCCGGGCACTGCCCAGGCGATGTAACCCGGCGCGATGCGGCTGTCTGCGAAGCAGTGCAGGAAGCGGCCGTCGAGGTCCTCCAGCGGATCGCATTCGATCTCCAGCCCGGCGACGAAGCGCGTGTTGCGGCTCAGTCCAAAGGTCTCGGCGACTCGGGAGCGCGCGCCGTCGGCGCCGATCAGGAAGCCGGCATGCAGGCCGAGACCCGAGAGCGCCACGCCGCGGGCGTGCTCGATCGCGGTCTCGAATTTGCGGCCATAGAGCAGGGCGGCGCCGGCGCGTTCGGCCTCGCCGGCCATCCAGCGCAGCACGCCGGCGGTATCGGTCGCCTGGAAGAAATAGCCCGGCGCGGAGAGGTCGAGCGAACGGCCATTGGGCGCATAGAGCCGCACGCCGCGCACCTTGCGCATCAGCCGCGCCGGCAGGTCGAAATCGTCGCTCGCTTCCTTGACCACGATGCCCGTGGTGCGCACCCGCGCCCCCGGCTCCGGCTTGGAATCGATCACGGCGACCTTCAGGCCCTTGAGCGCGGCGGTGCGCGCGCAGGCGAGGCCCGCGAAAGAACCGCCGACAATGACGACGTCGTAGCGCTGGATCACTGCTCCCTCCCGTGAGAGGGAGAATTCTACGCCCGTTTGGCGGGATTGTGACCGCCTTCTAAGTCCGTACCAGTTCGACCAGTCCGTGCATGATCTGGTTCAGGTCGTAATCCTTGGGCGAAAACACCGCCGAGATGCCGGCCGCCTTCAGCGCCGCCTCGTCCGCCTCCGGGATGATCCCGCCGGCGACCACCTTGATGTCCGAAAGCCCTGCCGCGCGCAGCTTGGCGACCACGTCGCGCGCCAGGCTGACATGGCTGCCCGACAGCACCGACAGGCCGATCAGATGCGGCCGCTTCGCCAGGGCTTCTGCCACGATGTCGTCGGGCGAATAGCGGATCCCGTTGTAGATGACGTCCATCCCGGCGTCGCGGGCGCGGATCGCAATCTGCTCGGCACCGTTGGAATGGCCGTCCAGCCCCGGCTTGGCCACCAGGAAGGTCAGCCTGCGGCCGAGCGTCTTCGAGACGGCATCCACTTCGTCCTTGATCTGCACGATACGCTCGTCATTGCGCGCCGGCGCGCTGGCCGCGACGCCGGTCGGCGCGCGATACTCGCCGAATACCTTGCGCAGCGCCCGCGCCCATTCGCCGGTGGTGACGCCGGCCTTGGCGCAGTCGATGGAGACCGGCATCAGGTTGGTGTCTTTCCGCGCCGCGCGCTCCAGCGCGGCCAGCGCCGTTGCCGCCTTCGCCGCATCGCGGCTTTCGCGCCAGGCCTTCAGGCGTGCGATCTGCTCGGCCTCGGCCGATTCGTCGACCGTCATGAAGGCGCCGTTGCCGGCGGTCAGCGGCGAGACTTCGGTCTCCTGATAGGCGTTGACGCCGACGCGGATTTCGTCGCCGCGCTCGATCGCCTCGACCCGCGCCGCATTGGAGGCGACGAGCCGCTCCTTCATGTACTCCAGCGCGTCCTGGGTGCCGGTGCCGCCGAATTGCGCGATACGCGCCATCTCCTCGCGGATCTGCCCTTTCAAGAGCTCGACCTTGTCGGCGATGACGGTAGAGCCGTCGAAGATGTCATCATATTCGAGCATGTCGGTCTCGAAGGCGCCGATCTGCTGCAGGCGCAGCGACCATTGCTGGTCCCAGGGCCTGGGCAGGCCGAGCGCCTCGTTCCATGCCGGCAATTGCACCGCGCGGGCGCGGGCGTTCTTCGACAGCGTCACGCCCAGCATGCCGAACAGCACGCGATAGACGTTATTCTCCGGCTGCTGCTCGGTCAGGCCCAGCGAGTTCACCTGCACGCCATAGCGGAACAGACGCTGCTTGGGATCGGTCACGCCGTAACGCGTGAGCGTGATCTCGTCCCACAACGCCGCCATCGCACGCAGCTTGCAGATCTCGGTGATGAACTTGACGCCGGAATTGACGAAGAAGCTCATGCGCCCGACGGTCTTCGAGAACTCGTCGGCCGGGATCGCGCCGCGCGCCTTGGCGGCGTCGAGCACCGAGACAGCGGTGGCGAGCGCAAAGGCCGCCTCTTCCACCGCGTCGGCGCCGGCCTCCTGCAGATGATAGGAGCAGAAATTGATCGGATTCCATTTCGGCATCTCGGCCGTCGTGAAAGCGATCGTATCGGTCGTCAGGCGCAGCGCCGGGCCGGGCGGAAAGATATAGGTGCCGCGCGCCAGGTACTCCTTCACGATGTCGTTCTGCGTCGTGCCGGCCAGGCTGTCGCGGGGCGAGCCCTGCTCGTCAGCCACCGCGACGTAAAGCGCCAGCAGCCAGGCGGCCGGCGCATTGATCGTCATGGAGGTGTTCATGTGCGAAAGCGGGATGCCTTCGAACAGCGTGCGCATGTCGCCGATATGGGAGACCGGCACGCCGACCTTGCCGACCTCGCCCTTGGCGATGGGATCGTCGCTGTCGTAACCCGTCTGGGTGGGCAGGTCGAACGCCACCGACAGGCCCGTCTGGCCTTTGGCCAGATTGCCCCGGTAAAGCCGATTTGACGCCGCGGCGCTTGAATGGCCGGCATAAGTGCGGAATATCCAGGGCTTGTCGCGCGACATGGAATGCTGATCGTTACGGAAATTGCGTGACGCAGAGCCTAGTGGAAATTTTGCTGCACTGCAAAAAGGGCTCTTCTGTCATACCCGCGAAAGCAGGTATCCAGGCGGCCGCCGGACGGGATGCCCGCCTGCGGGGGCATGACAATCGAGCAGGAGAATTTATGAGCGCACGACATTTCATCGGCATTCTTGCCGCCACGCTTCTGCTGGCGGCGGCGCCGGCGGCGAAGTCCCCGGAACAGGCGTGGCGCGACGGCATCGTCGACGCCAACAAGGCGTGGGCCAAGACCCCGCATGCGATCCTGAAGATCCAGGATGCCGCCTATCTCAGCGAGGGACAGAGCGCGACGCTGACCGGGACCAAGGGCAGGCCCGAGACCTACAAATGGGTGGCGGGCAAATCGGCCGGTGTCCTGACCGCGACCTTCCATGCCGGCAAGATGAGCGCCGCGATGGGCGGCAAGACGCTCGACGACGCCACGCTGCAGAAAAGCGTGCCCATCGACACCGACATCGACATCCAGGGCTTTTCGACCCAGGTCTCCGCCGGCGTGATGGGCGTGCGCATCATGCTCTACAATCAGAAGCGCGCCGACGCGCTGGCCTTCCAGGGCGTGATCTACTTCCCCTACAATCCGGCCTATCGCGTGATCGCGACCTTCAAGCCCGATCCGAAGCTGCCGCCGCGCGTCTTCCGCACCTCGCGCGGCACCGACAAGCAGTTCTTCCATGCCGGCGACGCGACCTTCGCGCTGAACGGCAAGACCTTCACGCTGCCCTTCTATGCCGGCGACAACGATCCGAAGAAGATCGCCGAGCTGAGCGCGTTCTTCATGGACGACCTGACGGGCAAGATCACCTATGGCGCGGGGCGCTATGTCGACATCGACGGCTTCGGGCCGTTCCCGCCCAGGACCGCGACCATCGACTTCAACGACGCCTACAATCCCAATTGCGCCCGGTCGGCCTTCTACACCTGCCCGGTCGCGACGGACGCGCTCGCCACCGCCGTTGAAGCGGGCGAAAAGGATCCGCATCACGTACACTGATCAACAAGACCATCGGGGGGAAACATGCGCAAATCGGTTCTGGCGGCGTTCGCCGCTTTGTTGTCCTTGTCGGCCGCCTTCGCGGCGCCCTTGCCGCAGGTCGCGCCCGATACCGTCGGCCTCGACGCGGACAAGCTGAAACTGCTCGACGCGACGATGGACAAAGCGGTCGATACCGGCGAAGTCGCCGGCATCGAGGTCATGGCGGTGCGGCACGGCAAGATCGCCGAGCTGCACACGTACGGCCTCGCCAGCATGGCGGCGGCGACGCCGATCGCGCGCGACACGATCTTCCGCATGTATTCCCAGACCAAGCCGATGACCGGCGTGGCGATGATGATCCTCTACGAGAAGGGCCTGTGGAAGCTCGACGATCCGGTGACGAAATTCATTCCCGAATTCGCCGGCCTCAAGGTGCTGCGCGCCGATGGCGGGCTCGAAGACATGAAGCGCCCGCCCACCATGCGCGAGCTGATGACCCATACGGCGGGCTTCGGCTACGGGCTGCGCACCGGCAATCCGGTGGACGACGCGTTCCGCGCCGACAAGGTGCTGCAGTCGAACGGGCTGAAGGAGATGATCGACAGGATCGCCAAGATCCCGCTGCTCTACCAGCCCGGCACCAAATGGTCCTATTCCGCCGCGGTCGATATCCAGGGCTACATCATCGAGAAGCTGTCGGGCCAGACCTTCGGCCAGTTCATGCATGAGCACATCTGGGGCCCGCTCGGCATGAAGGATACCGGCTTCTTCGTTCCGCCGGCGGACGCCGCGCGGCTGTCGGGCGTCTATGCCAAGAACCAGATGACCGGCGACAGGCTCTATGAGCTGACATCGGCGATCCCGATGATCCAGGACTTCACCAAGCCGCCGTCGATGGAATCGGGCGGTGGCGGATCGGTGTCGACGGTCGACGACTATGCGGCGTTCTGCCAGATGATGCTGAACAAGGGCGAGCTCAATGGCGTGCGCATCCTCAAGCCCGAGACCGTGGCGCTGATGGAGACCGACCAGATCGAGCCCGGCGTGCAGCCGTCGGACGCGATCGGCGGCCGCTCCATCGGCGGCGAGGCGCTCGGTTTCGGTCTGGATTTCGCGATCACCAAGGACCCCGCGAAGATCGACAGCAAGCTCGGCGCGGGCTCGATCTGGTGGGGCGGCGCGGCCGGCACCTGGTTCTGGATCGATCCGAAGAACGATCTGTTCTTTCTCGGCATGATCCAGCGCTTCGGCACCGGCGCCGCCGGCAATGAATCGCTTTCGACGGTATCGCAGAGCCTGTTCTACGACGCGTTGACCGATCCGAAGCGCTAGGCATTTTCGGGTGCGTTTATCCGCGTATCGGGCTCGAACAGGCCGCGGCCGGGGACGTGGTTGATCTCCAGCCTCACCCCATCGGGATCTTCGAACAGCACGGAGTAATAGCCGGGCGCGAAACCGTCCGGCTGCGGCGGGTGCACGATCGTCGCGCCGAGCCCGACCAGAAAGGCGTGCGCCGCGTCGACATCGCCGCGCTCGCGGGCGCGCCAGCAATGATGGTGCAGGCCGACGCTGCCCTGCTCGAAGCGCTTGCCCTCATGCTCCGGCGCCGGGGCGCGGATGCCGAAGCCCGTGCGGCCGCCGACGCAGTAATAGAATCCGTCGAGGTCCATGACGGGTTTCAGGCCCAGGAACGGCAGAAACTCGCCGTAGAACGTCCGCGCCCTGGCGAAATCGCCGGCGGTGATGAAGGTGTGCGCGACGCCGTTGATCTCCATGCCTCGTTCCTCCAGCCTGCGTCTCAAGTCCAGACCTTCGGCCCGTCCCGCACAAGCGATGAAAACCCGACAGCCCACATTCGAAGACCGCAAGGCAGCCGCCAAGCGCGCCGCGCTCCGGGCGCTCAAGAAGGCGCGCAAGGCCGCCGAGGCGGCGGGCGTGACGCTGTCCGACTGGGAGGGCGAATTCCTGGGCTCGGTCGAGACCCGCGTCGAGAAATACGGCCGCGCCTTTCGCGACCCCGAAAAGGGCGGCTCCGGCGCGTCACTTTCGCTGCGCCAGGCCGTTAAGCTCAAGGAGATCGCGGGAAAAGCCTCGGGAAAGAAGGCCTGGCGAAGTCGCTGATGGCGGCGCTTGCCGGTAACTTTATTGCAGAAATGCCATAGGACAGCGCATTTATGACAAGTCCTGTTGCAATGCAGCAGGAACTTAGGGCCTAATCCGCGCCTTATTGAGCAGCCGCAACAAGACGGCCGAGGGGAAGAGGACCAACGCAATGTCGCAGCAAGCCGTGCCGCAACTCGAAGTCTACAAGGACCTCTACGAGATCGGCGAGATCCCGCCGCTCGGTCATGTGCCGTCAAAGATGTACGCCTGGACGATCCGCAAGGAGCGCCATGGCGAGCCGGAAAAATCCTTCCAGATCGAGGTCGTGCCCACCTGGCCGCTCGACAGCCACGACGTTCTGATTCTCGTGATGGCGGCGGGGGTGAACTACAACGGCGTCTGGGCCGGCCTCGGCACGCCGATCTCGCCGATCGACGGCCACAAGAATCCCTATCACATCGCCGGCTCCGACGCGTCGGGCATCGTGTGGGCGGTCGGCTCCAAGGTGAAGCGCTGGAAGGTCGGCGACGAGGTCGTCGTGCACTGCAATCAGGACGACGGCGACGACGAGGAATGCAATGGCGGCGATCCGATGTTCTCGCCCAGCCAGCGCATCTGGGGCTATGAGACGCCGGACGGCTCCTTCGCGCAATTCGCCCGCGTGCAGGATCGCCAATTGATGGAGCGGCCCAAGCATCTGACCTGGGAAGAGAGCGCCTGCTACACGCTGACGCTCGCCACGACCTACCGCATGTTCTTCGGCCACCGGCCGCACATCCTGCGGCCCGGACATAATGTGCTGGTGTGGGGCGCGAGCGGCGGCTTGGGCTCCTTCGCCATCCAGCTCTGCGCCGTCAGCGGCGCCAACGCCATCGGCGTCATCAGCGACGAGACCAAGCGCGAATTCGTCCTTTCGCTCGGCGCCAAGGGCGTGATCAATCGCAAGGATTTCAATTGCTGGGGCGCGATGCCCAAGGTCAACACGCCCGAATACGACGCCTGGACGAAGGAAGCGCGCAAATTCGGCAAGGCGATCTGGGACATCACCGGCAAGGGCAACGACGTCGATATGGTGTTCGAGCATCCGGGCGAATCGACCTTCCCGGTGTCGTGCCTCGTGGTGAAGCGCGGCGGCATGGTCGTGTTCTGCGCCGGCACCACCGGCTACAACATCACCTTCGACGCCCGTTACGTCTGGATGCGGCAGAAGCGCATCCAGGGCTCGCATTTCGCCAACCTGTTGCAGGCGTCGCAGGCCAACAAGCTCGTGGTCGAGCGCCGCATCGATCCGTGCATGTCCGAAGTGTTCTCCTGGGCCGACATCCCGCGCGCCCACACCAAGATGTGGAAGAACGAGCATTTGCCGGGCAACATGGCGGTGCTGGTGAACGCCCAGCGCACGGGCCTGCGCACCTTCGAGGACGTGCTGGACGCGCAGAAGGACTGAGCGCCGCCGCCACGCATCGCAATCGGACTCCCAGGATGCATCGCATCGGGGAGTCCGATAAGCTCAACCGCTTGAACTTTTGAAGACGATGTCCATGCTGCCGCTCAGCGTTCCGCACCTCCTGGCCAAGTGCGAAGAGGCCGTGTTTTCCGCGCAAGGCCTCCTGGCCGCCGCCAAGGATGCGGTCGGCCGGCTCGTCACCGTCGACGGGAAAATCTCGCCCGACGCGCTCGACCGCGAACAGCGCGCGACGCATGGCCTGGCCTGGCTCGCGACCTATGTCGAAGCGCTGCGCCAGATGGCGCGCTGGGGCCGCCAGCTCGAGCACGACAAAAGGTTTGGCGAGATCGAGCAACTCCTGCTGCTCGCCGGCTTCGCCGAATATCTCAGCCAGATCGCCGGCGGCATCCAGATGAGCCAGAACGAGATCGCGCGGCCCTTCGATCTCGGCCTCGACGATTCCAATGCGGCCGAGTTCTGGACGCCGACGCTGGGCGAGTTGGCAACCCTTGGCGGCCGTCCGGAAATCCGCGGCGCCATAGCCGAATACATGGCCAAGCACGCCGGCGCGATGTTCGTCGGCGATCCCGGCCTGGACGACACGATGGGCCTGATCCGCGAGCAATTCTTCCGCTTCGCCCAGGACAAGGTCGCGCCTTTCGCGCATCAATGGCACCTGAAGGACGAGCTGATCCCGATTTCCGTGATCGACGAACTTAGCGATCTCGGCGTGTTCGGCCTGACCATCCCGGAGGAGTTCGGCGGCGCCGGCCTCTCCAAGACCGCGATGTGCGTGGTGTCGGAGGAGCTTTCGCGCGGCTATATCGGCGTCGGCTCGCTGGCGACCCGCTCGGAGATCGCCGCCGAGCTGATCCTCACCGGCGGCACCCAGGACCAGCGCGCGCATTGGCTGCCGCTGATCGCGAGCGGCGCCAAGCTGCCGACGGCGGTGTTCACCGAACCCTCCGGCGGCTCCGACGTGGCGGCACTGAAGACCCGCGCGGTGAAGGACGGCGAGGTCTACAAGATCACGGGCAACAAGACCTGGATCACCCATGCGGCGCGCGCCGACATGATGACCCTGCTCGTGCGCACCAATCCGGAGAAGCCGGGCTATCGCGGCCTCTCCATGTTCCTCGCCGAAAAGCCGCGCGGCACCGAAACCGAGATATTCCCGGCGAAGGGTATGAGCGGCGGCGAGATCGGCGTGCTCGGCTATCGCGGCATGAAGGAATACGAGATCGGCTTCGACGGCTTCGAGGTGCCGGCGGAAAACCTGCTTGGCCGCGAGGAAGGCCAGGGCTTCAAGCAATTGATGCAGACCTTCGAATCGGCGCGCATCCAGACCGCGGCGCGCGCCGTCGGCGTGGCGCTCTGCGCGATGGATTTGGGCGTGCGCTATGCGCTGGAGCGCCGGCAATTCGGCCGGCCGCTGATGGATTTCCCGCGCGTGCGCGACAAGCTCGCCATGATGGCGGTGGAGATCACCATCACGCGCCAGCTCAGCTATTACGCGGCGCGCGAAAAGGACGAGGGGCGGCGCTGCGATCTGGAGGCCGGCATGGCCAAGCTGCTTGGGGCGCGCGTCGCCTGGGCGTGCGCCGACAACGCGCTGCAGATTCACGGCGGCAACGGCTTTGCGCTGGAATATCCGATCAGCCGCGTCTTATGCGACGCGCGCATCCTGAACATTTTCGAGGGCGCGGCGGAGATTCAGGCGAACGTCATCGCGCGCCGGCTCCTGGAAGACAGGTCGAACTAGTGGCGCCGCATCCGATCGACAGGCTGTTCGCGACCATCGCCGCGCGCAAGGGCGGCGATCCGGCGACGTCCTATACCGCCGCGCTCTTGAAGGACGGCGTCGCGAAATGCGCCAAGAAATTCGGCGAGGAAGCGGTCGAGGCGGCGATCGCCGCCGCGATGAAGGACAAAAAGGCGCTCGCGTCGGAATCGGCGGACGTGCTCTATCACCTGCTCGTGCTGTGGGCGGCGAGCGGCGTCACGCCGGACGACGTCTATGCCGCGCTTGCCGCGCGCGAAGGACAATCGGGACTTGCCGAAAAGGCTTCGCGCGCGAAAAAACGCTGACCGTCAGTCTTGCGGGTCTTCCGCCATTTGCTTGACGAGATCGAGGACGCGCTTGCGCAGCTTCGGGTCCTTGATCTTCATGAAGGCGAGGCTGAGCTGAAGTCCTTCGCCGCTGGAGACGAACTCCATCACCGGCGGCGATGCATCGCCTTCCGCGAAGCCTCCGCCCGATTGCTGTCCGATCACGCCTTCGTAGAAATAGTCGATCGGAACGCCGAGTATGCGGGAGACTTCAAACAGGCGGCCCGCGCCGATGCGGTTCACGCCTTTTTCGTATTTCTGAACTTGCTGAAATGTGAGGCCGAGCAACTCGCCCAGCCGTTCCTGACTCATGCCGATCAGCATGCGCCGCAGGCGGACGCGATTTCCCACCTGCCCGTCGATCGGGTTCGCTTGTTTCTTTGGCACGGTAATTACACAACGCTCCGTTTCTATCCGGCTCTGACGCGCCGGCAGGTTAAAGGAAGAATTGATTCAAACACTTATGTTCGAAACCCTACTGGCGGGAAAGCGCCATGGGAAGGGCGGCGGCGAGGATCAACAGCAGAAAAAATACCAGATCGCCGAAGCGTGCGTAAGGTGACTGCGGGTCAGCCTTGGGTAGAAGCGCGTCGACGATACCCGTGCGGTTGAGCCCAAGCTCCGCGATAATGCGGCCCTGGGCGTCGACGACGGCGGAGATTCCGGTGTTGGCGGCGCGCGCCAGAGGCAGGCCCTCCTCGATGGCGCGCACGCGCGCCGCCAGAAGATGCTGCCGCGGCCCGGCCCAGGGACCGAACCACGAATCGTCCGTCACGTTCAAAAGCCACATCGGCCGCGGCGTGCCGACGACGGCCGACGGAAACAGAATTTCGTAGCAGATCAACGGACTCGCGGCCGGCGCGCCCGGAATGGCGAGCGTATGCGGACCGTCGCCAGTCGAAAAACTTCCCGGAAAATCGACCAGTTTGGTGATTCCGAGATAGCGCAACCAGGATTCGAGCGGCAGGTATTCGCCGAACGGCACCAGGTGGAATTTGTCGTAGGTCGCGACGAGCGCGCCGCCGGGCCCGAAGACGTAGAGGCTGTTGAACCGGCGTTCGCCGTCCGCGTCGATCTCTTTGCGCTGGTTGCCCGTCACCAGGACGCGGTTGCCGCCGGTCAGTTCGGCAATCTGCGCGAGAGCATCGGGATTGCGCTGCAGAAGCACCGGCGGTGCGGCTTCCGGCCAAATGATGACGCCTGCTGTGCTACCACCCGGCCGCGTGCTCAACTCCATCAGCCGCTGCCAGTTGCGCGCGACCAAGCGGCGCACATACTTCTCGTCCTGCGGAATGTTGGGTTGCACCAGCCGCAGATGGACGTTCGGAACGAACGCCGTCGGCGTGGTCGCAAGCCGCGCCGCCCCGCCCAGCCACAGAGCGGCGAACAATGCGACCGCGGCGACGGGAAGAGTCGCGCGCGGACGGGACGCTTCAAAAAATTCCGCTAAAGCCATCCCGAAAAGAACTGTCAATAACGACAGACCATAGGCGCCGAAGAGCGCCGTGCTCTGAAGAATCGCGAGCGATGCGCCCCAGCCATAGGCCGGCAGGTTCCACGGCAGTCCGGTCAGGACATGGCCGCGCAGCCATTCGGCCGCGGCGTAGCAGGCGGCGAAGATGAAAATACGCGGCCGGCCCGGGCGCCACGCCGCCATCGCCGCGGCGCAGGCCGCCGTCGCGAACAGAGCCAGGCCGCCGGGAAACAGGATCGCGACGAATGGAATCTGCCAGGCATGTTCGAGCGGATCGACGAGAAAGGGATAGAAGATCCAGTGCATGCCGACGAAGAACTGGCCGAACCCGAAACCCCAGCCGATCGCCGCGGCGTGGCGCACCGGGCGCGCCCGCGCGGCTATGCCGTCGAGCAGCAGCACGAGGGCGGCCAGTCCCAGCAGCATCGCGGGAAAGATCCCGAGCGGCGCGAAGCCGAGGGCGTAGACTGCGCCGGCGAGGATGGAGGCGAGAAGCGCACGCCAGCCGGTCAGCGCGCGGAAGAAGTCCCCGATGCGCGCCAGCGTCACAACGGCTTTCCATCCGCCGGATCGGCAGGCGAAGGCGGCGCCGGCGCGCGGACGCGCAGCCGCTTCACGCGCCTGGGATCGGCTTCGAGCACCTCGAATTCATAGCCCGAAGGATGCGCGACGATCTCGCCGCGCTGCGGCACCCGTCCCAGCAGCGAGACCACGAGGCCGCCCAGCGTATCGACTTCCTGATCCGCATCCTCCGGCGCCAGCGCGATGCCGGTCTGGGCGCGGAAATCCTCCAGGTCGACGCGGGCATCGGCGACGTACACGCCGTCCTCGATCTTGCGGACCTGCTGGTCGTCTTCGTCGTGCTCGTCGGCGATGTCGCCGACGATCTCCTCGATGATGTCCTCGATGGTGACGAGGCCGTCGGTGCCGCCATATTCGTCGATCACCAGGGCGAGATGGCTGTGCACGGTCTGCATCTTGAGCAGCAGATCGACCAGCGGCATGGACGGCGGCACGAACAGCAGGTCGCGCTTGAACTGGGCGAGCGATCCGCTCTTCCAGTGGAAGCTGCCGTCGGGCTGGGCCTCGAGATAGGCCAGGATGTCCTTGATGTGCACCAGGCCGATGGGATCGTCGAGCGTCTCGCGATAGACCGGCAGGCGCGAATGCTGCACGTCGCGGAACAGGGCGACGATATCGGTAAGCGGGGTGTCCTCGGCGACCGCGACGATATCGGCGCGCGGGATCATCACGTCGCTGACGCGCAGCTCGCCGAATTTGAGCAAATTGGCGAGCATCCGCCGCTCGGGCGCCGAAAGCTGCGTGCTGTGGCGGTCGCTCTCCTCGATGGCTTCCTCGATGCTTTCGCGCATCTGCGTGGTGGAATCGTCGCCGCGCAGGAAGGCGCCGATGCGGCGCAGCAGGGACGGCGCGCGGCCGTCGCCATCATCGGCGGCCTCGCTCATCACGCGGCCTCCGTCCGGTAAGGATCGGCGATGCCGAGCTCGGCCAGGATGCGCGTCTCCAGCGGCTCCATCTCCTGCGCCTGGCGCTCGGTCGTGTGATCGAAGCCCAGCAGATGCAGCACGCCATGCACGACCAGATGCGTCGCGTGATCGACCAGGCGCTTGTCCGCGGCGCGCGCCTCGTCGCGCGTCACGTCATAGGCGAGCGCGACGTCGCCGAGATAGTTGTCGCCGTTGGCGGCCGCGGGGAAGGACAAAACGTTGGTCGGCTTGTTCTGGCCGCGGAAATCGCGATTGAGGGCCTTGAGCTGGGCGTCGTCGCTGAGCAGCACGGTCAGCGACGCCTTGCGCGGCGCGGCGCCTCGCCTCAGGGCGCGCTCCGCCGCGGCCTCGAGCCGCGCCGACAGGCCGCGGACCTTGCGCCAGCGGGCGTCGCCGAACTGAAGATGCACGGAAAAAGTCACGGGCCGGGCTTCTGCGCGTCGGCGCGATTATAGGCGGCGACGATGCGGGTGACGAGGGCGTGGCGGACCACGTCTTTCTCGGAAAAATGCGCCACCGCCGCGCCTTCGACGCCGGAAAGGATGCGCAGCGCCTCGTTCAGCCCGTCGGCGCGGCCGCCGGGAAGGTCGCTCTGCGACGGATCGCCGGTCACGACCATGCGCGAATCCTCGCCCAGGCGGGTCAGGAACATCTTCATCTGCGCCGATGTCACGTTCTGCGCCTCGTCCAGGATGACGAAAGCGCGGGTCAGCGTGCGGCCGCGCATGAAGGCCAGCGGCGCCACTTCGATGGTCCCCATCTCCATCAGCTTCTGGGTGCGCTCGCCCAGGACGTCGAACAGCGCATCGTAGAGTGGGCGCAGATAGGGATCGATCTTCTCCTTGAGGTCTCCCGGCAGGAAGCCGAGCCGTTCGCCCGCTTCCAGCGCGGGGCGCGAGAGGATCAGGCGCTCGACCTGGCGCTCGTGCAGAAGATGCGCCCCGAAGGCGGCGGCGAGATAGGTCTTGCCCGTGCCCGCCGGCCCGACGCCGAACACCAGGGGATGGGTGCGCATCAGGTCGAGATAGGCGGCCTGGGCCGGCGTGCGGGTGCGCGTGACCTTGCCCGAAGCGGTGCGGATCGCCTGCGAGCCGAAGGAATTGCCGACGAGGCCGGCGGACTTCTCGGCCGCGAAGCGGATCTCGGCATCGACATCGGAGGCGGTGCAGCCGTCGCCGGCCTCGATGCGCGCATAGAGACCGCGCAGCACGGTGGCGGCGCGCTCGCGCATGCCGGCATCGCCCTCGATCGCCACGAGGTTGCCGCGCGTCGCGATGCGCACGCCGAGCTTCTGCTCCAGGCGCACGAAATTGCGCTCATGCCCGCCGGCCAGCGCGGCAAGCAAGCCGTTGTCGGAAAATTCGAGCGTCACCTGCTCCTTCGCCGCGCGTTTGGATTTCGCCGCACTCAATGCGCCGGCACCTTTTCGCGGACAAGGCTGCCCTTCAGGCTGTTGGGATAGGCGGCGTCGATGCGCACGGGGCGGATCGCGCCGATCAGCTCAGCCGCGCCCTCGACATGCACCGCCTGGAGATAGGGGCTGCGCCCGATCGCCTGGCCGGGCTGGCGGCCGGGCTTTTCGAACAGCACGTCCAGCGTGCGGCCCTCGCAGGCGCGCTTGAACCCGTCCTGCTGCGCCAGCAACAGCGCGTTGAGCGTCTGCAGCCGCGCATCCTTGACGTCTTCGGGAAGATGCTTGCGCGCCGCGGCGGCCGGCGTGCCGGGCCGCGGGCTGTATTTGAAGGAGAAGGCGCTGGCATAGCCGATGTCGCGCACCAGATCGCGTGTTGCTTCGAAATCCTTGTCGCTCTCGCCGGGAAAGCCGACGATGAAATCCGAGGACAGCGCGATATCGGGACGGGCGCGGCGGATACGCTCCACCAGCCGGCGATAGTCGTCGGCGGTATGCTGACGGTTCATCGCGGCGAGGATCGCATCGGAGCCCGACTGCACCGGCAGGTGCAGATAAGGCATCAGGCTTTCGATATCGCCATGCGCGGCGATGAGGTCTTCGCCCATGTCGCGCGGATGGCTGGTGGTGTAGCGCAGGCGCGCCAGGCCTTCGATCCGCGACAGGCGATCCAGCAGCCGCGCCAGCGACCAGTCTTTTCCGTCCGGCCCTTCGCCGCGATAGGCGTTGACGTTCTGGCCGAGCAGGGTGATCTCGCGCACGCCCTGCGCGGCAAGCCGGCGCGCTTCGTCCTCGATCTGCGCCACGGGCCGCGAATATTCGGAGCCGCGCGTATAGGGCACGACGCAGAAGGTGCAGAATTTGTCGCAACCCTCCTGCACGGTGAGGAAGGCGGCGACGCCCGGCGCCACCGCATCCATCGGCAGCGCGTCGAATTTCTCCAGCGCAGGGAAATCGGTTTCCAGCGCATGGCCGCCGGCGCGCGCGATCCTGGCGATCATCTCGGGCAGGCGGTGATAGGCCTGCGGCCCGACCACGATATCGACCTGCGGCGCCCGCGCCACGATCTCCGCGCCTTCCGCCTGCGCGACGCAGCCGGCGACGGCGATGGTGAGGCCCCGCGCGTCCTTGATCTGCTTGAGCCGCCCGAGCTCGGAATAGACCTTCTCGGCCGCCTTCTCCCGGATATGGCAGGTGTTGAGGATCACCATGTCGGCGTCCTCCGCCGTGTCGGCCGGGCCATAGCCGATCGGCGCCAGCAACGCCGCCATCCTGGCGGAGTCGTAGACGTTCATCTGGCAGCCATAGGTCTTGACGAAGAGCTTTTTCATCGGGCGGCGGTTATACGGTCACGCCACGGCCGGCGCCAGCACGGGCGCGGCCTCCGCAACGGGCGCCGCATCCACCGGCGTCGGCCCGGTCAGCCCGGCCAGCGCCCGCATCTGGCCGCGCCGCACGATCGTTTCCGTCTTTGCCGCCAAGGCCTTACGTCCGCCGGCCTCGTCCACATCCATGGGCGGGTGGAACTCGACCACCACGTCGATCGGCCCGGTCAGCAGCGCCTCCCAGAGGTGCGGTACCAGTTCCATGTCGCCGTACCAGGCATAGAGCGGCCGGTTCTCCCGCCCCATGGGGAAGCCGTGCAACCCGACATAGGCGGTGGAGATCGGCTGGACCCGCACGGCCCGGCTGCCGCCCTTGCCGTCCCCTACCCGCGCTTCCACCGCGCCCATCAGGGCGCTCTTGAAGGGAAGCACCTGGTTGCCGTCGGCCGATGTGCCTTCGGGGAACAGGATCAGCGTGTCCCCGGCCAAGAGGCGGTCGCGGATTTCGTCGCGCGCCGCGCCGGTCGCCTGCCGCCGCGTCCGCTCGACGAACACGGTGCGCTGGAGCTTGGCCAGGGTCGAGAACAGCGGCCAGGTCGCGACCTCCGACTTGGCGACGAAGGACACCTGCCCAAGGGCGGAGAAGATGAGGATGTCCAGCCAGGAGGTGTGGTTGGCGACGACCAGAACGCCCTCGTCCAGCACCGATTTGCCCACCGTATGGATGCGGATGCCGAACAGCTTCGTCATGAAGCGGTGATAGCGCCAGGGAAAGGTCTTCGCCGCCTTGGGGCGGAAGCGCAGGTTGAAGCTCTGATAGGGGATCAGCAGCAGAGTCACGGTCAGGAAGACGGTGACGATCGCCCAGGCGCGCAGCGTGGCCATCAGCGCGGCTTCTTTGCGCCTTTCGGCACACCGTAGAGTTCGAGGCGGTGGTCGACCAGTTCGAAGCCCAGTTCCTCCGCCACGCGGCGCTGGAGCTTTTCGATGTCCTCGTTGCGGAATTCGATGACGCTGCCGGTCTGCACGTCGATCAGGTGGTCGTGGTGCGATTCGGGCGCCTCTTCATAGCGCGAGCGTCCGTCGCGGAAATCGTGGCGCTCCAGGATGCCGGCATCCTCGAACAGCTTCACGGTGCGATAGACCGTGGCGATGGAGATATGCGGATCGATCGCCGAGGCGCGGCGGTACATTTCCTCGGCATCGGGGTGGTCGGCCGCCTCCGACAGCACGCGCGCGATGATGCGGCGCTGTTCGGTCATGCGAAGACCCTTCTCGGCGCAGAGTTTTTCGATGCGCGTCACTCGGTTTCCTGTCGCGTGGCGTCGGAAGCGAGTTTACCCAGTGGGCGGGCTTTTCCCAAGGGGCGAAAGCGGGAGATTGCTGCGCAAAACGAGGGCATCTTCGGGCTGGCTGCGTCCGGCGGTGTAATAGCCCTTGCGGCGCCCGGTTTCTGCAAAGCCGAGACTGTCATACAGCGCGCGGGCGGCCCGATTGCCCGCCGCGACTTCGAGAAACAGGGCATCGGCGCCCAGGCGGACGGCATGCGCGCCGGCGGCCTGCACCAGCGCGAAACCGGTGCCGCGGCGGCGCGCCCGGGGCGCCACGGCCAAGGTGAGGATTTCGGCCTCCACGGCGGCGGCGCGCGCCATCACGAAGCCGTCCGCGCCCGCAATGATGAAGGTGCCGGCCGTCGCCAGCAGGTCCGCGATCGCCCGCGCGCTCCAGGCATCGGGGAAGCATTCCGCATGGATCGCGGCCAAGGATCCGAGGTCGTCGCCGGCGGGAAGAAGCGCGACGCTCATCGCGCCGCCGGCAATTTCGCGTCGGGGTTCCGAAGATAAAGCGGGCGCGGCGCAACATCGCTGTCCGGCAGGGCCTGCGCCAGCCGCGCAACCCACAACGCGTCGGGCTGATGTACGGCGGAGAGAACACCGTTCGATAGACGTGTCGCGGCCATCGGCGCCGCCGTTCCGGCCAGCGCGAAGCGGCCGTCGAGGCGCAGGATCGCTTGAAGCGCGTCCGCGAAGCCCAGCACGGCGGGATCGTCCATGCCCGACATCTGGAGATAGACCTCGTCGCGCCTGGCATCGTGCAGGGCGGCGAAAGCGGCAAGGCCGGTCTCGGCCATCGCCTGATGACCCATCGCCGCCAGCGTGGTGACGCCGAGCAGCGGCTTATGCAGCGCGACGCGCAGGCCGCGCATGAAGGCAAGTCCCACACGCTGGCCCGTGAAGGTGCCCGGTCCCGTGGTCACCGCAAGCCGGTCGAGCGCGGCGAAGCCGATTTCGGCGTCGCGCATCGCATTCTCGACCATCGGCGCCAGCGCTTCGGCATGGCCGCGCTCCATCGGCTCGAAGACATGCGCCAGCACCGCGTCGCCGTCCAGGATGGCCACGGAACAGGCGCCGAGCGCGGTGTCGACGGCCAGCAGCTTCACAGGATCTTGCAGGCTTCGTCGAATTCCAGCCGCGGATTGCGCGGGAAGACGCCGGACGGATCGCCATGTCCGATCCCGCAGATGAAGTTCGACTTGATCCGCGTGCCGGCGAAGAATTCCTCGTCCACCTTGGCGTTGCTGAAGCCCGACATCGGCCCGCAATCGAGCCCCAGGGCGCGCGCCGCGACGATGAAATAGGCCCCTTGCAGCGACCCGTTGCGGAACGCCGTCACCTGCTCGACGGCCGGATCGGCGAACCAGGTCTTCGCCGTCTTGTCATGCGGGAACAACTCGGGAAGCCGCTGCGCGAAATCCAGGTCATAGCCGATGATCGCGGTCACCGGCGCGGCGCGGATCTTCGGCTGGTTGGCATGCGAGGCATATTGGGCCAGCCGCTCCTTCGCCTCCGGCGTCGTCAAGAAGACGAAGCGCGCCGGCGAGCAATTGGCGCTGGTCGGCCCCAGCCGCATGAGGTCGTAGACCGCCATCAGCAGCGCGGTGCTGACCGGCTTGTCGGTCCATTTGTTCTGGCTGCGCGCCGACCGGAAGATCGTGTCCAGCGCTTCGTCGTTGATGGCGTGATGGTCCATGGCGGCCGTGCTCGAAAGAATCGGGGCGAGCTTACACCGCTTCGACGGCGTTCACTTCCGGCACGTAGTGGCGCAGCATGTTCTCGATGCCGTTCTTCAGCGTCATGGTCGAGGACGGGCAGCCGGCGCAGGAGCCCTGCAGATGCAGGAACACGATGCCCGCGCCGCCGTCGAAGCCCTTGTAGATGATGTCGCCGCCGTCCTGTGCCACGGCGGGACGGACGCGGGTGTCGATCAATTCCCTGATCTGGGCCACGACCTCGGGATCGCCCTCTTCGCCGAAAGAAACGGTCTCGGTCTCTTCCGCCGTGCCGGTCATCAGCGGCAGGCCGCGGGTGAAGTGCTCCATGATCGCGCCGAGGATGGCGGGCTTGAGGTGCTTCCAGTCGCCGTCGCGCTTGGTGACGGAGACGAAATCGGACCCGAAGAACACGCGGCTGACATCGGGGATCGCGAACAGCGCCGCCGCCAGGGGCGAGCGCGCGCCGGCCTCGGCGGTCGGGAAATCCGCCACCTCGCCCTCGCCCATGACGTCGCGGCCGGGCAGGAATTTCAGCGTCGCGGGATTGGGCGTGGATTCGGTCTGGATGAACATGGGTCTGGCTCCGTCAAGCTTATGTGGACCCTGGGCGGCGCGCGATCAAGGTGCGCCGCAATAACCCTAGAAATCCGAGATGATTCCCTTCTTCTCCCAATCGCCATAGCGGGTGGGTTCCGGCCCCGCCCGGCCACCCAGCTCCGCCGGCAGTTCCAAGGGCTTTTGCGCCTTGCGGCGGGCCTCGGCTTCCGCGTTGGCGCGCTCGCCCGCCTCCCGGATACGCCGGGCGATCTCGGCCTTGCTGGGTCTGGACGGCATTGTCGCCTCCGCTTGACGCTGCGCGGGGCCAGCTTACATCAGTCCGGCCATGAACGTCCTGCGCACCGGCCTTCTGATGGCGGCATTGACCGCCCTGTTCCTTCTTGTCGGCTTCCTGATCGGCGGCCAGGCCGGAATGGGCATCGCCTTCCTGTTCGCGGCCGGCACCAACCTGTTCGCATACTGGAACTCGGACAAGGTCCTGCTGTCGATGTATGGCGCCCGTCCGGTCGACGCGGCGAGCGCGCCCGATCTCGTCCATCTCGTGGAGCAGCTCGCGGGCCAGGCCGGCCTGCCGATGCCCAAGGTCTATATCGTCGAGAACGACCAGCCCAACGCCTTCGCGACCGGCCGAAACCCGGAGCACGCGGCGGTGTGTGTGACGACCGGTCTGTTGCGGAATGTCGACCGGGAAGAGCTCGCCGGCGTCTTGGCGCACGAGCTCAGCCATGTGAAGCACCGCGACACGCTGATCATGACGATCACCGCGACCATCGCCGGCGCGGTCTCCATGCTGGCGAATTTCGCCTTCTTCTTCGGCAGCGGCAACGACCGGCGCGGCGGGCTGGGTTTCGTCGGCGTGCTGCTCGTCGCGATCGTCGCGCCGATCGCCGCCATGCTGGTGCAGATGGCGATCAGCCGCAGCCGCGAGTTCGACGCCGACCGCGAAGGCGCCGAAATCTCCGGCCGGCCGCTGTGGCTGGCCTCGGCGCTGCAGAAGATCGAGCGCGTCGCCGAACGGGTCCCGAACGAAGAGGCCGAGGCGCATCCTGCGACGGCGCATATGTTCATCATCAATCCCCTGCATGGCGGCGGCCTGTCGGGGTTGTTCTCCAGCCATCCTTCGACCGAGGAGCGTGTCGCGCGGCTGCGCGCGATGGCGGGCCGGCCCGCGACGCAACCCGGTCCCTGGGCGTGAGCGACGGCCTTCCGGCGCGCGCCGCGGCCCTGGCGGTTCTTTCGGATGTCCTGCGCAAGCGCCGGCCGCTCGATGTCGCGCTCGAAAGCTTGCCCGCGATGGAGCCGCGCGATGCCGGCTTCGCCCGCGTCATCGCGAGCGAGACGTTGCGGCGGCTGGGCCAGATCGAAACCATTATCCGTCATTTCGTTCCGAAGGCGCCGCAGCCGCACAAGGCCGGCCCAACGCTGGAGATCCTCTATGCCGGCGCCTGCGAGCTCCTCTTCTTGGATGTGCCGGCGCATGCCGCGGTCGACGCCGCGAACCGCCTGGCGCAGGCCGATGCCAAGGCGGTGCATTTCAAATCGCTGATCAACGCCGTGCTGCGGCGCGTCTCGCGCGAAGGCAAGGCGATTGCCGACGCGCAGGACGCAGCGCGGCTGAACACGCCCGACTGGCTTTGGAATCGCTGGTGCGGAGCGTATGGCGAAGAAACAGCGCGGGCCATCGCGGCGGCGCATGCGCGGCAGGCGCCTGTCGATATCGTCCTGAAAACCGCCGGTCTTCCGGCTCCTGCCGGCGATCCCGTTTTCGACAATGTCCTTCGCCTGACGGAGGGTGGACGCATCGATGCGCTGCCCGGCTTCGCGGAGGGAAACTGGTGGGTGCAGGACGCGGCGGCGACCTTGCCGGCGCGGCTGTTCGGCGATGTGCGCGGCCGAACGGTGATCGATCTCTGCGCCGCGCCGGGCGGCAAGACGATGCAATTGGCGGCGTCGGGCGCGCATGTCGTTGCCGTCGAACGCGAGGCGGCGCGGCGGGAACGGGTGCGCGAGAATCTCGCCAGGACCGGGCTCGAGGCGACGCTTGTCGCAGCCGATGTCCGCGACTTCCGGCCCGACATACCTGCGCCTTTCGTCCTGCTCGATGCGCCCTGCACCGCGACCGGTACGATACGGCGCCATCCCGAACTGCCCTGGATCAAGAGTGCCTCGGACGTCACGCTGTGCGAGCAGGGCGCGGCGGAGTTGCTGGATGCCGCGGCGGAGATGGTCGCGCCCGGCGGGCTTCTGGTCTTCGCGGTGTGCTCGCTCGAACCGGAAGAGGGTTTCGAGCAGGTCGAGAGCTTCCTCGGACGTGACGCGCGTTTCGCGCGCGAGGCGGTGAATTTATCCGATGTGTTCGGACGCAGCGAATGGATCGGCCCGCAAGGCGATTTACGCACGTTGCCCTGTCACGGAATGGACGGTTTCTACGCGGCGCGTTTGCGGCGCGTCGGCTGAGCCCCACTGTCATCCCAGCGGAGCCGCGCGTAGCGCGGCGAGGGAAGGGGACCCAGGCGGTGGAGCTTGGGGTGGTGTTGACGGCTTCGAACGTACTTGTCTGCGAGCGCACAGCGTTTGCTCCACCTGGGTCCCTTCCCTTCGCGATGCTGCGCATCGCTCAGCCGGGGATGACAGCGGTGCTGCTATAGCCGCCCCAGCGCATAAGCCACGGCGAGATAGATCTTGCCGGTATCGGCGCTGAGCATCGTCGAGGTCAGAAGACCGCCGCCATCGCCTTCCTTGGCGCGCGCCAGGAGCGACTCGAATTCGCCGATATAGGCGTTGGCCGCCTCGCGGAAGCGCGGATCCTCGCGATAGAGCGTGGCGATCCGGTTGACCGTGTCGTCGTCGATCGCGGCGGCGAGCTTGCGCACGAAGACCGAGCGGTCGCCCGCGAGATAGCGGCGCCATTCGTCCTCGCCGGGGGCTGCTTCCGCCGTGATGCCGTCGAGGTCGACCGCCATGTCGGACAGGGCCGCTTCCAGCGCGCCCATCGCCGCCGCGCTTGCCGGCTTCAGCTCGCGCTGCTCGTCCTTTTCGACGGCGGCGAGAAGCGTGCGCATCTCCCAGCCCTTGCCGGGTTCCGCGGGCGGCGCGTCGGTCCTCGGCTTGCGCGGGCGCTGCGTCAGGCGCTTGGCCATGCCGAGCAGGCCTTCGCTTTCGGGCTGCTCCGGCGGCGCGGGCTCGACCGGCTTGCGCAGCATGGCGCGCGGCACGGTGCGGGCGTGGATGGTGGAGAGCGTGCGGGCGGAGAGGTCGAGGATCTCCTCGGTCTCGCTGCGCACCATGTCGCGCACGCGGCGTGCTTCCTGCTGGGCGATGCCGGGCAGGGTAAGCAGATGGTGCTGCACGTCCTCGACCGTCTTGGCCAGCGTGGTGCGGATTTCCGCCGCTTCCGCCGACAGCTCGCCGGAGGTGCGCAGCAGGCGTTCGCATTCCGCCATCGCCTCGCCCACCAGGGCGCGGGCGTTGGTCTTGGCCTCGTTCGCCGTTTCGCCGATCAGGGTCTGGGCGCCGGCATTGGCCTGCTGCAGCGCGTTGATCATGTTGTGCAGCGTCATGTTCGCGCTGTCGCTCGCCTCTTTCAGCTTCTCCGCTTCGCGCATGAAGTTGGAGGTGAGCTGCGCCGCGCGGGCCGAGGCGTTGGCCATGATGATCTCGAGATGGCGCTCGGCGTCGCCGGTGACGGTCTCGAATTTCTGCGCCTCGCCGCCCAGGGCCTGGATCGCCTGCTCCATCGAGGCGCGCTCCTTGGACAAGGCCTGTTCGAACGACGCGCTCTCTTCCTTCAGGCGCTGCATCAATTCGTTCATGCCGGTGCGGTGGCGTTCCTGGCGGCCGAGCACGAATTCGGCGCGCGCCATCGCCGCGTCGGCGACGGATTCGATCCGCTTGGCCTGGCGGTCCAGTTCGACGGCGGCGGCATGCGGCGCGTCGGCGGCGGCGCTCGCCGCGGCCCGGAAGCTCGCGGCCTGGGCGTCGAGCGTCGTGCCGGCGGTCTTGAGCGCGCCTTCGGCGGATTCGATGGAGGCCTTCAATTGCGCGGTGCGTCCGGCAATCGTCTCGGCGGCACGCGAAGCGGATTCGCTCATCGAGCCGGCGACGGCTTCGATGCGCTCCCGTTCGGCGGTCAGGCGCGAGGCCACGGCCTCGCCGCGAACCTCGGCGCGCGCGCCGGCTTCGTCGAGCGCGGCGATCTGGTTTTCCAGCACGGCTTCGAGCGCGCGCAGCCGGGTGAAGGCGCCGTCGAGGCCCGCGTTCAGCGCGTCGAGCTCGCGCCGCACCGCGCGCCCCAGGCGTGCCGCAGCGCGCGATGCCGTTTCATCCGCGGCAAAGAGCCGGTCGGTGGCTTCGGCCAAGGTCTGCGAGGCGACGGCCATCTGCTGCGCCCGCGTCATGGCCCAGGCGGCGGCGATGAAGAGAAGCGGCGGGATGAACGTCGCGGCGACGAACAGCGCCAGCTCCTGGACATCGAGACCGGCAAGACCTTTGGGTCCGAAATATCCCCAGAGATAAGCGGCCGCGGCGCCGGCCCAGAAGGCGGAGAGCACGAACGCGAAGGTGAGCGCCGCCAGACCGAATTTCGGCTCGGGCCGGCGGGCGGTGCGCGCCTCGGCGTCCCCGATGGGTTCGGCCGTCTGGAGCAACACGGGCTGGCTGCCCGATCCGGTGGTGGCCATGCGTCCCTCGAAGGATTCGGCTAGGTAGCGCCGCACTTTAACCATCGAACGCCCGATTGCACGAGGATTAGAGTAAATTTTGCCGCCCGGGCATTCGGGTGCCCATCCGCCGTCCATCCGTTAACGGAGTGTTGGTCAGTCCCTGCCATGATGGCCCGTCGATCTCTTGAAGAGAGTTCAGCATATGGCCGGCGGCCAGGTTGTCGATCTGGAACATCTGGCGCGGTACACCGGCGGCGATCGCGCGATCAACGCCGAAGTGATGCGCCTGTTCGACGGCCAGGCGAACGAGCTCGTGGCCAGGCTGCAAAGCATCCTCGATGCGCGCGACGCGAAGTCCTGGAAGGAAGTCACCCACACGCTGAAGGGCGCGGCACGCGGCATCGGCGCTTTCGCGATGGGCGACGCGGCCGCCTGTTGCGAGCCGATCGATCTCGCCGACCGCCAGGGCGCTGCGGCCGCCATCGCCGTGCTCAAGACGCGGGCCGATGCGGTCCAGGCCTTCATCCGGGATTATCTCGCCGCCTGAGCGCGCGACGCCGCGCCGCCTGGACGGGATTTCCCATTTCAGGCAGACGCTTGACGCGCGACGACGTCACGCCCTTGGCGCCGCCAAGGCGCTGCGGCACAGTCGCCGCCCACTTGAAAGGGTTGTGGGCGGTGCCTTTTTTACATATGAGGGCCGCTAGTTTCCCATTTCATACATAGAGAGCCTGTGAAATAGCCCATGAGCACGCCTATCGAGACCGATATCGCCATTGTCGGAGCCGGCCCGATCGGCCTGTTCGCGGTGTTCGAGCTAGGCCTGCTCGATCTCAAGGCGCATCTGGTCGACATCCTCGACCGGCCGGGCGGGCAGTGCACCGAGCTCTATCCCGAGAAGCCGATCTACGACATTCCGGGCCTGCCCATCGTTACCGGTCAGGACCTGACCAACCGCCTGCTCGACCAGATCAAGCCGTTCGGCGCCCAGTTCCATTTCGGCGAGATGGCGTCGGCGCTCGAGAAACTGCCCGACGGAAGGTGGAAGCTCTCGACCGATGCCGGCACCGAGATTATCGCGCCCGTCGTGGTGATCGCGGCCGGCGGCGGCAGCTTCGTGCCGAAGCGCCCGCCGGTGCCGGGCATCGAGGCGTTCGAGAACAAGGGCGATGGCGTCGGCGTGCACTATGCCGTGCGCAAGATGGAGACCTTCAAGGGCAAGAACATCCTGATCGCGGGCGGCGGCGACAGCGCGCTCGACTGGACGATCAACCTAGCGCCCATCGCCAAGAGCCTGACCCTGGTGCATCACCGCGACGGCTTCCGCGCCGCGCAGCACAGCGTCAACCAGATGCGGGCGCTGGAGAAGGAGGGCAAGGTCAAATTCCACGTCGCCAGCGTGAAGTCGCTGCACGGCGACGGCGGCAAGCTTGCCGGCGTGACGCTCGCGGGCGCCGACAAGAAGGAATGGCTGCACGACGTCGATGCGTTCCTGCCGTTCTTCGGCCTGACCATCAAGCTCGGCCCCATCGCAGAGTTCGGCCTGAACCTGCATGAGAACCTCATTCCGGTGGACACGGCGAAGTTCGAAAGCTCCACGCACGGCATCTTCGCCATCGGCGACATCAACACCTATCCGGGCAAGCTCAAGCTGATCCTGTCGGGCTTCCACGAGGCGGCGCTGATGGCCCAGGCCGCGTTCCACATCGTCAAGCCGAACGAGAAGCTGCGCTTCCAGTACACGACCTCGTCGTCGAACCTCCAGAAGAAGCTGGGTGTCTCCGCATGAAGATCATCGCCACCGACCGCGTCGGCGCGACGCGCGAAATCGAAGGCCGCGACGGCTGGAGCGTGATGGAGATCCTGCGCGACGCCGGCCTGCCGATCGCGGCGGAGTGCGGCGGCGCCTGCGCCTGCGCCACCTGCCATGTCTATGTGACCGACGGCTGGTACGAGAAGCTCACGCCGCCCTCCGATGCCGAGATCGACATGCTGGACATGGCGCTGGCGGTCGAGCCGACTTCGCGCCTCTCCTGCCAGATCGTCTGTGCCGACGAGCTCGACGGGATCAAGGTGACCGTCGCGCCGGAATAGGCGGGTTCGACAAGCCGGCTTGCCATGGTTATACATTTGTTATAACGTGCCGTTCTAACATCCGTTGGAACGGAGACGGCTATGCACTACAAGCTCAAGCTCATCCAGATCGGCAATTCCGTCGGCGTCACGCTGCCGAAAGAGATGCTGGCCGCGATGAAGATCGACAAGGGCGACACCATCACGGTGACGCCCGCGCCGGACGGGTTTCGTCTCAGTCCCTATGATCCCGATACAAGCAGCCAGATGGAAGTCATGCGTCAGGTCATGAAGAAGCGGCGCAATGCGCTTCGCGAGCTCGCGAAATGACGGACTGGGTCTGGCTGGACCCGGATGCCCTGCTGGCCGCACATGACGAGCAGCTCGCCGAACATGGCGGGGCTTCGGGGATTCGCGATCCGGGAATGTTCGAATCGGCGTTGGCGCGGCCGCAAAATCTGGCGGCTTACGGCGAACCGGATGCGGCGGCCTTGGCCGCCGCCTATGCGTTCGGCATCGCCAAGAATCACGCCTTTATCGACGGCAACAAACGAACCGCCCTTGTCGCTCTGGAATCCTTTCTTGTGCTGAACGGCTTCGAACTCGCGGTCGACGACGGACAAGCCGTCATGGCGATTCTGTCCGTCGTGTCCGGCGCCTTCAGCGAGGACGAACTGGCGAGCTGGATCCGCAAGAACATCCAGCCGCGTTAGCCGGGACCCGTGGCGGAAGGAAGGCTGGCACCAAGCCGCTTCGCCGCCTAGTTTCAAACCCCGCCCGGCACGCAAACGTGACACGCCCGCGAGCATCGCCCCTTGCCGGGCGCAGGCCCGCTTCCTAGCTTCCAGCCGACGCCGAAGGAAACCGCAACATGCTGGATCGCCGTTCGCTGCTCAAATCGGGAGCGGCAAGCGCCGCCGCGCTGGCCCTGGCCCGGCCTGCCCTGGCCGCCGACGCGCCGTCCACGCAGTTGAACGCGCTGTTCGACGCTTTCGTCAACGAGAACCTCGACCTTTCGCCGACCGCCGCGACAGCACTGGGCGTCGATACCGGGGCGCGCAAGCACCAGAAGAGCGAGATCGACGAAGCCTCGCTCGCCGCCATCGTGCGCAACCAGACGCAAGCCGCCAACCAGCTGGCGCGCCTCTCGACCTTCGACCGCAATTCGGTGAGCGGCGAAGACCGGCAGAGCTACGACGTCGTGATCTTCGGCCTGCGCAATGCCGTCACCACCGATGCGCGCTACGCCTATGGCGGCGGCGGCGCGGGCTCGCCCTATCTGATCAACCAGATGAACGGCCTCTACAGCGCCATTCCCTCCTTCCTCGACAACCAGCACACGATCGAAACCAAGGACGACGCCGACGCCTATCTCGCGCGCCTGGAGCAGTTCGCGCTCCGCCTCGACGAGGAGGCGGAGGTCGTGCGCCACGACGTGGCGCTGGGCGTGGTGCCGCCCGATTTCTGCCTCGACAACACGATCAAGCAGATGACGGCGCTGCGCGGCCAGCCGGCGGACAGCGCGTCGATGACGATGTCGCTGGTGCGGCGCACCGGGGAAAAGAGCATCGCGGGCGATTGGGGCGCGCCGGCGGCGAAGATACTGTCCGACAAGGTCTATCCCGCGCTCGACCGCCAGATCGCGCTCGTGACCGATATGCGCAGACAGGCGACGCACGACGCAGGGGTGTGGAAGCTGCCCGACGGCGAGGCCTATTACCGCGACAGCGTCCTCACCTGGACCACGTCGGCGATGAGCCCGGCGGAGATCCACAAGACCGGCCTCGACATCATCAAGGATCACACCGCGCAGATCGACGCGATCATGAAGCAGTACGGCATGACCAAGGGCACGGTCGGCGCGCGGCTGCATGCGATGTACGCCGATCCGAAGATGATCTATCCGAACACCGACGCCGGCAAGCAGCAGCTTATCGCCGATCTGAACGTGAAGGTCGCCGCGGTCCGCGCCAGGCTGCCGGACTATTTCGGCGCGCTGCCCAAGGCCGAGGTGACGATCAGGCGGGTGCCGAAGGAGATCGAGGCGGGACAGGCCGGCGGCTATTACAATGCGCCGTCGCTGGACGGGAAGGTTCCGGGCATCTACTGGATCAACCTGCGCGACACCGCCGAGCAGCCGCGCTGGCTCCTGCCGACGCTCACCTATCACGAGGCGATTCCGGGGCATCATCTCCAGCTTTCGATCCAGCGCGAAGCCAAGATGCCGCTGATCCGCAAGCTCACCTATTTTTCGTCCTACATGGAAGGCTGGGCGCTCTATGCCGAACGGCTCGCCGACGAGATGGGGATGTACCGCGACGATCCCTTCGGTCGCATCGGATTCCTGCACGACGCGATGTTCCGCGCGGTGCGCCTGGTGGTCGATACCGGCATTCACAGCATGAAATGGAGCCGCGAGCAGGCGACCAAATTCTACGTCGACACGCTGGGCGACCAGGAAAGCGGCGCGATCACCGAGATCGACCGCTATTGCGTCATGCCGGGCCAGGCTTGCGGCTACATGCTGGGCAAGCTGACCTTCCTCGCCGCGCGCAAGAAGGCCCGCGCGGCGCTCGGCGCCCGGTTCGACATCAAGAGCTTCCACGACGCGATGCTGATCGGCGGCGCGGTGCCGCTGGCGATGCTCGATGCGATGACCGACCGCTACGTCGAATCGCGCAAATCGGCGTGAGCCGTCAGCCTATCGGCGACGAATTTTCGAGTTCCGCATAAATCCGATAGGGGCACATCGCCGTGAAGCTTCCCCCAACCTCGATGGTCTCGCTGCCGCCGTCCGGCGACACCCGGTTGAACGTCGCGGTATAGGACAGCGTCAGCTGGGCGCAGGCCTCCCGCGCGCCATAGGCCACGGCGGTCTTCGGCGGCACCGCGACGATGATCTGGAACGGCGTGTCGACGAACGACTGGGCGGACGCTCCATACTGCCAATCGCCCTCGACCAGCACGACAAGCCCATTCTCGTCCAGGGCAGGCCGGGGACCGTGATAGGGGATTTCGATGTCGGAGGAGCCGGCCACCGGGTGAAAACCGTAGGCGGTCGTCAGCCTTTGCACCGTGAAAATCGGCAGGTTGGCCTGCACGGATTCGTTGTTGAGCACGCCTATGTCATTGCCGGCGATCGGCGCCAGCGGATCGATGCGCGCCTTGGCCGTATCGAATGCGAGCGAGACCAGCTTGTAGCTGAACCTGTCCGCGCTCACCTGCGCCCATAATTCGTTGGGCGCACCATGGCTCCATTGCCAGGTCACGAGCCCCTGCCCCGGGGGATAGGGACCGTCCGTGGGGATGTTGATCTTCTGCTCCCAATCGACGGACGCGTTGATCGCGTTGTAATCGCCCGGAACCTGGTCGTCGCGCCAATGCGTGAACGGGCCGGTCTCGATCTGATCGAGCGGATAGAGCATGAGCGGCGTGCCGTTCTGCGGCGGATAGGCGCCGATGCAAAGATCGGCCGCCTTGTTGATCAGCGCATAGCTTCCGTCGGAGAGGGCCCGCCGCGTCCACAATTGCCGATCGTCGTCCGCCTGATACGCCGCCACGATCACCCGGCCGTCCGCCGCGGCGATGGCGAGCACGCCGCCCGCGGCGCTTGGCGCTTTGCTGAGGATGTAAAAGTGCGTGCCGGGCAGGGGAACGGCCGGGCGCCCCGGCCCGTCGGCTGTACGTGTCATGGCCTTCCTACCTCCGACCGATACTGCGATCGTCTAGCGGCTCATCAACGCGTACTCGCCACCTTTTTCGATGCCGCGTTTGTAGGCGGGACGCGCCTGCAGGCGCTCGCGATATTTCACCAGCGCGGGATAGGGCGCAAGCCGCGCCCCGGCCGCCTCCACGACGAAGATCAACTGGATGTCGGCGCCGGTCAGGTCGTTGCCCACGAAGAAGTCCTTGGTGCCGAGGCTGGCTTCCATATGGGAGAGGTTGTTGGCGATCTCGCTGTCGACGCGCGGCTTCAGCACCGCCGCGGCGTCGCCCAGCATCCCGGTATAAAGCGCCATCAGGAGCGGCAGCATCGCCGAACCCTCGGCATAGTGCATCCATTCGATGTAGCGCCAATAGTCGTCGGTCCCGGTGGCCGGCTTGAGGCGGCCCTTGCCGTAGGTGTCGATGAGATATTCGACGATGGCGCCCGATTCCGCGATCGTCGTCTTGCCATCGGTCATCACGGGCGACTTGCCGAGCGGATGCACGGCCTTGAGTTCCGGCGGCGCGAACGGCACCGGCGACATGCGCTGGTACTTCACGATCTCATACGGCGCGCCGAGTTCTTCGAGCAGCCACAGGATGCGCTGCGAGCGCGAATTGTTGAGATGGTGGACCGTTATCGTCATGGCGCTCTCCCGGATGTTTGGCCGCATCGGATCAGGTGTCCTGCGGGCCCGCAAGAGGCGTCAGCGCGCCTTGCGCCACATCGGCCAGATCGTGGGACCGTCCGGGATGTTGATCTCGCCGGTCACCTCGAAGCCGAAGCTGCGATAGATGGGGATGTTGGTGTCCTTGCTCGATTCCAGATAGCAGGGCAGGCCCGCCGCGTCGGCGGCCGCCAGGCGATCGCGCATGATGAGGCTGCCGAAGCCCTTGCCCTGCTTGTCCGGATCGGTGCCGATGACCTGCAGATACCAGTGCGGCTCCTTCGGATGGACTTTCTCCACGCGATCCAGCGTGGCTATCACATTGAAGACGCCGAACCCGAAGATGCCGAGCAGTTCCGGCGCGTTGACGACGTAGTCTTTGAGATGCACGTGCCAGCCGTTCGGCGGCCGCCACAGCGTCGCCGCTTCATAGCCGCCGGTGACGAAACAGGCGCCGTGCGGCAGGCCGAGCTTGAACATAAGCCGGAAGACGCGCGACAGGACCTTCGCGCGCGCCGCCGCGTCCGGCAGGAAGTGGGCCATCACCGGATCGTCGTGAAATGCGCGACCCAGCGTGGCGGACAGCGGTTCGGCGTCGGCCCAGACGGCGTTGCGGACCACCGCTCCTGCGCCGCGCGTCGCTTCGCCCACGCTACTTTCCGATCATGACGTCGGACGCTTTGATCACGGCATAGGCGTCGTCGCCGATCTTCAACCCGAGATCGTCCACCGCCTCGTTGGTGATGGAAGAGGTGACAACGGCGCCGCCGATATCGATTCGAACATGCGCCGTGGTGGTGCCTTTCTCGACCGCCACGATCCGGCCTTTGAGCTGGTTCCGGGCGCTCAGCTTCACCGGTTCAGCTCCCGCATCGCATTGTCGAGGCCGGCGAGCGTCAGGGGATACATGCGGCCGTTGAAAAGCTGGCTCATCAAGGCGATGGACGGGGTGTATTCCCAGTGCTTCTCGGCCACCGGATTGAGCCACACCGCGTGCTCGAACAGGTTCGTCACGCGGTCGAGCCAGACCGCGCCGGGCTCCTCGTTCCAGTGCTCGACGCTGCCGCCGGGATAGGTCACCTCATAGGGGCTCATCGTCGCGTCGCCGACGAAGATGATCTTGTAGTCCTTGGGATATTTGTGAAGCACGTCCCAGGTCGGGATCTTCTCATTGTGGCGCCGGCGATTGTCCTTCCACACATCCTCATAGAGGCAATTGTGGAAGTAGTAGAAATCCATGTGCTTGAACTCGGTCTTGGCCGCGCTGAAAAGCTCCTCGCAAAGCTTGATATGCGCATCCATCGAGCCGCCGATGTCGAAGAACAGCAGCACCTTGACCGTGTTGTGCCGCTCCGGCACCAGGCGCAGGTCGAGATAGCCCTTGTTGGCGGTATCGGTGATCGTGCCGGGCAGATCGAGCTCGGTCTCCGCCCCCTGGCGCGCCCATTTGCGCAAGCGGCGCAGCGCGACCTTGATGTTGCGGGTGCCGAGCTCGACCGAATCGTCGAGGTTCTTGTATTCGCGCTTGTCCCAGACCTTGACCGCCTTGCCGTGGCGCGACTTGTCCTGGCCGATGCGCACGCCCTCGGGATTGTAGCCGCTGTTGCCGTAGGGCGAGGTTCCGCCCGAGCCGATCATCTTGTTGCCCTTCTCATGGCGCTTCTTCTGCTCTTCGAGGCGCTGCTTAAGCGTCTCCATCAGCTTGTCCCAGCCGCCGAGCGCCTCGATCTGCTTTTTCTCGTCTTCGGAGAGGAATTTCTCGGTCAGCGCCTTCAGCCACTCCTCGGGAATCTGGGCGAGGACGGAGGCGTCGAGGCCTTCGAGGCCCTTGAAGACATGGCCGAACACGCGGTCGAACTTGTCGAGATTGCGCTCGTCCTTCACAAGCGTGGTGCGCGAGAGGTAATAGAACTCGTCGATCTTCATGTCGATCACGTCGTGATCGAGCGCGTCCATCAGCGCCAGATATTCCTTGAGCGTGACGGGAATCTTGGCGGCGCGGAGCTCGTCGAAGAACTGGAAGAACATGGGGACCTTCCGGGAAATGCGATAGCGGTTACGCGAAGTCTAGCGCGGGTTTTCCGGCGCGGCCAGCGGCGCCGGCTGGGCGGGAGCGGCCGAAGGCTGGCCCGGCGGCAATTTGGCGATATGCGCCAGCGCCTCGGCATAGACCGCGTCGAGGAAGCCCTGCTGGGCCGCATCGTCGCGCGGGGTGGCGAATTCGACCGTCGCCTCCAGCGCCCAATTGCCGACCGTCCCGCCGGAGAACAGGATGCGGTAGTGCAGCGTCTCCAGCGCTGCGGTCTCATAGGTGCGCTGATAGACCGAGATCGGCGTCTTGCCGCCGCCGAGCAGCAGGGTCTTCTCCCCGACCATCTTGCCGCCGATGCCTTCCTGCTCGGTGAATTCGGGCACCAGCGCGGTCTTGGGGTCATAGGCCGCCTTCAGCGGCGTCAGCGTGATCGTGCCATAGACACCGTCGCGCGCCGAATAGGCGCAGAAATCCGAGCCGATCGACGGGTCGCGCTCGCCGAAGGCGTCGCGCTCGAAATGGCCGATGAATTGCGGGCAGATGAAGCCCGAGGCGGCATGGATCTTGGCCTCGTCGGGCGCGTCCTTGAAGGCGTCGATATCGGTGGTCTGGGCCAGCGCGGGGCTGGCCAGAAGTAGTATAGCTAGAAAGGGGATAAGCCGGCGCATCCTGACAGCTTAAGCCCTGCGAGCGCCCACAGGAAGTGGCTCTAGTTGGCGGGGACCTTTGCCTCGAGCTCGTCCTTCAATGGGGAAAGCGGAAGAGTTGCATTGTCTTTGCCGTCGGGCAGGACCGTCCAACGGATAGCGTCGACGTCCGGAATTTGACCTCGGGCAACATCGAGGCGAAGCCACCGCATAGTCTTCTCGTCGATGAATTCGTAGTCGGCGATCCAATCGCCGACATTTGGATGACGCGGAAAGCCGAAGCCGTGGCAGCTTAAAATTCGTTCTGGAAGCACTTCGGAAAATTCACGGGATGTATTCTCCATAAGCCAGCCGCATAGAGCTTTGGCGTTGGGTTCGCTGTGATGCACGCATTCGGCCGTTCCGAGAATGCCAGACGGCTTCCAGAGAAACACGACGGAACGTGGTGCTTGCGTCACGCCGCTTGGGAATGGCGCCCGGTCGAATGCGTCGAGACGATTGCAAATTTCATCGTCGTCCACCGGAGCCCCGAAGACTGCTTTCGGGATGATCAGAAGAGCGGCCATAACCACTGCCGCGCGCCGCATGCTAATTCCGGCTCTCCCGCCGCGCCAGGAAAGCCAGGCGCTCGAACAGGTGGACGTCCTGTTCGTTCTTCAGCAGCGCGCCGTGCAGCGGCGGGATCAGCTTGGTCGGGTCCTTTTCCTTCAGCGCCTCCGGCGGGATGTCCTCGTTCAGCAGGAGCTTCAGCCAGTCGAGCAATTCGCTGGTCGACGGCTTCTTCTTGAGACCGGGCACGTCGCGGATCTGGTAGAAGACGTTCAGCGCCTCGCTCACCAGCTTCTGCTTGATGTTGGGATAATGCACGTCGACGATCTTCTGCATCGTCTCGCGCTCGGGGAATTTGATGTAGTGAAAGAAGCAGCGTCGCAGGAAGGCGTCCGGCAGTTCCTTCTCGTTGTTCGAGGTGATGAGGATGATCGGGCGCACCGCCGCCTTGATCGTCTCGCCGGTCTCGTAGACGAAGAACTCCATGCGGTCGAGTTCGAGCAGAAGGTCGTTGGGAAATTCGATGTCGGCCTTGTCGATCTCGTCGATCAGGAGCACCGGGCGGCCCTTCATCTCGAAGGCTTCCCACAGCTTGCCCTTGCGGATGTAGTTCTTGACGTCCTTCACCCGCTCCTCGCCAAGCTGGCTGTCACGCAGGCGCGTCACCGCGTCGTATTCGTAGAGGCCCTGGATCGCCTTGGTGGTCGACTTCACATGCCAGGTGATCAGGGGCGACTTCAGCGCGCCGGCGACCTGGAAGGCGAGTTCCGTCTTGCCGGTGCCCGGTTCGCCCTTGATCAGGAGCGGGCGTTCCAGCGTAATGGCGGCGTTGACGGCGATCTTCAGATCGTCCGTCGCGACATAGCGGTCGGTACCTTCGAAACGGGCCATGATGCTCTCTCGGATAGATAATAGCGTGGCCGAAAGCGTAGGTGGCGGCGGGAACATGCGCAAGGGCGCGTCCTTCGGGCGCTTTGCCGCGAAACGGTCGTCATGAGCGGACAAGGCCAGATCGCCGGGCCGATCGCGCAGGCGATCAACCTGATCCGGCAGCATCAATGGGGATCGGCCGAGCGGGTGCTGAGCCAAGTGCTGTCGGTGCGGCCGCTGGAGCCGGACGGGCTGCAGCTCATGGGCCTGGTCCGCGCCAATCAGAGCCGGCTTTCCGATGCGGAAGCGCTCTATCGCCGCTCGCTGGCGCTGCGGCCCAAACAGCCCAACGTGCTCATCAATCTCGGCCGGCTGCTCGCCGGAACGGGGCGCGCGGACGAGGGCAGCGCGATGCTGCGCGCGGCGGCGCGCGCCGATCCGGGCAACCCCGATCCCTTGCTCGTGCTGGGCCAGATCCAGCACGGCCTGGGCGATCTCGTCTTCGCGGAGAAGAATTTCCGCGCGGCCTTGAAGCTGGAACCCGACAACATCACCGCGCTTTTGAGTTTCGGCGCGCTGCTCAACGATCTCGAACGCCCGAAGGAAGCCGAGGCGCTTCTGCGCTTGGCGCTCGCGCTTCCGTCGCCGCCGGCCATGCGGGCCGCGCTGGAGCACAATCTCGGCGTCGCCTTGAAGCTGCAAGGCCGGCACGGCGAGGCGCTGACGCAGTTCGATGCCGCGCTCGCCCGCGCGCCCGAGCTGCCGCAGGTCGAGGCCAATCGCGCCGGCGTGCTGTCGCATCTGGGGCGCCAGGAGGAGGCGATCGCGGGCTATCGCCGCGTCCTCGCGCGCGATCCCGGCCACCTCGCCGCGCACCGGGAATTGAACGCCCTGCTCTATCGCACGGGGCGCGACGGGGAGTTCCTGAAATCCTATGACGAAGCCGTGGCGCGCATGCCGATCCCGGCGGCGCTCCTGACGGCCAAGGGCGGCTTCCTGGCGCGCACCGAGCGTTTCGAGGAGGCCCGCGAATGCTTCGAACGCGCCGCCATGTCGGAGCCGCAGAACCCGGCCGTGCAGAACGGCCTGGCGCTGGCCTTCGCCGGCCTGAGGCAATTCGAGCCCGCTATCGCGGCCTATGAAAAGTCGCTGGCGCTGAAACCCGGCGACGTGCCGACGCAGGTCAATCTCGCCGGCACGCTCCTGCGCGTCGGCGATGTCGCGCGGGCACTGACGCTCACCGAAGATGCCGTTGCGCGGCAGCCGCACGATCAGGCGGCCCTGGCGATGCACGAGCTTGCGCTCCGGCTCAACCACGATCCCCGCGCCGATGTTCTGGCCGACTATGAGCGTCACGTGCAGGTCTTCGATCTCGATCCGCCGGACGGCTTCGCCGACACGGCCGCGTTCAACGCGGCGCTGAACGCCCATCTCGACACGCTGCACGGCGATGCGCGCGAGCATATCGACCAGACGCTGCGGCGCGGCACGCAGACGATGGCGCCCCTGTTCGACGGCGACAATGCCCTGATCTCGGCCTTGCGGGCGCGGATCGAAGATGCCGTCGCCGCCTATATCGCCCGGATGGACGACGACGAGACCCATCCGCTCCGTTCGCGGCGCGGGAACGGATTTCGCTTCACGGGCTCGTGGTCGTCGCGGCTTCGCGATGCCGGCTTCCACACCAACCACATCCATCCCAAGGGCTGGATCAGCTCCTGCTATTACGTTGCGGTGCCGGATGCGGTGGAGGACCAGACGGCCCGTCAGGGCTGGATCAAATTCGGCGAGCCGTCCTTCAAAACGGCGCTCAACCAGCCGATCCGGCGCGCGATCAAGCCGGCGGCCGGACGGCTTGTCTTGTTCCCCTCCTATATATGGCACGGCACGGTGCCGTTCCGCTCGGCGACGGAGCGCACCACCATCGCGTTCGACGCGATTCCCGTCTAGATTGCCGCCGTTTCAAGCGGGGGGTGCGCATGAACGGGATGCTGGTCGCGGCCGCGTTCGGCGCGGGTACGGTGGCGACCTTCACCGACTGGCTGTTCATGGGCGTGCTGTTCCACGACGCCTACAACAGATTTCCCGAAGTCTGGCGGCCCGGCATCCGCGAAGGGACGGAGCGCAGGGCGATCATCTGGTCGAGCATCATCGGCTATGTGATGAGCGGCGCGATCGTCGCGCTCTGCGCCGTTGCCGGCGCGCATGGGATCGTCGCCGGACTTGAGATCGCGGTCCTGGCCTGGCTTGCCGGTCCCGTCGCGATCCTCGCGATCAACGGCTTCTTCATCAAGATCGACGGCAAAGTCACCTTTGCCCATTGCCTGGGCTGGCTCGCGCGCATGGCGCTGGCCGGCGCGGCGGCAGGTTATGTTCTGGCGATGCCTTGAATCGTTCAAGACCGGAGGGTCCGATGACCAGGTTCGGTGTGCGTTTCGCATTGGCCGTTTCTCTGTTTGCCACCGCCGCGTCCGCGGCGCCGCCGGACAGGATGGCGTGGGACGTGTTCGTCCGGATGACGGCGCCCGCGAACATCCGCGGCATCAAGGCCGTCGCCTTCGAGACCTGGGCCTCCGACGACGACATCTATTCCGGCAAGCCGCCGAAATGGCCGGCGCCGGGCGCCAAGCGGCTGACCCGCAGCCTTGCGGCCGTCTCCGAACGCAGGGCCGTTCACGGCACGCCGTCGGCGGATTGCCAGCCGAAGGACGGCAAGGCCGGGAATTTCCCGCCCGGCGCCTGCATCGGCGAGCAGGTCCAGCACAATCGTCCGGTCTTTCGATATATCGTCGCCAACGATCTGTATTCGACCGCGGGTCTCGTCGCGGCTTACGGCGCGGCGGAGCCGATCGATTTCCCCAGGGACTCGATCGTCGTGAAGGCCGATTGGGTGATGATCGCCGACCTCCTGCGCTGGCTGCCGCGCGCCTACAAGACCGCCGCGGACGTCCGCCGCGCCTATTACACGAACACCGCGACGATGAACGGCCGCACCGGCGAATACGCCCTGGTCGGGATGTCGGTGCAGAGCAAGGCCCTGCCGCAATGGCTCTGGATGACGTTCGAGCATCGCAGCAATCCCGGGCGCTGCGACATCGTCGGCTGCCATGACGGTTTCGGCGCGCTCGTCGCCCATGTCCCGTCGCGGCCGGCGCCGAACGCCGACTATGGGCTTTGCCTCAAGACGCTCGCGCTGGTGAAGGTTTTCGCCAGCCGCCACATCGATCCGGTATGGACCAATTACTGTCTCAAAGGCACGCAAGTCGCCGTCGTCGTCGGCCGGCGGCCGACCGTCCTTGCCAATTCGGTGATCGAGCGGATGAACAAGGGCGTGCCGGTGCCCGACACGTCCTGCATCACCTGTCATGCCTATGCGGCGTTCGACGCGCAGGGGACGCCGAACTACGCGATCTTGCCGCGGCATCCGGTCGGCCGGGTAGACCCGGCCCTGCTGCAAGGCTTCAAGACTCACGACTATCTCTGGAGCCTCCTGGCGGCGCATTGATCGCGGCGCTTTGGCGGGCTTAGATGGCGCCGCAACGCCGCGTTGCATGTCGTGTTGCGGCCCCTCCCGAAACATCGCCCTAAGGGGCCGGCCCGCCATGACGGTTGCACACGTCTATACCGTTGCGTTCCAGGGGATCGAGGCGCGCGAGGTGGACGTGCAGGTCCATATCGGCACCGGCACGCAGGGACATTTCAACATCGTCGGCCTCGGCGACAAGGCGGTGGCCGAAAGCAAGGAGCGGGTGCGTGCGGCGCTGTCGGCCATCGGCTTGGCGCTGCCCTATCAGCGGATCACGGTGAACCTCGCGCCGGCCGACCTGCCGAAGGAAGGAAGCCATTACGACCTTCCCATCGCGCTCGGCCTGCTCGCCGCCATGGGCGTGCTGCCGGCGAGCGAACTCGCGAACTATGTCGCCCTAGGGGAGCTGTCGCTCGATGGGCAGGTCACCACGGTTGCCGGCGTGTTGCCCGCGGCGCTCGCCGCCAGCAGCCAGCATCGCGGCCTGATCTGCCCGGCCGCCTGCGGCGCCGAAGCCGCCTGGGCGGGAGAGCTCGAGATCGTCGCGGCGCCCTCGGTGATCGCGCTGGTCAATCACATGAAGGGCCACCAGGTCTTGAATCGGCCCGTCGCGAAACTCGCCGACGACACGCGCAGCGTTCCCGATTTGCGCGACGTGAAAGGCCAGGAGACCGCCAAGCGCGCCATCGAGATCGTCGCCGCCGGCGGCCACAATCTCCTGATGATCGGTCCGCCGGGCGCGGGCAAATCGATGCTGGCGCAGAGACTGCCCGGGCTGCTTCCGCCGCTCGATGCGCGCGAGGCGCTCGAACTCTCCATGGTGCAGAGCCTGGCCGGCGAATTGCCGGGCGGCGCGATCTCGCGGGTCCGCCCGTTCCGCAATCCGCATCACTCCGCCTCGATGGCGGCGCTGACCGGCGGCGGCTTGCGCGTCAAGCCGGGCGAGGTGAGCCTTGCCCATCTCGGCGTGCTGTTCCTCGACGAATTGCCGGAATTCCAGCGCGGCGTGCTCGATTCCCTGCGCCAGCCGGTCGAGACCGGCGAGGCGGTGGTGGCGCGCGCCAATGCGCATGTCCGTTTCCCGGCGCGGTTCCAGCTGATCGCGGCGATGAACCCCTGCCGTTGCGGCTATCTGAGCGATCCGGCGCAGGCCTGCGGAAAGGCGCCGAAATGCGCGGTCGACTACCAGGCGCGGATTTCCGGTCCCCTGTTCGACCGCATCGACGTGCATGTCGAGGTCGCAAGCGTCTCGGCCGCCGATCTCACCCTGCCGCCGCCGGCGGAAGGCAGCGCCGACGTCGCGCGGCGGGTGGCACGGGCCCGCGATGTCCAGCGCGCCCGCTATGCGGGGCGAAACCTGCGCACCAATGCCGAAGCCGAAGGGGAATTGCTGGAACAGGTTGCGACTCCGGAGCCGCCGGGACAGCGCCTGCTGACGGAGGCGGCGGAGGCGATGAAGCTGACGGCGCGCGGCTATCACCGCGTGCTGCGCGTGGCCCGTACCATCGCCGACCTCGCCGGCGCGGAGCGGGTCGGCCGGCCGCATATCGCCGAAGCGCTGTCCTACCGGCGAATCCGGCATTTGGGCTGACGGAACGATCCGTCTTACGGCCCGTTCCCTTGGCGCCGGATATGGCAATGGGGGATTGCATGCGTGGTCTGACTCTGATCGGTGCCCTGCTCGTCGTCGTGGGTGTCGGCGCTTTGCTGTTCGGCCATTTCAGCTACACCGAGACCAAGCCGGTGCTCGACGCCGGACCGCTCCATGTAACCTCCCAGGAAGACCACACGGTCTGGATTCCGACCATTGCCGGCGTGGTGGTGGTTCTGGCCGGTATCGGCCTGGTCCTCGCCGGCCGGCGCACGGCCGGATAGCCATCTCGACTCGTGATATTCCTTCGGATATCACGGTGGGCGAAGTTTTCTTCATCCGGGGGGATATCCATGCGTTTCGGACGGCTGCTCCGCGCCGGTCTTGCCGCGGCGGTTTTCGCGCTCGCTCCGCTCGCCGCGCAGGCCGCGAGCGTCACCTTCTTCGCGGCGGCGTCGCTGACCGACGCGCTGAACGACGTCGGCAAGGTCTACAAGACGAAGACCGGCAACGACGTGGTGTTCTCCTTCGCCGCCTCGTCGGTCCTGGCCAAGCAGATCGAATCGTCGCGCGGCGCCGACCTCTTCATGTCGGCGGACACCGACTGGATGGACTATCTCGACAACAAGGGCTTCATCGCGCACGACACGCGCAAGAACCTGCTCGGCAATCAATTGGTGCTCATCGCGCCGGCCGGCAGCAACGTCTCGGTGACGATCGCGCCGCATTTCGATCTGCTCGGCGCGCTCGGCGGCGGGCGGCTTTCGGTCGCCGATCCCGATTCGGTGCCGGCCGGAAAATACGCGCGCACCGCCCTGACGGCGCTCGGCGTCTGGAACAGCGTCGTCGACCATCTGGTGAACGCCGAAAACGTCCGCGTCGCACTCGCTTACGTTTCGCGCGGCGAGGCGCCGCTCGGCATCGTCTACACGACCGACGCCTTGAGCGACAAAGGCGTGCACATCGTCGGCACGTTTCCCGAGAACACCCACGCGCCCATCGTCTATCCGGCCGCCCTGACCAAGGAAGCGAAGCCGGACGCGAAGGCGTTCCTGGATTTCCTGTCCGGTCCGGAAGCGCGCGCGATCTTCCAGAAGGACGGCTTCACGATCCTGGGGGCGAAGTAGCGTAAGCAAAGGTGGGGGCGCCAAAATGCGATTGAGAACCATCCTTCTCGCGGGCGCGGCGCTCGCCATCGCGGCCGGCCCGGCCCGGGCGGACGACGCGGCGATCCTGAAGCGGCTCGACGATCTGCAGCGGACGATGGAACTGCAGCAGAAGCAGATCGCCGCCCAGCGCAGCGAGATCGATACCCTGAAAGGCGCCCTCAGGCGCAAAGGCGTCAGGCTCCCCGCGGCGCCGGTGCAGACCGCCGAAACGCCGCCCCCGACACCCACGCCCGCGCTGGAGGCCAAGGTCGCCGACCAGCAGATCGCGATCAACGCCCTCGTCGGCAAGTTCGCGGCGCTGGAAGACAGCGCGCGCATCGAAAAGGCGGATCGCCCGAGCTTCACCATGGCGAACGGACGTCCGACCTTTTCCTCGCCGGACGGCCGCTTCTCGCTCGCGATCCGCGTCCTCGGGCAATACGACATGGCGTATTTCGTCCAGGATGCGCATGCCCGCCAGCTCGCCGCCGCGAACGCGCCCGACCTCTCCAGCGGCTCGAACTGGCGCCGGGCGCAGCTCGGCATCCAGGGCAAGGTGTTCGGCGACTGGAACTATTTCTTCAACTACGACTTCGGCGGCGGCGCCTCGAGCGGCAACGAATTGCAGGGCCGCATCCAGCAGGCCTATGTCGAATATGCCGGGCTCGGCCCGCTGGCGTTCCGCATCGGCGCCTTTCCGGCGAGCGCGAATCTGGAGGACGCGACGTCTTCGGGCGACGTAATCTTCCTGGAGCGCAATGCGCCCTCCGACCTGTCGCGCAGTCTGGCCGGCGGCGACGGGCGCGATGCCGTCGCGGTGGTCTATGCGGGCGAGCAGCTTTTCGCCTCCCTCGCCTATACCGGCGGCAAGGTCGCCGACACCACGCTGTTCTTCGACGAGCAGCAGGCGGTGGTCGCGCGCGCCAGCGACCTCTTCTACGCCGACGGCGACTGGAAGCTGCTGGCCTCGGTGGCCGGAACCTATGTCTTCCGCGGCCCCGACGCGGTGGCGGGCGCGGGCTCGGCGCAAAACATCACCCTGCAGGACGGCCCGGAACTGACGACCGACGACAACAGCCTGAGGCTGATCTCGACGGGCGCGATCAATACGTCCAAGGCATGGAATTACGGCGTTGAAGGCGCCGCGGAATGGCGCAACGTCTACACCCAGGCCGGCTATTTCGGCTACGGACTGGACCAGATGACGGCCGGCGCGCCGACCCTGGATTTCGACGGCTGGTACGCCCAGGCGACCTGGATCATCACCGGCGAAAGCCGGCCCTACAACGTCGCAAACGGCTCGTTCTCCAATCCCAAGCCGCGCATTCCCTTCTCCATCGACGGCTGGGGGCCGGGGGCTTGGGAATTGGCCGCACGCTACAGCGATCTCAATCTCAACAACCATGCCGGCGTGGCGGGCGCGGCGCTGCCGGCCGGCGGCGTGCGCGGCGGCGACCAGCGCATCTTCACCGCCGAGGTCAACTGGTATCCCAACAACGTCCTGAAATTCGGACTGCAATACCAGAACATCGATGTCAGCCGGCTCGGCACGATTCCGGCGGGCTTCGGCCATGGCGTGCTGAACAACGTGCAGGTCGGCCAAAGACTCGATACCATCTCCTTCCGTTCGCAGATCTCCCTGTAGGAGCCCCGTCTTGCGCCGCCTTTTTCTTTTCGCCCTGGCCTTCTCGCTCCCGGCGCTGCCCGCGTTCGCCGATCCGGCGTGCGGCAAGCTGGCCTGGCCCCTGGAGCACGAGCGCGCGCTGTTGAACGGAACGCTCGACGCTTTTGCATCGGGCGCGACGCGCAAGGCGATGCCGCCGCGCGCGATCGGCGTGCTGCTGGTCCCGTCCGACAAGGCGGCGCTGCCCTATCCCGCGGGCAAGCCGGCCGACGCCGCGAAATTCTCCGGTTACTTCACGGTGCCGGTGACGACGGCGGGCGATTATCTGGTCTCGGCGTCGTCCGAGGGTTGGATCGATGCGGTTCAGGACGGTGTCGTGGTTGCGTCGACGGCGCATACCGGCGATTCCGATTGCCCGGGCCTGCGCAAATCCGTGCGCTTCACGCTTGCCGCGAAGCCCGTGACGCTGGAGATCAGCAGCGCGCCGGGCAGCACGATCGCGATTGCGATCACGCCGGCGCCCTGAGCGTCACGCGGTCTTCGGCCTGACCAGGGCGGCCATCGCCAGCCCCGCCACCAGGAACGCCACGACCTCGATCAGGCTGTTGGCCAGCGTGTAGTCGAGCGGGAAGGCGTACCAGTTCCAATAGGGAATGTTGGTGACGAGCGCGCCGACTACGCCGACCAAGGTGACAAAGCCGACCCGCATCGCATAGGCCGCGAGCGCCGTCTGCGCCAGCAGCCAGGCGGCCAGGATCGACTCCACGATCTCGGTCAGGAATTCGATAACCAGGTTCGCCGGCGTCATCGCCAGCGGCGAATGCGGATTATAGACCAGCAAGCCGCCTGGCGCGGTCGCCGCCGAGGCGTTCGCGTTCATGTCGAGCGGGAAGAGAAAAAGCCCTTTCTTGTCGCCAATGGACGAAGCGAGAGTGGCGACCGTGGCGCTTTCGTTCGGCAGCGTGCCGACGCCCACCATGCCGAGCCCCGTCAGGTCGTGCGCCACGAAAGACCAGAGAAACATAACGATGCCGCCGGCAAGGCCGGCCAGAAGAATACGCATGGGGCTCCCCCCGCAAAGCCGTCCGGGCGATCTTAGCGCGGGCCACCCCGTCCGTCAGCCTTTGCGGATTTCGCGTCCTGTCGTAAAGGATTTGTCCAAGAGAATCAGGGGGCAGGCATGGCCGAACCGAAGCGGCGCGGGCGTTTCCGCGCGATCCATCTTCTGCTGCTGATCCCTTATGTCGCGATGCTGTGGGTGCCGTCCTACAACCGCGTCGAGCCGATGCTGGTCGGCATTCCCTTCTTCTACTGGTACCAGATGCTGTGGATCCTGCTCGGCGTCGCCATCCTGCTCCCGGTCTATTTCCTGGATGAGCGCGCGCCATGAACACGGTCGCGGTCACCATCTTCGTCGCCCTCTTCCTGCTGGTCACGGTCCTGGGCTTCGTCGCGGCGCGCTGGCGGCGCGGCGATCTCAACGAGATTTCCGAATGGGGCCTGGGCGGACGGCGCTTCGGCACCGTCGTCACCTGGTTCCTCCTGGGCGGCGATCTCTACACCGCCTACACCTTCATCGCCGTGCCGGCGCTGATGTTCGGCGCGGGCGCCAGCGGCTTCTTCGCCGTGCCCTATACGATCCTCGTCTATCCCATCGTCTACGCGGTCTATCCGCGGCTCTGGGCGGTGTCGAAGGCCAAGGGCTATGTGACGGCGGCCGATTTCGTGCGCGGCCGGTTCGGCAACGGCACGCTGGCGCTGGCGGTCGCGGTGACCGGCATCGTCGCCACCATGCCCTATATCGCGCTCCAGCTCGTCGGCATGGAAGTCGCCATCGCCGGCCTCGGCATCGACATGGACATGGCGGTGCCCGGCATCGGCGTGGTGCACGACCTGCCGCTCCTGATCGCCTTCGTGGTGCTCGCGGTCTACACCTATTCGAGCGGGCTTCGCGCCCCGGCGCTGATCGCGCTGGTCAAGGATGCGCTGCTCTACGTCACGGTCATCGCCGCCGTCATCGTGATCCCGGCGGAGCTCGGCGGCTTCGGCAAGATCTTCGCCCATGCCGATCCGAAAACCCTCATCCTCGGCCCGGCGACCGCCACGAGCCTCGGGCCGCAGGCGGCCTATGCCACGCTGGCGCTGGGTTCGACGCTGGCGCTGTTCCTCTATCCGCACGCGGTGACGGGCCTCTTGAGTTCGTCGAGCCGTCATGTCGTGCGGCGCAATGCCGTGGCGCTGCCGGCCTATTCTTTCGCGCTGGGGCTGATCGCGCTGCTGGGCACCATGGCGGTGTCGGCAGGGGTCAAGTCGATGCCGGAATACGCCGCGGGCTTCAAGGCCTTCGGCAACCAGTACGCGGTGCCGGCGCTCTTCCTGCACATGTTCCCGAGCTGGTTCGTCGGCGTCGCCTTCGCGGCGATCGCCATCGGGGCGCTGGTGCCGGCCGCCATCATGTCGATCGCCTGCGCCAATCTCTTCACCCGCAACATCTACCGGGAATATATCGACCCCACCTGCAAGCCGGCGCGCGAGGCGCAGGTCGCCAAGATCGTGTCGCTTATCGTGAAATTGGGCGCGCTGCTTTTCATCATCGAGCTGCCGACGAATTACGCGATCCAGCTCCAGTTGCTGGGCGGCATCATCATCATCCAGACGCTGCCGAGCGTGATCCTCGGCCTCTACACCAATCGCCTCAATCCCTGGGCGTTGCTGATGGGATGGATCGCCGGCATCGCAAGCGGCACCTGGATGGCGTATCTCAACGCCTTCAAGGTCTCGATCTTCCCGATCCAGATTTTCGGGCTGACGATCCCCTGCTACGCCGCGGTGTCGTCGCTGGCGTTGAACCTGGTCGTGAGCGTGGCGTTCAGCTGGCTGTTCAATGCGGTTCTACGCACGCCGCCGTCCGACGCGACGGTGGAAGCGGACTATGCGTGACCGGTGCCCGGCGCGCTTTTTGCGCTCCGGGCATCCATATGCGACTTAGCGGCCGTGCCAGCCATTGTTACGGTCACGCGTGTGATTGTAGCCGTGGAAATTCGAGCCGTGATTGCTGCGATAGCTGGTGCGTTCGGCATTGTTGCGCCAGGTATGCCAGCGATGTCCGGTATCCCAATAGCCGTCGTTGAAGCCGAAGGCGACCGCGCCGAAATCGACCGACAGCGACGTGCTGCCGTGGCGATGGTCGTTGTTGTTTCCGAGATTCAGAGTTACGGCGCCCGCCGAGCCGGCGCACAGCGTAATGGCGGCCGTTGCGAGCAACAGGCTCATCTTGTTCAACATTATCGTGTCCTTGAAGATACCCGCGCGAGGCTTCCGAAGGGAAATGGAGCGGGATAGGGCGCGCGCCCGAAGCGCTTGCTCACCAAGGTAACACGCTCACGCCGCATTCGATCCGCAGCGGCGTGCTTTGCTATTGCGCTGCAAGAGGCGTACGGTCCCGGCGCTTTCAGAAAGATCGTCGTGGAAAAGCTCTTCGAGCAAGTCGAAGATGCGCGCGCGCTCGCGCAAATCATCGTGGACACGGTGCGCGAGCCCGTGCTCGTTCTGGACAGCGAATCGAACATCCTTTTCGCGAGCGCCTCGTTCCATCGGGCGTTCCATTTCGATCCGTCGGCGGCGCTCGACATGTCCCTGTTCGCGCTGGACGGCGGCGCCTGGGACGTGCCGGCGCTGCGCGATCTGCTCGGCGACGCCGCGCGGTTGCGGAACATCGCCGAGCCGGTCGAGATTTCGCACGAGTTCCCGCGCATCGGCCGGCGCGTGCTGTGCCTGTACGCCCGAACCATCGCCCACCAGCCGGGCGCGCGACCCGCCGTCACCCTCAACATCGAGGACATCACCGACCGTCGCACCGTCGAGGCCGAAAAAGCGCGATTGAAGGAACAGGCCGACGAGCTGCTGATCCACAAGGAGATGCTGCTCGAAGAGATGCAGCACCGCATCGTCAACAGCCTGCAGATCATCGCCAGCATCCTGATGCTCAAGGCGCGGGCGGTGAACTCCGACGAGACCCGCCAGCACCTGCAGGACGCGCATCGCCGCGTGATCTCGGTGGCCGCGGTGCAGCGCCATCTGCACAGTTCGGGCCGCGCCGATCTGATCGAGATCGAGCCCTATCTGTCGAAGCTCTGCGCCTCGCTGGCGGAGTCCATGATCGGCGACGATCACGCCGCGACGCTGAAGGTCAGCGCCGATCCCTGCCAGATGATTTCGGCCGACGCGGTCAGCCTCGGCCTGATCGTGACCGAGCTCGTCATCAACGCTTTGAAATACGCCTTTCCGGGCCAGCCCGCCGGTGCGGTCGTGACGGTGCACCTGGAAGCGAACGGGACGGACTGGCGGCTGTCGGTATCCGACAACGGTATCGGCCGGGCCTCGGAAGCGCCGGCCAAAGGCGGTCTCGGGACGAGCCTGGTGAACGCGCTCGCGCAACAGCTCAACGCCAAGGTCGAATCGACGAACTCGTCCGCCGGGCTGACCGTGGCGGTGACCCATGCCACCTTCACCGCGCGCGGCGGCGGGGCGGTCTGAGCGCGATGGACCGTATCCCGCGCGGAACCGATCTGACGGCGGGCGAGATGAGCGCCCTGCGCGACATCATCGCGCGCAGCGCCATCAGCACCGGCTCCGTGCCGCGGCTCTGCCGCGAGCGCCTGCTGGCGCTGGGGCTGGTCTCGACCGGCATGGGCCTCGTGATGCCGACGCCCGCCGGGCGCATCGTCGCCCGGATGATGCAGTAGGACGGCGGCTCAGCCGAACCGGCCGGTGATGTACTGCTCGGTCTGCTTCTTGTCGGGCGCGGTGAAGATCTTCTCGGTCGGACCGAACTCGATCAGCTCGCCCAGATACATGAACGCAGTCTGGTCGGAGGTGCGGCTCGCCTGCTGCATGTTGTGGGTCACGATCACGATCGTGTAGTCGGCGGAGAGCTCGTCGATCAGCTCCTCGATCTTCGCGGTCGAGATCGGATCGAGCGCCGAGCACGGCTCGTCGAGCAGGATCACCTCGGGGCGCGTCGCCACGGTGCGGGCGATGCACAGGCGCTGCTGCTGGCCGCCGGAGAGCGACAGTCCCGATTCGCGCAGCTTGTCCTTGACCTCGCCCCACAAAGCAGCGCGCTGCAGCGCGTCCTCGATGCGGCCGTCGAGCTCGGAGCGCGCCATGCGCTCATAGAGTTTGATGCCGAACGCGACGTTGTCGTAGATCGTCATCGGGAACGGCGTCGGCTTCTGGAACACCATGCCGACGCGGCTGCGCAAGAGGTTGGTGTCGATCCGGCTTCCCAGGATGTTCTCGCCGTCGAGCACGACCGAGCCTTCGGCGCGCTGGTTGGGATAGAGCTCATAGATGCGGTTCAGGATGCGCAGCAGCGTAGACTTGCCGCAGCCCGACGGGCCGATGAACGCCGTGACCTTGCGGTCGTAGAGCGGCAGCGAGACATTCTTCAGGGCCTTGGTCGAGCCGTAGTAGAAGCTCAGATCCTTGATATCGACCTTGACGTCCGTGGCGACGGTAATGGCGTTCATTCCTAGCTCCGCTTCGGTTGCAGGAGACGTGCGACGATACTCAGCGTCAGCACGGCGGCGGTGATGAGCAGCGCCCCGGCCCAGGCCAGGCGATGCCAGTATTCATAGGGGCTCATGGCGAACTGGAAGATGACGACCGGCAGGCTCGCCATCGGATGGCTGAAGTCGGTGCTCCAGAACTGGTTGTTGAGCGCGGTGAACAGCAGGGGCGCGGTCTCGCCCGAGATGCGGGCGATCGCCAAAAGGACGCCGGTGACGATGCCGGCGCGCGCGGCGCGCCAGGTGACGGCGCGGATCACATTGCTGCGCGGCGCGCCCAGCGCGGCGGCGGCCTCGCGCAGTCCGTTGGGCACCAGGAGCAGCATGTTCTCCGACGTGCGCACCACGACCGGGATCACGATCACCATCAGCGACGCGGCGCCGGCCCAGGCCGAGAAATGGCCCATCTTCACGACGATCACCTCATAGACGAAGAGGCCGGTGACGATGGACGGCGCGCTGAGAAGGATGTCGTTGACGAAGCGGACGAAGAAGGCGAGGCGGCCATAGCGTCCGTATTCGGCGAGATAGGTGCCGGCCAGAAGCCCGATCGGCGTGCCGATGACGACCGCCATGATCGTCATGATCAGGCTGCCGACGATGGCATTGGCGAGGCCGCCGTCTTCGCCCGGCGGCGGCGTCATTTCCGTGAACAGCTTCGGGTCGAAGGATGAGATGCCGTTGTAGAACAGCGCGCCCAGGATGAAGCCGAGCCAGGCCATGCCGAAGATGGCGGCGGCCACCGCGAGGGTAAGGAAGAAGACGCTGCGGAATTTGCGGCGGGCGTAGAGCGCCGAGCTCTTCACTTTCATGAGGCGCTCCCGGCGCGGCGCTCCAGCGCGCGCAGCATCAATTGGGCGCTCGCCAGCACGACGAAGGTGATGAAGAACAGGATCAGGCCGAGCTCGATCAGCGAGGGAAGGTAGAGATCGCCGATCGCCTCGGTGAATTCGTTGGCGATGGTCGCCGAGATCGTGGTGGCCGGCGCGAACAGCGATTGATGGATGTGGTGGTCGTTGCCGATCACGAAGGTCACCGCCATGGTCTCGCCGAGGGCGCGGCCGAGCGCCAGCATGGCGCCGCCGACGACGCCGGTGCGCGCGAAGGGCAGCACGACGCGCCACATCACTTCCCAGGTCGTGCAGCCGAGGCCATAGGCCGCTTCCTTGAGCATGGGCGGCACGGTCTCGAACACGTCGCGCGTCACCGAGGAGATGAAGGGCAGGATCATGATGGAAAGGATCAGTGCGGCCGTGAACATGCCGATGCCGTAAGGCGGGCCGCCGAAGATGGTCTGGAGATAGGGCACGTCGACGAGCCGGTCGACGATCCAGGTCTGGACGTGTTCCTGGAACCACGGCGCGAAGATGAAGAGGCCCCAGATGCCGTAGATGATGCTGGGAATGCCGGCGAGCAGCTCGATGGCGATGCCGATCGGGCGACGCAGCGGCCGGGGGCAGATTTCCGTCAGGAAGATCGCGATGCCGATGCCGGTGGGAACAGCCAGCAGCATCGCGAGGAAGGACGTCACCAGCGTGCCGTAGACCGAGGCCAGCGCGCCGAAACGCTCGGTCACCGGATTCCAGGCTTCGGTCCAGATGAAGGGAAAGCCGAACGCCTTGATCGCCGGCATCGCGCCGATGATCAGCGAGGCCATCACGCCGCCGAAGATGGCCAGCACCGTCAGCGCGGCGATGAAGGTGACCACGCGGAATCGCGCATCGCGCGTTCCGCCCTTGCGGACTGCGGCGGCTCTCTCGGGGGTACTCATCATCTGTTCGGCAGTCGCGATATCAGCCATAGAAGAGCGCCAGTCGAGAGGGTGCGAAGGCAGCGTCGCTGCCTTGCGGAGGTCACGGGACACCCATCCCACCGGCGTTGCGCGCAAGGACCATCACAGTTTTGCAAAGCTTTTGTGACAGACGGCTGGCCTGGCCGGGAACCTCTCTTAAGCATTTGATTATAAAAAAGAACCGCGCGGAGAGACCTCCGCGCGGCACTTCGGCCGAACGGGGTTCAGCGGCCCGTGCTCACCACGACATCGAAGCTTTGTCCGGTGCTGTTGGTCACGGTCCAGTGTTCGCCGACCGGATGGGTCGCCAGCGGCGAGCAGCTTTCGCCCGGCCCGTTGGGGATCGAAGGCGTCAGGCAGAGCGTGGCGCCGCCGTCCTTGGTGGCCCATTTGCCGGGATAGGTGATCGCCTTGCCGTCGGCGCCGGTGCCGTTGGCGGTATAGGTGCCGTCCGCGTTGAAGAGAAGCGTGACGACCGCGCCGGTCTTGGCGTCCTTGGTGGTGACGGTGTTGCCATAGGTGACCGCCATGGGATCGTCGGCATAAGCGGCCGTGGCGACGAGTGCAAAAGTGCCGGCAAGCGCCAGCATCAAGATGCGCATGAAAATCCTCCTTGAAGGTTTGTGCCCCAGAATGACCCGGCGCTTCTGCGGCGCGGGCGGGTGAGATTAACCTTTTCTGAACCTTGCCGGAACCCGGTGCTTTAAAGCTTTTTGAAGGCGCGGCATTGCAAGTTTCTCAAGGGGCCTAGAACAGGTACAGCCGGTTGCGCGCGCTTCGCACTTCGACGGGATTGATCGCGTTCGCCGCGTTGCTGATCGCGTTCGGCGACGTCGTGCTCCACAACCGCTTCACGCTGATGGCGCCGGGCGTCTTCGCGGTGCTCGTGGCGATCGTGCTGGGCTTCCTGCTGCACGAATTCGTCGTGGCGCGGCAGCGCACCGAACTTCTAGATCGCCAGGCGGCGCAGCTCAAATCGGCGAGCGGGCGGCTCGAGCAGTCGCTGGCATCCGCCGCGGCGTTCAACACCAGGCTCAACCACAGCGAGGCCCGCTACAAGGCGCTGGTCGATGCGCAGGGCGACGCCATCTTCCGCCGCGCGCCGGACAGCCGGCTCACCTATGGCAATGACGCGTTCTTCAAGCTGTTCGGCCTCGATCCCCGGCGCGCCATCGGCGCGGCCTTCGCGCCGGAGCTGCATCCGACAAGCCGTGCGCCCCTGTTCGGCAGCTTCGCCGGTCTCGAGACCGGCCGCGCCCGCGTACGCTACGACCAGCATGTCCGCACCGCCTATGGCTGGCGCTGGATCGCCTGGGAAGACTATGCGGTGCGCGACGCGCAGGGCCGGCTGGTCGAAGTGCAAAGCGTCGGTCGCGACATCACCGAACGCAAGGCGCTGGAGGATGCGATCGTCGAGGCGCGCGACAAGGCGGAAGCCGGCAGCCGCGCCAAGTCCGGCTTCCTCGCCACGATGAGCCACGAGATCCGCACGCCGATGAACGGCGTCTTGGGCATGGCGCGCCTCCTGCTGGAAACCGAGCTTCGCCCCGAACAGCGCACCTATGTCGAGGCGATCAGCCAGTCGGGCGAGGCCCTGCTCACGCTGATCGGCGACATCCTGGATTTCTCCAAGATCGAATCGGGCACCTTCACGCCGGAGGACGATGAGGTCGACCTGCGTCCCTTGATCGAAGCCGTGGTCGAGCTCTCCTGCCCGCGGGCGCACGACAAGGATATCGAGCTGGTCGCCATCGTCGATCCCGCCGTGCCTTCCGTGGTGCGCAGCGACAGCGTGCGGCTGCGCCAGGTCCTGACCAATCTGGTCGGCAACGCGGTCAAGTTCACCGAGCGCGGCGGCGTCGAGCTTTCGGTGCGCGTGGTCGACGGTCCGGACCGCCGCTTCCTGTGCTTCGAGGTGCGCGACACCGGCGTCGGCGTGCCGAAGGAAAAGCGCGACGAGATCTTCCGCGAATTCGTCCAGGCCGATTCCAGCCATGCGCGCAAATTCGGCGGTTCGGGGCTCGGCCTCGCCATCTCCAAGAAGCTCGTCGAGGCGATGGGCGGCGAGATCGGCATCGACGAGGCGCCGGGCGGCGGCAGCCGGTTCTGGTTCACCCTGCCTTCGGTCGTGGTGAAGCCCGCGCCGGAGGCCCAGGCCGCGACCCTGGAGGGTCTTTCGATCGCCATCGTGACGCGTAACGTACTGCTGCGCGACGGGCTGGCGGCGCAGATCCGGGCCGCGGGCGGCGCCGTCTTCATGCCGCAGGACAGCCGACGCCCGGACTTCATGCTGATCGATGCCGGCACGGATTCCGAGCCGAACCCGCCGGCCGCGCCCGACCGCGGCGTGCCGGCGCTGGTCGTGCTCACGCCGGCGGCGCGGTCCCAGCTCGGCGCCATGCGCGAGATGGGCTTCGCGGGCTATCTGGTGAAGCCGGTGCGCCTCTCGACCCTGGTCGCGCGGCTGCGCCATCTGGTGGAGAAGCAGCCCGACCAGCCCCTCCCGATCCACGCCGCGGTGCCGCCGTCGTTTGCAATCGCCCCGCCCACGCGGACCGAGGCGCCGGGCGCCATCCGGATCCTGCTGGCCGAGGACAACCCGATCAACCTCATGCTCACGCGCGAATTGCTGCGCCGCCGCGGCCACGCGGTCGTCGAGGTCACCTCCGGCGAGGCGGCGGTGAAGGCGATGGAGAACGACACGTTCGACATCGTGCTGACCGACATCCACATGCCCGGCATGGACGGCATCGAGGCGACGCGCGCGATCCGCGCCTATGAGACCGCGACGGGGCGCCGCCGCACGCCGATCGTCGCCCTGACGGCCGATGCGCTCGAAACCGGCAAGCGGGCTTGCAAAGATGCGGGCATGGATGGTTTCCTGACCAAACCCGTCGACCCTGCCCAGCTGGATGACATGTTCAACGTCTTCTTCCCGCCTGCGCCGATCCAAAACGCCGCGGCATGACGGCAGCGGCCCCCGCTCGTACCCGACATTCGCTCAAAGCCTATCTGCAACCGAAGACATTGCAGATGCTCGTTCTGGGTATCTCGTCCGGCATTCCGTTTCTCCTGATCGGCAACACGCTGGGCTATTGGATGCGCGACGAAGGCTCGTCGCTCGCGGTGATCGGCTATGTCTCCTGGGTCGGGATCACCTATTCGCTGAAACCCATCTGGGCCCCGATCATCGACCGCGTCAGCGCGCCGATCTTCGCCCGGCTCGGCCGCCGGCGGAGCTGGATGGCGCTGGCGCAGATCGCGGTCGGCCTCGGCCTGATGGGCATGGCGGCGGTCGGCCTCAAGAACGGCCTCCTGGCACTGACCTGCTTCGCCTTTCTGACGGCGCTGGCGGCGGCGACCCAGGACATCGTGGTCGACGCCTGGCGCATCGAATCGGCCAGCGACAATGACGAGCTCGGCCTGCTCTCCTCCGCCTATCAGTTCGGCTATCGCGTCGCGCTGCTCGCCACCGATGCCATCATCCTGGCGGTTGCCGAGCATACGAGCTGGCCGTTCTCCTATGCGTTGTACGGCGCCTTGATGGCGATCGGTCTGGTCGCGACCTTCCTGGCGAGTGAGCCGGCGCGCGCCGACGCGGTGATGGAGCGGAAATCCGAGACGGCGCCGCTTTATACCCTGCGCGGTCTCGGCGACGCTATCATCGGCCCCTTCCTGGCCTTCTTCAAAACCTATGGCTGGATCGCGCTCCTGATGCTCGTGGCGATCAGCTTCTACCGGGTGCCCGACTTCATCATGGGGCCGATGGTTAATCCCTATTATCACGATATCGGCCTGACCAAAGACACGGTGGCGGCGGTGCGCGGCTCCTTCAGCTTCGCGGCGTCCCTGGCCGGCATCGCCCTGGGCGGGTTCTGCGCGCTGCGCTTCGGCTATATCCGGGCCCTGATCCTGGGGGGCATCCTCCAAGCCCTCGCCATCGCCGCCTTTGCGGTGCTGGCGACGACCAAGACGGATATCGGCGCCTTCATCGCCGTCATGATCTTCGACAGCGTCGCGACCAGCTTCGCCGGCGTGGCGCTGGTCTCGTATATGTCGAGCCTGACGAGCCTCGGCTACACCGCGACGCAATACGCCCTCCTGGCCGCGAGCTACACCGTGCTGGGAAAGTTCCTCAAGGGCTTCTCGGGCGAGGTGGTGGAGTGGCTGGGGCGGGGCGGCGACCTGATGCACGCCTATGCGGTGTTCTTCATCGGCTGCGGCCTGGCGGGCATACCCGGCCTGTTGCTCTTCCTGGCGCTCGCGCGCATCCATGCGCTGCGCGCACGGGCGGCGGCGGCGTGATCGTTTGCCTGTATCCGGGGGCTTAAGGTAAAATGCGCTTCGGGTCGGGCCAGCTGGCTGCAGCCAAGTCGGCGTCCACCCTTGGGATCTGTTCGCTTGGTGAACATCCACGAGCCTGGCCCGTTCGAGGGCCGACTTGCGCAATGGCCCGTCCTGGCGACGGCGGGCGCCCTCGAAGTGCGCCTGGCGGAGACCGAGAGCGAAGTCGAGCAGGCCCAGCGGCTGCGCTACCACGTCTTCTATGAAGAGATGGCGGCGGTGCCCTCGCCCGCGATGCGCGAGGCGCGCCGCGATTTCGACAAATACGACGAGGTCTGCGACCACCTGCTGGTCGTCGACCGTTCGGTATTGGACGACGACGGTGTCCCCCTGGTCGTCGGCACCTACCGGCTGACCCGCGACATCGACGCGGCGCGCGCCGGCGGCTTCTACACGGCGGGCGAGTTCGACATTTCCGGCATGCTGAACGGCTATCCGCCGGGAACCCGGTTCCTGGAGCTCGGCCGCTCCTGCGTGCTCAAGGCCTATCGCAACCGCACCACGACCCTGCAGCTCTTGTGGAAAGGGCTTCTAGCCTATGTCGCACGCTTCTCCATCGATGTGATGTTCGGCTGCGCCTCGTTCCCCGGGACCGACCCGGATGCCATCGCGCTGCCGCTGTCTTACCTACACTACTTCCACCCGATTCCGGCTCCCATCGCGGTCAAGGCGCGGCCGGAACTCTTCGTGCCGATGGACCGGCTGCCGAAAGAGGCGGTGGACCCCAAGGAAGGCATGCGCGCCTCGCCGCCGCTCCTGAAGGGCTATCTGCGCGCGGGCGGCTGCATCGGCGACGGCGCGGTGATCGACAAGCAGTTCTCGACCATCGACGTGTTCATCTACTTCCCGCTCTCGAACATCGACGCGCGGTACAGAAGCCGGTTCGGGCTGGCGGAGTAACCCGGCTTAAGCCGTCTTCCTTTTCTCGATTGCATCCCACACCAGCGCCGCGATATCGGCGCCGCCGAAGCGCCGGACTTCGTGGATGCCGGTCGGGCTCGTCACGTTGATCTCGGTCAGGTAGTCGCCGATCACGTCGATGCCGGTGAAGATCAGCCCGCGGCGCTTCAGCTCCGGGCCGATCGTGGCGCAGATATACTTTTCGCGCGCCGTCAGCTCGGTCGCCTCCGGGCGGCCGCCGACATGCATGTTGGAGCGCGCCTCGCCCGCCGCCGGCACGCGGTTGATCGCGCCCGCGACTTCGCCATCGACCAGGATGATGCGCTTGTCGCCTTTGCGCACTTCGGGGACATAGCGCTGCACGATCACCGGCTCGCGATAGAAGGCGGTGAACATCTCCAGCAGGGCACCGAGATTCTCGTCGTCCTGGCGGATGCGGAAGACGCCGGCGCCGCCATTGCCGTAGAGCGGCTTGACGATGATGTCCTTGTGCTCGGCGCGGAAGGTGTCGATCTCGATGCGGTCCGTGGTGATCAGCGTCGGCGGCATCAGCCCTTCGAACTGGGTGACGAAGATCTTCTCCGGCGCATTGCGCACGCTCGCCGGATCGTTCACCACCAGCGTCCTGGGATGGAGGTTCTCCAGGATATGCGTCGCGGTGATATAGGCCATGTCGAAGGGCGGGTCCTGGCGCATCAGCACGACATCGGCCTTCGAAAGGTCGAAGACCTCCTTCTCGCCCAGCGTGAAGTGATCGCCCTTGACCGCGCGCACGCTCAGCGAACGCACGCGCGCCGTGACCTTGCCGTCGCGGAACGACAGATCGCGCGGCCCATAATAAAGAAGCGAATACCCCCGCGCCTGTGCTTCCAGCGCCAGCGCGAAGGTCGAATCGCCGTTGATGTCGATCTTCTCGATCGGGTCCATCTGGATCGCGACGGTCAGCATGGCGGGCTCCTAGTTCAGACGGCGCTTGAGCTGCGACAGGGACAGCACGATCTCGTTGTACAGCGCCTCGCCCGCGGGCGTGAGGCCAAGGCAGCGCTCATAGGCTTTGCGCGCGGCGCCGAGCACCCCGGCATTCTCGTTGAGGCGGGCCAGATCGAACCATACCTCGGCGCGCTTGGGCGCGATCAGCGCCATGCGCATCGCCACGTCCAGCGCCCGGGCGGCGTCGCCGTTCTCCAGCGCGCGGAGTTTCAGATTGTTCTGCAGCCGCAGCAGGACGTCGGTATCGCCGACCGCCTGGGCCAGATGCGCGTCGCCGAGCTGCGCCGGAAGCGCGGCGCCGGCCTCCAGCGCCACGCCGCCGTTGAACGGATCGATGGTGACGTCGTCATGGCGATGGCCCAGCCGTACCAGGAAATGGCTCTGGGTGTTGAGCCCGCTCGCCGTCATGCCCGCGGCCCGCGC